>NZ_JAUUTZ010000025.1 GCF_030678915.1 Paracoccus wurundjeri | reverse complement strand
CCGTCATGAACCGTTACACCGCTCTCGGCACGCCCGTGACAATGGCCGTAGGATAAGTCTGTCCCGGGAAAGGGAAATTATACCCAAAGCACCTTTTGCGCAACAAAGCCGTCCAGACCCTCCCTTTAAGACGAAAGAAGATCTACAAAGAAACATGCTCTCGATTTGAAATCCGCCGCTTCCATGACGTCCCACGGAAGACCGGTCGAATTTAACTCTCCTGATCATGTCACTTTTCGCTTTCGCTTGCTGATGCGACCGGGGCAGCGGGCGGGAACTCTTGCGAGATGCGCGCTGATCGCTTTTTCCGGCCTGGCCGGGAACTCATTTCATGCCTGTGCCGACGTCAAAAATGGATAGTCAGTGTAGCCTCTGATCCCTTCTCCATAAAAGGTTGCCGGATCGGGGCGATTCAGTTCTGCGCCGACCTTCATTCGGGTAAGAAGATCAGGATTGGCCAGGAAAGGGACCCCGAACGCCACGAGATCAGCATCACCCCCGGCAAGGACACGCTCAGCCTTCTTCCTATTATAGCCACCATTGATGATGATCGCCCCCGGGAACCTGGCCCGGGTAAAACCAGCAACGTTTTCAATGGACACCGGGCCGGCATCATATGAGGCCTTGTTCGCCCCCGTAACGTGAATGTAAGCGATGGACCGCGCGGCAAGCTCGCGGATCAGATAGTCGTAGAGCGCGGGGCGGCCGCTGTCGCGCATCCCGTAATGGACCCCGGCCGGAGACAGGCGGATGGCTACGTGATCGGTGTCCCATTGCGCAATCGCAGCATCGACCACTTCAAGTGTAAGCCGTGCGCGGTTCTCGATGCTGCCGCCATAGGCATCAGACCGGGTGTTGGAACCGTCCTCCAGAAACTGCTGCAGCAGATAGCCATTGGCACCATGAATCTCGACCCCGTCAAAACCTGCCTCGCGTGCATTGCGGGTTGCCTGGGCAAAATCCGCCACGACGCCCGAGATCTCTTCCAGTCCCAGCGCGCGCGGCACGGTGAACGGGACCCGCCCCGAGGGCAGGAAGAAATCTCCTTCCGCCGGGATTGCCGAGGGCGCCACCGGGGCATTTCCACCCATGATCTCAGGATGGGAGACGCGGCCGGGATGCCAGATCTGGTTAAAGATTCGGCTGCCCTTGTCGTGGACGATCTGGGTGATCGGCCGCCAGCCATCGACCTGATCGGCCCGATGAATACCGGGCGCCCGGATGATCCCGTGGGCCTGGTCCGAGATCTGCGTGCATTCGGTAATGATCAGGCCGGCATCGGCGCGCTGAGCGTAGTAGTCGCGCATAAGGATCGTTGGCACGCCATCTTCAGTGGCGCGGGTGCGAGTCATCGGAGCCATGACGGCACGGTTCGAAAGTGCGGCGCCATGCAACTCAAAAGGTGTGAATAGATCAGCCATTGCCTTCCTCTTTCCTCCGGCGCAGACATTGATGTGCATGACACTCATTGTGCCGAAAAAATGCACAATGCGGCCGGTATTCGGTTGCGATATGGCCAATATGAGCCTAATGCATGTGCCGCAGAAGACACTCGAATTGGAAACATCGTTCCATGGCGTGGACAATAGAGGCGCTTGACCTAAACCATTTACGGCTATTCGAACGCGTTGCCGCTCTCGGTGGATTTTCCGCCGCCGCGCGCGCGCTGGGGTTGCCAAAGTCCAGTGTCAGCCGTGCCGTGGCGCTTCTCGAAGCCGCGCTGGGAGCCCGGCTTTTTCAACGCACCACAAGAAGCGTCGTTCTCACCGCCGCGGGTGCGGCGCTGCTCGAGAGATGCGCGCCCATGCTGGAAGGAATCGATGAAGCTGTAGACTATGTGAGCAGCTTTGCCGGCGAGCCGCGCGGTCATATCAAGATTAGCGCCGGGATCGGTTTCGGCGTGAACGTTCTGAGCGAATTGTTGCCGGTGTTTCTTGATCGCTATCCCGAGATTCGGATAACGCTCGACCTGTCGACGCGCCTTGCGGACATGGTCACCGAAGGCATCGATTGCGCCATAAGATTCGGCGCCCTGCCGGACTCGACCCTGGTATCCACCCAGCTTGGCACGATGCACCGTTATCTTTGCGCATCGCCCGCCTATCTAGAAAGGCGTGGCACACCGTTTTTCATAAGCGATCTCGACCATCATGACACGATCGAAATGTCGGCAACCGATGGCCGCCCCCTTGCTTGGGAGTTCCGAAAAAATGGCGAGATACGGCGTATCGTCCCCCGGCCGCGCGTGCTTTTGGACGAGGTGCTGACGATCCACCGGCTGATACGCAAAGGGGCCGGGATCGGCGTGGTCTCAGCATATATTTGTGGTCCGGACATTACAGAGGGGCGATTGATCCGCCTGTTCCCCGACTGGTCACTGCCGCCCCTTCCGGTAAGTCTAGTCTATCCAAGCCGACGCGAACTTGCCCCGGCCGTGCGTGCATTCGCCGATTTCATGAAGGACATGGGAACACGGGGGCAAGCCTGGCAAATTGATCCGCTCATGTAATGAACCAGCTTAGTCCACATCTCACCATTGTCGTGCAAGCATTATTGTATAACTGGTCATTACTTCATTTTCTGAACATTTTTGTCCGCCGATGGCAGCCAATCAATAAGCGTCAGCTCTTATCCGCGTTGTCGAAGGCTTCCAAAGCGCGGGTGGAGTAAACCAGTGCAGCGCCAGCGTTCAGCGCGACGGCCACTCCCAGAGCCTCCGACACTTCCTCTCGGGTCGCCCCTGCTTTTAGTGCCTCATTGGAATGTACCGAGATGCAGCCATCACAGCGGGTTGTCACGGCGACGGCCAACGAGATCAGTTGCCGTGTTTTCTCATCCAAATGACCGGTTTTCTTTCCTGCCCCGCTGGCAGTCATATAACCCTGTACCGTATCCGGCGAAAGTTCTGCCAGTTTACCGACTCCTTGCAGTAAGTGGCTTCTGTTGTCGTTCCAGTCCATTTTGTTTCTCCTGTTACCGATCTAACCGGGGTAGCCTGTGGGCTAACTCCGACACTCGCAATGCTACGATCGTCGTAATGAATCATCCCCGACCGGAACCGGGGGCGATCCGGTCAGGCCAGATCGTTCGAGCCATCTTCAAGATCATTGGCCATCGAGGTCAAGGCAAGCACCACCGTCAAGGCCGGCGATTTCAGAAGCCTGCAAGCTCTGGCCGAGGCTCGTGAAAATCGCTTTGCCTTTGGCGTTGTCCTAGCCGATGGCGCGGATGTCGTGCCATTCGGTGATCGCCTCGCTGCCATTCCGCTATCAAGTTTGTGGGGTTGAGATTCATTGCAAATCTGCAGGTTCACACAATTCAGCTCGCCGCCTTCCACGACGACAGAACGGTGCGCCATATCGGGCCGGGACCGGCTGTTCACTCAGCTTATTGCCCATAGTCTGGAGTCGATAATCAAGATAATGTACAAGAATTGCAAGGAATTGCCACATGAAGAAGGACAGATACCTGCATGGACGCCTACGGCCATCTTCGGATCCTCGTCAGCCTGATCCTTGGCCTGGCAATCACGCGCGTCCTGTCGGGGTTGTCTCGGCGCATTCAGTTTCCCACCCGCACCGAAGGCATGTTCGCCCAGATCACCTGGGCTTTCGTGATCCTGCTCGGTGCCGTGCATTTCTGGTGGTGGGAATTCGGCCTGCGCCGCGTCATAGACTGGCATTTCGGCACCTATGTCTTTATCCTCAGCTATGCCTCACTGCATTTTCTCATGGCCACGCTGCTCTTTCCGGACGCGCTGCCGGAGCACGCCGAGAGCGAAAGCTTTTTCATGCGTCGCCGACGCTGGTTTTACGGTCTTTTCGCGCTGTCTTTCGTCTTCGACCTGTTCGACACCCTGATAAAAGGACAGGCCCATCTGCAAGGGCTGGGACACGAATATCTGTTGCGGCTGTCGTTCGGTATGGTCATCGCGGTAGTGGCACTGCGGGCCAGGACGTTGCGTGGCGTAACCCTCAGCGGGCTTATCTGGCTGGTCTATGATCTCAGCTGGATTGCGCGCCGCCAATACGGTCTCGATTAGAATAACAGCGCGACGCGTTGCATAAATCGACGGAGTCGGCGAGTTCCATGTTACGTCCTCCCCGTCGAAGGATACCGGAAACACATCTGAACATCTCAAGGCCTGACCTGAATCTCCTTGCCTCACGATTAATGCGCAACGGGCATCGCAGCGACCACATCTGTAAGCGAACCGTCGATGACATCGCAACTGATCAGATTGTCGCTACCGCTCAACCGGGCGGAGAAAATATCGACGTTGACCCCTGGTTCTCCCCTGCATCATCGATGATAACATGCGCAAAGCAGGTGGCCAGTTCCTCGGGGGTGCCCAATGCTTCTGCCCATGCGATCAACTCGGGACGATCGGAAGGATCGGCCCAACCGCCCCACACGTCCCGAAATTCCTTGAGGCCATCAATCTCCTCAAAGAAAAACATGCCGACATCGGCTGTCGGCACAGCAGCTTCAACCGCACTCCAATTGCCGCTTTGCAGGTAACTGTAAATCTCGACATCGGAGGGTCGCAGCTGCTCCGAGCCTTCCAGACCTTCCGAAACCGTTTCTGCGATCAGCCTCGTATAGTCCTGCGTACGCGGATCCGTGAGATCCGTATCGACCCCGGCACAGGGGGAATCCGCATAAGCCGCCCCGGCCAGTACCGCAATACCCTGAAACGCAAGGCCGGATACGATCGCTTTAAATCCTGTCATGATCCCTCCGTTCTTTGATCGATTTGCATGGCTCAGCCCGCCGGTGGCAGCGGACAACTCAGATCGCCTTCCGGGCAATCCAGATATAGCCGGAGGGCGTCTATACGTTGTTGCGTCAAGTCGTCGAGACACATTGCCTGAACCATCGGAGCAGCACTGCCACCGGCAACTGCCGAAGCAGAAAAGCTGCATTCGGCATCGCGGAAAGTTATCCAGGCGCGTTCCGCCTGGGCGAGAAGTTCCCTGCTATCGGCGTCGTCATTCAATCGATGCTCGATTTGCTGATATATCCTGTTCAGCTCGGCATCAGAGGCTTGATAAGCCTTTTGCGCACATTCGGTCATCGTCGCCTGGTCTGCCGCATCCTCGCACTGATCCGCGTGAACAGGATGCAGTGTCAGGGCGATAAATGCGAGGCTCAGTAAAACATGTTTCATGAAATTTTCCTTATGGATCATCACCGAAATATTGCTCCCTGATCTGTTCGATGCGGCCGCTTTCATGCGCGCCGATCAATTCGACAGTCAGCGGACGCGTGAGCGGACTCTCGTGAACCAGCCCGAAGACATATTTGTCGGGCGCGAAAATCGGCCCGACCACGGTGACAGGCTGTTGCGGATTGGTATGGGCATAATATTCAAGGACCGGGGCGTCATCGATGATCGCATCAATACGCCCGTTCAGGAGAGCATCGACAGCCTCGTCGATATGCTCGAAAGGACGTGTGTTCATGCCAAGCTCCCGGGCGTAATCATCCGCCGCGCTGCCGGGCTGGACTCCGACGGTACGTCCGGACAGATCTGCCACGCCGTTGATCTGGCTGGTCAGCGACAATGTCGTCATGACGCTGGTGACCGACGAGGTCACATAGGCCAGAACAGCGATGCCGCAGACAAGCCATAACCCTTGCCAGACGCGGCCAAGCCAGCCGAACAGGTTTTTCCGCGATGGCGGTCTGCCAGAGGTTGCGACCGACATGACCGAGTAGAAGCTTTCGGCGATACCATCGCGCCAGCGATGTGGAAAATCCTTGTCGAAATGGCGATCGAACAGCGTCATGAGAAATGTGGCCGCAATGATGACCAGAGCGATCCAGCCATAGGCGCGCAGATGCCCCGTTTCGCTCAGTCCTGAAAGGATATCCGAGAAGCCGGCACTGCGATCATCATTGACCATGATGCGTTGGCCGGCATCGAACCAGGGATGGGTGAAATCGATACGTTCGGCGCGATCCCTCGTCGCGCTCATATTGGTCACGGCAATGTCGACCTCCCCCGAAGCGGTCGCATCCACGAGTTCACCGACATTGTCGAACTCGATATATTCACTTGCCACGTCACGCTGGTCGGACAGCCACTCCCATAAATCGATGGCCATGCCGTGATAATGGCCATCCTCATTCATCACGAATGGCGGGTGAACATAAACGCCGACAGCCAGTGGCGCAGGGGTAGGAGTTGTCTCGATCGTCTCATCAGTTTGTGCATCGGCCGATAATATTCCGGCAGCAACAAGAAGGGCGGCAAATAAAACTGAAACGGCGGGGCGATTGGACATAAGATAACGTAAACGCTTCATTTTTTGTGAAAAGAAAAGGCTTTGCAGGATGTACAAATCACACAACCGGAGGGTTCGTCGTTTGTCAACATTGAACGGCCCCAAGTTTACCGGAGAGTAGAACACTCAAAGGATGAACTCTATGACGAAGCAAAGATTCACCCCCGCCTATCCTGCCGAACTGCGCCAACGCGGTGTTCGGCTTTTCCGAGAGAGCCGCGCCGCCTACGCCAGCGACGCAGCCGCCTATAAGGCGAACGCGCCGAAGCTTGGCTGTTCCGCCCGACAGCCTGCGGGTCTGGTGCCAGCAGGCCGAGCGTGACGCCGGACAGCCCGGCGGACTGACGAGCCCCGAGAAGGACCGGATCAAGGAGATGGAACGTGAGGTCCGGAAACTTCGCCAGGCCAATGAGTTCCTGAAGAAGGCCAGAGCATATTTCGCGGCGGCGGAGCTCGACCGCCCGTTCCGCAAATGATCGCGTTTCTCGACGATCACCGTGGCGTCTTTGGTGTCGGGCCGATCTGCCGGGTTCCGGGGATCACACCATCGACGTATCATGCCTTCAAGGCTGTTGAACATGATCCGGCACTGGCATCGGAGCGCACGATGCACTGCACGATCGCGCAGCGACATCTTGTGGCTCATGATGCAATCTGGACCCGCCCCGCTTTGGTTTCGTTTGCGATCAATTTCACCGGGGCCTTATGTTGCGCCACGATCAGTCGTGGCGGGGTTTAACCATCGCTGGTAGTCTGCTAATCCTTCACGGATATCACCAAATCTTGGCGTAAAGCCGATCAACCTTTCGGCCTTCCCGATATTTAGCGGCGCGCCGCGGTTCAGGAACTTTCCCGGCCCCATCGTTACATGCGGGTCGTAACCAATCAACTCGCGGACTTGCTGCAAAATATCGCTGTGACGGAATGCTGTTCCGCAAGAGATGTTAAAGCTTTCGCCAGCAACATCATCGGCATCAAGAATGTCGATGACGCCCTTGGCCGAATCCCGCACATGGGTCCAGTCGAAAATCTGATCTGCTCCTGAAGGAGTAGACATGCCGGTCATTCCCTCCAGCGGTCCGAACAGCACCTGATAGAGTGCATTCATCTGGGAGGGCCGTTTCCCTGGGCCATAGATAGCGAAGAGCCGCGCATTGCGGACATCCATTCCATAGGTCTCGCCATATTGTAGCGCCAGCACCTCGTTGGCTATCTTGGTTCCGCTATAAAGATCGGTCGCTTTATAGGGTAAATCCTCGGTTTGGTCTCCCGGATGATCTCCATAGACCGCTCCGGAACTCATGTTGACAAATTTTGGCACGCCAAGAACGCGGCAGGCCTCGATCACATTCAACAACCCGACCGTGTTGATCTGTATATTTCGGAAGGGCCGAAGCTGGAATTCCGGCCCGGATATTACGGCGACCCCGAAAATAACCGCCTCAATGTCATAGGCTCGCATCCGATCGTAGAGGGCGTGCGTATCCAAAACGTCAACAGCCTCCAGGTGGATGCGATCACGCAGGGGTGTCAGATAATCATAGTCCATCCTGTCGAACGCTCGTGCACCTAGATCGAACACCGCAACGTCGGTGCCTCGAGAAACCAGATCATGGGTGATCCACGATCCAACATGGCCCAAGCCACCAAAAACCAGTATAGTCATATTCAGGAATCCCGAGTTTGCGCAGCTGAATCTGGAATGTTGCCATGACGATCGTCTGCACCAAAGTAATGAGGCTCGTCATCTGAAAGATCAGAAAACTCCGGTGGATCGAATGGGTTCGGCTCAATCAAATCATCTTCAGCTCGCCGGACTCGGACGAGACAGCTTTGCGCCGTGCATCCTTGGCTCAGCCCTGAGGTTCCCACATCTCGTGTAAGAATATTTGGATTGCCATGACGGTCGCGGCCGGATTCATCCGGATCATACCACGCGCCTGTTGGCATACGAACGACGCCATTCATTATATGATCGGTCACGCTGAGCACGGCAAGGCAGCGCCCGCGCTCGTTCCACAACTCCACGACCTCCCCATCGTTCAGACCGTGCTGGCGTGCATCTTCGGGGCTCATTGCCAAGATAACTCTGCCCCTGGATTTCGCCTTTGAGCTAAAACGGCCAGGGTCCATCTGGCTGTGCAGCTTGTTTGCAGGCTGATCCGTGAGCAAATGCAACTCTTTATCCGATGCACGGCCCAGACATTCGTCTGGCTCCAGCCAGACAGGATGCCCAGGGCAGTCGGGAAGTCCGAAGCCGGCTATCGTTTCCGAGAAGATCTCTAGCAGGCCAGAAGGCGTTGGCAGCGGATGAGAGGTCGGATCGCCACGGTATTTCTCAAGCATAATCCGGCTGCAAGCTGTCGCCGACAGATCAATAAGCCCGTCGCGCCAGAAATTCGAGAATTCCGGCACATCTACTCCCTGCTTCAACCATTGTGATCTCATTTCACCATACATGTGCTCGAGCCATTCCTGCTCGCTGCGCCCTTCTGTGAACTCATCTTCAGTGCCCATCGCATAGGCGAGGTCACTGAAGATCGCGTAATCGGAACGCGCCTCCCCGAGGGGAGCTCGCATCTTCCGCATGGCAACCACAAAACCTTCCTGTGAAGAGTAACCGATATCTTCGCGTTCGGTCGCGACGCTGACCGGCAAGGCAATGTCGGCGCGCTTGGCGCTTGCGGTCCAATAGGGATCCTGGATGACGATGGTCTCTGGCTTTTGCCACGCCTCGTTCAGCCGATTCAGGTCCTGATGGTGATGATAAGGATTACCACCTGCCCAATAAACCAACCGGATATCTGGATAGCGCCTTTCCATTCCGTCATGGATAAAGGTTTTCCCTGGATTCAGGAGCATGTCGGAGATTCGTGCGCAGGGGATATAGGCCTCTACCGGGTTCCTGCCCTGTGACAGCGTCGGCCCTGGCAACTTGCGATGTGAAGAGCCATTGGTGTTCATCGGACCATAGCCCATGGCGAAACCTCCGCCCGGAAGACCGACCTGACCCAACATCGCGGCCAGTGTGATCAGCATCCAGAAGGGCTGCTCGCCATATTGCGCACGTTGCAGCGACCAGGCGATGTTCAGCATCGTCCGCGAAGTCTGCATTTCGCGGCACAGCGCCACAATACGCTCGGCCGGAACACCGGTGATACGTTCGGCCCATTCGGGCGTCTTGGGGATGCCGTCGCTCGTGCCAGTCAGATAGGACAGAAAACGCTCGAAACCGGTTGTGCATCGATCCAAAAAATCCCGGTCATGGGCATCGTCCCGCACCAGTTGCCAAGCCAATGCCAGCATCAGCGCCGTGTCGGAATTTGGACGACAGCGGAGCCATTCGGCTCGGCAAACGGGATCGATATTATCATCACAGGGACCGATATTGAGGAAGCGCACACCCGCCTCAGCCATGGCTCGCAGACCTGGCCCCACCCTGTGATGACCTGCCCCACCGGGCGAGGATTGGGCGTTCTTTGCAGGGACGCCACCAAAGGTCACGAACAGCTCAGTATGTTCAGCCATTACGTCCCATGTCGTGTGGATGGAATGCAGCGTATTCACGTCACAGATCACATGCGGCAAGATGACATGCGCCGCACCAAGTGAATAGGATCCGGTATGCCGAACATAGCCACCGATTGAATTCAGAAACCGGTGCACCTGGCTTTGGGCGTGGTGAAAACGTCCCGCACTGGCCCAGCCATAGGAGCCGCCGAAGATCGCCTCATTGCCATAGGACGTCCTGACACGCTTCAGCTCAGACGAAAGCAATTCGATAGCTTTTGCCCATGATACCTCGACAAAAGGTTCCTTGCCGCGCAATTCGGGGCACGCACCGGGGCCATGTTCCAGCCAACTTCGACGAATGGCAGGCCGCCGAATACGCGCGCGGTCCAACGCAGGATCAATCTGGTGCAACCCGATGGGAGAAGGGTCAGGGTCGCTGGTGAGGGGAGCTAATTGCTGCCCCTCTATCTCGTAGATACCCCAATGGGAAACGGTATAGCGGGTCATTGAGCGGAGCCTTTGGCGTAGCGTTGGATGAATATTTCTGCGCAGATCAGAATGGGGTTCTGTCCTCTGCTGGGCACCCCGAAATGAATGGTTCCCGATGCGTCGATCAGAGCGATCCGCGAATCTACCTGTGGGGAGCCATCGGCGCAGGGGCTGATCGAGCCTTCAAGCCCCAGAATTTCAGTCGGAATGTCGTCTACAGCCACACCGTTATCGAACCGAGCACCGACCGTGCTGCCAATCAAGCTTAGAATACGGCCTTGTGTCACTCCATAGCATCGGCACAGTTTTTCGATTGTGTCGATGAGATCGGCATTCGGCCGAAGTTGTGCAACAATCAGGTCGCCCGTTGTCGGTTGGATCAAGTTTCTCGGAGCGAACAGAGTGAAATTCGTCTCTGCATCCGGACGGGCCGACATCTCGACCTGCTGGCATCCGGTGAAAGTGATGCTGCATTCTTCTGCCAGAACGGATTCGAAGGGGAGAATATGCCCGCCACGCTGATGACCATCCGCATCGTGCCACAGCAAATGCGCATGCAAGAAGGGTGCACCGTCCTTTTCCCCGTATGTGGCGGTTCCCGATTCAATGTGGACAGGTTCGTCACGATGATGGGTATTGCTGTAATAGGCAACGTGATCGAAGCTTTTCGACCAAGTTGGCATAACGAAATTCATCGGCCCCAAGACGATGCCTGACAGATCCAACGCAGCGGCGCGAATGCCTCTGGCAGTCAATTCCGCACCAATCGCATGCATCAGAACCGACCCCGCTGGTAGCGTCAGCGTGCCAGCTACTACATCTCCTGCATGGCTAACCATTTGGCCTGGCTGAACCGGTCCCGGGTGGCGTAATGTGCGGTCTGGATATTGATGGGGCAGAATCATGAGGGTGTCCTTTCGGATCCATTGATGCGGCGCCGTGTTACGGCGCCATCATTCGTGGTTGGGTTGAGATGCAGTGCCACTTCGGAAAAGCGGCTTTCCAACTTGCGTGCTTCTGATTTCAGCATTGCGATGATCTCAGGCTGGCGCTGTTCGTTCAGACGATCTTCGATGGCTCCAATTGACAGAGCTCCAATGACCTGCCCACTGGGGCCATGCACGGCGACACTGATGGCCCATGCCCCACGGTGAAAAATACCACGGTTGATCGCACAACCTCGACGACGCGCCTCGGCAATTGCCTGGCGCAGGACGTCTTCAGTCAGCATTGGATAGTGGCTGTCGTAGTAAGCCCTATGGGTTGCCGAAATCATCTCAACCTCGGCATCAGGTAGACTGGCAAGTATTGCGATACCATGGGCTGCGACGCCCAGCGGATGGCGCTGGCCTATGTTAAGCACATGCGACCGGATCGGATGCAATCCTTCTTCACGTCGCATGCATAGGGTGTGCAGACCCTGCCTGACGCTGAAAAAAGCGGTGTCTTCAGACCGTTCCGCCAGTCGTCGCACCGCTTCATCAGCCATCATGTGGTCGGCAAAACTGTCGGTAGCAATGGTTCCGTAAAGATAAGCCGTCAATCCCAGATGGTATCGGCGAGTGCCTTCGTCTTGCGATACCAGTCCCGCTCGGATCAGCGCAAGCAGCAACCGGCGCGCCGTTGCCTGCTTTAGGCCACTGCTTCGGACGAGATCGTTCAACGTGCTTCCCGTTGCGTGCGACTGCGCAACCAATGCCAACAGATTCGTGGCGCGCTCAATGCTTTGACTTCCCGATGATTCTTCCATCTCTTCCCCATAAACTCCATAATATGGAGTATTTAATTTATCAACCATATGAAATTACGTATAAAAAAACAATGTATATTCTTAATGGCAAGTTGTATTCCATTTTATGGAGGATGTCGCACTCCCGTGCAAACTGGTGTGGCGGCAAATTTAAATCGTCTGGAGGAGGTCAAATCATGAAACGACGCCAATTTATCGGTGCAAGCACCGCCGCACTTGCAGTGCCTGCGTTGTTCAGGCCCGGACGCGCCATGGCTGCCGAGTTTACATACAAGTTCGCGAACAATTTCCCGCTGGGTCATCCCATGAATAACCGGATGGAAGAAGCGCGCGATCGCATCGCCGAGGAAACTGACGGTCGCTTCGCGTTAAAAATCTTCCCCAACAATCAACTCGGTTCGGACACTGATACCTTGAACCAGGTGCGTTCGGGCGCGGTGGAGTTTTTCACTCTGTCGGGAATCATTCTCTCTTCACTGGTGCCTGTTGCGTCGATCAATGGCATGGGCTTCGCCTTCAAGGACACCTCTGAGGTTTGGCAGGCGATGGACGGCGAACTCGGCGCATATGTTCGAAAACAGATTAAAGGCGCGCGCCTGCATGTCATGGACAAGATCTTCAATAATGGGTTTCGTCAGATCACGACCTCAACCGGCCCCATCGAAGGCCCTGATGATCTTGACGGGTTGAAAATCCGCGTGCCGGTCAGCCCGCTCTGGACCTCGATGTTTCAAGCACTTGGTTGCGCACCAGCGAGCATAAACTGGAACGAAGTCTATCCCGCCCTCCAGACCGGCATCGTCGATGCCCAGGAGAACCCGCTATCCACCATCGATGTCGGCAAACTGTTCGAAGTGCAGAAATACTGCTCGCTGACCAACCATATGTGGGATGGGTTCTGGATGCTGGCGAACCAGCGCTCCTGGGATCGCTTGCCCGACGATGTGAAAGAGATTGTCAGCCGCAATATCAATCAAGCTGCCACGGATCAACGGCAAGATATCGATGATCTGAACGCGAATCTACGCAATGCACTGGAAGAACACGGCATGGTCTTCAATAAGCCCGACACCGAGGCAATCCGCGGGCAACTTCGTGAGGCCAAATTCTACGCGGAATGGCGACAGAATTACGGGGACGAAGCCTGGTCCCTGCTGGAGCAGGTAACCGGCTCCCTGGCCTGATCAATATCACTGACCCATTCGGAATGAGTCGCTCGGGCGACCCATTCCATTGCGCGAAAGCTATTACATGCAGGTATCCAGATGACTACTGCCACCCAGGACCCGGCCATCGACGGGGTAACCGAAAACGAATTTGCCCGACCCGCTTCCCCCTTCATGCGTCCCGTTGAATTCATCGCAGCCATGTTGATGCTTTCTGTGATCGCGCTTCTATTGACAGGCGTCATATCTCGTTACGTGGTCAACCTGCCAATCATCTGGATCGAAGAGGCTGCTTCGATTGCCTTCATCTGGCTCGCGATGCTGGGTTCGGCCATCGCCATCGACCGGAATGAACACTTGCGACTGACCCTGTTTCTTCAGTTTCTGTCACCCCGCATCCGCGCGGTCACTGAGGCGACGGCTCTGGTTGCAGCTGCGGCATTCCTGATTGCACTCATTCCGGTGGCGTTCGAATACACATATGAAGAATCCTTCATCACCTCTGCAGCACTGCATATTCCCAATTCCTGGCGCGTCGCAGCCATTCCTACGGGATTTGTGCTCATGCTGGCTCTGCTGGCACTCCATGCTATTCGCGAATGTCGCATTGCAGATTTGCTCATCGGCGTCCTGATCGTAGCTGCCGCGACTGGGATCTTATGGGCGGCAAGTCCGCTCTTCATCGCTATCGGTAATCTGTCTCTGGGAATTTTTCTTGTTCTTTTGGTGGCAGTCTGTCTTGTCGCGGGCGTTCCCATCGCCTTCTGCTTTGGGATCGGAACATTGTCATATTTGGCCTTCGCGACTCATGTGCCGCCATTTGTAATGGTGGGCCGCATGGATGAAGGCATGTCGGGCGTCATCCTGCTTTCGGTTCCGGTTTTCGTCATGCTTGGCTGTGTGTTGGACCAAACTGGCATGGGCAAGGTCATTATCGATTTTCTTGGCTCGATCCTCGGCCACGTGAAGGCAGGGATGAGCTATGTGCTCTTGACCTCACTTTTTATCGTTTCCGGGATTTCCGGCTCAAAAGTGTCGGACATGGCAACGGTCGCTCCAGCGTTGTTTCCGGAGATGAAACGCCGTGGCAACAAGCCACCCGAGATGATCGCGCAACTGGCCACCGGCGCTGCAATGGCTGATACGGTTCCGCCATCGATCGTATTGATTGTGCTTGGCTCGGTCGCCGGCATTTCGATCGCGGATCTGTTTGCTTCAGGATTTGTCGTCGCACTGGTTCTTTTACTCTCATTGATGGCACTGGCCAGGTTCCGTGCCCGTCATGAATCGATGGATGGTGTGAAGCGCGCCAACCTAAAAACCGTCGGGCAATTGCTGGTCATCGCTGCGCCTGCGCTAATCCTGCCTTTCATTATCCGGGGGTCGGTCACCAGTGGCATCGCCACCGCCACTGAAGTGTCGACTATCGCTGTCATTTATGGACTGGTGATCGGCGCGATACTTTATGGCGGCATCACCTACAGCCAGATCTACCGCATGCTCGTCGAAACTGCAGCGATGAGCGGTGCGATCCTGCTGATCCTCGGCACGGCCCTATCGATGGCCTGGGCTATCACCCAGGCTGGTGTCGGAGAGGTTCTGGCCCAGTTCGCGGTCAGCATGCCTGGAGGCGCGATTTCATTCATCGTGCTGTCTATCGCCATCTTCCTGGTGTTGGGCTGCGTGCTTGAAGGGCTACCCGCCTTGGTGCTGATGTCACCACTTATGTTCCCTATCGCTGCTGACCTGGGCATCCATGCAGTGCACTATGCCATGATCATTGTCGTCGCGATGAATATCGGTCTGATGGCTCCACCATTGGGAATCGGTTTCTATCTCGCCTGCCGTATTGGCAATGTCGCGCCAGACAGCGCGATCCGTGCCGTCTGGCCATATATTGGTGCGCTTTTGATCGGACTTGCCATCATATCGGCGGTCCCGTGGATCTCACTAAGCGTGATCTGATCTCCCAACCTTTTCAGTCCAGAAATTTCGGAAGGATCTGACATGAACGAAATCACGAATCTGCACAATTCCAGCCTGAAGGATCACGCCCGCCGCGTGCGACATAACGCGCTGGTCATGGCCGAGACACAAGGACAAGGCTATATCGCACAAGCGCTCGGCGTTGCCGATGTTCTGACCGTGACCTACTTCCATGCGATGAACCATCGCCCGGATCAGCCGAGCTGGGAAGATCGCGACCGGTTTCTGTTGTCGCCCGGACATTACGGCATTGCGCATTACTCTGTCCTCGTTGCAGCGGGATATCTGCCCGAAGAAGAGCTGATCACATATGCTGCTGATGACAGCCGCCTGCCAATGTCTGGTATGACCTCTTACACGCCAGGCGCCGAGATGTCAGGAGGATCGATCGGTCTTGGTCTACCCATGGCTGTCGGTATGGGCCTTGGATTGAAGCGAAAGAAATCAAAATCCTTTATTTATACTCTGATGGGTGATGGTGAGTTGGCTGAAGGGCCGACATGGGAGGCTGCGATCTCCGCCGCAAGCTATCAGCTTGATAACATCATTGCGGTCGTCGATTTCAATCAGGTGCAGGCCGACGGCCCGTCGACCAAGGTCATGAATACAGAGCCCGTGGTCGCCAAATTCGAAGCCTTCGGATTCTATGTCCAGCGCATCGACGGGAATGATATGTCGGCGCTAGTGGCCGCCTTCGACCGGGCCCGGGAGCATCCGGAGCCCCAGCCTCGCATCATCATCTGCGACACAAAGATGGGTTGCGGTGTCGACTTCTTGGAAGGCCGTGAAAAAAGCCACTTCATCCGCCTTCAGCCTGACGACTGGAAGCGCGCGTATCAGGCACTCGAGGCCTCGTCAGTGCAATGAACATGCAGCTTCACAAGGAAAACACAATGCTCAAGACCAAGTCCCCCGACATCACAGCCTCTGCTATCGACGAAGGACATCCTACGACCTCGATGCCGTTCGGAAATGCATTGATCGAACTCGGCCGCACTCGCCCCGAAATCGTGGGCATGAGTGCAGATCTGGCGAAATACACCGATATCCACATCTTCGCGGAGGCTTATCCCGATCGGTTCTATCAGATGGGTATGTCCGAGCAGTTGATGGCAACAGCTGCGGGCGGCCTGTCCAAAGAAGGCTTCATACCCTTTGCAACGACCTACGCCACCTTCGCCTCGCGCCGCTGCTACGATTTCATGTCGCAGGCGGTTGCCGAGCAGGACGCCAACGTCAAGCTGATTGGCGGTTTGCCCGGCCTGACCACCGGTTATGGTCCCAGCCATCAAGCCACCGATGACATTGCCATTTTCCGGGCAATGCCGAACCTGACGATTATCGACCCATGCGATGCCTATGAGATCGAGCAATTGGTCCCGGCATTGGCCGATCATCACGGACCGGTCTATTCCCGGATCCTGCGCGGAAACGTGGCCCGTGTCCTTGATCAATACGATTATCGATTCGAGATCGGAAAGGCGGCCCTTTTGCGCGGCGGCAGCGATGTGCTGATCATCTCAACCGGGTTCATGACGATGCGCGCCCTGGACAGCGCCAAGGAACTGAAGAGTGACGGTATCGATGTTGCCGTCTTGCACGTGCCCACAATCAAACCACTGGATGAGTTGGCAATACTTCGCGAAGCCAGGCGGACTGGTCGCCTTGTCGTTACTGCGGAAAACCACTCCAGTATCGGCGGCCTGGGCGAGGCGGTATCCAGCACTCTGGCGATGAATGGCGTATGCCCCGAACTGCGACGCATCGCCTTGCCGGACCGCTTCCTTGATGCAGGCACCCTTCCTGTGTTGCAGCACCGCTATGGGATTACCCGTGAGGCAATGACAGAAAATATCCGTCGCTGGCTGTAGGGGATCGTCATGGAAAAAGTGGTAGTCCTTACCGGCGGCGCCTCCGGGATCGGCCGCGGCATTCTCGATGAAGCGATCGCGCGAGGCTGGCGATGTGCAGTATTCGACTTGCCGGGTTCTGGGTTGGAAGCGCTGCGGACCAAGACCGAAGGCGTATTGTGCATCGGCATCGACATCACTGTTGAGGCCGATGTCCGCGCCGCAATCGAGAAGGTTATGGAGCATTTCGGCCGCATCGACGGCGTGGTGAACTGCGCTGGAATTGGTCAGAATGTCGCTATCGAGGATACGACAAGCGCCCAATTCTTGTCCATCCTGAACGTAAATGTTGTGGGCTCATTCAATGTCTCGCAAGCCGCGGTGGGGAGAATGGAGGCAGGAGCCATCGTCAACATCACCTCGGTCTCGGGTATGCAGGGCAATGTTGGAAGGGTCGCCTATGGCGCCTCGAAAGGTGCCGCCAACACCATGACACGCATCATGGCGGTCGAACTGGCATCTCGCGGCATCCGCGTGAATGCCATAGCGCCCGGACCGGTCGAAACGCCCATGACAGAACGCTGGCACGACGCAGTGACACGACAGAATTGGGTCTCGCGCGTGCCACTGGGGCGTTATGGTCGCATTGAAGAGATTGCGAAGATGACTCTCCACCTGCTCGGTGAGGACGCCTCCTACGTCAACGGCCAAATTCTGGCGGTCGACGGAGGCTTCTCCATTGCAGGATTGATGCAGTTTGATTCTTGAGAAGCTGACCATAACAGGCGCGATGTTCAATGCAGATGAAGCCCAACAGTTCTATTGTTCCATATAGAACAGTCAGCTACGTTATGCAGCAAGCTTAGGGATCTCGCGCTCGATCAATCGCAAGTATCGTTGGTTGCGAGCCCCCGCAACCATTGAGACCGACAAACCCGCCGCACCAACGGCGGGTTTTGTCTTTTTACCAGCCTTTCCAATAGCTTGACGCTCAGTCCATTCAAGGATCGTGCGCAGTTCGCCGTGCAGCGTGGCGTAGATTTCTCCGCGTTCCGGGCCGGGGGTCAGCACAATCTTGTCGATCAGCATCCGCAGCGCCTCAGCCGCCTGGGGCCGTTCGTCGGGCTTGGCAAGCGCGGCGGTCAGCGCCGCGACCTTCCTTGCATAGATCGCCGAGGCGCTCGGCAGCAGGTCCGGCGTGTCCTCGGGAATATCGACGAGTTGCTCGGTCAGTTCGGCCTTACGCGCCTCGAGCGCATCCATCGCGCCCTTCATGCTCGGGTGGAACATGCCCGCCTTGATCGCCTCGATGATGCCCCTGATCTGCTTCTCGACCTTCACCAGCTCGGCCTTCCACACATCGCCGTTTGAGCGGCGTTCCCGGTTAAGCCGATTGGTTTCCTCGGCATAGGCTCGCATCGCTTCCGCCGCGACTTCGGGCGTCATCATCCGCTCCTTGAGGCCGGCAAGCACGCGCCGCTCCAACTCCTCGCGTGGGATCGTCCGGCTGTTGGAGCAGGTGCCCTTGGTCCCATGGGTTGAGCAGGCGAAGCGATCCGAGCCGCGAATCGAATACGGCCCGCCACAGCAGCCGCAGAACACCAGACCGGACAGCAGGGTCCTCGGCCGGTGGGTGCCGTTCAGGCGGTTCTTCCTGTGGTGCTTGTGAATGCCTTCGGCGACATTGGCATATTTGGCGGAGGTCGCGGCCTGCCGGGCCTTGACAGCCTGCCAGAGTTCATCGTCGACGATGCGCAGGTCGGGAACGTCCTTGACGATCCATTCCGATTCCGGGTTCAGCCGCGAGACGCGCTTTCCGGTCGACGGGTCTTTGATGTAGCGCAGCCGGTTCCAGATCAGCTTGCCGATATAGAGTTCGTTGTTGAGGATGCCTGTGCCGCGCTTCGCGTGACCATGGATGGTGGTGTCGTTCCAGAGCCGTCCTTCGGGACCGGGGACACCTTCCTCGTTCAGCGTCCTGGCGATGATGCGCGGGCTGATCCCCGCGGCATAGTCACGGAGGATGCGTTGCACGACATTGGCCTCAGCCTCATTGATCTCGCGGTCACCCCGGATCGGATCGCCGCGCGCATCGAGCTGCTTCACGACCTTGTAGCCGTAGCAAAGCCCGCCGCCCGACTTGCCTTCCTCCACGCGGCCACGGATGCCGCGATGCGTCTTGGCGGCGAGGTCCTTGAGGAACAGCGCGTTCATCGTGCCCTTTAGCCCGACATGAAGCTCGCTGATCTCGCCCTCCGCCAGCGTGACGATGGGAACGCCGGCGAACTTCAGGTGCTTGAACAGCGTCGCCACATCGGCCTGGTCACGCGAGATGCGGTCCAGCGCCTCGGCGAGCACGATATCGAACTGTCCCGACTGCGCATCCTGCAACAGCGCCTGAATGCCGGGACGCAGGATCATGCTCGCTCCCGAAATCCCCGCGTCCTTGTAGGTGCCGATCACTTTCCACTTCTCGCGCTTCGCCTGCTCGCGGCAGATGCGGAACTGATCCTCGATCGAGGCGTCCCGCTGGTTGTCGGAGGAATAGCGGGCATAAAGGGCAACGCGGGTCATCGGCCGGTCCTTTTAAAACTCCATGGTCAGCGGCGCACCGCGCCGCTCTTCTTCGCGCGGGCCAGTTCGAGGAAGCTGGCCCTGATCTTCGCAAACAGCCCCGGCGGAATGAAGCCATAGGCGAACGCGCCCCGCCTGCCGGGAACAGGCGACAGCCCGCCATTGGGCCATTCGTCGATATTGTGTTCCGAGACGATCACCCAACTCGGCGCGTCGTCGAGGCCGATGGCCTGCTTGACCTTCGCCGGGATCTCGATGCCGAACGTTTCGCCGGAGGGCGGCGTGTGGGTGATCGGCAGCAGCACCACATGGCGCGGGCGAACAAGGGCATCGGTCGCGGCGACGAGGCAGGCCGGACGGTCCTTGCCTTGATCCTGGCCGGCGGCAGCCTCATGCGTCCAGAGGTAATCGTAGCGGATGACAAGGCCGGGCTTCGGTTCAGGGATCGCCACGTCGCCGACCTTACTTCAGCAGGTCGTCGAGATGGGCGTGTTCCGGGTCCATCTCGGCCCGTTCAACGGCGTCGATCACCACATCGGCGGCGTCCGCCGAGCGGTGCGTACGCTGCGCGGCGGCGCGGAGCCAGTCGTAGTGGTCGGCGGACATCAGCACGAACTCGCGCCGCCCGTGCCGGGTGATCTCCACCGGCTCGCGCTGCGCCTGATGCTGGAACTCTCCGAACTTGCGCTGGAATTCGAGGGAACCGACTGTCGGCATGGCAGGCATCCTTTAGCTTGGGGCACCTGAATTATACGTGTAATTCGTGTTTTTACAAGGCCGGGATCACGCATCCTCGCCTGCCAGAAGCTTCTTCTGCGCCCTGCGTTCCAGCGCGATCTTGCGCTCGAACTGCTCGCGGGCGATCTGGCGGCCGATCAGCTGGGCGAGGGAGCGGATGGCTGCATCGGCGCGCGCAGGATCGCTCCGGCCCGCTTCCGGCCCTATGACCTCGATGCTGATCCTGTCGCGTTTGAGCGCCATCGTCTCCAGAAATCCCATGCCCGGAAGGGGCAGGGACCATCGAAGAACCGTTCGCGCATGAAAAGAAAGTCCCCCAATGCAGCCGTGCGGCGTATAGGATATAATAGCGTACAATAAGGACTGGCCGCAATTTGGAGAGTATGCTGCAGTGGAGATCGGCAACGACAAGTTAGGCGAGGCAATTCTCGCGTTGCGTTACCTGCGCTCGTAACGGTTGCGCACGGCGGTTGCTTCAAGTCAGATCGCGGGTGCCTTCGTCATTGTGACAAAGACTCGCGGTTGAAAAAGGCCAAGAGCCCAGCCTTTTTGTGAGGATTTGTAAGGTTAATAGGTTTTGATGCATATCTTGCAGGCAGGGGCCATGCCATCTGCTGACTGATCCTCGTCGCGACCCACGGCCACCCGCTCGGGGAGGTGCTGAGGGGGCAGCTCCATGCCAATCCGGCCAACGCCCCGCTTCTGCCGCAAGCCGACGCGGCTATCGATGCCCTCGCGGCGGTAACCGGGTTGACGCAACCGATCTGCCCGCGCCTCTGATGCCATTGTCCGCACCCGCCATTCAAGACCCCCTCATCAGCGCGTTCTCTCTGGATCCAGTCCGGCTGGCGGAGCATGTGTCCAAGCCGGTCCTGATCGTTCAGGAAGAAGCGGACCTTCAGGTCGGCATGTCGGGCGCCGGGTGCGACCCCAAGTCCGCAGACACACACGGATAGGCTACTTCCCGGAAAAATGCTTCTCCCGCGGCAACACCCTATTCCGGAAGAAGGAGGAAATCTCGGTGCGCCTGCTTTCAAAATGCTCCGCAGCCCGGTCCGGCAGGCGGGCAAACGCTTCGTCATAGTCGTCCATCTCGATCGCCGTATCGGATTCGTCGGGCTCGATACGCAGGCAGCGGTCAGGCCCGAGCAACAACTTCGCCTGGGCGGTCGCGTTGTCGGTGGTCAGGAACATCGCCGCCTTGATCGCCTCCCGCCACGCGATCAGCCCCCGGAACACGTCGGGCTTGCGCAGTGCGAAGGGCGCATTGCCGGTGCCGATGCTGAAAATCTCCACTTGGTCAAAACCTATGGCGTAGGCAGTGATGGCATCGACGAGCGCGACCATAATCGGATTGTTGGCCCATACGCCGCCGTCGATGAAAATCCGACCGCTCTCTTCGTGCTCAAGCCCCTTGAGGTAGGTGGGCGCTGCTGAAGTTGCTCGCGCCACTTTCCACATCGGGGTCGCGTGATCGTTCCTGAAGTCCCTGTGATGATCGGTCTTGAAAACGGCGATTTCAGTCTTCGGCATCATGAAGGCCGGAATGACCAGCCGGGTCATGGAGTCGCCGAGAAGATGATCGGTGAACCGGCGCTTCAGGGCCTCTTCCAGCTCTTCATGAACCAGCTTCGGGCCGTTGAGGGATCGCAGGAACCGGCGGACCCGGCCGATCCATCCACCCGGCAGCGGCGGAAATATCTTCCGACCGTCATCGTGGTAAAACCCCTTGATCTCGGCGGTCGGAATACCCAGTCCCAGGCCGAGGGCGATGATGCCGCCGGTCGATGTGCCGGCGATCATGTCGAAATACTGAGCCAGCGGCGCGCCATCGCAGAAATTCTCTTCACAACGCCGCAGGATTTCGGCGGTGTAGATGCCCCTGATCCCGCCACCGTCGAGCGAGAGGATTTTGAACGGCCTGTCCGACGGCCAAGGCTGGCGCGCGCGGCGGGTCGGCAGGCTGTTGGCGCGGCGGTCAGTGAACATCGGCCTTCACCTCCCGGATGATCTGCGCGTCGGCGGCGTGCATGCGCGCTACGCTTTCGTAGCCGACGCCGGACGCGAGCCATTCGCCCGTCAGGTGCCACAGCTCGTAATAGGCGAGCCATTCGGCGGTCCAGTGGATAGTCGTCTCCGCGATCAGGCGCGCGGCGGACCACTCGCCGCCCTCGGGATCAAACAGGCACAGGCCGGAGCTGGGGGGATCGTTCGCATCGTAGATCAGGTGCGGGATTTCAGCGAAAGTGCCGCCCGGCCGCGGCTCCAGCGGCGGATCGATGACCATGACATAGGGCAGCGTCATCGCGCCCGGCTTCCAGAAGAGGAACACTTCATACAGCCGGGCTTTGGGCCGCAGCGGCCCCCGCCATGCCAATGTGCCATCCCCCAGTCTCCGGCCCTGGAAGTCCGGCCACTGGGCGGCCATCGCCTTGAGCTGGGCATTGGGCGAGCGCGCCCCGTCAGTCTTCATCCGGGTCGTCCGTCGGTGCACCGAGAATGAAGGGATGGAAATTGTGGCGCGGCACCTCACGCAAACGCTCCGGCGCGGCAACGACGGCCGGGGCATAGATGCCGCCGGTGCGCGGCGCGGAAAGCACCGGCTCCACCCGGTCCCGGCGGTCGTAGCGCTCCATCAGGATGGCACGCTGTTCCCTGCCGATCCGCTCGCCGAACAACTCGTCGATCGTGTTGGCGATATCGGTCAGCGACGCCCTCGCCATGAATTCCAGCCGTGCCGCAAGGTGCTCAAGTGCTTCGGCCAGCGCCTTCATGTCGGCAAGGCCGGGGGCATCGGGCCGCGGCCAACGGTCATTGATGCGGTCCGGCGGATAGGAGGGGTTTTCTTCGCGCGGGCGAGTGTCGTCCGCAAGATGCTGGCGCATGATCTTGGCCGTGCTGTCGGCCAAGGCATAGAGCTGCGCGGTGAGGCCGAGCGGGATGTACCCTACGCAGCCGGCGCGCTTGGTCAGGTAGATGGAAGGCGGCCGCGACAGGGGCAAATCCTCGTAGTGCAGGTTGAGGTACCGCTTCAGCAGCTTGAGCGCGACGGCCTCCTGCGCGTCGATCGCGCTGGGGATGACGGGCGGCAACTCGTGCTGCTCGGCCTTGGCGACGACCAGCCGTTCCTGCTCGTCGAGATAGTGCAAACGATTTTTGGAAATGGCGCCGCGGTGGCGCCGCAGAGCCTCCGCGAAGAGTTCCTGACCGACGCCTACCTGACCCCGGAACCAGCTGGTGAATCCCCACGGGTTGGACGGCACCCGCAACGCTAGACCGGTGTCGGGGGCATGGAAGATTTCGCCGGCCCTCTCTACAGCGAGGCGCTGCCGCCGGTCGAGGATCGTGACGTCCATGTGCATGAACGGAAACTGGAGCTGTACGCAGCGGGTGCAGCGCACGATCTTGTTGACGCCCGGAAATCCCTGCAACGACTCTTCCAGAATGTCGAGCGCCCGGCTGTTGTCCCAGTCGGCGGGCACGTCGATCTCGACGATGGCATCAACGTCGAAGCGGTCGTCATCCGTCCCGCTGAGGATGGTCGTGCTCGTGGCGATCGAGCCCTGCGCATAAATCAGGCTGACGCCGTCGATCAGATACGGCGCGAGGGAGCTGCCGCGGCGCTCAAGATGGGTCTTGAGGCGGCGGTAGCGGTTTTCGGCGACCTTGCGGTCGTGCGGGCTGAGTTCGATCAGCGCCGCCACATCGAGAAGCACCTCATCGAGGGCGTCAGTCTTATGAAAAGGGTCCGGTGCGGACATGTCTTTAATTTCCTTCTGGAGTGGCGGGCCGCCGGGATTTAGCTTGCCCATGTCGGAAAAGACATGAGATACATGTCTATAAAAATAGGACGCCGATCAACGGGCGTCAAGTTTATCATGACGGAGAAGACATGACCGATAGTGAAAGCCCCAGCGATATTTTCCGCGAAAGGTTGAAAAGTGCCCGCGAATTAAGGGGTTACAGCCAAGAGCAGCTTGGCGCGCGCGCCGGCATGCCGGCCAGCTCCATCGCCCATTTCGAGACCGGCCGTAAGCCGTCCTTTGATTCGCTGCGGCGACTCGCCAATGCGCTGGAGATTACCACGGACTATCTGCTGGGGCGCGTGGACAGCCCGGAACTGGCGCAGGCGGGCGACCCCCTTTTCCGCGACATCGGCAAGCTGACCGGCAGCGATCGCGAGATCGCCAAGGACTTTCTGGAGATGCTCGCCAAGCGCAACGCGAAGAAGGACAAGGACCCGTGAGTCGGATATTCAACCTGAAACTGGCCCGGCAGACAGCGGAAGCATTCCTCCGGGATGAGGGCATTTCAACGCTGCCGGTCGATCCTTTCGCGATCGCGGAGAGCCGTGACATCGTGGTCCAGGGCAAGCCCGCGGAACATGAGGGCGTATCCGGGATGCTGCTGCGGCACGGTAATGATTTCGGCATCATCTTTGCCACCCATATTCCCAGCCACGGCTTTCAACGCTTTAGCGTCAGCCATGAACTCGGCCATTACTTCCTGCCGGGGCATATCGACCAGGTCATCAAAGACGGTATCCATGTCTCGCGTGCCGGATTCGTGACCAACGACCCTTATGAGCTGGAGGCGGATCATTTCGCTGCCGGGCTTCTGATGCCAGAAACGCCATTTCGCAAAGCGATGGACCGGTTCGATCCCGGCCTGGATGCGATCGACCAGATGGCCGAGTTGTGCGTAACCTCGCGCACGGCAACGGCCATTCGATTCGCGGAACTGTCCGATGCTGCCGTCGCTGTCATCGTCAGCACCGGCGGCATCATCGATTACTGCTTCATGTCGGACGCCATGAAGTCGCTGCCGAAACTGGACTGGATTCGCAAAGGTACACCGCTGCCGACGGGCACCGCGACAGCAACGCTCGCAGCGGACCCTGACCGCGTCGCTGCCGGGGGCCGATCGAGTGACGAGACCGATGTGCGGGACTGGCTTGGCGGCACAACGCACGCCGCAGTATCTGAGGAATCCGTCGGCTTGGGGCGCTATGGAAAGGTCCTAACAGTTCTGTCTTCAAGCAGCATCGGCCTGGACGGCGATCCAGATGACGACGAAGACGATGAAAACAGCCTTCTCGAAAGCTGGACACCCCGTTTTCGGCGATAACGAAGTGGGCACGCTAGGTACAACGAACATGGAATTTTACACTTCGGCCACTTTCTGCCGAAGGCGAAATCAGGCGCGCTGCCAACGAGGAGCGAATTCTAACGCTACGGATTAGCGCCGAGTTACTGCGTTTTGGGCATCCGCCTTAAGGTCTCGAACGACCAGTTTAGCAGCGCATTGCCGCCGAAGCTCGTTGACCAAGTTAAGGAGAGCTTTCTCACGGCCCGAATCCTGTCATTCCGTTCTCCACTCCATCCCAGCTATTCCTTTGTCTGCCAGACGACGGGGTCGAAGTGCCGCTGGAGAGGCCGCGCCGTTACAGCTTCCCATCAACCGCTTGTTCGAGAATTCGTCGGTAGCCGATCTTCGTCATCCATCGTGCACGGGCCAGGTGACTTTCCCAGCAACGGCGTGTTCCTACGACATCGGATGCGGGATCGCGATGTAACACGATTTGTGCCACCTCGGTCCAACTTGCGCCCTCAGCGTCGGCATCGAGCAAGCGCAGATAGGTCACGAAATGCTCTTCGTCGTAGATCGTGATGTCAGGCCCGGTGGGAGCTTCGTCCTCGACATCGGGATCGAGTTCCGGTCTGACACGCATTGGCCTGCCTCCCTCTTTTGCTGGATGGTGTCCGCGGTGCGCCCCCGCAAACCATCCTTGTCACCCTGGTGATCGGGGAGTTCGAAACCGTACCAGACGGCCCCGTGGCCTTTAGGCGGGCAGCCCTGGACATACGCCACGGGCTCCCCGACCATAAGGTCAAGGAGTGTGGTGCCATCCTGGCCAGCACCAGCCACTGGTAGGGGTTTCGACGCCCCAGAGCAGCGCGTCTGCTCTGGGGCCAATTTAGCGGGTCAAAGGTGAAATGTCCCGCAGTTTCTGAAGACGAGCCGCGTGATACCGATCATACAGGAACAGCCATATTGGATCGATCTTGGCACGCGCCTCAGGTCACCGGGAGAGAAGCGCCCCCGTATCGTGCAACGCAATGCCAAACCCACTTAGCCATCTGATAGTCGAGCAGACGATCTCGAGCGCGCCATATTACAACCGGTGTCACCACGCCGCACTCAGCGATTTGAGTAATCGCATCGGCTACAGCAGCACCCCGGAATGTTTCGCAGTCGGCCAGACAATCCAAAGAAAGTCGAAAGCCGCCGTGCCACTCTACCGCGCACCCGAGCGAGGCTGCTGCTGTTTCGATGCTGGTGTCCTTGAAAGACGGGTCAAGAACGACAGCCTCGACATCTCCCGGCACATTGAGCGTGCCATGGACATGCGCCTCGATATAGTTGTCGAGCAATGGGTCGAGGTCTAATGCGTTTTCCTCTGCGAGAACGATGAGCGGACGAACGTCATCGACGGCATAGTGCCGAGGCTCCCAATAACTGTCTGGATAGCAGAATGAGGTTCGGGAGCGGACGTGCGAGGCTAGACGAAGGTGACATGAGCCAAATCGGCGAGAGCCGCCGGCGGGGTCATGGCGATAGTTCAGGGCCCCATACTTCGGTCGCAGCGACGGATGAGCATTATCATAGGCGGCGCCGAACACCCGGCTTTCCCAACTCCAACGCTCTCCGCCTTCATAGGCAGTGAGGCCACCACTGCTGGTCCCTGTCTCGAATTGTGATCGATAGGTTCCGTGCCGGCCGATGAGGTCAATAACCAAGGCGCCATTAATGGTAATATCAGGATGGAAGTTCAGCGTGATTGGGTAGGATACGTCTCCTGCGCCATGCGGACTTTTTTGACGTAGATGCGCCAAAGCTCGTCCGACCGGGCTAGTTATCTCGGAACCAACTGAACTTCCCGAGTAAGCGGTCTTCATAATCACGGCCAACCCAAATCCCCAGAACTCCTGTGGGGGTTTCCAAACCTTTCATAAAAAGTGGCTTCGGGGATGTTGAGGCAATCGATGCGCTTACCTGTTGCGCTCACTCTGGTCCGCACGCCCCCTTTGAGAAATTGAACTGTTTCACCGGCCATCTACCGAAACGCAGTGCTGCCTATGAGCATCCTAACGGCCGATGTCTTCCGAGCCAGAGGGTGGCTATCGTTGCTGAAGGGCCAAGCGAACGCCAAGGCCACAGTAGATTCCCCCGACCACCTTGCTCTGCCATTTCAGGACGACCGGATGACGACGAACGAAGGCACCGAGACCACCGGCACCAACCGCGAAAACAATCGTGCTCACGAAGCCGAGAACAGCGAAAAGCACTCCTAAGATCATTAACTGCATGAAGACCGCACCGTTTTCGGGGTGGACGAACTGTGGTAGGAACGCCAGGAAGAACAGCGCGGTTTTAG
Source organism: Paracoccus wurundjeri (assembly GCF_030678915.1). GTDB lineage: Bacteria > Pseudomonadota > Alphaproteobacteria > Rhodobacterales > Rhodobacteraceae > Paracoccus > Paracoccus onubensis_A. The sequence goes on along the minus strand of NZ_JAUUTZ010000025.1, from coordinate 43,182 downwards.
GGTTGAGGACTTCGGCAAGAATGCCTTGACGGAATGCCTGGGAAGCTGAGAGGCGGATTTGATCCTGCCCCGGCATCGTTGGCGTCTTGTCCAGGATCGCCTTGATCCCGAGATAGAAGAGATAGGCCGCGCCCGCATACTTGATTATGCTGAACAAGGTCGCTGAGGCCGCAATGATCGCGGAAATCCCTACGACGGCAAAGACAGTATGAATGATGTCGCCGGCCGTTATTCCGGCTCCGGTCGCTATGCCGACTTTAGTGCCTGAGGTCGATGCCCGTGCAAGGGTGAGAAGCGTCGCCGGCCCCGGAATAAAGACGAATCCAAGAACAATTGCGCAATATGTAAGCAGGGTCGCGGGATCAATCATACTATAGTCTCCTGAGCTCAGCACCATCAAGCATCATTTGCTTTTGGTACGCAACCGCGTTTTGGTGTTATGTTCGGCAAGTGCCACCACGCTCTTCTCTGGAGCAATGCCAAGCTGCCCATGTCACCATGATTTTCGTGCCTGGGCTTCTGCGGTAAGGTGTCATAGTGAGTGGACTGGTGAGGTCAGCATAGCCATCGCCACGGCCGTTTCCAGTGCTATGTAGCTGGGTTTTTCCGCGACGCCGACTCTGTCGATGGTACCTCACCAGTAAGGCGTGGTCGGATCAGTTGCAAAGCCAGCGACATGGTCCAGTGGAGATTCGCTGTGAAGACTTTGGAGGAGAGTGTGCGCGGATACAAACAAGTTGCCTGGGTTCGCTTTATTCCACTGCTTTTTGCGGTGGTAGGAATGCCCCTCGTGCTCAAGATGGTCCCGCCGAACCCGTTTTACGGGGTGCGCACGGAAACCACCTTGGCCTCGGCATCAGTTTGGTACAAGGCAAATTACTGGGCTGGTCTGGTCGCAGTTGTTTTTGGCTCGTTGGCGGCGGGTGCGAACGTCGTTATTCATAGATCTGCGTCCATACCGGACAACATGAAGATGCTCATGATAGTATCTGCAACTGTCGTCGTTGCGGGAGCGATGGCTGTTGCAGGCATAGTCGCCTCGTGACGCTTGGAGTGGTACGTTGATCAGCGCCGGTGAAGACGGGGAAGCCTTGGGCTTTCAGCAAGCACTTGATCGCGCGTCCTCGCTCCTGCGTACTCATCCTCGCATCGTCTTCATGATGTGCGGGATAGCAGGATCAGGGAAGACAACCTTCGCCCAAGCATTAGAGGGCATGGGCTGCCGACGGCTATCTATAGATGAGGAAATTTGGCGTACCTATGGTCGCTTTGGTATCGACTATCCTGAGGATGAATATCCCATCTTGCAGGCTTCGGCAGAGAAAATACTGCGCGAGCAACTCGTCGAAATGCTGCAGACAGGAACAAAGGCGGTAATCGACTTCAGTTTCTGGAAATCCCAAACGCGAGCTGACTACGGTGAGCTTGTGCATCGTAATGGTCACCATTGCCAAATTGTGTTTCTGAAAGTTCCAGAGAACGTGCTGCGGAAGCGATTAGTTAATAGAGCTTCCCGTCGCGATGCTAATGCGGCCTTTCCAATTACAGACGATCTCCTACAGCGCTACATCCAAGGCTTTGAGCCTCCCTCCGGTCAAGATGCGTGGACCGTAGAATAATCCATTGTCGAAGACTTTTTGTGGGCAAGTCAGGTCGTCTATTTTCGCTCGTCAACTCCACTGAATCATATTCCGTTGATATCAACCACATCTTCAGGTTGGTCAGTTCGGCACGAACGGTAGGCTACGCGTCGCGCCAGATTACTAAGGGCGCTGCCCTCGCGCGGCACAAGGGAACTCTCCGGCCTTTCGCGGCATAAACGGCCCACTCCCCGCAAGCGGGTCCCCTCTCATTTATTCCACGGTGCCAAAGACTTCCCTTGCACCTTGCTACCCCGGTCTCGCCGACGGGCAAGGGTTCAGGAGCGGCGCTTCGCTTCTCTGAACCCCAAACCCAAAGGAAGAAAGACATGACCGGCAACACCGACACCTCCCGCAACGTGATTTTCAATGCCGATTGTATCCAGGCGATGCGCTCATTTGACAGGGGATCAGTGAACTTCATTCTGACCGATCCGCCCTATCTCGTGAACTATCGCGATCGTAACGGCAGGAAGGTGGCGAACGACGACAACTCCCGCTGGCTGCGGCCCGCTTTCAATCAGATGCATCGCGTTTTGAAGGATGGTGGTTTTTGCGTCAGCTTCTACGGCTGGAATAAGGTCGATTTGTTCATGGACGCATGGAAGGCGGCAGGCTTCCGCGTTGTCGGGCATATCGTTTTCCGCAAGCGTTATGCGTCATCGGCGAAGTTCCTGCGCTATCAGCATGAGCAGGCCTACTTGCTGGCGAAGGGCAATGTTTGTCTGCCCGAAAACCCCATCCCGGACGTGATCGACTTCCCCTATGCGGGCAACAAGCTTCATCCAACGCAAAAGCCCGTCGAGGCCCTGACGCCGCTCATCGAGGCGTTCACGAAGCCCGGCGACATTGTGCTGGACCCGTTCAGCGGCAGTGGTTCCACCTTGGCGGCAGCGCAGCAGCTCGGCCGCAACTGGATCGGCGTCGAACTGGACAGCCGGCACCACGAGACGGCCAGCAGACGGCTTGCATGGATGCAGCAGCAGAACGGAAGGGCGGCGGCATGAGCCGCCCCACCTTTCCAACGGACCGAGAGAGGATTTTGCAATGCGCTGGATCGTGACCGCCGACTATTGGGGAAACTGCCTTGGCATGGGAGAAGACGCGGACGGCGTTCCTACCCGTGGCACGCCGGAACAGGCCGACGCCCTGCCGATGGAGTTCTGGCTTTGCGACGCAAAGGAAAACGTGGTGTTCGAAGGCCGTTGCGGCGACATTCAAGCGGATTGGTGGCATGGCTTTGAGCCGCTTATCGCGACTTGGAACACGTTCCGTTGCCGTCGCCTCTATTATCGCCGCGCTGGAAGCAAAGAACCCTGGCGCTTGCTTAAGCAGCCATAAGCCGAACGCTAAGGCGGGAGTTGAAGGAGTTCCGGAGCCTGTGCTTGGCTCCGTGCTCTGCCAAAAACAATGGAAAGCATCTACCAGATCAGTTGGACCGATCTGCTGTTACTGCATGTCCCACTGGCCGCGTTGGAAATTGCGCTCGCCGGCACCGCCGGCTCGCGAGTCGAGGCGAACGGGGCTTTGAGGGCGCACATATCCAATGCGTTCATTGGATATACGATCCGGTTATCTTGAAAGAATGGCTACCTCCGTCACTGGCCATGGCTGACGCTTGTGATAGGGGCGGTAGTACTGAAATCGAAACACCGCCCTACATAGGGAGGTGACGCCATGCTGTTGGGCATCGATTGGCGTACATCGGCGGACTACAGACATACGAAGACCATCCCTGCCGCCGGTTTCGCTTGGGAATATCTGCGGCGCGACGACGAGTATCATCACGACTTCCGCGCAATTTCGCGAATGAAGAACCCTACAGGCCCCCGGCTCGATGCATTCGCACGACGCTGGGGGTTGCGATTTCCCCTGCGATCCTGAAACGCTCGCCGATCCGCCATCCCAATTCTGGATTCCAAGCCTTCAGCCGCAGGCCGTCATGCTATCGCCAGCGCTGGAGCCGGATAATCCCGAGGCGCCAACATTCACGCTGGCCCATCTCGACGGCCTCGAACTGCGACGTGCCGGTGATGGCTGGCACGGACTGTGGCAGGTGGATGGCGTAGCGCATCAGTTCTGGCTGCGCGAGGCAGTACCCGACGCGCCAGCGTTCTACGCCGTCAGCTTGCCTATGGACGCCTTTCTGGAACTGCGCGCCCATGCGGCGCGGCGCTTATGGCGTTCCCTTAACGGTCGCGCGCCCGGCCCGGATTTTCGCGCGATGCCGTCGCAGCTGCGCCAATTTCATATCCTGTCCCTGCGCGCGCTCGACGCGAAGTTGCGTGGTGAAAGCCACCGCACCATCGCCGAGGTGTTACTTGGTTTCCGCGGCGACAAGACGGATTGGGAGAACGATCCGCGCCGCAACAAGGCCCGGCGCCTGGTTGCACATGGCATCGCTATGATGAAAGGCGGCTACCGGCTGTTGCTGCATTACCCGGTCAAATCTCCACGCAAATAGTTTCCGCCTTTTTGCGGCTATTGGGGGGCCGTTAAAATGTAGTTGCAAATTCGGCCCGCTACAGGTCGCCGATTCCTCGCCAAGGTTCGCCACAGCCCGCTGTCGCCGCTGACAGCGGTGTCAACCGACGAACCCGAGGTGATCCCATGCCCGACCCGCTGGCGGACCTGCCACCGAGATTCCTGCGCACCAAGGAAGCTGCGTATTTCCTCGGCCTTTCGCGCCGAACACTTGAGAAGCATCGCACCTATGGCACCGGCCCGGTTTACCGGAAGGTTGGCGGCCGTGTCCTCTATTCGATCCGCGATCTGGAAGCCTGGACCGAAACCGGCGCCCGCACATGCACGCGGGACAAGGGCGCCGGCACGGTCTTTCCCCCGCACCCGCTCACGCCCGATGAACGGAATCGGCTCTGAATGTTGCGGGACAACGATCACAGCCCCGCCCGACCGGAGAACGCCAGCGAGCGCCGCCGCCTCCACCCCTTCGTGGTCGCAACCGGTAACGCCGCACCGCGCGACCAGCGCGACCTGATGGAGCGGCCTTTCTTCTCCCTGGCGAAATCGCCGCGCACCAAGCCGATTCTCTACAAAGCCGCCGATGTCGAGGTTCAAGTCCTCGGTATGCCCGAGCACGGCATGGCAACCATCTGGGACGCCGACGTGCTGATATGGGCGGCGAGCCAGATCGTCGCGGCCGAGAACAACGGCCTCATCACGTCGCGCTTCTTTCGCTTCATGCCCTACCAGCTTCTGCGCGCCATCGGGCGGGCGACGGGCAACCGGGACTATTTTCTGCTCAAGGCGGCACTCGCGCGGCTGCAATCCACCGTCATCGCAACCACGATCCGCAACGGCGCGCATTGGCGGAGGCGGCAATTTTCTTGGATCAACGAATGGGAGGAAATGACCACGCACGCCGGCCGCGTCGAGGGCATGGAATTTGTCCTGCCCGAATGGTTTTACAACAGCGTCATCGATCGCTCGCTCGTGCTGGCGATTGATCCGGCCTATTTCCGGCTGAAGGGTGGCATCGAGCGCTGGCTTTACCGCGTCGCGCGCAAGCACGCCGGCCGCCAGCCGGAAGGCTGGTCTTTCGAGATCGCTCACCTTCACCAGAAGTCCGGCAGCCTCGCCCGGCCGTCCGACTTCGCGCTCGACCTGCGGCGGATCGCTGCCCGCCAGTCGCTGCCCGGCTACCTGCTCCAGATCGAATGGGAGAACGGCCGGGAGCTGCTGCGTTTCCTTCCCGAAGAACTATCCACAGTGCCTGTTGATAACCATGTGAATCCTATCGGGACATCAGGCGCACGCAATATCGGGACATCAGGCGCAAATCGTTCGCCGGACTCTATAGAAGAATCTAACAAAGAATCTAACTCTTCTTCTTTGACGCACGCGCGGGCGACCCATGGTGCCGGCACCGTGCCGCGAGGTGCGCCATGATGCGCGCCCTCGACCTGTCCAGCGCCGCCGCCGGCGGCTGGTCGCTCGGCCTGCATCGCGCGGGCTTCGTCACCATCGCCGCCTGCGAGATCGTCGAATGGCGGCGCATCCTCTACGCAGAGAACAATCCCCATGTCAGACTCTACGAGGACGTGCGCGGACTCACGGCAGCTCGCCTTGTTTCCGACCTTGGAATCCTGCCCGAAATCATCGTCGGCAGCCCGCCGTGCCAAGACATCTCCAGCGCCAACACCAAAGGGCGAGGCATCGACGGAGAACGGTCGGGCCTCTACCTCGAAGCCGTCCGCCTGGTCGGAGATTGCCGCCCTCGCTGGTTCGCTTTTGAGAAAAGCCCTAATCTCAGAACTCGCGGCGCTGACCGGCTGCTCGCTGAACTGGAAACGCTCGGCTACGCCGTTGAACCGTGCGTGGTGGGTGCTGACAATGTCGGCGCCAACCATGTCCGCAAGCGGTCATGGCTCATCGGCTACGACCCCGAACAGCTTGCCGACACCCGTATCGCAATACCAGCAAGGTGGCATCCGTCTGGAGGGCGGTTCTGGCGCGCGCAGGGCGATGAAGGAATCAGGTCTCTACGACCTGTTCCGCAATCGCCCGCTGCCGCTACCGACGCCGATGGTGACGGATGGCATGACGAATGGCGCGGGCGGCGGGGCGGGATCGACATATCCGCTGCGCATAATCCTGGCGACGCCGAGGAAATCGGATGCGGATCGAGGCGGTCGCGGCGACGTGTTGAGCCAGTTGCAGGGCCATGCCAGCCATCATGCGGGCATGATGCCGACCCCGGTGAAGCCGAACGGCGGGCGCAGATTGAGCGCGCAGGAGATCGAGACGGGACGCCGGGCGAACGGGGCGAAGGCGCAGATCGACACGCCGAATCTGCTGCGCCATGCGACGGAAACTCTGCCGACACCGACGAAGCGCGACAGCCGCATGGACGGCTGGAGTCCGGCCTACGCCCGCAGGAAATCCCCGACGATGGACGCGGTGATGGACGGCGCGATGACGGATCGCGCGCCGGACAAATGGGCGGGCGCGCGGGCGCTGGCGGCGATGCTGCGGAACCATGGGCTGACTGGAACGGCGGCCTTGCCCATCACCTACGGCTGGATGATGGGCTTTCCGCCTGGGTGGCTGACACGCGCATTGCGCCCGGCAGTCGCAAAGGGACTTCTGCGGCCAGCCTGATCGTCGAAGCCTTCGGCGACGCCGTTCTTCCGCAAATCCCCGAAGCCATCGGCCGCGCGATCCTGCGCACCGAAGCCGCGCTCGACGCGGTGCTGGTGCGCTCCACCCCCGACACCCCCGGAGACGAACAATGACCCGCAGCGCGTATCGTAGCGCGCACGGCCGTCCGCTGCTGGACGGGCCTGCGCCCTTCACGACACTGGTTGAACTCACCTTCGATAAACGCAAGGTCGAGCACTGGATACGCTTCGGCCGCAAGAGCTACGAACAGATACTCGACCGTCGCCGCAGCGTCGTCGGCTTCGCACCGGAGAGCATTTTCGCCTTTGTCCGCTGGGCGGCCGGCGAGCATGGCACGATCATTTCCCGTATCGACATTGTGCGCGCCATCGGTCGGGGCGAGCCATTCCAGACGTTGCCCTTCGTGCGGCCGGGCGGCGAAATCCTGCTGCGCCTCGACGGCTGGCCGAAGGTGCAACGCGCGCTTGCCGTCATCGACGCCGTGGAAGCCCTGGGCCTGGACCCGGCCGACGTGTCGCCGGACTACTGGCGGCACGCGCACAACCGCCTAACCGCCAATCTGGAGCCGAGCGACTACACGCCGGAACGACATGCGGCATGGATCGGGCGTCGGAGGATCGACCCATGACGCGCCGCCGCTACCTTGCGGTCACGGCGCTGGCCGCAATGGGCATCGCCGTCGAGACGCCGACGAAACTGATCTGGAACGCCACCGCCAGCGCGCCGGTCGGCTTCTACACGGTCGAGCCGGTCAACGCGCTCGACGTGCCGGAACTGGTCGCCGTCATGCCGCCCGAACCGCTCGCCGCCTTCATGGTCGGGCGCGGCTATGTCGGGCGCGGCGTCCCGCTGTTGAAGCGTGTCCTCGGCCTGCCGGGGCAGCGGGTTTGCCGCACCGGCAGCACGGTCACGATGGACGGGATCGAGATGGGCGAGGCGCTGGAGCGCGACAGCCTCGGCCGCGATCTGCCCATCTGGCAGGGCTGCCGCGTCATCGGCGACGACCAGATTTTCCTCATGAATTGGGACGTGTCCGACAGCCTGGACGGCCGATATTTCGGACCCGTCCCCGCAAGCTCCGTCATCGGCAGAGCCGTTCCGCTCTGGACCAATGAGGAAGGCGCCGGCCGCTTCGAGTGGCGCGCGCCGACGCACTGATTTCCCCCAAGCACAAGGAGACTGACCATGCCCGTCAATATCTTTGAATCCACCGCCAACGGCTATGCCGGCCGCGTCCGGCTGTTCGGCATCGACGAGGCAATCGTTCTTGTCGCCATCGAGCCGGGCGACGGCGAGAACACGCCCGCTTATCGCATCCAGCTCGACGACGAGGACGGCCCCGAGATCGGCGGGGCGTGGAAACGTGTCGGCGAACGCGCCGGCGACTATATCGCGCTGGAGATCGACAGCCCGCTTTTCCCTGCGCTGTTTCGCCCGGCGCTGTTCCAGGCCGACGACGAGGGACGCACCTTCCGGCTCGCGTGGAAGCGGCCACGGGCGCGCGAGGATCGGGGCTGATCAGTGCGCGTTCTGGTCATCCCTTTGTTCGCGGGAAATCCGGCTCATCCCTTCGTCCCGCTCGGGCGCAGGACGGCCAGCGCCCACAGCGAAGGTCAGGGGCGGCCCCCGGCCGGCGCTTCGCGCGCACCCTTGACCGCAGCGAGGACGCTGGCAGGCTGGAGCCATTGCGGAGATAGGGTGGCATGGCGTTTTGCCGTGCCGTTGCTCGCCGGAGCGCTTTCTGTCTGCACGGGATCGGGCGTGGCGGTCGCGCAGGCCGCGCCGGTCGAGCGCCCAGCCGCCGCCCATCCCTATGCGGCCCACATCGCCGAGGCGTCGCGGCGGTTCGGCGTCCCCGAGCATTGGATTGTCGCCGTGCTGCGCGCCGAGAGCGCGGGCGATGTGCGCGCGGTTTCATCGGCTGGCGCGATGGGGTTGATGCAGGTGATGCCCGACACATGGGCGGGCCTGCGCGTCCGCTACGGCCTCGGCCGTGATGCCTACGACCCGCGCGACAACATCATGGCAGGCACGGCCTACCTGCGCGAAATGTTCGACCGCTACGGCAATGTCGGCGCGATGCTCGCGGCCTACAACGCCGGCCCCGGTCGCTATGACGAACACCGTGCGACGGGCCGCCCGCTGCCCGCCGAGACACGCGCCTATGTCGCCGCGCTCGCCCCGATTCTCGGCGGCGCGACTCCATCGGATGGACCATCCCGGCAACCGGCGCCGCCCCCCGACTGGCGCGGCGCACCCCTGTTCGTCCAGCGCCCGGATGGCAGCCAATCGACGGTCGCGCCGTCATCCAACCCGCAATCGGGCGACCTGTTCGCCGCCGCTTCGGAGCCGGATCGCCGATGAAGATCGCCTATGCCGACCCACCCTATGTCGGCTGCGCCCACCTCTACCGCGACCATCCAGACTATGCCGGCGAGGTCGATCATGTGCGCCTGATCGAGCGGCTGGAGCGCGACTATGACGGCTGGATATTGCACGCCGCCGCGACGCCGCGCTCCATCGCCACGCTTGCCCCGCTGGTCGAACAGACGGGCGCGCGGTGGATGGCCTGGGTGAAAGGTTTCGCGGCGTTCAAGCGCAACATCCCCGTCGCCTTCGCGTGGGAACCGGTCATCGTGAAGGCCGCGCGAAAGCCCGTTGTCAGCAAGCGGCTGGTGATGCGGGACTGGATTCAGGAGAGCATCACGCTGCGCCGCGGCCTCACTGGCGCGAAGCCCGAAGCGGTTTGCCATTGGGCTTTCGAGATGGTCGCCGCGCGTCCCGACGACACGCTCGACGACCTGTTTCCCGGTACGGGCGCGGTCACCGATGCGTGGCGCACATGGCGTCTCAAATTCGCATTGCCAGGCGAGCCGGCGGCGCATGTTGCGCCTCGCGGTGTGCAGGAACGGCCAGCGGACGGAGCGGAATCATGAGGGCCGGAGGGGCGGAAAGGACGGGATTTTACGAGGGCAAGATAAAGGAACATGGCACCATGTCGGGCCAGTTCTGGAAATTATTGTTGTCTGCACACTGGATAGGGGAGCCGCGAGTGGCACCCTGTTTTCGGACTCCGCGTGCCGCAATTTCGCGCAAAGCCTTGGCTTTGCCGGGTTTCGAGCGGCACCATAGGCCCATATTGGCCTGTTTTTGGCAGTTTTGGCTGGAGCCGCGCCCATGAGCGCCGACGACGAAAACCGCTTCCGCCCGAAGCCCGGCCGCATCCGCGCCGACACGCCGAAGGCGGGCAGGACCAGGAGTTTTCTGACCCAGGCGAAGAAGCTCGCCCGGCAGCACAGCATCGCCCATCCCAAATACTCGCCGCGTCTCGAAACCCGCACGGCTGCGAAGGGCGGTAAGGTTTCCCGTTCGGCCAAGGGGCCGGGCGTCCGGCGTGGTCGCGGCGCGACCTTCGTTCGCGCCCGCACCTTGTCGGGCGGCTGGCGGCACAGCGCGCCGGGGATGCGCCGCGTCGTCGTCAAGACCCGCTACGTCAAGGACGCGGGCCGGAACGGCAGATCGGCGGCCCATCTTCGCTACATCCAGCGCGACGGGACATCCCGCGATGGCGAGCGCGGCCGGCTTTATTCGGCGAGTGAGGATCGCGCCGATGGCGATGCCTTCGTCGAGCGCGGCAAGGAGGATCGCCACCAGTTCCGGTTCATCATCTCGCCGGAGGACGGCGCCGACTTGTCGGACCTGACAGCGCATACGCGCGACCTGATGAGCCAGATCGAGGCCGATCTTGGCACGAAGCTGGATTGGGTTGCGGTCAACCATCACAACACCGGCCATCCTCACGTCCATGTCATCGTCCGGGGCAGGGACGATCTTGGCGAGAACCTTGTCATCAATGGCGACTATCTCGCCAACGGCATCCGCGAGCGCGCCAGCGAATTGACCACGCTGGAGCTTGGCCCCGCCAGCGAGATTGAACAGGCCCGCAAGCTGTCGGCCGAAATTGACCAGGACCGTTTCACGCGCATCGACCGGGCGATGACGGAGGAAGCCGACGACAGGTTCCTCGACCTTCGCCACGAGCCGGACGAACCGCGCCGCCAGTTCAATCGGGCGCTGCGCCTGCGCCGCCTCGCCAAACTGGAGAGGATGGGGCTGGCGATCGAACATGCGCCGGGCGTGTGGGAGCTAAGTGAGCACATGGAGCCGACCATGCGCGAGATGGGCGAGCGCGGGGACATCATCCGCGACATGCACAAGGTGTTGAAAGCCGATGGCATGGAGCGCGACCCGCTCACCTTCCAAATCCATGACGGGCCGCCCGAGACACCCATCGTCGGGCGCGTCGTCGATAAGTATCTGTCCGACGAGTTGGGCGAGAACCTGACGCTTGTGGTGGACGGGATCGACGGGCAGACGCACCATGTCGCCGGTATCGACCCGGCCCGCGTCGAGGATGCGCGGATCGGCAGCATTGTCGAGATAGGCCCGGCCGACACAGGGCAGCGGCCATCCGACCGAAGCATTGCCGCCATCGCCGAGGATGGCGTCTATCGGCCGAGCCGCCATCTGGAGCAGGCGAAGTTCGAGGGGCGCGGTCCGGGCGGCGAATACGAGGAATATGTCGATGCCCATGTCCGCCGGCTGGAGGCGTTGCGCCGCGCCGGGATCGTTGAGCGGATCGACGCCGACCATTGGCGCATCCCCGACGACTTCGAGAGCCGCGCCGCCGCTTATGATGCCGGGCGCAACCGGCAGGCCAGCGTTCGCGTCCTGTCGGTCTTCGACCTTGAAAAGCAGATCGGCGCGGATGGTGCGACCTGGCTTGATCGGCGCCTACTATCTGCCGACGCATCGGATCTTGCCCTGGCCGGTTTCGGCCAGCAGGTCCGCGAGGCGATAGACCAGCGCCGCGAGCATCATATCGAACAGCGCGACGCCACGCGCAGCCGGGATGGTCGAATCTTCTATCGGCGCAGTCTTCTCGTCACGCTGCGCGAGCGGGAAATTGCCCGCATCGGCGCGGAGATGGCCGAGGGCAAGGGTCTGCCGTTCCGCGCCGCCACGGACGGCGAGAGCGTTAGCGGCAGGTTCACCGGGACTGCCCAGTTAACGAGCGGCAAGTTCGCTATCGTGGAAAAGAGCCACGAGTTCACCCTTGTCCCTTGGCGGCCCGTTATTGACCGCCAACTCGGCCGCGAGGTGACGGGCATTGTGCAGGGCGGGTCAGCGTCATGGAAAATAGGCCGACAGAACGAGCTAAGTATCTAAATGCCTCGGTCATAACTCAACCAGATAATTCACGCTCATTTCAGTTTTGCCAGACGGAGCAACCTGCGGCAGCGGATTTCCTATTTGTTCAAATCCCACGTCTAAAAGAACCTTGCCGGAGGCAGGGTTGTTCTGAACCGTGCGAGCACGAAGCTTTTTCAGCCCCAGTTTGCGGCCAATTTCCATAGCGAGCATAAGTGCTCGGCCCGAAACTCTTCGACCCCGATGCTCGGGAGCAACCCAATAGCCGATCTCCGCATCGTCAGATGTAACATCAAAGAACACCAGACTTCCGAGAAACGAATCCGAACTTGCATCCGAGATCGTCAGAACCGCGAGGGTCCCATCGCGCAATCCGTCTGCTATCGCACCTTTGATGAGATCATGCACAACCTGTGGCGTGTACTTTTCCAAGGGCAAGTGAGCAAAGCGCCTGACCAGCGCATCATCAGTTCCAGAAGCGTATGCTTCTGCATCGGCATGTGACATCACCCTGACCGCTACCGCTCCGTCAGAGATGGGCAGAGCCTTCAAAAAATTTTGAATTTTGCATTCGCTATGCTTTGCGGCCTTTTTGTTCATTTTCCTACTGTTGCCATCTCTAGTTTGATCGCCCCGTGACATTTTGGGTTCATACGGGCGAATACACCTGTCCGTAAGCTTTCGCGGAAGGTTGATCCCAGCCGCTGTCCTGCCCCGATCATGGGGGGCAGGATAAGCGAAGGCAGCTAACACGAATCACCTTATCCGTGGCGACATCGAACGCGCCGGCGACCAGCTCAAGCCCCAGGGTTTCAACCCTAAACTTTCAGTTTACCCGATGCGGGCGGCCTTCGGTACGGTTGCAATAGCCTGCGGATGTTCTCTGCGACCTGTTCCGGCAGGGATTCGTCTGCTTTCAGTAGCCACCCAATTTGGGTGCCGGTAATGACCGCCAAAATCAGCTCAGCAAGCTTGTCGATATCGGTGTCGATCATTTCATCGTTCTGTATAGCCGCTTCGAGTCTCGCTTTAAGTCCCGATCCCAGCGCAATCAGCCTTCGCTCAACACACACACGCATAGCAGGGGACGCCAGCTCCATCTGCAGGAATGATACATAATTGGCGAGTGTGGATGCCGATGTCGCTACATCGCTGACCTGCCCTACGAGTTCGAATAGATCATCAAGTGCAGCTTGTGAGGAAAACCCCCGGCTGCTTCGTTCTTCTGTCTCGACAGTGACCATCTCCGATACCTTGAACAACAAGGTTTCCCGGCTGCCGAAGCGATTCACCAGCGTCGCTGGAGACACCTTGGCCTGACGGGCGGCGTGTCCAAGCGTCAACTGTTGGGGGCCGACCTCGCCCAACGCCCGGTAGGCTGCCTTAAGCAGCTCTTCATCACTGGCTTTGCGTGGGCGTCCTCGTACGCCTCTTGCATTTTCTGAATCTCTGTTCAATAAATACACCTCGGACTGGAGGCACGTGCGTCAACAAGCGCTGCCGCTCCGTACCGGCGCTCCGGCCACCTGATAGCATGAAACTTGGAATATGCCGATGATACGTATCAACATCCCTATGACCGACGACATCGAGAAGTATATCGACCGAGTCGCATATCGCGACCATCCGGCGCTTGCTGCTTGCCGCAACGAGGCTCAGACTCGTGGGCAAATGGCCATGATGCAAGTCGCCCCTGAGCAGGCTGCGTTCCTCCAGATGTTGATCGGCCTGCTCTCAGCTCGACGGGTTCTGGAGATAGGGACTTTTACAGGCTACAGCGCGCTTGCGATGGCGCTTTCCTTGCCAGAGGGAGGCAAGCTGATCACACTGGATATATCGGAAGAGTACGTCGGTTTGGCACGTACGTTCTGGCAACAGGCGAATGTTGCCGACCGTATCGAAGCTATCATTGGGGACGCTGCAAAAAGCTTGGACGATCTCATCCGGCTTCGGGGTGAGGGCTCATTCGATCTTATTGTGATCGATGCCGATAAGCCAGGATATCCCGCTTACTATGAGAAAGCGCTGCGGCTTGTGCGCTCGGGGGGAGTGATAGTCGTAGATGATACGCTCATCCACGGTCGAGTGGTGACCGGCCCCCTCGCTACCGACCCAGACTACGTAGGCCCTGCTACCGATGCGGTCCGTGCCCTGAACGAAATGATCCATGCTCAGGCCTCTGTGGAGATGGTCCTTATGCCATGGAGGGACGGACTGACGCTCGTCAGAAAGCTGTAGTCGTGGTGGCACATGCGGCGGAGGTCGAGGTCCCGAGGAAAATCAGCCAGCGTGTCTCCCAGGCAGATTTGCGGGACCTTGCTTGGCACGCGCATCCCCTTGGCGTCGTTGATCCAGACGCTCGCAGTCGCTGAACATCTGAGCTTTTATCGTGCCGCCCAAGCGCTCGGCACAACCCAATCTAGCGTTAGTGCGCGGATCAGGACATTAGAGGAAGATCTTGGCGTGCTCCTGTTCGAGCGCAACACGCGAGGTGTTCGGCTCACAGAGGCCGGACGCTTGTTTGTGGAGCGAGTCTCTATAGGCGTCGATCAACTAGACCATGCTGTGAAGACTGCGGGTATGGCAGCATTGGGAGAATGCGGCCGCTTGCGCATGGCCATTCACGCTTTGATACCGCGAAGCTTTCTCGCCAGACTGATTTGGCAATACCGCAAAGACTATCCGTGCATTGATCTTGAGATCATCGAGAGCACGGCTCGTGAAGCGGTTATGAAGCTTCGCGCTGGTCAATTGGATTTGGCATTCGTGGCAGGTGTTCCCGAGCTTCTCGACTGTCATACACGCCCGATCTGGACCGAGCCGCTGATGGCTGTGCTACCTGAGGGGCATCATCTCGCTAAACAGAGGGACGTGATCTGGGCTGATCTGACGGGCGAAACATTCCTTGCAGGCTATGGCGGGACCGGCCCCCAGGTTCACGACCATATTGTGCTGCGCCTTGCGGGTTGCTGGCCCGCGCCGTCAATTCGGCGCTTCGACGTGGGACGGAGCACTCTGCTATCATTGGTTGGGCAAGGTTTCGGTGTCACCATCGCCGGTGCTGCAACGTCGTTTCTGCCGACGACCGGCATCGTGTTCTTACCCTTCGCCGATGAATCTGAGCCGGTTGTCTTCACCGCTGTTTGGGTGCCGTCTAACCGCAATGTGGCACTCAAGAATCTTCTCAGTCTTGCCGCGAAAATGGACCACCAACCAAGGTTCGCCTACCGGCTGCGCGGCGGTAATCATGTTGCCGTTAGCGCAGATGCAACCCGTCCTATTTTCCGCCGATAATATCCGCCAGTCCTCCCATATCTGTTTTCCTGTTGCCTGTCGTGGATTTGCATATTCTCTGATCGGCTCCGTCCCTTATCGCAGGCAGGAGCCGTATGCGCGGAGGCCGAATTCTTTGGGGTCAAATGGCTGTTGTCTTCACCATCGTTCTGGTGATGACGTGGGCGGCGACGCAATGGGTAGCGTTCCGCCTCGGCTTTCAGCCCCAGCTTGGAGCACCATGGTTCGAACTGGCGGACCTGCCGGTCTATTACCCGCCGGCCTTCTTCTGGTGGTGGTTTTCATTCGACGCCTATGCGCCCGCAATCTTCGTCGAAGGTGCGATCATTGCCGCGTCCGGCGGTTTCATTGCCATCGGCGCCGCCATCCTCATGTCAATCATCCGGGCACGGGAGGCACGCAACGTCGCCACATACGGCTCCGCGCGATGGGCAGAAGATCGAGAAATCCGCGCGGCCGGATTGCTCGGGCCGGATGGGGTGGTGCTCGGCCGATACGAGCGCGACTATCTCCGGCATGACGGTCCCGAGCATGTCCTATGCTTCGCCCCGACGCGCAGCGGCAAGGGTGTCGGCCTTGTTGTGCCGACGCTGTTGACATGGCCGGGAAGCTGCATTGTTCACGACATAAAAGGCGAGAACTGGACGCTGACGGCTGGCTTTCGCGCGAAGCATGGCCGTGTGCTGCTGTTCGATCCCACGAACGCCAGATCGTCGGCCTACAACCCGTTGCTGGAGGTCCGGCAAGGGGAATGGGAGGTCAGAGACGCGCAGAATATCGCGGATATTCTGGTGGACCCAGAAGGCAGTCTCGACAAGCGAAACCATTGGGAGAAGACCAGCCACAGTCTGCTTGTCGGCGCGATCCTCCATGTTCTCTATGCGGAGAAGGACAAGACCTTGGCGGGCGTCGCCAACTTCCTGTCCGATCCCCGCCGCCCGGTCGAGGCGACCTTGCGCGCGATGATGGACACGCCGCATCTCGGCGAAGCGGGCGTTCATCCCGTGATCGCGTCATCGGCCCGCGAGCTGTTGAACAAATCCGAGAACGAACGGTCGGGCGTGTTGAGCACAGCCATGTCCTTTCTCGGCCTTTACCGCGATCCCGTGGTGGCGCGGGTGACGGCACGATGCGACTGGCGCATTGCCGATCTGGTCGGCAGCCGCCAGCCCGTCACGCTCTATCTGGTCGTGCCGCCGTCCGACATAAACCGCACCAAGCCCCTTATCCGCCTGATCATCAACCAGATCGGCAGGCGGTTGACCGAGGAACTGACCGGCTCCGGCAAGCGCCATCGGCTGCTGTTGATGCTCGACGAGTTTCCGGCGCTCGGCCGCCTCGATTTTTTCGAGTCTGCCCTGGCCTTCATGGCGGGCTACGGCCTCAAAGGCTTTCTGATCGCGCAGAGCCTCAATCAGATCGAACGCGCCTATGGGCCGAACAACGCGATCCTCGACAACTGCCATGTCCGCGTGAGCTTTGCCACGAACGACGAGCGCACCGCCAAGCGAGTGAGCGACGCACTCGGCACCGCGACCGAACTGCGCGATTCCACCAACTATGCCGGCCATCGTCTTGCGCCGTGGCTGGGACACCTCATGGTTTCGCGGCAGGAGACGGCCCGGCCGCTGCTCACGCCCGGCGAGATCATGCAGCTTCCGCCGACCGACGAAATCGTCATGGTCGCGGGAACGCCCCCGATCCGCGCCACCAAGGCCCGCTACTACGAGGACGCACGGTTGCAGGAGCGCATCCTGACCCCGCCCGATCTGGTCGCCGCTCCGCTGGCGCCCAGCCCATCATCCGATGACTGGTCCGGTCGCGTGGTCGCGGCGGAAAGCCGTTCCGCGACGAGCGCCGCAGACGGGGCCGAGGGCGATCCGGCCAATGCAGGCATCCGCCGCGAGCCGGAATTGCCCGAGCATGAGGAAATCGTCGCCCCGCCGCCATCCCCCGAACAGGAGTTCGAGTTTCTGGACGACGAGCCGGACGTTGACGCGGCCAAGGCCCGCGCCATGCGCCAGCGTATGCGCGCGGTCGCGCGGCAAGTCGCCATGAACCCCGATGACGGGATCGAACTTTGAAGGACCGCCGATGACCACACGCACCCGCATGAATGTCTATTTTGACCCGGAATTGCTGAAACAGATCGAGATGTTGGCTCTGCGCCGGCAGGTGTCGAAATCCGCTATCGTGGATGCGGCCGTCGCTTCCTTCCTGTCCGGCGACGCGGGGGATCGGTTGGAGGCGGCCATGTCGCGCCGCCTGGACAGGCTTGGGCGCCAGATCGACACGCTCGACGAAGATCTCGCCGTGCTCGGCGAGACGGTCGCGCTGTTCATCCATTTCTGGCTCGCCTCCACCCCGCCGCTGCCGGACAGCGCGCAAGCCTCGGCGCGCGCCAAGGGCGTCGAGCGGTTCGAGGGCTTCATGCAGATGCTCGGCCGGAGGCTGGCTACGGGAGACAGGTTTCTCAAGGAGCTGTCGCGCGACATCGATTCGTCGGGCGATGTTCCTTTGCCGGAGCAGTGGGAGAAGGATGGAGACCGTTCCTGAATCCGCAGCCTATCCTATTTTCTGCATATCACCGCATCGCGCCGCATAGGCGCAAATACTTGTTGAACCGGCTAGATTTCGGTCTCTCTTAATCGACCCCGATCCGGGGATCGTCGCGTCCCCGCCAGTAACCGGGGCCGACATGACAACCAACCACCAAAGATCGGAAGCCATCGAACGCGGCGCACGCATGTTGCGCACCGCGCTCGGCCCCGCCATCGCCCGGCTTCTAGAAGACCCGGCCGTGGTCGAGGTGATGTTGAACCCGGACGGCCGCCTTTGGGTGGACCGGCTGTCCGAAGGGCTTTCCGACACGGGCGAACGGCTGTCTGCCGCCGATGGCGAACGCATCGTGCGGCTGGTCGCGCATCATGTCGGTGCGGAGGTTCATGCCCGCAGCCCGCGCGTCTCGGCCGAGCTGCCCGAGAGCGGGGAGCGGTTCGAGGGTCTGCTGCCGCCCGTGGTCGCCGCCCCGACCTTCGCCATTCGCAAGCCCGCCGTCGCGGTGTTCACGCTCGGCGACTATGTGGCGGCGGGCATCATGTCTGCCGATCAGGCGGATACGCTGCGCGCTGCCGTCCAGTCCCGCGCCAATATCTTGGTGGCGGGCGGCACCTCGACCGGCAAGACCACGCTGACCAACGCGCTGCTCGCCGAAGTGGCGAAGACGGCGGATCGCGTCGTCATCATCGAGGACACGCGCGAGCTGCAATGCGCCGCGCCCAACCTTGTCGCCATGCGGACGAAAGACGGCGTGGCAACGCTTTCCGATCTGGTCCGTTCCTCGCTGCGCCTGCGCCCCGACCGCATCCCCATCGGCGAAGTGCGCGGATCGGAAGCCCTCGACCTTCTGAAAGCGTGGGGCACCGGCCATCCGGGCGGGATCGGCACCATTCATGCCGGCACCGGCATCGGCGCGCTCCGTCGCCTTGAACAGCTCATTCAAGAGGCTGTCGTCACCGTCCCGCGCGCGCTGATCGCCGAGACTATCGACCTTGTTGCCGTCCTTTCCGGGCGCGGTTCCGCACGCCGGCTGGCCGAGCTTGCCCGCGTCGAAGGGCTGGGGCCGGACGGCGACTACCGCATCACCCCCGCCATCCAAGACAACACAGGAGAATCCGAATGACCCGCACGCTCACGCGCGGCTATCGCTTTGCCGCGACCGCCGCATCCACCCTTGCCATCAGCCTCATGCTCGCCCCGGCCGCCCATGCGTCCGGTTCGTCGATGCCATGGGAACAGCCCTTGCAGCAAATCCTCCAGTCCATCGAGGGGCCGGTCGCAAAGATCATCGCCGTCATCATCATCATCGTCACCGGCCTGACTTTGGCTTTCGGCGACACCAGCGGCGGCTTCCGCCGCCTGATCCAGATCGTGTTCGGCCTGTCGATTGCGTTCGCGGCGTCGAGCTTCTTCCTGTCGTTCTTCTCGTTTGGCGGCGGGGCGCTCGTTTGATGGCGGGCGGCCTCGAACAGCTCGACGCGGTGCCGAGCTTCACCGTGCCGGTCCATCGGGCGCTAACCGAACACATCCTGCTCGGCGGCGCTCCGCGCTCCATCGCGATTCTGAACGGAACGCTGGCCGGGGCCGTGGGCCTCGGCCTGCGCCTCTGGCTGGTCGGCCTCGCCATATGGGCCGTCGGCCATTTCGCGGCAGTGTGGGCGGCGAAGCGCGATCCGCAATTTGTCGAGGTCGGACGGCGGCATCTCCGCATCCCGGCTTTTCTGTCGGTCTGAGGGCGCGGCCATGATGAACCTTGCCGAATACCGCCGCACCGCCACCCGGCTCGCCGACTACCTGCCATGGGCCGCATTGGTCGGCTCCGGCGTCGTCTTGAACAAGGACGGCTCATTCCAGCGCACCGCGAAGTTTCGCGGTCCCGATCTGGATTCCGCCGTCGCGGCCGAGCTGGTCGCCGTCGCCGGCCGCATCAACAACGCCGTGCGCCGTCTCGGCTCCGGCTGGAGCATCTTCGTGGAGGCGCAGCGCAGCGAGGCGGCGACTTATCCCGACTGCATGTTTCCCGATCCCGCTTCGGCGCTGGTCGATGCGGAGCGCAAGGCCGGTTTCGTGGAAGCGGACGCGCATTTCGTGTCCGGCTACTTCCTCACCTTCCTCTGGCTGCCGCCGGCCGAGGAAGCCGCCCGAACTGAGGCATGGCTTTACGAGGGCCGGGAGAAAGCAGGCGTGGACCCGTGGGAGCTGCTGCGCGGCTTCATCGACCGCACCGACCGCGTGCTGGCCTTGCTTGATGGTTTCATGCCCGAGTGCCGTTGGATGGATGACGGCGCGACGCTGACCTATCTCCATTCCACCATCTCGACCAACCGGCATCGGGTTCGCGTGCCCGAGGTGCCGATGCACCTCGACGCGCTGCTCGCCGACCAGCCATTGACCTGCGGGCTGGAGCCACGCCTTGGCGATGCACACCTGCGCGTCCTGACCATTGTGGGATTCCCGACCGCGACGACGCCGGGCCTGCTCGACGAAATGAACCGCCTGCCGTTCCCTTATCGGTGGAGCACGCGCGCCATCCTGCTCGACAAGACAGACGCAACCCGGCTGCTGACCCGCATCCGCCGCCAGTGGTTCGCCAAGCGCAAGTCCATCGCCGCGATCCTCAAGGAAGTCATGACCAACGAGGCGTCCGCGCTGCTGGACACCGACGCCGCCAACAAGGCGCTCGATGCCGACATGGCGCTGCAGGAACTCGGCGCGGACGTGGCGGGCATGGCCTACGTCACGGCCACCGTCACCGTGTGGGATGCCGACCCGCGCCTAGCCGACGAGAAGCTGCGCCTGGTCGAGAAGATCGTTCAGGGCCGCGACTTCACCGCCATGCCCGAGACGGTCAACGCGGTTGACGCATGGCTCGGCAGCCTGCCCGGACACGCCTACGCGAATGTCCGCCAGCCGCCTATCAGCACCTTGAATCTCGCCCACATGATCCCGCTTTCGGCGGTGTGGGCGGGGCCGGAACGGGACGAGCATTTCGGTGCACCCCCTTTGCTCTTTGGAAAGACCGAAGGCTCAACCCCGTTCCGGCTAAGTCTCCATGTCGGCGACGTAGGCCACACCCTTGTCGTCGGCCCCACGGGGGCGGGTAAGAGCGTGTTGCTCGCCCTCATGGCCTTGCAGTTCCGGCGCTATGCGGGATCGCAGGTTTTCGCCTTCGACTTCGGCGGAAGCATCCGCGCCGCCGCGCTCGCCATGGGCGGAGATTGGCACGATTTGGGCGGTGGCCTCACGGAAGGGGACGAGGCGTCCGTTTCGCTCCAGCCACTTGCCCGCATCCACGACACCTATGAACGCGCATGGGCGGCGGACTGGATCGCCGCCATCCTCATGCGCGAAGGCATCGCCATCACGCCCGAGATCAAAGAGTATCTTTGGACGGCGCTGACTTCGCTGGCGTCCGCGCCGGTCGATGAGCGCACGATCACCGGCCTCGCGGTCCTGCTGCAATCCAACGATCTGAAACAGGCGCTCCGGCCATTCTGCGTCGGCGGTGCCTATGGCCGACTGCTCGACGCCGAAGCCGAACATCTCGGCTCGGCGGATGTGCAGGTGTTCGAGATCGAGGGCCTTGTCGGGACCGGCGCGGCCCCGGCCGTGCTCGCCTATCTGTTCCATCGTATCGGCGACCGCCTCGACGGCCGACCCACGCTGCTCATCATAGATGAGGGCTGGCTCGCGCTGGACGACGAAGGGTTCGCCGGCCAGCTCCGCGAATGGCTGAAAACGCTGCGCAAGAAAAACGCCAGCGTCATCTTCGCCACGCAAAGCCTGTCAGACATCGACGGCAGCAACATCGCGCCCGCGATTATCGAGAGCTGCCCGACGCGGCTCTTGCTGCCGAACGAGCGCGCCATCGAACCGCAGATCACCGCAATTTACAGGCAGTTTGGGTTGAACGACCGTCAGATAGAGATTTTGGCACGGGCCACGCCGAAGCGGGACTATTACTGCCAGTCGCGGCGGGGCAATCGCCTGTTCGAGCTTGGCTTGTCCGAAGTCGGCCTCGCGCTCTGCGCCGCCTCCGCCAAATCCGACCAGACCGAAATCGCGCGCATCCATGCCGAACACGGCCGCGACGGCTTCCTCGCCGCGTGGCTGCGCGAGCGCGGTGTCGAGTGGGCGGCCGACCTGATCCCCAACCTCACCAATCTTGCCGACCGGCCGGAATCCGCCGCGCCGGCCCGGCCCGATACCCACGCCACACAGGAGATTCTTCCATGACCTATCCCAAGATCGTCGGGGCCTCGGCCCTCGCGCTGGCGCTCGCCGTGCCCGTCGCACTTTCGCCCATGCTGGCAAGCCCGGCCCATGCGCAATTCGGTTTCGGCCGGATCGTCTATGACCCGACCAACTACGCGCAAAACCTGCTTACCGCCGCGCGGACGCTGGAGCAGATCAACAACCAGATTCAGAGCCTCCAGAACGAGGCGCAGATGCTCATCAATCAGGCCCGCAATCTGGCGAGCCTGCCGCATAGCTCGCTCCAGCAGATTCAGCAGAGCGTCCAGCGCACGCAGCAGCTTCTCGGGCAGGCACAGAACATCGCCTTCGAGGTCGGACAGATCGACCAAGCGTTCCAGCAGCAATACGGCAATGTCTCGCTTTCGGCGACCGAACAGCAGCTTGTCGCCAATGCGCGGTCGCGCTGGGAGAACACGGTCGGCGGCTTGCAGGACGCCATGCGCGTGCAGGCGGGGGCGGTCGGCAACATCGACAGCAACCGCGCCGAAATGGCGGCGCTTGTCGGCGAGAGCCAAGGCGCGACCGGGGCATTGCAGGCGACGCAGGCCGGCAACCAGCTTCTCGCGCTTCAATCGCAGCAGCTTTCCGACCTCATCGCGGTCATCTCTGCGAACGGCCGCGCCAACGCGCTGACCGAGGCAGAGCGCGCGACTGCCGCCGAACAGGGCCGCGAGCAGCGCCGCCGCTTCCTCACGCCCGGCACCGGCTATCAGCCCGGCAACGCGCAAATGTTCAGCAACGGCAACAACTGACCGGGAGGCTCGCCATGGACGGCAAGATGCTGGCCCGGCTCGGGGCCGTGGTGTTCGTTGCGATTTCCTTGACAGTGACCGCAATCGACATGGCGCGGAAGGACGAACCTCCCACGCCACCCCCAGCACCAGCCTTCCAGCCGTCGCCCGATCCCCTGCGCGAAACCCTGCGCCGCTGCCAGCAGCTCGGCGAGGCTGCCGCCAGCGATGCCGACTGCCTCGCCGCATGGGCAGAATCCCGCGACCGTTTCCTCGGCCGTGACCGCAGCGAGGCGCGCTGACCATGGGCAACACGGGCGTCATCGACTCGTTTCTGGGGGTCTTCACCTCCTACATCGACTCGGGGTTCGGCCTGCTCGGCGGCGAGGTTGCCTTCATCGCCACGACGCTGATTGTCATCGACGTGACGCTCGCCGCGCTCTTTTGGGCATGGGGCGCGGATGACGACATCATCGCGCGGCTGGTGAAGAAGACCCTGTTCGTTGGGGTGTTCGCCTACATCATCAGCAACTGGAACAACCTCGCGCGCATCGTTTTCGAGAGCTTCGCCGGTCTCGGCCTGATGGCGTCGGGCACCGGCTTTTCCGTCACCGACCTGATGCGGCCGGGCCGCGTGGCCCAGACCGGCCTCGATGCTGGCCGCCCGCTACTCGATTCCATTTCCGACCTGATGGGCTGGATCGCGTTTTTCGAGAACTTCATCCAGATCGCGTGCCTGCTGTTTGCGTGGGCGCTGGTGGTGCTGGCGTTTTTCATCCTCGCCATCCAGCTTTTCGTGACGCTGATCGAGTTCAAGCTGACCACGCTCGCCGGCTTCGTGCTGATCCCCTTCGGCCTGTTTGGGAAGACCGCCTTCATGGCCGAGCGCGTGCTTGGCAACGTCGTGTCCTCCGGCATCAAGGTTCTGGTGCTCGCCGTCATCATCGGCATCGGCAGCACCTTGTTCTCGCAATTCACGGCCGGTTTCGGCGGGACAACCCCGACCATCGACGAGGCCATGGCGATTGTGCTCGCCGCGCTGTCGCTGCTCGGCCTCGGCATCTTCGGCCCCGGCATCGCCAACGGCATCGTGTCGGGCGGCCCGCAGCTCGGCGCGGGCGCGGCCGTGGGAACCGGGCTTGCGGTCGCAGGTGCAGGCGTCGCCGCGGGCGGCGGGGTGATGCTTGCCGCCAAGGGCGGCGCTGCCGCTCTGTCCGGTGGAGCCGCAGCCGTTCGCGGCAGCGCGGCCACCGCGGGCGCGGCCACCGCAGCCTATAGCGTCGGCTCGCTCGGCCAGTCCGGCGCGGCCGGTGTCGCTTCCGGTTTGGGCGGTGTTGCCCGCGCCGCAGGATCGGCGGCTATCTCGCCCCTGAAACGCGCTGCCTCGAAAGCCACCGAAAGCGTCAAATCCAGCTTCTCCGATGGCGCACGCGCAGCTTTCGGTGTGACGGGCGGCTCATCCACCGCAGGCACGGTTGGCGGCGCGAGCGCAGGCCCGGCCGCAGCGTCGTCCGGCCCGGCTGGCGGCCCTCCCGCGTGGGCGCAGCAGATGCGTCGCTCGCAGGCGATGAACCACGGCACCACCATGGCCGCCCATGCGGTGCGCTCCGGCGACAGCCACGGCTCCGGTTCCTCCGTCAACCTTTCCGAAAGTGACCGCTCATGAGCATCTTCAAACGACCAGCAACTCATTACGGCAAATCGCCGGAACCCGAGACACCCTATCAGAAGGCCGCGCAGGCTTGGGACGAGCGTATCGGCTCAGCCCGCGTGCAGGCGAAAAACTGGCGCTATATGGCGTTCGGCTCCCTGATCCTTTCGGCCGGCTTCGCCTCGGCGCTGGTCTGGCAGTCTGCGCGCGGGACCGTGGTGCCTTGGGTGGTGCAAGTGGACAATCTCGGTCAGGCGCAGACCGTCGCGCCTGCCAACGCCGACTATCGGCCGACCGATCCACAGATCGCTTTCCATCTCGGCCGCTTCATCGAGCAGGTCCGCGCGATCCCGGCCGACGCCATCATTGTCCGCCAGAACTGGCTTCGCGCTTATGAGTGGACAACGGATCGCGGCGCGGCGGCATTGAACGATTACGCGAGGGCGAACGATCCCTTCGCCAAGGTCGGCCGTCAGCAGGTGGCCGTCGAGGTCTCGAGCGTCATCCGTGCATCCCCGAACAGCTTCAGGGTAGCGTGGACCGAACGCCATTTCGAGAACGGCCAGCTTTCCACGACCGAGCGATGGACGGCCATCCTCACCATCGTCATCCAGCCGCCGCGCGACGCCGAGCGTCTGCGCGCCAATCCGCTGGGAATCTACGTCAATGCAATTTCGTGGTCGCGGGAGATGAGCCAATGAGGACGATCACCCGCACCCCGACAATTGCGGCCGTGCTGCTTTCGGCCACCATGCTCGCAGGCTGCGCCACCAACCGGACGCCGCAATTCAGCTACGACGCCAGCGTGCCGCCGCTGCCGACCGCGCAGGCGGCGGCAACCGACAACACGCCCCGACCGCTGCATGTGCCCCCGGCATGGACCGTCGCACGCGGCGGCACCGCCGCAGGCACGCCGACCGGCCGCGTCGAGAACGCCAACGCCGCCGCTCGCGTCGAGCCGCGCCGGGAAGGCTACTACAACGCGATCCAGATTTATCCGTGGTCGGAAGGTGCGCTCTATCAGGTCTATGCCGCAGTCGGGCAGATCACGACGATCGCGCTGGAGCCGGGCGAAAGCCTGACAGGTGCGGGGCCGATCGCGGCCGGCGACACGACGCGCTGGATCATCGGCGACACCGAGAGCGGCAGCGGTGCAAACCGCCGCGTCCATATCCTTGCGAAGCCGACGCGTCCGGACATTTCGACGAACCTTGTCGTCACCACCGACCGGCGCATCTACATGATCGAGCTGCACGCCCGCGAAACGCTCTACATGCCCGCCGTGGCATGGTCCTATCCCGCGCCGCCAGCAGGCCAGCGCCAGACCGTCCCGGCCGCGCCAATCATCCCGGCCGAGGCTGCGCGGAATTATCGCTACGCATTACAGGTGCAGGGCGACAGCCCGCCATGGCGGCCGGTTTCCGTGTTCGACGATGGCCGCCGCATCTATGTCGTCTTCCCGGCCGGGATCGTGCAGGGCGAGATGCCGCCCATCTTCGTGCTTGGCGCAAACGGCGAGCCGCAGATCGTCAATTCCCGCATCCACCAGAACGTCCTGATCGTGGACCGCCTGTTCGGCGCAGCCGAGTTGCGCCTTGGCAGCGGCAACCGCCAGCAGGTCGTCAGAATCGTCCGCACCAACCCGACGCAGGCCGCAGCAGAGCCAGCCCGCACGACCACGGGAGGATCGTCCTAATGAGCGATACCGATACCGCAGCCCCGATGCGCCTGCGCGCCGAACCGCCGCGCGTCACCCGCCTGTCCCGCAAGATGCTGGCAGGCGTCGGCGCGGTTGCGCTTCTCGGCATAGGCGGGGCGCTGATCTACGCGCTCCAGACCCGCGATGCAGGACCGGGAGGCGACGAACTCTACTCGACCGAGAACCGGCCCACGGCGGACGGCTTGTCCGGCCTGCCCAGCGACTATAGCGGGCCGGTGCTCGGCCCGGCGCTGCCCGGCGACCTCGGCCGCCCGATCCTCGACGCGCAGAACAGGGGCCAGCCCGTCGCGCCGCCCGTCATGGCGACGCCCACCGTCGATCCCGAGGAAGAACGCCGCCGCGCCGAGGAAGAAGCCGCGCGCTTGAGCAATGTGTTCTTCCAGTCCGGCCCGCGCACGGGAACGCCGACAAGGGCGGCCATGCCCAGCCTTGCCGCTCTTGGCCTCGGCGGACAGCCCGCGACGCCGGACCGGCACGCGGCTTTCCTCAATGGACCCGTGGACCGGCAGACCGTCGCGCCGGATCGCGTCGCGCCGCCGGCATCGCCCTTTATCCTTCAGGCCGGGGCCGTGATCCCGGCCGCGCTCATCACCGGCATCCGTTCCGACTTGCCCGGCCAGATCACGGCGCAGGTGACGGAGAACGTCTATGACAGCCCAACCGGCTCGCTGCTCCTGATCCCGCAGGGCACGCGCATCATCGGTCAATACGATGATGGCGTGACCTTCGGCCAGCGCCGCGTGTTGCTGGTGTGGAATCGCCTGATCCTGCCGGGCGGCCGTTCCATCGTCCTTGAGCGCCTGCCGGGCGCGGACGCCAGCGGCTACGCCGGCCTTGAGGATGGCGTCGATTATCATTGGTGGGATCTTATGAAGGCGGCCGGGCTGTCTACGCTGCTCGCAATCGGCACGGAGCTGGCGACGAGCGACGAGGACCGGCTTATCCGGGCCATCCGCGATGGCGCACAAGATACCGTCAATCAGGCCGGTCAGCAGATCGTCCAGCGCCAGTTGCAGGTCGCGCCAACGCTCACCATCCGGCCCGGCTTCCCGGTCAGGATCATCGTCACCCGCGACCTTGTATTCGAGCCGGCAGGAGGTTGACCATGACCAGGTTGAAACTCGGCCCGCTGCCCGACGACAAGCCCGTGAAGGTCACGCTGGAGCTGCCCGCAACGCTCAACCGCGATCTGATCGCCTATGCCGAGGTGCTGGCCCGCGAAACCGGCCAGCCTGTAGCCGATCCCGTCAGGCTGATCGTGCCAATGTTGGAGCGGTTCATCGCCACGGATCGCGGCTTCGCCAAGGCTCGGAGAGGTGCTGCCCAAGCCGCCAATCCGACGCCCTCAGATGGACGCTAGCTAAGGATGCCATCTTCACAGCTGTACACAATCTGTGTATCGACGTCACGCTGACATCATTTTGATGGAATCGTGACGTCCGCTCTGATAGTTGATTGCCATGTCTAAGAAGCTTCAATCATCCGAAGATGGCGTTTCAGCGCTGACGGTAAGGGTGCCGCGCGCGCTTGTCAGCGATATCGACCAAGAGCGAAACACGCGGCAGGTCAGAGTCCCCCGAAACACTTGGATTCTAGAAGCTGTCGTTGAGAAGCTTGATCGAGAAAGGCACTCGAAACGCAATGGTTCGGCGCTTGGGGTAGATCATGGCCAGAAGTGATCTACTCATTTCGCTCGTAAAGGCAGGATCAAGTGGCGATGCAAAAAGCGTGCGCGCGGCGGCTGAAGCTATCATCGCTGAAGAGAAAGCGAAGAATCATAATATTCTGGCGGAGCGCCTGACGAGCGCTTTGCATGTGAACGGTAACGGCCATAAGGCCGCGCCAGTTCTGGGGACAAGCGTCAGCCGACACAAAGAATTTCTTCTGGAGCTGATTCCGCAGAAAAGAATCGAAGAGCTGGTGCTGTCGGAGTTGAACCGGCATGCCTGCGAAGAACTGATCGAAGAACAACGTAGAGCTTCGATATTGCGCGCCCATTCACTGGAGCCGCGTCATCGCGTGCTGCTCTCCGGGCCGCCCGGAAATGGCAAGACCTCGCTTGCGGAGGCAATCGCAGAAGCATTGGCGCTACCGTTCTTCGTTGTACGCTACGAGGCGATGATCGGCAGCTATCTCGGTGAGACGGCCTCTCGTCTAAAGCGCGTCTTTGACTATGCGAGGACCACGCCATGCGTTCTTTTCTTCGATGAGTTCGATGCGGTTGGTAAGGAGCGAGGCGACGAGCATGAAACCGGAGAGATAAAACGAGTTGTAACCTCACTGCTGATGCAGATGGATGATTTGCCCAGCTATACGATCGTGGTCGCGGCGACGAACCATAGTGAACTTCTGGACCGTGCAGTTTGGCGACGTTTTCAACTCAGGTTATCGCTGAATGCCCCTACAAAGGCTGAGTTGACCGCATATTTCCAGCGCTTCGCGGAGAGTATGGTGGAGCCTCTTGGGCGAGCGCCTGGCACCATTGCGAAAGCGCTCGGCTCGATCAGTTATGCTGAAGCCGAAGAGTTTTGTCTTGATGTCCGCCGCAGACATGTTCTCGCGATGGGTGATACGCCATTAAAAAAGATCGTTGAGGGGCGGCTAAAGATGTGGGCCGCGCGGACCTCACCGAACGCCCGGGAGGATGTTTCGCATGACAGATTACCCCCTTCTGCCGGTCCCGAAGCCGGGGCGTGATAAGCGGCCGAAAGGAGGAGGTGGCGGAAGCAAACTCCAGACGCCATCGAGAGCCCGGCAAGGCGAGCGAATAGGCCCTGCATTTCAGCGACTAAGACAAGTCTTCGAGCAGAATGGTGATCCATTAAGCCTTCGCGATGATCCTGCCGGAATCGCTCCCGAGCGTGCTCTTGTCTTTGAGGTGGCGGGCTCTATCAACGATTTCAGTGCAGCTGTCGCCAAGATTGATGGCCTAGCCTTTCTTGCGGACGAGGAACTTGTTCTCGATCCCGATGAAGATTTCGGTGTGATTGAGACGCGCAAAGGGCGTGAGCCCGGTATTCGTGAAGACAAGCCGATTTCAGGGCGGCTTTATATGGCAATGCCTGATGTGCAGGCGTTGCGGCACCTTCTGTCGCTTTGGCGGCGCTATGAAGCCGGACAAGCCGCTCCTGATGGATTCGCTCCGTGGTTTCACGTGTTTGGACATCTTCACAAACTGCGTGCATGGGGACCGGAGGATCGGCTTCCTGAAGAGACAATCGCTTATCTTGAGGAAGAGCTTGCCGAAAAAGGTCAGGACGCCACTGTCCGAGTGGAGATCGAACTATGGTACCAAAACACGACCGAGCGCCGCACTGCTTCACAGAGGACGTTTGCTCGGGCTGTCGCAGCAGCTGAAGGTGTGATCGTTGATGAAGCAGAGATTGGTGAAATCGGTTACGTAGCTAGGTTGGTGGACCTTCCGGCTGCGGAAGTTCAACGCCTCATTCGGCGCGAGGAAGTCAATCTCGCGATCTGCGACGAAGTCATGATGGTGCGACCGCAGTCCACTGTCGAGTTCCCGGTTGACGCCGAACTGCTGGAAGAGGCGGTGGCGGTGCCGCCAGCCGCTCGCGCGGACGTTCCACCAATCGCTGCCATATTCGATGCAATGCCTGTTCAGAATCATGCGTTGCTGGCCAACCGTCTTGTGCTGGACGATCCAGATGATTTCGATGCGATGAGCGTTGTCGCGGAGCGCAAGCATGGAACAGAGATGGCCTCTCTGATCTTGCATGGAGACCGTAATCTAGGAGAAGAACCGTTGCCTCGGCCGATCTATTTTCGGCCGGTCCTCTATGCGCCCGGTGCCGGTGGTAATGAGCGCCCGCCGGGAGATCGCTTGTTGTTGGACTTGATCTACCGCTCGGTGCTGCGGATGAAAGTCGGCGACGATGAAGGCGAGGCTCCAGCTCCGAACGTATTCATCGTCAATCTATCGCTAGGAGATCGCAACCGCCCCTTTGCAGGGCCGATGAGCCCTTGGGGTCGATTGCTCGACTATCTCGCAGATAGATTTGGCATCCTATTCTTGGTGAGTGCAGGCAATGTCAGCCAACCCCTTAATGTCCCCGATTTTGCCGGACTCATCGAATTCGAGGATGCATCTGCTGCAAACCGTGAGGCCGCAATTCTCCGCGCTCTTGCTCAGCAGCAAGCTGTGCGCACATTGCTATCGCCGGCTGAATCCCTGAATGCGATCACTGTCGGCGCATGGCATGAAGATGGCACTCCCGTAACGAATAACGTTGGCGTTTTCTCGCCCTTCGCGGATGAGCCTGGTCCTAATATTTCGTCCGCTCTCGGCCTTGGACATCGCAAGGTTGTCAAACCCGATATTTTCATGCCCGGAGGACGAGAGCTGGTCCGGGTCGCCGGAAATGGAGCGAATGGGGTCAGCTTGAGACTGGTTCCTCCAGGACGTCTATATGGATTGCGTTGCGCAATGCCAGATGCCGGTGGTGGTCTTTCCAGAGAAGGGCTTGGCTCAGGCACCAGTGCGGCCACGGCTCTCGCCACGAGAGCGGCGCATCGAATATTTGACGCGCTTTCCGATCCCGATAATGGGAATTTGCTCGCCGACGTTGACCCCGCCTTTTATGCGGTAATCGTCAAGGCCATGCTGGTTCATCGTGCCCAATGGGGAAGCATCGGAGAACTGCTCGATCAAACATGGCAGCCGCAGGGTCAGGGCACTCACGTGGTCCGGCGCGATGGCATCGCTCGCTTACTAGGATACGGTCGGCCACTGGTTCACGAGGCAATGGAATGTGCGGCGAACCGGGCAACGATGATCGGCTACGGTACTATTCCTGCTGGCGAAGATGCCGCTTTGTATCGAATTCCGCTGCCGTCGAGTCTGGAGCGCGTGGTTGAACCGCGAGCGTTAACTGTGTCGTTGGCGTGGTTCTCGCCAGTGAACATCCGGCATCAGGCTTATCGTCGGGCGAAATTGGAAGTCGCACCAGATGAACCCGAAGCTCGTTTCGGCGTGAAGCGGGTTTCTGGGCAGCCCTCCGATAAAGCTGTGCCTCGTGGGTCACTATTTCACGTTCGCTATACAGGCGAACGAGCAGTGGCTTTCGTCGATGACGGCACCTTGGCGCTTCGGGTTTTTTGTCGGGAGCAAGGTGGAGCGCTCGACCAATCTATCCGTTACGGATTTGCCGTCACGATTGAGGCAGGCGAAAACGTCCCTGTCTATGAAGAGGTTCGCCAAGCGCTTGGCGTTCGGCCTAGAGCCTGACAGACATGGGTCGGCTAAAGCTCGTGTACAGCTTCGCTTGTGACTTCCACAATTTTCCACTATTTTCTCGAAATCCTTTCGGCGGAGGGGTTCGCGTGCTGATGAGCAATGACATTCTGACCGTCCGAGAGGTCGCCGAGTATCTCAAGATCAATGAGAAAACGGCTTACCGTCTTGCGGCAGAGGGCAAGCTTCCCGGCTTCAAGGTCGGGGGCGCCTGGCGCTTCCGGAGGGACGAGATCGAGAAGCTCACCAAGGGCAGCACAATTCAGGACGACGACGGGAAGAACGCCGAATGACAGCCATCCAGCAAGATCTCATCAGTTTCATCTTTGGGATCGCGAACAAGCTGCATGGCCCTTATGGGAGGCGCGGCGGGAAGGCCAAGATCGTGGTTCGGAAGGCGCTCCTTTACTACGCGCTGCGACGGCTCGGCCTTGATACCGATCCGACCGCGCGGCGTCCTCAGGATCAACAGATCGTACTGCTCAATCAAGATGCCGCTGGCCCGAGACTGGCGCGGCAGGACAGTGGAGAGGCTCGGGTATGAGCGAGACATTCTTCGAGCGCCCGATCCTGAACTCGCCCTACGAGTATCCCCGCCGACATTGGGAACTTGACGAGGACGGGCAGCCGACCAATCGCGTCATTGAGATACGGCGCCGATCCGACCTCATCACCCCGGTGCCTAAGCCGAAGAAACGCCGTCAGGGACGCGGCAATCAGGCCCAGATGATCTTTGGCGATGACGCCGGCTTGTCGTCGGAGGAGCAGGAGTACAACCCGACTCCGATTATCAACGAGGTCCGCACCTACGTCGAGGAATGGCGCAAGCTGCCCAATCCCGACCAATGGCTGGTCACGCCTGAAACAGCGCGCCTACTGGTGCATTGGCGTCACCACAATTTCGAGGGCGTGCGCCCATTCTTCTGCCAAATCGAAGCGGTTGAGACGGCAATCTGGCTGACGGAGGTCGCGCCGAAGCTCGGCGCACGGACGAAGAAATTCTGGGCTCACATCGAGGGCGGCAACGCGCAGGCCAATCCGGAGCTCACGCGCTTGGCGCTGAAGCTCGCCACCGGCGCGGGTAAGACGACCGTGATGGCGATGCTGATAGCCTGGCAGACGGTGAATGCTGTCCGCCATCCGAACAGCAAGCAGTTCTCGCGCGGCTTTCTGATCGTCGCGCCGGGCATCACTATCAAGGATCGCTTGCGGGTCCTGTTGCCCCATGACCCTGAGAGCTACTACCGGCACCGTGAGATCCTGCCGCCCGATATGCTTGCCGATGTCGACCGAGCGAAGATCGTCATCACCAACTATCACGCCTTCAAATTGCGTGAGCGGATTTCAGTCTCCAAGGGCACCCGCACCGCCTTGGAAGGCTGGAGAGGAGAGACGCTTCAGACGCTGGAAACTGAAGGTCAGATGCTGCAACGAGTCATGCCCGAACTCATGGGCATTAAGAACGTTGTCGTGCTGAATGATGAAGCGCATCACTGTTATCGCGAACGAGTGAAGGACGCCGAGGGCGAAACCGAGGCCGACCTCAAGGGCGAGGCGAAGGACGAGGCCAAAGCCAACAATGAGGCCGCCCGAATGTGGATCTCAGGGCTCGAAGCGGTCAAGCGTAAGCTCGGGATATCGCTCGTTTATGACCTCTCGGCCACGCCCTTCTTCTTGCGCGGCTCGGGTTATGCGGAAGGCACCCTGTTCCCTTGGACCATGAGCGACTTCTCCCTCATGGACGCGATCGAATGCGGGATCGTGAAGCTGCCGCGCGTTCCGGTCGCCGACAATATTTCAGGCGGCGATACGCCGAAGTTCCGCAATCTATGGGAGCATATCGGCAAGAAATTGCCGAAGAAGGGCCGCAGCGCAGGCAAGTCGCTCGATCCGCTGAGCCTGCCGGCCGAGCTGCTGACCGCGCTCGAAGCGCTCTATGGCCACTATCAGAAAACGTTCGAGCTCTGGGAGAACGAGGGCATCGGTGTGCCGCCGGTCTTCATCGTCGTGTGTAACAACACCTCGACCTCGGAGCTGATCTACAAATATGTCTCCGGCTTCCACCGCGAAAACGACGACGGCTCTACCACGCTTGAAAATGGGCGTTTGGCGCTGTTCCGCAATTACGACGACTACGGAAACCGCATCGCCCGTCCGAACACGATCCTGATCGATTCGGCTCAGCTCGAATCCGGTGAAGCCCTCGACAAGGACTTCCGCGAGATGGCGGGCGATGAGATTGAGCGCTTCCGTCGCGAGATGATCGAGCGCACCGGCGACGTCCACGCCCCCGACAGTATCGACGACGCCACGCTCTTGCGTGAGGTCATGAACACCGTCGGCAAGAAGGGGCGGCTGGGTGAGCAGGTGCGTTGCGTCGTCTCGGTCTCGATGCTGACGGAGGGATGGGACGCCAACACCGTCACCCATATTCTCGGCGTTCGCGCCTTCGGCACGCAACTCCTGTGCGAGCAGGTGGTCGGTCGCGGCCTGCGTCGACAGTCCTATGACCTCAACGAGGAGGGGCTGTTCAACGTGGAGTATGCCGACGTGCTCGGCATTCCTTTCGACTTTGCCGCCAAACCGGTCGTCTCACCGCCCGCCAAACCGCGCGAGACCGTGCGGGTCCATGCCGTCAAACCGGACCGCGACGCGCTGGAGATCGTCTTTCCTCGCGTCCAGGGCTATCGCGTCGAACTGCCCGACGAGCGGCTGGAAGCGGCCTTCGGGCAGGATCACGTCCTCCATCTGACGCCGGAGCTTGTCGGTCCGTCTGTGACCAAGAATCAGGGCATCATCGGCGAAGGCGTCGATCTGACTGTCGCGCATCTGGAGGACATGCGGTCCTCGACCGTCCTGTTTCACCTCGCGCGACACCTGCTCTACAACAAGTACCGCGATCCGGGAGAGGAGCCGAAGCTCCATTTGTTCGGGCAGCTCAAGCGCATTACGCGCCAATGGCTCGAAGGCGGCTATCTCAAGTGTTCGGGTGGCACCTATCCCGCACAGCTGATCTACAAGGAAATCGCCGACATGGCGGCCGAACGGATCAAGGCCGCCATCACCGAAACGCTCGCCGGCGATCGTCCGGTCAAAGCGATCCTCGACGCCTACAACCCCACCGGCTCGACAGCCTTCGTCAATTTCACGACGTCGAAGGAAACGCGCTGGCAGACCGACCCGCGCAAATGCCACGTGAACTGGGTCGTCTGCGACAGCGACTGGGAGGCGGAGTTCTGCCGTGTGGCGGAGGCGCATCCCAAGGTTCGCGCCTACGTCAAGAACCAGAATCTTGGCCTCGAAGTGCCCTACCTGATGGGCTCGACACCCCGAAAGTATATCCCGGACTTCATCGTCCAGGTGGATGACGGCTTTTCCGATCCGCTGAACCTCATCGTTGAGATCAAGGGCTTCCGCGGCGAGGACGCCAAGGAGAAGGCGAACACGATGCGGGCCTATTGGGTGCCAGGCGTCAACAACCTCGAAAAGTTCGGTCGTTGGGCCTTCGCCGAATTCACTGCCGTCTACGAGATCGAGACGGAGTTCAACAAACTGATCGCTGCGCAGCGTGAATACGCTGCCGCAGAAGTCGTCGATCACGAGGTGTGACCTTGGGGAAGCAGGCAGCATTCAAGACAAATCCGATTAGCCTCGAGGAGCTGCTCCGACATTGCGGAAGCGGGAAGATCCAGCTTCCCGATTTTCAGCGCAGCTGGGTTTGGGATGAGGAGCGGATCAAGGGTCTCATCGCGTCGATCTCGCAGGCCTTTCCGGTCGGCGCCTTGATGACGCTCGAAGTGAAGCCGGGAGCTGCCGATACCTTCGCGCGGCGCCCGATCCAGGGCGCCGATATTGTCGCGACCGCCGCCCCCGACCAGCTCCTCCTCGACGGCCAGCAGCGCATGACGTCCCTCTACCAGACCTGCCTGAGGCGTGAGGTGGTGCAGACGGTTACTCCGCGCCTCAAGCTCGTGAGGCGCTGGTTCTACATCGACATCCGCAAGGCCATGAACCCGTCCGAGGATCGCGAGAACGCCATCGTCTCGGTGCCGGAGGATCGGCGGATCAAATCGGATTTCGACCGGAAGATCGAACTCGATCTCTCCACGCCCGAGCTCGAATACCAGAACCTCATGTTCCCGCTGAACCAGGTGTTCGACTGGGACGAATGGCAGGACGGGTTCAACGAATACTGGCTGGAGAAGGATCCTGAGACGCGCAAGCTCTTCAAGCCGTTTAAGGACGAAGTCCTCCAGAACTTCAAGGCCTACCAGCTGCCGGTCATCGCGCTGGGCCCCGACACCTCGCACGAAGCGGTATGCCTCGTCTTCGAGAAGGTGAACACCGGCGGCAAGCCGCTCGATGCCTTCGAACTCGTAACCGCCATGTACGCCGCCCGCGGGCATCGCCTCCGCGACGACTGGCTCGGCGCCGATGGCCAAGCCGGGCTGCAGATACGGCTGCAGCTCTACGGCCGCGCGGCCGAGCAGAAGTTCGGTGTTCTGGAGAAGGTCGCCGCGACGGATGTCCTGCAGGCGATCGCGCTCCTGCACGGCGTCGAGAAGCGCGCGGCCGAAATCGCCGCGGGCCGTAAGGAGTCCGAGCTCTCCGCCGTCCGGGCGACGCGCCAGTCGCTGCTGGACCTGCCGTTGGAGGCCTATCTGAAGCACCGTGGCGCGGTCGAGGAAGGATTCAAGGCGGCCGCCCGTTTCCTGCGCCAGAACCACATCTACCGCGTCATCGACCTGCCTTATCAGGGCCAGCTCGTCCCGTTTGCCGCGATCCTCGCGATCATCGGCCCGAAGTTCGACCATGCGGCGGTGCGCGACCGGCTGGCGCGCTGGTTCTGGTGCGGCATCTTCGGGGAGCTTTACGGTTCGGCCATCGAATCCCGCTTCGCGAAGGACGTGCTCGAGGTCCCCGCCTGGCTCGACGGCGGACCTGAGCCCAGCACAATCACCGAAGGGC
Source organism: Paracoccus wurundjeri (assembly GCF_030678915.1). Classification (GTDB taxonomy): domain Bacteria; phylum Pseudomonadota; class Alphaproteobacteria; order Rhodobacterales; family Rhodobacteraceae; genus Paracoccus; species Paracoccus onubensis_A. Next base: position 6,758 of record NZ_JAUUTZ010000025.1, on the reverse strand, counting down.
GTTTCCGCCCCGAACGGCTGCGCACGCTGCGCACCCGCCTTTCCGCCGCCTACAAGGGCATCCACGCCCTGCTGATGGCCGAGGGCGCGATCGATTTCCGTTCGGGCCAGCCCTACGGCCAGACGGTGTTCTTCGACGAGTATGTCGATATCCACCACATCTTCCCGCAGGACTGGTGCAAGAAGCAGAAGATCGAACCGAAGGTCTTTGACACCGTCGTCAACAAGACCCCGCTCAGCTACAAGACCAACCGCATCCTCGGCGGGGTCGCGCCTTCGGAGTATCTCTCCCGGCTGGAGATGGGCGGCAAGGATACACCGCCCATCGCGCCCGACGCGCTGGACGAGTATCTCGCCAGCCACGCGATGGACCCGGCCCTTTTGCGTGCCGACGATTTCGAGGGGTTCATGGCGGATCGCGAGGCGCGGCTCCTCGCCATGATCGCCAAGGCGACCGGCCACCCTGTCATCAAGGCCGGCGTGGCGCCCGACGAAGGCGAGGATATCCCGCAGGATGACGAGGGCTTCGATCTGCCCGACGCGCAAGCAGAGGAGGCCGCGTAATGGCGAAGAAACCGATCGAGGTCGAAGCGCTGAAGCACGACGCGGCGACGCGCAAGAACATCCCGACGGCCGAGTTCGAGAGCGTCATGCGCGAGGCGGACAAGACGCCGATCCAGCTCGCCTATGAGCGGCGTAACCGCGATCTCGATCCGCAGCTCGTCTGGCGCGGCAAGGACGAGCAGGACTGGTCGGACCTCATCGTCTCCGCTCCGCCGCTCTACATACAAGAGAAGGTGCACCCCAAGGTCATCATCGACGACTTGAAGCGCGAATCGAAGGCGCGCGCCGATGAAGCCGCGCCGCCGATGGCCGACCTCTTCGCCGATTTCAATGGGCTGCGGGATGCAGAAGCGGCGACCGAGTTCTACCAGCACGATCAGCACTGGTCGAACCGGATGATCTCAGGCGACTCGCTCTCGGTGATGGCGTCACTGGCCGAGCGCGAGGGCCTGCGCGGGCAGGTGCAGTGTATCTATTTCGACCCGCCCTATGGCATCAAGTTCAACTCGAACTTTCAGTGGTCGACGACCTCGCGCGACGTGAAGGACGGGGCCAAGGACCACATCACGCGAGAGCCCGAACAGGTGCGCGCGTTTCGCGACACCTGGCGCGACGGCATCCACTCTTACCTGACCTACTTGCGCGATCGGCTGACTGTTGCGCGCGACCTGCTGCACGAGAGCGGGAGCATCTTCGTGCAGATCGGCGACGAGAACGTTCATCGCGTTCGCGCCCTGATGGATGAGGTGTTTGGGGAAGACAATTTCGTCAGTCAGATAGCCTTCAAGAAGACCGGGGGGCAGAGCTCTGGAGCGCTGGCCAATGTGACGGACTTCATTCTGTGGTTCGCGAAGTCTGCTAAGGCAATGAAATATCGTCAGCTTTACGATGAAAAGCGACCTGGGGATGAAGGCGCGACGAATTATACTTGGATTGAGACTATCCAGGGCGAACGGCGGCCGCTCAACGCGAAAGAAAAGCGCGGCGAAAGCCCCATCCCTGATTCCGCTAGGATCATGCAGCCGTATCCGATGTTCTCGGACGGTCCGTCTGCACGCGACAAGCCGTTCATCTGGCGAGGCCAATCATTTGAACCATCATCGAACTCGCACTGGAAGACTCACGGGGCCGGCCTAGCAGTTGTCTCCCGAGCAGATCGATTTGTAGCGCAGGGCAAAACGCTGCGCTTTGTGAATTATTTGGACGACTACAACGTTACGCCACTCTTGAATATCTGGATTGACACCCAGACGAGCGGATTTGGTGCTGATCGGCTGTATGTGGTTCAGACACTACCAAAGGTCGTTGAGCGCTGCGTCCTGATGGTCACCGACCCCGGCGATTTGGTGCTCGACCCCACCTGCGGCTCCGGGACCACGGCCTATGTGGCCGAGCAATGGGGACGGCGCTGGATCACTATTGACACCAGCCGCGTCGCCATTGCGCTCGCCCGCTCGCGCCTGATGGGCGGGCGCTATCCTTACTACCTCCTGGCCGACAGCCCCGAGGGGCAGGCCAAGGAAAGCGAGATCGCGCGCACCGTCCCGAAAACTACGCCGACCCGCGGCGATATCCGCATGGGCTTCGTCTACGACCGCGTGCCGCACATCACGCTGAAATCCATCGCCAACAATGCCGAGATCGACGTGATCTGGGAGCGGTGGCAGGATACGCTGGAGCCGCTGCGAGATGAGTTGAATCGCGTGCTCGGTAGGAATCAGCTCTGGGAGGAATGGGAGATACCGCGCGAGGCCGGTGATCCCTGGAAGCCCGAGGCCGCCGCTATCCACTCGAAATTGCGCGAGGCGATTGCCGAGGATGAAGTCGGGAAGAAATCGCAGAGGGCACTCGACAAGCTCAACGCGATCCTTGGTCGAGCCTACACATTCAAAACATTGCCCGAGCGACCGATTGATCCCTGGACGAATGCTGAGGCAATCAGGATTCATGGAGAATGGTGGGAGGCGCGCATCGCGCGGCAGAAGGAGATCGACGCCTCCATCGCCGCCAAGGCCGAGTTCGAGTATCTCTACGACAAGCCTTATCCGGACAATTCAAAGGTCCGCGTCGCGGGTCCGTTCACGGTCGAGAGCCTCTCGCCCCACCGCACGCTGGCGGTGGACTGGAACGACGAGCTGATCGATGTGCTGGAGGCCGCCGAGGGCAAGCGCAAGGCGGCGGACCGCGACGAGAACGTGACCGACTTCGCGCACATGATCCTGGAGAACCTGAAGGCCGCCGGCGTCCAGCAGGCGCACAAGGAAGACCGGATCACCTTCACCAGCCTGACCGGCTGGCCCGGCCGCTTCATCTGCGCCGAGGGGACGTTCATGGAGGGTGAGCGCCAGAAACGCGCCGGCATCTTCATCGGCCCCGAGTTCGGCACCGTTTCCCGCCCCGATCTGGTGGCGGCCGCGCGCGAGGCCGGGGATGCGGGCTTCGACGTGCTGATCGCCTGCGCCTTCAACTACGACGCCCACTCGGCCGAGTTCGACAGGCTCGGCCGCGTGCCGGTGCTGAAGGCCCGCATGAACCCCGACCTTCACATGGGCGGCGACCTGAAATCGACCGGCGCGGGCAACCTCTTCGTCATCTTTGGTGAGCCTGACATCAAGATCGAGGACGCCGGCGACGGCATGATCCGGGTGAAGGTGTTCGGCGTCGACGTCTTCAAGCCGCAGTCGGGCGAAGTCGTCTCCGAAGGCACCGACGGCATCGCGCTGTGGATGCTCGACACCGACTATAACGAGGAAAGCTTCTTCGTTCGCCACGCCTACTTCCTCGGCGCGAACGATCCGTACAAGGCGTTGAAGACGACGCTGAAGGCCGAGATCGATCAGGAGGCATGGGAAAGTCTGCACAGCGACACGTCGCGCCCCTTCCCGAAGCCAGTCTCCGGCCGCATCGCGGTGAAGGTCATCAACCACCTCGGCGACGAGGTCATGAAGGTGTTCTCGGTGGGGTGAACCAAAAATGCTGATGCTTGAGATCGACGGTGCGTGGGAGCCGCAGGATTTTGTCGAGGTACTGAGGTCCACAGAATCATTTTACTACAAGTTGGCGCCGGTCGGATCGCGTCGGCTTCGTGGCCTGCCGTACTGGCTTGACGATGACTACTACATGTGGGGAAGCGCGAGATACGGTGGGCTGCCCTTTGAGGCAGCGCTCGACCAGATCAATCAACGCCTGCTGGAGCGTGCTCGGTACGAGACTCCGTCCTATGAAAGATTGAGAGTTGACCGTATTCAGTACGCGTCGCCTGGCGGCATCGATCTGCTTGGCATCGGCAAGGTATTCGAAACCATCGCCAATTCAGTTGGGCGGATAAAGGTCTATTTCGACGAGGCGCATCTACGGAGAGAGCGGGATACGCAAGCTAGCCTCGACACCGAACTGAAGCGCCTTCAGGTCGAGAAAGAGCGCGAAACATTGCAGTCGCTTAAGATAAGAAACGCTCAGGAAGCGCTTGCACTGCTCGACGATCATCCTGAAGTTCACGACGCTCTCTTGCCGCTGTTGGTCCGCGACCAAGATGCCCTGGCAAGCCGAATTGCTGAACGGAAGCTTATTTCAGCAAATGTTGCGTCAGGTGATCGGGAGGGAGGCTGAGTGGAGTTCCGCATCGCCGACACCTTCACCGAGAGCCTCTCTCGCTTGACCACACAGGAACAGAAGGCGGTGAAAACAACCGCCTTCGACCTGCAGCTCGACGCCTCTGCGCCGGGCCTTTCCTTCCACAAGCTGGACCGCGCCAAGGACCCGAATTTCTGGTCGGTGCGGGTGAACGCTGACATCCGGCTGATCGTCCACCGCACGCGGTCCAGCCTTCTGCTTGTCTACGTCGATCATCACGACGATGCCTACAAATGGGCCGAGCGGCGCAAGATCGAGCGGCATCCGACAACGGGCGCGATGCAACTCGTCGAAGTGCGCGAGCGCGTCGAAGAGGTGGAGATCTTCAAGCCGAAGGAGGTCGTGGAGCCGGTTGCCGCGGCACCGGCTGCGAAGCCGAGACTCTTTGACAATCTGCGCAAGTTCGAGCTGATGGGTTTCGGCGTGCCCGAGGAGTGGGTGAACGACGTTCGCCTGGCGACCGAGGACACCCTGTTTGACATCATCTCCCATCTGCCGCAGGAGGCGCAGGAGGCGCTCCTGAAGCTGGCGGTGGGCGAGAAGCCGGAGCCGCCGCTGACGGCCCCCGTGGAGGCCGATCCGTTCGCCCATCCCGATGCGCAGCGGCGTTTCCGTGTCCTGACCAACATCGAGGAACTGCAGCGCGCGCTCGACTATCCCTGGGAGAAATGGGCGGTCTTCCTGCATCCCGACCAGCTGCAATATGTGGAGCGCAGCTACTCGGGGCCGGCGAGGATTTCGGGGGCCGCGGGCACGGGCAAGACGGTGGTCGCGCTGCATCGCGCGGTGCATCTGGCGCGCAACGATCCACAGGCGCGAATCCTGCTGACGACCTTCTCGAAGGCGCTAGCCAATGCGCTGAAGGTGAAGCTGCAGCATCTGGCCGGAAACGAACCGGCCGTGTTGGCGCGGATCACCGTGCAGTCCATCACGGGCGTCGCCTATGATCTCTATTCCAGTCTTTTCGGACAGCCGAACATCGCCTCGCCGTCCCTCGTTCACACTCTGCTCACCAAGGCGGCGGGACAGGACGATGGCCAGAAGTTCTCATTGCCCTTCCTTGCCGGGGAATGGTCGGAGGTCGTCGACGCCTGGCAGATCGAGAACTGGGAGGGGTACCGGGACGTCTCGCGCCTTGGCCGCAAGACACGGATCGGCGGCAAGCAGCGGGAATCCCTCTGGTCGATCTTCGAGCGGTTGCGCGCCGGTCTCGCCGAGCGCAAGGCGGTGACATGGTCCGGCATGTTCGGTCGCCTTGCGGCGCATTATGGCGCGACGGAGAAACGGCCGTTCGATTTCGCGGTCGTCGACGAGGCGCAGGATATCAGCGTGGCCGAGGCCCGCTTCCTGGCCGCACTGGTTTCGCACAAGCCGGACGGGCTGTTCTTCGCCGGCGATCTCGGACAGCGCATCTTCCAGCAACCCTTCTCGTGGAAATCGCTCGGCATCGACTTGCGTGGACGCTCCCACACATTGCGGATCAACTATCGCACCTCCCACCAGATCCGCGCCCAGGCGGATCGGCTGCTGCCGCCGAACATCTCCGACGTTGACGGCAACACCGAGAGCCGCCGCGGCACCATCTCCGTGTTCAACGGGCCGGCACCCGAGATCTGCACCTTCGATACGGCCACGGAAGAGAGCGAAGCTGTCGGGCACTGGCTCGCCGATCGCCTGAAAGAGGGTTGCCAGCCGCATGAGGTCGGCCTGTTCGTTCGAACCGGCGAGCAACTGAAGCGTGCGCGGACCGCGATCAAGACCGCTGGCGCATCGGGTGTCGAGCTGAGCGACAAGGTAGAGGCGGAAGCAGGTAAGATCGCAATCAGCATCATGCACCTCGCCAAGGGCCTCGAATTCCGCGCAGTCGCCGTGATGGCGTGCGACGACGAGGTGCTGCCGTTGCAGGAGCGGATCGAGACAGTCGCCGATGAGTCCGATCTGGAGGAGGTCTACAACACCGAACGTCATCTGCTTTATGTCGCCTGCACCCGCGCTCGCGACCGGCTGCTGATCACCGGTGTCGATCCAGCCTCTGAATTCCTCGACGACTTGGCACGATAGCCACACTGTTCGCTACCGGCCCGTAACCGACTTGATGTATGGCCGCTGCTATAGATCGCGAGCCAGAGACCGGCTCAGCCGAGCAGGTCCCGCGGGACCGGCGCGATCGACGCGCGGACCATGGCGTTTCGCGGATCAGCCGACCTTCGCCGGCAAAGTGAATGATGCTTGACGGATCGCATTCCCATGTCGGAAATCTTCGGCCTAGAACGATTTTCGATCGTTATGAATCGGATGGGGTTCCAGCGAGGCGTGATTTTTGATCCAGGATCGTGCTGCAGATGAAGGCCAAGATGGATGGGGCACCCTCGTTAGCTGGATTTGCGTTCGCGGATTTGAATCACCATCAAATTGCGGCTTCGAGCGAGTGTCGCTCTCGTAGGTTGCGAGCCCCCGCAACCATCACAAATTGCGCACCGCCCTCCCCACCGGAGGGCTTTTTACGTTCCAGCGAGATCGCAAGGATGTCGGCTAGATCGCCCCGCACTTCGACCCGAAGCT
>NZ_JAUUTZ010000024.1 GCF_030678915.1 Paracoccus wurundjeri | reverse complement strand
AATCTTTTCCTCGCGCTGTCCACGCCGCGGGGGTGCCCCCCCCCGCCGCCACAAAAACCCCCGCCCCCCGCCCCCCCGCGCCCCCCCCCCCCAGCCCCCGGGGGCGCGGGCCCCCCCCCCCCGCTTCGGCAAGCCGCAACGACGCTTCACCTTCAGACGCCCGGACACAAGGTCAAAGCGATACTGTCGCAGGGATGTTGCAGCAAGTCCTGCAACTCCTCATCCAGAACCAGCATGGATACCGATAACCCCGCCATATCCAGAGATGTGCAATAATCGCCCAGCCAGCTTTGCATCACCTCGATCTTGCGGGCTGCAAGCCGCTTGTGGATACGGCGATTCACGATCGCCAGCTCCATCATGGGCGTGCTGCCCAGCGTGTTCAGCAATAATGCGATGCGGGCGCCGGCATCCAGTGATGCATCTTCGATCAGCGTCTCGATGATCCTGTCCGCGATACCGTCGGCCGTCATCAGATCGGCGCGCATCACCCCGGGTTCGCCATGGATCCCGACACCCAGTTCGATCTCGTCCGGCCCAAGCAGGAAACTGGGCCGGCCCGTTTCCGGCAAGGAACAGGCCGACAAGCCCGCCCCCATGCTATAAGTATGCGCATTGGCCTTTCGGGCGATCCGTTCGCATTCGTCAAGCGACTGCATCCTGTCGCAAGCCGCGCCAGCTATCTTGAAAACGAACGCATTCCCGGCCGTTCCGCGCCGCGCAGCCCGGTCGCTGGCAGGCGATGACGCGACATCGTCGGTGGTGATGACGCTGCGAACCGTGATCCCCTCGGCCACCGCCATTTCTGCCGCCATCTCGAAATTCATCGTGTCGCCGGTGTAATTGCCGAAAACATGCAGAACCCCAGCGCCACCATCTGCCTGCCGGGTACAGTCGAGAATGCGGTCAGGCGGCGGCGATGAGAAGACATTCCCAATCGCCGCCGCATCGGCAAGGCCCGGGCCAACATAGCCAAGGAACATCGGCTCATGCCCCGCTCCCCCGCCGACCACCAGCCCGACCTTTCCGGCAGGTGCGGGATAAGCCCGCGCCAGCGATCTGAGCGATCCTCCAATCGGGCGAAGATATTGCGGAAAGGCCAGAAGCATTCCCTCGATCGCCTCGTTCACGGCATCGCGGGGATCGTTCAGTATTTTCTTGACCGGCTGCATGCCCGCCATAGCAGGAGGCTCGTCCCGATCACGGCCAGGGAGAGTGGGTGGCCTGCGGGTCAGGCTCTGACGCTGAACCTCGATGCCGTCGGCGCGCAGGATCCCTTCGGCAGTAGCCGAGTCGGTGACAAGGACATTGACAAGTTCACCGCGCAGGGCGCCAAGAATCGCCTGCACCTTGTCGAAACCTCCGCAAACGCCGATCCGGGTAGGTACCCGCAACAATCCGGGAAGATCGATCCCGATCGTACGGCTGTCCAACGATCCGGGAACCGCCTTGCCCGCCGCATCGTAGAATCTTCCGGCAACCGCGCCCACCGCATTGCGATAGCTGTCACGGTTTTCTTCCGGAGTGGTCAGGAACCCGCTTGCTTCCACGGTCGAGCCGGGCCTGAGCGGTGAAAGGCCAAGAAGAACCATGTCCAGCCGGGTCAGATTGGACAATTGCGCGGCCAGCACCGGCTCTTGCAGCAACCCGTCGCGTATCCCGGGATCAGACAGGATCGCCGGGGCCGAGACCGGGATCATCCGGGCAGAAAGGTTCTGAGCCAATCGCGTAGCGCAAAGTTCGGGCGCACAGGACAGATCGGCCGTCATCGCCCCGGTTGCCGGTATCACGGTCAGATCGGAAAGACCGGGATCTCCGGCCGCTTCGGCAACGGCCAGCATGGTGCGCCCCCAGCCGATGCCGATCATGTCGCCTGCACGCAGATGCCAGCCCAGCGCTTGCGCGCCGGCGCGACCAAGACGTTCGATCAGGCTTGCCGTGCCTCCCTCGGCCGGAATGACAAGGCAATCCTTGAGCCCGAAATGCGCCGATAACTGACGCGCCAGGGACAGGGCCCGGAATCGGTCGCCATTGATCGAGATATTGACGATGCCCCGCTCGCGCGCTTCTGCCAGATAGGCGATAACGGTCGGGCGTGAAATTCCCATGACCGTCGCGATTTCGCCTTGGGTCAGTTCGTCCTCGTAATACAGCCATGCGGCCCATAACAGCGGGTCATCGCCAAAGCGCAATGGCGCCCGCGGCTTGGCCTCTGCCGCTCCGCCTTCGCCACGCGGCAAAGCTGTCGCCCGGCGCCTGCTCATTCTCTGGGATCCGTTTCCCGCACGACCCCGGCAAGAGATGTCAGGATGACAAACGCCGATCGTGCACCGGGATCGATCCGCCCCAGGGTCCTGCTGCCCAGCCGCGCCGCGCGACCACGGCTGGCTACCATCGAACGGGTGGCTTCAAGCCCCGCGCTGGCTGCGTCCAGAACCTCCTGCATCGGATTGTCCGTAACACCTGCCGCCGCTGCGGCATGGGCTGCGGGTTCCCAGACATCCATCATCGTGCAATCTCCGGGCGCCGCCTTGCCGCGACCGGCGATCCCTTCGCTGAACCCGGAAATAAGCGACGCAAGCGTGATACCGTCCGGGTCCGCGCGCCCTGCGGCACCAATGAAGCCGGATGCATAAAGCGGGCCGACCGTAGCCCCGACCGCCTGCAGAAATGCCCGCCCCGCAGCCCTGAGACAGTCAGGCAGATTCTCCGAGCCGCACAGATCGAAACCACGCATCGCGGCATGAAACCCGTCCGCCATCGAGGCGCCGTGATCGCCATCCCCGACTTCGCCATCCAGCGCAGATAATTCGGACCGCGCCTCTTCCAGAGATTGCGCGGCGCATAGCAGAAACCGCCGGATCGCGGATTTGTCCAGATATATGCCTGTTGTCATCCTGAAGGCTCCCGGTAAACCGGGCTCCAGCTTGACGGTTATGGTGGATGCACGCAATCTCTTGCCGCTCAGGTAAGGCGCTTTTCGACCCCATCCGCAAGCGCGTGCAGGATCAGGCAACAGGAGGCAGCACCAGCATCCAACACCCCGCGCGACCGTTCACCCAGACGGCTGGCGCGACCGATCCGGGCAATCATGTCTTTCGTCGAATCGCGGCCATCTGTGGCCGCCTGCCGCATCGCCGCGAGCATGACCGGAAATCCTTCGGAAGCGGTTTCTTCCGCCGCAGCAACAGCCGGAACCAAAGCATCCAGCAGGCATTTATCGCCCGCCTTAGCCTCACCGATGGCCATGACGCCTTCACAACCTGCGGCAAGCATCCGGGCGAATAACGCCGGGTCGATCACCTCTTCATCGGCGACGACATCCGCCATATCCGAAAAGAACATGCCATAAAGCGGCCCCATCGAACCGCCGATCTCGCCCATCAGGACATCCGTCACCGTGGCGAAGGCAGCATCAAGCCTGTCACCGTCACCGATCCTTTCCGCGGCGCGGGCAAAGCCCTTGGCCATGTTGTTGCCATGATCGCCATCGCCGATCTTGCCATCGATTTCGGACAGCCACGCACGGTTCGAAACCACCGCCTCGGCAATCCCGCGCACGACAATGCCCGAGCCGGCATTTGCAAATCCCGTCATCCTCTTCCCTCTCTTACGATTTCGCACGCACGGTCAGGCCGGGCGATTCCGCCTCCATATCGATCAATTCCTTCAGCTGCGGATCCAGCTTCATGACGGTCAGGGTCGCCCCCATCATCTCGAGCGAGGTGAAATAATTGCCCACGAAGCTGCGATGAACGCGGATTTCTCTGGTCTCAAGCTGTGATTCAACCCGGTCATACAATACGTAAAGCTCGTTGACCGGGGTCGCGCCAAGCCCCGAAAGCAGAACGCAAACCTCATCACCCGCCTCAAGCTGATGATCGGCCAGAATGATATCCAGCATCCGGTCGGCCACATCATTTGCCGGCAACAGCTCGACCACATCCGTGCCGGGTTCGCCGTGATGGCCAATGCCGATTTCCATCTTGCCGGGGGCGATCTCGAAATTCGGCTTTCCATTGGCCGGCAATGTGCAAGGCGCCAGCCCCACCCCCACCGAGCGGGTCGCATCGATGGCAGCCTGCGCAACCTTTTGCACATCTTCCAGCGAAGCACCTCGCGCTGCGCATGCGCCGCCAACCTTCCACATCAGGATCTCGCCTGCCACGCCGCGCCGAAGCCCGCGTTCCGCCTGCGGAGCCGAGCAGACATCGTCATTGGCCACCACGGTCAGGACCCGGATGCCCTCTTTCGCGGCCATACGCGCGGCCATTTTCACATTCATGTTGTCGCCCGCGTAATTGCCATACAGCACGGCAACCCCCTCGCCGCCATCGGCGGCGCGGATCGCTTCCAGAAAAGCCTTGGCGGTCGGAGACGAGAACAATTCACCAACAGCAACAGCGTCAACGAGATTCCGGCCGGTATAGCCGATAAATGCAGGCTCGTGACCCGAGCCGCCTCCGGTCACGATTCCGACCCGCCCCTTTTCCCCGCAGCCATGCGACAGCACGACCCGCGGATTGGCGTCGGACAACCGGACCAGATCGCGATGAGCACGCAGGAATCCGGCAACCGTCTCGTCAACGATGTCATCCGGATCGTTCAAAAGCCTCTGCATATCGCTCCTCCCAAAAATCCTTGCGGCTGAAATACCGGTCTTTCATTTCGAAGAACTGCCTTAGCTGTCAATCAGAATCGACAGTTCATTTTTACATATTGAATTTAAATATTGACAAATGTCAATTTCAAGGATTTCCTCACCACCATCCGGCCCGGCACCGGACAAAAGGGAGGGGAAGATTTTGCCACGCAGGACCGATGCTCAGCTTATGTTTCTGGTCGCGCTCAATGCGCTTGTCCTGCTTTCCAGCCTGGCCCTGGTTGATCGGCAATTCTTCTCGCTGTTCAATTTTCAGTCCATGGGAACCCAGGTACCGGAACTGGGACTTCTGGCGCTTGGCGTGATGCTGGCCATGATTTCGGGCAATGGCGGGATAGATCTTTCCGGGATCGCATTGGCCAATCTGGCCGGAGTCATCGCCTTTCTGCTGGCCCCCCTGATATTCTCATCCGAAGACGCGCCGGCCGCCTTCTTCCTTGCATTTGCCGGGATCGCCCTTGTCACCGGCGCACTTGGCGGGGCACTGAACGGCGCGCTGATCGGATATGCGGGGATGACGCCCATCATCGCCACGCTTGGCACCCAGCTTCTGTTTACCGGGCTGGCCGTCGGCCTGACCGGCGGATCCGCGCTGAGACTGGGTTACGTGCAGATCATCGATGATTTCGGCAATATGCCCATCTGGGGCATCCCCTACAGTTTCGCCCTGTTCCTGCTGATCGCCGCCGCGCTTGCCGTGCTGCTGAAATTCACCCGTTTCGGAAACCATCTGTTCCTGATGGGCTCGAATCCGAAAGCCGCGCGTTTCGCGGGGCTGCGCGTGCAGTCCATGCTGTTTCGCACTTATCTGCTGGCCGGAATTCTGGCGTCGATCGCGGGGATCATTATCGCCGCGCGCAATTCCAGCATCAAATGGGACTATGGCAGCTCTTACGTTCTGGTCGCCATCCTGATCGCGGTCATGGCCGGGGTCCGTCCCGAGGGCGGTTACGGCCGGGTGATCTGCGTCGTGCTTTCGGCAATGGCGCTGCAAATCCTTTCGAGCCTGCTCAATTTCATGCAGATTTCGAACTTTTTCCGCGACTGCGCCTGGGGGCTGATGCTGCTTCTGTTCCTGGCCAATGCGCGCGTCGACTGGAATGCCTACATCCCCGCCGCCCTGCGCGGCAACGCCCGTCAGGGCAGCTAACACCGTAAGGAGGAGAAGATTTTCATGAAACGCCATACCCCATTCCGTATCGCCGCCGCAGCAGCGGGCATCGCCATGCTCGGCAGCGGCGTCCTGGCGCAAGAGGGCGACAAAGAGGCCGTTACCGTCGTCAAGGTCACTGGTGAAAACTGGTTCACCCGCATGGAAGAGGGCGTGAACGCTTACGGTCAGGAACATGACGGCATCGCAACCCGGCAGGTTGGCCCCGCCCGCGCCGATGCCGCTCAACAGGCTGCCATCGTGCAGGATCTTGTGGCGCAAGGGGTCGATGCGCTGGCGATCGTGCCGATGGATCCGTCTTCGCTGGAAGGCATTCTGCGCCGGGCAATGGGTCGGGGAATCACCGTCATTACCCACGAGGCCGACAATCTCGAGAATACGCAGCTTGACCTTGAAGCCTTCGACAATGAGGAATTCGGGGCCCGCTTCGCCACGCGCATCGCCGAATGCATGGGCGAAAAGGGCAAATGGACATCCTTCGTCGGATCGCTGGGTAGCCTGACCCATGTTCAATGGGCCGATGGTGGCGCGAAATACATGGAGCAGTTTCCCGAGATGGAACTGGTCTCCCCCAAAAACGAAAGCTTCAACGACGCCAACCGCGCTTATGAGCTTGCCCGGGAAATCCTGCGCACCCATCCCGATATCCGCGGCTTTCAGGGCGGGTCCGCCATTGACGTGATCGGCATCGGCCGGGCCGTCGAGGAAGCGGGACTGGAAGACGAGACCTGCGTTTACGGGCTTGGCCTGCCGCGCGACACATCGGAATATCTGGAAAGCGGCGCAGTCGATGGCATCTCGTTCTGGGATCCCAAGGATGCGGGCTATGTGATGAATGTCCTCGTGGATATGACGCTGAAAGGCGAAGAGGTCGAATCCGGCATGGATCTGGGTGTCCCGGGTTATGAGGATGTCACCGTCTCGGATGGCCCCGGCGAAGGCAAGATCGTTCGTGGTCAGGCATGGGTCGATGTCGATGCATCGAACTGGAAGGACTACCCGTTCTAAACCCGAAAGGGACGCGGTGCCGGAACGCATCGCGTCCCTTCCATCTTTTGCAATTCCGGAAATCCTGCTGTCATGCCCGAACTTCCCGCCACCAGCGGCACCCCTTTTCTTGAAACGCGCGCGCTGCACAAGTTCTATGGCGGCGTGCATGCGCTGAGGGGCGTGAGCCTTACGATCAATTCCGGAGGTTCCTATCACCTGCTGGGAGAGAATGGCTGCGGGAAATCCACCCTAATCAAGATCATTTCGGGTGCGCAGCCCGCCAGTTCGGGCCAGTTGCTGATCCGGGGGCAGGACATGACCGGACTTGACCCGATTGCCGCGCTCGATGCCGGGATCGAAACGGTTTACCAGGATCTGTCGCTTCTTCCCAACCTGTCGGTGGCAGAGAATATCGGCCTGTCACAGCAGTTGGTCGAAAGTTCTGGCCGGTTGTTCCGCCGCATCAGCCCGGCGCAGATCGACGATGTCGCGCGCCGCGCCCTGTCCGAGGTGAACCTGCCCACGGATCCCGAGTTTCTGGCGCGTCAGATCCAGACGCTTCCGATCGCCATCCGCCAGCTTGTCGCCATTGCCCGCGCCATCGCCAGCAAGGCCGGGCTGGTCATCATGGACGAACCCACGACCTCGCTGACAAGGCGAGAGGTGCGTAACCTGATCTCGGTGATCCGGCGCTTGCAGGAAAGCGGCACGGCGGTTCTGTTCGTTACCCACAAGCTGGACGAAGCGCGGGAGATCGGCGGAACCGGCTTGGTGATGCGCGACGGTGAGCTGGTGCAGCAATGCGATGTGACGCAGGCAAGCAATGCCGAGATCGGGCTGTGGATGACCGGCCGAGAGCTTGAACAGGGCCGCTATCGCCACTCGCCGGTCACGCCCCCTGCCCCGCTCATGCAGATTCAGGGGCTGGGATTGAAGGATGCCTATCGCGATATCGATCTGACCATCGGCGCCGGAGAAATTCTTGGCGTTACCGGGCTGGCCGATTCCGGGCGGAATGACCTTGCAAAAAGCCTTGCCGGGCTGGCTCCGCCCGATCGCGGGAAAGTGGTGCTGGAGGACAGGCCGCTTGATCCGTCCGAGCCTGCAAGCGTGATCTCGGCAGGGATCGCCTATGTTCCCGAGGATCGGCTGACCGAGGGACTTTTCCTCGAAAAATCGATCTCAGCCAATGTCACCATGTCCGTTCTGGACAGGCTGCGCAATTCGCTGGGCCTTCTGAACCGCCGCAAGGCCCGGGAGCTGACACAGAAAACATTGGACGAGCTACGGATCGTCGCCGCCGGGACCGAAGCTCCGGTACAGTCTCTTTCCGGCGGAAACCAGCAGCGCGTGCTGATCGGCCGCTGGCTTGCGACAGGTCCCCGGGTTCTGATCCTGCACGGGCCGACAGTCGGCGTGGATGTCGGATCGAAGGATACTATCTTCAGGATCATTCAGGCGCAGGCCGAAAATGGCACCGGGATCATACTGATTTCGGACGATCTGCCGGAACTCCTGCAAAACTGCGACAGGATCGCGGTCATGCGCGACGGGGCCGTCAGCCGTATCTTCACGGCCGAAGGTCTGGAAGAAGAAACGCTGTATAACGAGATCGCCGGTAGCGGCGGCAAAACTGCGCGGGAAGGATAACGATGACCGCAACCCGGACTGTTCAGACCGACGACACGACCAAACCGGGGCGGCTTGCGCAGCTATGGCTGTGGTCGGCACGTCACCCGGCGGTATTCCCCGCCGCGATGATCGTGATCACCTGCGCCGTCATCGGGGTTGTGAATCCCGATTTTCTGCATATCGCCAACCTGTTCGACATTCTCCGAGCTTCGGCGATCCGCGGATTGCTTGCGCTTGGCGTCTTCGTCGTATTGGCGGCAGGCGGTCTGGACGTCTCCTTTACCGCAATCGCCGCCTTCGTCATGTATTCCCTGACCCTGATCGTGGTGAATTTCCTGCCCGGCGCGGGCATCGTTCCGATCCTTGCCTGCGCGGCGCTGGCGGGGGGTGTTCTGGGTGCGGTCAACGGGCTGCTGGTCAACGCGCTGCGGGCGCCTGCACTGATCGTCACGATCGGCACGCAATACGCCTTGCGCGGCGCATTGCTAAGCTTTGTGGGCACCGCCCTCTTCATGAACATCCCCGGCTCGATGAGCGCATTCGGGCAGATGCCGCTGGCGACCGTGACCACCGCGCGGGGCCTTACCGTCACCCTTCCCGCCTATGTGCTGCTGACGGTCATAGCGGCGCTGGCAACATCGTGGATGCTGAATTACACGCTGATCGGCAGAGCGGTCTTCGCCGTGGGGGGCAAGCCCGAAATCGCGGCGCGGCTTGGCTTCCGCGTAGCGCATGTTCGCGTCTTCGTCTTCGCATATGCCGGAATGCTGGCTGGCATCGCAGGAGTGCTGCATGTCTCGGCGAACCGGCTGGCAAATCCCTTCGATCTTGCGGGGACCGAGCTTCCGGTCATCGCCGCGGTCGTGCTTGGAGGCGCGCGCATTACCGGAGGCTCGGGCACGGTGCTGGGAACCATGCTGGGCGTGATCCTGATCACGCTTGTGTCCAGCGTTCTTATCCTGCTTGGCATCCCCAGTTCATGGCAGACGGCCATTCTTGGCGGTTTCATCATCCTTGCGGGCCTGTTCTTTGCGCGGATCGACCGGATGATCCTGAAATAGCGCCCTATCGGCGGGCACTGTTCTTTCCGCGACCGGTGCAAGGAAGGAAAGGCTTGATCGCCGGCGCCAAGAATATACCCTTCCGTCATCGGCCCGGCAGAACGACCGACGCAATTGCCCAAAACGGAACGAGCAGAACGCATGACGGATATTCTTGAACTCTCGACGCGGCAGCTCATCGCCGCATTCAATTCACGCGCGCTGTCACCGGTGGAATATATGGCGGCCCTGATTTCACGCATCGAGGCTTCGGAGCCAAAGGTGCAGGCGCTCTGGCTGTTTCGTCCCGAGCAGGCGCTTGAAGACGCGCGGGCCTCGGAAGATCGCTATCTGCAAAATGCGCCGAAAGGGCGGCTTGACGGCGTTCCGGTCACGATCAAGGAACTGATCGCGACCAAAGGCGATCACGTCCCGCAGGGAACCGCCGCCATTACGCCCTTCGCCGCCAATGAAGACGCCCCCACAGCGGCGCGCCTGCGTGAAGACGGGGCGGTCATCTACGCGAAGACCACCTGTCCGGATTACGGAATGCTGTCATCGGGGCTGTCGTCATTCCATCAGCTCAGCCGCAACCCCTGGGATCTGACGCAGAATCCCGGAGGCTCCAGTTCGGGCTCCGGCGCCGCGGGGGCAGCGGGTTACGGAAGGCTGCATGTCGGCACCGATATCGGCGGCTCGATCCGGATTCCCGCTGGCTGGACGGGATTGTTCGGGCTGAAGCCCTCCTTCGGCCGGGTGCCCATCGACCCCTATTATACCGGCAGGGTCGCGGGGCCGATGACACCCACCGTCGATGACGCCGCGATCCTGATGCAGACGATCACCCGTCCGGACTGGCGCGATGCGACATCGCTCAAGCATGAGAATATCGACTGGGATACGGGGCCAGTCGAGCTTCGCGGCATGAAGATCGGGCTGATGATGGAGGGCGGATGCGGAAATCCGGTTCACCCCGAGATCACAGAGGCCGTTCAGAACGCCGCGCGCCTGTTCGAGGGAAACGGCGCGACCGTCATTCCCGTCGCCCCTGTCCTGACCCGCGAGATGCTTGACGGGCTTGGCATGGCATGGGCCGCGCGGGTCTGGTCCATGATCTCGAAACTGGAACCCGGAGCACAAGAGCGCATCCTGCCCTATATCAGGGACTGGGCGGCAACCGGCGCGGATGTCAGCGGCCCCGAGGTCGCCGCCGGTTTCGAGCAGGTTTTCGCCATGCGCCGCGCCGCCAACAAGGCTTTGCACGGGCTGGACGCGATCATCTCGCCGGTCAATCCGGATCGCAGTTATCCGGCAGAACTTCCCTCCCCTACAAATGACCCGCAGCGCAATTTCGAGCATATCGCATTCACGGTTCCCTGGAACATGGGCGAGCAGCCCGCCGCCTCGGTCCATTGCGGGATGACATCCACCGGAATCCCGATCGGCCTGCAAATCGTCGGGCCACGTTTCGAGGATCTGGCGGTTCTTCGTATCGCCCGAACATGGGAAGAGATGCGCGGCCCCATAACCGACTGGCCGCGCTTCGATCGCCCATAGCGCCATCCGGGCCCATCACCCCGAACCCGAACATCTGAAGGAAAGACATGACGATTTCATTCGATCCTCGCGCCAAGGCCGATGCGATGTACAAGGGCGCCTTTCAGCCCATGCTCATCGGGGGAAACTGGGTACCCGCGTCATCGGGACAGGTGATGGATGCGATCAATCCCGCAAATGGCAAATTGCTGGCGCAACTGCCGCGCGGACAGGCCAAGGATGTGGATGCAGCCGTCGGTGCCGCACGCAAGGCACTTGAAGGTCCGTGGAGCGGGTTCAAGCCCTATGAACGTCAGGCCCTGCTGCTGCGAATCGCGGATCTGGTCGAGCAGAACTGGGAAACGCTTTGCGTCTCTGACACGCTGGATATGGGCCTGCCGATCAGCCGCACCCTTGCGAACAAGCGCCGTGTCGTCGGCATGCTGCGGTTCTACGCGGGCATGGCAACTGCATTGCATGGCGAGATGATCGAGAATTCGATCCCCGGCGAGGTCGTGTCCTTCACACGCAAGGAACCGATCGGGGTGGTGGGTGCGATCATTCCGTGGAACGCGCCCACCGCCTCGTCGATCTGGAAAATCGCGCCGGCGATCGCGACCGGCTGCACAATCGTTCTGAAACCATCCGAAGAAGCCTCGCTGACCCCGCTGATGATCGGCAAGCTGATGCAAGAGGCGGGATTGCCCGACGGCGTCGTCAATATTGTCACTGGCACCGGCGCCGAGGCGGGCGCGCGGTTATCCGAACATCCGGGCGTCGACAAGATCGTGTTCACCGGCTCGACTGCGACCGGCCAGGCTATCGCCCGGGCATCTGTCGGCAATCTCAAGCGCGTTTCGCTTGAACTGGGTGGGAAATCACCCGTTATCATCTGCGCGGATGCCGATCTGGACCGGGCTGTTCCCGTTGCGGCCATGGCGGTTTATGCTCATTCGGGGCAAATCTGCATTGCCGGGTCTCGCCTTTTCGTGGCCCGCGGGATTCATGAGGAGTTTGTCGAACGCCTTGCCGAATATGCAAAGAATCTGCGGATCGGCGATGGCATCGACCCCGAAACCGCGCTGGGACCGTTGATTAATGCACGGCAGGCCGGAAAGGTAGAGAAATTCATCGCCTCGGCCCATGATGAAGGCGCGACGCTGATCACCGGCGGGACGCGCCTGACCGATAACGGCCTGGATAGCGGCAATTTCATCGCACCCACCGTGTTCGGCGGCGTCAGAGACGACATGACCATAGCCCGCGAGGAAATCTTTGGGCCGGTCATTTCAGCAATGCCCTTCGATACGATCGAAGAGGCCGTCCAAAGGGCAAATAATACGCCATACGGGCTGGCAGCGGGCGTATTCACCCTGGATTTGGGCATGGCGCATAAACTGACATCGCGCCTCAAGGCAGGCTCGGTCTGGGTCAACATGTATCACGCCATTGATCCCGCCGTACCTTTCGGAGGGATGAAAATGTCAGGATATGGCCGCGAGGGTGGGCGCGAACATCTGGACGAATACCTGGAAACCAAGGCCATCTGGATTCAGACCGACTGATTTTGCAGCAAACACGTTCGGATGCCCCGCGCAGTTCTCGCTATTCTCCGCCCGGCTTCCTTCTGCTGCGCCATTTTTCGACGGCGACGGGGTTGTGGATTGGGCAATCGGCGGTCAGCCATTCGGGATAAAGGAAGTTATCCTGATCCTCGCCGTCGCGGAACGAGCAGTCGCAGCCCAGAGCGCTGGCCTCTCCGGTCCGTGGATAGGGGAGTTCATGCATGGTCCACACCTCGCAACCCGCGTCTGATCACCTCAAGCGTTGTCTTGTCGCAGATCAGTTTTTCGCAGGCGGCAGTGATGCGGACGCGGTCGGCCACCTGTTCCAATATCACCGGCTGTATCCCGGCCCAGTCGGAGAGATCGAGAATATCGCCCGCCTTGAAATCGGTGATCACATTGCGCTCTCCGGTTCTGTACACTTTGAAGGTGTTGCGTCCGGGCCCCCCGCTTGCCAGGGTTTTGCCGGCATCGAGGATCAGCAGATTGTCCCCGGCATTGCCCTGCAACGTATCGTCGCCCGGTCCCGAAATCAGGGTATCGTTACCCGCACCGCCTTGAAGCAGATCGTTCCCGGCGCCGCCATCCAGATAGGACGAACCGGCGCCGCCGATCAGAAGATCATCGCCCGCACCGCCAAACAACTTGTTGCCTCGGCGCATGCCCGCGCGCAGCGTGTCATTCCCGGTACCGCCACGGGCCGTCACTCGGATATTCCCGGGCGGCATGATCCGGTTATCGCCATCGCCCAGTTCGGCCACGAAATGATGATGATGTGCCTCTTCGATCCGGATGGTGTTTCCAAGATCATTGCCGATCAGCGTCATCGTCGCCGACATTCGCCCCATGGTGTGGAAATCATTCACATGCGCGGGAAGCTTCACCGTGCCGCCCCTTTCCTCGGGCGCGCCATACATTCGCTGATAGCCCGGTGAACGCCCCTTGGCGGGCACCACATCGCCCAACGTGGCGAATGACGTGCTGATCCGCGGCACGGTCGGGGAACTGCCCATGAAAGAGGTGAATTGCCCCTGCCCATCCGTTTCGCCGCGATCATCGACAAGAAGAAACTGCCATTCCGCACAGGTTTTCAGAACCCGGTCACGCAATGCCGGGAAATCCGGGCTTTCTTCGGCGATATTCTTCTTTGCCCAGGGATCCCCGGCGATATCGAACATCTCGCCGGAGCCGTCCTGATAGAGAGTCACCCGTTTCATGCCGATGGCGCAAG
This sequence comes from Paracoccus wurundjeri, assembly GCF_030678915.1. GTDB lineage: Bacteria > Pseudomonadota > Alphaproteobacteria > Rhodobacterales > Rhodobacteraceae > Paracoccus > Paracoccus onubensis_A. The sequence continues at coordinate 59,522 of NZ_JAUUTZ010000024.1, read as the reverse complement.
AGACGGAACCGTACCAGAAGGTCGGGATCGCGCGTTTTTCCGGGGTTTCCCCTCTGATCCAGGGCATCAGGCTTTCGCCCCGATGGCCGACAGGTTTCGGGATCCCCGCGACATCCAGAAGCGTCGCGCCCAGATCGATATGGCTGACGGGCGCGGCGACAACCCGCGGCGTCTGGTTCGGCACCCTGATGATGAATGGCGCACATGCCGCCTGTTCATAAAGCGTGAATTTATGCCAGGCGTTATGGTCGCCAAGGTGATAGCCATGATCCGAATAGAAAGCGACAACGGTATTGTCCCGAAATCGCGAATCCTCCAGCGCATCCAGAATCCGCCCAAGCTGCTCATCCATGAACAGGGCGCCGGCGGCATAGTTCCGGATCGTCTTGCGGGTATGCAGAACCTCTTCCTCGGACCAATTCGCGGGGTCCTCGGACGAAAACTGGTCTGCCGTGACGAAGCTGTTGGCGAAAAGGGTCTTTTCGAAGCCCCCATGCCAGTCCTGTGGCAAGATTACCCGATCCAGATCGATCGCATTGAAACATCGATTCGGCGCCCAGAACGGCACATGCGGGCGAAAGAACCCCGTCTCCCAATACCAGGGGCGATCCTGATCAAAATTCCGGATATGATCTATGGTCTGCGATGCGACGGCATAATCATACCAGTCGGTGTCATTATCCCAGCCCCGCCCATACTGTCCGCCATGCTCGGTCGCCATGCCGCTTGGCTGCCACCGCCCGATCCGGAATGGCGGCGTATCGTAAAGTGCCTCGTAAACGAAGCCGGGTTGCGGCTTGTATCCATGGAACACCTTGCCGATGGTTCCCATGTAATAGCCCGAACGCCGCAACCGATAGGTCCAGAGATTCTCCGGGCGGATGATCTGCCGCCACCCGATCGTCAGATCGAAGGATTGCGTTTCGGCAGGCGACAGGCCGGACATCACCGCAGCGCGTGCGGGTTCGCAAAGCGGGACCACGCAATAAGCGCGGTCGAAATCGGTGCCGCTTTCTGCCAGCCGCCGCAGGTTCGGAAGGTGGAAATCCTTGATGAGAACGGACAGCATCCGCCCGACATGGCACAGATTGTCCGCCGCGATCATCAGGATATTGTGGGGCATCACGTCTCCCCTGCCCGCCAACGCTCCTGCCGGACGGCAACCCGGCCCGAGCGCGCATATCTGTAAAGTGTCGTATCCGGCAGAAGCAGGCTCTCCGCGCTCCATGAATCGGTGACCGAGCCGCGATTTGCGGGAAAACCGTCGATCTTCGTCCGGGTCTCGCCCCAGGCATAGCGGAGCGTAAGATCCCCCTGCGGAGCCTTGTCGAAACGGAGGAGAACGTGATTCTTCCGCGCCTCGGCCGCTGTCATCCTCGCGCCGTTTTCAATGCCGTCCACGGCAAAACCGTGGCTTTTCGGATTGCGGATGATCAGATCCGACATCGTCGTAAAACGGGCGCGCAGAATATCCCCATCGATCTCGGCCTGCTCGAGCGATGGACAAAACCAGTCACGGCCGGCCAGACGTTCCGAGGCCGCAAGCGATTCGAGTTCACTGACCATGAGGGCCGAGCCCGGCGTCAGCGTCGCCGGCATGTTCACGCCGTGCCGGAACGGATAGCGAGGGGTCGCCACCACGAAACCAAGCCCCCAGTGATGCCAGTCCAGCCTTCCCTCGGCAAGAATCACCTCGCTTGTGCCATCATTCAACGTGCCGGCGGACTGGCTGACGATCACGATCGGATAAGGCGTCTGCCCGGTCGCCTTCGCGACCTCTTCGCGCAATTCCCGCGCCACCGCGGCATAATGGAAATCGGCGGCCTGCTCGCTGGTCCGGGGCGCGCCTTCAAGCAGCGACAGATTGATCCTGTCGGCAAAAAGCGCCTTATCCCAGGTGGTCAGAGCCTGTTTCGCCCTGGCCAGTTTCTCGACGATCCTTTTCCGCCCCGCCGCTCCCGGCAAGGCATCCTGCTCTATCGTCGACGAAACCGGAACGGTGACCGGAACAACTGTATAAAGCGCCAGATGGTGCTTGTCCGCCTGCGCCAGAAACGCCGCCGCCTGCGCCGTTGCCGCACGACCATCCCCGGGACGCTTCAGATTCTCATCGACGATATGATAGCGGTAATCCTCTTTCAGCGGGCGTGAAACGCCGATACTGCCGCCCCCGAATGCGACAATCGCAATCGCGGGATCAGGTGATTGCGCAAGCGTGACGCCATTCCTCTTCTCGAACCCGAAAACGCGGCCCTCCCACTGATCCGACATATACCGGATCGTACCATCCGCGCTTCTCATCGCCATCCACGCATTGCCCTGATTGTCAGGGTCAACAAACACAGGCAAATCAGAGGGGAAATCCGGCATCAGAAAATACACCTTAATATTCTTGCGCCTTATTCGTAGCAGCCCGGAGAGGCTTGAAGCGAAAAATCGCTCATGCACAATCATTAGAGGCGAAAAGCAGCCCATTCAAGCCTTCGTCACCCATGCCTCGACTTCGTCTTGAGGTTGAATGGTTCCCCAACCTCCACGCGTGTTGGCACTTGTCAACGAGATTGGCGCCCTGATAAAGTTTCAGCCTGAAACACGACCGGAAAATCCTGCGATAATGAATATAAGCAACCGATCATAATGGATTTTAAAGGTCGCTACACGACATTCCAACGCGATGAGCAACGGGCCTGTCCACTCTCGAAAACCGCCGGGTCTCTGCTGTTTCAATACGGGCAATCATGACAAAACCGATTGGCGTCGCGCGACGCGACAGATTGCAGGCGCGGAACGCGGTCACCAAATCGCTTCGGCTGCGTTGGAACTGCGACAGCAGCGATAACGCGACCATTCAGGAGGCGACAGAGAGATGAGCAGCGAAAAAACCACCTCGCCAGAACCCATGCCTACCGCCATCGCCGTAGCCGGGCTTGGTTATGTCGGCCTCTCCAATGCGGTGCTGCTGGCACAACAGCACGATGTGCGCGCCTTTGATATCGACCCCGCACGGGTGGATATGGTCAATAATCGCCAATCGCCCATCGAAGATCCGGAACTCTCGGAGTTCATGGCCGACAGACCGTTAAGCCTGACCGCCACGACCGATGCCATGCAGGCTATGGAAGGCGCCGAATTCGTGGTGGTCGCGACGCCAACCAATTATGACCCCCGAACCAACCGTTTCGACACCTCGACTGTCGAGGCGGTCATAGCCGATGCGCGCAGGCTTGCGCCCGATGCCACCATCATCATCAAATCGACCGTGCCGGTGGGTTTCACGGCCCGGATGCGGGAAGAAACCGGTTTCGACAATCTCATCTTCGTGCCTGAATTCCTGCGCGAAGGCCGGGCGCTTTACGACAATCTTCATCCTTCGCGAATCGTGGTCGGGGATCATGGAGATCCGGCGCGACGCTTTGCCGAACTGATGGTCGAGGGCGCGATCAGCAAGGACATGCCCGTGCTGTTCACCGGCCCCACCGAGGCCGAGGCGATCAAGCTTTTCTCGAACACCTATCTCGCCCTGCGCGTCGCCTATTTCAACGAGTTGGATAGCTACGCCTTACGCTTTGGCCTGAGCACGCGCGAGATTGTCGAGGGCGTGAGCCTCGATCCCCGTATCGGCAGCCATTACAACAATCCCAGCTTTGGTTATGGCGGATATTGCCTGCCCAAGGACACCAAACAGCTTCTGGCCAATTACGAGGATGTGCCCCAAAACCTGATCTCGGCTATCGTGCAATCGAACACGACACGAAAGGATTTCATCGCCGAAAGGATCGTCGCGCTGAGGCCACGCGTGGTCGGCGTCTACCGGCTGGTGATGAAAGCTGGCTCGGATAATTTCCGTGACAGCTCCATTCAGGGGATCATGAAGCGGATCAAGGCCAAGGGGATCGAAGTCATCGTATATGAACCGGTGCTGAAGGAGGATTTGTTTTTCAACAGCCGGGTTATCCGCGATCTGGACGCGTTCAAGGCGGAGGCCGACCTGATCCTTGCCAATCGCCGGACGGATGTGCTGGCAGATGTGGCGGAAAAGGTCTTTACGCGCGATCTTTTCGGGTCAGACTAAAGAGAACGGAGGGAAAGAATGGCTGTGATCTATGTTCTGAACGGGCCGAACCTGAATCTGCTGGGCAAGCGTCAGCCCGAAATCTACGGGCGCGATACGCTTGAGGATGTGGAACTGTTGTGCCGCGACGTGGCCGGTGGCCATGAGATCCGCTGCCTGCAATCGAACTGGGAAGGCCAGATCATCGACTGGATTCACGAAGCGCGCGAACAGGCGGCGGCAATCGTCATCAATCCGGGCGCATTGACGCATACCTCGGTTGCCGTACTGGATGCGCTGAACGCCTTTGATGGCCCTGTGTTCGAGATTCATATCAGCCAGGTGCACAAGCGCGAGGCATTCCGCCATCATTCTTATGTCTCGCTGCGCGCCGACGGGGTGATTGCGGGTCTGGGGATCGAGGGTTACGCCGCAGCGGTGCGGCGCGCGGTGATGCTGATCGGGGACTGAGTGCGGGGCGACGTAACAGCGCGGATCGACGATATGCGGCTGCATCAAGGCTTCCGCGCAAGGCCGTTATATGGGAGCCTTTGATGACCGCATTTCACCTTGACAACCGGCTCGCCCGCCATCTTTTCCTTGACCGTCACGCCTTGATTGAGCCTCCGACAGGATCCGCTGGCACCGGCGAAATGCAGGCACTGATCGAGCGGCTTGGTTTCGTACAAGTGGACAGCGTTCAGACCGTTGCGCGCGCCCATCACATGATCCTGTGGTCACGCAGGCAGCGTTATCGCCCGGCGACCCTGGCCCGCCTGCTGGAACGCGACCGCAGCATCTTCGAAAACTGGACACATGATGCCGCCGTGATCCCGACCCGGTTCTTCCCCTATTGGCACCAGAAATTTCACCGCAGCCGCAAGCGCATGGAAGAACGCTGGCCGAAGTGGCAGGGCGATGCCTTCATGGGTGAATGCGATGAGGTGCTGGATCGTATCGCCCGATATGGCCCTCTCTCGGCGGGCGAAGCAGGGGGCGGCAAGTCGGGCAATGGCGGCGGCTGGTGGGAATGGCACCCTGCCAAGGCTGCGCTGGAATATCTGTGGCGCAGCGGCAGGCTTGCCATCGCGAAGCGCGAAGGCTTCCGCAAATTCTACGACCTGACAGAGAAGGTCATACCCGAACCGCATCGCGCAGCCGTGGAAAACGGCGTGACGCTGGAATGGGCCTGCAGCGCGGCCATCGACCGATTGGGCTTTGCTACCCATGGCGAGATTGCGGCCTTCTGGGATGTGTTTTCCCCGGCCGAAGTCCGCGACTGGTGCCTGTCCGAAATCGCCGCCGGACGTCTGATTGAAGGGCGTTTCATGGGCGCCGATGGTCGCCTTTGGCGCAGCTATGCCCGTCCGGACATCATGGAAGCCGCCGCGCGATCCCCCGAACCTCCGTCAACGCGCATCCGTATCCTGTCGCCTTTCGATCCGGCGCTGCGCGATCGCAGACGGGCCGAGCGGTTGTTCGGCTTTCGTTATCGCATCGAAATCTTTGTTCCCGAGCCCAAACGGACATATGGCTATTATGTCTTTCCGGTCATGGAAGGAGCGCGCCTGATCGGGCGTATCGATGCGAAAGCCCTGCGCGAAAGGAATTGCCTGTCCGTGCGCGCCTTTTGGCCCGAAGCGGGAATCGCAATGGGCAAGGCACGCATCGCGCGACTGGAGGCGGAACTGGAACGGCTTGCCCGGTTCTCGGGCTGCGCGGCGGTCGAATTCGCCGATGGCTGGCAGCGCGATACCGTAGCAGCATAACCAGCCGCAAAGGATATCCAGGAATTCCCGGATGAAGTCCGGGGAGGACAGGACGCCCTCCCCGGTTTTCATTCAGTGCAGTGTCGCTTCGGATTTTGGCCCTTCACCGACCGCGCCAAGCCGATGCCCGGCATGCCCGACACGGTTGCCGACCAGCAGCCCATCATCGCTTGCACTGACCTGAATGGTCTGCCCGTCCAGAACCTCGCCGGACAATAGCAGTTCGGCAAGTGGATCCTGCAAGGCACGCTGGATCACACGTTTGAGCGGCCGGGCTCCGAACACCGGGTCATAGCCCTGATCGGCCAGCCATTTGCGGGCACCTTCGTCCAGTTCCAGCGTGATCTTGCGGCCCGCCAGACGCGCCTCCAGCCGTTCAAGCTGAATGCTGACGATACCATCCATGTTCTCGCGCGTCAGGCGGCGGAAGATGATGATCTCGTCCAGCCGGTTCAGGAATTCGGGGCGGAAATGCGCCCGCACCGCTTCCATCACCTGATGGCGGGCGTCGGTGGAATCCGCCTCCTCGGGCAAGGCCGACAATACTCCCGATCCAAGATTCGAGGTCAGGATGATCAGCGTCTGCTTGAAATCCACGACCCGGCCCTGCCCGTCGGTCAGTTTGCCGTCGTCAAGAACCTGCAACAGCACGTTGAACACATCGGGATGCGCCTTTTCGACCTCATCGAACAGGATCACCTGATAGGGCCTGCGCCGAACCGCCTCGGTCAGCACACCGCCTTCGTCATAGCCGACATAACCCGGAGGCGCACCGATCAGGCGGGCGACCGAATGTTTCTCCATGAACTCCGACATATCGATACGGACCATGGCCTGATCGTCATCGAACAGATAATCGGCCAGCGCCTTGGTCAGTTCGGTCTTGCCGACGCCGGTAGGGCCAAGGAACAGGAAGGATCCAAGCGGGCGGTTTTCGTCGTTCAGCCCCGCACGCGCACGGCGCACAGCATTGGAAACCGCTGTAACGGCCTCGGATTGGCCAATCACCCGATCTGCCAGTTCTTCTTCCATTTTCAGTAGTTTGTCCCGCTCACCTTCAAGCATTTTGGACGTCGGAATGCCAGTCCAGCGCTCGACCACTTCGGCGATCTGTTCGGGACGCACGGCCTCTTCGACCATCGGCCCGCTTTCCTCGGATTCCTCAGCCTGCGCCAATTGCTTTTCGAGATCAGGAATGATGCCATAGGACAATTCGCCCGCGCGGGCGAGATTGCCCTCACGCTTGGCCTGTTCCAGTTCGGCCCGCGCCCGGTCCAACTGCTCTTTCAGGCTGCGCGACCCTTCCAACCGGTCACGCTCGGCCTGCCAGCGGGCGGTCATCCCGGCGCTGCGCTCCTGCAAGTCGGAGAGTTCCCTTTCAAGCGTCTCCAACCGGTCCTTGCTGGCCGCGTCATCCTCTTTCTTCAACGCTTCGGCTTCGATCTGCAATTGCAGGATCTGACGATCCAGCGCATCAAGTTCCTCGGGTTTGCTGTCCACCTCCATCCGCAGACGGCTGGCGGCCTCATCCACAAGGTCAATGGCCTTGTCGGGCAGGAAACGGTCGGTGATGTAACGGTTCGACAATTGCGCAGCCGCAACCAGCGCGGCATCACTGATGCGGACACCGTGGTGCAGCTCGTATTTCTCCTTGATTCCGCGCAGGATGCTGATCGTATCGGCAACCGTCGGCTCTACGATCATCACGGGCTGGAAGCGCCGGGCAAGAGCCGCGTCCTTCTCGATATATTTGCGATACTCGTCCAACGTGGTGGCGCCGATGCAATGCAACTCACCCCGCGCAAGCGCCGGCTTGATCAGGTTGGCGGCATCCATCGCTCCATCCGTCTTGCCCGCACCGACAAGCGTGTGCAATTCGTCGATGAACAGGACGATTTCACCGGCGGCGGCCTCGATTTCCTTCAGGATCGCCTTCAGCCGTTCCTCGAATTCGCCGCGATATTTGCTGCCAGCGATCAACGCGCCCATATCCAGGGCCATCAACCGCTTGTCGCGCAGGGATTCAGGCACGTCGCCGTCGATGATGCGCAAGGCAAGCCCCTCGGCGATGGCGGTCTTGCCCACGCCCGGCTCGCCGATCAGCACCGGGTTATTCTTTGTGCGGCGGCTGAGAACCTGCATGGCGCGGCGGATTTCCTCGTCACGGCCGATGATCGGATCGATCTTGCCCTGCTCTGCGGCCTCGGTCAGGTCGCGGGCATATTTCTTCAGGGCTTCATAGCTGTCCTCGGCACTCGCCGAATCCGCCGTGCGTCCCTTGCGCAGATCGTTGATCGCAGAGTTCAGCTTCTGCGGCGTTACCGCTCCGGCCTCAAGCGCATCTCTGGCATTCGTATTCACCATGGCCAAAGCCATCAACACGCGCTCGGCGGGGACGAAACTGTCGCCCGCCTTCTTGGCCAGTTTCTCAGCCTCATCCAGCACGCGGACCATCGAAGGATCGACATAGACCTGTCCTTCGCCGCCGCTGACCTTGGGAAGCTTTGCAACCGCCTGATCCACAGCCTCGGCGACACGCCGGGCGTCGCCACCCGCGCGATTGATCAGGTTCGAGGCAAGCCCCTGATCGTCATCCATCAAAGCTTTCAGCAGATGTTCGGGAACGACCCGCTGATTCCCTTCGCGGATCGCAATGGTTTGCGCGGCTTGCAGGAACCCGCGCGACCGTTCCGTGAACTTTTCCATGTTCATCGGCATATTCTCCTTTTGTTAGCCCCCGAGTTGACAGACGCCCTGTAAAGGCACGCCGCGGTTCGGGTCTTCGGATAGAAGATGGGGAGGATCAGGCCGCTTTCAAGCCACAAACGCCTGTGCAATAAGAGCGCGATTTTACGATGAAACGGGGGCGAAGATGGATGACAGGCTGATCGTGGCGCTTGATGTGCCGAACGCATTGGAGGGGCTGGAACTGGCGAAAAAGCTGGGCGATGCCGTGGGGTTCTACAAGATCGGGCTGGGGATGCTGACCGGCGGCGGGCTGGCCTTGGCGAATGAGCTGAAACAGGATCATGGCAAGCGCATCTTTCTTGATATGAAACTGTTCGATATCGGCGCCACGGTCGAGGCAGCCGTGCGTGGATTGGCACAGTTCGATCTGGACTTCCTGACCGTTCACGGCGATCCGCATGTGGTTCGCGCCGCGAAAGAGGGTGCTGCGGGCAGCAATCTGAAGATCCTTGGCGTCACCATCCTAACCTCGCTGGAACGCCCCGATCTGGACGCCGGAATGATACGCGAGGGCGATCTGCACGAGATCACCGTGGAGCGCGCAGCCCGCGCCTTTGAAGCCGGTGCCGATGGTATCATCTGCTCGCCCCAAGAGGCGGCTGCGATCCGTGCCTTGTCGGGCTCGGGGCTGATCGTAACGCCGGGGGTACGGCCCGCAGGCGCCGATCTGGGCGATCAGAAACGGGTTGAAACCCCGGCCAGTGCCATTCGCGCCGGGGCCGATCACATCGTTGTCGGCCGCCCGGTATGGAAAGCGGAGGATCCCCGAAAGGCCGCGCAGAATATCCTGACCGAACTGGCGACTATCCCGGGATAATCTCCACAGATGGCCAGCCTCGCCCTGCCCCCTGTGCAGCCTGCCCCTTATATTGCCAGCCCCCCCAAAAACACCTCCCTCCCTTGCGCTTCTTCTTTGCACAAATACCTTGCAGGGGGTGCGGGGGATGTAAAATCCCCCGCCACGGCGCGGAACGCAATCTCCGCTATAATATGATCAGTTCAACGCGCTTCGGCGATATACCGGGGCGGCGGAACACCACGCAGGGCGCGCTCAGCTATCTTCCGGTTTCGCGCCCAGTGAGGCAAAGGCCGTTTTCTGACGCCCGGTCCAGCTCAGATGCAGGCGCAGCCCATCCTCGGTGGTTTCTTCCAGTTCGACCACGCCTGCTTCATGCAGCCATGCGCGGCGACGGCCATCGCTGAAGGGCAGCAGCACCGTTTCGCTTGTCCGGGCCTCGTCGAGCGCGCGCGTCAGATGCGCCTCGATGGCGGCGGTCAGATCCTGCAATCCTTCACCCGAAAGCGCACTGACCGCCTGCACGCCTTCGGTCCGCGCATCGGTGCGGCGTAACGCCGCGCGGGTTTCCCCGGACAGGGAATCGATCTTGTTCCAGACCTCGATCAGTTCGACATCCTCGGCCACACCAAGATTTCCAAGAATTTCGGCGACATCGGCCGCCTGCTCCTCGGTTTCGGGATGGCTGATATCGCGGACATGCAGGATCAGGTCAGCCTCCAGCACCTCTTCCAACGTGGCGCGGAAGGCCGCGACCAGTTCGGTCGGCAGGTCGGAGATAAAGCCGACCGTATCCGACAGGATAATCTTGCGCCCCGAACTGCCGCCGCCTGCATCCGGCAGGCGGATCGCCCGCATGGTAGGGTCGAGCGTGGCGAACAGCATGTCCTTGGCCATGACCTCGGCCCCGGTCAGCCGGTTGAACAGCGTGGATTTTCCCGCATTGGTATAACCCACAAGCGCCACGATGGGATAAGGGACGCGGGCGCGGGCGGCGCGATGCAGGCTGCGGGTCTTGACCACCCGCTCAAGCTGCCGGCGCAGGCGGGTCATCTGCTCGTCGATGGCGCGGCGGTCGGCTTCGATCTGCGTCTCACCCGGACCGCCCACGAAGCCAAGGCCGCCACGCTGCCGTTCAAGGTGAGTCCAGGCCCGCACCAGCCGCGTGCGTTGATAGGACAGCGCCGCGAGTTCAACCTGCAACACGCCCTCACGTGTGCGCGCCCTGTCGGCGAAGATTTCCAGAATCAGGCCGGTGCGGTCGAGCAGTTTGACCTTCCAGCGATCTTCGAGATTGCGCTGCTGAACCGGTGTTACCGGCCCGTCGATCAGCACAAGTTCCACCTCTGCCGCCGCGAGCCGTTCACCGATCTCGGCCAGCTTGCCCTTTCCGAAAAGACTGCCCGGATTGGGTTCGCGCAGGCGCGCCACTTCTTCGCCGACCATCTCGATGCCCGGCAAGGCATGAGCAAGCGCCACAGCCTCAGCCAGGGCATGCTCGGGCTCGCGCCTCTGGGTCCGGGCATAGCCCAGATCGGGATGAATCACATAGGCGCGGGTCGGTTTTGCCTCGGTCGGGGCGGGTTCGGCCAATCAATCCTCGCCTTCGTAAAGCGAGATCGGCTGGCCCGGCATGATCGTGCTGATCGCGTGCTTGTAGACAAGCTGGGATTGCCCGTCACGGCGCAGGAGAACGCAGAAATTGTCGAACCAGGTAATGACGCCCTGCAATTTGACACCATTGATCAGAAATACCGTAACCGGCACCTTGGCCTTGCGGACGTGATTGAGAAAGGCGTCCTGCAGGTTTTGCTTATCGTTGGCCATTTGAATTTCCAGTACGTTTCTTGGGTTCGAGCATTAATTAACATTTATGCGAGTGCCGCAAGGCTTGCAAGCAAACTGCATCCGCATCCGAAGCAAGGTTTCCTATTCGTCACCTCCGCCAGAGTTCAGGCGTAAACAGAGCGAGGATCGCCAGAATTTCCAGCCGCCCGACAATCATCGCCCCGGCCAGAACGGTTTTGGTCATGACCGACAGTCCGGACCATCCCTCCCACGGGGCAGAGGCAATCCCTGCCGTGCCTTCGAAAGCAGGCGTAAGCGGAATGGCCGATGCCAGCGGACCGGTATTGGTGAGTGCCGCGATTGACAGGATCGTCGCCGTCTCGAATTCGATTTGCTGAAGCGAAACCAGAAGGATCGTGACCCCGATCGACGCGGCGAACAGCATGAAGAAGATAAAGGCCAGATAGGCGCCTTCCCGCCGCAACCTCCGGGCCATCCGTCCTCCTCCGGCGACCGAGTTCGGATGGATGATTCGCTCCATCTCGCGCTCGCCGTGCCGCGCGAGGGCATAGATCCTCAGAAGCTTGACGCCTCCGGCGGTGGTTGCGACTCCGCCTCCCGTGATCGCGAGCCCGGCAAGAATCAGCCCCGGACTCGACAAGCCAGACCATGCGCGGGCGTTCTGCCATTCAACCGAGTGCCACCCCGTGGTCGTGAGATAACTGAGCGCGCTGAAAAGCCCGCCCCACAGCGCCGACATCCCCTGTCGCAAATCCGTCAATGCCCGCTGCGTGCCGTCACCTGCTCCGCTCGAGTCGATCGCGGCGAAGAAATGACGGGCGAACAGGATCGTGGCGACAAGCAGGACGATCACCAGCGCGAATCTGAGTTCGGGATCGTGCCGGGCTCGCTCGGTCGCCCTCAACTCGCCTCCACCCGGCCAGAAGCGCCGCGACAGGGCGGGAAGCAGGAACAGGAAGACGGCCATTTCCCCAAGCATGCCCGAGTTTTCGCCGGCAGGACCAAGAGTAGGAGATATGCCGCTTGTGGAAACGGTTCCCAGCGCGCGGCACAGCGCGATAAATGAACTGTCCCCCAGCAACAGCAGCAGCAGCCAAAGCAACAATGTCAATCCCGCGTAAACCGGGAAGACCGCGCGTGCTGTCCGGATCAGCCGATAAGAGGGATCGGTCAACTCTGTCTGGAACGCTGGCGAGGACAGATGCGGGACGGGCTGGCGCGGGTTCGCACTTTCCGGCAGTGGCGTGAATCTTTCGTTTCTCGCGTAGGGGGAGGACATGATTTCGAACCCACCGATCCGCAGCGGTGCGAGGATTGCCACCGCAGCGACCAGTATGAACAGCCCCCCCATCCAGCCGACCAGGGCCCGCCACAGATGCAGGGGCGCAGGCAGAAGATCGGCCGAATAAAGCGACGCACCGGTAGTCGTCAGCGACGAGACCATTTCCCACCAGGCGTTAAACATGCCGGTATCCGGCAGACTTTCCGCGAAAGGCATGGCCAGGATAACCGGCAAAGCCCCAATGACGGCGACACAGATCAGCAACAGGTCGCGTGACCGCCTTGTTCCGGGATTGGCCGCAGTCGCCAATGCGATCATGCCTGCGAATGTCAGGCAGAGAAGCGCCGAATAAAAGAAATTCCGGGCGATGGCATCCTCGTCGATGGCCGAGGCATAAGCCGCCGGGATCAGCATCGCCAGCGCCGCGATCACTGTCAGCAGCAGCAGGATGGGCAAACGTCTGTGACCCCTCACCGCGCAGCCCTCAGAAAAAGTCGATCGAGACCTGCAAGAGGCGCTCGACCTCGGGCACGTCATGTGTAAGCGCGAAGATCAGGACGATATCGCCCTCTTCGATCCTTGTGTCGGAAGAAGGCTTGATGATCCTGTCGCCTCTCTGCACCGCGCCGATCAATACGCCTTCGGGGAACTCGATATCGCGGATCCCCCGGCCTGCCATGGGCGAGGTGGAAAGGACCTGCGCTTCCATGACTTCCGCCTCGGCATCCCCGATCGAATAGATATCGCGGACCCGACCATGACGGATATGGCGCAGGATCGTGGAGACGGTGGTTGCACGGGGATTGATATAGGCGTCGATATCCAGAACATCCATCAGCGGCACCAGCGTCGGATCGTTGATCAACGTAATCGCCATCCTTGCTCCGGCCTGCTTGGCACGGATTGCGGCAAGAATATTGGTCTTGTCATCATCCGTCACCGCAAGAACGGCATCCGCAACCGGGACCGATGCTTCCTCCAGAAGCTCGGCGGACAGGCCATCGCCGTTCAGAACAATAGTGCGTTCAAGCTGATCGGCGGCATATTCTGCAACCTCCCGGTCGCGCTCGATCAGTTTGGCGCGAATCCGCTGTTGCCGCCCCTCCAATGCGCGTGCCACCGACAGGCCCACATTCCCGGCGCCGATGATCACAACGCGCTCTTGCTTTTGGGCTGGCTTGCCGAAAATTTCCAGTGTCCTGCCCACATCATCCGCATGCGAGAAGATATAGATCTGATCCCCCGCGAAAAGCTGATCCCCTGCATCGGGCGCGAAAAGCCTGTTATCCCGGCGCACGCCGGCCACGATGGCGCGCAGGCTTGAAAAAATCTCATTGAGTTCGCGCAAGGGCGTATTCAATGCGGGACAATCATCGTCCAGCGCGATGCCCAGAAGATGCACCCGGCCGCCAAGAAAGGTCTCGACATCAAAGGTCGATGGTGCGTCAAGCCGTTGCAAGGCGGCCTTGGCGACTTCACGCTCGGGGCTGATCACCACGTCGATGGGCAGGTGATCGGTGCGATAGAGATCCGAATAAATCGCGTCGAGATAGGCGCTTGACCGCAGGCGAGCGATCTTGCGCGGCACCTGAAAGACCGAATGCGCGATCTGACAGGTGACCATATTCACCTCGTCCGAATAGGTCGCGGCGATGATCAGATCGGCATCGCGGGCGCCTGCCCGGTCCAGAACGTCCGGATGGCTTGCAAAGCCGGTGACCCCCTGAACGTCAAGGGAATCGGTCGCGCGGCGGATCAGTTCGGGTTTGTTGTCGATAACGGTCACATCGTTCCGCTCGCCCGACAGATGCCGCGCGATCTGCCAGCCAACCTGGCCCGCGCCGCAGATGATGATCTTCATGTCTGCCCTCATCCAGCCGCAGCATTCCGCTGTTCAATATGCCTATGCCCCCCGCGTGCCGGACGCAACTGCCCAGAATCGCGGGCAAGACGGGTTATCCCGAACCTGTATCATTCGCGGAACGCCTGCCGCTTATCGGATTTGCCTGAAACCCTCTGCCGTGACATGAATGGAAAGACCTGAAATTCACGCTGAGCGCCGAAAGAAACCCGCAATAGAAAAATGCCAGGACGAATACCGGTTCAGCAGCCCGTCTCTGGCCGCGAAACATCTTACAACGAGTATAAGCATGACCCAAATCACCCGAACGGATAATTCGCGGAACGACGATCTGGAAAACCGCATCGCGCAGGCCCGGGGCGATCGCCCCGCCGATCTGGTGCTGCGGGGAGGCAAGGTTCTGGATCTCGTCACCGGCGCGATGGTTGCGGGCGACGTCGCGATCTGCGGCGACAGGATTGCCGGGGTCCATGCCGATTACGAGGGGCTTCGCGTGATCGATGTAACCGGTCTTACACTGGTGCCGGGCTTTATCGACACGCATCTGCATGTCGAAAGCAGCCTTGTCACGCCGTTTGAATTCGACCGCTGTGTCACTGTTCGCGGCGTCACGACGGCCATTTGCGATCCGCATGAGATCGCGAATGTCATCGGCCTGAACGGTATCCGCTATTTTCAGCAAGCTTCCGAACATCTGCTGATGGATCTTCGGGTACAGCTGTCATCCTGCGTGCCATCGACCGAGATGGAAACCTCGGGCGCCCGGATCGAGGCCAATGATCTGCGCCACGTGATGGGGCATCCGTCCGGTATCGGGCTGGCGGAGTTCATGAATTATCCCGGCGTGATCCATCGCGATCCAGCGGCCATGGCCAAGCTTCGCCTGTTCGAAGGCGGTCATATCGACGGGCATTGCCCGCAACTTTTGGGCCGCGACCTCAATGCCTATATCGCCGCGGGAATCCGTACCGAACACGAGGCAACGACGGCAGAGGAAGCACTTGAAAAACTGCGCAAGGGCATGCGCGTCCTGATCCGGGAAGGCTCTGTCTCGCGGGATCTCGAAGCGCTGCAACCGCTGCTGACCGATATCACCGCGCCCTATATGTGCCTGTGTACGGATGACCGTAATCCCCTGGACATCGCCGAGCATGGCCATCTGGACTATATGATCCGCCGGCTGATCGAGTTGGGCACCCCGCCTTTGGCCGCCTATCGCGCCGCATCGCTGTCAGCCGCCGAAGCGTTCGGCCTGAAGGATCGCGGGCTGATCGCACCCGGGTTGCGGGCGGATATCGTGGCCGTGGATTCCCTGCAAGGCTGTCACGCGCAGCTTGTCCTTTGCGGTGGGCGCATCGTGGACGAAGAGGCGTTTGCGGCCCGCGGCTCTGTATCCCCGGTGGGACGGCAATCGGTCAGGGCGCCGGAAGTTTCACCGGACGATTTCCGCTTTGCGGGCAATCGCAGCGAAACCCATGTGATCGGGATCACGGAAGGCAAGATCATCACGCAACATCTGCACGAAGACATCCCGCCGGAAGGTGGCGACAAGCGCCCGGACCCGGCGCGTGACCTGTTGCGGATCGCGGTGATCGAACGGCATGGGCGAAACGGCAATATCGCGACCGGATTCGTGCGCGGATTTGGAATGGTTCGCGGGGCCATCGCCTCCACGGTCTGTCACGATCACCACAATATAGCCGTGGTCGGCGCGGATTACGGCGATATGGCACTGGCCGCCAACCGCCTTACCCAGATCGAAGGCGGGTTTGTCGTGGCGGCCGGAGGGAAAATTCTGGCCGAACTTGCGCTTCCGGTGGCCGGATTGATGAGCATGGAAAGCTTCGAGCATGTCCGAGGCAAACTGGAAGCGCTGCGAAAGGCCGCCCGCGATCTGGATGTCACGCTCAAGGAGCCGTTCCTGCAGCTGGCCTTTCTGGCGCTGCCGGTGATTCCGGCGCTCAAGATCACCGACCGGGGGATGGTCGATGTCGAAAAATTCGAAATCATCGCGGACTGAGGTATCGCTGAACCAATCGGGGTTACTTGCGATTTACAGCCACAGCTGCATGCTCTGACAGGGTCCGGCAGGGACGAGAGATGGACTTTCCGCGATCAGGCGGCCAAAGCGGCAACTTCGCAAATCGCGTGACGCAGATATCCGGTAAACTCAGCCGCAATTGCCCGTGCCGGACCGTCGGCATAATAGACATTCATCCATGTCTGAGGCAGAGGCGGAAGCGCACCGCCATGCTCGATATTCTCCAGCCCCGCCAACTCCACGCCGCGAAGCTTGATCGTGACACCCAGATCCGCGACAGCAAGAACATGCCAGGTGTCATGCCCGCCCTGCCCGGCAACCAGCGTCCAGTCGATTCCGGCCTTGTCCAGCGCCAGCATCCCAACCGGATGATAGGCACAAAGCGTCGTATTGGCGATTGGCAGCGGCCGATGTGTCCATGCCTCGCCTCCAACGGCGCCGGCCCAGACGATATCGACCTTGGCAAGATGAGTCGCGCCGGGAGGCGCCTCGAACTCGGTCACGAGGATCAGATCATGCTCGCCCCGCTTCATCTGCGCTCGAAGGTCGCTGCTGCGTGCATAATCGATGACAAGCTCGATGTCGGGATTCGACTGCCGGAACGCGCGCACCGCCTGCGCCACCCGTTCGAACAACCAGTCGCTGCTGATCCCGACCCGCAGCCGCCCTTTCGGTGACACGCCGGTAAATCGTGCCACGATAGAATCGTTCATCGCCACCATCTTGCGCGCCTCGGCCAGCAGTTCCTCGCCGAAATCAGACAGGACCACCCCGCGCCCCTGTTTGAGCAGCAAAGGCTGGCCGAAAACCTCTTCCAGCCGTTTCATCTGCATGGACATGGCGCTTTGCGTCATGTTCAACGCCTCGGCCGCGCGGGTCACGGCGCCATATTCTGCGACCGCCTGCAGTGATCTGAGCGTCGCGATATCGAGATTCCGCATTGTTCAACCCTCCTGATGAATATCATCAAAATCATTCGTTTTACGAATACGACAGCTCTCCTTAAATATCAACATACAGGATGAAAACAGCACGTTGCATCATCCGAATTGATGAAGCTGATCACCGGAGATGAATAATGGCACAGAAATCCGCTACAATGTTACGCGTCGTAACCGGACAGGGAATCGTTCCGCGCCCGAACTGGCTTGAACGTATCCTGACGATGTTCGATGTCCGTAAAACCCGCATCGATCTATCGCGGCTGTCGGACGATCAATTAAAAGATGTAGGTCTGACCCGCGACGATGTCGAGGCCGAATTGGCGCGGAAGATCTGGGATGTTCCGGCTCATTGGCGCAGCAGATGATAAAAACCGGCGCTTCAGCCCCGACTGTTGTTTTCGATGGCGGGGCCGAAGCGCTCGATCATGTTTGACATGATCTGATCGCGGGTCTGCCGATAGGCGCGAAGACGATCCTCTCGTCCCTCGCCCAGTCCCGTCGGGTCCATGATCGGCCAATATTCGACATCCAGATGAAAATACCGCGTCAGTTCCAGCGCCTGCCGCTGGCTTGCCGGAGAAAGTGCAACGATCAGGTCGAAACCCCCAAGATCGTCCCCCCAGTCCTTCATCTCGTCAAAACTGCGGCTTTGATGGTTGGAAATCCTGACCCCGATCTCTTCGCAAACCGAGATTGCGAAACCGTCGATCTCCAGATCGTTTTTGACCCCGGCGGATTGTATATACGCAGCATGACCGTAGAGCTTCTTCATAATGCCTTCTGCCATGGGCGAGCGAACGGCATTGTGATCGCAACAGAATAGAACCGAAGCTGGAATTCTGTTCTGCGACATGCGTCAGCCCTGTGGAATCAACGCGCAAATCAATGTGAACAGCCGCCTTGCGGTATCGATATCCAGTTCGGCCTTGCCCTCCAACCGCTCCTGCAAAATGCGCGCGCCTTCGTTATGGATGCCGCGCCGCGCCATATCGATCGCTTCGATCTGCGCCGGAGGAAGGCGCTTCACGGCTTCGAAGTAACTTTGGCAAATCTGGAAATAATCCTTCACCGTCTGCCGGAAAGGCCCGAGAGACAGGTGAAATTCGGCCACCTTGCCGCCCTTTTCAGTTGTCACGTCGAAGACCAGACGTCCTTCGCGAACGGCAAGTTCAAGTGCAAAGGGCCCTTCGGGCCTGGGATGACCGTCGCGCCCGGGGACGGCAAAGCTGTTATCCTCGATCAGATCGAAGATGGCGACCTTCCGTTCCTGCTCCATCTCGGGGAGTGCGGGCGGGATCGCGGAATCGTCGATCTGGATACGGGTGATCCGGTTCATTCCCCGGTCCTTTCATTCAACTCTGCAAGACGCAGATCAACCGAGGCGCCATGCGCCTGCAATCCTTCGGCATTGGCCAATCGTATCGCGGTCGGACCGATCGCGGCCAATGCTCCGGGCGTCAGCCGCGCCAGCGTGGTGCGCTTGAGAAAATCCAGCACCGACAGACCCGAGGAAAACCGCGCAGAGCGCGCAGTCGGCAGGACATGGTTCGGACCGCTGACATAATCGCCGACCGCCTCGGGCGTATGCGCACCAAGGAAGATCGCGCCGGCATGGATGCATTTCCCCGCCAAAGCTTCGGGATCGTCCACGCAAAGCTCCAGATGTTCGGGCGCGATACGGTTGGACAGCGCCGCGGCCTCGTCCAGATTCCGGACAAAGATGATGGTGCCATAATCACGCCAGCTTGCGCCTGCGATCTCGGCCCGTGGCAGGGTAGGAAGAATCCGATCCACGGCCCCTGCAACGGCATGACCAAGCGCCGTATCGGTGGTGATCAGAATCGACTGAGCGTCAGCGTCATGTTCCGCCTGCGCCAGAAGATCCATGGCCAGCCAATCGGGGTTTTGCGCGCCTTCCGCGATGACCAGCACCTCGGACGGGCCGGCGATCATGTCGATCCCGACATGCCCGAACACCTGCCGCTTGGCCGCCGCAACGAAAGCATTTCCCGGGCCGGTGATCTTGTCCACCGGCCGGACTGTCTCGGTGCCATAGGCCATCGCGGCCACGGCCTGCGCACCGCCGATCCTGTAAATCTCGTCCACACCTGAAATCTGGGCTGCCAGCAGTACCAGCGGGTTGATCACCCCGTCCGGGGTCGGCACACAGATCATCAACCGCTCGACACCGGCCACACGTGCGGGAATCGCGTTCATCAATACCGAGGACGGATAAGCGGCCTGCCCGCCCGGCACGTAAAGCCCCGCCGCAGATACAGGCGACCACCGCCAGCCGAGGGTCGCCCCTTCGGGATCGGTCCAGCTCACATTCTCGGGCATCTGCCGCGCGTGATAGGCACGGATACGTTCAGCCGCCAGCGCAAGGGCGCTGCGATCTTCGGGGGAAACCTTCGCCGTTTCCTCGGCAATTTCATCCGCAGTGAAACGCAACCGGTCCGGCGTCAGGTCGAGCCTGTCGAATTTCGAGGTCAGCTCGCACAGAACCGCATCGCCGCGCGCGCGCAGATCCGCAATGATGGCGGCCACGGCATCATTCACATCCACGGAATCTTCACGCTTGGCCGACAGCAATTCAGCAAAGCGGCGTTCGAATTCGGGATCGGTAGTATTCAATGTGACCGGCATGACATCCCCTCGCAATCACGCCTTGTTAGCGGCTTGATTGCGCAGCCTCAAGCGCATCCCGGCGAGACGTCACAATCGAATTGCAACACGATGCCAGAGGTCATCAGGGTATGATATCATCCCTCTTCCCTTTCACGCGGAACTGCGTCAGCCTATGCGGCGTTAGAATAACGGCCCGGCAACGGGACGTTAAGGGACGTCAACATCTGCGCGGCATGGCCCCTGCCGCCAACCAACAGGAAAGTGAGACAGATGAATCTCCGAATGACCACAATTCTCGCCACGTCGGGCCTGATCGCCCTTGGCGCATGCGCCCCAACCGACGGGACCGGAACGGGTACGGGCATGTCCCGTACGCAGCAGGGCGCTTTGGCAGGCGCGGCGGTCGGTGCCGTTCTTGGCGCGACCCGCGATGACGACAAGAACAATCAGGGCCGCGATGCCGCCAGAGGTGCGATCCTGGGTGCGGCGGCCGGTGCTGTCGCGGGCAACATTCTTGACCGTCAGGCTGCCGCTTTGGATCAGGCGATCAGCAACCCGAATGTCCAGATCGTCAATCATGGTTCCTACCTGCAGGTCATCCTGCCCGAAGGCATCCTGTTCGCCACCGACTCGGCGGCCGTGTCCGGCCCGGCGCAGAACGATCTTTACGCCGTTGCGCGCAACCTGAACCAATATCCGAACAGCCGCGTCGAGGTGATCGGTCATACCGACAATACCGGCAGCGCCAATCACAACCAGGATCTGTCGCAGCGCCGTGCACAATCCGTCGCCGGCATCCTGACCGCCGCTGGCGTGTCCTCGAACCGTGTGGTCGCGGTGGGCCGCGGCGAGTCGCAGCCCGTTGCCTCGAACGGAACCGAGCAGGGACGCGCCCAGAACCGCCGGGTCGAGATCCTTATTCGCCCGACGCAGTAATCCGGCAGAACCCGAAACCAAAGGAAAAAGGGGCGGCTATCACCGCCCCTTTTTTATTGCAGTCGTGACCGGCAAGGCTCAACCGGCGCTGCGATCCCATCCGCTGATGAATTTGGAATCCATGAATTCCTCAAGCCCCATGACGCCGCCTTCCCGCGCGCGCCCCGAGGCTTTCACACCACCGAATGCCGATCCGGCGCCGCGTGCTTCGCCATTCATCTCGATCATGCCGGCACGCAACTGACGGGCGACGCGATTGCGCCGCTCGCCATCCTGGGATTGCACGTAATTGGTCAGCCCGTAAGGCGTGTCATTCGCAATCTCGACAGCCTCTTCCTCGCTGTCGAAAGGCAGGATGGACAGGACCGGGCCGAAGATTTCCTGTTGCGCGACCGTCATGTCATTGCGCACATCGGCAAAGACCGTCGGGCGCACGAAATAGCCGCGATTGACGCCTTCGGGCAGGCCGGGACCGCCAGCAACCAGACGCGCGCCTTCATCGATCCCTTTCTGGATCAGATCCTGGATCTTGTCCCATTGCTGCTTGCTGACCACCGGACCGATATGCTTTCCGGGCTGATGCGCCGTCGCCACCGCCGTTTCCTCGGCCACTCTTGCCGCTGTCTCGACCGCGCTGTCATAGATCGAACGCTCGACCAGCATCCGGGTCGGCGCGTTGCAGGACTGGCCGCTATTGTTGAAGCAATGCTTGGCGCCCCGGACCACCGCCTTTTCATCGGCATCGGCAAAGACGATATTCGCGCCCTTGCCGCCCAGTTCCAGCACGACTTTCTTCAGACTGTCCGCCGCTGCCTTGCTGATCGCAATCCCGGCACGGGTCGAGCCGGTAAAGCTGATCATCTCGACATCCTTATGCGTGGTAAGCTGCGTACCCACACCCGCGCCATCGCCATTCACAAGGTTGAACACGCCTTCCGGCAAACCAGCTTCATCCAGGATTTCCGCGAATACCATCGAAGACAGCGGCGCGATCTCGGACGGTTTCAGCACACAGGTATTACCGCCCATGATCGCCGGGATCACCTTGAGCGTGACCTGATTCATCGGCCAGTTCCACGGCGTTATCAGCCCGACGACACCGATCGGCTCCCATGCGATCATGGTGCCGGGGGCATGATCGCCCAGCGGGCGGAGAAACTCGAAATCCTTGAAGGCCGCGATGAAGGTCTGAATATGGAACAAACCCGCGCCGGTCTGGCTGTTCAGGGCCATATCCTCCGGGGCTCCCATCTCGTGGCTGATCGCCCATGCCATATCCCCGGCACGACTTTGATAGATCTCGGCGATCTTCTCGGCATAGGCCAGCCTTTCCGCCTTACTGGTCTGTGACCACGCCGGGAAAGCGGCCTTCGCGGCGGCAACCGCTGCATCCGTATCCGCCTGACCGCCCAGACTGATGACCGCAACCGGCTCTTCATTCGACGGATCGATCACCTCCAGATCATTTGCCTTGACCGGATCGACCCACTGACCGCCAATATAGAATTTGCGCTTGTCCAACAGCGTGCTCATCGCGTCCTCCTGAGATGTATGAAGGGAAGGTGGCACCGCCTATCCGTCACTGCAAGGTCAATCAGACAGCACGGTGTCCGGGCACGGGCGAAATATCGCAAAAAGCCGGGCTGGCAATCCGTCGTGGCGCGCCTATGTTAAGTTGACGGAATCAATTGAAAGGATGGCCCATGTCTCTGCGAATCAACGATACCGCGCCTGATTTCACTGCAAGTTCCACCGAAGGAGAAATCCGTTTCCACGATTGGCTGGGCGACAGCTATTGCATCGTGTTCAGCCATCCGCGCGACTTCACCCCCGTCTGCACGACCGAGTTCGGCGCCGTTGCGCAACTCATTCCGGAGTTCGAGAAGCGGAACACCAAGGTTATCGGCGTATCCGTCGATTCCGTGGACGATCACCAGAAATGGAAACGCGATATCGAACAGGTCGCCGGCAGCCCCGCGAATTTCGCGATCATCGACGACAGCAGTCTGACGGTGGCCAAGGCCTATGACATGCTGCCTGCCGATTACTACCTGCCGACCGAGGGACGCACGCCGCAGCATTCCGCCACGGTGCGTACCGTCTTCATCATCGGCCCCGACAAGAAGGTGCGCCTGACGATGACCTATCCGATGTCGGTCGGACGCAATTTTGCCGAGATCGTCCGCGCTCTGGACGCGGTGCAGAAAACCGACGGAGCGGCACTGGCCACGCCCGCGAACTGGGTGCCCGGACAGGATGTGATCGTGGCGCTGTCGCTGGACGACAAGGCCGCAGAAGAGAAATATGGCGCGCTGGACATCAAGCTGCCCTATCTGCGCTTTGCCAAGGATCCGGCATAAATGACCAGCGGTTGCCCCGGCAGCTTCTGTCGGGGTGACGCCTGCGCCTGACGATTGGGCCGGTAAATTCGCCCTAGCCGGGCCAGCCATATCTGCCCAGCATTGCCTTTATCGCGCGGTCGTTGCCAAGCCCGGTCACGTTTTCCGCCCGCAGGCTTTGGATCTGACTGCCCCCCCATTCAAGAATCCGGGCACGGCTTCCGATCTTCTGCGCCTCTGTTCCGGCAAGCCGGTGCATCCAGTACAACCAGACATCATCACTGCCGGGGCTTAGTTCCGTGAACAGATCGTCCCGCAGGATATCCGGATGAAAGACCCCCGGCGCATAGATGACCCCCATCACCCCGGTCAGAAAAACCAGCGACGAGCGGTCGGGTTGGGGGATATTATGCACCCATTCCTCATATGGCAGTGGCAACCCGTCGGCGCCAAGATTGATTCGATGGGCACGGTGGCAGGCGATCCCTGTGGTATCAGAGACAGCGGCCACCAAAGCTTCCAGCCAGTCGTGCGGGTAATAGACATCATCATCGGCGGTCACGATGAACGCCTCGGGCCATGCGCTTAGTGTCGGTATGATCTTCTTGTAGGAACGCCAGTCGGGACAGATCGCCACTTCAAGACCTTCGGATTTCAAGGCCACGACCTCTGCGGGCAGGCTGGCCTCGTCCCCCTCGTCCAGCCAGAGAATGACCTTGTCAGGCTGGACTGATTGCCGCAGCAGCGCCGCAAGGGTCAATGACAGCGTGCCGTAACGTGCCGGATAGCTGGTAAGCGACACGATCAGCGGCGCGGGCAGACCATGCGCAATGCCCGGCGCGGTGGAACGCGAAGCGATCTCGGAGATTGCGCGCTTTTGCCGCTGCCCGTGTTTGAAACTTCGGATCCAATCGCTGATCATAACCCCTGCCACGCTTTTCGCAGCCAATCTATATTGCCGATCCGGCGATACCAGCGGTTTCCAGTTCCGGCAAACACATCCGCCATTTTCGGCTCTCCGGCGAAAAGGACGATCTTTGCGCCCTCGGGCAAGGCGGGATCCTTCAGATAGCTAAGGAGGTTACGTGGCACGCAATCATTTTTGAAGCTGACGCACCAGCCACGCGGCCAGTAGTTCAGATGCCCTTGCGCGGCCAGTTGAGCTGATTGAAATTGCTGACTGATCTCGTAATTCGCGGTCGCCGCGGCCGGGTCTGCAAGATAAGCATCCAGAATATAACCATGCTGGCCGATCTCGAAGCGGAAGACGCTGGAATTTCCGACGCTGTGCAGAAAACGGTCACGGTCAGGATTCAGCTTGCGCAGCGGTTTGGTCCGGAACAGGTCATCATCGCGGATAATCAGGAAATCGCCCGGATGATCGAAAAAGGGCGACAGATCATCCACCACCACCAGATCGATATCCAGAAACAGCGCGGTTCCGCTCAGCCCGCCCAGATCGGGGCGAAACAATGCCAGTTTCCGCCAGCGGGTATCCGCATGTCCCTCGGGCAGACCGAGTTCGGGCAAAGCCTGCGCCTCGATCCC
Source organism: Paracoccus wurundjeri (assembly GCF_030678915.1). GTDB lineage: Bacteria > Pseudomonadota > Alphaproteobacteria > Rhodobacterales > Rhodobacteraceae > Paracoccus > Paracoccus onubensis_A. The sequence continues at coordinate 34,770 of NZ_JAUUTZ010000024.1, read as the reverse complement.
CGGATCCAGCCCTTCGGCATCGTCGGTAAAACAGATAAAGCGGTGCGGACGCGCGAGGTTACGACTGACCTGACGGTAAAGCCGGTTCACATCCTCGGAACTGTAAAGAGTGCCCCATTTCATGGTGAGGATGCTGGGTATGTTCTCCATTGCGCCTCCCGGACGGTGTTCTGACGGCCTCGTCACCCTAGCTCTTCCCAAGTCATTACGGAACCCATCCCCGCAAACCATCGTTAACCCATGTAACCAGTAGCAGGAATGTTAAAGCGCATGACACCGATGACTTCTCCGAAAATCGTCTACGTGACCGACGCGGGGTTTCTGAAACCCACGCTCGTCTCGGTCTGGAGCTTGCTCAAAACCATATCCGGCAAGGCTGAATTGCATATATGGGGCGACAACCTCGATGACGAGCACTGGCAGAGCATCTCACGCGTGGCGGCGATCAATCCCGATGTGACGTTGCTGACGAAAAACCTGGAAGCCGAGCATCTCAAAGGCGCGCATGGCCCCAAAGATTACATCTCGGCCGCGACAATGGGGCGATTGTTCATTCCCGCATATATCGACGGTTACGCGCTGTATATCGATGGTGACACATTGGTGGTGAACGATGTCACGCCACTATTCGAGATCGATCTTGGTTCGGCCTATGCGGGGGTCATCAGGGATTACACCCTGCTTCACTGGCTCGCGAACCCGAAAACGGCGTGTCACGATGGCAGGGCGCGGATATCCGAAGTTACCACTCTTCTGCACCCGACGCCGCCGACGGATTATTTCAATGCGGGTATCATGCTTTTCAACTGCGATCAGATCCGCAGCGAACCAGAGCTTATGCAGAATGTAGAGGACGTTTGCACCGCCTCGGACATGTCGCATGGAGATCAGGATCACCTGAACGTTCTGTTCAAGGAAAATGTTCGTTTTCTGGATATCATGTGGAATTTATCCTGGGGCCGCAGCAAACGTCACAGAGAGATTTTCCGTAAACTGGATCTGCCCGAATACGAACTGCTGCCGGATGAGCCGCGCATCATTCATTATCATGGACCGCAAAAGCCCTGGAGAAATCCGCGAAAGGATATCTGGTCCAGCAAAGGAAAGGCGACCTTCCATTATCGCCGCCAGCTGCAGCAATTCTCGGCCGATTTTCCCGATCTCAGGCCGGAATGAAAAAGGGCGCCAATCCTGACGCCCTTCCTTCAACAACCAAGGGTAAGATACTTACTCCTCGGCTGCCTCTTCTTTCTTTTCGGTGATTTCCTCACCGGTTTCCTGATCGACCATCTTCATGCCAAGGCGTACCTTGCCACGGTCGTCAAAACCCAGAAGCTTGACTTTCACTTCCTGACCTTCCTTCAGCACTTCCGAAGGATGACCCAGACGGCGATTGGCGATCTGGCTGACATGGACCAGCCCGTCGCGTTTGCCGAAGAAGTTCACGAAGGCGCCGAAATCGACCAGTTTCACCACCTTGCCGGTGTAGATCTGGCCCTCTTCAGGCTCGGCCACGATCGAGTGGATCATGTCATAGGCCTTCTGGATCGATTCAGCATTTGCCGAAGCGATCTTGATCACTCCGTCATCGCTGATATCGACCTTCGCACCCGAGGTTTCGACGATCTCGCGGATCACCTTGCCGCCCGACCCGATCACTTCGCGGATCTTGTCGGTCGGGATGGTCATCGTCTCGATACGCGGAGCATGAGCACTGAACTCGTTGCGGCCTTCGGTCAGGGCCTTGCCCATCTCGGCCAGAATATGCATCCGGCCGTCCTTGGCCTGCGCCAGAGCCTGCTCCATGATCTCGGGCGTGATACCCGCGACCTTGATATCCATCTGCAGCGAGGTGATCCCGGCTTCGGTTCCGGCAACCTTGAAATCCATGTCGCCCAGGTGATCCTCGTCGCCAAGGATATCGGTCAGAACCGCCCATTTGCCGTCATCTTCCAGGATCAGGCCCATGGCAACACCGGCAACCGGCGATTTCAGCGGAACGCCGGCATCCATCATCGACAGCGAACCGCCACAGACGGAGGCCATCGACGACGAACCGTTCGATTCCGTGATCTCGGAAACGACGCGGATCGTATAGGGGAAATCGGTAGCTGCGGGCAGCACCGCCTGAAGCGCACGCCATGCCAGCTTGCCATGCCCGATCTCGCGACGACCGGGGGAACCGACGCGGCCAACTTCACCGACCGAATAGGGAGGGAAGTTGTAATGCAGCAGGAAGTTGCTGCGGAAATTGCCGTGCAGCGCATCGATGATCTGCTCATCGTCGCCGGTACCCAGCGTGGTCACGACCAGAGCCTGCGTTTCCCCGCGGGTGAACAACGCCGAGCCATGGGTGCGCGGCAGCAGGCCGACTTCGCTGACGATCGGGCGGACGGTTTTCGTGTCGCGCCCGTCGATCCGGGCACCGCCATTGATGATATCGCCGCGCAGGATGCCCGATTCCAGTTTCTTCAAAGCAGAACCGAGATTCGGATCTTCCAGTTCTTCCTCGCTCAGCGCTTCCTTGACTTTCGTCTTCGCCGCAGCCACGGCATCCTGACGTTCAGCCTTGTCGCGGATGGCATAGGCGGCGCGCATATCGGCCTCACCCAGTTCCTTCACACGCGCGTAAAGCACCGAATAGTCCGGGCTTTGGAAGTCGAAAGGCTCCTTGGCGGCGGCTTCGGCAAGCTGGATGATCAGGTCGATCGCCGGCTGAAGCGCCTCATGGCCGAATTTGACCGCACCCAGCATCTCTTCCTCGGTCAGCTCATAGGCTTCGGACTCGACCATCATCACGGCGTCCTTGGTGCCCGCGACGACCAGATCAAGACGCTGCTCGGGATTGTTGCGCAGCTTGTCCATATCCGAGACTTCGGGATTCAGGACATATTCGCCATCCACGAATCCGACCCGAGCCGCACCGATCGGTCCCATGAAGGGAACGCCGGAAATCGTCAACGCAGCCGATGCCGCGATCATCGCGACGATATCGGGATCATTGACCAGATCATGCGACAGCACGGTGCACATTACCAGCACTTCGTTCTTGAAGCCCGGCGCGAACAGCGGACGGCAAGGCCGGTCGATCAGGCGAGCGGTCAGCGTCTCTTTCTCGGTCGGACGGGCCTCGCGCTTGAAAAAGCCGCCCGGCACCTTGCCGGCGGCGTAATATTTTTCCTGGTAATGCACCGTCAGCGGGAAGAAGTCCTGGCCGGGCTTCGGTTCCTTCGCAAAGGTGACATTGGCCATGACGCTCGTCTCGCCCAGAGTGGCGATGACCGTACCGTCGGCCTGACGGGCAACCTTGCCCGTTTCCAGCGTCAGGGTTTCCTGCCCCCACTGGATCGATTTTTTCACTTCATCAAACATCTGTTTTCCTTACCGGCACGGCCCCTGCCGCGCCTTCATCATGCGGGCGCCAGACCCCATTGCCCGGCACCATATGAAAACGCGCCCGACCGGCGGGCGCGTTCCAGTTGGATCAGCGGCGCAGCCCCAGATTCTTGATCAGTGCGGTATAGCGCGCTTCGTCCTTGCGCTTCAGATAGTCCAGCAGCTTGCGGCGCTGCGCGACCAGCTTCAGCAGACCACGACGCGAGTGGTTGTCTTTCTTATGCGTCTTGAAATGCTCGGTCAGCGTCGAGATACGCGACGTGAGAATCGCCACCTGCACTTCGGGCGAACCTGTATCGCCTTCCTTGGTGGCATAATCCTTGATGACCTTGGCCTTTTCCTCAACAGTAATCGACACCGGGGTCTCCTTTCATATCAGAGAGTTATGGCACAAGCCGGGATGTCGTCCAGCATTGGCCCATGGAGTATCGCCGCTGTGGCGCATGCCAAGCGGATGCATGCCTATAAAAGGTTTTGCCGCAAAAGAAAAGCGTTTCGTCACGCCCCTTCGCGCCGGCCCCAATCGGCATCCTGCATCTCGCGTAGCCTGCTGGCCGTACGCTCGAATTCGAAACTGCCCTCGCCTTCGTTATATAGCTGTTCGGGCTCGTCCGCGGCGCTGGCGATCAGCCTGACCTTCGCTTCATATAATGCATCCACAAGGATCACGAAACGTTTGGCTTCGTTGTAATTCGAGATTCCAAGCCGGGGAATGCCGTCGATGATCAGCACATCGACCCGGCGCGCCAGTTCCAGATAATCCGCCGCACCCAACGGTTGGCCGCAAAGTTCCCAGAAGCCCGAGCGCGCGACCCTGCCTGCACAGGCCGAAAGCTGGAAGCTTCGGTTCTTCATCTGGATCTCGCAGGCTTCGGGCGTCGCGCTTCCGGTCAGATTATCCCACACCATATCCAGCGCAGCATGGGTCTGATCATTCGCGGGCACGAACCAGACCAACCGGTCACCGATGCGGTTCTGGCGGTAATCGGTTTCGCTGTCCAGGCAGACTACCTCCATCCGTTCGCGGATCAGGTCGATGAAGGGCAGGAAAAGCTGGCGATTCAATCCGTGCTTGTACAGATCTTCAGGCACCCGGTTCGAGGTGGTCACGATACCGACGCCCAGATCGAACAGGATCTGGAACAGCCGCCCGACAATCATCGCATCGGCGATATCGGTGATCTGCATCTCGTCGAAACAAAGCAGCCTGACCTTCGATGCAACATCTTCGGCCACCGGGCGCACCGTGTCCTGATCCCCGCGCTTTCGGGCCTCGTTCAGGCCGGACTGGATTTCCTGCATGAATTCATGGAAATGCACCCGGCGGACCGCTTTTCCGGGCGTAGCCTCCACGATCAGATCCATCAGCATGGACTTGCCGCGCCCGACTCCGCCCCAAAGATAAAGCCCCCTTTGCGCCGGAACCGACTCGGGCGCCGCGCTGCCGAACAGGGCCCGCCAGCCGGTTTTCCGGCGCTGCTGTGCCTTATCCGTTTCGTGCAGACCTGCAACCACGCGGTCAAGCTCCGGCAATACCGCTTCCTGGGCGGGATCGGGTTTGATCCGCCCTTCCGTCGCATGCCGCCGATAAATCTCTGACACAATACCCATTTCGTCCAACTGCCACGACCCATGCCTGCCCGCAAGAGCCATGCGGCGCTTGACCCCATGCAGGACGCATGCAACGTCCGGCACTCGAAGGAGAACCAGATGCCAGAGTTTCATCCCGACCAGATCGCCGGTCAGCCCGTATTGTTCGTCATGGCAGCCCAGCCGGAATATGGCCCGCATCTGCGCAAGCGGATCACGCCGCTGATGACCGGTATCGGGCCGGTCGAATCCGCCGTGCAACTGACGGCGGCTCTGGCGGGAATGGCGCAGAAACCACGGCTGATCATCTCGCTGGGCTCCGCGGGATCGAACCGGCTGGCACAGGCCGAGATCTATCAGGTCAGTGCCGTGGCCTATCGCGATATGGACGCCTCCGCCCTTGGGTTCGAGCGCGGGCGGACCCCGCTTCTCGACCTGCCTGCCCTTGTGGACCTGCCCTATCACATCCCCGGACTGCCTGCCGCTACATTGGCGACTGGGGCAAGCGTCGTCAGCGGCGCGGCATATCAGGACATTGCCGAGGATATGGTGGATATGGAAACATTCGCCATTCTGCGCAGCGCCCAGCATTTCGGGATTCCGCTGATCGGTCTGCGCGGCATCTCGGATGGCGATGAGGCACTGCGCGATCTGTCAAGCTGGACGCAATATCTGCACGTGATCGACGAAAAACTCGCCGCCGCGGTGGACCTGCTTGAAGCCGCATTGGCAGACGGAAGTCTTGTCCTTTAGCCCTTCCGCTGGACCTCGCGCGCCGCTACGCCTAAACCGGCTGTCGGATCAATTTTAAAGACAGGCAGACATGGCGCGCGGCAACAGCATCACCGAGGATCGGCCAACCAGCAAAAAGGTCGGCGCGCTGCGTGCGTTGTGGCCCTTTGTCCGCCCCTATCGGCAACAGGGGTTTCTTGCACTGATCGCACTGGTTCTGACGGCGGGCATCAGCCTGATCCTGCCCGTGGCCGTGCGCCGGGTCGTCGACGGCTTCGATGAAGGCGCAGGGCTGCTGGACCAGTATTTTGCCGCCGCCCTCGCCATCGTGGCGCTTCTGGCGGTGGGGACCGCCGCCCGCTACTATTTCGTCACCCGGCTGGGCGAACGTGTCGTCGCCGATATCCGCAAGGCAGTGTTCAGCCGCGTCATCACCCTTAGCCCCGGCTTCTTCGAGCGGATCATGACCGGCGAGATCCTGTCGCGCATCACCACCGATACGACACTGATCCAGTCCGTAATCGGCTCGTCCCTGTCGATCGCCCTGCGCAATATGCTGATCCTCGCGGGGGGGCTTGCGATGCTGGCACTGACATCCGCCAAGCTGACCGGGCTGGTGCTGCTGATCGTGCCGGTGATCATCCTGCCCATCGTCACCCTTGGCCGAAGGCTGCGCCAATTGTCACGCAGCAATCAGGACTGGATCGCCTCCAGTTCCGGTGCGGCGTCGGAAAGCCTGCTGGCCGCGCAGACAGTGCAATCCTATACGAACGAGGCACGGGCCGCCGCACGTTTTGCCGATGTCACCGAACAATCCTATGACGTTGCCCTGATCCGGATCCGGACCCGCGCCCTGATGACCGCGATCGTGATCTTCCTGATCTTTGCCGGAGTGATCGGCGTGTTGTGGATCGGAGCGCGGGATGTCCGCGAAGGAGCGATGACCGCCGGACAGTTGGTGCAATTCGTGATCTATGCGATTCTCGTCGCCAGCTCGACCGGCGCCCTGTCTGAAATCTGGGGCGAGTTGCAGCGGGCGGCAGGCGCGACCGAGCGTCTGGCGGAATTGCTGACAGCCCGCGATAACCTTGCCGACCCGGTCGATCCCGTCGCCCTGCCCCGCCCGGTTCAGGGCCGGATCACGCTGGAAGAAGTCGTGTTTCACTACCCGACCCGTCCCGATATATCGGCCCTTGAAGATGTCTGCCTGACCATTCAGCCCGGAGAGACGGTTGCACTGGTCGGCCCTTCAGGCGCGGGGAAAACCACCGTTATCCAATTGCTTCAGCGGTTCTGGGATCCGATGACGGGCCGGGTAACGCTGGACGGTATCGACCTGCGCGAGATGCGGCGCGACGATTTCCGGAGGGCAATGGCGCTTGTTCCCCAGGATCCGGCGATCTTTGCCGCATCGGCACGCGAAAATATCGCGCTGGGCGATCCCGGGGCAAGTGATGCGCAGATAGAACAAGCGGCCCGCGCAGCACATGCCCATGAATTCATCGCGGCTCTGCCCCAAGGCTATGACACGCCACTGGGCGAGCGCGGCGTGATGCTATCGGGCGGACAGCGCCAGCGTATCGCGATCGCCCGCGCCATTCTGCGCGACGCTCCGGTGCTGCTGCTGGACGAGGCGACAAGCGCGCTGGATGCCGAGTCCGAAGCTCTTGTTCAGGCCGCCGTCACACGCCTGTCGGAAGGACGCACGACCTTGGTCATCGCCCATCGCCTTGCGACCGTCAAAAAGGCTGACCGGATCGTGGTCTTTGATCAGGGGCGCATTGTCGCACAAGGCTGCCACGAAGATCTGGTTCGCGAAGGTGGATTGTATGCACGGCTTGCGCGGATGCAATTCACCGATGGTCCGCTTACACCGGCGCCCGAAGCGCTTTGATGATAGTGGGCTGGTCATTAACATAATCGGCAAGAATTCTGATCGGACGCCCTCATTCGATCATGCTTTCAGATCCTGCCCCTGCAAAACTCTTTACCGCTATGGGGAAAGCGACTGTGAGGCGTTGCCTAAAACGGCGGTCAACTGATCAGCTTATTATCAGCCGGGACTGAATGCCGGACAGATCGCGCATTGGCCCGCGGTTGTGGAGCCATCTCATTGGTCATCAAGAGCGCAGGCAGCGGGTTAAACCGCATCGCCCCCGAATTTCGCCAGTGAAGCAGCAAGTTCGGGCCGGGTTTTCGCCGCCGCCTCAAGTGACATACCCTGCTCGGCCGCAACCCATGCCTGCCGGATCGCGCGCACGCCTGCCGCAGGACCCATGGGATGGCCGTGAATGCCACCCCCACCAAGATACATCAGGTCCAGGGTGCGGCCGGTCCGCTGATAGGTTTCAACCGCCTGCCCGCCCCATTGCCCCGAACAGACCACCGGCAGAGGGCGGTCCGCCGGTGAAAAGATCGGCGTCATGCAATCATGGAACGACCGGACGAAACTGTCATCCGGCTCCCAGTATTTGGCGCGGATTCCATTGATCTGGAACTGATCCACACCAAGCAGCCGCCAGATTTTCTGATAGGCGCGGAATTCCATTCCAAGGCCGGGATGCCGGGTCAGGATATCCCAACCATTGCGATGCGCATGCAGGCAGAGACGCGAGCGTTTGCGCAGAAAACTCATGCCGCCGATGCCGATCGAATTGATATTCACGACAGCCGCATTACCACCCGCATCCGCGACAAGATCATGGTTGCGCATCATCCTGTCGGGATCTGCCGAGGAAATCCCGAAAGCATACATGACCCGCTTGCCCGTCCGCTGCTCGTGATCGCGGATCACGGGCATGATCGCGGCGACCCGTTCGGACAAGGGTGAATATGCCGGGCTCATCAGTTTCTCGTCGTCCTTGATGAAATCGACGCCCGCCTCGCATAGTTCCGCGACAAGATGGGCCGTCTCATCCGGCGCAAGGCCAAGCGAAGGCTTTATGATCGAGGCGATGATCGGCCCTTGCGCGACTCCGGTCAGGCGACGCGAACCGTCGATGCCGAATTGTGGACCCGGATGGCTGGCGAAGGCTTTGGGAAGGTCGAAATCCATCACCCTGATTCCCGTCAATCCCCGGATCGCGAACACACCGCCGACGGCGATCGTCATCAAAGCCGCGAAATCGGTTCCTACCGCGTCAAGCGGATAGGCGATCACCGCATCGCCCCGGTTCACTGGTCCGCCCGTGCCGGAATGCGGAAATGACGGATGATCCGCTGGCGGCAGGGCAGTGACCGATTCAATCCGTGCGGCGCAGCGACGGCGGATATCGTCGGTTTCGCCGGGCAATTCCGTGAACGTGCCGGTCGATTGATCCGATGCGATCCTTGACGCCATCTGCTCTACATCACCCTCGCATTCGATGCGGTAAGTCACGCGGATCAGATCTTCGGCCATGAATATCTCCCTTGCCTTATATCATGTAATACTCATTATACCTGTTGACAACAAAATTATGATATCACAGGCTGCGCATATCAGCGAGGAGCGGCCAAGACCGGTCGGCTGAGTTCAGGGAGGTTAAAGGTCCATGACCATCACACGTCGAATTTTCGTTTCATCGCTTGCCGTGGCTACGGCCTTGTCGGTGAGCTTTGCGGCTCATGCGCAGGACAAGGGCCTGATCGCGATCATCACGCCGAGCCATGACAACCCGTTCTTCAAAGCCGAGGCTGTGGGCGCGGAAAAGCGGGCGCAAGAACTGGGTTATGAAACACTCGTGCTTGTTCATGACGACGATCCGAACAAACAATCCGAGATGTATGACACCGCCATCGCACGCGGGGCCAATGCAATCATTCTCGACAACGCCGGTGCCGATGCAACGGTCGCCCCGGTCCAGCGGGCCAAGGATGCAGGCATCCCCTCTTTCCTGATCGACCGCGAGATCAAGGAAAGCGGCATCGCCGTCAGCCAGATCGTCTCGAACAATTACCAAGGCGCCCAGCTTGGCGCCGAGAAATTCGTCGAACTGATGGGCGAAGAGGGCAATTATGTCGAACTTCTTGGCCGCGAGTCGGATACCAATGCCGGAATCCGATCATCGGGATATCACGATATCATCGATCAATATCCCGACCTGAACATGGTTGCCCAGCAATCCGCCAACTGGTCGCAGACCGAGGCCTATGGCAAGATGGAATCGATCCTTCAGGCCAATCCCGATATCAAGGGCGTCATCTCGGGCAATGACACGATGGCGATGGGCGCATGGGCCGCGCTTGAGGCCGCAGGGCGCACCGATGTCATCGTGGTCGGGTTCGACGGCTCCAATGACGTTCGCGATTCGATCAAAGCGGGCGGGATCAAGGCAACGGTGCTGCAACCGGCCTATCGACAGGCGCAACTGGCGGTCGAGCAGGCCGATCAATACCTGACCACCGGCTCGACCGGGCAGGATGAAAAGCAGCTTATGGATTGCGTGCTGATCGACGAAACCAATGCCGACAAACTGGAAACATTCGCGTTAAGCGAATGATTCCATTTGCGGCGCGCCAGAAACTTTCAGGCGCGCCGTATATTAATTCGATCCCGAAAAGGATGTGACGCCTTATGCGCGACGTCTTAAAGCTTTCCGTACTCTGCCTGGTGGCCGGGATTGCAGTGACCGGCTGCAAGATCGTTCCTGATCCGGATCCCGCCGAGACTGAATCCTCTGGGGCTGGTCAGTCGGACGAGACTCGAATGGAGGCGTTCGCGCAGGAAAACTGGGAAACCAAAGTCCTTCCGGTCATTCAGGAAAACCTTGTCCCGGTGGATGATTTACGGACAGCACTTGCCACAGGTGCCGATGCGGCAGGCGAGAAATATGGCTTGCGCCCCAAGGGCGAGGCGAATCCGTGGAACTTCGCCGTCTCGGGGCAGGGAAAGATCATCGAGGCCAAACTGGACAGCCGGGCCGCCAAGCTTGGCGTCGATACGAGCGGCGACGGCGCGGCGGACGTGACCGTGCAGCTTGGCCCGGTCATTCGCGGCACGGCCCTGCGCGATGCGATGCCTTTTATCGATTTCACCGATTTCCGTGATCAGATCGAATTCGCCAAGCTGGCAACTGCCTTGAACGGCATGGCGCATGCCAGCATTTCCAAACCGGAAGGCGACGTCATCGGCCAGGATCTGCGTTTCGAAGGCGTCTTTACCCTGCGCGACCCGGCCATGATCGAACTCGTGCCCGTCATGCTGGAGATCGGAGGCTGAGATGAAGCAGCCCGAGAAAATCCACCCCGTCGGCCTGTCGATCCGAGGCGGCAGCAAGGTCTATCCCGGCACCGTCGCACTGAAGGATGTGGATTTCGACCTGCATATGGGCGCGGTCAATGTGCTTGTGGGAGAGAACGGCGCCGGCAAATCCACAATGATGAAAGTCATCGCGGGCGTCGAGCAACTGACCAGCGGCAAGCTGATCCTCGACGGACCGGAGGTTCAGTTCCGCTCGACCGAGGATGCAGCGCGGCATGGGATCGGGATCGTGTTTCAGGAACTGAACCTGTTTCCCAACATGACCGTCGCCGAGAATATCTTCATCTCCCGCGAAAAGACCCGGCTGGGGATCGATATCGACATGGCCGCGCAACGCGATATGACCCGTGCCCTGATGAAACGGCTGGAACATGATATCGATCCCGATATCCTTGTCGGAGATCTCAAGGTCGGGCAGCAGCAGATCGTCGAGATCGCCAAAAGCCTTGCGCAGGATGCCCGCATCCTGATCCTTGACGAGCCGACCTCGGCCCTGTCAGCGGCAGAGGTGGAGATCCTGTTCCGGGTGATCGACGATCTGCGCGCCTCGGGCGTCGGCATCGTCTATATCTCGCACCGGTTGGAAGAGCTGATCCGGGTGGGCGATTACATCACGGTGCTGCGCGACGGCGTCATCGCCGGCGCGCAATCGATGGAAGGCGTCGATATCCCCTGGATCGTCCGACATATGATCGGCCAGGCATCGAAGGATTTCGCCAAAGAGATTCACCATGAATACGGTCCCGAGATTTTCCGCGCCGAGCAAATCACCGCCCCGAACCGCCATGGCGGTTTCGATGTACAGGATGTGTCATTCTCGCTGCGGGCGGGAGAAATACTGGGCATCTATGGCCTGATGGGCGCGGGTCGCTCGGAATTGCTGGAATGCATCATCGGTGACAGACGGGATTACCGGGGCGATCTTTTTGTGAATGGCGAACGCCTGACATCGCGGACGGTCGCCGGGCGCATCGCCAAAGGCATCGCCCTTATCCCCGAGGATCGAAAATCCGACGGGTTGGTTCAGATCCTGTCGATCCGCGAAAATATGACCCTGTCCAGCCTGAAAACCCTGACACGCGGCGTTCATCTGTCGCTGAAGCGCGAAGCCGAGACGGTGCGGGACTTCATCCATCGAATGACGGTAAAGGTCGCCTCACCGGAATACGAGGTTTCTTCGCTTTCCGGAGGAAATCAGCAGAAGGTGGTGATTTCCAAGGCCCTGATGACCCAACCGAAGATCCTGCTGATGGACGAACCCTCGCGCGGGATCGATATCGGCGCCAAGGCCGAGGTCTTCCGCGTCATGCGCAAACTGGCCGCGGAGGGATTGGGCATCATCTTCGTCACCTCGGATCTTGAAGAGGTCATGTCGCTGTCCGATCGGATCATCGTCATGTCGAACGGGCGTATCAGCGGGGAATTCACCCATGGCACCGCAACCGAAACCGCATTGGTCGAAGCGTCGGCCAAAGGCCACGCGCCCGACGCTCCTGCGGATCCTGAACCCAAGGACGCTACAGGATGAGTGATTCAACCGTACCAACTTCCAGCGGACAGGCAGCTTCAGGCAGCGCGCTGTTGCTATTGCTGAAGGCGCGAACCTTTATCGCCCTGATCCTTGTGCTGCTGTTCTTTTCCGTCTTCGCGCCGAATTTCCTGTCGGCGGCAAATCTGGTCATCATGTCGAAACATGTCGCCCTGAACGCCTTTCTGGCCATCGGCATGACATTCGTCATCGTATCGGGGGGCATTGACCTGTCGGTCGGATCGATCGTGGGGCTATGCGGGATGGTTGCAGGCTGGCTGGTGCTTCACGGCATCAATCCGGGTTTCGGCTGGTCGATTCAGTTCAACACATTCGAGATTTGCCTGATCGTCGTCGCGGTCGGTGTCGCGATCGGGGCATTGAACGGCTTTCTGATCACCAAGCTGAATGTCGCGCCATTCATCGCCACGCTGGGGACGTTATATATCGCGCGCGGCGCGGCCATGCTGTCCTCGGACGGACGCACCTTCCCCAATCTCAGCGGTAATCCGGAATACGGCTCGGACACGTTCCGCTGGATCGGTACCGGCAACATCCTTGGAATCCCGGTCTCGATCTGGATGCTGGTGATTGTGGGTGTCGCAGCGGCCTATATCGCGCGGCGCACGCCTTTGGGCCGGTATATCTATGCCGTGGGCGGGAATGAAAAGGCCGCAGGACTGTCGGGCGTACGCGTGACCCGAATCAAGTTTTTCGTCTATATGTTCTCGGGCTTCTGCGCCGCGCTTGTCGGAATCATCATCGCCTCGCAGCTTGTGGCGGCACATCCGGCCACGGGCGATACGTTCGAACTGAACGCGATCGCGGCGGCGGTGCTGGGCGGCACCTCGATGTCGGGCGGCAGGGGCCGGATTGGTGGCACGATCATCGGGGCCTTCGTGATCGGAGTCCTGTCCGACGGGCTGGTGATGATGGGGGTTTCGGCTTTCTGGCAAACGGTCATCAAGGGGATCGTCATCATCGCCGCCGTCGTCATCGATCAGGCGCAGCAGCGCGTCGAGGCACGGGCCGCATTGCAGGCTCAGGCAGCGCTTGGGAAATAGGGCGGAGAGGCCGGATGATCAAAATCGCCGTAATCGGTTGCGGATTCTTCGCAAGAAACCAGTTGCACGCATGGGCCGGGATCGAGGGAGCCGAGGTTGTGGCGCTTTGCGACCGGAACAAGGCCCGCCTGAAGGATGCTGGGGACAGTTTCGGCATCGCCCGCCGCTATACGGATGCCGCGGCCATGTTCACCGAGGGCGGATTCGACGTAGCCGATATCGCGACAACCGTTCCCTCCCACCGCGCATTGGTCGAGATGGCAGCGGATGCGGGCAAGCATGTCATCTGTCAGAAACCCGTCGCGCCGACGCTGACTGACGCCCGCCACATGGTCAAGGCCGTGGAACGCGCCGGCAGGATCATGATGGTGCATGAAAATTTCCGCTGGCAATCCCCGGTCCGGGCGGTGATCAATGCGCTGCGCGGGGGCGCGATCGGTACGCCATTTTTCGGGCGGATTTCCTTTCGCTCGGGTTATGACGTGTTCTCGGGACAGCCATATCTGGCAGAGGGCGAAAGGTTCATCATCGAGGATCTGGGCATCCATATCCTCGATATCGCGCGTGCGTTGTTCGGCGATGCCGAACGGATCACCGCCGAAACCCGCCGCATCAATCCGAACATAAACGGCGAGGATGTCGCCACCATGCTTCTGCGGCACAAAAGCGGCGTGACCTCGGTCGTGGATTGCTCCTATGCGACGAAACGGGAGCCCGAGACCTTTCCCGAAACCCTGATCGAGATCGACGGAACCGAGGGCAGCTTAAGACTGGATGCAGGCTACCACCTGACGATCCAGAATGGCGACCGTAACGAGACGCTCGATGTCAGCCCTCCGCTGCTTCCCTGGACCGGGAAACCCTGGCACAATATTCAGGAAAGCGTCGCGATCATTCAGCGGGATTTCATCGCCTGCCTGCGTGACGGGAAACAGCCCGAGACCTCGGGGCGCGACAACCTTGGAACTTTCGCGCTTGTCGAAGCGGCCTATCGCTCTGCCGCCGAAGGGCGCTGTATCCGGCCCGAAGCGCTATGATCGGATCGGCGCACCTCTACGGCACCGAACAGTCGCCCGACGATTACGAAACCATTACATATGGCGGCGTCAGTTTGGGCTTCCAGTCAGGGGCTTTAAGGCACATCCGCGTCAACGGTATAGAGGCGATACGTAACGTCGCTTTTCTGGTCCGCGACCGGGATTGGGGGACGATCCAGCCGGAACTGGGTGAAATCATCCAGACGCGCGGGGACGATCTGCGCCTGACCCAACCGATGCGCTTTCGCAATGGAAGCTCGCAACTGACGGTCATCGTGACCACCCGCATCACGAGCACGGGTCTGACGGTAACCGCCGAGGGTGAGGCCAAGGGTGATTTCGAAACCAATCGCGCGGGCTTCACGCTTCTGCATCCCATCGATGGGGTCGCAGGCGCTCCGGCAATCGTCACACATTCGGATGGCAGACAGGAGGCGGGCAGTTTTCCGCTGCTGATCGAGCCCTGGCAGCCCTTCATGGATATCGCCGCGCTGGAACATCAGGCAAACGGGCTGGCGATCAGATGCGCATTTTCCGGCGACATATTCGAGATGGAGGATCAGCGGCAGTGGGGCGACGCCTCATTCAAGACCTATAACCGTCCGCTGGCCCTGCCCTGGCCCTATCTGCTGAAAGACGGTGAAAAACTGCGACAAACGGTAGATATCAATTGGCGGGAAACCGGTTCCGCGAAACCTGCCGAATGGCCCGCTTTGCCAGCCGAACCGCGCTTTCCCCGGATGGCGCTGGCGCTTTCCGCCGATGATGCCTTGCTGAAGGATCAGGCAATCGCAGCTGTCGAAACCGTCGGACCGCAAGCGTTGTTATGTCATGTCGATGCGGCAGCGGGTCAGGTGGCCCCGCAATTCGCGGCTTTCGCAGCGCTTCAGTCGGAATTTCCCGATCTGTCCTTCGATCTTGAACTGATCTGCCGCTTCGATGGCACCGAAACACCAGCAGCAGAACTGACGGATCATGCCCGCACCATGTCGCAGTCCGGTTTCACGCCGGCATCGGTTTTTGTCTGCCCCTCGGTCGACCGGCAGTCGACGCCGCCGGGATCGGAATGGCCGGAATGCCCGCCACTGGCGGAAATTCACGCGGCGGCCGCCCGCGCCTTCCCCGATCTTCCGCGCGGTGGCGGTATGGCAAGCTTCTTTCCCGAACTGAACCGGAAAAGGCCCCCCGCCGAGTTGCTTGATTTCATCATGCACGGTCTCTGCCCCATCGTTCACGCAGCGGATGATCTGTCGGTCATGGAAACGCTGGAAGCCGTTCCCCATATCGCAGCCTCTGCCCGGGCAATCGCCGCAGGTCGGGAATACCGTATCGGTCCGGCGACGATTGCCATGCGTCAGAACCCGTATGGCTCGCGCACTATCCCGAATCCCGATCATGGCCGGGTTTGCATGACGGATGACGATCCACGCCATCACGGCGCATTCGGCGCGGCCTATGCTTTGGGGCTGGCCACAGCGCTTGCACCTCATGACATCGCGGTCTGGACCCCGGCGGCGGTACTGGGACCGCGCGGCATATCCGGTTCCTGGCCCATCGCGGATGTCCTGCGGCAGCTTGCCGCTTTGGCGGGACAACCCGTCAGATACGCCCGGATCGGGAATGGCATCGCCACGCTGGCGGTCGGGGACCATCAGCTTCGCGCCAATCTAACGGCACAGGAAAATGACGGGCTTGACGCCTTCGGCTGGGAAGCTGCGGGAATTGTGAAGCCGCGCGAAGGCGGCTAACCTGTCCGCAAGCGGAATGGCAGGAGGAAAGCGATGACAAGGACAGCGCTCAACGACGACAAGATTGTCCGGCGAAAGCTGTCCGATCAGGTGCTTGAGCGCCTGCATGACATGATCCGCAGCCACGAATTGAAACCCGGCGATTTCATGCCGTCCGAACGCGCCCTGATGGACCGTTTCGGGGTGGGCCGTCCTGCGGTGCGCGAAGCCCTGCAATCATTACATAACAGCGGGCTGATTACCATCAATCACGGCGAACGATCCCGCGTGAACGAGATCAATCCCGCCACGGTCCTGCACCAGTCGGATGAGCTTGCCCGGCTGGTGCTGAGTTCGGCACCCGGCAATCTGGATCATCTCAAACATGCGCGGCAGATGTTCGAAATGGGCATGGTGCGGGTCGCGGTCGAAAAGGCGACGGCGTCCGATATCGCTAGTCTCCGGGAACTGGTCGAGCGGCAGCGGAGCGAATTGGGCAATCCCACGGCCTTCATCTCGATCGACATGGCCTTTCACCGCAAGCTTGCCTCGCTTTGCGACAACCCGATCATCCTTTCCGTTTCGGACGCGATGCTGGGCTGGTTGTTCGAATATCACGTCAGCCTGCTGCACCGCTCGGACAGCGAAGAGATCACCCTGCTGGAACATGCCAAGATCGTCGATCATATCGAGGCCCGCGATCTCGACGCGGCTATTAACGAAATGCGCCGCCATCTGGAACGCGCCCGGGTGGCGTTCGAGCCGCATGAATGACGGCTTGATCTCAAGCTCTGGCGGCTCTCGTTTCGGCAAGGGTCACGTCGGCTGGCTTCCGGCAGGGAATGATCTTTCCCCTCCCCCATCGCGGATCCAGCCGAAATAATCCTCGGACCCCATCTGGCCACCCTTCAATGCGATCTCAAGCCCGTCATGCGGACCATCGCCATAGGCCGTGCAAAGCGCCGCGCCCGGTACGGTCGGCGCCCTGGCCACCAATGCCGAAAGGCCCAGTTGCCGCATCCCATGCCCCGAGGTATCGCCGCCGGAAATGACCGCGCGACGAATGCCCGTCCTTTGCAGAACCGCATCGAGGATTCGTCCCAATGCCTCGCCAACCCGGCGGTTGGCGGTTCCGGGATCAACCCCGCCTCGGGCCAATGCCGCGCGAAATCTCGCTATTTCGGGTCCGTCATGCCCCGACGCGGAATGAACCAACGGGCTGGCACCATGTTCGGCGGCCTGTATAGCAGCGTCGATCAGTCGCGCCTCTTCTGCCGCAAGTATCCAAGGATCCGCGCATGCAGCGGAGGCATCGAAAGCCAGAAGCGTAAAACCATTGCGACCAGCCCAGTCCAGTTGACGCGCCGTGACCGGCGAGACAGAGCCGGAAACGGCAACGATCCGATCCGCGCTGCCCGCGCCCTGTGCCGTGGGGGGCGGCGCAAGCATCCCGCTTTTCTGCCAATACCGCACAAGCGCGTATTCGACGCCCTGACTACCGGCAACGAAGCCAAGCATATCGCGGTTTTCCCAGATCAGCTTACCCGCTGCCAATTCGGACACCGCATCCATATTGTCCAGCGACAGGATCCGGGCGCCTTCTTTGACAAGGCGCATCAGACAGGTTTGCGGATCGCCATTCAGTGCTTCAAGATCGATCAGCCCGCCCGGCAGATCGGTCTGGGCCGAAAGATGCCGTAACAGGTCCGCTTCCGCCATTGGCGTAACCGGATGATGTGCCATGACCGGGTGACGATCCAGCCGGTGAACAGCGTCCAGCGTCGCTGCGAACAGGTTCCCGAAAGCCTGATAGCGGCGCATCGCGGGCGCAGCGGTCAACAGCGGTACCGCAGCCGCTTGCCGGATGCCAAGCCCGATCTCTATCGCCTTCCCGATCGAGCCGGTCTGCGGCGTCGAATCGAAGGTCGAGCAGATCTTGTAATGCAGGATCGGCGCCCCCAGCCCGTGCAGAAAACGCAGCGGCGCGGGAAGATTTGCCTCCATCCAGCCGGGATCGTGACTGCGGGCCGTCGAGGCGATACCGATCCCACGGCAATCCGCAAATCGCGCCAGCATCCCCGACGACGGAATATCCGTGAACAGGACCGAAGGCAGGCCCGCAAAGGCCAGAACCTCCATCACCGCCGCCGAGCCGGTGAAATCGTCACCAAACCACGTCACCCAAGGCGCTTGCGAGCCGGTCATCCTGTCTCCTTTCCTCGAAGCCCTTGACATATTCATATCATTATCATCTTATCATACCAGTTAAGCAAGCGGCTATTTCCCGAAAGGATCGAGATCAGATGACAAATATCGCGTTGTTCGGAGCGGGTGGCAAAATGGGCCTGCGCCTTTCCGCCAATCTGGCGAAAACCGGTTTTCAGGTTCGCCATGTCGAGCCAAGCGAAAATGGCCGCTCCCGGCTGAAGGACGCACTGGGATTTGACTGCATCGATCAGGATCAGGCGCTTGATGGGGCCGAGGTGGTGATCCTTGCGGTGCCGGACACGGTGATCGGCAAGGTCGCTTCGACGGTCGTCCCGGCGGTCGCTCCGGGCACGATGATTGTCATTCTTGATGCGGCCGCCCCTTTCGCGGGACATCTGCCGGAACGTGACGATATCACCTATTTCGTCACCCATCCCTGCCACCCGCCGATCTTCAACGACGAAACCACCGAAGAGGGCCGCCGTGACCATTTCGGCGGAATCGCGGCAAAACAAGGCGTCGTGAACGCATTGATGCAGGGTCCGCGTGAGCATTACGAACTGGGCGAGCGGATCGCCCGCGCTATCTACGCCCCCGTTGCCCGGACATATGAAGTCACCGTCAAACAGATGGCGATGCTGGAGCCGGGCCTGTCCGAGACCGTTTGCGCCTCGCTTCTCAGCGTGATGCGGGAAGCAATGGACGAATGCGTCCGCCGCAGCGGCGTCAGTAAGGAATGCGCACGGGACTTCCTGCTTGGACATATGAACATCCTGGGCGCCGTGATCTTCGAAGAGCGCGAGGGCGCCTTTTCCGATGCCTGCAACAAGGCCATCGAATTCGGCAAGCCGGTACTGATGCGCGACGACTGGAAGCGGGTCTTTGAATGGGACGAAATCGCCGACAGCATCCGGCGGATCACCTGACGGGTCTTGGTTGCGCAGCCCACTATGTAGGGAAATACCGGACTGTCACGTTTCAGGCTGGCTCATTTGAAGCGATCCAATCGATGAAACTGAATAAACTTTAAAAAAGGCCGGGCAGATTGCCCGGCCTCGCTGTCGTTATCTCATGTCAAATCCGGGACGCCTCAGTTCCCGCCAAGCCCTGGTGGCGGGCCATCCAGACTCAACCCGCCGCCCGGATCACCGGCGGGCTGCTCCTCGGCAGGTGCCGGTTCCTGCCCGTCATCTGCCGATGCGCCGAAATCCGGAGGACCGTCCAGCGCGCCTGAACCGCCCGGGGCCGCCTCTGCAGGGGCGTCACTGCCAGACTGACCGTAGGGAGAACCACCCAGCCCTCCAAGCTCACCAAAGCCGCTTCCGCTGCCAAGACTCATTCCGCCGGAAGGTACCTCATAGGTGATACTCGCAGGATCGATCGGCGCTCCTTTGTAATGCATCACCAATTGCGGGAAGCTGATCACAATTACGATCATCAGGATCTGGATACCAACGAAGGGCACCGCGCCCCAATAGATCTGGCTGGTCTTGACCGGTGCAATCGACCGCCCGGTGATCCTGTCAATATAGGATTCCCGCGGCGCGACAGAACGCAGGTAGAAAAGTGCAAACCCGAACGGAGGATGCATGAAACTGGTCTGCATATTCACACCCAGGATCACCCCGAACCAGATCAGATCGATGCCAAGGCTTTCCGCCGCAGGCGCAAGCAATGGCACGATGATGAAAGCCAGTTCGAAGAAATCAAGGAAGAATGCAAGGAAGAATACCAATAGCGAGACGGCGATCAGGAAGCCATATTCCCCCCCCGGCAACGAGGTCAGCAGATGCTCGACCCACAAATGGCCATTCACACCGTAAAAGGTAAGCGAAAACACCCTTGCCCCGATCAGGATGAACATCACGAAGGCCGACAGACGGGTTGTCGCGGAAAGCGCCTGACTGATTACCTGAAGGTTCAGCCGTCCCTTGCCTGCCGCAAGCACCAATGCGCCGACCGCCCCCATGGCGCCGCCCTCGGTTGGGGTGGCGATACCCAGGAAGATCGTGCCAAGCACAAGAAAGATCAGCGCCAGCGGCGGGATCAGCACGATGACCACCTGCTGAGCCAGACGCGACATCACGCCTATTTTCAGCATCCTGTCCAGCACCGCGACAAGGTATATGGCGATCACCGCCACCGCGGCCGCCAGAATATCGGCGTCGTTCCCATGAGTCGGGTAAAGCCATTTCAGCACCAGATAGAAAATCGCCACGCCCGCTGCCAGCGCGACGAGAAGAGAGGTCACCCCCGAACCCAATGTTCTTGCCTCTATCGGCAATGCGGGCAGAGATTTCGGGCGGATAATCGACATCACGAAGATATAGAGCAGATAGATCCCGGTCAGCACCAGCCCGGGAATCAGCGCCCCCTTATACATATCCCCGACCGAGCGCCCCAGCTGATCGGCCAGCACGATCAATACGAGGCTGGGCGGAATGATCTGCGCCAACGTGCCCGAGGCCGCGATCGTACCGGTCGCGAGACGGCGATCATAGCCGTAGCGCAGCATGATCGGCAACGAAATCAGCCCCATGGCGATGACCGATGCCGCCACGACGCCGGTGGTCGCGGCAAGAAGCGCGCCGACAATGACCACTGCATAGGCCAGCCCGCCCCGGATGGGTCCGAAAAGCTGGCCGATCGTATCAAGCAAATCCTCGGCCATACCGGATTTCTCAAGCACGATCCCCATGAAGGTAAAGAATGGCACCGCCAATAACGTCTCGTTCGAGACCACGCCGTTGAAGAACCGGTCGGGCAAGGCGCGGAGAAGCGGCCAGTCCAGATAGATATTGCCTCCGGACAGTGGCGCGAGTTCTACCCCGATGATGAAGAACAACAGGCCGTTCGCGGCCAGCGAAAACGCCACCGGATATCCCAACAGCAGGAAGATGATCAGCGAAACGAACATGATCGGCGCCATGTTCTGGGCGATGAGCTCCATCATTTGCGTGTCTCCTCGCCCGGCTTGCTGGTCACGTCGTCCTTCCTGTCGGCTTCGGGGCCCAGACCCGCTTGCGCCAGCAGCTCCGGATCCACATCCAGCGGCACCTGATGCCCGGTAGGCACGTGATCATCCTTGATCAATCCACGCATCACCGCGATTTTCTTGATGATTTCGGATATGCCCTGAAAGAACAGCAGCACGAATCCTGCGACAAGCACCGCTTTTGCCGGCCAGCGAACCAAACCGCCCGCGTTCATCGACATCTCGTGCCGCTCATAGCTGATAATCAGCCACGGCCATGCCAGCCAAAGCGTGAGAATCACCAGCGGCATCAGGAAGAGCACATGCCCGATCAGATCGATCCAGTGCTGGGTGCGCCGCGAGCGGCCTCCATACAGGATATCGATGCGGATATGCTCGTTCTCCATCAGAGTATAGGCCGCTGCCAGCAGAAACGCGGTACCGTAAAGATACCATTGCAGTTCCAGCCAGGCGTTTGATGATTCATTGAAAACCTTGCGGATCACCGCATTTACCGCGCTAACGAATATGGCGATCAGGATCAGCCATGACGCAGCGCGCCCAATCAGGCTGTTCACGCGGTCGATGCCGCGCGACAAAACAAGTAGCCCGCCCATCGGTTCCCCCCTTTTATGTCTTACCCGCTGGTTGCGGGTTCACCGGTTTTCCGGCTCTTATGAATGGTGCAGGGGGTATGCGTTAAGCATATGCAGGCGTCAAGAAAATCTCTGAACCGTCCTGAACTCTCAGATCCAGAGCGCAAAAGCGGCAAGAACCGCGGTCTCGGTCAGGACTGACGTCGCGCCCAACACGTCTCCGGTATGCCCGCCCAGCCAGACCCGGGCCTGACGGATCGTTACCGCGGTTGCCAGCAAACCGGCGATCAGGGCAAACATCGCGCCGTCTCCGGCCAGCAGCAGAAACAGAAGCGCAATGATCGAAACCATGCCGACATTGCGCGCGCCGGGCGTGCCGGCGGCATGACCCAACCCATCCGGACGGGCAGGCAAAAGCCCGCCCAGAACCAGAATGATCGCCGTACGGCCGCAGGCGGCGGCGGCGATAAGATGCCACGGGCTCAGCACGCTGATCGCCGCCACCCGGATCAGGCTGGTCAGGATCAATGCGATCACACCGTAACTGCCGATCGCCGAATCGCGCATGATCCTTAGCCGGTCTTCGCGGTCGCGACCGCCCGCGCCATCCGCGAAATCGGCAAGTCCGTCCTCGTGCAGCGCCCCGGTAAGCCAGACCGCCAGCGCCAGCGCCAGCGCAGCGTGCAGCAGCGACGGACCCGGCAGCAGAAAGGTCAGCGACGCCGCCGCGCCGACAATGGCTCCGACCAACGGGAATGCCCAGCTGCTTTTCGCCAGAGACAGGATATGCCGGGGCAGCAGACGCTCCAGAGGCAGACGTGTCAGAAAGACCAGCGCCAGAACGAATTGATGCCACCTAGCCAATGCCGGCCTCCGCGAATGTTGCCATGCCATTGTGGCACTCGATGGCAGCCCGCAGCAACATCAACGCCACCGCAGCACCCGACCCTTCGCCCAAGCGCATGTCCAGCGACAATACCGGCTTCATCCCCAGTGCCTCGATCAGGCTGTGATGCCCCGGCTCGGCGCTTTCATGTCCGATCAGGCAATGGCGCAGCGCACCCGGATCGTCGCGCGTCAGAACCGACGCCGCAGCCGTGCAGATGAACCCGTCCAGCAGCACCGGCAACCCCAAGTCGCGCGCGCGCAGCACGGCGCCGCAGATCGCCGCCTGCTCGCGTCCGCCAAAGGCCGACAAAGCCTCGCGGGCAGTGGCCGGGCGATGCAGCGCCAGCCCCGCTTCAACTGCCTGTTGTTTCCTGGCCAGAACCTCGCCCTCGGCACCGGTTCCCGGTCCGACCCAGTCTTCCGCGCCTCCTCCGAAGGTCCAGGCGGCAAGCACCGCCGCAACGGTGGAATTGCCGATCCCCATCTCGCCCAGCAAAAGCACATCCGCATCCGGATCGACCGCGCCCGCCCCCGCCGTCATCGCCTCCTCGACCTCGGATAGATCCATCGCGGGGCCTTGGGTGAAATCACGGGTCGGACGCTCCAGGTCCAGCGGCAAAACCGACAGTTCCGCCCCCGCCACGCGACAAAGCTGGTTTATCGCCGCTCCGCCAGCGCGGAAATTCTGAACCATCAGCGCCGTTACCTCGGCCGGGAACGGGTTCACGCCCTGCGCGACGATGCCGTGATTGCCTGCGAACACAATGGCCTGCGCCCGATCGATCCTGGGATCTTCCCGTCCCTGCCAGCCGGCCATGAACACGGCCAGTTCTTCAAGCCTGCCCAGAGAACCCGGAGGTTTGGTCAGATTGTTCTGTCGCGCCAGCGCGGCGGCGGCCACCCCTTCGTCAAAGGATCTCATCGATGTCCTCCCGCCCGGGTTTCAGCCTGAGAGGCTGACCGCTGACCGCCATCCAGACCTCATCCGCGACCTCGGCCACGGCCTGATTCATCCAGCCATGAAGATCGCGGAATCGCCGTGCCGTCACGTTCGCGGGCACGATCCCTTGCCCCAGTTCATTCGTCACCAGCACCACCGGCGAGACTTGTTGACGTAAGGTTATTATCAGTTCCTGCATATCCGCGCTGTCCAGACAGTTCGCAAGCCATAAGGTCAGGCAATCGACAAGCCGGACGCCCTGATCGTCGGTCTTGCGCAACGCCCCGGCAAGTGCGACCGGCTCTTCAACCAAATTCCAAGCTTCCCCGCGACGCAATTGATGTTGCCTGATTCTTTCCTTCATCTCATCATCGCCTCCTTGTGCCGTGGCGATATAGATGCGAGGCAGATCATGGCGCGCGACCAACCGTTCGGCCAATGCAGATTTGCCCGATCGCGCACCGCCGGTAACCAGCGTGATATGCCTGAATGTCGTCATCAGGCTCTCTTTTCCACAATCGCCTTTAATAGGAAAGCGACAAATCGGCTTTACCGCGCGAACCGATGTTTTAGCATTGGGTTCATCAAGGCGCAGAAGCGCCGATAATCAACATGGAGGAACCCCATGACCAAGTTCTTCGCAACAACGGCGCTTGTGACCGTGTTGTCCTTGCCCGTTTATGCCGCCCAGCCCGCCGAAGGGGAAAAACTGGCCGAGGATCAAAGCCTGAGCTTCTGGATTCTGGATGCGATCAAAACACTGGACCCGCAACTGACCGAGTCGCGCACCGACTCGGACATGATCCGGCAGCTTTTCGAAGGGCTGATGACACAGGACGACACCGGGGCGATGGTGCCGGGCATGGCCGAAAGCCACGATATCAGCGACGATAAGCTGACCTATACCTTCCATCTGCGCGATGCGAAATGGTCGAATGGCGACCCGGTCACCGCAGGCGATTTCGTCTATGCGTGGCGCCGCGCCGCGGATCCCGAGACAGCTTCGGAATATGCGTGGTTCGTGGAATTGATGAATCTCGAGAACGCAACCGCAGTGGTGAAGGGCGAGGCATCGCCCGAAGAACTGGGCGTAACGGCAATTGACGACAAGACGCTTGAGGTCAAGCTGTCAAAGCCCACCCCCTATTTCCTGAAAACACTGGATCATGCCACGACCTACCCTGTCCCGCAGAAAGTGATCGAAGAGCATGGTCAGCAATGGACCCAACCCGGCAATCTGGTCGGAAACGGCGCCTATGTGCTGAAAAGCCACGATCTTGGCGTCAAGGCAACGGCGGTCAAGAACGATCAGTATTACGATGCCGAAAACACGATCATCGATGAGGTGAACTTCATCACCGTGAACGACCAGAACATCGCGCTGACCCGCTATCAGGCAGGCGAGATCGACTGGTTCAACCTGATCCCCGCCGGGCAATACCCCAAGCTCAAGGAGGAATTTCCCGACGAGGCGATCTCGGTCCCCTGGGCTTGCTCCTATGGTTACGTCTTCAATCTTTCGGAAAAAGGCCCCGAAGCCTTGAAGGATCTGCGCGTGCGGCAAGCATTATCCTATGCGATCGACCGCGATATCATCGTGGACAAGGTACTTCAGGGCGGACAGAAGCCGGCCTATTACTGGACCCATTGGGCGATGGAGGGTTTCGAAGAGCCCGAGATCGAAATGGCAAACTGGACGCAGCCCGAACGAATGGAGAAAGCCCGGGAATTGCTGACCGAGGCAGGTTACGGTCCCGACAATCCGCTGAAACTCAAGCTGATGTATAACACGTCAGAGGATCACAAGAAGATCGCCATCGCGGTGCAGCAGTTCTGGAAGGCCATCGGCGTGGAACTGACGCTGGAAAACTACGAATGGAAGGTATTCGTCGACAAGGGCAACAATCAGGATTTCGAGGTTCAGCGCTATGCCTGGTGCGCGGATTACAACGAAGCCTCGACCTTCCTCGACTGGTTCCGAACCGATGGCGACAATAACGGCATGTGGTCGAACGAAGAATACGACCAGTTGCTGGCAGATGCCGCCACCGAGGAAAACCCGGCCGAGAATTACAAAAAGATGGAACAGCTTCTGATTGGCGACATGGCTTTGGCCCCGGTCTATCACTATGCGCAGCCGAACATGATCAAACCCGATCTGCGTGGTGTTCCGCTGGATAACGTGATGGGCGACTGGTACGCCAAGGAACTTTATCGCGTGGCCGAGTAATCGTATCCAATGAATCCACCGGGAGGGGTTTCTTCCCTTCCCGGTTTCGGTCATAAGCCCTGACCTAACAACTGTGCAGGTACCGATCTTTTAATTTTCAGGGAGGCTCCCGGATGTTGGCATATGTCTTGCGACGGCTGGCCGTAGCGATACCTACGCTGCTGCTGCTGATCGTCATCTCTTATATCCTGATGCATTTCGCCCCCGGCGGACCCTTCTCGAAGGACCGCGAGGTTCCGGCGGCGGTTCTGGCCAATCTGAATGCGAAATACGGGCTTGACGACCCGCTGTGGAAACAGATCTGGGATTATCTTTACGGCATCGTCGTGCATTTCGATTTCGGCCCAAGCTTCGTCTATCCCGATCTAACGGTGAACCAGTTGATCGCCAAGGGTTTTCCGGTCACTCTGACCTATGGGATTCTGTCATTCCTCCTTGCGGTCCTCGTCGGTGTCATACTCGGCGTGACAGCCGCGATCTGGCACAATAGCTGGCTGGATTATCTGGCTGTCGGCATCTCGATCGGGGCACAGGTACTGCCTAATTTCGTGATGGCGCCGATCCTTCTGCTGATCTTCACGCTGTGGTACAGGCTTTTGCCCGGCGGCGGCTGGAGCTTCAGCGATCCGACATTCTGGATCATGCCGGTCATCGCACTTGCGACAAGCTACATGGCCTCGATCACCCGCATCACCCGTTCGTCCATGCTCGAGGTGCTGGGCTCGAACCATATCCGCACCGCCCGCGCCAAAGGCATGCCAGAGCGCCGGGTAATCCTGCGGCATGCTCTGAAACCTGCCATGCTGCCGGTCATCAGCTATCTTGGCCCGGTTTTTGTCTCGATGATCACGGGCTCGGTCGTGATCGACATGTTTTTCTCGACCGGTGGCATCGGGAAATCCTTCGTCGATTCCGCATTGAACCGCGATTATGCGGTGATGATGGGTGTAACCATCCTGCTGGGGACGCTGACGATCCTGTTCAACCTGCTGGTCGATATCCTTTACGTATGGATCGACCCCAAGATCCGGTACTGAACCATGATGATCGAGCAAGCCAAGATGCAAAGCCTCGCCGATCGGATGGTCCGGGACGACGTCAAGGGCCGCAGTCCCTGGGCCGATGCCCGAAAGAGGTTCTTCCGCAACAAGGCGGCGATTGTCGGGCTGCTGCTGCTGGTGCTGGTAGTTCTGTTCGCATTGCTCGGAGAATTCTTCGCGGTCTGGTCGAATGAAGAGCTGGATTTCGCCGTCATGGGGCAAGTGGCCCAGATGGGCGCGCCCTCGATCGAGAACGGCCATTACTTCGGCACCGACGATCTGGGCCGGGATCTGTTTTCGCGCACCGTACAGGGTACCCAGATCTCGCTGATGGTAGGCGTCGTCGGCGCGGCCATCGCAATGATCGTCGGCACGCTTTACGGCGCGGCGGCCGGTTTCATCGGCGGGCGCGTGGATCAGTTCATGATGCGGCTTGTCGATATCCTGATGTCGATCCCTTACATGTTCGTTCTGATCCTGATGCTGGTGATGTTCGGACGTTCGATCGGCATGCTGTTTCTGGGCATCGGCATGATTTCCTGGCTGGAAATGTCGCGCATCGTGCGCGGCCAGACCCTGAGCCTGAAGAACCGCGAATTCATCGAGGCCGCCCGCGCCACGGGCGTGCCGGGCTGGAAGATCATCACCCGCCATATCGTTCCCAATCTTCTGGGGGTGGTGGCCGTCTATGCCACTTTGCTGGTGCCGCTGATGATCCTGACTGAAAGTTTCATCAGTTTCCTTGGGCTTGGGATACAGGAACCGCTGACCTCGCTGGGCGCATTGATCTCGGAAGGCGCCGATACGATCACCTACGGCACGATCTGGCAGCTTGCCTTCCCGCTGTTTTTCTTCGTCATCACGCTTTTCGCCTTTTTCTTCATCGGAGACGGGCTGCGTGATGCGCTTGATCCGAAGGATCGCTGATATGGCTTTACTGGACATAACCGATCTGAATGTAAGCTTTCAGACCAATGACGGCACGGTTCACGCGGTCAATGACGTGAATCTGTCGGTGAAGCCGGGCGAAACGCTGGGCATGGTGGGCGAATCCGGCAGCGGCAAGTCGCAGTTTTCTTTCGCCATCATGGGGCTTCTGGCGCGGAATGGCCGGGCGACGGGTTCGGTTCGCTTTGACGGGCAGGAAATCCTGAACGCGCCGCTGAAAACCCTGAACCGCATCCGGGCCGAGAAGATCGCGATGATCTTTCAGGACCCGATGACCTCTCTGAATCCCTATATGCGCGTCTCGGACCAGATGGCAGAGGTTCTGACCCTGCATAAGGGCATGAGCAAGCGCGACGCCGTGACCGAATCCATCCGCATGCTCGATGCCGTTCATATCCCCGATGCCAGAGGGCGGGTGCGGCTGTATCCGCATGAGTTCTCGGGCGGGATGCGGCAGCGGGTCATGATTGCGATGGCGTTGCTATGCCGCCCGCAATTGCTGATTGCGGATGAACCGACGACGGCGCTTGACGTGACGGTGCAGGCGCAGATCATGACGCTGTTGGCGGAATTGCAGCGCGATTTAGGCATGGCGATGATCCTTATCACCCATGATCTGGGCGTCGTCGCCAGTTCATGCAAGCAGGTAGCGGTCATGTATGGCGGCCGTATCCGCGAGACCGGCCCGGTCGGCCCGCTTTTCGCCAGCCCCGCCCATCCCTATACGCAAGGATTGCTGCATGCGATCCCGCGGATCGACCATGACGGCGACGAGCTTGCCGTCATCCCCGGCGCCCCGCCCAATATGACATGCCCACCGGCGGGTTGCGCCTTCGAGCCGCGCTGCCCCTATGCGCGCGAGGAATGCGCAAATAGCCGTCCGGTGCTGGAACCCTTCGCGGAAGCACGGTCTCGCGCGTGCTTTGTTCCCCTGGACGACGTGTTGCAGTACCGCCTGCCCCGAACGCCGGCACCCCAACATGTGACGCAAGGAGGACAGGCATGACCCGCCCCCTGCTGAACGTGCGCGATCTGCGCGTGACGTTTCACCTGCGCGGCGAAGGCGACTGGCCGTGGACCCCTCCGCGCAATCTGCATGCCGTCAGCGGAGTCGATTTCAGCCTCAACCCCGGAGAGACGCTGGGAATCGTAGGCGAATCCGGCTGCGGGAAATCGACATTGGCGCGCGCATTGATCGGGCTGGTGCCTGCCGAAGGTCAGGCAGAATGGATCGACGGGAAGAATCTCATCGGGCTGTCACCCGGCAAGATGATGAAATACCGCAACGATATCCAGATGATCTTTCAGGATCCTCTGGCCTCGCTGAATCCGCGCATGACCGTGGGCCAGATCATCGCCGAGCCATTGATCACGCATAATCCCCGGCTGAAACGCCCGGAGGTGAAAGAGCGGGTCAAGGCGATCATGGAAAAGGTCGGCCTGCTATCCAACCAGATCAACCGCTATCCGCATGAGTTCAGCGGCGGACAGTGCCAAAGGATCGGCATTGCCCGCGCCCTGATCGTGGAACCGAAGCTGATCATCTGCGACGAGCCGGTCAGCGCGCTGGATGTCTCGATTCAGGCGCAGGTCATCAATCTGCTGATCCGGTTGCAGAAGGAATTCGGCCTCGCACTGATCTTCATCGCCCATGACCTGTCGGTAGTGAAGTATATCAGCGATCGGGTGCTGGTGCTTTATCTGGGCAAGGTCATGGAAACCGCCGCGACGGCCGAACTTTATTCCGCACCCCTGCATCCCTATACTCAGGCGCTTCTGTCAGCGGTGCCGATTCCCGATCCCTCCCATGACATGGCCGCCTCAATCGTGCCATTGGCGGGCGATCTGCCATCGCCCTTCGCGCCTCCCTCCGGTTGCGTCTTCCGCACGCGCTGCCCGCGCGCGACCGGGAAATGCGCCACAGAAACACCGGTTCCATTCGGCGACTCGCATCGGACCGCATGTCATTTCCCCGGCCCTCTGACCGAAGAGGAGATCGCAGTGGCACGGCGTGTCGAAACCGCCTAACCGGAAATAACGCCATCGCCATCGGCAACAACCGGCCAATGCGCAGGCACCACTTGCCACCGGGGTGAATCACTCATAGGCAGAACATTCGTCTGCAAGGAGCTGTTATGGCGGACAAGAATTTCGAAGCGCGTCATCTCGAGACGCTGGACCGCGATCTTGGCCGGTTCTCCAATCTCGAAATGGCCACGGCCAATATCGGCCGTTCGCTGATCGGTCCGGGCATTGCCCTGGTCTTCATCGTGCTGGCCGGCTTTGCCGCGTTGCTGTTCCTTGGGCATGAGAACAACGCCCTGATCGTAACGATCGCTGCGGGCTTCGGTGCCTATATGGCACTGAATATCGGCGCCAACGATGTTGCCAACAATATGGGCCCGGCGGTCGGCGCCAATGCGCTGACCATGGGCGGCGCCATCGCCATCGCCGCGATCTTCGAAAGCGCGGGCGCCCTGATTGCCGGAGGAGATGTCGTCTCGACCATTTCCAAGGGGATCATTGCGCCCTCCAGCATGGCCGACAGCGCGGTCTTCATCTGGGCGATGATGGCGGCGCTTCTGGCCTCGGCGCTATGGGTGAATCTGGCGACATGGATCGGCGCGCCGGTCTCGACCACCCATTCCGTTGTCGGTGGTGTCATGGGGGCCGGAATCACGGCCGCAGGGATAACTGCGGTCAGCTGGGGCACAATGGGCGCAATCGCGGCAAGCTGGGTGATCTCACCGGCCCTTGGGGGATTATGCGCTGCCGGATTCCTGTGGTTCATCAAGGCACGGATCATCTATCGCGACGACAAGATCGCCGCCGCGCGGATCTGGGTTCCGGTGCTGGTCGGGATCATGGCGGGCACCTTCGCCGCCTATCTTGCGCTGAAGGGCCTGAATCATGTCATTACGATCTCGATGGGCACGGCAATGCTGATCGGCGTCGCGTTGGGCCTGCTGGTCTGGCTGGCGATGATCCCGATCATCCGCTATCAGTCGCATGGGCTGGAAAACCGGAACAAATCGCTGAAAGTACTGTTCGGCATCCCGCTGGTCGTCTCGGCCGCTTTGCTGAGCTTCGCCCATGGCGCGAATGATGTTGCAAATGCGGTCGGACCGCTTGCCGCCATCGTCTCGGCCTCTGCCACCGGCAACTTCACCGAATCCGTCAGCATTCCCCTCTGGGTGATGCTGATCGGCGCATTCGGAATCTCGTTCGGGCTGTTTTTGTTCGGACCGAAGCTGATCCGCATGGTTGGAAGCCAGATCACCAAGCTGAACCCGATGCGCGCCTATTGCGTCGCCCTGTCAGCGGCAATCACCGTGATCCTGGCAAGCTGGCTTGGCCTGCCCGTCAGTTCCACCCATATCGCGGTCGGCGCCGTGTTCGGTGTCGGATTTTTCCGGGAATGGGATTCCGAGCGCCGGCTGCGCATGGCGCATCTTGCGATCCCCGACCGCCCCCGGCTTGCCCCGAATGAGCGCCGCCGACGCAAACTGGTCCGCCGCTCTCATGTGCTAACCATCGCAGCTGCATGGATCGTCACCGTTCCCGCCGCCGCGCTGCTGTCGAGCGTCATTTTCCTTGGGATCAGGCTGATCGCATCGTAAGCCCTGTTGCCCGCCATCGCCGCCATGGCTAGAGTGGCACGACTGCCGAGGAACGCATGAGCGACGAAAAACCCGCATATCAGGTGCTGGCCCGCAAATACCGGCCCGAAACCTTCGCCGATCTGGTCGGGCAGGATGCGATGGTGCGCACCCTGAAGAATGCCTTTGCCGCCGACCGCATCGCGCAGGCATTCATCATGACCGGTATCCGCGGCACCGGGAAGACTACCACCGCCCGGATCATCGCCAAGGGCATGAACTGTATCGGCCCCGACGGTCAGGGCGGACCGACGACAGAACCCTGCGGACAATGTGAACATTGCGCCGCGATCACCGAAGGCCGCCATGTCGATGTTCTGGAAATGGACGCGGCTTCGCGCACCGGCGTCGGCGATATCCGCGAAATCATCGATTCGGTGCATTACCGGGCAGCCTCAGCTCGCTATAAGATCTACATCATCGACGAAGTCCACATGCTGTCGACCAGCGCCTTCAACGCGCTCTTGAAAACGCTCGAAGAGCCGCCGCCCCATGTGAAATTCATCTTCGCCACCACCGAGATTCGCAAGGTGCCCGTCACCGTCCTGTCGCGCTGCCAGCGTTTCGACCTGCGCCGGATCGAGCCTGAGGTGATGATCGCCCTTCTGCGCCGCATCGCCACCGCGGAAGAGGCGCAGATCACCGATGAGGCGCTGGCCCTGATCACCCGCGCCGCCGAGGGTTCCGCACGCGATGCGACCAGCCTTCTGGATCAGGCGATCAGCCACGGTGCGGGCGAAACCGGGGCCGATCAGGTCCGCGCGATGCTTGGGCTGGCGGATCGCGGCCGGGTCATCGACCTGTTCGAAATGATCCTGCGCGGCGATGCCGCAAGCGCCCTGACCGAATTGCAATCGCAATATGCCGATGGCGCCGATCCGATGGCGGTGCTGCGCGATCTGGCCGAGATCACGCATTGGATCTCGGTAGTCAAGATCACGCCCGAAGCCATGGAGGACCCGACCATTTCTCCGGATGAGCGCACACGCGGTCAGGATCTGGCCGGCCGCCTGCCGATGCGGGTGCTGACCCGGATGTGGCAGATGCTGCTCAAATCGCTGGAAGAGGTCTCTGCCGCGCCCAACGCCATGATGGCCGCCGAGATGGCGATCATCCGCCTGACGCATGTGGCCGACCTTCCCGACCCCGAGGCACTGATCCGCAAGGTTCAGCAGGCGCAGAGCGCGGGCGAATTCGCGCGCGGCAATGCCCCCCCTCCCATGAACGGTCAGGCACCGAACAGCCAGGCGCCGCGTGCCGCGCGCCCTGCCCCGTCGACAATGGTGCAACCTTCGGGCGCGGCAACCGCGTTTGCCTTGTCGCCGGATGTTTTCGCAGCCTATCCCGACTTCGCCTCGGTCATCGAGATGATCCGGCGCATGGGCGACATGCTGCTGCTCATGCAGGTCGAGCGTCATGTCGCGCTTATCCGCTATTCCCCCGGCCGGATCGAGTTCGAGCCCCGTGCCAACCCGCCTGCCGATTTCGCGCAGCGACTGGCCGAGCGGTTGCGCGGCTGGACCGGGGGCGCGCGCTGGGTTGTCACTGTCTCGAATAGCGGCGGCGCCTCGACAATCGCGGAAACCCGCGAAGCGGACGCGAAAGAGGCCCGCGAAAGGGCATTGCAACTACCCATCGTGCAGCAGATTTTCGCGGCTTTTCCGGAAGCCGAGTTGAAAAACGTCACCCGCTTCGTATCTGAGACTGCGAAGACCGAGGAAATAGCAGCCGAAGGCGCGGCGAACCCGCATGACATCGACGGCCCCGTCGCCGAAGTCGAGGAATGGGACCCTTTCGAAGATGAGGATTAAATAATGTTCAAGGGATTGGGCGGGCTTGGCGACATGTCCAAGATGATGAAAGCCGCCAAGGACATGCAGGACCGCATGCAGCAGATGCAGGATGACATGGAGAAGATCATCGTGACCGGCGAATCCGGCGCGGGTCTGGTCAAGGCCAGTTGCACCGCCAAGGGCGAGCTGACGGCACTCGATATCGATCCTTCGATCTTTCAGCCAAGCGAGAAAGAAGTGGTCGAGGATCTGATCCTTGCCGCCATCAAGGACGCGCAGCGCCGTGCGCAGGACAAGATGCAATCCGAAATGTCGCGTATCACGCAGGAACTTGGCCTGCCCGCCGATATGAAACTGCCCTTCTAGGCGCATGACCGAGGGCAGCGACGACATTCAGGCGCTGATCGCGCTGATCGCGCGGCTGCCCGGCCTTGGGCCCCGCTCGGCCCGGCGGATCGTGTTGCACCTGATCCGCAAACGCAACGGTCAGATGATCCAGCTTGCCCAGCTTCTGGACAGCGTCGCCAATGCGTCGCGCGAATGCCTGACCTGCGGTAATATCACCGACCGCGACATCTGCGTGATCTGCTCCGATCCGGCCCGCGCCAATGGCGAAATCTGCGTGGTGCAGGACGTGGCCGACCTTTGGGCGCTCGAACGCGGTCACGCCTTTCGTGGTCGCTATCACGTCCTTGGCGGCACGCTTTCGGCGCTGGACGAAATCGGTCCCGAAGATCTCGGTATCCCCAGCCTGATCGACCGTATCGCGAGCGAAGGCATCCGGGAAGTGATCCTCGCCCTCAATGCGACCGTGGATGGCCAGACAACGGCGCATTACATCGCCGACGCACTGGAATCCAATGAGGTCGTCGTCACCGGTCTGGCGCAAGGCGTGCCGATCGGCGGGGAACTCGATTATCTTGACGACGGCACGATCAGTGCCGCCTTAAGGGCGCGCCGCAGCCTGTAGGATCATCGGCCCGAAAACGCGATCCGAAAAAACAAAAGGCGGTCCGACAACCGCCTCTTTCTTCTTTGTGGTAAATACCTCGGGGGTGCGGGGGGCGGGCCCCCCCCGGGTGGGGGCTTGGAGCGTAAGAGACCCCTCAAGACCGCCCCCAGTAGGGGGACCCCCACCAGTACGGCCAGGGGCGTTTAAAAAAAAGAAGAAGCCGCCC
>NZ_JAUUTZ010000023.1 GCF_030678915.1 Paracoccus wurundjeri | reverse complement strand
CCCCTCCCGCACCGGGCCCCCCCCACCCGGTCTGGCGGGTTTTTTGCGGCCCGCTTGGGCGGGGGGCGCCCCCCCCGCACCCCCGAGGTATTTACCGCAAAGAAGAAGGGAGGGGGAAAGGAAGCGAAGCCGGGCGGGCGCGGCATTCTTTAATCCTGAAGCGTACATCCCTGAATCTCGGTGGCGCCGTCTGGGGAGATTACCGTGATCAGAAGGTGCGAGGGATCAAGGTCGAATGGTTTTCCGGATGGCGGCACGAAATCGGCTGTCGCGCGGGTGCCCTCGGCCTCTGGTTCAAGCTGTGCTGACGATACCCAGACATCCGGCCGCCCCTGCAACTCCATGGCCGCGAGTTCGATCCGGGCAGTTGGCAGCAATACGCTAAGCTGGGTGCCATCATCGATATTCCGGGTTGTACAGACCGGCCTGACAGAAGACGGGCGCGGCATTTTCTCTAGCGCATGGGTGATTTCCGGCGTGGGCGTTTCGCCGGGGGCAGGGGCCTGCA
The DNA here is from genome assembly GCF_030678915.1 of Paracoccus wurundjeri. Taxonomy (GTDB): domain Bacteria; phylum Pseudomonadota; class Alphaproteobacteria; order Rhodobacterales; family Rhodobacteraceae; genus Paracoccus; species Paracoccus onubensis_A. The sequence continues at coordinate 83,414 of NZ_JAUUTZ010000023.1, read as the reverse complement.
GTTCAAGATAGGCAGGCACGCAGATTTTCTCGCACACACCGAATTCGACGGCGGCGGCCAGTTCGACCGGGCTGGCGGGATCCTTCGGCCGGGCGGTGAAAGGCAGCACCAGTAAATCGTGATAGCCAAGCGTCGTCTCATCGCCCGAGACTATGGCCTCGGGCGCGGGCCAATGCAGCGCGATTGCGGCCAGATTCGTGGATTCCTGCCAGTCGAATTCGGGCGGCAGCCCGCTATCCCCCGGCTTGCGCCAATAGGTTTTCCAGCCCGGTTCAAGTTGCAATTCAAATGCCGAGATGCGGTTGCCGTCATTATCCGTCCAGCCGGGCAAGAGCCGCGCGGAACGGATCCCGGGCGGAAATTCATCGGCAGAGGCGGTGATGCCGGTCAGAATCAGGCAAAGGGAAAGCAGGGAAAATCGGATCATGTGACTGAACTAGCGGCGATTGCGGCACAAATGAAGTCACAATAGCGCGGGGGCTTGCATCCATGACGCAGAGTGCTGATCTTAGAAGGGATAAGGAGGCAAAATGACGAATAGCCCCATACAGGAGCCGCAGGCAAACCTGACAGGCAAGGTTCTTATTGCCATGCCGGGCATGAGCGATGCGCGGTTTCACCGCTCGGTTGTGCTGATCTGCGCACATTCCGCCGAAGGAGCAATGGGACTGGTGCTCAACCGGCCCCTGCCCGAGATCGATTTTGACGACCTGATGCGGCAACTGGATATCGAGAGCGATGATGCCGGCCGCAGGATCGAGGTGCGCTTTGGTGGTCCGGTCGAACCGGGGCGGGGCTTTGTCCTGCACAAAGTACCCGAACATGGCGAGGATCCCGACGGTCGTATGCGGATTGCGGGGGGGCTGGCTATGACGACGACCCGCGATATTCTGGAAGAGCTTGCGCATGGCAAGGGTCCGGAACCGGCCGTGCTTGCCCTGGGCTATGCCGGTTGGGGGCCCGGGCAGCTTGAGGACGAGATGCTGCGCAATGGCTGGCTGCTGGGAGAGTCCGCCGATGATCTGATCTTCGGAGCGGATCACGATGACAAATGGCCGGCCGCTTTGCGGGTGCAGGGTATCGATCCGTCGCTTCTGTCAGCGTCGGCGGGGCGGGCCTGACGCGCCGCACTACCGTAAGTTGTACTGACGTCAGCCTGATATTATTGTGAATTAACCTTCGCCAACGGAGGGGGTGCGCATGAAAGTCAATGCGTAACATTACCTGCGATTCTGCGCTTGTCATCTGTTTGCCACGAGGTGTTAACTAAGTTCCGTGGCCCGTAACTGGCCATATTGTACTGCGTGAAGAGTGAGGTTTTCCTGAATCATGGCGTTTTACGAATTATTTTTTTCCAATAATCAGCTTGGCGATTTCAACACTGTCGACCCGTTGTCAGTCGTATTTAATCCCGAAGGTGAGCAGACGTTGCGAATCAACGACAACCATCCGGGCGACCGGCTGGTGGACGCTGGCGCGATCGGTAGTCTTGAGGAGATCACCGGCTGGAAGCTGACCGTTCAGGGCGACGAAGGCCATCTGAATCCTGACGATACCACTGGAAACGATGTGATCCCAAGCGCGCCGGTTATCGTCGAATATTCGACCGATGGCGGACAGACATGGAACAGCTATACCGATGGAATAGGGCATCCGGAACTCAGCTATTTCAACCGGCAGGACGAAGAGCACTGGATGGCGTTGACCGCGGCGACCGATAGCGAACGCGACGGGCAGTTTGGCTTCATCGTCGCCGATGGCGGGGTGACGCCGGGGCAGGAATTCACCACGGATGAGACCGTATATGAAGCCCAGACCGGGGAATATGCGCTGCCCTGTTTCACCGATGGAGTCATGATCTCGACCGCGACCGGCGCGGTTCGGGCCGGTGATATCGCCGTGGGCGACGAAGTTCTGACGCTTGATAACGGGCTGCAGCGGGTCCGCTGGAAATCATCCCGGAATCTGACGGCCCGGGAACAGGCGGTGAATCCCAAACTGCGCCCGATCCGCATCAAGGCGGGAAGCCTTGGAGATCAGACACCTGCTACGGATCTTCTGGTTTCTCCGCAGCACCGGATTTTGGTCCGTTCGCGGATTGCGATGCGCATGTTCGGGACGGATGAGGTTCTGGTCGCCGCCAAGCAACTGGTCGGTGTCGACGGGATCGAGATTGCTGAAGACCTGGAAAACGTCACCTATGTGCATTTTCTGTTCGATCAGCACCAGATTCTGTTTTCGGACGGGGCGTGGACTGAATCGCTTTACACCGGACCAGAGGCACTGAAATCCGTGGGAGCCGCGGCCCTGGAAGAGATTTATACGCTGTTCCCCGAACTGCACGAGGGTGAACCACTGCCCGCTGCCCGGCCGATACCGCAGGGGCGTCTTGTCCGGCAACTGGCCCACCGCCACGCCAAGAACAGCAAGCCGCTGGTCGTCTGAGCCCGAAACATACCGCGATGCTGCCGCGCCGGATCAGGCGCGGCGCATATTCTGAATTCCCATCACGCGCGCCCGTTTGCGCGGATCGCTGTCGAACAGCGCGGCAAGCTGTTCGGTGATTGCGCCCGCAAGCTGTTCGGCATCCGTGATCGTCACGGCGCGCGCGTAATAGCGGGTCACGTCATGGCCGATGCCGATTGCCAGCAATTCAACAAGTTTCTTGCGCTCGACCATGGCGATCACGTCGCGCAGATGCTTTTCCAGATAATTCGCCGGATTTACCGATAGCGTGGAATCGTCGACCGGCGCACCATCCGAGATCACCATCAGGATTTTTCGCGCCTCGGTGCGTTTGACCAGCCGTTTATGCGCCCATTCAAGTGCTTCGCCGTCGATATTTTCCTTCAGCAGCCCCTCTTTCATCATCAGCCCAAGATTGGGCCGCACCCGCCGCCATGGCGCATCGGCGGGCTTGTAGATGATGTGACGCAGGTCGTTCAGGCGCCCGGGATTGGCCGGACGGTTCGCTTGCAGCCACGCCTCGCGCGCTTGCCCGCCCTTCCATGCGCGGGTGGTGAAGCCAAGGATTTCGACCTTGACGCTGCACCGTTCCAGCGTTTGCGCCAGAACATCGGCACAGATCGCGGCGATCGAGATCGGGCGTCCGCGCATCGAGCCGGAATTGTCCAGAAGCAGCGTCACGACGGTATCGCGGAACTCCATGTCTTTCTCGACCTTGAAGCTTAAAGGCGTCGTCGGGTTCGCCACCACACGCGCAAGCCGCCCGGCATCCAGAACGCCCTCTTCCTTGTCGAATTCCCAGCTTCGGTTCTGCTGTGCCTGCAAGCGGCGCTGCAATTTATTCGCCAGACGGCTGACCGCGCCGCGCAGGGGTTCAAGCTGCTTGTCCAGATAGGCGCGCAACCGTTCCAGTTCGGCAGGTTCGGCCAGTTCCTCGGCGCGGATATCCTCGTCCCATTGCTGGGTGAAGACCTTGTAATCGGGGGACGCCTCGCTGACCGGAGGGGGCAGGTCGGGGGGCGTTTCCGCCTCGGGCATCTCGGCTTCGTCGGTCAGTTGCTCTTCGGACTGGTCGTCCATGCTGACCTGAGCCTGCCGTTCGTCCTGCTGTTGTTCCTGACTGCGTTCGGGCGAGCTTTCGGCATCCTCGCCATCGTCCTGATCGCGGGACTGATTGTCGCCGGATTCCTCGTCCTGCTCGGCGTTTTCGTCGGGATCGTCTTCTTCGGGCGCGTCCGGATCCTCACCCAGCTGATCGCCATAACCCAGATCGCTGATGACCCGGCGCGACAGCCGTGCAAAGGCTGCCTGATCGGCCAGAACCTCCTGCACATCGGCCAGCGTATCGCCCGCCTGCTGTTCCACGAATGGCCGCCACAGATCGGCGACATTTTGCGCGCCCCGGGGCAGGGCACGCCCCGTCGCCGCCTGCCGCAGGATATATCCCGCGGCCACTGACAGCGGCGCATCGGACGGGGCCTTGATATTCGCATAGCCCTTTTTCTCGGCATCGGCGCCGATCTTGTGATCGATATTGGACAATGCGCCGGGCATGTCGCGCGCGCCCAACGCCTCGCAACGGGCGGTTTCCAGCGCCTCGTAGAGTTCCTTGGCCATCGGTCCGGCAGGGGCGAATTTCGAATGGGTTGCGGTGTCGTGATGACGCATCCGCATGGCAAGTGCGTCCGCCGTACCCCGCGCCAGAAGGATCTCGTCGCGCCCCATCCGGCGGCTGATCTGGGGCAGCCGCATCGTATCGCCCGAAACCCCTGCGGGATCGGCACTGAAGGTCACGTTCAACTCATGCTCGTCCGCCAGGGCGCGGGTGGCCTCGGTCAGGGCCTTCTTGAACGGATCGGCGGGGTTGTCGGAGTTTTTCATCCGGTGTCCTAACGATATCTGGCCAGTTCCGGCAGTGTAGCGGGCAAGTGCCCGCCCGCACACCGCTTTATCAAAATCCTGCGCGTCACCCCGCCTGCGCCGCCGCGCTTTCCGGCAATTCCTCGTCGAACAGGCGCTGGTAGAATTCGGCAACGGTCTGACGTTCCAACTCGTCGCATTTATTCAGGAAGGTCAGGCGGAAGGCATAGCCGACATTGTCGAAGATCCGCGCGTTCTGCGCCCATGTGATCACCGTGCGGGGCGACATCACGGTGGACAGATCGCCCTGCATGAAGGCCGTGCGCGTCAGATCGGCCAAAGTCACCATCTGGCCGATCAGCTTGCGACCCTTTTCATTATTGTAATTCGGGTTCTTGGCCAGCACGATGGCGGCCTCGGCATCGTGGCTGAGATAGTTCAGCGTCGAGACCAGGGACCAGCGGTCCATCTGGCCCTGGTTGATCTGCTGCGTGCCGTGATACAGGCCGGTAGTGTCGCCCAGACCCACGGTGTTCGAGGTCGCGAACAGCCGGAAATAGGGGTTCGGCGTGATGACCTCATTCTGGTCCAGCAGGGTCAGCTTGCCGTCAGCCTCCAGCACGCGTTGGATCACGAACATCACATCGGCGCGTCCGGCGTCATATTCATCGAAAACGATCGCGGTCGGGTTGCGCAGGGCCCAGGGCAGGATGCCCTCATGGAATACCGTGACCTGCTTGCCGTCGACCAGTTTGATCGCGTCCTTGCCGATCAGGTCGATCCGGCTGACATGGCTGTCCAGATTTACCCGTACGCATGGCCAGTTCAGACGCGCGGCGATCTGTTCGATATGAGTCGATTTGCCGGTGCCGTGATAGCCCTGGACCATCACCCGGCGATTATAGGCAAATCCCGCCAGAATCGCGAGCGTGGTGTCGGGGTCGAATTTATAGGTGCTGTCGATATCGGGCACGCGCTCGCTGCGTTCCGCAAAACCCTTGACCTTCATGTCGCTGTCCAGACCGAACATTTCGCGCAGGTCGATTTCTTCGGTGGGTTTGGCATTCATATCCAGCATCGCATTGGCCCTTTTCCTCGCATCCGCGCCTTGATTGCGCATTCCCCCGGCTTGTGCAAGCCGGGGATCGCCGGTGAAGCGCTTTGATTTTCCCAATGTCGCGCCGGAAAACCGGGAAGGCAAGATGTGCGGGCCTTGCGTCCATCCGGTCCGGCGCGGGTTATCGGGCAAGCGATGGGCAGAGGATTGGGGTCAACAAAAAACCCGTCAGGCGCGATCATGCGCCTGACGGGCCGGGAAGCGTGGAAGATACAATGCGTCAGAGATATATTATGGAGTTATATATTCCCCGCGCAACTTGTTAAGTTTGTGTCAGAAATTGTGGGCCAGGCTATCCGGGGCATTCAGGATTTCCGCCTGCGCGGTCATACCAGACAGGAATGAAAGCCCCAGGCCCAACGCCGTCACGGCAGCGAACAGGCCGCCGCGCCAATAACCCGTGCCAAACAGCCGTGCGATGACATGCTGTTGTCCGGCGCATTCGGACGTTGCGCCGACGGGCCAGCCGATGACATGCCTGTCGCCAAGGTTGATTTCGACCCGGCCGTCAGCGTGACGGCGAACGAATGTACCCTGAGCGAGTGCATGGGTACCGGTCTTAACGGTGCGATACATCGGGACCTCCTCTTCTGACCCCAAGTGAGTTCATGTCGGAGGGGCGGGACGGACCAAACGGCAGGGTGTGAAGGAAGCCCCTGCCGCCAGCTCTCGTGTGACGCCTTCTGACACGAAAATTACAACAAAGTTTGTCGTGATTTACAAGAAAAAAATCACGTCTATTTTTATCGTGATTGTTTTATATATTTTTCATATAGTTAAACGGATTCGAGGAACTTTCCGAGCGGATTATTATAGTTTTCTGCTTTCGTCAACATAGGTGATTCGATCCGTTTCCCGTTCGGAATCGAAATCGCGAGGCATCGCATCGCGGCTGTCTTCGGCGAGGGCCTGTTACAAAAATGTCATAAAATCGTCGTGAAACGGTCATCGTCAGGGTCTAGGTCCGGGATCGCTAGAATTCACACCAATACAGGAAGCTGCCACATGAAACCCTTTGGTCTTACGGCAACGGCGCTGTCCGTAGTCGCATTGTCCGCAACCGCCGCCGCCGCCCGCGACCAGATCCAGATCGCGGGCTCCTCGACCGTGCTGCCCTATGCCACGATCGTCGCGGAAGCTTTCGGTGAGAATACCGATTTTCCGACCCCGGTCGTGGAATCCGGTGGCTCGTCCGCGGGTCTCAAGAAATTCTGCGAAGGCGTGGGCGAGAATACCGTCGATATCGCCAATTCCAGCCGCCCCATCAAGGAAAGCGAGATCGAAGCCTGCGCCGCCAATGGCGTGACTGACATCATGGAAGTCCGCATCGGCTATGACGGGATCGTCTTCGCGAACCAGTCCAGCGGTCCCGATTTCGTCTTTACGCCGGCAGATTGGTTCAATGCCCTTTCCGCCAAGGTCGTCAAGGATGGCGCCATCGTCGATAACACCGCGACCAACTGGAACGAAGTGAACCCGGAACTGCCCGAGCAGGCCATTCTTGCTTTCGTACCCGGTACCAAGCACGGCACCCGCGAAGTCTTCGAAGAGAAAGTCATCCTCGCCGGTTGTGAAGAATCGGGCGCCATGGAAGTTTTTGCCGCCGAAATGGGCGATGAGGACAAGGCCGAAGAAGCCTGCATGACGCTGCGCACCGATGGTAAGTCGGTCGATATCGACGGCGACTATACCGAGACTCTTGCCCGTATCGAAAGCGACCCGAACGGTATCGGCGTGTTCGGTCTGTCCTTCTACGAGAACAATACCGACAAGCTGAAAGTGGCGACGATATCGGGTGTTACCCCTTCCACCGAAACCATCGCTTCGGGCGAATATCCGGTTTCGCGCCCGCTGTATTTCTATGTCAAGAAAGCGCATATCGGCGAGATTCCCGGCCTGAAGGAATATGCGGAGTTCTTCGTCGCCGATGAGTTGGCCGGGCCGGAAGGTCCTCTGGCGCAATACGGTCTGGTCGCCGATCCCGAATTGGCATCGGTGCAGGAAGCCGTGGCGAACGAAACCACCCTGTCCGAGTAATGAGTATCGCGGCGGCGCGGAAGATTTCGCGCCGCCCGCTTTCTTTCTTACCCTAGACGCAAGGAAGATCAGATGCCGCTTTCATGGGCATTGCTTGTCAGTCTGGCTTTGGCCGTCGCCGGTTATATCATCGGGCGCAGCCGGGCATTTGCCTCTGCCGGCACGGATATCCGCAAGCTCCACAGCCGGCCCGGTTATCATGGCGCCAGCGTTGCACTGACCACGCTGACCCCGGCCATCGTCGTGTTGATGCTTGCATCGGTTCTGCGCATGGCGAAGGTATTTCCCCCGGAGGCGACCGGTTTCGCCGGGCTGCTTGCGCTGGCGGCTTCGGTTGCCGGGCTTGGCTGGGGCGTGACGCGCATCAATACCGATTTCCGCGCCCGCAATGTGGTCGAAAAGATCGTGCAGGGGTTTTTGATATTCTGCTCGTCCATCGCAATTCTGACCACCGCCGGGATCGTGCTGTCGCTGATCTTCGAGACCGGGCATTTCTTTCAGAAATACAGCTGGACCGAGTTTTTCTTTGGCCTCAACTGGACGCCGCGCTTCCAGGGCAATTCCAGTCTGGGCATCCTTCCGCTGTTATGGGGCACGCTGTATATCAGTTTCATCGCATTGCTGGTCGCTGTGCCGATCGGGATGTTCGCGGCCATCTACATGTCGGAATATGCCAGCAAACGCGTGCGGGGCATTGCGAAACCCGCCATCGAGATTCTCGCCGGGATCCCGACCATCGTTTACGGTCTTTTCGCATTGATCACGGTGGGGCCGATGCTGCGTGATTACTTCGCGCAACCATTGGGGCTGGGAAGTTCCGGCTCTTCCGTGCTGACTGCCGGGCTGGTCATGGGCATCATGCTGATCCCCTTTGTCAGTTCGCTGTCAGATGACATTATCAACGCCGTACCGCAATCCATGCGCGACGGGGCGCTTGGGCTTGGCTCGACCCCCTCCGAGACGATCAAGCAGGTGGTCCTGCCCGCAGCACTTCCCGGTGTCGTGGGCGCGGTCCTGCTGGCCGCCAGCCGCGCCATCGGGGAAACCATGATCGTGGTGCTGGGGGCCGGAGCGGCTGCGCGGCTGGGGCTTAACCCGTTCGAGGCGATGACGACGATCACCGTCAAGATCGTCAGCCAGTTGACCGGAGACAACGATTTCGCAGCGCCGGAGACCCTGGTTGCCTTCGCGCTGGGCCTGACGCTGTTCGTGATCACCCTGGGGCTGAACGTTGTCGCGCTTTACATCGTGCGCAAATACCGGGAGCAGTACGAATGACCGATATTCCCATGTCTTCCGAAGCTCAGCCACGTGGCAATTCGCTGTTGTCGCAGGATGCCCGCACCCGGAAACGCAATGCCACCGAAAAGCGCTTTCGCATGTATGGCGTGATTGCCATCGGGATCGCGATGGCCGCGCTTGTCATCTTGCTGACCTCCATCGTTTCGGACGGAGCAGGCGCCTTCCGGCAAAGTTACCTGTCGATCCCGGTCGCGCTTGATGCCGAAACGCTGGATCCGAACGGCAATCGCGATCCGGCTGAAATGTCCAAGGTTCTGACCCTGTCCTATGGCAAGGTTCTGGACAAGGCGGTTGAAACCGCGGTTGCTGATAGCGGCATCGCGATCGAGGGACTGACGAGCACGGATACCAGCAACCTGATCTCTAAAGAGGCCTCGGCGCAGCTTCGCAATCACGTGCTGGCGGATCCTGAACAGGTTGGTCAGACAGTGGATTTCAACGTTCTGGTGAATGGCCGGGTGGACGGCTATTTCAAGCGGCGGGTCTCGATGGAAAGCGCCGCGAGGGATGCCAACACCTCGCCCCAGCAGCTTCAGCTTGCAGATGCACTGAAAGAGCAGGGCAAGCTGGTGACCCGCTTTAACTGGAATTTCATCACCAATCCCGACGCCTCGGACCAACGACCGGAAGCCGCCGGCGTGGGGGTGGCGATTATCGGTTCGGCCTATATGATGCTGGTGGTGCTGTTCCTTGCCGTGCCGATCGGTGTCGCCGCCTCGATCTATCTTGAAGAGTTCGCGCCGCAAAACCGCTGGACCGACCTGATCGAGGTGAATATCTCGAATCTCGCCGCGGTGCCCTCTATCGTCTTCGGTATCCTTGGTCTTGCCGCCTTCATCAATTTCGTCGGGCTGCCGCAATCCGCGCCCATCGTGGGCGGGCTGGTTCTGACGCTGATGACGCTGCCGACGATCATCATCTCGACCCGTGCCGCACTCAAATCCGTGCCGCCCTCGATCCGGGATGCGGCGCTTGGTGTGGGCGCGTCCAAGATGCAGTCGATCTTCCATCATGTCCTGCCTCTGGCGATGCCGGGCATCCTGACCGGGACCATCATCGGGCTGGCGCAGGCTTTGGGTGAAACCGCGCCGCTCCTGTTGATCGGCATGGTCGCCTTCGTCCGGGAGTTTCCCGCAGCGCCCCCGGAAGGGTTGTGGGATCCGGCCTCGGCATTGCCGGTGCAGGTCTATAACTGGACGCAGCGCGCCGATCCGGCCTTTATCGAACGGGCCTCGGGCGCGATCATCGTGCTGCTGATCTTCCTTTTCTGCATGAACCTGCTTGCCATCTTCCTGCGCCGCCGGTTCGAGCGTCGTTGGTAATGCGGCGAAAGGAGCATAAATATGTATGACATCAACCGAGCGGAGAGCGCCGTGACGCAACAGGATATCAAAATCTCTGCCAGCAAGGTTCAGGTCTATTATGGCGACAAACACGCCATCAAGGATGTGGATGTCGAGATCCTCGATAAGACCGTCACTGCCTTTATCGGACCTTCCGGTTGCGGAAAATCGACGTTTCTTCGCTGTATCAACCGGATGAACGACACGATTCCGATTGCCCGGATCGAGGGTAAAATCCTGCTGGACGGCGAGGACGTTTACGATCGCCGCGTCGATCCCGTGCAGCTTCGCGCCAAGGTCGGCATGGTGTTCCAGAAGCCGAACCCGTTCCCAAAATCGATCTATGACAATGTGGCTTACGGCCCCCGGATTCACGGCTTGTCCCGCAACAAGGCCGAACTGGACGAGATTGTCGAGAAATCCCTGCGCGGCGCGGCATTGTGGAACGAGGTCAAGGACCGGCTGCATGAACCCGGCACCGGATTGTCGGGCGGTCAGCAGCAACGCCTGTGCATCGCCCGCGCCGTGGCGACCGCCCCCGAGGTGCTGCTGATGGATGAGCCATGCTCTGCTCTGGACCCGATCGCGACGAGCCAGGTCGAGGAGCTGATCGATCAGCTGCGCGAGAATTTCTCGGTGGTGATCGTGACCCACTCCATGCAGCAGGCCGCGCGTGTCAGCCAGAAAACCGCATTCTTCCATCTGGGGAATCTGGTGGAATATGGAAATACCGATGATATCTTTACAAATCCGCAGGATAGTCGGACCGAATCTTATATCTCGGGCCGGATAGGCTGACGCCCGGAGGAGGCAGGAATGATTAACCGCGACAAACATATATCCTCTGCATTCGACCGCGACCTGGAGACGATCCAGGCTCAGGTCGTCAGGATGGGAGGCATGGTCGAGGTCGCTATCGCGGATGCGGCGACGGCGCTTGAAACCCGGGACGAGGAACTGGCGGAAGAGGTGCGCCGTCGCGATGCGGCCATCGACACGCTTGAATTGCAGATCAACGAGGATGCCGCCCGGTTGATCGCCCTGCGGGCGCCGACTGCCACCGATCTGCGCATGGTGCTGGCAGTGATGAAAATCTCGGCCTCGCTGGAGCGGGTGGGCGATTATGCCAAGAACATGGCCAAGCGGACTGATGTCCTGACCCAGATGCCGGTAATCGATGGCTCGGGCATGGCGATCCGCCGCATGTCTCAGGCGGTCAGCAAGATGCTGCAGGACGCGCTTGACAGCTATATCCGCCGCGACGGCGATCTGGCCGAGGATGTGCGTCAGCGGGATCTGGAGGTGGACCAGATGTATAACGCGCTGTTCCGCGAATTCCTGACCCATATGATGGAAGATCCGCGCAACATCACCGCCTGCATGCATCTGCATTTCATCGCCAAGAATGTCGAGCGGATGGGCGATCATGCGACATCGATCGCCGAACAGGTGATTTATCTCGTCACCGGCGATCTGCCGGATGACAGCCGGCCCAAGGCAAGCAGCGTGCCTGCCGATGTCGGAACCGGGACAGGAGAGGGCTAATCCATGACTAGTCAGGCTCCCTGTGTCTTGGTCGTCGAGGACGAGGGCGCGCAGCGCGAGGTGCTGCAATACAATCTCGAGGCCGAAGGTTTCGAGGTCGTCGTTGCCGATAACGGCGAGGATGCCCTGCTTCTGGTGCTGGAAGAGCAGCCCGATCTGATGGTTCTGGATTGGATGCTGCCCAAGGTCTCGGGGATCGAGGTCTGTCGCCAGGTCAAGGCGGATCCGGCCACGCGGGGCATCCCGATCATCATGCTTTCCGCCCGCAGCGAGGAAACCGACCGGGTTCGCGGATTGGAAACCGGGGCGGATGACTACGTCGTCAAGCCTTACTCCGTGGTTGAACTGATGGCGCGGCTGCGCACGCAGCTTCGCCGCACCCGGCCCGCTACCATGGGCGAGCGGCTGAGTTTCGGCGATATCATCCTTGATGCGGCCGAGCATCGCGTCTTTCGCGGCGGTCTGCCACTGCATCTTGGCCCGACCGAATTCCGCCTGCTTTCGACTCTGATGGAGAAACCTGGAAGGGTCTGGACGCGCGAGCAGTTGCTGGACCGGGTCTGGGGGCGCGATATCTATGTCGATACCCGCACCATCGATGTGCATGTCGGCCGGTTGCGCAAGGCCCTGATGTCCAATGGTGGCGACAATCCGGTCCGCACGGTGCGCGGCACCGGTTATGCGCTTGGCTGAAAAGCCGCATTCGTCGTGACCGGGCGGGTATGAAAAGAGCCGGGCTGCTGCTGCGGCCTTGCCAATTTATGTTTGCGCCGGTTCCCCTGCGGATCGCCAGTTACTGTGCCGTATGACGGTCATGGTGGTTCGGTCAGATGGAAAGGGAAGCCATGCCGCATGGCGGTGAGAAATCCGGCTGCTGCGGTCCTGCCCGTCAGGATGGTCCGGCCGAAGGGCGTGACATGGCGTTTCTCGCCCGTGCCAATGCCGTCAGGCCGGCCCCGGCAGAGACCAGCGAAGAGCTTCGCGCGAAGCTGCGCCCTATCCGCGGCGGTTTCTTCGAGATGGGCGCGCGCCGCTCGATCTTTCCCGGCGATATGGACAGCCCGCGCTGCGAGGTGAAGCTGAGCCCTATCTCATCTCGCCCTTTGCGGTTAGCAATGCCGATTATGCGCGTTTCGCGGATGCGACGGGCTACCGGACGGTAGCCGAGGCGGAAGGCTGGAGCTATGTTTTCCATCTGCTGCTGAAGGATGCCCCCGCCGATCATCCGATCACGCCCGCCGGCCATCGCGGGATGCAAGTAACCGAAGTTTCCGATTCAACGCGGCACGCTCTGACGCTTCCACCATCATGCGGGTATGGTTCCGGCGATCCCGGTCAGGCGTTTTCGTTCTGGTGATCCGAAATGATCGCTCCTATCCGTTCGACCTGTATCCGGGCATGGCTGGCGATATCTGTTTCTGGCATGGTTTCGGATTGCGCCCAGCTGCGGATGGCATTGGCCAGTGCATGCGTGATCATATCGGCCAGAAGCTCGGCGTCATGATGGCCGATCGCGCGTTGTCGCTGCCCGATGAGTTCCGCCAACTGAGCAGTAAGCGTTTGCAGCGATGCGTAAAATTGCGGCACCAGTTCGGGGCTGCGTTCCAGCAATGTATCGATCATCCGGACCGTATCGCGATTCAGGTAGCTGTCGCGCAGATGCCGGTCCAGCGCCTCGAACAGGGCCTTTATCAGCGGGCCGGTGCCTTGCCGGAACGATTCTGTGATATCCGGGCCGATTTCGGGCGACTTGCCGACCAGCGCCGCTTCCTTGTTCGGATAATAGTTGAAGAAGGTCCGGGGGCTGATGCCTGCCTCGGTCGCGATCATCTCGGTCGTGACCGCCTCATAACCATCCCGCACCGCAAGCCGCAGCATGGCGGACTGGATCTCGCGCGCTGTTTGCTGGCGGCGGCGATCACGAAGCGTTGAGCGGGCGGGCATAAGCCGATTTCTCCGGTATTCAGGGAAAGCAAACATTGCACACAGTGCAGGATTGTGCAAGGAGATTGCAATACCGGCCCGTGCCGCGCGGAGCTGCTTCATGCTGGGGAATATCACGATGTCCGATTTTCTTGACTCGATCCGCCTTGCCGCCGTTGCGCTTCTGGCTTTCGGCTCGGCGGCCATTGCGCAGGACGCTGCGCCGCCCAAGCAGGTCGGGGTGGTGGAACTCACCCGGCAGGCCGTGCCGATGGTCGCGACCCTGCCGGGACGCGCCGTTTCAGGCGCGGATGCGGCGATTCGGCCGCGGGTCGGCGGGATCATCACCGAGATTCTTTACAATCCGGGGCGGACACTGAAACAGGGTGATCCGATGTTCCGTATCGACGCGGCCACTTATGAAGCCGCGCTGAGCAGTGCCGAGGCGGATGTGGCGGCTGCCAAGGCGGCACTGATCGAGGCCGAGGCGTCTTACGAGCGGACGGAACGGTTGCAGGGTTCGGGAACGACACTGGCGCAGGTCGAGGCCGCGCGGGCAACCATGGAGCAGGCGCGCGCCACGGTGCAATCGGCAGAGGCCGCCTTGCGTGTGGCGCAGGTGGAACTGGACTGGACCACGGTGACCAGCCCGATCGACGGCATGGCCAGCGTGGCGCAGGCCTCGGTGGGCGATCTGGTGACGGCGGGTCAGGCGGATGCGCTTGCTACGGTGACGCGGCTCGATCCGATCGAGGTGGACATGTATGCGCCTTCCGCCCGGATGCTGGCGACGATCAACGATATCCGCAACGGGCGGCTGACGATGAGCGAGAAGCTGCAGGCGACGCTGACGCTGGAAACCGGCCAGACCTATGAGGCCACCGGCGAGATGGTCGCGCCCAGTTTCAGCGTCTCGACCTCGACCGGCTCGGTGGATACGCGGTTCCGTTTCGACAATCCGCATTACCTGCTATTGCCGGGCATGTTCGTGCGCGGTCAGGTCGAGCTTGGCACTGTCGAGGCGTTCCTCGTGTCGCAATCCGCCACGACCCGCGACCGCAGCGGCAAGCTGACCGCATGGGTGGTCGAGGATGGCAAGGCGGTGCTGCGCGAGTTGACCGACGAAGGGACATATCAGCATCATTGGATCGTGACAGAGGGGCTGGAGGACGGCGATCTGCTGGCGGTCGACGGGCTGACCGGGCTGGAGGACGGCGCCGAAGTAACCACGGTGCCGGTCACTTTCGACGAAAACGGCGTGGTGCGTGAGGCCGAAAACCCCAAGGCCGACGATGCCCCGGCGGCCCCGGCCGACACTCCGGCGGCGGAGTAATCCGATGGCGCATTTCTTCATTCACCGTCCGGTTTTCGCATGGGTGATCGCATTCGTGACGATGCTGGTGGGCGGTCTTGGGCTATCCTCGCTGGCCATCGAGCAATATCCCCAGATATCACCCACAACCGTCCGGATAAGCGCCAGCTATAACGGAGCATCGGCCGAGATCGTCGAAAGCTCTGTCACCACGGTTGTCGAGGATGCGATGACGGGGCTGGACGGGCTGATCTATATGACATCCAGTTCCTCGCCCGGTTCGGCCTCGATCTCGCTGACTTTCGACGATTCGGTCGATGCGGATATCGCGCAGGTTCAGGTGCAGAACAAGTTGCAGCTTGTGACCTCGCAATTGCCGGATATCGTTCAGCAAACCGGGGTGAACGTTTCGCGCTCCACCTCGTCTATCCTGCTTGTCGGTGCGTTGACCAGCAGCGACGGGCGCTATTCGACGGTGGAACTGGGGGATCTGGTTGCGCAGCGGATCGAGGATCCGGTCAAGCGGACTCCCGGCGTCGGCTCGATCAATACCTTCGGTTCGGGCTATGCCATGCGGATCTGGCTGGATCCGATGAAGCTGGCGCAATATCAGGTAACCCCCGCCGATGTGACCGCCGCCGTGGCCGAGCAGAATACCAATGTCACCGTCGGCAGCCTTGGTGCGCAGCCCACGGTCGAGGGTCAGCGTCTGACCATGTCTCTGTCGGCGCAGTCCCAGTTCTCCAGCGTCGAGGAGTTCGAGCGTATCCTGCTGCGCGTGGACCCGGACGGCTCGACCGTATTCCTTGGCGATGTCGCGCGGATCGAGATCGGGCAGGAAAGCTATGGTGGCGAGTCGCGCTATAACGGTAATCCGGCTGCGGGTTTCGGCGTCAATCTGGCAACCGGGGCCAATGCCGTCGATACCGCCCAAGCCGTGCGCGACGTGCTGGCCGGGATCGCCTCGTCGCTGCCTGACGGGGTCGATATCGTCTATCCCTACGATACCTCGCCCTTTGTCGAGGAATCGATCAATCAGGTCTATCACACGCTGGCCGAGGCCGTTCTGCTGGTCTTCCTGGTGATCCTTTGCTTCCTGCAAAGCTGGCGCGCGACGATCATTCCGGTGATCGCGATTCCGGTGGTGCTGCTTGGCACCTTCGGCGTGCTGGCCTTTGCGGGTTTCTCGATCAACACCCTGACCATGTTCGGGCTGGTGCTGGCGATCGGGCTTCTGGTCGATGACGCCATCGTCGTGGTCGAGAATGTCGAACGCGTGATGGAGGAAGAGGGGCTTGGCCCCGTCGAGGCGACCGAAAAGAGCATGAAGGAAATCACCTCGGCGCTGGTCGGCATCGTGATGGTCCTGTCGGCGGTGTTCCTGCCCATGGCCTTCATGACCGGCGCGACCGGGGTGATCTACCGGCAATTCTCGGTCACCATCATCACGGCGATGGTGCTGTCGCTGGGCGTCGCGGTGATCCTGACACCCGCCATGTGCGCCAGCCTGCTGCGCCCGCGCAACCATGATGGCGGGATCGCGCCGGCGCGCTGGTTCAACCGCAATCTTGATCGTGCGACGCGGGGCTATGGGTCTGCTGTCTCCCGGCTGGTCCGGCGGCCGTTCCGCATGCTGATCGTTCTGGTCGCCATCGGCGCGGGGGCGATGGCGCTGTATCAGAAGCTGCCCGGTTCGTTCCTTCCTGACGAGGATCAGGGCGTGATGCTGGTCATGGTCGAGACACCCGACGGATCGACGGCGGCCCAGACGCAGGCCGTTGTCGAAAAGGTCGAGGATTACCTGCTGAACGAGGAATCCGAGACGGTTGAGTCGGTCTTTGCCGCGCTTGGCTTCAGCTTTGGCGGTTCGGGTCAGAATACGGCGATGGTCTTTGCCAAGCTGCGTGACTACGATGAGCGCGAAGGCTTTGATGTCGCCTCGCTGGTCACGCGGGCCAATGCGCATTTCTTCATGACCAACCGTTCGGGGCAGGTCTTCTTCCTGCAACCCCCCGCCATTCCGGGCATGGGCGTGTCGTCCGGCTTCTCGATGTATCTGGTCGATCAGGCGGGGCAGGGACAGGAAGGACTGTCGGCGGCTGCCGATCAGCTTGTCGCGATTGCGCAGGAAGACGGGCGCGTGACCAATCTGCGCGGCAATGAATCACCTTTCGAGACTTCGCTGCGACTGGATATCGATCAACAGAAAGCCGCTGCTTTCGGCCTGTCGATTTCCGAGGTCAACGCGATGCTGTCGGTGATCTTTGCCGGGCGCGACGTCAATGATTTCGCGCTTGGCACGGAATTGCGCCCGGTCATCGTGCAGGGCGAATCCGAGGCCCGCTCGCGCCCCGAGGATATCGACCGCTGGTATGCGCGGAACGATCAGGGCGAGATGGTCTCTTTCGGCGCATTCTCGACGCAGGCATGGGATCAGGAGCCTCAGGCGCTGTCCCGTTATGGCGGCACTCGCGCGCTGGAACTCAGCGGGGCGGCTGCACAGGGCCTGTCATCGGGAGCGGCAATGGAAGCGATGGAGGAAATGGTCGCCGATCTGGATGGGGGCTATGGTTCGGCCTGGACGGGGCTGAGCTATCAGGAACGGTTGTCGGGCAATCAGGCCCCGATGCTGTTCGCGCTGTCGGCCCTGGTCGTGTTTCTTGCGCTTGCGGCGCTGTATGAAAGCTGGACGGTACCCTTGGCGGTGATGATGACCGTGCCGATCGGTATTCTCGGGGCATTGGCGGCGGCATTGATTTTCGGGCAGTCGAACGATGTCTATTTCAAGGTCGGGCTGTTGACGACAATCGGTCTGGCCGCACGAAACGCGATCCTGATCGTGGAATTCGCGCAGGCATTGGTCGCGCAGGGCAAATCATTGCTGGATGCCGCTATCGAGGCGTCAATGATGCGGCTGCGCCCGATCCTGATGACGACATTCGCCTTCATGCTGGGCGTGTTGCCGCTTGCGATCGCGAACGGGGCCGGGGCAGGGGCGCAGAACTCGATCGGGATCGGGGTGCTGGGGGGGATGGCATCCTCGGCGGTGATCGGGATATTTCTGGTGCCGGTCTTCTATGTTGCCGTCCTGCAGGGCGTGAAGCTAGTCGCGCGCAAACGCAAGGTCCGCGCCGGGTAAGAGCGTTGCGAGGCGTGACAGGTGCCTGAAGCGCCGACGGAACCCTGTGCGGCAATCGCCGGTCGCGAGATCACAGATGGCCGAAGGTGGTAATTGCCCGAGCATATTCCTGCCCGGCCGGATATGCGCCCCGTTACTGCGGGGCGCATAAAGACGTGGACCGTCACCCGCTTCGATCGCCTATCGGTACATCAGTTCCGGCAGGAAGGTCACAAGGCCGGGGAATACGGCGAACAGCACGATTGCCGCCAGCAGGATCAGCAGGAAGGGAAGCGTATCCCGTGCCACCTCTCCGATACCCTTGCCTGTCAGGGATTTCAGCACGATCAGATTGAAGCCCACAGGCGGCGTGATCTGCGCGCATTCGATCACGATCACCACGAAAATCCCGAACCAGATCAGATCGATCCCGGCAGCCTGAACCATTGGCAGCACCACAGAGCTGGACAGGACCAGAATCGAGATTCCCTCGAGAAAGCAACCCAATATCAGGAAGAATATCGTCAGCACGACGATCAGCATCGCGGGCGACAGATTCATGCTGTTCACCCATGACGCTGCCACGCGGGGAATATCGGCGAAGCCCACAGCGATGGACAGGCAGGCCGCGCAGGCGATGATGAACGAGATCATGCACGAAATCCTTGTCGCCGCCATAAGACTGTCGATGAACATGCGCCGCGACATCGTTCCGTTCAGGAAAGACAATATGAACGCCCCGAGAATGCCGATGGAGGCGGCTTCCGTAGGTGTCGCCAGCCCCCGATAGATCGAGCCGATGATGGCGGCGATCAGCAGCACCACCGGCAGCAGGTCACGCGATGCCTTCAGTTTCTGCATGAAGGGCATGGTCGGAGGAACCTCGCCCCGCTTATCGGGATTCAGTTTTGCCCATATGGCGATATAGCCCGAAAACAGCAGGATCAGCACCAGCCCCGGAACAATGCCGGCAATGAACAGCCGCGCCACCGATTGCTGTGCGATGACACCGTAAACGATCATGATGATCGAGGGCGGGATCAGCAGACCGAACGTCCCGGCGCCTGCCAGCGATCCCACCATCATGCGGGAATCGTATTTGCGCTTGCGCAGTTCGGGAACGGTCATGCGCCCCACCGTTGCACAGGTCACTGCCGATGATCCCGACACCGCCGCCATGACGCCGCATCCAACGACATTGACATGCAGAAGCCCGCCGGGCAGGCGCGCCAGCCAGGGGGACAATCCCTGAAACAGATTGGATGACAGGCCCGAGCGCATCAGGATCTCGCCCATCCATACGAATAGCGGCAGCGCGGTCAAAGCCCAGTTCCAGCTTGCATCCCACATGGTCGAAGCCATGATCGAGCCTGCGTCCACCGGAGTGAAAAACAGGAACATGACCACCGACGCGCTGAGCAGCGACAGCGCAATCCAGACGCCGCTGCCCAGAAACAGCAGCAGGCATAGCAGGAGGGCGACGAAAGAGGCGGTTGTGCTATCCATCACGTTACTCCGCCGTGCTGTCGGTATTGGTTTCGTAATCCGGCCGATGCCCGGCCAGAACCAGCGTGGTCTGCTCGATGATGCCGATGCACATCACGGCCAGACCGAAGGCGATCCCGCTTTGCGGGATCCACATCGGTATCGCCAGCAGACCGGGGCTGAGTTCATTGATCCGCCAGGTTTCAAGCGTGAATTTCGCCATCTGGAACGCCGCAAAGGCGGTGATCACGATGCCGGTGGCGCAGCACCATAATTCCACTCCACGCTTGATCTTGCCGCCCGTCAGTTGCGCGACGATCTCGACCCGCACATGACCGCCATTCACGAATGTATAGGCCAAGCCCAGAAAGGTGGACGCGGCCATGCAGAAACCGGACAGTTCAGTCATCTCGACCGCGCGGCCCATCTGGCGGGCCACGATCTGCGATAAGGTTGCTACGGCAATTGCCGCAAGAAATGCACCCGCAGCATAGCCGCAAACCAGATAGAGCTTGTGAGCAATGGCTCTCAACATGAGTGTCTCCAATGTTGCCGGACAGGCCGCAGCCAGTGAAGGCCGGGATTACTCTTTGGAAGCCAGATAGTTATCCAGGACCTCGATTCCTTCGGGAGAAGCGTCTTTCTTCCATTCCTCCATCATCTGCTCGCCGATTTCCGCCATCTTCTCCTGAAGTTCGGGCGAGGCATCCGATGTCGTCATGCCGTGCTCTTCCAGGTTTTTGATCTGTTCATCGGCGGCTTCCTGGCTAAGTTTCCAGGCCGTTTCCGTTGCATTTTCGCCGGCGGTGATCACCACTTCCTGCAATTCGGGATCCAGCTGCTGCAAGGCGCGCTCATTGATGATGATGCCGTTCTTGTTATGCATCGAGCCGGTATAGGTGAAATAATCCGAATAATCCCAGCCCTGAATATCCGTGCCCGTCTGGGCCGAGGTGAACAGGGCCTCGATCAACCCGGTCGAGAAAGCCTGCGGTACTTCGGCAAAAGGCAGGATCGTTGCCTGGAAGCCCAGCAATTCGCCCATGCGCTGCGTGGCGGGGGAATAGATGCGCAGTTTCACGCCTTCGAATTCGGAACCGTCGGTCACCTCGAAATTGGTGAAGAAACCCTGACCCGGCCACGGCATATAACTGAGAACACGCATGCCTGAATCAGCGAATTTCTCTTCGAACCATGGTTTCGATGCCTCCATCAGCAGGCGCGCTTCGTCATAGTCATTCGCAACATTAGGCACGCTGTCCAGCGTGAACATGGGATCCTCGTTACCATAGACGCCAAAGCGGATCTCGCCCAGTTGCACCTGCCCGGTCTGCACGGCCCGGCGGATCGCGTCCAGTTTGATAAGCTCGTCATTCGGGCGCAGGTCGATGGTGAGTTCGCCATTCGATTTGGTTTCGACCTCTTCGATGAATGTGCGGATCGTCTTGGTGAAGAAGCTGTCTTCGGGATAACCCGAGGCCATGACCCATTTGGTTTCTGCCGCCGCCGCCGAGGCGAGGCAGATCGCCGCTGTGGTCATCCCGAGTCTTGCGAAAATCTTCATGATATTCTCCTCTGTTGGGTTGCATTATTGTTATATGCTCCGGTCAAGTCTAACGCGGGTCAGGCGGTTACGGGAATATTTGTTTCCCCGGTTTGCCTTGCATACAAGGCGGAACCCTCTGTGCTGCAAATCTGTGCAATAACCCGCCTGCGGGGACGCCTTTGCGCGAGCCGGGGCGCAGGGCGGTTTCGCTGTAAATCCGCTATTCTGCCTCCGTTCCGCCGCGATATCTCCTTTCTTGGTGTTGCGTAAACAGGCCGGGCGCTTCCGTCAGATGGTCTCGCCCAGCTTCGCTTTCGATATGACTTCCTCGATATCCCGATCGTTCAGCCCGTAATGTTCGCGGGCGAAATCGGCGGTGATATATCCAAGTGCAAGGTCGCGGCGGATCAGTTCGGGCGCGCGTTCGGCCGGGGCGCCATAGCCCGCGCCACCGGGCAGGCCCATCATCACCTTGCGGCCATGCGGCACGAATTGCTTGCCCTTGCCACGCATCGCAGTGCCGTCATCCTGCGCGATTGTCATCGGCGCGCCTGATCCGCCGCCGCGACGTCCCCGGGCGGGGTGATCGACTCGGTCGAACATTGCCTGAAAGTCAAATTCGTGGCCTTCGCGTGCGCCCAGCTCGATATATTGGCCCAGACCGCCGCGAAACCGGCCCGCGCCGCCTGAGTCGGGCCGCAACTCCTTGCGCCAGAAGATGACCGGGCCGACCTGTTCGGTCGCCTCGACCGGCATTGTCATCACGCCCGACGGAAAGGCTGTGGCGTTCAGCCCGTCAAGCGCGGGCCGCGCCCCGGCGCCGCCGGAATTGAAGGCCAGTACCTCTGCCCGCAGGGCTTCTTTTGGCGCGGGCGCGTCACTGCGCGGACGGGTTGAGACCTGAAAATTGCACAGGCTGCCTGCGCCTTCGGCATGGACGGTTTCGGGCAGCAGCTTGTCGAGCGCATCATAGACCGTATCCGGTACCATATGCCCAATGATATGGCGCAGCGCGACCGGCGCGGGGTGCAGCGCGTTGACGATGCTGTTTTCGGGGGCGGTGATCTCGAAAGGTGCCAGAGAGGCGGCGTTATTCGGGATTTCCGGTGCGATGGCGCATTTCAGGGCATAGCAGGTATAGGCCTTGGTATAGACCAGCGGCACATTGATGCCCTTCTTGTCCACGCCTGAAGTCCCGGCCCAGTCGGCCACGATCCGGTCCTTTTCGATGGACAGGCTGACATGCAGATCGATCGGTTTGTCGAAACCGTCGATCTGCATATGGCCCTTGGCCGTACCCGGTTTCAGGGCATTGATCCGCTCAAGCGTGGCGCGGCGGGAATTTTCCATAATGAAGCGCGAGATGTCGGACAGGTCGGACAGCCCGAACTCCTGCATCATGTTGATCAGACGGCGATGCCCGACCTCGTTGCAGGTGGCAAGCGCGTAGATATCGCCGACCAGCATGTCGGGCGCGCGGACATTGCCCCGGATGATGCGGATCAGGGTCTGATCGACCTCGCCCCGCTCGATCAGTTTCATGACCGGCAGATACAGCCCCTCTTCATAGACCGAGTTTCCGTCCGCGCCAAAGCCGCGCCCGCCGATATCGACGACATGCGCGGTGCAGGCGAAGAAGCCGACCAGTTGCCCCTGATGGAAAGAGGGGGAGACGACGGTGATATCATGCAGATGGCCGGTGCCTTCCCACGGATCGTTGGTGATATAGACGTCGCCCTCGAACATGTTGTCGCGGCCGATGCGACGGATGAAATGCGCCACGGCGTCGGCCATGGCGTTGACATGGCCCGGCGTTCCGGTGACGGCCTGCGCCAGCATCTCGCCCGCCTCGTTATAGACGCCCGCCGACAGATCTCCGGCCTCTCGCACACTGGTCGAGAACGAGGTGCGGATCAGGGCCTGCGCCTGTTCCTCGACCACCGAGATCAGGCGGTTCCACATCACCTGACTGGCGACTTTTCCGACCTTAGACATTGGCGGCTCCTTTTTCGTCGCGTTGCGATGCGGCTGTGATGGCCCGGATATCCAGTGTGCCATCCGGCTGGGCAATCAGTTCCTGACTGGAGGGCAGGACAATCGTCGTCTCATCCTCGGTGATGACCGCCGGGCCGGTAACATGCTGGCCGGGCGCAAGATCACCGCGCTGCACCACCCCGGCCCCAAGCATCTGTCCCCGCGCGGCATCGAACAGGTCGCGCTGCCCGCTGACCTGCGCCGCATCGCCCTGCGAGGCCGGTTCGACCGGATCCGAGATATCCGGCTCGGTAAAGGCGTTGACGGCCCAGACGGTGATTTCCACGCCCAGCCCCTCGACCGGGCGGCCGAAGAGTTTGCTGTATTCTTCCTGAAAATGTGCCAGATAGCGTTCCGGATCGGGCGAGGATATATCCGCTTGATTCAGCAGGACGGGAACTTCCCATCCCTGACCGGAATACCGCATGTAGATTTTATGTTCGGTCCTGATCTCGGCTTTCGCATCGCAGCCGCGGACAAAGCTTTTTGCTTCCTCTTCCATCTCGGCGAATAGCTGTTTGACCGCCGCCGTATCGAAACCGTTCATCTTCATGAAGACCGAACGATTAGCTTCGAAGCTGAAGGGCGCGCGCAGAAAACCGATGGCCGAGCCGACGCCAGCCCCTTGCGGGATCAGGCAGCGCGAGATCCCCAGCTTCTCGCATAGCCGTCCGGCGTGAAGCGGCGCGGCGCCGCCGAATGCGATCATCGTGTATTCGCTGATATCCTCGCCATTCTCGACGGCATGGACGCGGGCGGCATTGGCCATATTCTCGTCCACCACCTCGGCCAGCCCCCATGCGGCCTCGGTCACATCCATCGACAGCGGTTTGCCCAGCGTTTCAGTTAATGCGCCGGCGGATTTGTCGGGATATAGCGGGATGGTTCCGGCGGCGAAATTGGCCGGATCCAGCTTGCCCAGCACCAGATCCGCATCGGTCACGGCGGGACGGGTGCCGCCCCGCCCATAGCAGGCGGGACCGGGTTCCGATCCGGCGCTTTCCGGGCCGACACGAATCTGATTAAGCGCATCGACATGCGCCAGAGAGCCGCCACCGGCCCCGATCTCGACCATGTCGATCACCGGGATTGAAATCGGCATGCCCGAGCCTTTCTTGAAGCGATAGCTTCGCGCCACCTCGAAAACCCGCGCGGTTTTCGGTACCTGCTTCTGAATCAGGCAGATCTTGGCAGTGGTGCCGCCCATATCGAAGCTTAGCACCTTATCCAGCCCGTGCCGCGCGGCGATATCGGCGGCGAATACCGCGCCGCCTGCCGGACCGGATTCCACCAGCCGCACCGGGAATTCGGCCGCTGTGGCGATGTCGATGATACCGCCGCCCGAATGCATCAGAAAAACCGGGCAATCCGCGCCCTCATCCCGCAGGCGCTGCGCCAGACGGGTCAGATAGGATTTCATCAGCGGCTTGATATAGGCATTCGCGATGGTGGTGTTGAAGCGTTCATATTCGCGCATCTGCGGCGAGACTTCGGACGAGATCGAAATCATCGCATCCGGCAGCTTACGCGACAGGATCTCTGCGATCCGGCGTTCATGCGCGTCATTGACATAGGAATGCAGCAAGCCGACCGCGATGCTTTCATAGCCTGCGGCGGCAAGATCATCGGCAAGCGTTTCGACTTCGGCCTCATCCAGCGGGATCAGCACATTGCCATCCGCATCCAGACGCTCGGTCACGACATGGCGGCGGTTGCGGGGCAGAAGCGGCTCGGGAAGGACAAGGTTCAGGTCATATTGCTCGAACCGGCTTTCGGTGCGCATCTCGATCACATCGCGAAAGCCCTTGGTCGTGATCAATGCGGTCTTGGCTCCGCGCCGCTCGATCAGGGCGTTGGTGGCCAGTGTCGTTCCGTGAATGATCTGCCCGATCTGGTCGGGCGCGATTCCGGCCTTGGCGCAGACGCGATGCATCCCCTCGACGATCGCGTCTTCCGGCGCGGCATAGGTGGTCAGCACCTTGGTCGAATGCCGCTCCGGGCCGATCTCCAGCACCACATCAGTAAAGGTGCCGCCGATATCGACGCCAAGACGTGTCAGAGTTTTCGTCATCGCTTCCTCGTTGTCAGCTGTTCAGCGAGCTTAGGGCAGAAGAAGTATAATGAAAAAATTCTTTATTCTGATAAATACTATTCGAATATGTTATCCTGTACCGCTTTCGGGTGGGAAAATGCGCTGCGCGATCTGAACCGCTTCCTTCAGCCATGTCGGCGCGGGATCCAGAAGGTAGCGGGCCGAGAACACCAGATCGTCGGGAATCCACGGGTAATCGACACGCACCAGTTTCCCTTTGGTCAACACATCCTCCAGCATCGCGACAGGCAGACATGCGACGCCCAGCCCGTTCAATGCCATTTGCAGACAGGTTCCCATGTAAGACAAGGACATCAGCCGCAGCCTCAGCCCCTGATTGCGGAAATGATCGCCTATCTGCTTGTAAGCCTGCGACGTCCGCGCATGGGCCAATATAGGCTGTGCCGCGAGTTCCCGTGCCGAGATGGGCCTGCCGGCCAGACACAGACCCGGCGCCGCGACCCAGCAATGCGCGCTTCTTCCCAGTTGCAGGGTTCCTCCGGCCAACCGGTCGAAAGGTGCATTCTGGATCGTCAGATCCAGCGACCTGTCGAACAGGGCCTTGCTGAGATTCGCGCTCATGTCGACAGTCAGGTCGATATCGATACCGGGAAAGCGTTCCCGCATTTCCATCAGGAACCGGGACAGCCATGTATGGGCGATCAACTCGCTGACGCCAAGGCGCAGCATTCCCTCGAAGCGGGTATCGTCATCGACTGCCGCCAAAAATGCATCTGCGGCTTCAAGGATCGCCCGTGCCGGATTCAGCAATGCCTCTCCTCGCGGGGTCAGGCGTACCGAACCGGCGTCGCGTTCCATCAGTCGTTGCCCGATATATCCTTCGAGCTGGGCGATGCGGTTCGAGATACTGGGTTGCGTCGTGTGCAAACGCTCGGCGGCGCGGCGGAAAGTGCCCAGATCGGCGACTTCGACAAAAGCCTCGATATGCTTGATATTCAGTTTGAAGCGTGACATTCCCGCGATCCTTCCAGCTTTCGGCCCCATATCAGGCAATTACGAGCCCCGGCGGGCAGGCGCCCGACGGTTCAGAGCCGTCAGCATGACTGTGATCTTAGGGGCAGGGAGGCCGGCATGGAAGAAGCGACCCGGCATATCGCCGATATCCGGCGTACCGACCGGAGAAATAATCCGCCTGTGGATAAAACTGCCCGGATACCCGGCATGCAGCATTCGAAGCCCGCGCAGTTTGATTTCACTTGGGAAGAAACCTTTGGGCGAGAGCAGAAAATTTTGCACAACCTGCGTTAACTGTTAAATCAGAAAGTACCTGACAGCATCGGATAATACTTGACTCAGGCGTTATAAACGTAGTGGTATTCAACCACTTTTACGGGGGATATTTTATGTTGAAGAAGCTCGCTTTTGTTACCGTCGGAATCGCAGCGCTTGCCGCCTGTTCCTTGGATCCTAAGCAATATGAATCGACTCCGGTAACGGTTGATACGCCGCAGGGTCAGATTGTTTGCCAATTGTACACGAAAGACATCGTCAGCTGGGATCGCTCGATCGATCGCCCGGACAACATGTCTGTGAAAACTGCCGATGCATATTGTTTGCAAGAAGGCCAAAAACAAAAGGCAATGTAATCGGGCGTTGAAACCGTCTGAAATCCGGATCCGTCCCGTTTTGTAAATGGGGCGGGTTTGTTGTTGGTTGCGGCCCGACGGTCCGACA
This sequence comes from Paracoccus wurundjeri, assembly GCF_030678915.1. Taxonomy (GTDB): domain Bacteria; phylum Pseudomonadota; class Alphaproteobacteria; order Rhodobacterales; family Rhodobacteraceae; genus Paracoccus; species Paracoccus onubensis_A. The sequence goes on along the minus strand of NZ_JAUUTZ010000023.1, from coordinate 56,539 downwards.
GTGTTTCGCAGGGCTTATATAAAACTACCGCCCATTTAAAAGCAGCGGTTCGTACCGGCCGTTCAGTGCATCAGTTTGATAACATCATGCCGGGGATTATCGTGCCCGACCCGGGTTGGCACCCCGGCTCGGCGGCATCAATGCGAATAATCCAGAGACGATCACGATTCCCGAGCCAAGGATGGTCCATAGATCGGGCTGCTCCTGGAAGAGCAGAATTCCCGCGATCATGGCAAAGACCAATCGTGTATATCTGAATGGCGTCACCGCGGCGATCTCGCCCGTACGCATGGCGATAGTCAGTGCCGTATAAGCAACCACGCCCGCGGTCGTGGCCGCAAACAGACATATGGCCGCCTTGGCAGACGGCCATTCGGGCCAGGAACCGAAGGGCAGGGCGATCATCCCCGAAATGATGAGCATCAGAAACCCCGCGACGCCAAGCTGACGATGAGACATCGATTGCGGTGCGGCTCTGGTCGCCAGGTCCCGGCCCGCAAAGCCCAGCGTCGCGATTACCGCAAGCAGCGACAAAAGGCTGAATCCATCGGTTCCGGGGCGCAGGATCATCACGACTCCGGCAAAGCCGACAAACACGGAAAGCCAGCGCCGAAGACTTACCTTTTCGCCAAAAAAGGCGCCCGCCCCCGCAATGACGACCAATGGCGCAGCCTGAAGAATGGCCGAAGCGGTGGAAAGAGGGGTAAGGGCGATGGCCAGCATGAAGAAAAGCCGTCCCGTCACCTCGAATGCCGAGCGCGACAACATCACCGGCGATAACATGGAATTCGACAGCGGCTTTTCACCCACCCGCACGGCAAGCGCGGAAAAAGTCAGAAATCCAAGGATGCCGAAGGAGAGCAGCACCTGACCTATCGGCAGGCTTGCCGCCGCCTGTTTCAGGAACGCATCCTCAAGGGCAAAGCAGCCCATCGCCAGGATCATGCACATCGCGCCCTGAAGGTTCCAGGCAGAGCCACCCCGACCGTGCGAACTGGTCATTCGTCACCTTCACCATAAGCGATATTTCGTTGCCATATCATCATGAATCAAATCCCGGAAGGGCTTCCATCATTTGCGTGGAATCATATTGCGACGATGACGCCCCTATAGGGATTTCAGGGATCGATACCCGCGTCATCGGCTTGCGACGCATCCCGCCTGCCGGTCACGAAATCCGGGAACAACCGGATCAGGCAGTTATCGCGTCACATCGATAGGTTTCGCGCCGCCCCGCCTTGCTGCTCAGAGCCCGGTCGCTTCGTCCAGCCCCAACATGATATTCAGGTTCTGCACCGAGGCGCCCGACGCTCCCTTGCCCAGATTGTCCAGAACCGCCACGATGGTCGCGCAGCCCGCATCGCGATTTCCCTGAATCGAAATATGCATCATGTTCGTGTGGTTGAGCGCCGTCGGCACAATTCTCGCACGGCTTTCATCCATCGGCAGAACCTTTACGAACTGCGCGCCGTCATAATGACCGGCAAGCGCATCATGCAGATCCGCCATGCTGCGCCGGTCGTTCAGATGCAGCGGAAGCTGCACGGCCATGCCCTGCGCGAAATTCCCGACCGAAGGCGCGAACACCGGCTGCACAGTCAGCCCGCCCCAATGCATGATCTCCGGAAGATGCTTGTGGACCTGCGTCAGCCCATAGATGAAATGCGCCGGAGCCTCGCCGCGTTCATATTCCGCGATCAGGCTTTTGCCGCCGCCCGTATATCCCGAAACGGCGTTGATCGAGACCGCTTCGTCCGCCGGGATCAATCCCGCCGCGACCAGCGGCGCGATGATCGCGATCGAGCCGGTGGAATAGCAACCGGGATTGCTGACCAAACGGGCCTGTGCGATCCGCGTGCGGTTCCCAGGGGCCAGCTCGGGAAAGCCGAACACCCAGTCAGGATCCACGCGATGCGCGGTCGAGGCATCGATCAGCCGTGTATCCAGATCAGAGCACAGCCTGACGGCTTCGCGCGCCGCATCGTCCGGCAGGCACAGAATCGCCACATCTGCCGCGGCAAAGGCTTCGCGCCGCGCATCAGGCTCTTTCCTGCGGGCGGGATCGATCTGGATCAGGCGGATATCGTCGCGCGCTTCCAGCCTTTCGCGGATTTGCAAACCCGTCGTGCCGGCTTCGCCGTCGATAAATACATTATGCGCCATGCCCGGACCTCCGTTGGAACGTCCCGCTTATAGGCATAACCCGGCAGCATCACAATCATTCAGATCGAGCAAATCTCCGAGCGGGTAAGGAACCGTTTCTCCCGCCCGTTATCAAGGCTGAACATCCCGCCCCGCCCTGGCACGACGTCAATGATCAGATCGGTATGTTTCCAGGCCTCGTACTGGCTGGCCGAGATATAGAACGGCGCCCCTCCGATTTCGCCCAGTTTCACATCGCGTTCGCTGACCTTGAATTCACCCTGCGGATAACACATCGGGGAAGACCCGTCGCAGCATCCTCCGGACTGATGAAACAGCACGGGGCCGTGATCCGCCACGATCTCATCAATCAGCTGAAGCGCCTCGGATGTGGCAGTGACTGTGGACATCTTGCGCCTCCTTCTCCACGCTCGGTTCGCTGGTGCGAACAGGTTTTCAGGTATTTATGCAAAGAAGAAGCCCGCTGTCTTTCTTCTTCTTCTTCTTCTTTGTACAAATATCTCGCAGGGGGTGCGGGGGCTGCGCAAGCCCCCGCCATGGTTCTCAGAAGAAGCCCAGTTTCTTGGGGCTGTAGCTGACCAGCATGTTCTTGGTCTGCTGATAGTGATCCAGCATCATCTTATGCGTTTCCCGCCCGATACCCGACTGCTTGTAGCCGCCGAATGCCGCATGCGCGGGATAGGCGTGATAACAATTGGTCCAGACGCGGCCCGCCTTGATCGCGCGGCCAAAGCGATAGCAGGTATTGGCATCGCGGCTCCAGACGCCGGAACCAAGCCCGTAAAGCGTATCATTGGCGATGGACAGGGCCTCTTCGTGATCCTTGAAGGTGGTTACCGACACGACCGGGCCGAAGATTTCCTCCTGGAAAACCCGCATCTTGTTATTGCCCTTCAGGACCGTCGGCTCGATGTAATAACCAGAGCTCAGATCGCCGCCCAGATCGGCGGCCTTGCCTCCGGTCAGCACTTCGGCGCCTTCCTGACGGCCGATGTCGAAATAGCTGAGGATCTTTTCCTTCTGCTCGGAACTGGCCTGCGCGCCGATCATCGTATCCGCCTCGCGCGGGTCCCCCTGTTTGATGGCCTTCACCCGGGCAAGGGCGCGGTCCATGAATTTATCATAGATCGATTCATGGATCAGGGCGCGTGACGGACAGGTGCAGACTTCGCCCTGATTGAGAGCGAACATCACGAAACCCTCGATTGCCTTGTCGAAGAAATCGTCATCCTCGCGTGCCACGTCGTCAAAGAAGATGTTCGGCGATTTGCCGCCAAGTTCCAGCGTCACCGGGATCAGGTTTTCGCTGGCATATTGCATGATCAGACGGCCCGTCGTCGTCTCGCCGGTAAAGGCGATCTTGGCGATGCGGGGGTTCGATGCCAGCGGCTTGCCGGCCTCCAGCCCGAAGCCGTTGACGATGTTCAGCACGCCCGGAGGCAGCAGATCACCGATCAGGTCAGCCCAGACCATGATGCCCGCCGGGGTCTGTTCGGCCGGCTTCAGCACTACGCAGTTCCCCGCCGCCAGTGCCGGAGCCAGTTTCCAGCAGGCCATCAGCAGCGGAAAGTTCCACGGGATGATCTGGCCGACCACGCCCAGCGGCTCGTGGAAGTGATAGGCAACGGTATCGTCGTCGATCTCGGACAGGGCGCCTTCCTGTGCGCGCAGAACACCGGCGAAATAGCGGAAATGATCGATGGCAAGCGGCAGGTCGGCGGCCATTGTCTCGCGGATAGGCTTGCCGTTATCCCATGTCTCGGCGGTGGCCAGCAGATCGAGATTCTGCTCCATCCGGTCGGCGATCTTCAGCAGCACGGCGGAGCGTTCGGCCGGGGCGGTGCGGCCCCATTTGTCCTTGGCGGCATGGGCCGCGTCCAGCGCGGCCTCGATATCATCGGCGTTCGAGCGGGCGATTTCGCCGATTTCACCGCCGGTGATCGGGGTGGTGTTGACGAAATACTTGCCCGATTTCGGCGCGGCCCATTTCCCGCCGATGAAATTGTCATAGCGCTTGGCGAAGGGCATCACGCCCACGCCCTTGAATTCATGCGTCTGATCGTTTGGCATTGTCGTCCTCCTTTGACACATCCCGGACTCCCCATCCGGGTATGCGGGCAGGATTGGAGAAGCAGGGGCCTCAGGCAATCGCCCGCGCGGTGACACTGTCCCGAGTTGTCTCACCAGTGAGACAGTCGTGGTTATTTTTCGCCCAGTTCCAGCCGGGCCATGCGCCGGTACATGGTCGCGCGGCCGATCCCAAGCGCACGGGCCGCCGCCGAGACATTGCCATCCGCGCGCGCCAATGCGCGGGCAACCGCGGCGCGTTCTGCCTTGTCGAAACCGGACAGCTCATCCTCGCGCCCCAGCAAATCGGCGGCGGGGCGGGGGCGGATCGCGCCTTCCCGTTCAAGCCCCAATGCCCGCCGGGCCGCACGGGTAGCGCCGATGGCAAGATCGTCCTTGTCCACCGCCAGAAGTGTGGCCGCGCCCGTGCCGTCACCGGATATCCCGTCGCCGGATGCCACCACGATCCGCGCGTCGGGGAAGCTGGCGCGGAAGAAGATCGCCTCGATCGCGCGCGCGGTCTGGGCGACCTGCGCCGAGATCAGCCGGTTATAACGCTCGGTTTGGTCCGCGCGGGCAGAGCTGACATCCAGCGCCGCAAGCAGGCGGCCATCCGGCCCCCAGATCGGTGCGTCCATGCAGGACATGGCGGTGTTTCTGGTATGAAAATGTTCGTTCCGGTGAATCGTGACCTGCCGCTCCTCGACAAGGCATGTGCCGATGCCATTGGTTCCCTGAACCGCTTCGGACCAGTCGACACCCTGCCACAATCCCCATTCCCGGAACTGGGTCGCATCCGCGTCATTCACCCGCTGATCCAATACGACGCCATCGGCATCGGTCAGCAGGACGTTGCAGCCCGAGAGACAAACGAGATTGTAAAGCTGGTCGATCTGCGGGCCGGCGACATTCAGGAAATGTTCCATGGACTGACGGCGGATGGCGAGTTCGGAACATGACAACCGTTCCGGCCGGTGCCTGTCGGCCGGATCCAGGCCATGTTTCATCATCGACCGCCGCCATGACGCGGCAAGGGCGGATGTCGCAGAATTGGATCGCGATTGCTCGGCCACAATATCGGCGTGGCTTCGACTGGTCATGATTCTCCTCCCGGTGGGAAGAGTATAACAAATCCTGCGGGAAACCTCTGCGATTTTTGTCTGGAGCCGTTCAGGGCAGCTTCGCCGGCATCCTTATGCCAGCGATTTCGAACCCATCGACAGGAATTTCTGCCGCCGATCACTAATCAGTTCCGCCGGTTTCTTGCCCGCAAGCTCTTCGAGCATGGCCTGAATGCCGCTACCGACCGCCCCGATCGCGGCGCCGGGGTCGCGTTGAGCGCCGCCCAGAGGTTCAGAGATGATCCTGTCGATCACTTCGAGTTTCTTCAGATCCTGTGCGGTCAGGCGCAGCGCCGTCGCTGCATCGCGCATCTTCTCGGCATCCTTCCACAGGATCGACGCGCAGCCCTCTGGCGAGATGACCGAGTAGATCGAATGTTCCAGCATGGCGATCCGGTTGGCGGTCGCGAATGCTACCGCCCCGCCCGAGCCGCCTTCGCCTATGATGACGCTGACCAGTGGGACGCCGATTTCAAGGCATTTCTGCGTGCAGCGGGCAATGGCTTCGGACTGGCCGCGTTCTTCCGCGCCCTTGCCGGGATAGGCGCCGGGCGTGTCGACGATGGTGATGACCGGCAGGCCGAAGCGATGGGCCAGATCCATCAGGCGGATCGCCTTGCGATAACCTTCCGGCCGCGCCATGCCGAAATTGTGATGGATGCGTGATTGCGTATCATGGCCTTTTTCGTGGCCGATCACCACGCATGGGGCATCGTTGAAACGCGCGAGGCCGCCCATTACGGCATGGTCGTCGCCGAATGCGCGGTCACCGGCCAGCGGTGTGAATTCGGTGAACAGCATCTCGATATAATTGCGGCAATGCGGCCGGTCGGGATGCCGGGCAACCTGCGTTTTGCGCCATGGATCCAGATTCTTGTACAGATCTTTCAGCAAATCGCCGGCTTTCTTGTCCAGCGCGGCCGCCTCTTTTTCGACATCCACAGCATCTTCCGATTTCCGGGCCATGACGCGAAGTTCTTCGGCCTTGCCCTCTACATCGGCCAGCGGTTTTTCGAAATCGAGATAGACCATGCGCAATATGCTCCGGGCTTGTTCGCTTTGCGCCCCCTATATGCGGGCAGGGCGGGCGAATTGCAACGCGGCGAATATGATCCCGGCCATGCGCGGGGCTGAACGGCAGGCTGCCGCTCTTGGCAAAGAGATTGGGTGGGGTTATCTGTTCCGCATGTGGCGGAAGATTTTTTCGATCATGTTTTTTCTGTTGCTTGGCTTTGCACCGCTTCAGGTTGCGGTGCATTCCGCAGATATGTCTTTCGCACAGGTGCAACAGGATATAATGCCCGAGATGTCGGGTCAGTCGATTACGACCCATGATCATGTCGCCAGCGATGACGGGGCACGTGATTCGATAAGCGATCATAACTCTCATCGAATCAAGTGCCCGACCAGCAGCAGCTGTTGCATGTGGAATTGCCCGGGATTGACGGCTGACGAGGCCGTTCCCGTCGCGGAGCTTGCGGCAGGAATTCATGATTTTCCGCCGGCGACGGTTGCGCGCGGGCTGTCTTTGCCGGTCAGCGATCCGCCGCCGAAACCCCTGTCTCTTTGAAACCTCGCGTCCCCTGTGACGTGTATTTCCCAGGATTTTCAGACGGGAACCGAGTTTCCCGTTTCTATCGGAGACAGATATGACCTATTTTACCAGACGCGGCTTGCTTGCCGCGAGTGTTGCAGCCACTGCGGCTGCACAATTTCCGCGCATCGGCATGGGGCAGACACCCAAGACGGGCCCCGCGACGCGCCTTGTTGCCACCAGCCGGGTGCTTGACATAAATGGCCGGGCCGCGACGGTCTGGGGCCTTGAAGGTCCCTCGGGGCAGGGGTTGACGCTTGATCCCGGACAGAGATTCAGGGTCGATCTGACGAATGATCTGCCCGATCCGACCCTGATTCACTGGCACGGCCAAATCCCCCCGAATAAGCAGGACGGCGTCCCCGATATGCCGATGCCCGCATTGAAGCCCGGCGAAACCCGAAGTTATGATTATGCCACGCTTCCGGGAACTTTCTGGATGCATGCGCATATCCCCATGCAGGAAATGAGGCTTCTTGCCGCGCCGCTGATCGTGCGCAGCGAAGAGGATCTTGCCGCGGATCGTCAGGAAGTGGTGATGTTCCTGCATGACTTCGCCTTCAAATCACCGGCAGAGGTGCTTGAGGAGATCGCGGGCGGTCATGCCCAGAGCAACGGCCATCATGGCGGCCATGCGACGGAGCGGAAGCCGCCGATGTCCGGTATGGACCACGGCGGGATGGAGATGCCCGGGACGGCGGCGAAAGAAGAACATGACATGCCCATGCAGGGGATGAACATGCAGGATATGGATCTGAATGATTACGAATGGGATGCCTATCTTGCGAATGACCGCACCTTGTCCGATCCGGAGGTGGTGCGGGTCGAGCGTGACGGGCGGGTGCGCCTGCGCGTGATAAACGCTTCGGCCGCGACGGTTTTCTGGATCGATACCGGTAAGGTCGAGGCATCGCTGATCGCGGTGGATGGTCATGCGGTTGAACCTGTCACTGGGTCGCGGTTCGGCCTTGCCATGGGACAGCGGCTGGATCTTGATCTTGATCTGTCCGGCGCCGGAGTCTGGCCGGTTCTTGCGTTGCGGGAAGGCGCGCGCGAGCGTACCGGGCTGATCCTTGCCACAAGCGAAGCCCGGGTGACGAAGCTGGATATTCTGGCGTCAGAGGCCGCGCCGGCCTTTGACGTCGATCTTGCCCAGGAAACACGGCTGGCCGCACTTGCGCCGTTACCCACCCGCGATGTGCAGCGCAGTCATATGCTGATGCTTGGCGGTTCGATGCAGCCATATCGCTGGACCATCTCGGGCAAGACCTGGGGCGAGCATATCCCGGTCGAGGCGCAATCCGGTGAACGCGTCGAGGTCACGTTCCACAATATGTCGATGATGGGGCATCCGATGCATCTGCATGGACATGTCTTTCAGGTGGTGGATATCAACGGGCAGCGGATCAGTGGCGCAAGGCGCGACACGGTTTATGTGCCGCCGATGGCGATGGTGACGGTTGCGCTGGATGCGGGCGAGGCCGCGCGCTGGATGCTGCACTGCCATCATATGCCGCATCTGGAAATGGGCATGATGACGGAATTCGCGGTTGCGTCAACCTGAGACCGGTCAGGGCCGGATCTCGACCCTGGTGCCGACGGATGCCGCCGCGAAAAGTTCGGCGATTTCGATGTTCGAGATGGCGATGCATCCGGCGGTCCAGTCACCCGGCAGGGTGATGCCCTCTGGCAACTGGTTCGGCTGTCCGTGAATGAAGATGTCGCCGCCGGGATCAAGACCCTTGGCGGCGGCGCGGGTGCGGTGTCCGGTTTGCGGATAATCGATCCCCAGCGACAGGTGATAAGCGCTTTGCCTGTTCAGGCGATCGATGCGGAAAATCCCCTCGGGCGTCTTGCCGTCGCCCTCACGGCGCTTGTCGCCTTCGGGTGCGAAGCCGAGCGCGATACGATAGGTCTTTAGCGCCGCATCGTCCCGGAAAACCGTCATGCGGCGGGCGGATTTCTCGATCAGGATACGGGTGACGGGTCCGTTCAACGCGGTTTCCTGCGGCGCGACCCGGTCGGTCGGGCCTGGGCGCTGCGGCAGCAATATCGCCCATATCCCGAAGATCACCGCGATCAGCGTCAGCCCCGAGAAGAGGCGCGCCAGCAGGTTCATTGCAGATCGGAGAAGGCGTCCTGCAATTGTTTGACGGCCTGCGTCACGCGGGCACGCGGCGTGGCGATGTTGAAACGCAGGAAATTTTCGCCCCCCTGACCGAAGCTCGTGCCGTGATTGGCAGCGATACGGGCAGAGTTCTGAACGCGGGCGGTGAATTCGGCGGTGCTCATCCCGGTGCCCGAAAAATCGACCCATGACAGATAGGTCGCCTGCAAGGGCATCGAGCACAGGCCGGGAATGGCGTTCACCCCGTCATCGAAAACCCGGCGATTGCCGTCGAGATAGGCGGTCAGGGCATCCACCCATTCCGCGCCCTCGGGCGAATAGGCTGCGGTGACCATATCCATGCCGAACAAGCCCGGAGAGATACCGCGCGCCATCAGGGCGCCCTTGAATTTGCCGCGCAGATCGTCATCGGCGATGATCGCGTTGCCGATATGGGCACCGGCGATATTGAAGCTTTTGGTTGCGGCGGTCAGTGTCACCAGCCGGTCGCGGATCTCGGGAATGAGGGCGGCAATCATGCGGTGGCGATGTCCCGGCATGACCAGATCACAATGGATATCGTCGGAAAGCAGAATCAGGTCGTGGCGGGTACAGAAATCGGCGACCTCGCGCAGTTCTTCTTCGCTCCAGACGCGGCCGCCGGGATTATGAGGCGAACACAGGATCAGCAGTTTTTCATTGCCGCTGAGCATGGTTTCCCAGCGGCTCCAGTCCATCCGGTACTGGCCGTTTTCCTGCGCCAGCGGCAGTTCCACCAATTCGCGCCCGCTGGCCCGGACCACGCGGCCAAAGGCGTGATAGACGGGGCTCATGACGATGACGCCGTCGCCCGGGGCGGTATAGGCATCCAGCGCCATGGCCACGCCATTGACCAGCCCGGCGCAGGTCAGGATCCAGTTGGTCTCGATCTGCCAATCGTGGCGGTTCGCCATCCACCACCGGATCGCTTCGAGATAGGGAGCATTCGCGCCGGGATAACCATAGATGCCATGCGTAGCGGTTGCTTCGACGGCGCGCTGGACGGCGGCTGGCGGCCGGAAATCCATATCCGCCACCCACATCGCCAAGCCGCCTTCGCCCGGGGCGACGCCATAATGCGCCTCCATATCGTCCCATTTCGAGCAATGCGTGCCGATGCGGTCTATCACCTCGTCGAAATCGGGTCGTGTCATGGCGGGCTCCCTTGATATCGCGTTTTGTGCCATGCATACGCTGCTTGTTGCGGAAGGTGAAGCCTTGCCCTAAATGCAAGGCCATGACGATATTGAGACCGATCCTGATCCATCCCGATCCGCGGCTGAAAAAGCTTGCGGAACCCATTGCCCGCGTCACGCCCGAGATCGAGGCGCTGGCCAGCGATATGCTTGCCACGATGTATGAAGCGCCGGGCATCGGACTTGCCGCGCCGCAGATCGGCGTGCTGCAACGGATGTTCGTCATGGATGCCAATCGCGACCCCGAGGCCGAGCGGCAGCCGATGGTGCTGATCAATCCCGAGGTGACATGGGAATCCGAGGAAAAGAATGTCCATGAAGAGGGTTGCCTGTCGATTCCCGAACAATATGCCGAGGTAACCCGCCCCGCGCAGGTGAAGATGCGCTGGCTCGGGCTGGACGGAAAGAGCCACGAACAGGAGTTCGACGGGCTGTGGGCGACCTGCGCCCAGCATGAGCTGGATCACCTGAACGGGGTACTGTTCATCGATTATCTCTCGGCGATCAAGCGGCAGATGATCACCCGCAAGATGGTCAAGCTCAAGCGGGAACGGGTGCGTGGCTAAGGATGGGGGTTCCGCGGGGATGCGTCGGAACTGCGCTCTGCGGCGGCCAGGGCCTTGCCCCACGTCCCGGGATATCGGGATGAAAGAAAAGCAGATCGGGCTTCCGGCTGATGACAGGTGCGGTGGATGACAGTCCGGGCTTTCCTGCCATATTCGGATCGCCGCCTGCATATCCCGGCCGAGCCGGTCGAGGCGGTGACCGAGACGGTGCGGATGATCTGGGACGACATGATCGAGACGATGGAGGCAATGCCCGGAGTCGGGCTGGCCGCGCCCCAGATCGGGATCATGCTGCGGCTTGCGGTTGTGGACGCGTCGCAGACCCGTCGGGAAGCGGTGCGGATGGCCAATCCCGAGATCCTGCATGCCAGCGTGAAGCTGCGCAGCCACGACGAGGCCAGCCCGAACCTGCCCGGCGTTTTCGCCCGGATCGAGCGGCCCCGGGCGGTTACGGTGCGTTTCATGAACGATACCGGGGAAACGGAAGAGCGGGATTTCATCGGGCTCTGGGCGACCAGCGTACAGCATCAGATCGACCATCTGAACGGGCGGCTTTACGTCGATCACCTGTCGCCTTTGCGCCGCAAGCTTTTAGTGCAGAAATCGGTCAAGCTGGCGCGGCGGAATGCCCGGTAATCCGGCACGATCCGCGGTCGGAAGCCGGCCAAGCGATATCACCTGTTTGTGAGTGCGGCCGTTTTCGTGACATCATGCGTAACGATATTGGTGCAGGTAACGTAAGTTAGGTTTGAGAGATGCAGGACGAAAAAACCGTGTCGGCACATAAATCCGACTGGTCGGAATTGATGCGGGCGGCCCTGCATGGTGATGCCGCGGCCTATCGGCGGCTGTTGGCGGAAATGGCGCCGGTATTGCGCGGGATTGTTCGTTCGCGTGCCTCCGGCATGGGAAGTGATTGGTGTGAGGATGTCGTGCAGGATACATTGATGGCGATTCATCTGAAGCGGGGGACCTGGAATCCCGAATTGCCGCTACGCCCATGGGTTTATGCGATCACACGGCACAAGGTGATCGACGCCTTTCGGCGGAATGGCCGGGAAATCTCGATGCCGGTCGACGCATTCGCGGATCTGCCTCAGGCGGAACCCGAAACCGATCCGATGGAAAGCCGTGACGCCGAAACGCTGATCGATCGCCTTCCGGAACGCGACGCGGCATTGCTGCGCTGTCTTGCGCTGGATGGGCACGGAAATGATGAATGTGGCCGCCGTCTTGGACTTGCCCCGGGGGCGCTGCGCGTGGCGCTGCATCGCGCGTTGAAACGTCTTGCCGCCATCCGCCGGGAGGAAGGGCTATGAGAACCGATCAACTGATCCCTGTGCTTGCCTTTGATGATACGCCACCGCGCCCGATCGCGCCGCGTATTCTGGGAATGGCGGGGCTGTGGCTAATGGCGGCGGCGGCTATTGCGCTGCTGATATTGGGCATTCGTGAAGATCTGCTGCAAGCCATGTCCACTCCGGTCACAGCGATGAAATGGGTGCTGCCGCTGGGAAGCGCGATACCGGCGCTGCTTGCCGCGATGGCATTGACCCGCCCGGTCACCTTGCGGGTTCCCATTCTGTGGACCGCGGCTGCGGTCGGAGCGGCGGCGGCGCTGTGGCTGCTGTTGTCGATCATGGGAACCCCCGCTGACCAGCTTATGCCGGGTATTCGGGGCAATTCGCGCGTCGTTTGCCTGACCTCGATTATCGGCATTTCGATTCTGCCCCTGGGGACTGCGCTTTGGGTGCTGCGGGACGGGGCAAGCCCTGCACCCGGGCTGAGCGGGGCCTGCACAGGTCTGGCGGTGGGGGGATTCGCTGCGGCTATCTATGCCCTGCATTGCAATGAAGATGCGCCGCTGTTCTTTCTGGTCTGGTACAGTCTGGGGATACTGATCGTCGGCGCGATCGGTGCGATTGCGGGCAGACGGCTGCTTCGCTGGTAGTGGCGGGCGGTTAACGTTTTATCTGACTGCCAGAAAAAAGGGGGCCGAAGCCCCCTTTTCCATGATCAGTTGCGGCTGCGGTCAACCATCTTGCCCTTGCTGATCCAGGGCATCATTTCACGCAGTTTCGCGCCGACCTGTTCGATCTGATGCTCGTCATTGATACGGCGCGTCGCCTTGAACATCGGCTGCCCGACGGCGTTTTCCTGCATGAAATCGCGGACGAATTTGCCGGACTGGATATCACGCAGTACCGCCTTCATCCGCGCCTTGGTCTCATCATAGGGCAGGATGCGCGGGCCGCTGACATATTCGCCATATTCAGCGGTGTTCGAGATCGAGTAATTCATGTTGGCGATGCCGCCCTCATAGATCAGGTCGACGATCAGCTTGACCTCGTGCAGGCATTCGAAATAGGCCATTTCCGGCTCGTACCCGGCTTCGACCAGCGTCTCGAAGCCCATGCGGATCAGTTCGACCAGACCGCCGCACAGTACCGCCTGTTCACCGAACAGATCGGTTTCGCATTCCTCGCGGAAATTCGTCTCGATAATCCCCGAACGTCCGCCGCCGATGGCCGAGCAATAGGACAGGCCCAGATCCATGGCTTTGCCAGAGGCATCGTTATGCACGGCAACAAGGCAGGGAACGCCGCCGCCCTTGACATATTCGCCGCGTACCGTGTGGCCGGGACCCTTCGGAGCCATCATGATCACATCGACGCCCGGTTTCGGCTCGATCAGGCCGAAATGCACATTCAGCCCGTGGGCGAAGGCAATCGCAGCACCTTCGCGCAGATTGTCATGGACATGTTTGCGGTAGGTTTCTGCCTGCAATTCATCCGGCATGGTGAACATGATCAGGTCGCACCAGGCGGCGGCCTCGGCAATGCCCATCACCTTCAGCCCTTCCGCTTCGGCCTTGGCCGCCGAGGGGCTGCCCTCGCGCAGGGCGATCACGACATTCTTGGCGCCGCTGTCGCGCAGGTTAAGCGCATGGGCATGACCCTGGCTGCCATAGCCGAGGATCGCCACCTTCTTGTCCTTGATCAGGTTCACATCGCAATCACGATCATAGTAAACGCGCATATCTGGTCCTTTCCTGTCTGATGATCGGGTTATAGACCCAGAGTAACGGCAGGGATGTTCATTTTTCTCGAATTATGGCATCATTGGATAATTTTCATGCCATACAGGTGAGTAATTGGAAAAATTCATGCCCGATATGAGCGATCGGCGCATATTGCGACATCTGCTTGCCGATCCGGACGCACCGAATGCCGTTCTGGCCCGGCGGGCGGGCGTGACCACGGCAAGCCTGTGGCGGCGGCTTGAGCGGATGCGCGAGGCGGGCGTGATCCCGGCGATTCAGAACCGTGTAGACTGGCGCGCCCTCGGCTGGGAGGTCGAGGTAAGTCTGCGCTTCACCCTGGACAAGACGGATCCCCGCGCATTCGACGAATTCATCGCCGCCGCGCGCGAGGTGCCGGAAGTCACCGAAATCCAGACATTCCTGGGCAGCGTCGATCTGCGTCTGTCGGTGATTGCCCGCGATATGGCGCATTGGCAGCAGATCTACCGCGACCGGATCCTGACCTTGCCGCATGTTTCCGACAGCGATGCCCTGATGCTGGTCTCGACCATCAAAGACAGCGCGGAATTGGCCCTATGAGCGGGCTGGACCAGACCGATCTGGCGATTCTGCGCATTCTGGCGGCAGACGCGACCCGAAGCGCGGCCGAGATCGGGCGCAGTGTCGGTATCGGGCAATCGGCGGCATGGCGGCGGATCCGCAAACTGCGCGAATCGGGTATTCTTGCCGGGCGGCGCGTGGTGGTGGACAACGCCGCGCTGGGCTTCGGCGTGACGGTTTTTCTGGGCGTGCGCCTTGCCGCCAAGGGGCGCACCTCGCTGGATGAATTCGAACGCGCCGTCACCGCCATCCCCGAGGTGCAGACGGTCCAGCATGTGCTGGGGCAGTTCGATTACCGCCTGCGGATCATCGCCCGGGACATCAGCGATTTCGAGCGTATCCTGCGCCGCCGCATCATGACCCTGCCCGGCGTTGGGCAGGTTGAGGCAAATGTGATGCTGTCAGAGGAACGGCTGCCCGGTCCGCTGGGCGCGCTTGGCTAAGCGGGTCAGCCCTGCCGGATGGCGGTATGGCTCAGGGCCATTTCGACCCCGCGAAGCTCTGCCAGCCCCTTGAGGCGCCCGATCGCGGGATAACCCGGCTGGCCGCCCCGTCCCAGATCGTCAAGGATATCCTGTCCGTGATCCGGCCGGATGGGGATCAGGACATCCTCGCGCCCCGCCTTCCGCCGCCGTTCTTCCTCGCGCAGGATCGAGGCGACCAGCGCCACCATATCCGTCTGCCCGCCAAGATGCTCATCCTCGAAGAACGAACCGCGGATCGCGTCGCTGTCTCGCCGGACATTGCGCAGATGCGCGAAATGAACCCGTGCGCCGAACCGCTCCATCATCCCGACCAGATCGTTATCGGGCCGGGCGCCAAGCGAACCCGCGCAAAGCGTGATCCCGTTCGCGGACAGATCGACCGCCGCCATGCGCTCGGCATAATCCGCCTCGGTCGACATGACGCGGGGCAGACCCAGCAAACCGAACGGCGGATCGTCGGGATGGCAGCACAGCCGGACACCGATTTCCTGCGCGACCGGCGCGACCTGTTCCAGAAAATCGTGGAAATTCCTGCGCAGGACCTTATCCGTGACCGGCGCATAGCTTTCCAGAAGATCCCGCACATCCTGCAAGGAAAAATGCTCTGCCGCGCCGGGCAGGCCGCAGACCACATTCTCGGCCAGCTGCGCGCGCCGTGCCTCGCTCATTGCTGCGAAACGGCGGGCGGCCTCTTCGCGGATCTCTTCGGGAAATTCCCCGGCGGCTTCTTTTCGCTGAAGGATGTGAATATCGAATGCGGCGAAATCGATGAAATCGAAGCGCATGCAGGTCGCGCCATTCGGCCGGCGCCAGGCAAGATCGGTGCGGGTCCAGTCCAGCACCGGCATGAAATTATAGCAGATCACCTCGATTCCGGCATCCCGCAGGTTCCGCATCGAGGCGATCCAGCTGGATATATGCGCCTGCCAGTCGCCGCTTTGCGTCTTGATCGCCTCGCTGACCGGAAGGCTTTCGACCACTTCCCATTTCAGGCCGGAAGCCGCGCCGTCCTTCATGACCGAGATCTGCTCCTGCCGCAGCGCGATTTCTTCGGGCGTCCAGATCGTGCCGGTCGGAACGTGATGCAGCGCGGTTACCACGCCCCGCACGCCCGCCTGCATCATATCATCGACCGAAACCAGATCCTTCGGACCAAACCATCGCCATGTATGCCTCATCTCGTTCTCCTGAGCGGACTGAGCGACCCTACCGCAGGCCGCCCTTCTTCTTTGTTGAAATACCTTGCGGGGGTTCGGGGGCGCAAAGCCCCCGGCCTTAACCTTCGAAATCGAGTTGCACCTTCACCGCCTGCATGCGGTCCCCGGCAAGATCAAAGGCCCGCACCGCCTCCTGTGCGGGCAGCACCTGCGTCACGATCGGCGACAGGTCGATCTCGCCCGCGCCAATCATGCGCACGGCATCGGCGAATTCCCTGTCGAAGCGATGCGTTCCGACAAGACGCAACTCTTTGCTGACAATCAGGTTCAGCGGAAGGGGTGTATCCCCGCCCACGCCGATCTGCACCATCGTGCCCTGTGGCCGCAGCAGGGCGACGGCCTGCGCAATGGCATGCTGATTGGCCGAACATTCCAGAACCACATCGATCCGGCCCTTGCCGGTGCCGTAATCCTGTAACCCGTCAGATGTCTCGGCGACATTGACCACCCGGTCCGCGCCCAGCTTTTCCGCGATACCCAGCGTAAAATCCTGCACATCGGTCACGATGATCTCTGCCGCGCCGCGCAGCCGGGCCAGCGCGGTGCAGATCGCGCCGATCGGTCCCGCGCCGGTGATCAGGACCCGCCGCCCTTCAAGCGAAGGCGCGACAGACAAGGCGTGAAGACAGACGGCCAGCGGCTCGGCCCCCGCCGCCGCCGCCGCGGTGATGTTTTCAGGCAGGGGCAGGCATTGCGTTGCGGGATGGGCGAGCCGGCTACGGAACAGCCCATCCTCATGCGGCAGCCGCATGGCCGAACCGCTGAAGCGCATCTCCAGACAATGCCGCTCCTGGCCCGCCCGGCAGAACGCGCATGTCCCGCAGGAGCGCGAGGGCGACAGCGCCACCAGCTGCCCGGGCGCAAGGCCCGAGCCTTCGGGCGCGGATTCGACCACTCCTGCGGCTTCATGTCCCAGAATGATCGGCTCGCGCACGCGCACGGCACCAAATCCGCCATGGTGATAATAATGCAGATCCGATCCGCAGATCCCGCCGCGCGCGACACGGATGATCGCCGCTCCCTCGGACGGCGCGATTTCCGGAGCCTGTTCGACGCGCAGATCATGGGCCGCATGAAGGCGGCAGGCGTAGTCGGTCATATTGCTTCAGTCCATCAGTGAGGGCAGCCAGGTGCTGATCGCCGGGATATAGGAAACCAGCAGCAGCACGATGATATTCGTCGCCAGATAAGGTAGCAGCGCCCGGATGACAGGGGCAAGCGGAAGCCGGGCGATATTGGCGCAGATAAACAGGCAGACCCCGACCGGGGGCGTGGTCAGCCCGATCATCAGGTTCAGCACCATAAAGACCGCAAAATGCAGCGGATCCACCCCGACGCCCTGTGCTAATGTCAGTAGCGGTACGAAAAGGATGATCAATGCGGCGATCGTCTCCATGAACATGCCGACGAGCAGCAGCACGATATTGATCAGCAGGATCACGAGAAGCTTGTTATCGGTGACCGACAGGACCGCTCCGGCAATCATCTGCGGGATCTGTTCGCTGACCAGAATCCAACCGAAGACATTGGCGGTGCCGACAAGGGCAAGGATGCCCGCTGATCCGACGGCGCTGTCGATCAGGATGCCAGGGATCTTGCGCAGCGGCAACTCGCGGTAAATGAACATTCCCACAACCACCGCGTAAAGCGAGGCGACGACGGCAGTCTCGGTCGGCGTGACATAGCCCGACAGCATCCCGCCGACGATCAGTGCGGTCATTGCCAAGGCCCAGAATGCCCCCAGAAAGGCCAGCCAAAGCTCGCGCCAGCCTTGCCATGCCTGTCGGGGGAAATCGCGCCGAACCGCGATGATCCAGGTCGTTACCATCATCGTGCCGCCCAGCAGCAAACCGGGTATTGCCCCCGCGATGAACATCTTCCCAACCGAGATCCCGGATAGTGAACCGACGATGATCATCGGCACCGAGGGCGGAATGATCGGACCCACCGTGCTGGATGCCGCCGTGACCGCAGCCGAGAAATCGCCCGGATAGCCAGCCCTTTTCATGCCGGGAATCATCATCCCCCCGATCGAGGCGGCATCGGCGACCGCCGTGCCCGAAATGCCCCCGAACAGCATCGACGAGGCGACATTGGTTTGCGCCAGCCCGCCCCGAATCCAGCCGACCATGGCCTGCGCGAAGCGGATGATCCGCCCGGTAATCCCGCCCCCGTTCATCAGGTTTCCCGCAAGGATAAAGCCGGGAATGCACAGCAGGACGAAGCTGTCCATGCCCGCGAACATTTTCTGTGGGATGACCACCAGAGGCATGCCGTTCACCAGCAGATAGGCCATCGAAGACAACCCAAGCGTCACCGCCACCGGTATCCCGATCAGCAGGCCCAAGACAAACACAAGGCCAAGAATCGCCAGGCTCATTCGATTTCTCCAGACAGGTTTTCAGGTCGGCCGTCGCTTGCGCCGGTCAGCATCTCGATGCAGCGGGCCAGAGCAGCGAAAGCCAGCACGACCAGCAGCAGCAATATGCTGCCATGCACGTAATTCATCGGCACTCCCATTGCGGGTGAGGTCTGCATCGCGCCGATACTCGTGAATTTCCAGGCCGGCAGAACAAGCAGCAGGCAGAAGGGCAGAACCAGCAACGTCGATATGAGCCGCAGCAACCACGGAAACCGCCCCGGAAGGCTTTCACTGACCAGATCGACATTGACCAGATCGCCCGTCAGCAGCGCAAGCCCGGTTCCGAAACCGGCAAGATACAGCAGGGCGTATCGCGCCAGTTCCTCGGTCCAGACCGGCGATGTGCCGAAATTGCGCGCGGATACCTGAATGGCGACCGCGATGATCAGGACCAGAAAGGAAATCCCTGTTCCGACCCGCAAAAGCGTTCGTATATGTTGGCTTAACCTGTTCATGTGTCACCTTTTGCGATCATGGTGCGGCACCTGATCCGGCCTGCATCTTCTTCACCCAAATACCCCGGGGCAGCCGGGCCGCCGGTTCAGGAACCAACCGGCGTCGGCAGTATCCCGTTTTCGAAAATCAGCCCTGAGCGGCGAAAAACTCTTCCACCATCGGTTTGATCTCTTCTCCGACATTGGCAAGCACCGCATCCTTCGACTTGGCGGCGAAGGCGGCCGTGTCGCTGTCGACGAATGTCATGCCCTTCTCCTGCAGGCTGGTGGCAAGACGCTCTTCATCTTCAAGGAACAACTCGCGCTCCAGAGTCTGCGCGGTTTCGGCGGCCTGTGTCACGGCCTCTTGATCCTCGGCGGATAGCCGGCCCCATGTCATCTCGGAGATGGTCAGATAAATCCATGAACGGACATGTTCGGTCTTGTTGACGAATTTCTGCACCTCGTTGATATTCGCCGACTCGATCAGTGCAAGCGGGTTCTCCTGTGCGTCGAGCGTGCCGTTCTGCAGCGAGGTGAACACCTCGCCGAAGGCCATCGGCGTGGGCCGGGCACCAAGCGCTTCCCATGTCTTGACGAAAAGGGGCACGTTCGGCACCCGCAGCTTCAACCCGTCCAGATCGTCAGGCGTCACGATTTCACGATTCGAGGTCAGGTTGCGCGGACCGCGCGCGAAATAGGCGATCGGACGGATCTGGGCTTTGGCCAGAATATCTTCGCGGATCTGCGTTCCGATATCGCCCGAGGCAACCTCATCCATATGTTCCAGCGAGTCATAGGCATAGGGAAGCGCCAGCAATGCCGCCATGGGCGACCAGTTCTGAAGGCTTTCGCCGGTGATGGTCATATCGGCGGTGCCAAGCTGCATGCCGTTGATCAGGTCGATCTCCTTGCCAAGCGATTCATTCGGGAACACCTGCAGCTCGATGCGGCCATCGGTCAGCTTAGAGAGTTCTTCGCCGAATTTCAGCGATGCCTTGTGCCAGCTGTTCTCCTCATTCGCCAGATGGCCCAGTTTCAACGTGACTTCGGCGCCATGCGCGGCGTGGATTGCCGGAGTGGCCAGCAGGCTGGCACCGGCCAATGCGGTAAAATGACGACGATTCAGTTTCATGATTGCTCCTCCTGATAGTCAGTCCGTAAAGAATTCGGGTTTGGCTTTCGTGATCGCGGGCAGGTCGTTCAATACCTCGCGCAGGTGGCTTCGCATGGCCTGTTCGGCGGCCTCGCCATCACCGCGATGCAGGCTTTCGACAATAGCCTCGTGCTGTTCGATCAGTTTCTGATGGTCAAAGACTCGCGCCGTGATATGGCGCAGCCGGTTCATCTGCGATTTCAGACCCTCCAGCACGTCCCAGACATCGCCATGTCCGGCGGCTACCGCGAGATCGTGGTGGAACTGGTCGTCCAGAGTGATGAATGTCTCGACATCCTGCGCCTTGCTTGCTTTGCGCTGCGCAACAAGCTGCTGTTCCAGCCGGTTCAGCACGTCCGTGCCAGCATTTGCCGAAAGCATGCGGATCAGGTCGCTTTCCACGGCTTCGCGGATCAGCCGGGCGGATAACACCGCCTTGACCGAGATCCGTCCAATGAAGGTGCCGCGTTGCGGCCGTACCTCGGCCAGTCCGGTCGCGGTCAGGCGGATGAACGCTTCGCGCACGGGCTGTCGGCTGACGCCTGCCTGCTGGGCGATCTCGGTTTCGCTAAGACGTGCGCCCGGCTCCAGAACGCCCCGCAAAATCAGCCCGTGCAGCCAGTTATAGACCTGCTGCGCGGTCGAGTTTCCCGAAACATTGATGCGGATCTGATCCATGATTTTCTCCTCCTCCGCCTATATTCCATACTTCCATACTAGTCAATCGAGTGATTTTCTTTCTTGGGGCTCTCGACCGAAAGCTGCCGGATGTGAACCTTTGAAGGTTTATATATCAGGGGGTTATTTTCTGGAAAAACGAGGTGAAGAGATCGCTTCCCGAAATCGGATTCGAGCCTGCCGCAAGTGCGACGGACAGACCGATTGCGGATGACAGGGGATTGTGCCGGTCACCGTCTGGCCCCGCGACAAGACTCATCACCAGAGTCGGCGACAGGAACAGGCCGATTCGGATCACGTCCTGCCAATCGTCGGGCAGCATGCCTTTGTCGGATAATGTCCTGAGCCACGGTTTCCAGAAATACATGGCCTTGGCGTCCAGCAGGCGAAGACGCACCCGGCTTGGCTGCCAATCGGTATCGATGCACAGCATGTCGTCCCGATACTGAACCGAAGCCTGGTATCGTTGCTGGGCCATCTCGGGATTATAAAGCCAGAACGGATGTGCGAAGATATTGTGGAAGGTTGATTTCACCTCGGCCAGAAGCGAGGGAACCTTGTCGCCCGCGAAGGCAGGATCGAAGAAGGCCAGTGAAGGGCCGTTATCACCGTTTTCGTACCAGATATTCGCGTTATGCGCATCGCCATGCGCGACGATGCCGCCCGCATCACCCATGTTTCGGGGCGCATAGCGTTCATAGGCAAGATCGAACATTTCGGACAGGCTTCGGCGATACGCGACACCGTTAATCACCGGTCGCGCCCGGCTGATCTGATCCCATCCGAGCTCGACCTGCCCGGGAAAACGGAATTTCTTGCCGATATAGAAAGAGGCAAGACGCCCGCCCGGATATCGGCCGTCCCGCGGATCGATCAGGCGTTCGTGGAACAGGCGGTGGATCGGCTCGGCCGCGGCCTGATCCGGCGTGACCGGGGTCAGAGTGGCTTTTGCAACCCGCAGGATACTGTCGTTCAGTGACTTTTCGGCCTGAACCGCCAGATCGATGGCGGTTTCGTCATCGGATTGATCAAGCGCAAAGAGGATGTCGGAAAAGCGCGGGTCGGAACGGCGTCTGTAAACCAGCAATTGTTCGCCGGGAAGCGTCGAAAGGAAAACCGGCTGATCCACGGGAAGACCGGCGCGCGACAGAATATCCGCGCGGTAATATTCACCGGTCATTTCCTCTTCGCCTTCCTCCTGATGGAATTTAAAAAAGAATTCCTGTCCGTCGGACGCGAAGAACCCGTTCAGGGAATTAAGGGAATATTGATCCAGATTGATCTGCAATCCCGATACCGGAATGTCGAAAATCGTCGATATGAAATCGGTCAGCATGGTCTCGGCACGGGTGACATCCTTGCGGGCCGTCTCGCGAATTGCGGCGGTGCGGGATGCGGAAGGGCGAGATGCAGGGGGCGGATCAATCGGCATGGTTGTTCCCACAGATGATAATCGTCTTGATGCCGTCCGCGTTGCCGGCTGCAAGACGGGTATAGGCATTTGGCACGTCTTCAAGCGGGATCTGCGCGGCAATGAACGGATCGAGCCGGGGGCTGAGTTCCGGCAGAAGATCGCGGATCTCTTCCAACTCATTGCCAAAGGCGTGGCAGCCCATGACGGCGATTTCACGTTCGACGAGATGCACCGGATCAATGATCCCGGCGGGCATGCCGATCCCGACAAGCGCGACACGACTCGCCCCGGCAATATTGCCAAGCATAGCGCGGATCACATGCTGACTTCCGGTGGTTTCGACCACGTAACGGAAACGCATATCGGTTAACCGATCAGGCGTGACAACCCGCGCTCCGGTGGCCTGCGCCACAAGACCGGCGCGTTGTCCGTTGCGGTCGAGGATCGCCACCGGATGCCCGCTGCGCCGGGCCAGAAGCGTAACGAACCCGCCGATCGGACCCGCGCCGGTAACTACGATTTCGGCCCCGGCGGGCGCGCCAAGCATGTTAAGCGCGTGCAGCGCCACGGCCAGCGGTTCGGCCAGCGCCAGATGACGGTCCGGCACGGCATCCGGGGCCTTAAGAAGATTGCGTGCCGGCAGGGTAACCGCCTCGGCGAAACCGCCATCGATCACCTCGCCCAGAAAGCCAAGCGTCTCGCAAACCTGTCCGGTACCATCCAGACAGGCGGGGCAGGTGCCGCAGATATGCCGGCTGTCGACGATGACACGATCGCCCGCAGCGACATGGTTCACGGCGTCGCCGACCCGGGTCACGATGCCGGTGAATTCATGTCCGGCGACGGAGGGTGCGCGGGTAATCCATGCGCCGGTCAGATAATTATGCAGATCCGAACCGCAGATACCGGCGGCCGTGACAGACAGGGTGGCCTCGTCCCGTTCCGGAGCGCGCGGCAAATCGATATGTTCGAAGCGCAGATCCTGTGTGGCGTGAAGGCGAACGGCGCGCATCTTTCAACGCTTCAGATAGTCAAGACGCAGATCGCTGACCGCGTTGGCATGCGACGAGAAGCCTTCATATTCCGCAAGCGTCCTGGCATTGCGGGCCATGTCGGGATAGCCTTTTTCGGTCACGTAACCAATAGAGCTGCGGCGCAGGAAATCAGTGACCGACAATGGTCCATAGGTGTTCGCCCCTTTCGAGGTGGGCAGGACTGCGTTCGGGCCAAGCGCGAAATTCGCGATCGACACGGGCGTATGCGTGCCAAGCAGGATCTCGGACGCTTCGGTGATATCGCCAAGATAATCGAATGGCCGGGTCGACATGATCTCAAGATGTTCGGGCGCATATTCGTTGACGAAATTACAGGCATCATCCATCGATTCGGCAAGGATGATGCCGCCTGAATTTCCGGTAAGAACGTTACGGGAAAATTCCATGCGCGCTTCGGTCATCCGGCCCCAGAGTTCGGGCAGCGCATCCAGAGCCTCGCTGACCACGCGTTCCGATGGCGTGACCAGCCATGCAGAGCTGTCCGGCCCATGTTCGGCTTCGATCAGCAGATCCATGGCGGCCAGACGGCCGGACACGGTATCATCGGCCAGAATCACGCATTCGGACGGCCCGGCGGGCAGGCCGGGATCGATGATGCCGGCCAGCAGCCGCTTGGCCGCGACGACCCATGGACTGCCGGGGCCGACGATCTTGCGGGCTTTCTTCACCGTTTCGGTGCCATAGGCCACCGCCGCGACGGCCTGAGCGCCGCCGACCTTGTAAATGGTTTCCACCCCGGCGATCCGCGCGGCGACAAGAGTTGCGGCGTCGACCTTTCCGTCCGGCCCCGGAGGGGTGACAATCGCGAGATCGGGCACTTTCGCCACCACAGCAGGCACCGAGGTCATCATGATTACCGAAGGAAAGGAGCCCTTGCCACGCGGCACGTATAGCGCAACCGAGGTGATCGGCAGGAAGCGGTCGCCGGCAAAGGCCCCGGGCTGAACCTCTTTCAGCCACATCGGTTCGGGCAGTTGCTCTTCATGGAAGCTGCGGATATTCCCGATCCCGAAACGGATCGCCTCGATTACCTTGTCATCGACCAGCCCGAATGCCTCATCGAACTCGGCCTCGGAGACCTTCAGGTTTTCCTTGGTCAGGCCATCGGCCTTGTCCAGTTCGCGCCCGAAACGCACAAGCGCGTCGTCGCCCTGACTGCGCACCGCCTCCAGAATCGGTTCGACCTTTTCAAGGAAGAACGAAAGATCGGCTTCGGATCGCCGGGTCAATGCACTGCGCTCATCGCGGGAAAGCGATTTGAGGTGCTTTACATTTACGTCAGGCATGGCAGTCCTTTCGGGTCTTGAAGGCACAGCATGTCGCCGCGCCTCTGGTCATTTGGATTTCAGGAAGATCTCGAGCCCCACGAGCCTGTCGAGCAGCCAGACCGCCAGCAACGCGATCAGGACGAAGACCGACGAGACCGCCGCCAGATCCGGCGTGATGATCGAGCGGATATTATTGTAGATCTGCACGGGAAGCGTCACCGTCCGGGCATCGGTCAGCAACAGGCTGACCAGAAATTCGGTCATGGCCAGCACGAACATCAGCAGCCCGCCGGTGATCACGCCCGGCATCACGCCCGGCAGGGTGACATGCAGGAATGTCTCAAAGCGGCCGGCGCCACAGCTTGCCGCCGCCAGTTCCAGATCACTGTCCAGTGCCGCCGCCGAGGAAGATACCGACCAGATGATGAAAGGCAGGTTGATGACCGCCAGCGCGACGCCGACCGGCCAGATATTGCCCAGAATATGCCAGCTTCCGAAGACCAGCATCATGCCGATCCCTGAACCGATCAGGGGGATGGTGAAGGGCAGCAGGAGATAGATCTGTATCGCGTTGGCGAAGCGAAGCCGGAACCGGGTAAGCGCGATCCCGGCGAGAGTGCCGACCGGAAGCGAGACGGCAAGGCAGATCAGCGAGACGATGATCGACCTGCTGAATGCCTGCTGCAGATCCCGCGCCAGCGCGATCTGACGATACCATTTCAGCGAGAAACCGTCCGGCGGGAAGGTGATGATATTGCCACCCGTCAGCGATGCGCCGACCACGATGATCGTCGGCACGGACAGGATCACGATGCAGAACCAGACCAGACACCAGAAAATGACGCGTTGTGACCGGCTGATCATTTCCTGCCTCTCATTCCAAGTGTGCCTGCGCCGAAGAACGCGATTACCACCCCTGCGATAACCGACCCAAGCGCGACCAGAAGCAGGGCAAGGGCAGAACCAAGGCCCTGATCCGCAGTGCGGAAAAACTGGTCGTAAATGGCATTTGCGATGAAATCCTGCGAGCCGCCGCCGAGCATCGCGGGCATTGCGAAATCGGTCAGCGACAGCGTGCCGACGACAAGCGCGGCGCCGACAAGGCCGGGTTTCGCCATCGGCAGGATGACATGCCTGAAGACTTTCACCCAGTTTGCGCCCAGCGAACTGGCCGCCGTTTCGGTCTCGCGCGGGATCGCCGTCAAGGCCGGGGCAAGCATGAGAACCGCGAAAGGCAGCATATACTGGACAAGACCGAAAACCACCGCCGGGAAGTTGAACAGCAGGCGTATCGGCTCGATCCCGACAAGGCCAAGCGCGTCGTTCACCGCCCCGGAACTGCCCATCACGATCAGGATGCCATAGGCCCGGACGACCTGACCGATGAAGAACGGAAGAAACAGCACGATCAACAGGGTCTTGCGCAGGGCGGCCTTATTGGTGCGCACCATGATATAGGAATAGGGCAGGGCCAGAAGAAGCGTGAAAAACACCGTCAGACCGGCCCCAAGCAGCGAGCGCCAGACGATCCGCCAATAGGTCGGGCTTTCCGCGATGATGCGATAATTTGCAAGCGTGTATTCCTCGCCCGGTAGAAAGGTCGAGGTGTCGAGCGTATGCAAGGAGTTTTCGGCGATCTGGAACAGTCCAAGCACAAGGATGCCGACAAGTAGCAGTGCCGGGGTCAGCAACGCCCAGCCGGTATATCTGCCAAGGCGGCGCGGCCATAACAGGTCGAGCGCCGCATTCAGCCCGTCCATGATCCGCCATTTCAACGGATAGCGGAATGACCTGTCTTCACTGTCTCGGGGCATCAGTTCGCCTTTGGTCCAATCTGCCGAAACGCGGACCCAGAGCAGGGTTCCGGCGTCTTCAAAGGACGCGACCGCGGCAGATGCCCGCGCGTCCTTCCGTTTGGGGAAATATCAGCCCTGCATGATTTCCTTGAATTTCGCGAACCATTCGCTTTCATTCTCGATCTGAATCTTTGACGAGATACGGATGAGATCCTCGAAATCTTCGGGTTTGGTGGGATAGGAGGGATCATTCTCAAGCCCTTCCGGTGGTGTCAGATCCGGAACGACGCCCGGCAGACCAAGACCGTCAAGCCAGATTTGCTGGCTTTCCTTCGACAGCGCCATGTTGATATATTGCTTGGCCCAGTAAAGCTCGTTCTCGGGCAGGCCCTGGGGAATCCACATGCCGTCAGTATCGAACTTGCAGCCTTCCTCTGGCACGGTCCAGGCCAGGTCGATGCCATTCTTCTTCGCGGCCAGCGCGTTGGTCGAAATGGTGCAGGCCGCGTCGATCTCGCCATTCTGGAACCATGCGGTGAAATCGGGGTCTTCACCCAGAAGCGGCTGCTGATTTTTAATCTCGCGGATGAACTCCCAGCAGGCATCCATATTCCCCGGAATATCTTCCAGTGAGCCCCCGCCGGCGACCTGCGCCGGGAAATGGAAGCCGATACCGTCATTATAAAGCGCGATCCGGCGTTTCAGGCGTGGATCAAGCAGATCCCGCCAGGATTTCGGAGCTCCATCGGGGAAGGCTTCGGGCCGATAGGCCAGAACGTAGACGTAACCATAGGTGTTCACGATCGGATAACCATCCAGCCCGATGGGTTTGGCCAGATCGGTGGTGTTGGACAGGTTGGCCAGATCCGAAAGATCCTCGGTCACGCCGCGCAGCGCGGATTTGCTTGCATTGGTCGTGGTGTCCCAATTGACATGGATCGGCGGAATGCGCCCCTGGGCGACGGCGGCCCAGATCTTGGGCTGGATTTCGTTATCCTCGGTCAGGTCATGGCGCACGGCGATGCCGGTTTCTTCGGTGAAGCGATCCGACACGCCTGCCTTCAGGGCCGCGACCCAATCGCCACCCCATGCGCGAACAATGATTTCCGCTGGTTTTTCGGGTTCCTGCGCGAATATCCGCGATGCGGCGAACGGCGTCAGAAGCGCCGCGCCGCCGGTTGCCATGCCGGTACGGAGAATCCCGCGGCGGGTTATGTTCCTGTTCATCACTGTCTCCTTTGTTGGATCGCCTGCATCTTTCATGAGGCGCGGAATTCAAAGATTTTCATGTCGCGTGCATTCCAGCCGATCATCACCCGCGTTCCGATCTCGAACAGTCCGAAACTTTCCGGATCGTGGTGATAGACGCGGAAGGTGATCCCGGGCAACTCGTCGGTGGCAACCACATAAAGCTGACGCTCGCCTTCGAAGATGGTGTCCCGGACAGTGCCGGTCAGGCGGGTATCGCACGCCGCAAGCTGGCCGCTTTCGGCTGCAATGCGGATTTGTTCGGCCCGGACAGCGCCACGAACCGCCGTGCCATCGGCAAAATTCCCTGCGTGCGTGCCCGACAGGAAGTTTTCGCCCGATGTCAGACCGCCGGGCACGGCGTGCCCATTGATAAAGGACGCCACGCCCAGAAATCCGGCCACAAATGCGTTATCGGGCGCACGGTACAGATCGACAGGCTTGGCATGCTGCTGAATCCTGCCGCCATCCATCACGATGATATCGTCGGACACGACCAAAGCCTCGCGTTGATCATGGGTCACATTGATCGTCGTGACGCCCAGTTCATGCTGGATCCGGCGGAATTCAAGCTGCATCTCTTCGCGCAGTTTCACATCAAGCGCGGCAAGCGGCTCATCCAGCAGCAGCAGTTCCGGCTTGAAAACAAGGGCGCGGGCGATAGCCACCCGTTGTTGCTGGCCGCCTGACAGCTCATTGATCCGGCGATTTCCATAGCCGCCAAGCTTGACGAGGTCGAGGAACTCATCGACGCGGCGCGGAATGGTCTTCGGATTGAACCGGCGCATTTTCAGCGGGAAAGCGATATTCTCGGCGGCGGTCATATGCGGGAAAAGTGCCAGTTTCTGAAACACCATGCCGATCGAGCGGCGGTGTGGCGGCGCGGAATCCACCGGTTTGCCGTTGACGGTGATTTCGCCGCTTGTCGGGGTCTCGAACCCCGCGATCATCCGCAGGAGAGTGGTCTTTCCGGAACCGGACGGGCCAAGGATGGTCAGGAATTTACCTGTTTCCAGCTCGAAACTGGCATTGCTGACGGCAAGCGCGCCATTCCCGAAATCCATTGTTACATCGCGTACACGAACCGCCGTACTCTGCCCCGACTTGCCCGGCGAGATTGCGCGTTCGGATGGTGAGCCGTTGGTCATTCATCTCTCCCTTGGCGCCCGACCCTGTCTGTTATGATCTCTTGTGCCGCCAATGTCTAAATTTTTGCCAGATATCCGCCATCGATCACGATGCATTGCCCGGTGATATATTCCGAGGCACCCGAAGCCAGGAATTGCGCCGCGCCGATCAGATCTTCAAGTTTGCCCAGCCGCCCCATCGGCACCTTGCTTTCCATATCTGCGACCCAGGCCGGATCCTCGTAGAACATATTGGTCAGATCCGTGTGGAAATATCCCGGTGCGATGGCGTTGACCCGGATGTTCAAAGGCGCCCATTCCGCCGCAAGCGCGCGGGTCATTCCCAATATCCCGGTCTTGGAGGTGCCATAGGGCGTTGCTGTGGGAACCCCGACATATGAAGTCAGCGAAGCCAGGTTCACGATTGCGCCACCGCCATTGGCCGCCATATTGGCCGCGGCAGCCTGAGCGACGAAAAAGGCGCCCTTGAGATTGGTATCCACGATCTTGTCCCAAAGCGCCTCGTCCACATCCAGCGAGGGACGCAGCTCTTCTACTCCGGCATTGTTGATCAGGATATCGATCGCAGAAAGACCGGAAAGCTGGCTACGGATGATGCCGATATCGCGCTGATCCACCGCGATGCATTCCACATTGCAGCCCTGCGCGCGAAGCTCTTCGGCTGTCGTCTGAAGCGGCTCGGTTTTGCGTGCCGTCAGAACCAGATCGGCTCCGGCGTTGCCGAAACCCAAAGCCAGCATACGGCCGATGCCGCGGCTTGCTCCGGTGATCAGGGCGCGTTTTCCCCTGAAGTCAAAATGCACATCGTTCCGTGTCAGAGCGGGATTCGACATATGGCACCTGGATATCGCTTGCATGTTCGTCCATTGGATTGTCGCTTGAGGATCATCGAGTCAACCACGGCACTTATCCTGACGTCCGCTCGGGTGAATATCGATGTTCCGAACGATCCGCCATGCTTTACATCGCGTTCGAGGCGGATGACAGCGCATCTTCCCGATCCGCTTCGACGATCGAGTGGGATTCCGGCCGGAGATGGATAACCGTTTGTTCGGTACAGACCGGGCAGGGAGACATCTTACCCTGCTTGCAAAGAGTGTTTAACATATGGCCAGATGGCGCGTGCGCCCTGCGGCAGATTTGAAGTGCCGGGGCCACCACCTTTTGGCCTGGCAGGCAAAATCGCGGGTCGATTGCCGAGGCAAGACGGCGGCTAATCGAAGGAGAGCAAATTGAGATTATTTCATTCACCCGGCTCGTGCTCGATCGGGATCCGGGTTCTGCTGGAACATGTACGGGCCCCGTATGAACTGGTTACGATCGAGACCGCAAAGGGTGATCATCGCAAGCCGGAATATCTGGCGCTGAATCCCAAGGGCAAGGTTCCGGCGTTCGAGTTGGATGACGGCAATATGCTGACGGAATTCCCGGTAATCGCGCAATGGATCGCCCGGAATTTTCCGGCAGCCAGACTGCTTCCGGGCGATCAGCTTAAGGAACTGCGCACGCTTGAACTGCTCGAATATATCGTGTCGTCGCTGCATATGCGGGGCGCCGTGTTCCTGCTGCGGCCTGAAAAATTCTCGGCGGATGCCTCGGCGCAGGAAGATCTGCGTCAGCACGGGCGCGAGGTTCTTACCGAAGGTTTCACGATGCTGGCAAAGCGACTGGGCGATTCGGAATTCTTTTTCGATGGTTTCACGGTCGTGGATGCTGCCGCGTTCTATCTTCTGAACTGGAAAGATCGCGTTGGTGTCGCGTTGCCCGCTGAACTTGAAGCCTATCACCAGCGTTTACTGAAACTACCTGCGGTGCAGCGTGCGCTGGCCTAAGCGGCTACCGGCAACCGCTATTTACCTGATCCCGTTCTGTCCATTGGTCGATATTGCGGTAAGTTGCTGATTTAAACTGATATGGTGGCGTCAGCCATTCGGCAGTTTCTCGGCGTGCTCTACTCTTTTGGCCAGTGCCGGGCGCCCCCTGCTTCGCAAAACTGAAGCAAGGCTTTTTTTAAGCGATTTGCTGTCATGCGTCATGACCGCGGTGACCAGTCTTCCCAGTCTCGTAGGGTCATGGCGGCCGCGGCGGTAAAGTTCATAGAATCGCGCCTCTGTCATGCTGCCGTCGATACATTCCCGTACGAAGGTTGACAGGATCTTGGCGCGCGCCATGTGCTTGATGCAGTGGTGAGACGTCCAGCGCGCCTTCAGAAGCGAGACATTGGGGCCTGAAAACCGGGCTGCGTGCCTCCGGTCGAGTTCCAGCATGGGATCAAAGACGATCCAGACATGACCGGCTGCGTGAATTTCCTTCGGGGCATCTGCATAGGGACCGTTCCAGTCCGCATGCCGGCCGCTCCAATACCGGGTTTCCCATCCTACAATATCGGGATCCAGCGTCGATTGAGGAGAAAAGGCAATCACGGTGCAGTTCGGCGCCAAAGAAGAAAACGCGCATGCCGCGAAGCCGCCCATGGAGGTTCCGGAAAACACGACTTTCCCGAACCGCGCAAAGAACCCATCCCCGGCAAGTTTTTCCAGCGCCGCAAACAAACTGGAATTGCGGTACCAATTCGTATGATGTGCCATGACGCCAAGATATGACCAGCCGGCTTTTGCGGCAAACGCATAGCCCCAGGGATCGCGAAGGCGGTTTTTACTTCTTGGACCGGAAAGGTCGTCGAAACCGACATAGAGAATCTTGTCGGATCGGTGGATATGCTGAACCGTAAAAGCCTCTTCGGTGATCAGGAAGCCGTGCTTGTGGCGGGACAGCGACAGATCGATGAGCCATCGGGGAATGGATGGTTCCTTTCTTGCCGCGCGCTTTCTCAATTTCCGGCTCCGTCCGGTTAATCAATATCGAGGTCGCGGCAACATAGACCTAATCCGTGCGACCGGCGCAATCCGCCCCTGTGCTTCTGTCTTAGGTCACGGCGGATTCATGCCGGCAGAGGTGTTTTTGCCGCCTGAATCGCGGTCCGCGCCCGGCGCATGAACAGGTATCAGTCATGATATTTTTGTGAAAAACCGGGCGACGGGCCGTGGATTCCTGTGGTGGCGGCATTTGCTAATCAATGCTTTTGATCCGGGCCACGGCCTTGTGGGCGGGCCGCATGCGCTTTACCAATGCCATTACCCAGATACGGAGACCCCGATGACCCGCTCCCTCGTTCTTGCAGGCTTTCTGGCCTTCGGCCTGCCAGCATTTTCCCATGCATCGTCGGATGAGGCATGGGCCGAGTTCCGCGCCGATGTGGAAGCCGCCTGCGAGGCCCTGTCCCCAAAGGAGGGCACGGTTCTGGTCGAGGTCAATCCGTTTGGCTCGGAAAGCTATGGCGCGGCTATCGTCTATCATCGGACGGATGCGGGACTCGACCGCTATGTCTGCGTCTATGACAAGCAATCGAAGGAGGCGGAACTTACCGCAGCCTTTCCGGCAGCGGATAGTCCCTGACCGGTTCCAGCCATTCGCAAAGTGATATTGTGCGAGGGAGGAAGCGGGGCCTGATGGGCGGTCTATGCGCTTGTATCATTCACCCTATTGAGGATTGGGATTGTAAATAGCCAAACGCGCCCGTCTCATGAATTCCGTGGCCAGTTGAGTCGTTTCTACATTCTTATCCTCCAGCGTAGCGGCGCCGATCAATCCGCCGGGAGTGTAGCCGCCTCCGCCAGATGAGATTTCCTGCGGGGGGACGATGACATCTTGCGTTTTCGCGTCAACCAGCGATACCGAACCGCGCATCGTACTTTCCCCGCCGATCAGGACCGTCTGTCCAACGCCAATGATATTGACACTGTCGATTTTCACGACCGCAACAGCGTCGCGCGGCCCATCCGACCACAGCAACACGCCCGATGCCTTGCGCAATTCGTCCCTGACCGTAGAGGCCGGAACTTTTCGACCGGATGTCGCCGCGCCAATCGCCGATACGTCGATCTGTGCTTCACGAACGCTTATCTGTTGTGCCTGCTGAGCCGAGAGAACAGGTTTTTTTGGTGCCGGCCCCGCGCAGGCGGCCAATGTCGCAGCAACCGCCGAAACCGCAACAAGTTTGAAGATTTTATTCATTCAACAACCCCAAGTTAACATACCTTCATTAGCAGATTATCGCCTGTGTAAAATCTAATCAATCTATCCGTTTAAATTTTAATCATTTGCCGGATGCGGTCCTAATCATCGGCCAGTGAAATTTGCTTCGGATTCAATGGGGCTGCCGCGGGTTCCCCGAGGCTCTGGCGCCATGATTTGCTTGATCAACTTGTAAATATTCCCCTGAGTTGAAGCCAGGCCGGCGATTCCGGGCGATAACCGTTGGAGAAAGTCTTTGCATCAGTCAAGGGATCGTACGGGTCTATCGAGCTGGTAAATGATAAGTGTATTTTTGAATATTTATCTGATCTCAATGGTTGTGAATTAAAAAGTGCGCTGTAATTATGAAGGATTCTTAGTCGATTAAATTTGATGAATATCGGAACATAGTTTTATTATTATGCATGACTTGATTTGATTGGGAGTATGCAGGAGATGTGCGGGATGAAAAGCTGTTGGGTTTGGGCGCTGTAAATTTCGATTCTACTTGGATTTATGACGTCACAGATAAAAATGGTTGATGCCGGGAACTGGAAAGCAAGCTTTCCGGTTTCGGCTTCACGTAGAACGTTCAAGGTGGCGACTTCACCCAACGTAAAAATGAGTTGAGCCTGTTGAACTCTGTAGACTCGTTGCTATCTTACGTGAGCGGACCGGGCCCCTCTGACGGAAGATTATCTACCGTGATGTCGGCCGCATCGGGATGATCCGATGCCGCGGCGGTCCAATGCTTGCAGCCAATTCCAGGTCGTTCCGATTGATATCAGTAATCGAGAGGAGCAAACACCGTGGAATTTCTTTTTGCCGATTGGCTAGGCACTCCCGCATGGTTCTGGCTGGCCTTCCTTGGTCTGGTCGTCGCACTGACCGCATTTGACCTTGGCATCCTCCACAAGGAGGATCGTGAGATGGGAATCGGGGAAAGCCTGAAGCTTTCCGCCTTTTACATCGGTATCGCGCTGCTGTTTGGTTTGTGGATCTGGTATGCCCGCGGACCGGAGCCAGGGATGCAGTATTATACAGGCTTCTTTATCGAAAAGGCGCTGTCGATTGACAACGTATTCGTGATCAGCCTCATCTTCTCCTATTTCGCAATTCCCCAAAAATATCAGTACAGGGCCCTTCTCTGGGGTATCATGGCGGTGATTGTGCTGCGTGGTCTCATGATTGCCGGCGGTGCCGCGCTCGTGAACCAGGCTTACTGGATCATATATCTCTTCGCGGCGTTCCTTATCTTCACAGGTGTGAAGATGTTCTTCGCGGGTGACGAACCAGTAGACGTGGCCAACAACCCTGCCGTCCGATTTATCTCGAAGCACATGCCGGTGACGCAGGAGCGGCACGGCCAGCGTTTCTTCGTGAAAGTCACCGACCCCAAGACGGGCAAGCTGGCAACGGCAGCGACGCCGCTGTTCCTGGCTTTGGTGGTGATCAATCTGGCCGACCTGGTTTTCGCGGTAGACAGCGTGCCGGCGATCTTCGCGATCACGACGGATACCTTTATCGTCTATACGTCGAATATCATGGCGATCCTGGGTCTGAGGGCGCTCTACTTCGCGCTTGCCGCAATGGTGCATCGTTTCCACTATCTGAAATACGCGCTTGCTGCGGTGCTGGTGTTCATAGGGACCAAGATCTTTGTCGCCGACTTCATACTGGGCGGTGGCAAGTTTCCACCTGCATTAAGTCTTGGGGTTACCTTTGCGTTGATCGCGGTCGGTATAATCTACTCACTTTGGAAGACCCATCGGACTGAAAAGGTCAGCTGAGCATCTTCTTTGCTTTGACGCTGCGCAGGCGGCGTCATCATGGACGGGTGCAGGCCGGGGATCATCATCTCCGGCCTGTTCCTTTGGAGAGAGGAACTTGTGATCCGGTAGGATTGCCGCCAACAATATACGCATGCTCCAAGCATGGCGCATAGTATGCGAAAACTGTAACGTTTCCAGTCTGATAGGCATTGGCGATGATTCGAAAGGGGGGGTATGACTGCAACCGAATTTGATTTGCATATTGGCGCTCATAAAACGGCGACAACTTACATTCAAAATGTTCTGAAGAAGTCAAAATTCCGCCCGGGAACATTATACATTCCCATGTGGGAGTTCAGATCTGGCTTGGGGAGAGAGATAGGGCAGAAAAAAATATCTAAGCTTCCGGAATATATGTTTGATAATGATCATGTTATTATATCGGAAGAGAATTTATCCGGTGCGGCGCTGGGTGGGCTTAGCCTATATCCCAGAGCGCATAGAAATCTGAAGATATTTAACGACCTTTCAGGAAGGATTCATGTCTGTATCAGAAAATATTCTGAATTCTTTCCATCTTGCTGGATCGA
This sequence comes from Paracoccus wurundjeri, assembly GCF_030678915.1. Classification (GTDB taxonomy): domain Bacteria; phylum Pseudomonadota; class Alphaproteobacteria; order Rhodobacterales; family Rhodobacteraceae; genus Paracoccus; species Paracoccus onubensis_A. The sequence continues at coordinate 21,286 of NZ_JAUUTZ010000023.1, read as the reverse complement.
GGGGAATTTGCGTAAGGTCGCAACCAGCCCATTTGATGTTAAATTCCCTCAACGCACATGGATAGACTATCTGGAAGAGGTTTCAGGAGCACTGCCAAATTTCAAGATAATGGTTTGGGATTACTCGGATTTCAGAGGTAACGAAGATTTCTACATAAGAATGATATCTAATAACTCTATTGCTGAAATAGGAGAGGTAAAGACGAATACCGCCAGGGTATCTTTGAGCCATGTTGCATTTGATGCTCTCAAGGCCTGTGCCGAGTTTCTGGATCCGAAAGAAAGGGCTATTTTGACAAGGCGACTGGCGCAAAAATTTCCCGCCGGGAAGACATATCCAAAATTTTCTCCGTATAGCGAAGATGAAATATCCTCCATGGATGATCGCTACAGAAAAGACTTGATGGATATAGATTCGAGATACGGTATTATTAGACCCTCGACGAAGGTCACGTAAACGCCCGTCAATCCGGCAGGAATACGCCCGCGCAAAACCGGGCTGATGAAACGTCAAAGTGACGCGAACACAAAGAATTAGCAGAAATCCGCTTGCATTTATTGCGGTTATGGGCGAATTATCGCTTATAACCGGGATTGGTATCGCTCATGGATGAATTCAAAGACGCGCTTGAAAAATTAGCGAAAAAGCGCGCTTTGCGTGAGGCGCGAGAAAGGCAGAAAATCCGGGAGGATCTGGTAAGGGGCCTTATCGATGATCATGCAGATGACGAGCCAGAGGCTAAATCGCCGCCGGATTCGAAATGCTCCATGATCTGGCCCCGTCAGAGAATGCGGCTCGCACCATTCAGATATGGCATCCTGATGGGGGTGCCGAAAACCTGCGCTGCGTAGCTTGGCTGACACGGCTTCGGCGGCCGGAATGGCCGGGCTGTCAAACTCGGTAATTGCGACCTCATCCCGACCGGCGGATGCCCTGGCGGTGATGGTGAGATCCGGTTCTGACCGCCTCGTATATTTGTCCGCCGCATCTTGCGAGCATCGGGGTTGATCGCATAACCGCACACCGGATTGCGGCCTGAACTGATTACGAAACATTGCCGGAGGTCCAGCGTCATCCGAAAGCGGTCGCCCGCAAACGTATCCTGTCGCGACCACACAGCAAACAAAATCGGAAACCTGCAGGCATATTTTCTGAAAATCGGAAATAATTATATTTTATATCAGTATTTTGCATGGATACTGGCGATCCCGGAAGGACTTGAACCCTCAACCTGCCGATTAGAAGTCGGCTGCTCTATCCAGTTGAGCTACGGGACCGCATATCCGTCTTTTGCGCGATGCAGAGGAATTGCGCAACCCGATCCTGACACGGATCGGATCAGTTCAGCGGCTCCTGCAAAGGATAACGTCCATCTTCGAACTCGCCGAACATCTCGACCACTTCGGGATGGTTCAACGGCTCGCCCGACATATCAAGAATCAGATTCTGCTCGGAGACATAGGCGACGTAATAGGTCGCCTCGGTTTCGGCATAGAGGTGATAGAAGGGTTGATTCTTGGAGGGGCGTATGTCTTCGGGGATGGAATCATACCATTCCTCGGTATTCGCGAATTGAGGATCCACGTCGAAAATGACACCGCGAAACGGCCGCTCCTTATGGCGGACGACCTGCCCAAGACTGAATTTTGCGCGGGGCATCTTCATATACAACGGTCCCTGACCTTCCTGACATCGTACCGAACTGGCGGGGTTTTAATGTCCAACGGCGCTTCTGTCCACCATCAGACAGGCCGTCCCCGACCAAAATCTCAAAAAGTTCAATCCGGGTCAGATGCCCGCGTCAGTCGATCGGGGCAGGGGGAACGCGTTGGGTCACGAAGTTCGATTTGCGCTTCTCGTAAAAGGCATTGCCACCCGCTACGAGAACATAGTGCATGTTGTCATAGGGAAAGCTGTAGCCCGCGGTATGGAAGAACTTTGCGCTCTGGACCCCGCGTTGCCTTTCGCCGTTCAGGACCGCATGCGCTGCCTCTTTCACGTCGGGAAGTGCTTTCGAGTTCATCGGCCTGCTCAGCACACCCGGTGCGAACTGGTTCTTCTGGCCGACGACGCCGCACACCGTATTGGGGAATTCATCCGACTCGACCCGGTTCATGACAACCGTGCCGACGGCGATCATCCCGTCCCTGCTGGATCTGTTCGCCTCGAAGAAAATGGCGCGCTCCATGCAATTCAGATCCTTGCTTGAATATCTTGCGCGCGTATTCTTGTTGCTCGAGCATCCGGCGAGGACGATGATCCCCGCGCACAGCCCCAGCCCGAGGCATCTAGAGAAACTGCTCATCCTGTCCCACCTTATTGTACTTGCTTATTATACTTGCCTGTTTGCCCCTCTCCGGCCATGAAATGCCGTGTGGGCTTTGTTTGATTGCGGTTATTTTGCCATTAGTGGCGTTGTCGCGCAAGACAGATGCAAGGGATGAGCAGGAAAGCGCGCCGGTCAGATCATCGCGTTCGCTGCCGCCGAGGCCAGTGGGGCGACATGACGGCGGAATTCCTCGGGCTGCCATTCGGACAGGTTTCCGGCAATATGAATTGCGCCTGCGGGGCGGTTGCCGGGGCCGGGAATGGCGACGCCGATGGCCACTTCTCCCATCAGAATCTGCTCAATGGCCAATGAGTGACCATTCTGCCGGGTCAGTACGATTTGCTCGCGGATGGCTTGCGGATCGGTCAGGGTGCGGGGGGTTACCTGTCGCATCTCGGCGGTGGACAGCAGGGTGTTCACCTCGTTATCCGGCAGCATGGCCAGCACCGCCCAGCCCCCTGATGTGCAATAGGTGGGAACGCTGTGGCCTATGAGCGTGGCGAAGAATACCTCTCGCTTGCTTTGCAGCCGGGCGGCGTAGACCATCCTTTGACCGTCGAACAGCGACAGATCGACCCGTTCCCGGACAGTGCGGCGCAGTTCCTGCAGGATCGGGGTCGCGCGGCGGATCAGAGGATGCATGCGCAGGTAATTATAGGTCAGATCGAGAATCCCCAGATCAAGCAGGAAGCCGCGGCCGTCATCGCTTAGCCGCATATATCCAAGCTCTCGAAAGCTGTGTGCGATTCTTTGCGCGGCGCTGCGGGTGATTCCGGCGCGGCTGGAAATCTCGGCAAGAGAAAGCGGAGCGTCGCTATCCCGGAATGCCTCAAGCACCCGCATTGCCTTGCCCAAGGATTGGACAAATACCGGATCCGACTGTGCCCTGAGGGCTTTCGGTTGCATCTTCGGACTCATGTGGATCAAATCGTTGACATAAAACTGTGCCGCGACGTAACCTTTATATTCAATGCAACTGTATCGGAATGCAATACATTAATATTCGTTGGCGAATGCCGGACAGGCCAGCAATTCATGTTAACATGGCTGCATCTTTCCGGGTCTCGTGTCGATCGAATCAGTGACACCCCGCACCCATTGGGCAGCGTCTCGCTTTGCTCTGGGAAACCGCAACAAGACGGGGGCACGGATACTCACCAACAGGGAGAATTACATGCTCAAGAAACTGACCGCCGCGTTACTGGCATCGACATTGATGACCGGTGCGGCATGGGCCGAGAAGACCATCACCGCGGTGATGCATTCCGGTTTGCGGGTACTCGACCCGATCATGACCACGGCGCATATCACCCGCAACCATGCCTATATGATCTATGATGTCCTGCTTGCGCAGGATTCCAATTTCGAGCCGCAGCCGCAGATGGCCGATTGGGAGATCTCGGAGGACAAGAAGACCTATGTCTTTACGCTGCGCGACGGGCTGAAATTCCACGATGGCGCGCCCGTGACAGCCGCCGACGCGGTGGCTTCGCTGAATCGTTGGGCGCAGAACGACACGGGCGGTCAGGTTATCATGGACCGCACCGAGAGCCTTGAGGCGACGGATGACAAGACGATCACCTGGACGCTGAAGGAACCGTTCGCACCCATGCTGACCGTTCTGTCCAAGCAATCCGCCATTCCGCCATTCATCATGCCCGCCCGCGTGGCCGAGCAGCCCGCCGATGAAACGGTCACCGATTATACGGGTTCGGGTCCGTTCATCTTCGCCGAGGAAGAATTCCAGCCCGGCGTCAGCGTGACCTATCGCAAGAACCCCGATTATGTCCCGCGCGATGAACCGGCAGACGGTATGGCGGGTGGCAAGGTCGTGAATGTGGACGCGGTCAAATGGGTCACCATGGGGGATATCCAGACGGCGGTGAACGCCATCCTGAGCGGAGAGATCGATTATATCGAAGTCCTGCAAGTTGATTTGCTGCCGCTTCTTGAAGGCGATCCGAACCTGACCGTCGAAGTGCGGGAGCCGGTCGGTTACCAGACCATGGCCCGCCTGAACTTCCTGCATCCGCCTTTCGACGATCAGAAAATCCGTCAGGCGGCGCTTTACGCCATTTCTCAGGAACCCGTACTTGCCGCCATGGCGGGAAATCCCGAATATTATACCATCTGCGGAGCGATTCTTGGATGCGGCGCGCCGCTGGAAAGCCCAACCGGTGCCGAGACGCTGGTCGAGGGGAACGGGATCGACAAGGCCAAGGAGCTTCTGGAAGAGGCTGGCTATGATGGTACCCCGGTGGTCCTGATGGCGCCGACCGATGTCGTGACACTGGCGGCCCAGCCGGTCGTGGTCGCGCAGCAGCTGCGCGACGCCGGATTCAATGTCGATATGCAGCAGATGGACTGGCAGACGCTCGTCACCCGCCGGGCCAGTCAGTCCGCGCCTGCGGATGGCGGCTGGAATATTTTCATCACCAACTGGCTGGTGCCCGAGATTTCCGATCCGATCAGCAACCCGATGCTGAACGGAAGCGGTGATGACGCATGGTTCGGCTGGCCGACCGACGAGAAGATCGAAGAGCTGAAGGCCGAATTCATCGCGGCGGAAGGGGACGAGGCGCAGAAGGAGGCGGGTGAGAAAATCCAGCAGCATGCGATCGACAACGTGCTTCTGATTCCGCTTGGTCAATACGGCTTCCCGCAAGCCAGAAGAAACACGATCACCGATATGATTCCGTCGCCTGTTCCGGTGTTCTGGAACATGAACAAGGCCGACTGATCTTCGGTTCAAGGCCCGTGGCGGGGCGGCCTGTTCCGGCAAGCTGCCCCGTAAACGTCCGGTCCATCGTTTCAAGGAGTTCCGATGTTCGGCTATATCCTGCGGCGTATCCTGGCTGTCATTCCGGTGATGCTGCTGGTTGCAGTATTCGTGTTTCTTCTGCTTCGCCTTACGCCTGGCGATCCGGCTGCGATCCTTGCCGGAGATATGACGACGCCCGCCAAACTTGAAAATATCCGCGAGGCCATGGGCCTGAACGAGCCTTTGCATATCCAGTTCGCGAAATGGATCGGCCAGCTTGCGCGGGGCGATTTGGGTACCTCCCTGATCTCAAGCACGCCGGTATCCTCGATGATCGCCTCCCGTATCGGTCCTACTCTGTCGATCGGGGTGCTGACCATATTGATGTCGGTGGCACTCGCGATCCCCATGGGAGTGCTTGCGGCATGGAAGCACCGCAAAGGCGCGGATTACGTGGTCATGACATTCTCGGTTCTGGGTTTCTCGGTTCCTGTCTTCGTGACCGGCTATATTTTCATCCTGATCTTTTCGCTGAAGCTGAACTGGTTTCCGGTGCAGGGCTATGCGCCGTTGTCGCAGGGGCTGGGCGCGTTCATGACCCATGCCTTTCTTCCGGCGCTCACGCTGACGACGATCTATGTCGCGCTGATCGCCCGGATGACCCGCGCCAATATGCTTGAAGTTCTGGGCGAGGATTACATCCGTACCGCAAGGGCGAAGGGCGCATCTGAAAGGCGGGTGCTGTTTCGGCATGCGCTAAAGAATGCCGCCGTGCCGATCCTGACCGTGATCGGCACAGGCTTCGCGCTGCTGATCGGAGGCGTGGTCGTCACCGAGACGGTATTCAATATCCCCGGAATCGGCCGTCTGACGGTCGATGCGATCCTGGCGCGCGACTATCCGGTGATTCAGGCGATGATCCTGCTGACGAGCTTTCTTTATGTGCTGGTGAATCTGGTCATTGACCTCAGCTACACCTTCTTTGATCCAAGGATACGCTACTGATGTCACAGCCTGCTCAGCCCGCGGCCGCAATGCAGCCCATCCTGCGCGTCTTCCGGCTTTCACATTTTGGATTAGGCCCGAAGATCGCGGTCGTGGTTTTGTCGCTGATCGTTATCTGTTCGATCCTGGCACCCTGGCTTGCGCCCCATGATCCGCTGCAGATGGATCCTTTGTCCCGTCTCAAGGGGCCGATGGAAGGCTATCCGCTGGGTACCGACAATTACGGGCGCGATATCCTCAGCCGTGTGCTGATCGGAGGGCGGCTGTCACTGTATATCGGTATATTGGCGGCGGTCGTCTCAGTCATCATCGGTCTGGTCATCGGTCTGGTCGCGGGGTTCTACCGTATGGCGGATGCGATCATCATGCGGATGATGGATGCGCTAATGGCCATTCCGGCGATCCTTCTGGCGATTGCGCTTGTTGCGCTGAACGGTCCTTCGGTCACGTCTGTTATCGCGGCGATCACCATCCCCGAGATTCCCCGCGTTGTCCGGCTGGTGCGCGCCGTCGTGCTGGCCGCGCGCGAAGAACCCTATGTCGAGGCGGCGCTGGCGCTGGGATCGTCGATGCCGAAGATCCTGATCCGGCATTTGTTGCCCAATACGCTTGCGCCGCTGATCGTGCAGGGAACCTATGTCCTTGCCTCGGCCATCCTGACCGAGGCGCTGCTGTCGTTCCTTGGCGCGGGTGTCAGTACCGAAACGCCGACCTGGGGCAATATCATGGCCGAAGGGCGGTTGTTTTTCCGGATCAAGCCGGATCTGATCCTGTATCCGGGAATCATGCTGTCGCTATGTATCCTGTCGATCAATCTTCTGGGCGATGCGGCGCGTGACATGCTGGATCCGCGCCTCAAGAAACGGGCGGGGTAGGTCATGCAGTTCAAGTCACGAAACTTCGACGCCAGCCCCGTCGCCCTGACCGCCGAAAACCTGACGGTGACGTTGCCGGATACTGCCGGACAACCGCAGGTCCTGAACAATATTGGTATAACCATCAGACAGGGTGAAACGGTCTGTCTGGTTGGTGAATCCGGGTCGGGAAAATCCGTCACATCGCTTGCGATCATGGGGTTGCTGCCCGAGGCGCTGCAGGTCACCCAGGGCAGGATCAATCTCGAAGGCCGGGATCTGCTACCGCTTACGCAGGTGCAGATGCGCGAATTGCGCGCCGCCCGGGTCGCGATGATCTTTCAGGAGCCGATGACCGCGCTTAACCCCGTGCTGCGGGTGGGCGATCAGATCATGGAGGTCATGGAGCTTCACACCGAGTTTTCTGCGGCCGAGCGGCGCGCGCGCGCCATCGCGATCATGGAGCAGGTTCATCTGCCGGATGTGCCACGTATTTTCCGATCTTATCCGCATCAGCTTTCCGGTGGCCAGCGGCAGCGGATCATGATCGCCATGGCGCTGGTACTGGAGCCCGTCCTTCTGATCGCGGACGAACCTACGACCGCGCTTGACGTGACCACCCAGAAGCAGATCCTGTCGCTGATCGCGGAATTGCAGCGGGTTCATGGCACTGCGGTCCTGTTCATTACCCATGACATGGGCGTCGTGGCCGAGATCGCGGATACGGTCTATGTGATGCGGCGCGGTGAGATCGCCGAACATGGCCCGGTCGAACAGCTCCTCCGGCAGCCCCGGGCCGAATACACGCGCGAACTTCTGACGGCGGTGCCCAGCCTGTCGCCGCGCGCGCCCAGACCGGCCGGAGAAGAGGTGGTGTTGCAGGTCACGGATCTGAACAAGATATATGGCGGCGGCGGGCTGTTGCGAAAACACCCTGAAACCCATGCGGCCAAGGATGTCACTTTCACCCTTCACCGCAGTCGCACATTGGGGATCGTGGGTGAATCCGGTTCGGGCAAATCCACGGTCGCACGCTGTATCATGCGGCTGATCGATCCGTCATCGGGGCAGATCCTGCTTGACGGCAGGGATATCGCCAATCTTGGCCGGAACGCCCTTAAACCTCATCGCAAGAAACTTCAGGTGGTGTTTCAGGATCCGATGCGATCGCTGAACCCAAGATGGAAGGTTGCTGACAGCCTGATCGAAGGACCGTTGAATTATGGCACCTCCCGCAAGCAGGCGCTGGCCGAGGCTGGCCGGATGCTTGAATTCGTCGGGCTTCCCGAAGGTTCATTGCGGCGCTATCCCCATCAATTCTCGGGTGGGCAGCGGCAACGGATCGCCATCGCCCGCGCGGTGATGATGCGGCCCCAGGTTCTGGTCGCCGACGAGGCGGTCTCGGCGCTTGACGTTTCGGTTCAGGCGCAGGTTCTGAACCTGCTTGACCAATTGCAGCAGGAACTGGGCATCGCTATCGTTTTCATCACCCATGATCTGAGGGTCGCGGCACAGATCTGCGACGATGTGATCGTGATGCAGCGGGGCGTTGTCGTCGAACAGGGCTCTGCCGCTGAAGTGCTGGTTCATCCCCGGCACGACTATACCCGCACCCTGATCGAGGCCGCGCCCGGCCGCAAATGGGATTTCCAGAATTTCCGAGAAATGACCGAGGTGAACCATGCCGATCCTGCATGAAATCCAAGCATTCACGCCAGAACTCGAAGAGGTGTTTCGCGACCTGCACGCAAACCCCGAAATTGGTTTCGAAGAAACCCGGACCGCCGGGATCGTAGCCGCGAAATTGCGGGATTTCGGCTTTGACGAGGTTCACGAGAATATCGCCGGGACCGGTGTCGTCGGATTGCTTCAGGGGCGGGGTCAGGGAAACCGCCGGGTCGGATTGCGCGCCGATATGGATGCGTTGCCCATCGAAGAGACCAGCGGGCTGGACTATGCCTCGACGGCCCCGGGCAAGATGCATGCATGCGGTCATGACGGCCATACGACCATGCTGCTGGGCGCCGCGAAATATCTTGCCGGCAGCCGTAATTTCGATGGCACGGCGGTGATGATCTTCCAGCCTGCAGAAGAAGGACTGGGCGGCGCGCGCGGGATGATTGCCGATGGCTTGTTCAAACGCTTTCCCGTCGATGAGGTTTACGGGATGCATAACGACCCGTCCGGCGACCCGCAAAGAGCCAAGATTTGCAAGGGAACGGCGATGGCGGGGGCGTCATTCTTCGATATCAAGGTGAAGGGCAGGGGCAGCCATGCCGCCATGCCGCATCAGTCGCGCGACGCCCTGATGATCGCCTCGGCGCTGGTCGGGCAGTTCCAGTCCATTCTGGGCCGCAACCTGCCCCCGCTTGAAAGCGCCGTCCTGTCGGTCACGCAGATCCATTCGGGCAGCGCGTATAACGTGGTTCCCGAGACCGCGTGGATCGCGGGTACCGTACGATATTTCAAGACGGCAAGCCGGGATCTGATTGAAACCCGGATGCGCGAGATCTGCGAAGGCTTTGCCAAAGGTTTCGGCGTGACCATCGATGTCGAGTTTCGCAATATTTTCGACGTGCTGAACAATGACGCGGTTCTTGCGGATGAATGGCTGGCGGCGGCGGCCGATATCGTAGGCCCGGATATGGTCACCGATCAATGCGAACCCGCGACCGGTTCCGAAGATTTCGCCGATATGCTGCAGGTCGTTCCCGGCGCTTATGGCAGGGTTGGCCATGCGGGTACGGTGCCGCTGCACAATCCGGGCTTTGTGCTTGATCCCGGGATATTGCCGGTGGGCGCATCGATTTACGCCCGCATCATTGAACGCCGTCTGCCACTGGAGGTCGCATGAACCCGCTGAATTTGCCTTTTGACGATGAAGAAATCCTGAAAGGGCTGCGTCCCTGGATCGAATGCGAAAGCCCCACCTGGGACGCTGCGGCGGTCAGCCGCATGACGGCGCTGGCGGCCCGAGATCTGGCGGAAATCGGCGCGAGCGTCGAGATCCTGCCGGGAACGCAGGGTTTCGGAGATTCTGTTCGCGCCACCTTCCCGCACCCCGATCAGGGAAAACCCGGGATCCTGATTTCGGGGCATCTGGATACGGTCCATCCGGTCGGAACGCTTGAGAAACTGCCTTTCCGGCGCGAGGGCGGATTGTGCTACGGGCCGGGAATTCAGGATATGAAGGGCGGCAATTTTATCTGCGTCGAAGCGATGCGCCAAATCCTCAAGGCCGGGTTGCAGACCCCGCTGCCGGTGACCTTCCTGTTCACGCCGGACGAGGAAGCCGGCACCCCCTCGACACGGCAGCTGATCGAGGACGAGGCACGGGGCAAACGCGCCGTTCTGGTGCCGGAACCCGCAAAGGAAGATGGCGGCGCGGTGATCGGTCGCTATGCGATCGCCCGCTTCAACCTTCTGACCCATGGCCGGCCCAGCCATGCCGGATGGGCGCTTAAAGACGGGCGGTCGGCGATTGCCGCCATGGCCCGGAAGATTCTTGAAATCGAAGCAATGACAACGGACGACTGCACCTTTTCCGTCGGTGTCATCCATGCCGGGCAATGGGTGAATTGCGTGTCCTCGGAATGTCGTGCCGAAGCGCTTACGATGGCCAAGACCCAGGAGGATCTGGACGGCGGAGTCGCCGCGATGGAAGCTCTTCAGGGCGAGGAGAACGGAGTCACTTTCGAAGTTACGCGGGGCGTTACCCGCCCGGTCTGGTCACCCGACAATCCCGGCACACTGGAGCTTTACGAAATGGCAAGGAGGTTTTCCGCGGAACTGGGCTTCGAACTGACCGCAGGAAGCTCGGGTGGCGGATCAGATGGCAATTTCACCGGCGCTATGGGCGTTCCCACGCTGGATTCCATCGGGGTGCGAGGCAAGGGGCTGCATACCCTGAACGAACATATCGAGATCAAAAGCCTGAGCGAACGCGCCAGGCTTGCGGCGGGATTGCTGATGACCATTGATGCTTGATTAACCCGGAACATGCGCAGGGTTGGAATGCGCGAGGCAGAAAGCGCGGATGGTTTCTGAACTGCTTTACGCGGGAGGCCGCAGCTTTAGCTGGTGAACGGCTGTCGACGCACAGTCGGAAAGGTTCGTTGCTGACTTCTTATGACCGGTTTCAAGATAACCATCTTTCGATACAGTTCTCGACGCTTTGGCTGACAAATGGTAACAAGAAGCCATGGATGGCTGGTGAGGTGACTTCGCCCGACGCCAGTCTGTTGTGAAAGTTGTATAGTGTATCCTGTTGTTTTCATATGTGCTTTTGCAATTTTGGCGGTAATTGCATTCGCGACGCCGATGTCTCAGGCGCGTCAGTTTGATCGCAAGGTTATCCTGCTAAGCTGCCCTTCCGATATTGCCGAACCGAAGCGGCTTTGTCAGGCAGTGGTACAAGCCCTGGCCGAAGAAATCCCGTCCAGTGTCATCAGGAATGACGCTCGCGGCGATGACGTGCCATCCCGGCCACGCGATGCGGCTGTGGCGTTGATGGTGTCCGATGTGACCATGCAGGGGATGACCGGCAGGCTTGACTGGCAGGTCGGGCAAGGCCCGCGTCAGAATGGCCCCGAGATGCGGCTTGGCGTGATGGATACGACGTTGTTACCGAAAATCGATGATCGCTTCATCCGCTCGCTCATCGATGCAAGTGCAGGGATGCTGAATGCCCTCAACCCGGTCCGGAAAGAATAATGCCGGAATTCTGTCGCAGAACTGCGGAAGAGAACGCAAGATAAAGGTTTATCATGTCTCAGATGTCAAATGCCGGCGGAATCCTGTCCTCAAACTTGATTGCAATGCCATTTACGACCGCAGTTTCGGGAAGCCACCGGACGAATATTATTGAAACCAGAGACGCGCCGGACGACGCGACAACCAATTACAGGATCGGGATCGGAGATACGTTCAGCGGCAATCTGGATACATTTGGCGATCGGGACTGGGTGGCGATCAACCTGACCGATGGTGCACGCTATAAGTTTGATCTGATGGGCGCCGGCAGCGGCATCGGGACGCTATCTGACGCTTTTCTATACCTTTACGATTCCAAAGGAAATCTTATCGATACCGATGACGATGGCGGGACGGGATCTGAAGCGTCGATGACTTTCACGGCAGATGTTACGGGAACCTACTATCTGTCTGCGGCAAGTTACAGCGACAACCAGACCGGCACTTATCGGCTGGCTGCTGAAAGAGTGGCCCCTGCCTCGCTGGACAGGCTTGCCACCTACCTGACAGATGGGTTCTGGAAAGATCAGGGTGAGCCTTCGCATGCCTTCGATACCTCGGCCAGTAATCGGATCTCTGCTGATATCAGTGGGTTGACGGTCGCCGGACAGCAACTGGCGCGCTGGGCGATGCAAGCCTGGGAGATGGTTGCCAATATCGATTTCCGGATCGTCAACAATTCCAATGCACAGGTCGTGTTAGACGATCAGCATAGCGGAGCATATTCCACCTCGAATTTGAGCGGTGGCAGGATTATCGATTCCTTCGTCAATATCGGCACCAGTTGGCTGACGACCTATGGCGCGACATTGGACAGTTATTCATTTCAGACCTACCTTCATGAGCTTGGGCATGCGTTGGGTCTGGGGCATCAGGGCAATTACAATGGATATGCCACATACGGGGTCGATGAAGATTTCATAAATGACAGCTGGCAACTATCCGTCATGTCCTATTTCAGCCAGACGGACAACACGACGGTCAGTGCCGATTATGCCACCCTGCTGACGACGATGATGGCGGATAATATTGCCATTCAAAGCCTTTACGGTCGCCCCGGTGGTTCCAGCCCAACGGCGGGAAATACCGTTTGGGGGGCGAATAGCAATCTCTCGGGCTATATGGGGCATTTTGCGGATTACCTGGCCGATGGTAATGGAAACGGGCATTTTTCTGGCACAACCCCGGTCGCGCTTACCATATTCGATCGCGGTGGCCGTGATACGCTGAACCTTTCATTCTCCACGGGCAATGATCGGATTTCGCTACGGCAGGAAACCTTTTCGGATATTGACGGTGTAACCGGCAATCTGGGCATTTCACGCGGCACGGTGATCGAGAACCTGATCGCCGGTTCCGGCAATGATTTCATTCAGGGAAATGGTGTTTCGAATAAAATCAAAGCCGGTGCGGGGAACGATACCGTGCGAGGCGGATATGGTGCGGACCAGTTATTCGGCGGAGACGGCTACGACACACTGCTTGGCGAAAGCGGGAATGATATACTGCACGGGCATGGCGGAAACGATTCGCTGCTGGGACATGCCGGCGATGATGTGCTGTATGGCGGCGGTCGGGCGGATAGGCTTCGCGGTGGAAACGGGGAAGACAGGTTATATGGTGAAACCGGTAACGATGTGCTGTTCGGCGGCGCCGGCAGGGACAAGCTTTCTACCGGTGCTGGGAATGACAGGGCATATGGCGGTTCCGGCAAAGACTATATTTTTGGTGGCACCGGCAATGACGCGATATTCGGTGACGGCGGCAACGATCGGCTTTTCGGTGATGTCGGAGCGGATACTCTGACTGGCGGCGGAGGACGTGATACACTCATCGGCGGTGGCGGGGCCGATATGTTCCTCTTCTCGACCGGCGATGGTCATGATGTCATCAAAGGCTTCAGCAGAAATGACACCGAAGATATCAGTCTGACCCAGATCATCGCGATCAACAATTTTGCCGATTTGGTGAATAATCATCTGCGGAACGCGCATGGCGATGCCATGATCGTATACGGCACCGGCTCGATCCTGCTCGCCGGGGTCAATTTTGGCGATATCGGGTTCGGTCGGGCTTATGATGCCGATGATTTCATCTTCTGATGGGTAATAAGCGCCATTTCAGCTTCGCAGAGAGCGCCAGAGGCCCAGCAAGACGTCGAACAGGTCCCCGAACCGTGCCAGCAGATGCTCTCGTTCAAGGCCGGAGGTGGCGTTTTCCTGCTCCAGTCGTTTCACAAGCTGCAGCAGGCGACGGCGATGCGTTCCGGTCAGAACCTGCACCGGATCTGCGGCGAGACCTGCAAATGTCGTCACAACCGAACCAATCATGGCCAGAACGATGCCGGTCAGGATGACTTGCGCCGGGGTCAACGCGACCGGGAAAACCGAATACCACATCCGGCCGAGCCCCTTTCCAAGCAGGAATTCATTCACCGCGCCTGAATAGGCCCGCATTTCCGCCATGGGACCTGCAAGCGAGATAATTCCCGGCGTCGCCTGATGGAACAGCAGCAGCCCGGCAATCAGCACCAGAAGCGATGTCGTGATCTCTGACACGGCGTTTCTTGTCTCGACATGGCGGGCGATCCGGGCTTCGATGATTTCCGGCGGAGTATCCGGCACAATTCCCTGGGCGCGTAGCCGTGTGATAAAGGCATGCAAATCGGCTTCGATCCGGCGCGCCATATCGGACTTCAGGAAAATGTGCCGGCGCGCCAGCCATGCTCCGACGCGCTTTGCCCCAACCGCGGAGAACAGAATAGCGGTCAGTTTGATCAGCAGGAAGACTGGCGCCAATGCCACATTCACGGGTGCGCGTAGCAAATCCAGCCCGAAAGCCGCCCGGTGCAGCGCAAAGGTGCCGCGAATGCCGTATCGGGCCTTTACAAAGCGGTCGACTTCGGCGCGGAGCAAGATATCATCGTTACGGTTTTCAGTGGCGGCGCCGGGCATGAGATATCCGAATCTGGGCGTTCCCTATCTCTTCAATATGGTGCCTTTAGCGGCGCCTTAAATGGTGCGGGCGGCGGGAGTCGAACCCGCACGGGCCAAGCCCTAGCGATTTTAAGTCGCTTGTGTCTACCGTTCCACCACGCCCGCATCATGCGCCATTCAAGGCCGTTGCAGCAGTGGCTAGCCAAGCCCTGCGGATTAATCAAGCGGAACTTGCACAACGGTTTTACCCAGAAACCCGCAATATGTCTGCCGGATTACTTTGCCCTAATAGCTGCGGGTCGGACGGTCGAATACCTTCCTGCCCATAAGCGAACCGACCAGATCGACCATCAGCTTGGCAGTCCGGCCGCGCTCGTCGAGAAACGGATTGAGTTCCACAAGATCCAGCGACGACACCAGCCCGGATTCATGTAGTAATTCCATCACCAGATGCGCCTCGCGGAAAGTGGTGCCTCCGGGAACGGTCGTTCCGACGGCGGGCGCGATCGACGGGTCAAGGAAATCGACATCTAGAGAGACATGCAGCAGACCATTCGCCGCCTGAACCCGGTCAAGGAAACTGCGCAAAGGGGCGGCAATGCCCTGTTCGTCAAGGACGCGCATATCATTGACCGTGACATCGCTGTTTTGCATGGCCGCAAGCTCTGCCGGATCGACGCTTCGAATCCCGAACATGCAGATATTCTCGCCGGGGATCGGCGCGGGAAAATCCGGGAAGGGTGCGAATCCCGGGCGGCCAATGGCATAGGCCATCGGCGTGCCGTGCAGGTTGCCGGATGTCGTGGTCTGGAGACTGTGGAAATCGCTATGCGCGTCCAGCCAGATCACGAATTGCGGGCGCCCCAGCCGGGCTGCATGGCTGGCGATACCGGCGACGCTGCCAAGCGCAAGTGAATGGTCGCCCCCCAGGATGATTGGCATCCCGTCTGCCAATGCGGCGGATGTGGCGTCGCGCAAGGCTTTCGTCCAGCCGATGATTTCGGGCAGATGATGAACTGCGGGATTGTCGCAGATCTCCTGTCCTGGCGCGGCGGGAATGACATCGCCCCGATCCTCGACACTATGACCAAGCGCTTCAAGCGTTTTCACAAGGCCCGCCACGCGATAGGCCGCTGGTCCCATCAGGCAGCCCGGGCGGCGCTGTCCTTCGTCTACGGGCGCGCCCAGCAGGATGCAGTGGGTCATCCGGGTTCTCTCCTGTTGTCATTGCGAGTGGACCATATCAGCTTGAGCCTGCATTGCCATATCTGCCGTGCGGCGGTGGATCGGAACCGTGGGGCCCGGTAAACCGATCTGGCGGAATATGCGACATCTCCGGAAATGGAAAAAGGGGCCGCAATGGCCCCTTTTTCCATTCGATATTCCGGTGACGGATCAGGCCAGCATTCCCATCGGATTTTCCAGATGGCTGACGATTTTTGCAAGAAACTGTGCTCCCAGCGCGCCATCAATGACCCGATGATCGACCGAAAGCGTCATCGACATCATATTGCGCACCACGATTTCGCCATCCTCGACCACCGGTGTCTGGATGCCTGCACCCACGGCAAGGATCGCGCCATGTGGCGGATTGATGACGGCGTCGAAATTCTCGATGCCAAACATACCCAGATTCGAGATCGCAAAGCTGCCGCCCTGATATTCATGCGGGGCGAGTTTCTTGTTCTTGGCGCGATTGGCGAGATCCTTCATCTCGGTAGAAAGCGCGGACAGGGTTTTCTGATGTGCGTCCTTCAAAACCGGGGTGAACAGCCCGCCTTCGATCGCTACCGCTACCGCGACATCCGAAGGCTTCAGCTTGATAATCCGGTCGCCCGCCCAGACGGCGTTGGCGTCGGGAACCTCTTGCAGGGCAAGCGCACAGGCCTTGATGATGAAATCGTTGACCGACAGCTTGACGCCCCGCGCTTCGAGCTGCTTGTTCAGATCGCCGCGGAATTTCATCAATGCATCCAGCTTGGCCGAGCGGCGCAGATAGAAATGCGGGATGGTCTGCTTGGCTTCGCCCAGACGCTGGGCAATGGTGCGGCGCATACCGTCAAGCGCGACTTCTTCCGTTTCGCGGTCGGCATAGATTTTGGCGATCGCGTCCGCAGATGGTCCGGCTGGTGCTGCCGCAGCCGCAGGGGTTGCCGCAGTTTCGGATTTGGCCGGCGCCGCGCCCGGTTTGGCGTTCTCGACATCCGCCTTGACGATCCGGCCGCGCGGACCACTGCCTTTCACCGCTGCAAGGTCCAGACCTTTCTCGGCGGCGATACGGCGCGCAAGCGGGGATGCAAAGATCCGGTCGCCGCTGTCGGATTTCGGTGCGGCGGGAGCCGTGGAGGCCGAAGCCGCAGGGGCCGATGAACCGGCCTCCTCAGGGGCGCTGGCTTCTGAAGTGTCGGCCTTGGGTGTTTCGGCAGAGCTGTTCGATTTGGCCGGGGCGGCGCTTGCCTTGCCGATATCATCGGCGCTCTCGCCATCTTCCAGCAGCACGGCAATCGCGGTGTTGACCTTGACGCCGGCCGTTCCTTCCTCGATCAGAATCTTGCCGATTTTGCCTTCATCGACGGCCTCGAATTCCATCGTGGCCTTGTCGGTCTCGATCTCGGCGATGATATCGCCCGATTTGACTTCATCGCCCTCTTTCACCAGCCATTTCGCCAGCGTGCCTTCCTCCATCGTCGGAGAAAGCGCGGGCATCAGGATTTCCGTTGGCATGTCGCTTACTCCTTACTTGTAGGTGACCTTCTTCACCGCTTCGACGATCTCGGGCACGGTGATAAGGGCGTGCTTCTCGAGATTGGCGGCATAGGGCATGGGCACGTCCTTGCCGGTACAGTTGATCACCGGAGCGTCCAGCCAGTCGAAGGCGTTCTCCATGATATAGGCGGACAGGTGATTGCCGATGGAACCCACCGGGAAGCCTTCCTCGACCGTCACGCAGCGGTTGGTCTTCTGAACCGATTCGATCACGGTTGCATAGTCGATGGGGCGCAGGGTGCGCAGGTCGATCACCTCTGCCTCGATCCCTTCCTCGGCCAGTTTCTCCGCGGCGTCCAGCGCATGAGTCATGCCGATGCCGAAGCTGACGATGGTGACATCGCTGCCCGAGCGGGCCACGCGGGCCTTTCCGAATGGGATGGTGAAGTCATCCATATCCGGAACTTCGAAACTGCGGCCATAGAGGATTTCATTCTCGAGGAAGATCACCGGGTTGGGATCGCGGATCGCGGATTTCAGCAAGCCTTTCGCGTCGGCGGCGGTAAATGGCATCACCACTTTCAGGCCGGGGATCGCGGCATACCAAGCGGTGTAATCCTGGCTATGCTGTGCCGCCACGCGGGCAGCCGCGCCGTTCGGGCCGCGGAACACAATGGGGCAACCCATTTGCCCGCCTGACATATACAGCGTCTTGGCGGCAGAGTTGATGATCTGGTCAAGCGCCTGCATGGCGAAGTTGAAGGTCATGAACTCGACGATCGGGCGCAGGCCGGCCAAGGCAGCCCCGGTGCCGATGCCGGTAAAGCCCATCTCTGAGATCGGTGTATCGACCACGCGGCGTGGACCGAATTTGTCCAGCAGGCCCTGCGAAATCTTGTAGGCGCCCTGATATTCGCCCACTTCCTCGCCCATGAGGAAAACCGTCTCGTCGCGGTCCATCTCTTCTTCCATGGCCTCGCGAAGGGCTTCGCGCATGGTCATGGTTTTCATCTTGGTGTCTTCCGGCCAGTCCGGACTGCGGTCGGCCTTTGCCGCTGCGGGCTCGGATTTCGGGGCGGCGGGGGTGGATTCCGCGCGGGTGGTCGTCTGGCCGGTATCTTCGGGATGACCGCCTTTGTCATCCGCGTCCGAATCAGCCTCATCCGAACCGGCAGAGGCGCTGGCCTGAATATCGTCTGCGCTTTCGCCTTCCTCGATCAGCACGGCGATGGGGGCGTTGACCTTCACGCCCTCTGTTCCTTCGGTCACGAGGATTTTGCCAAGGATGCCCTCATCCACGGCCTCGAATTCCATCGTCGCCTTGTCAGTCTCGATCTCGGCGATGATATCGCCTGCCTTGACCTCATCGCCTTCCTTTTTCAGCCATTTCGCCAGCGTGCCTTCTTCCATGGTCGGCGACAGGGCGGGCATCAAAATTTCGGTTGCCATATTCGATCGCTCCCTTACGCGTGCTCTTGGGCCGAACCCTGCGGCAGGTCTTCGGCGTAAATATCGGTCCACAATTCTTCCAGAGCAGGCTCGGGGCTGTCCTTCGCGAACTCGGCCGCGTCGTTCACGATTTCCTTGATTTCCTTATCGACGGATTTCAACTCGTCCTCGGTCGCGTGTTTGCCCTGCAACAGCAATTCCCGGACATGTTCGATGGCATCGCGCTCGTCGCGCATTTTCTGCACTTCCTCACGGGTCCGGTATTTCGCCGGATCGGACATGGAGTGTCCGCGATAGCGATAGGTCATGATTTCCAGGATATAGGGCCCCTTGCCCGCGCGGCAGTGGGCCACGGCTTTCTCGCCCGCGGCCTTGACGGCCAGAACATCCATGCCGTCCACCTGTTCGCCCGGGATGCCGAAAGCTTCGCCGCGTCCGAACAAGCTGTTCGATTTGGTCGAGCGCTTGACCGAGGTTCCCATGGCATACTGGTTGTTCTCGATCACGAAAACGACCGGCAGATCCCACAGCTCGGCCATGTTATAGGTCTCGTAGACCTGACCCTGGTTTGCTGCGCCGTCACCGAAATAGGTGAAAGTGACATTGTCATTGCCCAGATATTTGTCGGCGAATGCAAGCCCCGCCCCCAACGGCACCTGCGCCGCGACGATCCCGTGACCACCATAGAAATGCTTTTCACGGCTGAACATATGCATCGAGCCGCCCTTGCCCTTGGAATAACCGCCTTCGCGACCGGTCAATTCCGCCATGACGCCGCGCGGATCCATGCCGCAGGCAAGCATATGGCCGTGATCACGATAAGAGGTGATGCGTTTGTCGCCCTCTTTCGCGCATGCTTCAAGGCCGGTAACGACAGCTTCCTGTCCGATATAAAGGTGACAAAAGCCGCCAATCTGACCCATGCCGTAAAGCTGGCCTGCCTTTTCCTCGAATCGGCGGATCAACAGCATGTCACGATAATATTTCAGCAATTCGTCCTTGGAAGTATTGGACGGCGCCGATTTGCTGGCAGCGGGTTTTCTGACCATGCGGGCATTCTCCTGCGGGACTGGTTCGAAATAGTTCAGCGTTAAACTATCCGTATCGTATCCCGAAAGTCGGTGCAATGCGGGAATGCCACAGAGCCGAGGACCTATTGAATGATGATCTCGTCAGGGCGTATCAGGCCCAGAACTTCACGCGCACGCTCGTCCAGCAGGTCGAGATCCAGATACTCATCCGAAAGCCGATGCGTCAGGTTCTGCATCTCGCTGACCTCTTTCTGCAGGCGCTGGCGCTCGACCATCAGTTCTTCGGCCTCCGACTCGACCTGGACGCGGCGAAGAATGCCGGAGGGGCCCTGCACCGCGGCAAAGGCGAAATAAAGACCAAGCATGAAAATCAGTACGAAAAAGATACTGCTGCTGATCGACAGACGCTGGGACATGTTGAACTGCTCGTTTGTTTTGCAGGGATCATGCCACAGACGGGCGGGCAGGGGAATCCCCCGCAGACTCATGTCTGGGTCTGGAATATTTTTTCAATCCGTGCGGCCTCATCGGTCAGGCCCCAGGGCGGATTGCTGACGAACATGCCTGACCCGATCATGGAATGGCCGGGGCGGGCGGGCGGAAAGCGGATTTCCGAGATCAGTGCCCCCGGATGTGCCGAGCGCAGGGTTTCGGTCATTGGAAGATGGCGAGGATCTGTCAGGACCGGATACCAGAGCGCGATGATGCCCACATTCCACTTGCGGGTCAGATGGGCAATCTGGCGGGGTAACTCCGCATAATCCGTCTTGATCTCGAAGCTGGGGTCGATCAGCAACAGTCCCCGGCGGGGGGTTGGCGGACAGATCGCCTGTGCCATTTGCAGCCCGTCCTCGTGCCGGATCGTTGCGAAGCCGGCGATCCGGGTCAGGGCGGCATGTTCCGCCGGATGCAGTTCAGCAAGGAAGGCACGATCGCCCGGGCGCAGAAAATGACCGGCGATCAGCGGAGAGCCGGGATAGGCCGATGCGCCGTGCCGCGCCCGCGTTTCCGCCAATGCGGACAGCAGGGGATGGTCCGGCGCAAGCCAGCCTTCCGTCTGGGCGCGGAGGATGCCGGCCTGCGCTTCGCCGGTTCTGACTGCTTCGGGACCGTCAAGCTGGTACAATCCGCGACCGGCATGCGTCTCGATATAGGTCAGCGGTTTGTCTTTGCGGGTCAGGTAATCCATGGCCGTCGCAAGCAGGGCATGCTTGTGCAGATCGGCTGCGTTTCCCGCGTGATATGCGTGCTGATAACTAAGCATGACACGGACATAGCCTTGTCTGCCGGTTCCGAAAAGAGGGGAAAGAAGGGTGGGGGGGCGCCCCCGGGGGGGGGGGGGGGGGGGCCGGCCACCCGGGGCCCGGGGGGGGGGGGGGGGGGGGGGGGGGGGGGGGGGGGGGCCGGGGGGGGGCGGGGGCCCCCGCGCCCCTCGCAGACCGGCTAAGGAGCAACATAGCCG
>NZ_JAUUTZ010000022.1 GCF_030678915.1 Paracoccus wurundjeri | reverse complement strand
CTGGGGGGGGGGGGGGGGGCGGGGGCGGGGGGGGGGCCGGGGCGGGCGGTGGTGCCCCAGTTCCCCCGGGCCCCCACCCCCCGCGGGGGGGCGCGCCCCCCGCACCCCCGAGGTATTTGGACAAAGAAGAAGGGGCAGGGGGAATTGAGGCGGGCGCGGCAGGCAGGGAAACGGAGTGCGGAACCGTCTTAACGCAGTGCCTGCCATTCGCGGATCACGTCCAGGGGGTGCAGCAGCATCACGATGTTCAGCAGCAGCCCGTCGCGGATCACAAGCATCGTGACGATTTCCATCCCGACCACCAGCAGAACCGACAGCCAGACCGGCAAACGGGACGCCATCACGAATCCGACCACCATCATGGCGATATCCGATACCGAATTCACCACGGAATCGCCATAATAATCGAGCGAGATCGTGACCGAGCGGTAACGCTCGATGACGCTGTTGCTGTTCTCGACCAGTTCCCATACCGCCTCGATCAGGGTCGAGATGGTGAGAGCCGGGAAGAATTGCATCCGCCGCCCCGCCAGCCCGCAGAACAACACGCAGAGCGCGAAGAACAGGAAGCCGTGGATCAGATGGCTGGGGCTGTACCAGTCCAGCAGATGCTGGGAGTTCTCGGAGCTCATCACCTCGCCATGCCACAGACGCACCGTACCGCATTTGCAGATCAGCACGCGGCCCTGCCACCACAGCCAGAGCGCAGTGGCCGCGATGATGGCGAGAATGGCAGATATGTAAAGGCGGCGCGTATGGTTCATCGCCGGACGTAAGCATGGCGCCGGCGCGGGATCAAGCGATTGCGGCGCATTTCAGATCGCCCGAAGCATCAATGCCGGTCCGGACGGGGCGTGCCTTGCGTCAACTCGTCGATGACATTCTGCCAGAGACTGGCGGGTTGGGCGCCGCTGACCGCATGGGTATCCGCGACGATATACATCGGTACCGCGTTGATGCCGCGCTGCCTTGCATGCATCTCGCGCGAGATGACCTCATCGCGGTCGGCATCGCTGTCCAGAAGCCGCGTGGTCATGGCCTCGTCCATTCCGGCGGCTGCGGCGATCCGGGCCAGTTCGGTCTTGTCTCCGATATCGCGCCCCTCTTGCCAATAGGCGCGCAGCAGTCCCGACATGACACGGGTCTGGGCACCCTCTAGTCCCGCCCAATGCATCAGCCTGTGGGCGTCGGTCGTATCGGGCTGCCGCGATGGCAGCTTCAGCTCCAGCCCCATGGAGGCGGCCCGCTCGGCCACGGCGCGCGCGGCATCGGCGGCGCCCGGCTTGGATTTCAGATAGTCGAGACGGTCCATCCCTTCACGGGGCATTTGCGGGTTCAGGCGAAAAGGATGCCAGATGATCTCGAACGGGTGATCCGGGCGGCTTTCTAGCGCCCGGTCCAGCTCCAGTTTGCCGATCAGGCACCACGGGCACACCGGGTCGGAAAAGATGTCGAGACGGGTCATGCGGAATCCTTGCTATGGGTTTCGCGCAATGCGCGGCGGTTGATCTTGCCGGTCGCGGTTCGGGGCAAGGCGTCCAGCCGGATATATTCACGGGGCTGTTTATAGCGTGCCAGATTGGCTTCGGCGAATTCCCGCAATCCGGCGGCCTCTGCGGCTCCCGTCCAGAAGGCTGCGATGATGCTGCTGCCGGGGCCGACGGCGATTTCGGTGCAGGCGACATCGCCCGCGCCGGGGAAGCCGGACAGCACCTCTTCGATCTCGGGCGGGGCGACGCGGAAACCGCCGGCATTCATGATGTCGTCGGCACGGCCAAGCAGCGTGATCGCGCCATTCGCATCCTGCTGCGCCTGATCGCCGGTCAGGAACCACGCGCCCCGGAACCGGGAGGCGGTTTCCCCGGGTTGGCCAAGATAGCCAAGGAACAAGCCCGGATCGTCGTTGCGAACGGCAAGGGCGCCGGGTTGTCCCGCAGGCAGGGGGGTGCCGTCGTCACCTAACACAGCGACATTGCGCCCGGGCTGAGGAAACCCGGCGGTGCCCGCGGGCGCCGGCCGGTCGGGACTGCCCGAGATGAAGGTCGAGATTTCCGAGGCGCCCATTGCCTCGTGCAGTTCCGTTCCGGTGCGGCCAAGCCAATCGACGCGCAGGCCGGGATCAAGCCGTTCTCCTGCGGTAAGTCCGTGACGCAGGCTGGCGACAGGCTGCCATTCGGCCCGCAGCATCCGCCGGAACACACCCGGCGCGGCGGCAAGGATAGTCGCGCCGTGGCGAGCGGCCAGCAGGGGAAGCTGCTCAATGGCCGTGCCGCCTGCCGGGATCAGTGCAGTGGCGCCCATCGTCCATGGATCCATGAGGCCCGTCCCCAGCGTATAGGTCCAGTTGAACGCGCCGGCATGCATCATCCGATCATTCTCACGCAGCCCATACCAGCCGTCGAACATCATTTCCCGCGCCAGAATCGCACGATGCGCATGCATGACAGCGCGGGGATGGCCGGAACTTCCCGAGGTGTAGATGATATAGGCCAGCCGGCTCGGGTCGCCCTGCGCATATTCCGCCGGTGGCAGCGTGCCGAACCCGTTCAGATCGCGTTCGGACAGTACCGGGGCGGGATGATCGGGCAGGGCGATGCCATCGCCCGCGACGATCAATGCCGGATCGGTTTCGGCGGCAATCTTCGAGATTTCGCGCCCCGTCAGCATGGATGAGGTCGGGATCGGCACGATGCCCGCGGTGATGGCCCCCAGATAGGCGATCGGAAAGGCGGCGGTATTGCCCAGCCGCATCAGCAGCCGGTCGCCGGGCCGCAGCCCGGCCTGAAGCAACCCGGTCGCCGTCCCGCGCACCGCACCGATCAGCCGGGCATATGACCAGCGTTCCGCCCGCGTTGGCCCAATGACCGAGAGCGCCAACTTGTCGGGCCGCGATGCACCCGCTTGCAAGACATGTTCGGCAAGATTCATGACGGCTCCCCGGCTATTCGGACGATCCGGGTTAAAGCAAAGAAAAACGGCCCGCGCAAACGGGCCGTTCCGAAAACCTGTCTGGCAGAATTCAGAGCAGACGCAGGTCGCTGGCCGAAGCGCGGCCATCGCGGCCCGATTGCAGCTCGTATTCGACTTTCTGATTGTCCTGCAGTCCGGTCAGACCGGCACGTTCGACTGCGGAGATGTGCACGAACACATCCTTGCCGCCGTCATCAGGGGCGATGAAACCATAGCCCTTGGTGCCGTTGAACCATTTTACCGTTCCGGTTGCCATAACCGTCTCTCCTTCGCAATTTCCCGAGGCGATATTGCCCGCGGGCCGTGCAGCCATGCTTTCAGTCTTGCCGGCTGCCCATGATCGGGAGGCGGTAGAAAGTCTGTCGCTCACGCCTTTCCACCATGAACGAATCACAAAAAAACACAAGCCGGAAAGCGACGCTCCCAGCGACATAGGCATGAAGTTTTCATGTCAGCGGCGCAATTCAGCCATTTTTGCCGCCGATTTCGTCACTTTCGCCCCTATCTGTGCAGATCGGGGGGCGTTGCTTCGGTGGAAAGTTCCGCCACGACGTCTTCCAAAGACAATGTGCGACTGCCCTGACTATCGAGTCGGCGCAGCGACACGGTACCAGCCTCTACCTCTTTCATGCCAATGGCAAGGATCGCGGGGACTTTTCCGACGGAATGTTCACGAACTTTGTAATTGATCTTCTCGTTCCGCGTATCCGCCTCGGCGCGCAGACCGGCGGCGCGCAGGCGGTCGACAACCTGATGGACGTAATCGTCAGCATCCGAGACGATGGAGGCCACCACCACCTGACGCGGCGCCAGCCACAGCGGCAGCTTCCCGGCATAGTTCTCGATCAGGATGCCAATGAAACGCTCGAAGCTGCCAAGGATGGCCCGGTGCAGCATATAGGGGCGGTGTTTCGCGCCATCCTCGCCGATGAATTCCGCCCCGAGACGGTCGGGCAGGTTCGGATCGACCTGAAAGGTGCCGCATTGCCATTGCCGCCCGATGGCGTCGGTCAGCTTGAAATCCAGCTTCGGCCCATAGAATGCGCCTTCCCCGGGGTCGATCTCATAAGGGGCGCCGGCGGATTTGATCGCGGCCTCAAGCATCCCCTCGACCTTGTCCCACGCCTCGTCCGAGCCGATCCGCACATCGGGGCGGGTCGAGAATTTGATCTCGAACCCATCGAAACCGAGATCCTTGTAGACGCTGGCCAGAAGGCGGATGAATCCGGCGCATTCCTCGCCGATCTGATCCTCGGTGCAGAAAATATGCGCATCATCCTGCACGAAGCCACGCACCCGCATCAGCCCATGCATCGAGCCCGAGCTTTCATAGCGGTGGCAGGATCCGAACTCCGCCAGCCGCAGGGGCAGGTCACGATAGGATTTGATCCCCTGATTATAGACCTGCACATGACAGGGGCAGTTCATCGGCTTCAGGGCATTGATGCGCTTTTCCTTCGCGCCTTCTTCATCGACTTCGACGATGAACATATTCTCGCGGTAGGCTTCCCAATGGCCCGACTTCTCCCAAAGAACGCGGTCGACGACCTGTGGCGTCTTGATTTCCTTGTATCCGGCCCCGATCTGGCGGCGGCGCATATAAGCCTCCAACTCGCGGTAAACCGTCCAGCCATCGGGATGCCAGAACACCATGCCCGGCGCTTCCTCCTGAAAATGGAACAGTTCCATCTCGCGGCCCAGCTTGCGGTGATCGCGTTTCGCGGCCTCTTCCAGCATGGTCAGATGCGCCTTCAGATCGGCCTTGTTGCGGAATGCGATACCGTAGACGCGCTGCAACATCGGGCGGCTGGCATCACCAAGCCAATAGGCGCCCGCCACATGGCTGAGTTTGAATGCATCGGCTGGCAATTGCCCGGTATGCTGCAAATGCGGGCCGCGGCACAGATCCTGCCAGTCGCCATGCCAGTACATCCGCAGATCCTCGCCCTCGGGAATGCGGTCGATCAGTTCCAGTTTGAACGGCTCGCCCCGTTCCTTGTAATAGGCGATGGCACGGTCGCGGTCCCAGACTTCGGTGCGGACCGGGTCGCGGGCGGCGATGATCTGCTTCATCTTCGCCTCGATACGGCCCAGATCCTCGGGCGTGAAGGGCTCGGCGCGGTCGAAATCATAGAACCAGCCGTAATCGCGCACCGGGCCGATGGTGACTTTGACATCCGGCCAGATCTCCTGCACGGCGCGGGCCATGACATGGGCAAAATCGTGGCGGATCAGTTCAAGCGCCGGTTCCTCGTCCTTCAGCGTATTGATGGTGATCTCACCCGAAGCGTCGATGGGCCATGCAAGATCGATATGGCGGCCGTCCAGATTGGCCGAGACCGCTTTCTTCGCAAGGCTGGGGGCGATACTTTCGGCGATCTCGGCGGCGGTGATGCCTGCGGGATAATCGCGTGAATTGCCATCAGGGAAAGAGAGTGTGATCTGGGACATATGTCCTCCTCGTCGGTTTGGCGCCCACGGAACGCCCGGTTGCGGGTATGATGAGTTGGCCACATGGACCTCTGCGCGAAAACTGTCAAGATGGGTAAGAATATGAGGGGACAGTAAATGAATGATTATCTCGACACGCCGCAGGGTCGGCGGATCGCCTATAACCGCCAGAAGGGGAAGGGGCCGGGGATCGTTTTCCTTGGCGGGTTCAAATCCGACATGACGGGAACCAAGGCGCTGCATCTTCATGACTGGGCGCATCGTCAGGGGCGGGGCGTCCTGCGCTTCGACTATTCCGGCCACGGAGACAGCAGCGGAGACTTCGAGAATGGCTGCATCGGGGAATGGTTTGCCGATGCGGCGGCGGTGTTGACCTCGCTCACCACGGGGCCGCAGGTGCTTGTTGGTTCCAGCATGGGGGGCTGGATCGCGCTTCTGCTGGCGCGGGCGATGCCGCAGCGGGTGGCGGGTCTGGTCACGATCGCCGCCGCCCCGGATTTCAGCGAGAAGGGCTACTGGGCCGGGTTCACCGAGGCGCAGCGCGAAGCGGTGATGCGCGACGGCCGGATCGAGATTCCAAGCGAATATAGCGGGGAACCCTATGTCATCACCCGCAAGCTGATCGAGAACGGACGCGAGCATCTGGTGATGAACCAGCCGCTTCCGCTGCCCTTCCCGACACGTTTCCTGCAAGGCACGGCGGATGAGGATGTGCCGGTGACATGGGCGCTGGATCTTCTGGATCATGCGCAGGGGGAGGATATTCGCCTGACGCTGGTCAAGGGCGCGGATCACCGGTTTTCGTCGGATGCGTGTCTGAGACTTATCGAGAATGCGGTGGCGGAAGTTTTACCCGGGTGATTTCTGCGAACGACAGAGCCGGGCAGCGTCCGGCCGCAGGGTGGGCATTCCGGCATCTGTGGTTTGCAGTTTATGGTGCACCCCCGCACGACGCTGAACCCGCAGGATAACATTGCCCAAGCGCCCGCCTTGGGGGGGCGGTCGGGCGCTGCCCGGCGGGCCTCCGGCCCTTGATACCGGGCGACGGATTTAGCGGGGGCGGGTGATTACCTCGCATAAAAAAACGCCCCGGAAAAACCGGAGCGTCTTAATTCTTCGTCCGATCCGTCCGGATTAGCCGCGTTCCTCGATGATCGTCACCAGATGCGGGATCTTGTTGACCATGCCGCGAATTGCTGGAGTATCCTCCAACTCGCGGGTACGGTGCATCTTGTTCAGACCCAGCCCTTTCAGTGTCGCACGCTGTTCTGCGGGGCGACGGATCGGAGAACCGATCTGCTTGACGACGATGGTTTTCTTCTTGGCCATGTTATCCTTGCCCCCTTACGCTTCAGCCGCAGCTTCGGCGGGTGCCTCTGCTGCCGGCTTGTCGTTGGATTGCAGGATGTCGGCAACTTTCTTGCCGCGGCGCTGCGCAACCGAACGCGGGCTGTTGTTCTTCTTCAGCCCATCCAGCGTGGCGCGGATCATGTTATAGGGGTTTTGCGACCCCATCGATTTCGCCACGACGTCCTGAACGCCCAGCATCTCGAACACGGCGCGCATCGGACCACCGGCGATGATGCCGGTACCCGGAACGGCTGTCCGCATCACGACCTTACCGGCGCCATGACGGCCCTCGATATCGTGGTGCAGTGTCCGGCCCTCGCGCAGAGGCACGCGGACCAGATTGCGCTTGGCTTGTTCAGTTGCCTTGCGGATCGCCTCGGGGACCTCTTTGGCCTTGCCTTTGCCGAAGCCCACACGGCCCCGCTGATCGCCGACCACCACCAAAGCGGCAAAGCCGAAGCGCTTACCACCCTTGACGGTTTTCGACACACGGTTGATCGCCACGAGACGATCGGCGAATTCTGGGGTTTCCTCGCGCTCTTCGCGACGGCCCCGGCGGTTTTCACGTTCTGCCATATGGCATTCCTTAATCAAGCTGGCGCAAAATCACGCCGTTATCATCAATCCAGGTGAGCTTTTGCGGCCAATATGACCCTTGCTCCCGGATCATCGGGGTGGCGCAGCCGCCACCCGCAGTTATCAGAACTTCAACCCGCCTTCACGGGCAGCGTCGGCCAAAGCCTTGACTTTACCGTGGAACAGGAATCCACCGCGGTCGAAGACAACCTCTTCGACACCGGCTTTCTTGGCCCGTTCCGCGATCGCCGTGCCAATCTTGGCGGCGGCTTCGACGTTGTTTTTGCCCAGGACGCCCAGATCCTTCTCAAGCGAGCTGGCCGAAGCGACCGTTACGCCGTTCAGATCGTCGATGACCTGAACCGAGATGTTCTTGTTCGACCGATGGACGGACAGACGCGGGCGGCCATTGCCTTCGGCCCGCAATTTGTTCCTGACGCGCAAGCGGCGCTTCTGGAACAGCTTTTGCTTTTTCAGTGCCATTTCATGCGCCCCTTACTTCTTCTTGCCTTCCTTGCGGAGGATAAATTCGCCCTTATAGCGGATACCTTTGCCCTTATAGGGCTCGGGCTGGCGCCATTCGCGAATATTGGCCGCAACCTGTCCGACAAGCTGCTGGTCAATACCTTCCACAATCACTTCGGTCTGCTTGGGTGCGGTGATCGTCACGCCGTCGGGCGTTTCGAAATTCACCTCGTGGCTATAACCAAGCGACAGTTTCAGGGTTTTGCCCTGCATCTGCGCACGATAACCGACACCCTGGATCTCCAGCTCTTTCTTGAAGCCTTCCGAGACACCCTGCGTCAGGTTCGCGACCATGGTCCGGGTCATGCCCCATTGCTGGCGCGCGCGCTTGGACAGGCCGCGGGGTTTTACCGACACCGCGCCTTCTTCCAGAACCAGGTCCACATCGTCGGTCGCCGTGAAGCTGCGGGTGCCTTTCGGTCCCTTGACCTCGATAGTCTGGCCCTTGATTTCGGCCGTCACGCCCTTGGGCAGTTCGACCGGTCTTTTACCAATCCGAGACATCTGCTGCCCTCCTTAGAATACCTGGCAGAGGACTTCGCCGCCGACATTGGCGTTGCGAGCCGCTGCATCCGACATGACACCTTTCGGAGTCGACACGATCGAAACGCCCAGACCCTGGCGGACCTGCGGGATTTCCTTGGCACCTGCGTAAACGCGGCGACCGGGTTTCGAAACGCGCGACAATTCCCGGATAACCGGAGTGCCGTCGAAATATTTCAGGCCGATTACCAGCTCTTTGTGGCCGGCATCGGTGGTCACTTCCTCGTAGCCGCGGATGTAACCTTCGGATTGCAGCACATCCAGAACCCAGGCGCGAAGCTTGGAGGCCGGAGTGCGGACGGTCGATTTGCCGCGCATCTGAGCATTGCGGATGCGGGTCAGCATATCGCCGAGAGGATCGTTCATCGACATCGTTGCCCCCTTACCAGCTCGACTTGACCATGCCGGGGATCTGGCCGTTCGAGCCAAGGTCCCGCAGCGCGATCCGCGACAGCTTGAGTTTGCGGTAATACGCATGCGGACGGCCGCTAAGCTGGCAGCGGTTGTGCAGGCGCGTGGCCGAGGAATTGCGCGGCAGCTCGGCCAGCTTCAGCGTAGCCTTGAAACGCTCTTCCATCGGGCGGGACTGATCCTTGATGATCTCGTTCAGTTCAGCCCGCTTCGCAGCGTATTTCTGAACCATGCGCGCACGTTTTCTTTCGCGCTCTACCATCGATTTTTTTGCCATATCTTCTTCCCTCCGCGATCAGCTGTTGAACGGCATGTTGAATGCCTTCAACAGCGATTTCGCTTCCGCGTCGGTCTTCGCGGTGGTGCAGATGATGATGTCCATTCCCAGAACTTCGTCGACCTGATCGAAGTTGATTTCCGGGAACACGATATGTTCCTTGAGGCCCATGGCGTAATTGCCACGACCGTCGAACGACGAGCCTTTCACGCCGCGGAAGTCGCGGACGCGGGGCAGCGCGATATTGATCAGGCGATCCAGGAATTCGTACATCCGGTCGCCGCGCAGCGTGACCTTGGCACCCAGCGGCATTTCCTCGCGGACACGGAAGCCGGCGATCGAGTTCTTCGCCTTGGTGATCACGGCCTTCTGGCCGGCGATCAGCGAAAGCTCTTCTGCGCCCTGCTTGACCTTCTTGGTGTCCTTGACGGCCTCGCCGATGCCCATGTTCAGGACGATCTTGTCCAGACGCGGGATCTGCATGTCGTTCTTGTAGCCGAATTCTTCCTTGAGCGCGGCTTTGATCGTCTCGCGGAAATACGCCTTGAGACGCGGAGTGTATTTTGCATCGTCCAGCATCAGATCACGTCTCCCGTGGTCTTGGCGAAACGGACCTTCTTGCCGTCTTCCTCGCGGAAGCCGACGCGGGTCGCTTTGCCGTTCTTGTCCAGCAGAGCCAGATTCGACAGATCGATCGGCATCGCCTTCGGCGTGCGGCCGCCCTGCGAGTTCTGGGTCTGACGCTGATGACGGATCGCGATATTGATGCCGTCAACGATGGCCTTGTTCACCTTGGGCATGACAGTGGTGATCTCGCCCTGCTTGCCCTTGTCCTTGCCGGCCAGCACGACGACCTTGTCGCCCTTTTTCAGCTTGGCAGCCATTACAGCACCTCCGGAGCAAGCGAGATGATCTTCATGAAGTTCTTGGCACGCAATTCACGCACGACCGGCCCGAAGATACGGGTTCCGACCGGTTCGCCCTGGTTGTTCAGGATGACGGCGGCGTTGCGGTCGAAGCGGATCGAGGTTCCGTCCTCGCGCTTCACTTCCTTGGCGGTCCGAACGACGACGGCCTTGCGGACGTCACCTTTCTTCACGCGGCCCCGTGGGATGGCTTCCTTGACGGAAACGACGATAATGTCGCCCACCGACGCATAGCGACGGTGCGAACCACCCAGGACCTTGATGCACTGCACCCGGCGCGCGCCGGAGTTGTCAGCAACATCCAGATTGGTCTGCATCTGGATCATTTGGTTTCTCCCGACCTTTGGGGACCGGCCATTCCGGCCCCAGGGTTTCGATTAAGTTACTGGCAGAGGTTACGCCGAAGCGGCCTCATCCGTCAGAACGGTCCAGCGTTTCGTCTTCGAGACCGGCGCACATTCGACGATGCGAACTGTGTCACCAACCTTGAACTGGTTCTCCGCATCATGAGCGCGGTATTTTTTCGACGAGCGAACGGTCTTGTGCAGCAGCGGATGCTTGAAGCGGCGCTCGACCAGAACCGTGACGGTCTGATCGTTCTTGTCGCTGGTCACACGGCCTTGCAGAATGCGTTTGGGCATGAGCCAGACTCCTTAGTTAGACGCCGCGGCTTCCGCCGCTTTCTGATTCAGAACGGTTTTCACACGCGCAACGTCGCGGCGCACGGCGCGCATACGGGCGGTGTTCTCAAGCTGGCTGTTCGCCTGCTGGAAGCGAAGGTTGAACGCTTCCTTCTTCAACGCGACAAGCTGATCTTTCAACTCGTCCGGGGTCTTCGATTTCAGTTCCTGCGCATCCATCGCGCTTATTCCTTTCCAACATCACCGGAGGGCCCCTGATTGCCAAGGCCACCCTGATTCCCGGTGGAGTTCGTGATGAAGCTGCGCGATTACACCCGTGAGATGTGTATTGCAACAGGGAAATCCTGCAATCGGCGATATATTCACGCGATGCAGGTGTTGTGCTACATATATGGGTGCCGCGCGTCGACGGAGACGGACCTATCACGGGAGAGGTTCCCGATCAACCGCCTCTTGACCAGTACCGTCCCATCCGCTACTGACCTGCGGTGGCCGTCAAGGCCGACTCAGCAATCAGAAAATGCCGTGTCCGTCCTGTTTCGCTTCGGGGATGTGTCCGGCCAAGGAGAAGCGATATGAAACTGCATGAAATCCGCGATAACGAAGGTGCGAACCGCACGAAGAAACGTGTCGCGCGTGGTCCCGGTTCGGGCAAGGGTAAAACCGCTGGCCGGGGCATCAAGGGCCAGAAATCGCGTTCGGGCGTTGCCCTGAATGGATATGAAGGCGGCCAGATGCCGCTGTATCGGCGCCTGCCGAAGCGCGGCTTTACCGCGCCGAACGCCAAGAAATTCGCCGTTATCAATCTTGGCCAGATTCAGGCTTTCATCGATTCGGGCAAGCTGGACGCCAAGTCCGATGTGACCGAAGACGCCCTGATCGAGGCCGGGGTTGTTCGCCGCAAGCTGGACGGTGTTCGTCTGCTGGCCAAGGGTGAGCTGAAAGCCAAGCTTAACATCACCGTGACCGGCGCGTCGAAATCGGCTGTTGAAGCGGTCGAAAAGGCGGGCGGCAAGGTGGTTTTGCCGGCTGCGGCGGAATAAGCTGTTGATCGGGGCAGCCATGCCTCATAGATAGCGATCAGGATTTCCAGGCGCCGCCGGACTCCGGAAACGGATCGGCGGCGCAGTCATGACACGGGACGGAAAATATGGCGTCAGCCGCAGAACAGATGGCCGCGAACCTCTCTTGGGGGGCATTCAGCAAAGCCACGGAACTTCGCCAGCGAATCTGGTTCACCATTGGCCTGCTGATCATCTATCGCCTCGGCACCTATATCCCGGTTCCGGGAATCGATGGCGCCGCATTGCGCAACTTCATGGATCAGGCATCGGCGGGCATTGGCGGTATCCTGTCGATGTTCACCGGCGGCGCGCTTGGACGGATGGGCGTGTTCGCATTGGGGATCATGCCCTATATCTCGGCCTCGATCATCGTGCAGCTTCTGGCGTCGATGGTCCCTGCGCTCGAGCAACTCAAGAAAGAGGGTGAGCAGGGGCGGAAGAAGATCAACCAGTATACCCGCTACGGCACCGTGGCGCTTGCGCTGTTTCAGGCTTACGGCCTTGCCCGCAGTCTGGAGGCGGGCGGGCTTGCGCATACGCCGGGTGTGTTCTTTCAGGCATCGGTCGTGATCACGCTGGTCGGCGGCACCATGTTCCTGATGTGGCTGGGCGAACAGATCACCGCGCGCGGCATCGGCAATGGTATCTCGCTGATCATCTTCGTGGGTATCGTCGCCGAGATCCCCGGAGAGATCGCAACCTTCCTTGCCGGTGGCCGGGCTACGAACTCGACCCCGGTCATCCTGGGCGTCATTGCCATGGTCGTCGTCGTGATCGGCTTTGTCGTGTTCATGGAACGGGCGCTGCGCAAGATACGGATCCAGTATCCGCGCCGTCAGGTCGGCATGAAGGTTTACGACGGGCAGTCGTCGCATCTGCCGATCAAGGTAAACCCGGCAGGCGTCATCCCGGCAATCTTCGCGAGCTCGCTTCTGCTGCTGCCGATCACCATTTCGACCTTTTCGGGCAATGAAAGCGGCCCGATCATGTCGACGCTTCTGGCCTATTTCGGACCGGGGCAACCGCTTTACCTGCTGTTCTTCGCGGCGATGATTATCTTCTTTGCTTATTTCTACACGCAAAACGTGTCCTTCAAGACCGATGACGTGTCCGAAAACCTCAAGAATCAGGGCGGCTTCATTCCGGGTATTCGTCCGGGCAAGAAAACCGAGGAATATCTGGATTATGTCGTCAACCGGGTGCTGGTGATCGGGTCGGGCTATCTTGCCGCCGTCTGCCTGCTGCCCGAAATTCTGCGGAGTCAGTGGTCGGTGCCGTTTTATTTCGGCGGAACCTCGGTTCTGATCGTCGTGTCGGTCACCATGGATACGATCAATCAGGTGCAAAGCCATCTGCTGGCGCATCAATATGAAGGTCTGATTGAGAAATCCCAGTTGCGTGGTAAGCGTAAGACTGGAACAAAGACCCGTAAAGCGCCCTCGCGGCGTTGATCGGATTACAAAAGCCAGTTCTGGGGGACGGAGACTACATGACGATCAATATCATTCTTCTGGGGCCTCCTGGCGCTGGCAAAGGGACTCAGGCCCGCAAGCTGGTGGAAGAACGTGGCATGGTGCAGCTTTCCACTGGGGACATGCTGCGCGCCGCCAAGGATTCGGGGACCGAGATGGGAAACAAGGTCGCCGAGGTCATGGCCCGTGGCGAACTGGTCACAGATGAGATCGTCATCGGACTTATCCGCGAAAAACTGGCCGAGGGTGGCAAGGGTTTCATCTTCGACGGCTTTCCCCGGACATTGGGGCAGGCCGATGCGCTTGGGGAGTTGCTGAACGAAACCGGGCAGGTACTGGATGCCGTGATTGAAATGCGGGTCGATGACGAGGCTTTGGTGCGGCGTATCACCGGGCGTTTCACCTGCGGCAACTGCGGCGAGGTTTACCACGACGAGACGAAACCGACCGCAAAGCCGGGTGTTTGCGATGTTTGCGGCTCGACCGACCTGAAACGGCGGGCCGATGACAACGAGGAAAGCCTGCGGACCCGTCTGCTGGAATATTACAAGAAGACGTCGCCGCTGATTGGCTATTATTATGCCAAGGGCAATTTGACCCCGGTCAACGGGCTTGCCGAGATCGATGAGGTTTCACGGCAGATTGCCGAGGCATTGGGTTAGACGCGACCGAATACAGATATCTCTTTCGGCGCTTCTCTTGGATGATCTCAAGCCCCAGTCACAGATAAAAACGGCCGGAAGATATTTCCGGCCGTTTTTGCTTAACATGGTTTTTGGATTCTCAGTGTTTCAATAAACCATTTCCTGTTGGTTTCTGGCATGGCGATAGGCCAAACGCCGGCCCTGACGGCCCGAGGTCAGAAGGCGTGCGGGTTGCGGCTCAGATCCTTCTTCGGCCAGTTCCGGGAACAGCGACAGAATTTCCTTGCGGGATTCCGGGCTGACCGAACGCAATGCGACAGGTCCGGTAAACAGGCTTTCGGCCTCGGCCCCGTTCGAGAAGACGATCTCATGGCAATCGAACATGAAGTGGAAATATTCCACGTCATGAATGTCCGTGGCGATCTCGATGCCTTCGATGCCCAGCAATTGCTTTGCCGCGACCAGAACCTCGTCTGTGCCGAACATGCGCTGCGCTATCTTCGAGCGGATAAGGATCCGGTGCTGTGGTGATACAACCAGATCGCTTGCGGGGGTGTTCGCGCCCAGCGCGCCAGCGTTGATACGGATTGGGCGCAGATTCGGGGCTGCTGCCAGCTCCTCGGCGGATAGTTTGCGTGAACCGATCCAGCGGATGGGTTGCAGACCATTGTCGCGGGTCCGGACCATGTCGCCGGATTGCAGGGTTTCGACAGGCTTCGTACGGTCGGCCGTTTCGATAAGTGTCCCGACGGTGAAGCAAACCACATAATCCCACACATTGCGGTTCGCTCCAAGAGCCTGATCCGTGGAGACTACGCCATGAGTAGTCAAGGATACGATCGGATTGGCCTCCATAGCAGCCTGATCTGCGACACTGTCTTGGGAAGCTGAAGACTCAGGTGCCCAGAAAGTCTGGCCATTCCAATCTTGAAAAAGAGAGGCGGTAACTTCCGCTGTAGTCCCGTCCGCATAAGTGATTGTGGCATTATATACGACGGCAGCATCATAGGCATGATTGCCTGTGCCGAAATTGCCGCCGCTATGGCTGAAATATTCGATCCATCCTCGTCCGTTAAGCGCCTGACCGTCGGCTGCCGTGTCGTAGCCTGCCGTGTTTCCGCCCTGGTTGTATGTGGTTGTGCCGGCGCGCGGACTGATTTGGACGAAGCGATCGAACAGTGGATCATTCTCGCTGCCATAGGTCCTGTTGTTAAGCACCCCGGGGCTTTCTATAGTTCCGTTATTTCCGGTCGTATCAACTATCCCGAATTGTCCGAGATATACGGCATTCCAAGTCGTAGGCATTATTACTCCTCCTTCGTCCTCGTGAAAAATATGTATGGAAACTGGTCCCGATAAGCCGGTTTGCTGTCGGTTTTTGACCTACGGATTGGCCAGCGGGGAACGTCCGCAATGCGCGGCCCGTTATCCGTGATTCCATCGTTGAAGTTACTGTTTCTGAGATTTGCCGTTAAACCAGGCATGGCTGTGACCCATACTCAAGATGGCGCCTTCGTTCTCAAGCCGAACTGTTGTTCCTGCATAGATCCCGACCATCTTGTACACCATTGACAATACCGCATCAGGTTTCTGTACCCTCGGCGGTTAACCATCTGTTCCGTATATGGTACAGTTTTTCTCCCGGCAATCATTTTTCGTTAACAGAATGACATTCCTCTTACGAAACAGTTTCGGAGCCTTGCACCATTCCACTCGTGGGGTACACTTGACGACAAGTTGATCTTCCATTAATTCACAGCATCTCGAAAGAGAATCACCCAAGCATGGGTGGCCTGTGGATTGGCCCGAAGGCATGGCTTTCGGGCCTTACGTTGTGAAAAAAGGTTCCGGTGTTACGGAACCGCAGCAGAAAAAGGATAACGCGTGGCTCGTATCGCTGGCGTCAACATTCCGACGGGGAAACGTGTCCCCATCGCCCTGACTTATATTCATGGTATCGGCCCGGCGCATGCCCGGCAGATCTGCGAAGCGACCGGCATCGAGTCCGCTCGCCGCGTGAACGAACTTTCGGATGCTGAAGTTCTGAAGATTCGTGAATTCATCGACCAGAATCTGACCGTTGAAGGCGACCTGCGCCGCGAAGTGCAGATGAACGTCAAGCGGATGATGGATCTGGGTTCCTATCGCGGTCTGCGTCACCGTCGCGGCCTGCCCGTTCGCGGCCAGCGCACCCATACCAATGCCCGTACCCGCAAAGGTCCGGCGAAGCCCATCGCTGGCAAGAAGAAATAAGGGGACACGGACATGGCACGCGATAAGACTCGTATCAAGCGCAAAGAGCGCAAGAACATTGCCACCGGTGTGGCGCATGTGAATTCCAGCTTCAATAATACCAAGATCCTGATTTCGGACGTGCAGGGTAATGCGATCTCGTGGTCGTCGGCCGGCACGATGGGTTTCAAGGGTTCGCGCAAATCGACCCCCTATGCCGCGCAGATGGCTGCCGAGGATGCCGGCCGCAAGGCACAGGAACATGGCGTGAAAACGCTTGAGGTCGAAGTGCAGGGGCCCGGTTCGGGCCGTGAATCGGCGCTTCGGGCCCTGGCTGCCGTCGGCTTCAACATCACCGCAATCCGTGACGTGACCCCGATCGCGCATAACGGTTGCCGTCCGCCAAAGCGCCGCCGCGTCTGATACTGGATCATTACGACACCGGCCCGCGCGAGATCCGCGCGGTTCGGCCATTTCGCATTTAACCTCGGGCGTTTCCGGCCTCGGTCATGGGTCGGAAACAAGTATGGAGGCAAACCCATGATCCACAAGAATTGGGCCGAACTTATCAAGCCGACGCAACTTGCCGTCAAGCCGGGCGCGGACGCGACCCGGACGGCAACCGTTGTCGCCGAACCGCTGGAGCGGGGCTTCGGCCTGACGCTGGGCAACGCCCTGCGCCGGG
Organism: Paracoccus wurundjeri; assembly: GCF_030678915.1. Lineage (GTDB taxonomy): Bacteria > Pseudomonadota > Alphaproteobacteria > Rhodobacterales > Rhodobacteraceae > Paracoccus > Paracoccus onubensis_A. Next base: position 68,854 of record NZ_JAUUTZ010000022.1, on the reverse strand, counting down.
TTCTGCTGTCGTCGCTTCAGGGGGGGGCCATCACCTCGGTTCAGATCGACAATGTTCTGCATGAATTCAGCAGCGTCGCCGGCGTCCGCGAGGATGTGACCGATATCGTGCTGAACCTCAAGGGCGTTACGCTGCGCATGGATGTCGAAGGCCCGAAGCGCTTGTCGCTGACCGCAAAAGGTCCGGGCGAGGTTAAGGCCGGAGACATTCAGGAAACCGCCGGAATTACCATTCTGAACCGCGAGCATGTCATCTGTCATCTGGACGATGGCGCCGATCTGAACATGGAGCTGACCGTTCAGACCGGCAAGGGCTATGTTGCCGCCGACAAGAACCGCCCCGAAGACGCGCCTATCGGCCTGATCCCGATCGATGCGATCTTTTCGCCGGTCAAGCGGGTCAGCTATGAAGTCACGCCCACCCGCGAAGGTCAGGTGCTGGACTACGACAAGCTGACAATGAAGGTCGAAACCGACGGCTCGCTGACCCCGGAAGACGCGGTGGCCTATGCCGCCCGTATCGTTCAGGATCAGCTTTCGGTATTCGTCAATTTCGAAGAACCCGAATCGGCCAGCAGCCAGGACAGCGACGACGGTCTGGAATTCGATCCACGCCTGCTCAAGAAGGTGGACGAGCTGGAACTGTCGGTCCGTTCGGCCAACTGCCTGAAGAACGACAATATCGTCTATATCGGCGATCTGATCCAGAAGACCGAGGCAGAGATGCTTCGCACCCCGAATTTCGGCCGCAAATCCTTGAACGAGATCAAGGAAGTGCTGTCGGGCATGGGGCTGCATCTGGGCATGGACGTGGCCGAATGGCCGCCCGAGAATATCGAGGATCTGGCCAAGCGTTTCGACGATCAGTTCTGATTATGGACTCCTGAGACGAGGCGGTTTATCCGCCTCTCTCAAATCCGGGCATTCCGCCCCAAGGAGAGTGGCCCGCACGCATGGGCCGCCGGACAAAGTAAAAAGACGTTAATGGAGAAATGAAATGCGTCACGCCCGCGGCTATCGCCGACTTAACCGTACTCATGAACATCGCAAGGCGTTGTTCGCCAATATGGCTGGCTCGTTGATCGAGCATGAGCAGATCAAGACCACGCTGCCCAAGGCCAAGGAATTGCGCCCGATCGTTGAAAAACTGATCACACTGGCCAAACGCGGCGATCTTCATGCACGCCGTCAGGCTGCATCCCAGCTCAAGCAGGATATCCATGTCGCCAAGCTGTTCGAGACGCTGGGTGAGCGTTACAAGGACCGTCAGGGCGGCTATGTCCGTGTTCTGAAAGCCGGTTTCCGCTATGGCGACATGGCTCCGATGGCCATTATCGAACTGGTGGACCGCGATCCGGATGCCAAGGGTGCCGCCGATCGCGAACGTCTCGAGGCAGAAGAAACCGCCGAAGACGATAGCTGATCCGCTCTGATCATCAGGAAATCAGATCAACCCGTCGCTGATTGCTCCGCGGCGGGCTTTCGTTTGTGCCACTGGTCGGGTAATGCGCACAAAGCATGTCGTGCCCACCCGGATCGCTTTTTCTCCCCTCTTCTTCTTTGTCCAAGTACCTCGGGGGTGCGGGGGGCGCGCCCCCCCCCATCGCGGGACGCAAGTAACCGGCGTTTCCGATTCAGCGCGACACGCCCTAATCCACAGCTGCCTTGAAAACGGCCAATTGATCGGCATAAGCCCGCTGATAAGCCGGCCGCGCTTCGCCGCGGGCGACATAGGCAGACAGGTTTGGATATTCCTCCAGTAGGCCCGAGCCTTCCAACCGCCGCAGCACCAGCACCATCATCAGATCACCGGCACTGAACGCGCCGTCAAGCCATTCGGTGTCGCCAAGATGGCTGGAAAGCTGATCCAGCCGGGTGCGGATACGGTCCCGCATAAGAGGCAGGCGTTCCTTGTGCCAGGATCTGTCGCCCTCGACATATGGTGCCTGTTCCAGTTCGACGATCGGCGGTTCCACCGTATTGAGCGCGGCAAAGATCCATGTGATCGCACGTGCCCGCGCATCGGCATCATCCGGCAGCAGGCCGGCATGATGCTGCGCGATATGGAACAGGATCGCCCCTGATTCGAACAGGACAAGACCGTCTTCCTCATAGGTCGGGATCTGCCCGAAAGGATGGCGCGCAAGATGGGCTGGCTCTTTCATCGCCCTGAACGACACAAGGCGAACGTCATAGGGCTGCTCCGCCTCTTCAAGCGCCCAGCGGACACGCATGTCACGTGCCAGACCCTTGCCCCCATCGGGCGAGGATTCAAAGGCGGTGATCGTGATCGTCATGGTTTTCCATCCCCGCGGGTTACTGGCACAATCTCCAGCCATTCTTGCGCGAGATTACATCAAGATGCAGATGGTTGTCATGCGCTGCGTTCGATCCCGGCCCGAGTACGGTGGAGAAATACAGACAGGCCGTCGCCCGTGCCGCGCGCTGGAACGCCTCGTAAAGATCGCCGCTATCCTCGCGCGGTTCAACCGGAACGGGCGGCCCCTGATCGAAGACGAAACCGGCGATGTCGATCGCATTGCCAAGCGCATGTTCCGAGAGTTTCGGCTGATTCTCTTTGGTTCCGTTCCGCGCCCGGCAGTCGTAATGCGTACCAAGCTGCAACGCGGTTAGCCGTGGTGAGCCGGGAAGACTGACCGATGCCGGACGCAGAAACTCCTGTGCCCAGAACCCAAGCGCCCGCGCGGTGTCGCAACGCATGATCGCGCCGCCTTCAAGTTCGAGCCCGGGCAGGATTTCGGTCACATGCAAAGGTTTTGCGATGCCGCAATCCGGGTTGTCCTTTTCGGTGATTTCCGGGCGTTCTTCATAGACGGTTCCCAGATGCGAAAGCGCCAGCCGGCAGGCGGCATATTCCTGATCGTTTTCGCGGGGGCGTTCGCGTGCCGTTTCCGTCTCGCCGTTCCTTTCGTTCTGAACCGTACCCTCTTTTGATCCGACCGGGTCCTCTTGCCCGCTTTCCTTCTCCGAGATGCTTGTTCCCCGTGGCCAGATTTCGTCTGTCCGTCCGGTTGCGGAAGGCCCGGCCGCAGAAGGGCCGGCTGCTGCAGGATCGTCCGGCGTTTCCACAGGCGTCTTGGGTTTGTCCGGCGGCCTTCCGCGATTGTAAGCCCCCTGATCCTCGACGGGTTTGGGGACTGGTTCCTGTGCGTGAACGGTTCCGGCAAGCATCAGGGCAATCGCCGCCCCGCAAAAATGCCGTAGCGTGTTCATTGCATATCCGCCGGGGCTGCCGGCAGAACGAAACCGGATTCCGGCAGCGCATCGGAAAGCGCCTTGCTTAGCGGGTCATCCGCAGGTGCCGCAGGCATTGGCTGAGCAGTGTCCGGGACATCTTCTTCCGAGGTGTTTTCATATAGCGGCTGCCCCGCAGGAGCGGGAAGCGTAGCGGGCGCGGCGGAATTTGCACCGATGGTTTCTGTCGTGGTGACGGCACGGATGATCGCGGCGGCAAGCGGTGCGGCGGCATTTGCTGGAACCTCTGTGCTGCCCGGCGTCATGGCGTTATCCGGCGCGGTATCGGATGCGACCGGCGTGCCGCTTCTGCGCGGTGGCCGGGTCGCGGACAAAAGGACGGGCTGCGGGGTTTGCGCCTGCATCGAGGTTCCCGCGACACCGGCGGCCACAGTTGTCGCGGTGGCAGTCGGGTCCGAAACCGCGCCGCTTTCGGGGGCAGGCAGGACGCCTGTCACATCGGCGATCGTGACCCCCGGCTCCAGAAATTCGACCTTCGTCTTGCCCGGTATCACCAGCCCGGCCAGTTCCCTTGCGTCCCAATTGGTCAGGCGCACGCAGCCATTCGACTGGTTGTGAAACAAGCGCGAGGGCGTGGGCGTGCCGTGAATGCCATAGGTGGGCTTGGTCAGGTCGATCCAGACATTGCCGACCGGCCCGTTCGGTCCGGGCGGCACGATCAGCGGTTTGTCATTGTCGCCCTGCTTGAAATTCTTTTCCGGGTTATAGGTATAGTTCGGGTTCAGGGCGACGGTGACCACGACGTGATTGCCCGAGGGCGAGGGCGTCGCGTCCGAACCGACCGTTGCCGGATAATCCACGATCATCTCGCCATTGCTGTCATAGGCGGCAACGCGGCGGCTTGCCTTGTCCACGATGATCCGCGTGACCTTGGTCTTGATAGGCTTGGCGGGGGCGGTGACCCTGATCGTCGCGCCGGGTTTCAGCTCGATGCCGGGATTGAGGAAGGCGATGAATTTCTCGTCCATATGGAACCGTTCGCCCAGCTTTTCGGCGATGCTGGTATAGCCCATTGCGGTCATCGCGGCCTTTTCCGCGTAATCGGCGGGGATCTCGGCAACCAGCCCCTCGGCATCCTCTTGGGTGATCTGATATTCCATGGTCTGCGGCGATGTGGAATATGGTAGCAGCAATTGCCAGACTTGCGGATCCATCCGTCCGTCGACGGGCAAACCGGCGCGGCGCTCGAATGCCATCAAAGCGCTTTCACTCATCCCGCCCTTATAACCGTCAATGACCCCCGGAGAGGTTCCCGAGCGATCCAGCAAGACCTGAATCTTCGCCGTCAGGGCAGAGCGCCCCGGGGGCAGGTCGCCGCCCTGATAGCTTGCCGTATCGATATCCGAGGCGGTAAAAACGGGTTCGCCATCCTGCGCAAGCGCCGGGATCGCGGTAACCGCAAGGGCAAGCAACACCAGAGGGAAGCGCCGGGGTAGAAAGGTCATTCATCTCTCCATCCATGTCGGATTCACTCTCCACTTTCTGGTCCAAGAGTTCCAGAGGCCGCGCGGTTCAATTTTAGGTCAGGGGCGCGTTGTCGCGCAGCCGATCCACTGCTATGCCGGTGCAGATGGTCAACGGGGACGGAAATATATGGAACCATCCTTGCTCGGCCTGATCGGGATTGCGATCCTTCTGGCCCTGCTGGCGCTCAGGTTTCCGGTCGCCCCGGCAACTTTCGCCATTGCAATCTGCGGTATCGGCCTGACAAGCGCCAGCAGCGGCGCCGGGTTCTTCCGGGGGCTGGCGACAATTCCTCGGCTGTTGCGGGAGGGGCTGCATCCTGAAGCGATGGGGATGCTGTTCCTGTTCGTATTGCTGGGCAATCTTGCATTCTATGCCGGGATCTCGACACGGATATTCGACGCTGCCCGGGTCTGGTTGCGAAACCAGCCGGGCGGGCTTGCCATTGCGTCAGTACTGGGATGCGGAGGTTTCGCGTCGCTGTCGGGCTCATCGGTCAGTTGCGCCTCGACGATGGGACGGATTTGCCTGCCCGGGATGCTGGAGCAGGGTTACGATCCAAGGCTTGCCGCCTCTTCGGTTGCCGTGGGGGGAACGCTGGGATCGCTTATCCCGCCTTCGATGCTGTTCATATTCTATGGATTTCTGGCCGGGCAGCCCGTGGCGACGTTGTTCATCGCCGGAATCCTGCCGGGGCTTCTGTCGCTTGCCGGCATGATCGGTGTCATTATCTGGTGGGTTCGTGAGGAACCTGCCACCGCCCCCGGCCCGGTGCGGGTCTCCGCCAGTGACATGCAGGCGATGGTTGCGCTATGGCCCCCCGTCGCGTTGCTGAGTATCATCATCGGCGGGCTTTTCCTTGGGATATTGTCGCCACTTTCCGCGGCTGTGATCTGTGTCGGGCTGACATTTCTGATTGGCCTGTGGCAGCGGCGGCTGCTCGGTGAACTGCTTTGGATCATTCTGCGGGATTCCGTTCTTCAGGCGGCCTCGCTCGTGCTGGCCCTCGCGGCGGCGATACTGTTTCTTGCCTTCATCAACGATACCGGCACCGCCGCTATCATGGCCGAGCGGCTGCACAGCAACGGCATGCCCGCACTGAGCGTGATCGTGATCGCGGCGGCGATCCTGCTGATCATGGGCATGTTCATCGAGCCGCTGGCGATCCTGATCATCTCGCTGCCGGTCCTGTTGCCGCTGATGCAGGTCTACGGAATGGATCAGATCTGGTTCGGGGTCATTATCGTGAAGTTGCTTGAAATAGCCCTGATCACCCCGCCGGTCGGGCTCAATGTCTTCGTCATCAGCGGCGTTGCGCGAAATGTCACGAGCGAGCAGATCTTTGGCGGCGTCGCGCGTTTTCTGTTGGTGGACATACTGGTGCTGACGGCCCTGATCCTGTTTCCGGCAGTGTCGCTGTTGCTGCCAGGAATGATGCCAGGGTGAAGGCGGGACTCCACCCTGTCGCGCCGGGGTACGGCTCCCGGGGTAGTTGGATGAAGAAGCGGGGCTGGTCTTCATAAGTAGCCGGCGCCAACGGGAACGAAAAGACCCCGCCATTCACATATGGCGGGGCAAGGCGGTTCCGCCGCCCAAATCGTGATGGCGGAACTGCGGCGAAATCGTGGATGATTTAGCTGGGGCGGGAAACCTCGCCTTCCATCTCGGCGCGGATCTGCTGACGCAGGATGTCGATGGGGATCATCTTGCCTTCACGCCGGAAATGCCAATAGGTCCAGCCATTGCAGGATGGCGCGCCTTCCAGCGCCGCGCCGACCTGATGGATCGAGCCCTTCACATCATTGCCGATCAGGCTGCCATCGGCGCGGACCTTGGCTTTGTGACGGCTGCCGATAGAAAACAGTTCCTCGCCGGGGCGCAGCATGCCACGCTCGACCACCTGACCAAAGGGAACGCGCGGTTCGGCACGCTTCGCCTTGGTGGTGGCAATCGCCTCGCTGTCGAAGCGGCGGATGCGGGACAGGCGCTTTTCGGCGACCTTGCGATAGGATTCCTCGCGCTCGATACCGATGAAATCGCGGCCCAGCATCTTGGCGACCGCGCCGGTCGTGCCGGTGCCGAAGAACGGGTCGAGCACGACATCGCCGGGATTGGTGGTGCCCACCAGAACGCGATGCAACAGGGCCTCGGGTTTCTGCGTCGGATGGGCCTTGTCACCCTGATCGTCCTTCAGACGCTCACCGCCATTGCAGATCGGGATCACCCAGTCCGAGCGCATCTGAACGCCCTCGTTCAGGGATTTGAGCGCCTCGTAATTGAACGTATATTTCGAATTCTCCGATTTGGCGGCCCAGATCAGCGTCTCATGGGCATTGGTCAGGCGCTTGCCACGGAAATTGGGCATCGGGTTCGACTTGCGCCAGATCACGTCATTCATGATCCAGAAGCCCTGATTTTGCAGTTCGGCGCCGACGCGGAAAATGTTGTGATAGCTGCCGATGACCCAGATCGCACCATTTGGCTTTAGCAAACGCCGGGCAGCGGCCAGCCAGTCGCGGGTCAGTTGATCATAGGCGGCATAGCCCGCGAACTGATCCCATTCGTCATCGACGGCATCCACGCGGGAATTGTCGGGCCGCAGAAGATCGCCCCGAAGCTGAAGATTATAGGGCGGATCGGCAAAGATCAGATCAACGCTGCCCTCGGGCAGGGAATTCATGATCTCGACACAATCGCCCGCCAGAATTTGGTTCAGCGGTAGGGAACACGCGGCAGCCGCGCGCTTTTCTTTGATCTTCGTCATCTCTCGTGCCTCTGCATGCCGGATTTGCCCGGTCTGGTATGGACACCAAGATGAGTCAGGAGTGATTCGGCGTCAATTTCTTTTTTAAATCAATTGCTTGTAGTTCCATCTTTACACAAGATATTGTGGACGGGCCTGAAGGAACGTCTATGGTGAGGGGTCACCCCAAGATCTAGAAGCGCCTGTTTATGGGCCGGAGTCGGATAGCCCGCATTCACATCCCAGCCATAGCCGGGGTGCTGTTGCGCCAAATCCACCATGATGCAATCGCGCAACAGCTTCGCCACGATCGAGGCGGCTGCAATGGTCAGGCTTCGGGCATCCCCTTTCACGATCGCTTCGGCCGGAACGGTCAGATCGCGCGGGATGCGGTTGCCGTCGACAAGCACATGATCGGGTCGTTGCCGCAGTCCCGAGACGGCGCGGCACATGGCCAGATGCGAGGCGTGATAGATATTCAGCCGGTCGATCTCTTCCACGCTGACATGGGCGACCGACCAGTCGCATTGCTGCATGATCAGCCTGCCGAGGGTTTCGCGCCGCGCAGGCGTCAGCTTCTTGGAATCGTTCAGGCCGTCCGGGATATTTTCGGGATCCAGCACGACCGCCGCCGCGGTCACCGGACCGGCCAGCGGGCCACGCCCGACCTCGTCTACCCCGGCGATGATACCGGCGCCATTTGCCCGGGCGGCGAGTTCGAAGCTGAAATCGGGCAGGGTCATCCGGTGATCGTGACCGGGGGAATGGGGGTTTCCTCCAGATTCACGCCCTCGCCCTCGCGGTCGACGACAAGGAATTCGGCGGGGCGGTCAAGCGGGGTCAGAACGCCATGCCAGACACCTGCGCGCAAGTTGATCCCCATACCCGACGGAACCAGAAAGGCCCGGGGCGCGCCGGGGCGGCCATCCTCGTCGGGGGCGACGACAGACAGCCACGGGTCGGGACCAAGCGGCATGAATGCCTGCGATCCAAGCGGGTGCCGTTCCAGCAGGGCGCAATCATAGGGCAGGCTGACAGGTTCCGAGCGGAAAAGCGAGATGATCGCCTCTCCGCCTCCGCACTCAACCGTGGCAAGCGCATGGTGGCGTTCGCAGCGGCCCTCGTTGATCAGCTTGTCGGGGGATGGGCGCAGCGTCAGCAATTCTCCATAAGGAGCGAAGGCCTCTGCGGTGATCGGCTTGGCTTTGATGCTTGTCATGTGATCTCCTCTTTCGGGCGGAGATTATCCTTTGCGGGCCAGCCCGTCGAGAATGCGGTGCTTGATCGCACGCATCAGAGCGGGGTCGGACAGTAAGGCGACCTCTTCCCGGGCTGCGTGGGACATCTCTTTGCAATCATTGGGGTTTCTGCGTGCCCATTCGAGTTTTTCACCCAGATCGCCGCAATATCTCTGTAATGGTATATAGTGTTTCCACGGTTTGAAACGTCCCGAGAAATAGACTTCCCAGCCGTCTTCCTCTTTCAGCAGGACCGAGCGGCTGTTGATCATCGGAATGAAATTAGAGCCGTGATCGAAGCCGGTCATGCAAAGCTGATAGCGGAAATCATGGAAGAAGCCTGGCCCCTCGCGACGTGTGCAAAAAGGGGAAAGCAGGGGATCCTTCGCGAAATGACGGAAGCTCCATGCCAATCCAATGCGGATGTCGCAATGGGGATGACCGAACCAGCGGCGCACGACGGCCATGCGATTGGTGCGGCACAGTCCCTGCCAAGCGATTTCCCGCGCCCGGGCATCGTTACCGGCTGCTGCCATTTCCCGCATATATCGCAATGAGGAGCGGCCGGGCCGGATCCCATCGCTGCGCTCGTTCCCCGAGATCATGCCGCGCCAGACCAGTTTGTCCTGCTTGTCCTCGAATGGTGTCCTGTCCGGGCAGGGCGAGACATAGCCCCGATGTCCCGGCCCCATCATCTCGGGCAGGGGCCAGAGGATGGCATTGCCCGCGCCCTCGCGGCGGTTATGGCAAAGAACCGGCTTGCCCAGCGGCGCCCCCGGTGTCGCGCCAAGCCAGCGGGCGTCCTCCATATCGATATTCGCCGCGTCGCAACGCCCAAGGCCAAGGATGTCGTTGATGACCGCTTCGGCGCGGCGCTGCTTGAAATCCAGCGCAGGATCGGCCAGCGCGATCTTGCCGCGATCGCCGGGCAGATCGGTAATGGCGACGGGGCAGGCATGGCCGGCGCGGTCCAGTATCTGCGTTCTGCCATCCCATTCGCAATAAAGCGGAGACAGCCCGGCAAGATTACCCGTACCGGGATTGCAGTGACCCTTCAGGCAGAAGCGGGCGACATCCTCGACGAATTCCTCGGCTCGCTGCCGCGGGGTTTCAGGGGCCGGATCGAACATGCGCAGCAGGGTTCGTTCGATTTCCGGCTCTTTGTTGAAAAACCACCCGCTGTGGCGCGGCGATTTGGGCATCGGCAGGATCGGGTCAAGGCGGTGACGCAGATCCTCCAGCGTGTCGGTTTCGGTATCCACCCGGATCAGGGCGGGATCGTCACCGAAATATGTCTCGACGGCATCCAGATGTGCCTGCCAGTCTCGCGTCCAGAGTTCGGGCAGTTCCGCTTCGCTTACGCCATAATGCGCCGCATAGGCCTTGGCTGTCGCGCCACTCTCGGCAACCATGCGGTCAAGAAGCCAGGCATCCGGTTCGCGCAGGGTCAGGATAAACCGGGCATTCGGGAAATATTGGCGCAGACAGGCAAAGCTGCGCCAGCTTTCCAGCGGTGGTTTCCACCAGGGTTTGAGACGGTACAGGCCGGTGAACAGCCGTTTTGACGACCAGTCGCGCAGCGGCATCTGCCCAGTCGTCTGCGACCAGGCGATATTCTCGGCGAGTTTTCCCTGCTCGTCGTAAACATATTGATACCCGTTCAGCCCGAACAGGCGGGCGATCCGGCGTGCACCGCATTGATCAGGGCTGATATGGAAAAAGATGGGTTCTTGCGGCATCAGCCCCTCAGACGGTCCCGCGCCGGAAGCAGAATGGTCAGCAGGCCCAGTACGGGCAGGCCCGAACAGATCAAGAAGACATCCTGGATCCCGTAGATATCGGCCAATCCGCCAAGCGCGGCAGCGGCAATGCCGCCCATGCCGAAGGCAAAGCCAAAGAACAACCCGGCGATCATGCCGGTTCTGCCCGGAACCAGTTCCTGAGCAAAGACCACGATGGCCGGAAAGGCCGAGGCAAGGATCAGCCCGATCACCACGGCAAGAACCGCGGTCGGGATCAGTCCGACATGCGGCAGGGCCAGTGTGAAGGGCAGAACGCCGAGGATCGAGAACCAGATGACGCGCAGCGGCCCGACCCGGTCGCCGACGATACCGCCCAGCATCACGCCTCCGGCCATACCTGCCAGGAACAGGAACAGCATGATCTGTGCCCCCTGTGCCCCGAGACCGAATTTCTCGATGGTATAGAAAGTGAAATAACTGGTCATCGCGGCGCTGTAGATATTCTTGGCAAAGGTCAGGATGGCAAGCACGACGATTGCCTGAATGACGACATTGCGGGGCAGTTTCAGGGTGGTATCGGGCCTGACCGCCGAGGCGCGTCTGCGTCCTTCGGCCCAGTTTCCGACCTGATACAGCGTTGCGACGCCAAGCGCGGCGGCCACGGCAAACCACGCAACCGCAGGCCGGCCCAGCGGAACCACGATGAACGCCGCCAGAAGCGGCCCCAGCGACTGGCCGAAATTGCCGCCAAGCTGGAACAGGGATTGTGCGGTCCCGAACCTGCCGCCCGAGGCAAGGCGTGCCACGCGCGAACTTTCGGGATGAAATACCGCCGAGCCGATCCCAACCAGCATCGCGCCAGTCAGCAAGACCCAATATTGATGCGCAAAGGCAAGCAGCAGCACGCCGAAAAAGGTCGAGCCCATCCCGATCGACAGCGAGCGCGGCTGCGGATGCCGGTCGGTGGCGATCCCCACCATCGGCTGCAGCAGTGAGGCGGTGACCTGAAAGGCAAGCGTCATGACGCCGATCTGCGTATAGGACAGCGAGAATTCCTCGCGGAGCAGCGGATAGATCGCTGCCAGCATCGACTGCATGACGTCGTTGATCATGTGGCAGGCACTGATCGCCACAAGAACAGTCCATGCCGTACCGGTTCCGCGTAACGGCGAAGGGGTTGTAGGCTGAGTGATTTGCACGGTCATGACGCGCCCTCGATCCGCAGATTGTCAATGCGACATTGCCGCAGATACCTTAATCCTTGCAGAATACGCAAGGTGCGGATGTGGTTTCGTCTTGTGCCGTCCGAAGGCCAGTGGTGCCGCATGGCTGGCCAATGCAAAGGGGCGGACCTTTCGGCCCGCCCTTTTTTCGAGATTGACGTCCTGTCAGCGGCGAAGCTGATCAAGCACGATAGAGGTCGGATATCCGTCCGGTGTCACGCCGATCGAACGCTGGAAGGCCGCGACGGATTCCATCGTGCCCGAACCGAACAACCCGTCAATTTCGCCGTCATAGAAACCCTTGGCCCGCAGGCGCCGCTGAATTTCCTCGCGCTCCGAGCTGCTGAGCGTGCGATCATTGCGCGGCCAGCTTCCCTGGATACCCGCGCGTCCGGCAATGCGTTCGCCCAGGAAAGCGACGCCAAGAGCATAATTGTCCGAGTTGTTATAACGCAGGATCGACCGGAAATTGTCCAGGATCAGGAAAGCAGGACCATTCGCGCCCGCCGGCATGATGATCGAACCGTTACCCGAAGGCAGGCCCCCGCCGCCCATCCGCCGGACCCCCTGCGAGGCCCATGTGCCGGTGGACTTGCGCGTGCCCTTGCCGATCTGGCTGTAATTGAAGCCGGACGGAAGCTGAACCTCGGCCCCCCATGGCTGCCCGCGCTGCCAACCGTTGCGCGCAAGATAAGCTGCGGTCGAGGCAAGCGCATCGGTCGGGTCCTCGGACCAGATGTCGCGGCGGCCATCGCCGGTGAAATCGACGGCATATTCCAGATAAGAGGTCGGCATGAACTGGGTATGCCCCATGGCCCCCGCCCAGCTTCCCAGCATATGCGCGGGGTCGATATCGCCGGCCTGCAGGATCTTGAGCGCGGCGATAAGCTGGTTCTGGAACATCTCGCCCCGGCGGCCGTCATAAGCCAGAGTGGTCAGGGACGGGATGATCTGCATTTTGCCGCGATTGGCGCCAAAATTCGACTCCATCCCCCAGACGGCCAGCACGATTTCGCCCGGCACGCCATAGCGGGATTCGATGGCGTTCAAGGTTCGCGAAAGCTGGTTGCGTTTCTGCTGCCCGGTCGAGATGCGCGAATCCGATACGGCGCTGTCCAAATACAGCCAGACCGGGCGCGAGAATTCAGCCTGCTTGCGATCCAGTCTGATGACGTCGGGATTGTAGCGCGCGAACTGCATGGCGCGATCGTAAGTCCCGGCCGAAATGCCCGAGGACAATGCGCGGGACCGGAAAGACTGGACGAAACGCTGCAATCCCGCCTCGTCTCCCGGCGCGGCGGCAGGGATCGGGTCGGGCGTGACCGATCCGCCCGAACTGCCCGAATTGCTGGCATAGGGGCCGGCGCAGGAAGCTATGGCGGAGATCATGGCCGCGGAAAGGATGAACCGTGAAAATGTCATGTCGTTTGCCTGTTCGTGACTGCTGCTGTTCTTATTGTGATCGAGTGTAACGAAACTGTGGTCAGTTGGATAGAGGCCGAAAGCGAATCGGCGAAATCCGTTCACGTATCGGCATCGCTGCCGTCGCATCCTTTGAAAAACGGCTGCATCTGCGCGATAATTACCGCATTCTCCTGTAATGCGCGGTCCATCAGGGCGCGCTCCTCCTCATCGATTTCGTGCCCTTCGTCCAGCCGTTCCTGAAGCGTGCCGTAGCCGGTGACATCCAGCGGGGCCATCTCGGCCTGTTTCAGGATCGCGACGGTTTCGCGCACCGCCTCGGCCTCATCCTTGCCCGAGGCATAGCACATCAGTGCCGCACCGGTCGAACCGTCGGGAAGGCCGTCGCCCTTGCTGCGTCCGACCTCGACAAGCAGCGTGAAGACTTCCATCAGGGCTGTTCCTTCCATTTGGCGCGGGATAACCTGTCCGCAATTGACTACAGGAGGGACGGATGAGCAAGAGTTTGGCCCGCGTCAAGGCTGCGCTCGATGCGGCAGGGGAAGCGGTCGAGATCATGGAAATGGGCGAATCCACCCGTACCGCGGCCGAGGCTGCTACGGCGGCGGGATGCGAGATCGACCAGATCGCCAAATCGATCATTTTCCGCGGCGAAAGCAGCGGGCATGTCGTCCTGTTCCTGACCGCGGGCGGAAATCGGGTCGATCCAGCCAAGGCGGCCCGTGTCGCCGGACAGTCTTTGGGCAAGGCCGACGCGGCTCTGATCCGGGCGGAAACGGGTTTCGCGATCGGCGGCGTGGCACCGGTTGGACATCTCAGACCTGTCGAGGCATGGTACGATCCGCGCCTGTCGGAATTCGACAGGGTCTGGGCGGCGGCGGGCACGCCGCGCCATATCTTTGCAATTGCGCCACAGCGGCTTGTGGCGCTGACCGGCGCGAAAGAGGCGGATTTCGTCGCCTGACAAGCGATTTCCGGATATCGAAGAAGGAATGCGAGATGCAGCAACCGATGATGACGCTCAATGATGGGCGGAAGATGCCTCAATTGGGATTGGGGGTCTGGAAGATCCCGGCGGAGGAAACCGCCGGTGTCGTGGCCGAGGCGTTCCGGAACGGTTACCGGCTGATCGACGGCGCCAAGCTTTACGGCAATGAAGAAGGGCTTGGGCAGGCGGTTCGCGACACCGATATCCCGCGCGAAGAGATCTTCGTCACCTCGAAGCTATGGGCCGATCATCACGGTCGCGACAAGGCGCTGCGGGGCTTCGATGCCACGATGGAGCGTCTGGGGCTGGAATATCTGGATCTTTATCTGATCCATTGGCCGGTGCCCGCACAGGATCTGTATGTCGAGACATGGCAGGCCCTGATCGAATTACGCGATTCCGGGCGGGTGAAATCCATCGGCGTCGCGAATTTCCACGAACCGTATCTGCGCCGTCTGGTCGATGAAACCGGCACCGTGCCGGTGGTGAACCAGATCGAACTGCACCCGGCATTCGCCCAGACCCATCTGCGAGAGGTGAACAAAAACCTTGGCATCGTCACCCAAAGCTGGGCGCCGCTGGGCCGGGGCGCGGATTTCGAGGCTGTGTCCGGCATTGCCCGGCGGCTGGGGGCTACGCCCGGGCAAGTCATCATCGCCTGGCATCTGGCGCATGGCCTGTCGGTGATCCCGAAATCCAGCAATCCCGAACGTCAAAGGCAGAATTTCGTGGCGCTGGAATTGCGGTTGAGCGATGCGGATATCGCGGCCATCGACGCGCTCGACCGGGATAACCGCACCGGCCCGAATCCTGATGAATTCACCGGTTAGAGCAAGCCCGACCCGCTGAGAAAACGGCCCCTTTCTTCTCGATAAAATATCCCCGCCGGAGGTTCCGGCGGGAACACGAGGGGGAGGGGTCCCCGCTCAGCGCATCGCTTCAAGCTGCGCGAGAGCCGTTCTGAGGCGGGTGGTGTCGTCGTCCAGCGCGGTCAGCTTGCCGCGGGTTTCCTCGATCACCTCGGGCTCGGCGTTCTGGACGAATTTCGGATTGTCCAGGCGTTTCCGCAAACCGTCGGCGTCCTTTTCGGCCTTTGTCAGCGATTTCTGAAGCCGCGCGGTTTCCGCCTCGGCGTCGATGACATCGCCGATGGGCAGGGCGAAGCTTGCGCCTTGTGCGGCCACGCTGATCATGCCCTTGCCCGCGGTGCCGTCCTGTGGCGGATTGACCCGGGCCAGACGTCCGATCAGTGGCGCATTGGCACTAAGGGCATCGCGCGACGGCTTGTCCGCCTCGGTCACGATCAGATCCAGCCTTGCGCCTGCCGGAACACCCATCTGGGCGCGGGCGGAACGGATTTCCTCGATCAGCGAGATGACCCAGTTGATCTCGCGATCTGCATCCGCGTCGATCAGTTCCGCGCCATATTCCGGCCAATTCCCATGCGCCAGAAGGCCAGCGCGGTCTCCGGTCAGGGACCAGAGTTCCTCGGTCACGAAAGGCATGACGGGATGCAGCATCAGATAACATTGATCCAGCACCCATCCCATGGTTTCGCGGGTTTCCTGCGCGAATTCGCCATCGAAAAGCGGTTTCGAGAATTCCACATACCAGTCGCAGACCTTGCCCCAGACAAAGGCGTAAAGCCCGTTCGCGGCATCGTTGAAACGATAGGTGGACAGGGCTTCGTCCGTGGCCATGCGGATGCGCGCCGTCTCTCCGATGATCCAGCGGTTGACGGTATGGCGCGGCGCGGGACGAGGACCGCCGCCGCGAACCTGGTTCATCTCGGCGAAGCGGCTGGCGTTCCAGATCTTGGTGACGAAATTGCGGAATGCCTCGACATGGCGCGGCCCCAGCTTCGGGTCGCGCCCCATCGCCGCCATGCTGGTCAGGGTCATGCGCAGCGCGTCCGCGCCATATTCGTCGATCAGGGTCAGCGGGTCGATGACATTGCCCTTGGATTTGGACATTTTCGCGCCTTTTTCATCGCGCACGAGACCGTGGACATAGACGGTGTGGAAAGGCGCCTCTTTGACGATTTCCAGCTGCATCATCATCATCCGGGCGACCCAGAAGAAAATGATGTCGAAGCCGGTCACCAGAACATCGGTCGGGAAATATTTTCGCAACTCCGGCGTGTCGTCCGGCCAGCCGAGCGTGCCGATGGGCCAGAGACCGGATGAGAACCATGTGTCGAGCACGTCGGGGTCGCGGGTCAGGGTTTTGCCCGGAGCCTGTGCCTGCGCCTCTGCCTCGGTCGGGGCGCAGTATTGATTGCCGTCTTCGTCATACCACACCGGGATCTGATGCCCCCACCAAAGCTGGCGGCTGATGGTCCAGGGCTCGATATTCTCCAGCCAGTGGAAATAGACCTTCTTGTGCTGTTCCGGCAGGATTTGGGTGCGGCCATCGCGCACCGCGTCAATCGCGGGCTGGACGATCCGTTTCGTGTCCACGAACCACTGATCGGTCAGCATCGGCTCGATCACGACATTGGAACGATCGCCAAAGGGCTGCATGATCTTCTTGTTCTCGACGAAGGGCGCGCCTTCGGCATCCGTCACAGCCAATCCCTCGGCGGTGATCGCCTCGACGACGCGCTTGCGGGCCTCGAACCGGTCAAGGCCGCGCAATTCCTCGGGGACCAGATTGACGGCCGAAACATCGCCTACATCCTCGCCCCCCGCCGCGCGGGTCGCGATGGCGGCGCTGTCGGCATAGGACAACCCGTCCGCGCGCATCGCGCCTGCCGTATCCATCAGCGAATAAAGCGGAATTCCGTTCCGGGTCGCGACGCCGTAATCGTTGAAGTCATGCGCGCCGGTGATTTTCACCGCGCCCGAGCCGAAATCCGGGTCGGGATATTCGTCGGTGATGATCGGGATCAGGCGGCGGTGTTCTTTTGGCCCGACCGGGATCTCGCACAGCTTGCCGACGATCGGGGCATAGCGGGGATCGTCCGGATGAACCGCGACCGCACCATCGCCAAGCATGGTTTCCGGGCGCGTGGTGGCGATGCTGATATAGTCGCGGGTTTCGCGCAGGGTGACGTTACCGTCCTCGTCCCGCTCGACATATTCATAGGTCTCGCCGCCAGCCAGCGGGTATTTGAAATGCCACATATGGCCGGGAACCTCGCGGTTCTCGACCTCCAGATCGCTGATCGCGGTCTCGAAATGCGGGTCCCAGTTCACCAGCCGCTTGCCGCGGTAGATGATGCCCTTGTTGTAAAGGTCGACGAAAACCCGGATCACTGCGTCGTGGAAATTCCCCTCTTCGCCAGCCGGTGCCGCAGGAGCGCCGGACATGGTGAAAGCATTCCGCGACCAGTCGCAAGAGGCGCCAAGCCGCTTCAGCTGATTCATGATCGTGCCGCCGGATTCCTGTTTCCACGCCCAGATCTTCTCGACGAAGGCATCACGCCCGATCGCGCACCGGTTCGGTTCCTGACGTTCGGCCATCTGCCGCTCGACCACCATTTGCGTGGCGATGCCGGCGTGATCCTGCCCGGGCTGCCACAGGGTGTCGAAGCCGCGCATCCGGTGCCAGCGGACAAGGATGTCCTGTAAGGTATTGTTGAAGGCGTGGCCGATATGCAGGCTGCCGGTGACATTTGGCGGCGGGATCATTACCGTAAAGCTTTCCGTGCGGGAGGCATTGGCACCGGCGGCGAATGCCCCGGCGCTTTCCCATTCTGCACTGATGCGGGCTTCGGCAGCCCCTGCGTTGAAACTCTTGTCCATGGTCATGGTTATGATCCCCTTGCCTGGGCACCCGATTACCGAAGCAAAGCGGAAAGGCCAAGACCAGGTGGCAATCGAACCCGGTTCCAGTTACGGAAAATACCTGCATATTGCGCCTGCGGGAACGAGGTGCTGTTTTCTGTGATAGGGGTATGTCGCCGGGGCGCTCCACCCGGTGACCATCTTCAAAGGAGGACGAGCCGATGAAAAAGCTTTTGACGGCGACCTGCGGGCTGGCATTGATGGCCGGGATCGCGATGGCCGATCCCGCCGGTTGCGACGGCGATGAGGAAATGGTCAAGTTCAGCCACGTCACCAATTCCGACAACGATCCCAAAGGGATTGCCGCCGAACTGTTCGCCAAGCGGGTGAATGAAGAGATGGACGGCAAGATGTGCGTCGAGGTTTATCCGAATTCGATGCTGTATGACGACAGCAAGGTTCTTGATGCGATCCTTGAGGGCAATATTCAGCTCGCCGCGCCCTCGCTGTCGAAATTCGAGGCTTTCACCAAGGCTTTCCAAATTTACGATCTGCCCTTCATGTTCAAGAATATCGGGGCTGTGGACGAATTTCAGCATTCGGAAGCCGGGATGAAGATGAAGGCCTCGATAGAGGATCAGGGCCTGTCGGGGCTGGAATACTGGCATGGCGGGATGAAGCAGTTTTCGGCCAGCAAGCCGCTGCTTCTGCCCGGGGATGCAAAGGGATTGAAATTCCGCGTGCAACCCTCGGAGGTGATTGTCGCGCAAATCGAGGCGCTGGGCGCGACGGCACAGCCCATGGCCTTTTCCGAAGTCTATGGCGCGTTGCAGGCCGGTGTTGTCGATGGTCAGGAGAATAGCTGGGCGAATATCAACGGCCAGAAATTCTACGAGGTTCAGGACGGCGTGACCGCAACGAATCACGGCGTGCTTGACTATCTGGTGGTCGCATCGGTCGACTGGCTGGGCGGCCTTGATCCCGAAATCCGGGATCAGATGCTGACAATCCTGAACGAGGTCACCGTCGAACGTAATGCCGTCGTGAATGAGATCGCAGAGCAGGCTCTCAAGGCCATAGCCGATAGCGGCGCAGAGATCCGAAAGCTTGATGACACACAGCGTCAGGCATGGGTCGATGCGATGAAACCCGTATGGGAGCAGTTTGCCGGCGATATCGGGCAGGAAAATATCGATGCCGTGCAGGCCATCAACGGAAAGCACTGACCAAAGGTGATTATCCGCTGACTTGGGAAGGATGGAAGATGGATGCGCCGCCCTGCGTGACACCCGCCGGGCGGCGTATTCTTGTCGGAGGGCTTTCCGACGGGTGGCTCACGCGAATTTCCTGCGCGCCGCCGCAATCGACCTCGATTCGGTCAGATCGTCGGGCGTGTAGCCGTCGCGGATCCCGGTTCCCAGCGAAGTCGTGACAGGGACCACCCCGGCCCAGATCGGCAGCTGGTGATCTTCCTCGTCATCGATCGGGGGACCGGTGCGGATCTTTGCGCTGGCATATTCGATATCAAGCGCGATGACGCCGGTTGCCTTGCGCTCCTGTTTCGACATGGGGCGGACCTCAAGGCTGCGCCCCGGCAGCAGATGGTCCAGAACGGCGTCAAGCGCCTTGTCCATCTCGTCATCCGTTACATGCCGCGCCGCGCCGTGAATGACCGCGCTGCGGTAATTGACCGAATGGTGGAACCCCGAACGGGCGGCCACGATCCCCGTTAACTCGGTCACTTCAAGACAAACAGGAACGGATTCCAGCCGGGCGATCCGGGTTTTCGATGCGCCGTGCAGATACAGGATATTGCCGATCCGCGCATATGCCATTGGAATGACCATCGGACGCCCGTCGGCAATGAATCCGACATGGCCGACAAGAGCTTTGTCCAGAATCGCGTGTATGACCTCTTCATCATAGCTTGCGCGTTTTGCCTGCCTGGCTTTGGCGTAACTGGGCTGCATGGTCTTTCCTTTCTTGACTCGCCTTGCATATGCAGGATTAACTGGATTTACAAAATATCCAGTTTTATTGAAATCTATGAAACCAGTTTTGCTCACCACCCTGACCCGCCCCGATTCCGGGGAAGCCGAGCCGCTGCCACTGCAAATCCGCCGGGATCTGCTGGCTGCAATCCGTGAGGGCAAACTGATCCATGGCGCGAAGCTGCCCTCCAGCCGGGCAGCGGCAGAGGTGTTGCAGGTTTCGCGCACCACCATCAACACGGCCTATGATCTGTTACGGGCCGAAGGGGTCCTGACGGTGCGACCCGGCGCTGCCCCGGCGGTCGTCGCACCCGCCAATCCCCGCCGGCCGAAAATGACCACCAGACTGCCCCTGTCCGATCGGGGCGGCAGGCTGTCAACGGATTTGCGCAGATCCGGGGACAGCCGGAAAAAAGGGGTCATGTCGCCGGGGATACCGGACGAAGCCCTGTTTCCGCGCTCGGAATGGGCGACGGCGTTACGGCGCGTTTCACGGCGGTTGCAGGGCGGGATGTCAGGATATGACATGCATTACGGTCTGCCCGAATTGCGTCAGATTCTGGCCGAGCGGCTGACTGCGGATCGCGGCTTGCGCGCCGATCCCGAGCGGATACTGGTCACATGCGGCACGCAGGCATCGCTTGCGATGCTTGCGCAGGTAATGGCCGATCCGGGCGATATCGCGGCGATGGAGGATCCGGGTTATCTGGGGGCGAGGGCTGCGTTTTCAGGCGCCGGGCTGGCGATCGCTCCGGTGCCGGTTGATGACGAGGGCATATGCGCCGAACTGATCCCGGACGCCGCGCGGATCGTTTACGTCACGCCTTCCAACCAGTATCCGCTTGGAATCAGGATGTCCCTGCAGCGCCGGATGACCCTGCTCGAACGGGCCCGGCGGCACAATACCCTGATCATCGAGGATGATTACGATAGCGAGTTTCATTGGCGCGGCCGTGAGATCGCAGCCTTGGCGGGTTATGGCTCGGGGGAGGTCGCCTATCTCGGTTCGGCTGCGAAAGTACTGATGCCTGCCTTGCGTATCGCCTGGCTGCTGCTGCCCGACTGGCTGGTCGAGCCTGCGCGTATGGCGCAGCGCAATCTGGGCATATTGGCCAATATCCACGCGCAGGCGGCATTGGCCGATCTGATGAGAACGGGCAGGTATCGCGCGCATCTGCGCCGCATTTCCAGGGCCTATGAAGAACGCGGACATGCGTTGGCCGAGGCGCTTTGCTCGATCCCTGGCCTGACGATCCGCCCGCCCGATGGGGGTGTGCAGCTTGCCCTGCAATTTCACGAAAAGCGGGACGAGGCGGCGATCCTTGCCGCTCTGGCCGCCGGGGGCTTCCATCCCGCACCGCTTTCGCCCTGTTCATCCACGGGGCAAACCGGGTTCATCGTGGGTTTTGCCAATGCCACGCCCGACCGAATCGCCAGATTCCGCGAGATTCTGAACCGGGAGACGGGCGCTGCGCGGCGGGCCTGCGGTTCCTGATGTTCCGTGGGGATATTGCCGGAGTGCCAATGTTTCATGTCACATTCGGAATGATTCAGGGCGGGATTGGGGATCGGCGTGCAGGGGATAATTGGCCACATCTTGCACAGTGTGCAATTTGGCGTTATGGCCCAGTTCCAAGTCAAGGGTATTTCCAATGCACCAATCTGCCAATTTCCAGCATTCGCCGGTTCGGCGGCTGCCGATGCCCGAATTCATCGCGATGCTGGCCTTTCTTTTTGCGACAATCGCATTTTCCATCGACGCGATGTTGCCCGCCCTTCCCGAGATCGCGGCGGCGCTTACGCCGGATAACGTCAACCGGGCACAGCTTATCCTGACGGTCTTCGTCGCGGGCATGGGAATCGGTACGCTGTTTGCCGGGCCGATTTCGGATGCCATAGGCCGCAAGCGGGCGATCACGATCGGCTTCATCATCTATTCATGCGCGGCTTTCGCCGCACTTTTCGCGAATTCCATCGAGTTCCTTCTGGTCGCGCGCTTCATTCAAGGGCTGGGGGCGGCAGGGCCGCGGATCGTTGGGCTGGCACTGGTCCGGGATTTGTATGAAGGCCGCGCCATGGCCCGGATTACCAGCATCGTGATGATGGTCTTCATCATTGTGCCGGCGCTTGCCCCCGCGATCGGGGCAGGCATGATCCGGCTTGCCGGCTGGCATGGGGTCTTTATCGGTTTCCTCGCATTCGCCCTGATCGGAGCGACATGGCTGAACTTGCGTCAGGCGGAAACCCTGGCGCCCGCGCGCCGCCGCCCGCTGCAGGTCGCCCCGCTGAAAGAGGCCGCCCGCGAAGTTCTGTCCAACCGTCACGTGATGATGTGCACCCTGATCCTGACGCTGGGTTTCGGCCAGATGTTCGCGCTGCTCAGTTCGGCCCAGCAGCTTTTCGGCGAAGCATATGGCAAGGGCGCGAATTTTCCCTATTGGTTCGCGGGCATGGCGCTGCTTTCCGGGTCGGGCACGGTGCTGAACGCGATCTTCGTGCTGCGCTTTGGCATGCGCCGGATCGCCAGATGGGCCTATATCATGCAGACATGCGTCTCTTCTGTCATGCTGCTGCTGACCCTGACCGGGGTTCTTCCGGAATGGCTTGAATTTCCAGCCTTTTTCATCTGGGCAGTCAGCGTGTTCTTCATGGCGGGCGTGACATTCGGCAATCTCAACGCGCTCGCGCTGCAAACCATGGGTCATATCGCCGGTACTGCCGCCTCGCTGGTGGCGGCGATCTCGACGGTATTGGCGACGTTGATCGCGGCCCCGGTCGGACTGCTTTACAATGGCACCGCGGTGCCGGTGATCTGTGCCACGCTGATCTGTTCGGGGCTGGCCTGGTTCATGATGCGGTACCTGACCGATTAACCTGAAGCGGATCACGCTGCACCGGAAACGCCGGTTATTTGCGTCCCGCGATGACCGGGGGCGCTGCCCCCCGGACCCCCGAGGTATTTGGACAAAGAAGAAGGGGGAGGAAGCGAGCCCGGGCAGGCGCGGCAGGCTAAGGATCGGATCAGGCAGATATGCAGGTGGCTGGTGCGGGATGCAGGCAATCCAGACCCAGTTCCCGCAATTCCCGGATCGATCTGACACCCAGCAGGGCCATGTCGCGGTCGATCTCTTCGGACAGAAGGGTCATGGCGTGACCGACCCCCGCCAGCCCGTAAGTGGCGGCGGCATAGAGGAATGGCCGCCCCACAAGAACGAAATCCGCCCCCAGAACAAGCGCCTTGAGCACATCCGTTCCGCGCCGGATGCCGCCGTCGAATATGATGCTCATATCCGGGACCGCCTTGCGGAATTCGGGCAGGAAGCGCAGCGGTGAGATGGTGCCATCCAACTGCCTTCCGCCGTGGTTCGAAAGAATGATCGCGTCGCAGCCGTGCCGGGCGGCCAGCTCTGCGTCATCGGGATGGATGATTCCCTTGACCAGCAATTTCCCCTTCCACCGGTCGCGGATGAAGGCGATATCATCCCAGCTCAGCTTGTCGCGGGCGATGGTCGAGCGAACGAGGTCCCGAGAAAACAGCGGTGGTCCCTGAACGGCTTCCATATTCTCGAAATGCGGCATGCCGCGCGTGGCGATTTCCCTGCCCAGCGTGCCGAGGGACCAGCGAGGATGCGTCACGCCCTGCCAGACCAGTTGCGGGGTGATCCGGAACGGCGCGTCGAAGCCGTTTCTGGCGTTATTCTCGCGGTTGCTTGCGACGGGTACGTCACCGGTAACGACAAGATGTCGAAAGCCCGCGGCCTCGACACGTTGCAGCAGGCCCGCGATCCTGTCCTTGTCGCCCGGGATATAGGCCTGAAACCACGTGCTGCCCGCATCTTTGGCGACGCGTTCAAGCGGTGTCAGAGAGGCCGCTGAACAGATCGCGAAACTTCCGGCGGCGGCGGCGCCCTGGGCCAGCACGACATCGCCATCGAATGCGGCAACCGCACTGAAGCCCATCGGCGCGATGCCAAAGGGAACGGAATAGGAGTTCCCCAGAAATTCGGTTTGCAGACTGCGGCCTGAAACGTCACGCAGGATACGGGGCCGGAAGCCGATGGACTGATAGGCCTCGCGGTTGGCGCGCAGGCTGGAATCGGTTTCGGTGCCGCCGCTGACATAGCCGAAGATCGCACGGGGAAGAAGCCGCTTCGCGCGCGTCTCGAAATCGTCCAGTGAAAATATCTTGCGCAGGCGTGGGGCGACCGTGGATTTCTTGCGTTTCACGATGGCGACAGAGTTCGTCATTTCAATTCCGCTTTCATTCGAAACCGTTTGTGGGCGCCACGCGCCATGTCTGTCGCCAAGCAATACGAAAGCGGCAGGGATGACAACCGGTTGTAACGATCCGCGGGCAAGGATGCGATGTCTCAGCTCGGTTCGGTATGGTGGCTATCCGCTTTGCCGGTCAGCCCCAGCTTGTCGACGGCGCGATGAACTGCCTGGCGGAACAGCGCGGAACCGGCGTTTTCGACATGGTCCGCCCGTGTCATGACGCCGACCGGCCCGGCGGTCAGTTCGGTTGCCACGGGAAGCCGCGCCAATCGGCCCTGCGCGATCTCGCGTGCGACCACGCCTGCCGAAATGAACCAGATCGCGTCGCTGTCCTGCACATAAGAGCGGCCGAATGCGCCCGAGACGGTTTCGATGCGCCGCGACGGGATCGGAATGCCCGCAGCGATCAGGTATCGCTCGACGAATGGCCGGATTGCGGCCCAGGGCGGCGGGAAGATCACCGGCCATTCCGCGAGCCTGCGCAGATCCGGATCGTTTTGGATCGGATGGCGGGGCCGGGTCACGATGGCGACCTCTTCCAGATATAATTGCGTGAAGCTAAGGCCCTGCATCGTCTCGGGCGCGCCAAGCCGCCCGATGACGACATCCAGATCCCCTGCCCGCAGCAATCTTGTCAGATGTTCATGCGAGCCGTCGGCGATGGTCAGGCGCAGCTCGGGCGCGGTCTCGGAAAGCTGCGCGACCGTTTCGGGCATCAGCCTTGCCGCGACCGATGGCAGGGCGCCGATCTGCAATGACGCGGCACCTTCGCGCCCGGCCTCCTTGATCCCGGCAAGCCCCTGTTCCAAGGTCGAAAGACTGTTCAGGGCCAATCCATGAAGATATTCGCCCTTTGCCGTCAGCGATATTCCCGCGCGGCTGCGGGTCAGAAGCCGGACCCCGACGATTTCTTCCAGCTCTGACAGTGTGCGCGAGATCGCCGGTTGGGTCAGAAGCAGGCGCTGTGCGGCGCGTTTCATGCTGCCCTGGCGCACGATCTCGGTCAGGGCCTGCAGGTGGCGGATTTTGATGCGACGATCCATAATTGCCATTTTTGATAATCAAATACTTATAGAACTCATTTTACTTTGCATTTTCAATATGTGAATTTCCGGATGTGGAGGGACCATGCGCACACAGGTCGTCATTATCGGAGGCGGGCCTTCGGGTTTGCTGCTGGGGCAGTTGCTGCATCGCCGGGGCGTCGGGGCCGTCGTGCTGGAGCGCAAGACCCGTGAATATGTGCTGGGCCGGATTCGCGCCGGGGTTCTGGAAACGGGGCTGGTCAATCTCATGGAAGAGGCGGGCGTGGCCGAACGTCTGCATCGCGACGGTTTCGTGCATGCCGGCACCCGGATTGCCGTGGGTGGCGAGATGTTCCATATCGATTTCAAGGCGCTTACCGGAACTCCGGTCATCGTTTATGGCCAGACCGAGGTCACGCGCGATCTTTACGATGCCCGCGAAGCTGTGGGCGCACAGACGGAATTCGAGGTCGATCACGTTCTTATCCATGACGCCGAAAGTGACCGGCCTCATGTCACATTCGAGCAGAACGGTCAGCAAAAGCGGATAGATTGCGACTTCATCGCCGGTTGCGACGGATCTCACGGGGTCAGCCGCCAATCCATCCCGCTGACGATCCGCCGCGAATATGAAAAGACCTATCCGTTCGGCTGGCTTGGCGTATTGTCGCATACGCCGCCGGTGGATGACGAGTTGATCTATGCGAATTCGGAACGCGGCTTTGCGCTATGTTCGATGCGCAACCGGAATCTGTCGCGCTATTACGTTCAATGCGCCCTGTCGGATCATCCCGAAGACTGGACCGATGCGGCCTTCTGGCAGGAACTGAAGCGCCGGTTGCCCCGCGAGGTGGCCGAGCGGCTGGTGACCGGTCCCACGATCGAGAAATCCATCGCGCCCCTGCGGTCATTCGTGACCGAGCCGATGCGCTGGGGGCGGCTGTTCCTGTGCGGTGACGCGGCCCATATCGTGCCGCCGACGGGGGCAAAGGGCCTGAACACGGCGGCAAGCGATGTGCATTACCTGTATAACGGCTTGCGTCAATATTACGAAGAGGCCGATAGTGAAGGCATCGACCGCTATTCCGAGCGGGCGCTTGCACGGGTCTGGAAGGCGGAACGCTTCAGTTGGTGGTTCAGCGGGTTGCTGCACCGCTATCCGGATCAAAGTCGGTTCGACCTGAAGATGCAGCAGGCCGATCTGGCTTTCCTGCGTGACAATCAGGCGCAGCAACGGGCATTTGCGGAAAACTATGTGGGGTTACCATATTGATGCATACGGCAACCGTTAACGGCGCGAATCTCCATTACGCGGATCAGGGGCCTGCGGACGGTCCGGCGGTGATATTCGCCAATTCACTGGGAACGGATTTGCGGCTGTGGGACGCGCTTTTGTCGCATCTTCCAGAGGGTTTGCGGCTGATCCGCTATGACAAGCGCGGCCATGGTCTGTCCGAGGAAACGCCCGGTCCCTATATGATCGAGCAGCTTGCCGATGATGCGGCAGGGCTGATCCGGCATCTGGGGCTGCGGGATGTCGTCTTTGTCGGCCTGTCCATCGGCGGGCTGATCGGGCAATCCGTCGCCCTGCGACATGACGGGCTGCTTCGCGGATTGGTGATTTCAAACAGCGCGGCGAAGATCGGCGATGCCGGGATATGGCATGGACGTGTCGTGACGATCCGAAGGCATGGGCTTGCGTCTATCGGCCCGGCCACGATGGAACGGTGGTTCTCGCCCGCGTTCCGGGCCTCGGGCGCGGCGGATCCCTGGCAAAGGATGCTGGAACGGCAGCCAGTGGACGGATATATCGCCTGCTGCGAGGCTATCGCGGCGGCGGATTTGCGGAGTGCTGTGCCGGGTTTGAAACTGCCCCTCCGCCTGATCGCGGCAGAGCTTGACGGTGCGACCCCGGTTTCGGTGATGCAGGACACTGCGGAACTGATCAAGGGCGCACGGGTCGAGGTGATGCGGGGCGTCGGACATCTGCCCTGTGTCGAGGCACCCGAAGCCTATGCCGGAATTCTGTCCGGTTTTCTGCGGGAGGTGGGGCATGTCTGACCGTTTTGACATCGGCATGCGGGTTCGCCGCGAAGTGCTGGGTGACGAACATGTCGACCGTGCCGAGGCCGCAAAATCGGATATCGACACGCCGTTTCAGGATCTTATCACCAGCTCTGCCTGGGGCACCGTCTGGGCCGGTGACGGGATCAGCCGCCGTGACCGATCCATGCTGACCCTTGCGCTGCTGGCCGCGACGGGGAATTTCGAGGAGATCCCGATGCATATCCGCGCCACCACCCGCACCGGCGCATCGCGTCAGGATGTGCTGGAGGCGTTTCAGCATGTCGCCATCTATGCCGGTGTTCCGCGTGCGAACCATGCGTTGAAGCTGGCGAAACAGACCTATGCCGAGATGGACGCCAAATCGGACCGTAACGAGGGGGTCAGCCAATGAAGCCAGCCGAATATTATCAGCGGGACCGGACCCTGCACCCGCCCGCCTATGCGCCGGATTACAAGACCTCGGTCTCACGCAGCCCGCGCCTGCCGCTGATTTCGCTGCAAAATTCGGCCAGCGAGATTACCGGGCCGGTATTCGGGCATCGTGACATCGATCCGCTGGATAACGATCTGGTCCGCAATTTCCCGCATGGCGGCGATCCGGTGGGCGAACGGATCATCCTGCATGGCCGGGTTCTGGATGAGAACGCGCGCCCGGTGCCGAAGACGCTGGTCGAGATCTGGCAGGCCAATGCCTCGGGTCGTTATCGGCACAGGAAGGACACTTACCTGGGCGCGCTTGATCCGAATTTCGGCGGCTGCGGGCGAACCCTGACGGATGATAACGGCAATTATTTTTTCCGGACTATCAAGCCCGGGGCCTATCCGTGGCGCAACTGGGTCAATAGCTGGCGTCCCGCGCATATCCATGTTTCGGTCTTCGGCTCGGCTTTCGCCCAACGGCTGATCACCCAGCTTTACTTCGAAGGCGATCCGCTGATCCCGCATTGCCCCATCGTCAAGACAATCCCGGACCCGGAGGCCATCGAGCAGCTGATCGCAAGGCTTGACCTGAACGCGACTATTCCGCTGGATGCGATTACCTATAAGTTCGACATCGTGCTGCGGGGCAGGCGCTCGACCTTGTTCGAGAACCGGCTGGAGGGGAACTGACATGCCGCAGAAACTGGATTATCTGCGCGAAACCGCATCTCAGACGGCGGGGCCATATGTTCATATCGGCCTTGCCCCGAAGGATGCGGGCTTCGAGATTTACGGGCAGGAACTGGGCAAGGATATCGCTGGCCCGAACGCGGCAGGCGAGCGTATCCGGGTCGAGGGTTGCGTCCTCGATGGGATGGGATCGCCAGTCAGGGATGTCCTGCTTGAGGTCTGGCAGGCGAATGCCGCCGGGCATTACGCCCATCCCGAAGGAGGTGGCGCGGTGGAAGACGGTTTTCGCGGCTGGGGTCGGGTCATCAGCGATTTCGAAACCGGCGAATGGGGGTTCGACACCATAAAGCCGGGCGCGGTCATGGGGCGAGGCGGCAGGCAAATGGCGCCGCATCTGAATTTCTGGATCGTCTCGCGCGGGATCAATATCGGCCTGAATACACGGATGTATTTCACCGACGAGGAATCCGCCAATGCCGCCGATCCGGTCCTGAACCTGATCGAATGGGAACATCGCCGCGCGACCCTGATCGCTGCCCGCGCCATGCGCGATGGCATCCCGGTCTACCGGTTCGATATCCGGTTACAGGGCGATGATGAAACCGTGTTCTTCGATATCTGAGGCCCGATCATGACGAATCCCTGCATCATCTGCGTGGCGATTACCGGTTCCTTGCCGACCAAGGAAAACAATCCCGCCGTGCCGGTTTCGGTCAGCGAGCAGATCGAATCCACGCAGGAAGCCTTTGAAGCCGGCGCGACTATCGCCCATTGTCATGTCCGCGACGACGAGGGCAAACCGACCAGCGATCCCGCGCGTTTCGCCGCATTGAAAGAAGGGCTGAAGAAACATTGCCCCGGTATGATCCTGCAATTCTCGACTGGCGGGCGTTCCGGTGCCGGGCAGGCGCGGGGCGGGATGCTGCCCCTGTGCCCCGACATGGCCTCGCTTTCGGTGGGGTCGAACAATTTTCCCGCGCGGGTCTATGAGAACCCGCCCGATCTGGTGGACTGGCTGGCATCCGAGATGATCGCGCATGGGGTCAAGCCCGAGATCGAGGCTTTCGATCTCTCACATATCTTTCAGGCGGCAAAGATGCATCAGGACGGCCGGATCAAGGACCGGCCCTATGTGCAATTCGTGATGGGTGTGAAGAACGCGATGCCGGGCGACCGCGAGGTGTTTGATTTCTACATCCACACCGTCAAGCGCCTGTTCGGCGAGGATGCGCCCTGGTGCGCCGCCGGGATCGGTGCGAACCAGATCGTCGTGAATGAATGGGCGATTTCTGCGGGCGGTCACGCCCGCACCGGGCTGGAGGATAATGTCCGGCTGAGCAGGGAGGAGCTGGCCCCGTCCAATGCTGCGCTTGTGCGGCGGGCGGTTGAATTATGCGGGAAATATGAACGGCCGGTCGCCGATTTCCGGCAGGCGCGGCAGATATTGGGATTGCATGCGCCATGATGCTGACGGATGGGCTTTTCGGGGATGAGGATCTGGAGCGGTTGATGACCGCGCCCTGTCAGATCAATGCCATCTGCCTTGTCGAATCCGCGCTGGCGCGTTGTCAGGGCAGGCTGGGGATCATCCCGGCCAAGGCTGCGGCGGAGATCGTGGCACGGATCGAGAAACGGCGGATCGATCCCGCCGATCTGCTTGGGCCGACGATGCGGGCGGGTATTGCGGCGCAGGCCGTGGCGACTGCCCTGAAAAAGCAATGCGGCGAGAATGCCGACTGGGTGCATTTCGGCGCCACCTCGCAGGATATCGAGGATACGGCGCTGGTTATCTGTCTGGTCGAGGCGTTGCGGATCATCGAGGAACGGCTTGTCAAACTTGAAAAACAGCTTGCGGCGAAGGCGGAATGTTTCGCGGATCGCGCAATCCCCGCGCGAACACGTTTTCAGCTTGCCGCACCGACCACGCTTGGCGCGAAGATCGCCGTCTGGCGCGCGCCTTTGCGGCGGCATCTGGCGCGGTTGGCGGAACTGCGCGTCAGGTTGTTCAAGGTCTCGTTTCATGGCGCGGCGGGGACGGGCGCGGCGCTTGGGCCGGATATGGCAAGGGTGCGTCAGGCATTGGCTGAAGAGCTGAACCTGGGCGCGGATGATGTGCCCTGGCATTCCGCCCGCGACAATATTGCCGAACTCGCCGGGTGGCTGGCGATGCTGTGCGGGTCTTTGGGCAAGATGGGCGCGGATCTGATCCTTCTGGGTCAGTCAGAGATTGCCGAGGTTAAGGCCGGAACGGGCGGAGCATCCTCGACCATGCCGCAGAAATCCAATCCGGTCGCGGCCGAAACCCTTGTCACGATTGCAAGGCTGAACGCGGGTGCGGTCGGCACGATCCATCAGGCAATGGTTCATGCGCAGGAGCGCGACGGCTCGGCGCTGGGGATCGAATGGCGGGTGTTGCCGGGCATGGTGATCCATAGCGGCGCGGCGCTGCGTCTGGCGACCACACTGGTGGACTCGCTTTCCGCCGATCAGGCTGCGATAGTCCGGACCTTTGCCGCCGATCGCGGCGCTATGCTTGCCGAGGCCGCGGGATTTTATCTGGCCCGTTCCATGCCGCGCGATCAGGCGCTGGCACTTGTCCGGCAGGCATTGGCGGAGATGGACGTGAATGGCAGGGAAACCTTGCCCGAGGCCCTGTCGCGTATCGTTCCCGGTCATGACTGGGCAGAGATTCTCGCATTCGAAAACAACATCGGAGACGCGCCGGCACAGGCCCGTTCCTGACCAGTCATGGGAGGACTGAACATGAAGAAACTGCTGCTATCCGCCGCGATATGTATCGCCGCGACAGGCGTGGCCACCGCGCAGGAGGTGACGCTGCGCGTTCACCATTTCCTGTCTGCCGATGCGCCGATGCACAAGGATGTGCTCGTGCCGTGGGAAAAACAGGTCGAGGAGAAATCCGAGGGCCGCATCGACGTGCAGCTTTACCCCTCGATGCAGCTTGGCGGCAAGCCGCCACAGCTTTACGATCAGGCGCGCGACGGGATCGTTGATATCTCATGGACCCTGCTTGGCTATACGCCGGGGCGGTTCCCGGTTTCCGAAGTGTTCGAACTGCCCTTCATGTCGGGCACCGCAACCCAGACGACCGCTGCGCTTCAGGAATTTCAGGCGAAATATATGGGCGATGAGCTGAAGGACGTGCATCCGCTGCTGATTCATGCGCCTGCCGCTTACAAGATTCACACCAATGGCAAGCCGGTTGCCTCGCTTGAGGACCTGTCAGGGCTGAAACTGCGTGCCCCCTCGCGCACCATGACCGAGGGGCTGAACGCGCTTGGCGCGACCGCGGTCGGCATGCCGGTACCCGAGGTGCCTCAGGCCCTGACCACCGGTGTCATCGACGGAGCGGTGATCCCATGGGAGGTCTTCGGCAGTCTGAGGATCGAAAGCGTCGCCAAGGAACATGCCGAAATCGGGGTCGAGAATGGCGGGCTGTCCACCTCGGTCATGGCGCTTGTGATGAACAGGGGCAAATATGACGGACTGCCGGATGATCTGAAGGCGGTCATCGACGAGACGACCGGCGCGGCGCTGGCCGAACTCGCAGGCGCGGCATTCGACGCCGCCGAGGATGAAGAGCGACAGAAGGCGCTGGACGCGGGCGGCAATATCACCGTCCTGCCCGAGGAAGAGGTCGCCAAATGGCGCGAGGCGACGCAGCCGGTCATCGACGCCTGGGTCAAATCGACCACTGATGCCGGGCTGAACGGTCAGGCGATCCTGGATGACGCGCAGGCGATGCTGGACGCCGCGCAGGCCGAGTAAGCGACCGGGAGGAGAAGCCATGGCCGATACAGAGATTTTCAGCGAAGCCGCGTCACCGATCAGCTTGCCCGGCTGGCTTCTTGCTGCCTGCAAGGGATTCGCTGCTATCGGGGGAGTGACATTATTGGCCATGATGCTGATGACCGTGACCAGCGTGGTGCTGCGCGGCATCATCGGCAAACCCATCCCCGGCGATTTCGAACTGGTCGAGCTTGGCAGTGCGATCGCGATCTTCTGCTTTCTTCCCTGGTGTCAGGCGACTGGCGGCAATGTCGTGGTCGATTTCTTTACGCAAAAGGCCGGACCGCGCGCGATCCATCTGATGGATGCCTTTGGTTCGCTGCTCTATCTGCTGATCGCGGGGCTGTTGTTGTGGCGGCTGATCCATGGCGCGCTGGAAATGCGGCAATATGGCGAACAGACCATGGTGCTGGCGGTGCAGGTCTGGTGGAGCTTCATCATCATCCTTCCGGCGATGGCGCTGTTGACCGTGACCTGCGCCGCCAGCTTCCTTGCCCATCTGAAAGGGGCGCGGCAATGAGCGGGCTGGCCGCCGGGCTGACCGGATTCGCCGCGCTTCTGGCCTTGATGGTCATACGGGTGCCCATCGGCGTCGCGATGCTGTCGGTGGGGATCGGCGGATACGGCCTTTACAGCGGGGTCACGCCGCTTCTCGCCTTTCTCAAGACCTCGACCTATTACCAGTTCTCGACCTATTCGCTGTCGGTTATTCCGCTTTTCGTGCTGATGGGCGAATTCGCCACCCATGCCGGAATGAGCCGGGCACTGTACCGCACCGCCGCCGCATTTCTTGGGCATCGCCGGGGCGGGTTGGCCATGGCCTCGATCGGCGGTTGCGCCGCATTCGGCGCGATCTGCGGCAGTTCTCTGGCCACAGCGGCGACAATGGGGCAGGTCGCGTTGCCCGAGATGCGGCGCTATAATTATTCGGGCGCTTTGGCGACCGGCTCGCTTGCCGCAGGGGGCACGCTGGGCATCCTGATTCCGCCCTCGGTCATCCTTGTCCTTTATGCGCTCATGGCCGAGCAGAACATCGCCAAGATGTTCGTCGCCGCCATGGTGCCGGGCGTTCTGGCCGCCCTTGGTTATATGCTGGCCGTGGCGATTTTTGTCTGGCGCCATCCCGAAGACGGCCCTGCCGGTCCGCGCGCAGGCTGGCCCGAGCGTTTGGGCGCGTTGAAGGAAACCTGGTCGATCATCCTGATCTTCACATTGGTGATCACCGGTATGTATCGGGGCTGGTTCACGCCAACCGAGGCCGCTGCGGTTGGCGCCTTCGGCGCGGGAATGCTGGCTTTCCTGCATGGTGGATTGCGCCTGTCGGGGTTGATGGCATGCCTGCGCGGAACCGCATCGACCTCGGCGATGATCTTCCTGATCCTGCTGGGGGCCGAGATGTTCAACGCCTTCCTCGCCCAGACCCAGACCCCCATGTTGATGGCCAATGCGATCTCGCAATCGGGCATGACGCCGATGATGGTTCTGCTGGCAATGCTGGCACTGTATCTGGTGCTGGGCTGTGTGATGGATTCCATGTCCATGCTGCTTCTGACCATCCCGATCTTCTACCCGATCATCGGCGGGCTGGATTTCGGCATGCCACGTGAAGAGACGCTGATCTGGTTCGGGATCCTTGCGGTGGTGGTGGTCGAGGTCGGGCTGATCACGCCTCCGGTCGGCATGAATGTCTTTGTCATCAACGGGATGGCAAAAGACGTGCCGATGATCGAAAGCTTCCGTGGCGTGTTGCCCTTTTTGCTTAGCGATCTTGTCCGTATCGTGGTACTGATTGCCTTTCCCGCCATCACGCTGGGACTGGTGCGGTTGTTCGGATAATAACCGCACCGGTGGCATGGACTGCCCGATCCGGATGGTTTCAAAAAAATCGACGAAAACTCTTGACCTGCGTCGCGTGGTGCCCATTTATGTAAATGTGATTAACATTAACATAGGGAGTTCATCAAAATGCACAGTGCCTCGCGTGAAATAACCGGTTTCAGGATGCCGCGGGATGCGGGTCCGGGTCCGGTCGGGCGGGTCAGAGACTGGCTGGACGAGCGCGGCAAAGCTGCGTGGATCGTTGCCATGATCCTGGGCTTCATCGCTTTCTGGCCCATCGGTCTTGCCATTCTTGCTTACATGATCTGGAGTAAACGCATGTTTGGATGCAGCAAACGCAGTCATCACCACCATCGCCGTTATCATTCCGCGCCCACCGGCAATACCGCTTTCGACACTTATCGCGAAGAAACGCTGAAGCGGTTGGAAGACGAGCATTCCGAGTTCATGGACTTCCTGCAAAAGCTGCGCGAAGCCAAGGACAAGGCAGAGTTCGATCAGTTCATGGAACAGCGCGACACCAAGTCGGAACAGTGATAAAAACGAATGGGGCCGGAACTTCCGGCCCCTTCGCTTATTCTCCGCGCGGGAAACGCTGATTTTCCTCCAGCACGTTCAGATCCATGTGATTGCGCATATAACGCTCGGACGCGCGCATCAGCGGCTGATAGTCCCAGGGATAATAGGAGCCGTTCCGCAAGGCCTCGTAAACGATCCAGCGGCGAGCCTGCGACTGCCGCACTTCGGAATCATACGCCGCCAGATCCCAGCGGTGTCGTGCCATATCCCGCAACCGCTCCAATTCCCGCGCATGGGCGGGATCACCGGCAAGATTGATCCGTTCGTCCGGATCCGTTTCCAGATTGTAAAGCAGTTCGGGATCGGCGTCGCAGGCGATATATTTCCACCGCCCGTCCCGTATCGCCACCAGTGGCGCGATACTGCCCTCGGCCGCGTATTCCATCGGTACCGGCCCCCGATCCGCGCCGCCATCGGCCAAAGACACCCCATCGGTCCAGGGCGCGATTTCGTCCAGCGGCAACCCGGCCAGGTCGCAAAGCGTCGGCAGAACGTCGATGGTGCTGACGGGCTGATCCACGCGCCCGGGTTCCATCCCCGGAGCCGAGATCATCAGCGGCACCCGCGCCGAGCCTTCGAAAAAGCTCATCTTGAACCACAATCCCCGCTCGCCCAGCATATCGCCGTGATCCGAGACGAACAGGATGATCGCCTCTTGCCCGGTCGTTTCCAGCACATCGAGAATCTCTCCGATCTTGTCATCGATATAGCTGATATTGGCGAAATAACCCCGCCGCGCCCGACGGATATGATCTTCGGTGATGTCAAAGGCCCGCCAGTCCGAGGCATCCATAAGCCGCTGCGAATGCGGGTCCTGATCCTCGTATGGAAGGGTCTGAGGTGCGGCCAGTTCGGGCGCATCTTCGTAGAGATCCCAGTATTTCCGTCGCGCGACATAGGGATCATGCGGATGGGTAAAGCTGACGGTCAGGCACCAAGGCCGCTCATCCCCGCCGCGCGCCAGATCATAAAGCTTGCGGCAGGCATTATAGGCAACCTCGTCGTCATATTCGAGCTGATTGCTGATCTCACCCACGCCCGCGCCGGTGACCGAGCCGAGATTGTGATACCACCAGTCGATCCGCTCACCCGGCTTGCGGTAATCGGGGGTCCAGCCGAAATCGGCGGGATAGATATCGGTGGTCAGCCGTTCCTCGAATCCGTGCAACTGGTCGGGGCCGACGAAATGCATCTTGCCCGACAGGCAGGTCTGATATCCCGCCCGCCGCAGGTGATGCGCATAGGTCGGGATGTCCGAGGCGAACTCGGCCGCGTTGTCATAGACCCGCGTGCGCCGGGGCAGTTGCCCCGACATGAAACTGGCGCGCCCGGGGGCGCAAAGCGGGCTGCCGGTATAGGTATTGGCAAACCGCGTCGAGCGTTCTGCCAATCGTCGAAGATTGGGCGCATGCAGAAAATCGGCGGGGCCGTCGGGAAACAGCACCCCTGATAGCTGATCCGCCATCAAAACAAGAATATTCGGTTTCATTCTCCGACCGCTGCCATCACCGCATCAATACCCGGCTGGCCGTCAAGCGTGGTCACGCCGTCCAGCCATTTCCCGGCAATTTCGGGATTCGCGGCGATCCACTCTTTCGCGGCATCCTGCGCATCCGCGCCCTCGTCAAGGATCTTGCCCATCAGCTGGTTCTCCATGCTGATGTCGAAAACCAGCTGGCTGAACAGTTTGGTGGCATTGGGACATTCCGCGACCCATTCCTTGCGGGCAAGGGTGAATACATCGGCGCCGCCATAATCCGGGCCGAACTGTTCATCGCCGCCGGTCAGATAGGTGATCTCGAGCGATTCGTTCATCGGATGCGGCGCCCATGCCAGAAAGACCGTCGGTGTGTCCGCGCTGTCGTTGCGGCCAACCTGAGCCAGCATTGCCTGTTCGCCGCTTTCGACCAGTTCCCAGTCGCCAAGGCCGAATTCGTCCGCCTCGATCATGGCCTGAATCGACTGATTTGCCGGGGCGCCGGGTTCGATCCCGTATATCTTGCCCTCGAACGCATCTTTCTGCGCATCGAGATCGGCGAAATCCGCAACGCCGGCTTCCGCGCCGGCAGTGTTGACCGCCAGAGTGAATTTCGCGCCTTCGAGATTCTGCACCAGTTCTTCGATACCGCCATTCGCGTCCAGATCGTCACGGAAGGTTTGCTGCGCAGGCATCCAATTGCCCAGGAACACGTCGGTCTGGCCATTTTTCAACGCCTCGTATCCGACCGGAACCGACAGGGTGGCGATATCGGGCGTATAGCCCAGCGCGGACAACACCACAGCCGCGACGCCATTCGTTGCGGTGATATCGGTCCAGCCGGGATCGGAGAGATGTACCGTGCCGCATGTGCCGGGATCATCGGCCAGTGCGGGCATCGCGGTTGCCGCCGAAAGCGACAGCGCGACGAGTAGGCGTTTCCTGCTGAGCATTGGACTTCCTCCTGACGGGATATTGATTGTCCAGTCAATCAGTATCAGGTTTTCCGCCGAAGATCACCCCGGAATCTTATCGCGTCGGAACCGGAGTTTCTCCGCGGTAATCGTAGAAGCCGCGGCCTGTCTTGCGGCCCAGCCAGCCGGCCTCGACATATTTCGTCAGCAGCGGGCAGGGGCGGTATTTCGTATCGGCCAGCCCGTCATGCAGCACGTTCATGATCGCAAGACAGGTATCCAGCCCGATGAAATCCGCCAGTTCCAGCGGCCCCATCGGGTGATTGGCCCCCAGCTTCAGCGATTCATCGATGGATTTGACGCTTCCGACGCCTTCATACAGCGTATAGACCGCCTCGTTGATCATCGGCATCAGGATGCGGTTCACGATGAAAGCCGGGAAATCTTCGGCCGAGGCGGCAGTCTTGCCCAGTTTCTCGACCACCTCGTGCAGCGCCTTGTAGGTGGCCTCGTCGGTGGCGATTCCCCGGATCAATTCGACAAGCTGCATCACCGGAACCGGGTTCATGAAATGGAAACCCATGAATTTCTCGGGCCGGTCGGTGCGGCTGGCCAGTCGGGTGATCGAGATCGAGGATGTATTCGAGGTCAGGATCGTTTCCGGCTTCAGATGCGGCAACAGATCCTCGAAAATGGCCTGCTTGACGGTTTCACGCTCGGTCGCGGCTTCGATCACCAGATCGGTCTGACCCAGATCGGTCAGCGTCAGCGTCGTGGTGATCCGCGCCATGGCGGCAGTTTTTTCCTCGGCGGTGATTTTCTCGCGGCTGACCTGACGTTCCATATTGCGGTCGATCAGAGAGACGGCCTTGTCCAATGCGTCCCGGCTGATATCGTTGAGCAATACATCATATCCCGCCAGTGCAAAAACATGGGCGATGCCATTGCCCATCTGGCCCGCCCCGATGATGCCTATTTTTTCGATCGCCATATCCGCCTCGTATCTTTGATCGGCGTGACGATAGGCCGGGCGATGCGATGCTGCAATGCAAAACCGCCCCCGGATCGTTCCAGAGGCGGTGAAGCTTCGCCGGAGGAAGGGGGCGCTGCCCCCGCCGCGCTTTGCGCGACTCCCCCGAGGTATTTTCGCAAAGAAGAAACGGTCAGAGTTTTTCGGCGGGTTAGAGCTTTTCGGTGAGTTCCGGGACGGTGGTGAAGAGATCACCGACCAGGCCGTAATCGGCGATCTGGAAGATCGGGGCTTCCTCGTCCTTGTTGATGGCGACGATGACTTTCGAATCCTTCATCCCCGCAAGGTGCTGGATCGCGCCCGAGATGCCGATGGCCACGTAAAGCTCGGGCGCGACGACCTTGCCGGTCTGACCGACCTGCCAATCGTTCGGAGCATAGCCCGAATCGACCGCCGCGCGGCTGGCGCCGACAGCGGCGCCAAGCTTGTCGGCCAGCGCCTCGATGATGGCGAAATCCTCTTTCGAGCCGACACCGCGCCCGCCCGAGACCACGCGACCGGCCGAGGTCAGTTCGGGACGGTCGCTTTTGGCGAATTCGTCGCCGACCCACTTAGACAGCGCAGGATCATCGGCGGCGGCGATATCCTCGATGGGCGCCGCGCCGGCTTCGCCCGCCGCGTCGAAACTTGCCGTGCGGATGGTCAGAACCTTCTTCGCATCTTTCGATTTCACCGTCTGGATCGCGTTGCCGGCATAGACCGGACGTTCGAACGTGTCGGCATCGATGATGCCCGAGGCATCCGAAATCACCATCACGTCCAGAAGCGCCGCCACGCGCGGCATGATGTTCTTGGCATCCGTGGTGGCGGGCGCGACGATATGGTCGTAATCGCCCGCAAGGCTGGCGATCAGGGCGGCGGTCGGCTCGGCCAGCCGGTGGCCGTAACGCGCATCCTCGGCGACCAGCACCTTGGCGACGCCGTCGATCTTCGCGGCCTCCTGCGCGGCGTCCCTGGCCGAGGCCCCGGCGCAAAGCACCGTCACATCGCCAAGCGCCTTGACCGCAGTTACGGCCTTGGAGGTGGCGTCAACGCTCAGCTCGCCTCCGGTTACTTCTCCAAGCAGCAGAACCGCCATCACACCACCCCCGCTTCTTTCAGTTTGCTGACCAGTTCATCGACCGATTCGACCTTGATGCCCGCCTTGCGGCCCTCGGGCTCGCGCGTGCTGACGATTTCGAGGCGCGGGCTGACATCTACCCCGTAATCGGCGGCGGTCTTTTCATCCAGCGGCTTCTTCTTGGCCTTCATGATATTGGGCAGCGAGGCATAGCGCGGCTCGTTCAGGCGCAGATCGGCGGTGACGATGGCAGGCAGCCTGACCTCGATAGTTTGCAAGCCGCCATCGACCTCGCGGGTGACTTTCGCCGCCTCGTCCTCGATCTCGATCTTGCTGGCGAAAGTGGCCTGCGACCAGCCCAGCAATGCCGACAGCATCTGGCCGGTGGCGTTCATGTCGTTGTCGATGGCCTGTTTGCCGGCGATGACCAGTTTCGGTTGTTCTTCCTCGATGATTTTTGCGAGGATCTTGGCAACCGCCAGAGGCTCGATATCCTGATGCACGTCATCGGCGGCGACTACCAGAATGGCGCGATCAGCTCCCATGGCAAGCGCGGTGCGCAGCGTTTCCTGCGCCTGTTTCACGCCGATGGAAACGGCCACGACCTCTTCGGCCACGCCTTTTTCCCGAAGCCGGATCGCTTCTTCCACCGCGATCTCGTCAAAGGGGTTCATCGACATCTTCACATTCGCCAGATCGACACCCGATCCGTCCGCCTTCACGCGGGCTTTCACGTTATAGTCAATCACGCGCTTGACCGGCACGAGGACTTTCATTCGCCTCTCCCTTAGTTTGCGTCATCTGTCGAGAGGCAGTGTTATCGG
The DNA here is from genome assembly GCF_030678915.1 of Paracoccus wurundjeri. Lineage (GTDB taxonomy): Bacteria > Pseudomonadota > Alphaproteobacteria > Rhodobacterales > Rhodobacteraceae > Paracoccus > Paracoccus onubensis_A. The sequence goes on along the minus strand of NZ_JAUUTZ010000022.1, from coordinate 29,030 downwards.
CAGATTTCGCGGATTTACAGTATAAAAACGCCATGCGACGCGACGTTTGCGGCAGTCATGCGCTAACGGCTGCCGCCCGGAACCCACAGGATGTCCCCGTTCCCGCCGTCATTCGACAGGCGGGCGGCGACAAACAGCCAATCGGACAGGCGGTTGAGATAGCGCACTGCCGAGCCGTTCACATCGCCACCCTGCGCTAGTTCTGTCGCGCGGCGCTCGGCCCGGCGGGCGACGGTGCGCGACAGATGCAGATGCGATGCCAGGATGGTGCCGCCCGGCAGGATGAAGCTGCGCAGCGGTTGAAGACCGGCATTCATTTCGTCGATTTCCCGTTCCAGCCGTTCGACCTGGGAATCAATGATTCGCAAGACGGGGTAACCCGCCTGATCGTCCGCCGCCATATTGGGGCGGGCCAGATCCGCGCCCAGATCGAAAAGATCGTTCTGGATCACCGACAGCCGGTCAGCCAGCATATCGGCGGCATGCAGGCGGCACAGGCCAAGCGTTGCGTTCAATTCGTCCACGGTGCCATAGGCCTCGACCCGGGGATCGTGCTTGGCCACGCGGCTGCCATCGGACAGCGCGGTATCGCCCTTGTCGCCGGTGCGGGTGTAAATCTTGTTCAGAACGACCATCAATTCGACCTTATCCAGATGAACAGCATGATCAGGGCAACGGCGATTGCCTGCGCAATGATCCGCCACCGCATCATGCGATTGCCGTGTTTGCGGTTGAATTCACCACCGCGGGCAAAGCCGCCGATGCCGGTGGCCAGAATGGCCAGCACGACCAGCATCGCAAGGATGATGACAAGGAACAGGGGCTTGTCTTGCATGGATCCGCCTTTCAGGGCCGACCCTATCCCTGCCGCGCCAGCCAGTCCAGTGCGCGGGTCGGCAGAATCCGGCGGCCAAGCCCCGAAATCCATGTCGGCACCGTGACATAATAGCGCGGGGCCGGATTCGCCGCCGTCAGGGCATGCAGGATCCGGTCGCTGACCGCCGAGGCGGGAAGTTCGAAGCGGTCTTTCTTCTTCGCCGGTTCATAGAGCCGCTTCAGCAGGCTTTTCCGGTATTGATCGGCGCGGGGGCTGGCTTGCCAGTTCACCCATTTCTCGAAATGGGGGATGGCGTTTTCGCGGATGCGGCTGGCGATCGGGCCGGGCTCGATCAGGATGACCCTGACGCCGGTTCCCTCCATCTCTAGGCGCAATACATCGGTCAGCCCTTCAAGTGCGAATTTCGTCGCCACATAGGGGCCGCGCCAGCGAATCCCGATCAGTCCGAGGACCGAGCTGATATTCACGATCCGCCCACCATGTTCGCGGAAATGCGGGATCAGCCGGACGGTCAGGTCATGGGTGCCGAACAGATTGGTCTCGAAGATCGAACGCAGGGCATCGCGCGGGATATCCTCGACCGCGCCGGGCAGGGCGAAGGCCGCGTTGTTCACCAATGCGTCCAGTCGCCCGCCCGCCAGAACCTTGCTCACCAACTCTGCCACGCTGTCCGGGTCGGACAGTTCCAGATGATGGCATTCCATACCTTCCGCGCGCCGCGCCGCGATATCTTCGGCTTTGCGACAAGTGGCGACGACATGCCAGCCTTCGCTTTGCAGGCGCCTTGCGGTATCCAGCCCGATCCCCGATGAGCATCCGGTGACAAGAACCCGTCCCGGCATCTAGGGCGCGTCTTCCGACAGGAACTGACCCGACATATAGCCGATCCGTCCATCCATATCGCGGATCTGCACCCATTCCGTATCCAGTGGCCCCAGGGCCTCGACCGGCGCGCCGGCATCCAATGCGCCGATCACCCGGTCATTCGTCGAAGGCCCCGAGCGGACATTCACGCTTGCGGCACTGACATACAGAACCGGCCCTTCCGCTTCGGCGATCGTCTGCGGGGTCTCGAGGGGCCGGTCTTCATATTCGGGCGACGGTTGCAAATCCGGGCCGGGGAAATCCTGCACACGCTCGGGGGTTTGAACTTCGGGCTGTACCAGATCTGCGGGGGGGTCGCTATCGGCGCCGTTGGATTCCGGTGTGGCGGGCAGTTCGGGCAGCAAATCGGATACGGGCTTTTCCTCGGGGACGTTCTGTTCCGCAGGAACCTGCGGCCTAGCCGACGGTGCACCCGTGCCATATGCCGATAATACATAGAGCAGCGCTGCGACCGTCGCTGCTATCAAAACTATCAATCGTAACATTGCGTCGCCCTTGTCCCGCGCCTCTGTCCCACCGGTGGATCACGGATGGATTACACTTTCGTGATAGTAACGCCAAGATAGCGTGGCATGTTCCGCAGGTGAATTTCCGTCTGGACCGTTGGCGATTGTCAGCCTATCCAATACGACATGTCTGACGATTTGCCCACCGAACCCGAGAACACGCAGGCCGAGCCACTCAGCCGCGCCATTGGCGAGCGCTATCTGACCTATGCGCTTTCCACGATCATGAACCGCGCTTTGCCGGATGCCCGCGACGGGCTGAAGCCGGTGCATCGCCGCATTCTTTACGCGATGCGCGAATTGCGCCTGTCGCCGAACGGAGCGTTCCGCAAGTCGGCCAAGATCACCGGCGATGTGATGGGCAATTATCACCCGCATGGCGATGCTGCGATCTATGACGCCATGGCGCGGCTGGCGCAGGATTTCGCGATGCGCTATCCGCTGGTGGACGGGCAGGGCAATTTCGGCAATATCGACGGCGACAACCCCGCTGCTGCCCGCTATACCGAGGCGCGGCTTGCGCTTGCATCGGAAGCATTGATGGACGGGCTGGCCGAGGATGCGGTTGATTATCGCCCGAATTACGACGGCACCCTGACCGAACCGGTGGTGCTGCCTGCGGCTTTCCCCAATCTGCTGGTCAACGGGGCGTCGGGGATCGCGGTGGGGATGGCGACGAATATTCCTCCGCATAACCTGCACGAGGTGATCGATGCCTGCCTGCATCTGATCAAGACGCCGGATGCCCGTGACGATACGATTGCAGGGATCGTGCAGGGTCCGGATTTCCCGACCGGCGGGGTGCTGGTCGAGAGCCGCGAAACCATTGCCGAGGTTTACCGCAGCGGACGGGGTGCCTTCCGGATACGCGCCAGATGGGAAAAAGAGGATCTGGGGCGCGGGCAATGGCAGGTCGTCGTCACAGAGATCCCCTATCAGGTTCAGAAATCCAAGCTGATCGAGCGGCTGGCCGAACTGATCCAGAACCGCAAGATTCCCATCCTTGCCGATGTCCGCGACGAATCCGCCGAGGATATCCGCATCGTGCTTGAGCCGAAAACCCGCAGTGTCGATCCCGAGCAGCTGATGGCGGCGCTTTACCGGGTCAGCGATCTCGAACTGCGCTTCAGCCTGAACATGAATGTGCTGATCGACGGCCGGGTGCCCAAAGTGTGCAGCCTCAAGGAAGTGCTGCGGGCATTTCTGGATCACCGCCGCGACGTGCTGATCCGGCGCTCGAATTTCCGGCTTGAGAAGATTGCGGCACGGCTTGAGGTGCTGGAGGGCTATCTGGTCGCCTATCTCAACCTTGACCGGGTGATCGAGATCATCCGCTATGAGGATGAGCCGAAAAAGATCATGATGGCCGAATTCGGCCTGTCGGATGTTCAGGTCGAAGCGATCCTGAACATGCGCTTGCGCGCCTTGCGCAAGCTTGAGGAAATCGAGCTTCGGGCCGAACGCGACAATCTTCTGGAAGAGCGCGAGGGCTTGCAGGCGATGCTGTCCGATGAGGGCGCGCAATGGGCGCGGATCGCCGAACAATTGCGCGAGGTGCGGAACCTGTTCGGCAAATCGACGCCCGAAGGGCAGCGCCGGACCCTGATCACCGATGCCACCGATGTCGAGCCGATCGACATGGATGCGATGATCGAGCGCGAGCCATTGACCGTGATCCTGTCCAAGATGGGCTGGATCCGGGCCATGAAGGGGCATCAGCCGCTGGATACCGAGCTGAAGTTCAAGGATGGCGACGGCCCGGGACTGGCGCTGCATGCCGAGACGACCGACAAGCTGCTGGTCTTTGCTTCGAACGGGCGCTTCTATACGCTGCCCGCCAATGGCCTGCCCGGCGGCCGGGGGATGGGGGAGCCGCTGCGGCTGATGGTCGATCTGCCTAACGATGCCGATATCGTCGCGCTGTTTCCCTGGCGTGAGGGCGAGAAATATCTGGTTGCCTCGAAAGACGGGAACGGGTTCATCGTGCAGTCGGGCGATACACTGGCGCAAACGAAATCCGGGAAACAGGTGCTGAACGGTCACGCCCTGCTGTGCAAACCCGTCAGAGGCGATCACGTCGCGGTGGTGGGGGAGAACCGCAAGATGCTGGTTTTCCCGCTGGACGAATTGCCCGAAATGGCGCGCGGCAAGGGAGTCAGGTTGCAGAAATACAAGGATGGCGGCTTGTCGGATGCGATCTGCCTGACGCTGGCGGATGGGCTGAGCTGGCCGATGGGCGGCGGCAAGACCCGTACCGAAAGCGATCTTGAGGAATGGGTGGGCAAACGCGCCGGAGCGGGCCGGATGGCACCGCGCGGCTTCCCCAGAGACAACAAATTCGTCTGATCGGCTGATCCTTGCGCGCCCGGCCGGGGGATGATCTTATCCCCGGCCGTCGTTCCTAGGCTTCGGCAAGATCGCGCGAGGCGCGCGTGTTGTCGCCGGTATCCGTGAGGGTGGAAGCCTCACCCGTGCAGCGTTGCAGGATAACCCTGATCTCTGACCGGCAAGAGCCGCAATTTGCCCCTGCGCCCAAAGCCACGCCGATCTCATCGAGTGACGAGAGTTGCTGGCTTCTGATGGCGCGCTCGATGGTCAGGCTGCCGACGCCCGCACAGGCGCAGATGGTCGGGCCAGTTTCTGGCTGATCCAGAGGCGGGATGCCTGCCATATCCGCCGGTTCCCACATCTTGCCCAGCAGCCCGGCGATATGGCTACGCGACACCGCGACCGGTTGCGGGCCGGTGAACAGCATTGCCTGCAACCGGTTGCCATGAAGCGCGGCGAAACGGTGGATTTGACGATGCCGGTCATGCAGGGTGATCAATTGCGCATCAATGTTCAGCAATTCCCGGACATATTCTTCCCAATCATCCGGCGAGCGGTCATCCGCAAGCTCGTATTGATTGCCGCCGGGCAGCACTGCCTTGGCCCAGTAGGACGTCGCGGGTGACAGGTCGTTCTTCGTCAGCATGAAGCCATACCAGCGGGGGTTATAGCGCTCTATCGACACTGCCGCGGATTTGAGCGCGGGCTGTCCCGACACCGGATCCACGGCGGCAGGAACCACTGCCCCGACGCGCCCTGCCTTGCCCGTCTCGCCGGTCCAGTGGATAGGTGCGAAAGGATGACCGGGCTTCACACGGTCGGTCACCAGAACCCGCAGGACAGAAGTGCCATGCCGATTTGCGACCCTTGCCAGATCGGCGGGTTGCAGGTTTAGCCGATCGGCGTCGTCTGGGTGAAGTTCCACAAACGGCTCTGCCAGATGCTGCGCCAGCCGTGGCGATTTTCCGGTCCGGGTCATCGTGTGCCAATGATCCCGCACCCGTCCGGTATTCAGGCGGAACGGATGCCCGTCGCCGATCGCCTCGGGAAGCTGTGGCCGGATGGGCAGCATCCGGGCCTTGCCATCGACAGTATGAAAACGCCCGTCGGTAAAGAAGCGCCCGCCTTTGCGCGTGGCGGATTGAGGCCAGAGGATGGGCGCCATCCGGTCGTATTCCGCGCGGGACATCGCGGCACAGGCCGAAATGTCGAAATCGCTTCCCAGCGTCCCGGCGATTTCGGACAATGCGGCATATTCGGAAAATATCTCTGCCGGATGCTGCCATGCGAATGCCTCCGGCCAGCCCATCCTGCGGCCGATCTCGGCCAATATGCGCCAGTCGTCCCGGGCCTGACCGGGGGCGGGCAGGAACGGGCGTTGACGGCTGATCCGGCGTTCGGAATTGGTGACTGTGCCGTTCTTTTCACCCCAGCCGGTCGCGGGCAACAGCACATCGGCAAGCCGGGTCGTGTCGGTTCTGGCCATGACATCCGACACTACGGTGAAATCGCATCCGGCGATGGCACGGGCGACGCGGTCGGCATCGGGCATCGAAACGGCGGGATTGGTGCAGATGATCCACAACGCCTTGATCCGCCCGTCTTCCACCGCCCTGAACATGTCAACGGCTTTAAGACCCGGCCTTTCCGCAATGTGGGGGGAGTTCCAGAAATCCCGGACAGTATCCCGATGCATGGGGTTCTCGATCTCCAGATGACAGGCCAGCATATTCGCAAGCCCGCCGACCTCGCGCCCGCCCATGGCGTTGGGCTGTCCGGTGACGCTGAACGGCCCCATCCCCTCGCGCCCGATGCGCCCGGTCAGCAGATGGCAGTTGATGATCGCGTTGACCTTGTCCGTGCCGCTTTCGGACTGGTTGATGCCCTGCGAGTAGACCGTGACGACTTTCTCGCTGGCCAGCCATATTTCCAGAAACCGGGCCAGTTCCGCAGGGTCCAGCCCCGTCATCGACGGATCGGATGCCCGTGCCGCCGCGATGGCCTCATCCGCGCCCGCCAGATGATCGCGAAACCTGGCCGAGGCAAACCCGCGCCGGTCGATCTCGGCCAGAAGGGCATTAAAAAGCGCCGCGTCGCTTCCTGGTTCGATGGCCAGATGCAGGTCGGCGATATCGCAGGTGGCCGTTCGGCGCGGATCGATCACGACAATCCGCATCGACGGGCGCGCAGCCTTGGCCGCTGCCAGACGCTGATACAGAACGGGATGGCACCATGCGAGGTTAGAGCCGGTCAGGACCACGCAATCGGCCTGTTCGAGATCCTCGTACAAACCCGGTACCGTGTCCGAGCCGAAGGCCCGGCGATGCCCCGCCACCGACGACGCCATGCAAAGGCGTGAATTCGTGTCGATATTCCCCGATCCGATAAAGCCTTTCATCAGCTTGTTGGCGACATAGTAATCTTCTGTCAGCAATTGGCCGGAAACATAGAAGGCGACGGAATCCGGCCCGTGGGCCGCGATCGTCTCGCTGAGCTTCCGGGCAACCAGATCAAGCGCCTGATCCCAATCCGTTTCCTGCCCGCCGATCTGCGGCGCCAGCAGACGCCCTTCAAGCCCGACGGTTTCGCCAAGCGCCGAGCCCTTGACGCATAGCTTGCCGAAATTGGCAGGATGATCGGGATCGCCCTCGATTGCGACGCCGCCCATCCCGTCAGGCGTCGCAAGCACTCCGCATCCGACACCGCAATAGGCGCAGGTCGTGCGGACCGGTCCGGGGCGGTTACAGCATTCCGTCATCCGGTTATTCTGCCGGAATCTCTGCGGGAACGGATGAATGCGGCCTGGCTTCCGGTTTGTCCCGCAGCGAAGCAGAGGTTCTGTAATGCGTGGAATAGATCATCGCGCCGACAAAGGTCAGCCCGCCCACCACATTGCCGAGGATGGTCGGAATTTCGTTCCAGATCAGGTAATCCATCCAGGTGAATTGTCCACCCAGCAGAATCCCCGAGGGAAACAGGAACATGTTCACGATGGAATGTTCGAATCCCATGTAGAAGAAAACCAGGATCGGCATCCACATCGCCATGATCTTGCCCGAGACCGAGCTGGACATCATCGCACCCACGACGCCGGTCGATACCATCCAGTTGCACATCACCGCGCGGATGAACAATGTCAGCATGCCGGCAGATCCGTATTCGGCATAGCCAAGGGTGCGGCCTTCGCCGATATGGCCTATCTTCTGCCCGATTTCGTTCGGCTCGGTCGAAAAGCCGAATGTGAAGATGATCGCCATGAAAACCGCAACCGTCATGGCGCCCGCGAAATTGCCGCAGAATACCAGCCCCCAGTTGCGCAGCATTCCCCTGACCGTCACACCCTTGCGGCGATCCAGAAGCGCCAGAGGGACCAGCGTGAACACTCCGGTCAGCAGATCGAAGCCCAGAAGATAAAGCATGCAGAACCCGACCGGAAACAGCAATGCGCCGATCAGGGGATTGCCGGTATTCACCGTAACGGTAATCGCGAAGGCTGCGGCAAGCGCGAGGATTGCCCCGGCCATATAGGCGCGGATCAACGTGTCCTTGGTGGACATGAAGACCTTGGATTCTCCGGCATCAATCATCTTTCGGGCAAAATCTGGTGGATTGACATAGGACATGCGTGTTCCTTTCCGGTTGAGTGATCCCGATGGGGCAGGCGGTTACCAGTTTGCGTATTCCAGATATTTGCCGGACATGGTGATCCTGACACGGTCGCCTTTGGGGTTGGGTTCCCGCTCGATCGCCATCGAAAAATCTATCGCTGACATGATGCCATTGCCGAATTCCTCGTTGATCAACGCCTTGATCGTCGGGCCATAGACCCCGACGATCTCGTAAAGGCGGTAAACGCATGGATCGGTCGGCACGGTCTGGCCCCAGAGTTTCAGCGGGCTTTCGGCCAGCAGGGTCACTGTGCTTTCGGGCAATCCAAGCAATTGCGCGAAGGCGCGGGCCTTGTCTTCGGGGAAAGCGTTCATGCCGGTCGCGGCGGAATGGGTCCAGACCGGCGACATGCCGATCTTCCCCGCGATTTCGGTCCAGCTCAGCCCCGCTCTTTTCTTGGCGCGCAGGATCATCGCGGTCAGATCGTCGCGTGTGATCTCATCGGGGGTCATCTTGTTCATGGAAACTCCTTCCGCGGCTCAGGCCGCATGGCTGCGGGCGATCCGGGATGCGTCGATCAGGATGCGGCCCTTCTCGACCCGCGTTGCATAGGTGCCGACCTGGCCGTTATCGGCGCCGGTGGCTTGGCCGGTATTCATGTCGAAGACCCAGTTATGCAAAGGGCAGGTCACCGAACTGCCGTGAACGATACCTTCCGAAAGCGGGCCACCCTTATGCGGGCAGCGGTCGTCCAGTGCGAAAACGCGGTCATCCGCGGTGCGGAACACAGCGATGCAGCCTTGCGCGGTGCGTACCAGCCTTGCGCCTTGCACGGGAATATCCGCCAAAGCCCCGATATCGACGAATTCGGTCATTCCGCGGCCTCAAGCGTGAAATCCGCCATCGGCGCCCATTTGCCCGATTGATCGCTGGCGGAATGTTCGGCCCAGGGATCCCTGCGGTAGATCGACTGGCTGATCTCGAACCGTTCCACCAGCGCCCGACGCTCATCCGGATCCTGCACGACCCGTTCCTTCACCCAGTCCAGACCGACCTTGGCGACCCATTTATAGGCGCGATCCAGATATTTCGCATTTTCCCTGTAAAGCTGGATGAAGGCGGTGATGATCTCGATCGCTTCATCCTCGGACGGAGTGGAGGCCAGTGGTTCGGTTTCCTTCAACTCCATCCCGGCGGCGCCGGCCACGCTGATCTGATAGCCGGAATCGACACAGATCACGCCGATATCCTTGCAGGTCGCCTCGGCGCAGTTCCGGGGACAGCCGGAAACGCCCAGCTTGACCTTATGCGGAGTCCATGATCCCCAAAGCAGCTTTTCCAGCCGGACACCCAGTCCGGTCGAATCCTGGGTGCCAAAGCGGCAGAATTCCTTGCCCACACAGGTTTTCACCGTGCGCAGTCCCTTGGAATAGGCATGGCCCGAGACCAGCCCGGCCTTGTTCAGATCGGCCCAGATATGGGGCAGATCCTCTTTGCGGATACCTAGCAGATCAAGCCGCTGTCCCCCGGTGACCTTGACCATGGGCACGTCATATTTCTCGGCCGCGTCGGCGATGGCCCGCAATTCGGCGGGCGTCGTCACGCCGCCCCACATGCGGGGCACGACGGAATAGGTGCCGTCCTTCTGGATATTGGCGTGATTGCGTTCGTTGACGAAGCGCGACTGGCGGTCATCCCGATATTCGGTCGGCCAATCGGCAAGCAGGTAGAAATTCAGTGCCGGGCGGCAGGAATGGCAGCCGCCGATGGTTTTCCAGCCCAGTTCCTGCATCACCGCCGGGATGGATTTCAGGCCCATCGACTTGATGAGACGGCGCACATCCTCGTGGCTGTGATCCGTGCAACTGCACATTCCGGCAGGGATCGGCGCGGCAAAGGCATCGCCCAGCGTCGCCTTCATCACCTGTTCGACCAGTCCGGTACAGGTGCCGCAGGATCCGCTTGCCTTGGTCTGTGCCCTTACCGCGTCCAGGGTGGTCGCACCGCCCTGAACCGCTTCGACGATCCGCCCCTTGCAAATGCCGTTACAACCGCAGATCTCCGCCTCAGGCGGCAAGGCTGCAACGGCCTCCATAGGGTCCAGCTTGCCGCCTCCTTGAAAGGCCGGGCCGAAGATCAGCGTTTCGCGCATATCGCCGATATCGGTTCCGTCTTTCATCAGGCTGTAGAACCAGTTGCCATCGGCGGTATCGCCATACATCACGATACCGATGATCCGGTCACCCTCCAGCACCAGCCGCTTGTAGATGCCCCGGCCCGGATCGCGGAAAACAATATCCTCGCGCCCCTCGGCTTCGGCGAAATCCCCGGCACTGAACAGATCGCAGCCGGTGACTTTCAGCTTGGTCGCTGTTTGCACCGGGCGGAATTCGGCGGCCTCGCCAAGCAGGGATTTCACAAGAACTTTGGCCTGATCGTATAATGGCGCGACAAGGCCGAAAAGCTGGTTGCGATGCTCGACACATTCTCCAAGCGCGAAGATATGCGGATCGCTAGTGCGCAATGCGTCATCGACGACGATGCCGCGCTCGACCTCGATCCTTGCGTCTACGGCGATGCGTGTTTCGGGGCGGATACCCACCGCCATGCAGACCAGATCGGCGGGATAGACAGTGCCATCTTCCAGCAGCACGGCCTCGGCGCGGTCATTTCCCAGAATGGCCTTGGTCGCGCCACCGCAATGCACTCTGATCCCGCGCGATTCCAGATCGCGTTTCAGCAGATAGCCCGCCGCCGGATCAAGCTGACGCTCCATCAGGTGATCCATCAGATGAATGACGGTCACGCTGGCGCCGCGCGCGGCCATGCCTGCCGCCGCCTCCAGCCCAAGTAATCCACCGCCGATCACAACGGCATCCTTGCCAGCGATGCCGGCCTGAATCATGGCATTCGTGTCTTCCAGATCGCGATAGGTCACGACGCCGGGCAGTTCCTTTCCGGCCACGGGAATGATGAAGGGCGCAGAGCCGGTGGCGATGACAAGCGCGTCATATTCGGTCTCGCGCTTGTTCGTGCGAATCCTCCGGGCCTCGCGGTCTATGCCGACCACCGCCTCGCCGAAATGACAGGTCACGCCGTGGGCGGCATACCAGTCATCGTCATGGGTCACGATATCTTCATAGGTTTTTTCGCCGGACAGAACCGGCGACAGCATCAACCTGTTGTAGTTGCCGCGAGGCTCCAGATTGAACAGAGTCACATCATAGGCGTCGGGATCGGCTTCGAAGAGATGCTCCAGCATCCGGCCCGAGGCCATTCCGGCCCCGATGACAACCAGTTTCCTTTTCATCGAATTCTCCATTTCAGGCGGCTTGCGGCGCGTCTGCGCGGTCGATGCGCCGGATCGAAACTTCCATCCATGCAAGGCACAGCGCGACAAGGACGAACATTGCCATGAAGCAGCTTGACCAGAGGCCGGTCGCGTCACGCAGCCAGCCGAACAGGAAGGGCAGGAAAAAGCCGCCCAGCCCGCCGATCATGCCAACCAGCCCGCCGACCGCGCCGACATTTTGCGGGAAATAGCTTGGCACATGCTTGTAGACGGCGGCTTTGCCAAGGCTCATGAAAAAGCCCAGCACGAATATCACCGGAATGAAGATCAGGATCGGGACGCCACCGGGAAGGGACAGGATAGCGGTCGTCAGAAGCGAGACGGCAAGCATCCGGTACATTACCCGGCGCGCGCCGATCCGGTCCGAGAGTATCCCGCCATAGGCGCGGAAAATGGATGCGGGAACGGAATAGGCCGCGCCGATCATCCCTGCCGTCTTGATGTCGAAGCCGTAAACCTCGATTAGATAATGCGGCAGCCACAGCGCCAGCGCGACGAAGCCGCCAAATGCGAAGAAATAATAAAGTGAGAATCGCCAGACCCGCATATTCGCCAACGGCGCGAATTCGTCACGCAGATTGCGTGGCGGGCGGCCGGTCGCGCGCTCTTGCCGGATAACCGGATCGTCTTCGCTGAGCAGCCAGAACAAGATCGCGACAAGGACCAGCACTGCGGCCCAGATCTGCGCTGTCGCCTGCCAGCCCAGCGCGACCATGACGAAGGGCGCTACGAATTTGGTGAGTGCCGCGCCGACATTGCCGACGCCAAAAATACCCAGTGCCGTGCCTTGTTTCGAGGATGGAAAGAAGCGCGAGACATAGGCGACGCCCACCGCGAAAGAGCCCCCCGCAAGCCCGACGCCAAGCGCCGCCAGAAGCATCTGCGGGTAGCTGCCGGCCCATGACAGAAGAAAGGTCGCGGCGGCGGCGGCGAGCATGGTCACGGTATAGATCAGCCGACCGCCAAGCCGGTCAGTCATGATGCCAAGAACGATCCTGACCACCGATCCGGTCAAGATCGGCATGCCGAGCAGAAGCCCGAACTGGGTATCCGACAGCGCCAGTTCCTGCCGGATTTGCACGCCGATGATCGAGAATATCGTCCAGACGGCAAAACAGACGGTAAAGGCGACCGTGGAAAGCGTCAGTGCTTTATTGGCAGTCGTTGCTGGCGGCATTGCCGGATTTTCTGTTTCCGACATGGCGGCTCCGATTCGCTATAATGTCGCTGATGCGCGGGCAGTGCCGCGCGGTTTTCTGCTTCAGTTAGCTTTGGCGACAGATGTGAAGGCAACGGATCCGGGCCGTTTTGCTGCGCGGGATTCCGTAAACGCCGGGTTCTTTTGCAGTTGCAGAGGCAAATGCATCAGGAACAGCCAGATTGATGACGATTCCGGCGGGCGGCAAGGTTTCGAAAATGATCGCAAGATCACTTGAACCCGCCGCTGAAAACCATTAGCTGGCTAATGAAATATAATAAGCCAGCTAACGAAATCCCATAATCCCATGTCCACCGATCCCACCATCATCGACTCGCTCTTGCAGGTCATGCGGCTGATGCGCCGCCATTTCGACGAATGCGTCCGCGAAATGGGCCTGACCATGTCACGCGCCCGCGTTATTGTGGAACTTGCGCGGCACGACGGCATGTCGCAAAACGATCTTGCCCGCGTCATGATGATCGAGCCGCCGACATTGAAGCGGCAGATCGACGCGCTTGAAGCCGACGGCTTCGTTGAATGCCGCCCGGCAGAGGATGACGGGCGCAAGAAGGTGATCTTCCTTTCCGAAAAGGGGCGCCAAAGCAAGGTCAACGAATTCAGCCAGTCGCTGCGGGATGACGTTTTGCAGGATATCGATGCGGCTGATCTGGCCACGGCCCGGCAGGTGCTGGACCAGATCGCCGCGAATATCAGAAAGCTGGCCGACCGATGAGTGCCGCGACCGATCAACCGCTTGCCGACCAGCCGCCGGCCGGTCAAGCTTCGAAAGAGCAGACCGAAACGCCCCTGCCGCCACCGGAGCCGCCATTTTCGCTATATAGGGCGATGGCCTATATGGGGGCCTCGATGGTGCTGGCGCTGTCGCAGGGGCTGGGGCAGGGTTTTGTCACGACCAATATGCCGCAGATTGCGGGTGATCTGGGGATTACCACGACGGAAGCCGCCTGGCTTATGGCGGCCTATATGATCCCGCGCGCGGTGCTGCCCTTGATGCTGATCAAGATAAGGACGCAATACGGCCTTCGCCGTTTCGCCGAGATCGGCATCGCGCTTTATGTTCTGGTATCCTTCGCCGCGGTCTGGATGTCCGATCTCAGATCGGCAGTCACGATTCAGTTCCTGTCGGGCTGTGCGGCTGCGCCGCTGGCGACGCTTGCATTTCTGTACATGCTGGAACCCCTGCCGCAGCAATGGAAAATGCGGATCGGTTTGCCGCTTGCGCTGCTGTTCCTGATGTCGGCCCCGAATCTGTCGCGGGTCATCTCGCCCGCCCTGATAGGAGACGGAGGGCTGACATGGGTGCATCTTGTCGCGCTTGCGCTTGCGATGATGTCGATGGGACTGGTCTATCTGCTGCCCCTGCGCCCGGTGCCGCGTGAGCGGGTCATCAAATCGCTGGATATCGTCAGTTTCCTGCTGATCGGGGTGGGCTTTGGCGGCCTGGTCATCTGCTTTGTCATGGGGCCGATCCATTACTGGACCGAGCAGGCATGGATCGGCGTTCTGCTGGCCATATCCGTCCTGTCCCTGACCGGCGCCGTCGCGATCGAACTGAACCGGAAAGAACCGCTTATCGACATCCGGTGGCTGACCAGCCCGGCGATTCTGCATCTGACCGCGACATTGTTCCTGTTCCGTCTGATCCTGTCCGAACAGTCCAGCGGCGCGCCCCGAATGTTCACGGCACTGGATGTCGCTCCGTCGCAGATGATCACGCTGTTCACAGTGATCCTGATTGCCTGCGTGATGGGCGCGCTTGCCTGTATAGCATGGATCAAGCCCGGGCGCGAAAAATGGTTTCATCTTGCCGCGCTTGTGCTGATTTTCACCGGCGCGTTGATGGACAGCCGCTCGACAGTCCTGACCCGGCCCGAGCAGATGCTGATCAGCCAGGCACTGATCGGCTGTGCGGGTATGCTGTTCATGCCGCCCGCCGCGATGATGGGGCTGCTTTCGGCATTAGCGAAAGGCCCGCAATATCTGCTTTCCTTCGTGATCGTGTTTCTGTCGACGCAAAGCCTTGGAGGGGTGCTTGGCTCGGGACTGTTCACGACATTCATCAATCATCGTCAGGCCGGCTATTTTCAGGCGCTGGCCGAGCAGTTGACGGTGACCGGTCAGCAAACCACCGCGGCGATCGCCGCCGGAGCCGCGATGACGGTTTCGCGGATCGTCGATCCCGTGCAGCAACAGTTGCAGGGGGTTTCGCTGCTGGTGCAGGAGGTTACCCGGCAATCCTACGTACTGGCTTATAACGACGCCTATTTCCTTATTGCCCTGATCGCGGGCGGAGCCCTGACCGCGTTGCTTCTGCATGTGTTCCGCGACTGGCTGGCGCAGCGGATGACCCGCGATCAGGGACCTTCAGACATTACGGAACCGAAGACATGAACAAGACCCATATTCTTCCCACAATCATTGCAGTCATCATCGGCATTGCGGGTATTCTGCTGCTGTTATTCGCCTGGCATCTGCCGCCTTTCCAGCCTGCCGAGCCGACGACCGAGAACGCCTATATCCGTGGCAGAATCACAACCATCGCCCCGCAGCTTTCCGGCTATGTCAGCGACGTGGCGGTCAAGGATTTCCAGACCGTCAAGGAGGGCGACGTCATCGCGCGGATCGACGATCAGAGCTATCGCCAGAAACTCGCGCAGGCCGAAGCCCAGCTCGAGGCGGCAAAGGCTGCGCTGGAAGTTGGTGAACAGGATGTCCGGTCGGCAGAAGCGACCATGCGTTCGAACGAGGCCATGCTTGCATCGGCAAGATCCGGGCTGGAAACCTCGGAGGCAAGCTGGGACCGCGCGCATGCGCTGCGTGAGCGGGGCGTGGCCTCGCAATCCTCCGAAGACGAGTCGCAACTGGCGCTGCGGCAGGCACGGGCATCGGTGACGCAGGCTGAAGCCGCGCTTGACGTGCAGCGCGAGGCGATCAATTCGGCAAAAGTCGCGCTTTCCTCGCGGCAGGCGGATATCGCCGCTGCCGAGGCGGCGGTTGAACTGGCCCGGATCGATCTGGAGAATACCGTGATCCGTGCGCCATCGGCGGGGCGGCTTGGCCAGATTGCGGTGCGCAAGGGACAATATGTCACCACCGGCACGGCTTTGGCGTCGCATGTCGGCGAGGATATCTGGATCGTGGCCAATTTCAAGGAAACCGGATTGCGCGGGATGCGTGTCGGGGAAACCGTGACCTTCACCGTCGATGCGATGCAGGGGCGGGAATTCACCGGCAAGGTCGAGGCGTTCTCGCCCGCGACGGCATCGGAATTCAGTGTCATGTCAGGTTCGAACGCAACCGGCAATTTCACCAAGATCGCACAGCGTCTGCCCGTCCGCATTTCGATCGATCCGGATCAGGAGATGTCGGAATATCTGGCGCCGGGCCTGTCGGTCGTGGTGCGGGTGGATATCGATCATATGCCGGGAAGCTGATTTCTGCGAACCGGAGGCGCGGCTTGCGCCCGGGGGCATGGACATGCCTTGCAGGCAGGCATTTGATCTTGATCTTGCCTGTTGGCCACGCTCAGATACGGCATGGCCGATGCGAAGCTCCATCTGTTTCGACGTCTCTGGCTGCGCCTTCTGGCGACCGCCGGAATCGCGGCTGCCGTGCTTCTGAGCTGGTGGCTGAGGATCGATCAGGCGCGGGCGCCCTCCGAAATCGCTACGACCAGTTTCGGCGAGACGATCGACCTTGGCCGCAGTCTGTTCACACCCGAGGCGCTGCAACTGCGCCGCAGTCCCGATCAGCCTGATCAGCTTGTCCTGACCGCGTCGGTCGAGAATGTTACGGGCAAGACGCAGAACGCGGTCTTCGGCAGTCCTGAACATCCGCCGCTGCTGACGATCGGTGAAAACCCGCTTGCACCGCCCGAGATCGTCCTGATGCGGGACGACGCGCCGCTATACGAGCTTCAGCCGCGTATCCCGGAAAAGATCGCGCTGGTCTGGACGCTGCCGACACCGTGGCAGCCGCAAACGGTCGAGATTGCCTTCTCGCGCCAGACCTTCAAGCTTCGGGACAATCTTTACGGACAGGCGAGTTGGCTTGTTTTCGTTCCGGAAGCGCGGATGACTGCCGAGCCCGAGGCAGCGCCATGAAAACCTTCGTCAATATCGTGATCGGGCTTGCCGCTATCGTGCTGCTTGGCGCGATGATGTTGACCAATCCCGATTACAACAGCGCGGTCCGTCCCTTTGTCACATCGGTGAAACCCGGAGAGACAGGAGAGACGCGACTGATTTCGGGGCGGTTCGAAAATTGGCGCAGTGCCGACCGGATCCAGTTCAGCCGTTATGGAACCGAAATTACCCGCGATACCGACGGAATCTTTCTGGTTGCGGATTTCGTCCTGTCGGGAACCCGGGAATCGGCCATGCTTTCTGCGACCTGGGTCGGAGCAAGCAAGCGTCGCTATCGCGCGACCTCGCGCATTGCGGATGTGCCCGGGCAGATCGACCAGCTTTGGCTTCAGCCGGGCGTGAACAGCAAGACATTCGCGATATTCGAGCTTCCACCCGATGAGATCGAAGGCGGTTCTGCCCTGCTGTCGCTGCGACTCGATCCGCCGCTTGACGGCACGCTGCTTCTTGCCCCGCCGGATTCGCCCCCCGCGCATGAAGCCATCCTGAGGCTGGGACCATGAAATCGATCGGGCTTGTCATCGCGACATTGTTCTTCTTCGGCCTGTCGGTCCTGATCGTTGCATGGCCGGATCTGAAGGAATTGCGGCGCGGCAGGAACTGGGATGTCGCGCAATCTGACCGGTCCGAGGGCGAATTGCATGGCGTCAGGGTCTTCGTGGATCAGACGCGGGCGATGATCCTGCCTGCGGCGCCTGACCGTGCCTTGCTTTATCTGCGGCTGGGATTGCAGGCAGAGCCGGATCGGATGCGCGATTGGCTAAGCTGCGATATCGCCCTGACCGATGGCAGCGGGCGCAAATGGCTTCCACTTGCCAATGCGGCGGGGGCTCAGATCATCCGGTTCCTTGGCGATGACCCCTATGAGCAAAGCTGCAACCAGTCTTTGAGTATGCCGCCGGAAGATGGCAGCCCCTCTTTTTCAGGGCAGCCCTTTCTGGTGCCGGCCGATGTTGTGGGTGGGCTCAGGCTTGAGATCTCGGGTCTGAATACGCGCCCGGATGCGTTGTCATTGCCACTCAACCCGGTGATGCAGCTGCCGCCCGGCTAGCCTGTTGCGCTGCGTCCTGCGCGCGCCCGGCAAGTTCAAGCCCGGCCGCGAGGATGCAGAATTGCAAGGGACTGACCAGAAGCCCGCCCGGCGGTGCTCCGGGGGCGTCGAAAAGCACGTTCAGCGGCACAGAAGCGATCTGCCACATCTGCATGTCCTGCGGCCCGATCAGGTGAGCAAGCCCGATCCAGGCCCAGTTTCCCAGCCAGTCGACAAGCCGCCACAGCACCAGCACCGAGGCAGTCAATGCAAAGCCCGCGGAAGCTGCCAGCAGGATGCCATTCGTCACCGCATGCCAGCGTTTGATCACCCCTCTCCAGAAATGTCCGAGGAAATCGGTAACTGGCTTCGGCAGGGCTTCCCAGCGGCGTAGCGCCCGGCCCGCCAAGCGATCCGTCTCGCCGCGCACCGCGTTCATATCGTGACCATAGACGATAGCACCAAGATTGAACCAGACCAGAGGCAAGAGCGCATACCAGAAAAGCGCTTTGACGGTCGGCCAAAGCTGCGGTGCAGGGGGCCAGTCGACCGGCATCGCCGAGGCATCGGTAATCGCGGCCGATGCCTCCGAGACAAACCAGTTCATCAGGTCGCCCGGCGGCGGCAGATTTGCCATCCACCCGGCAATCTCGTTCTTCCAGCCCGAGATGACATACAGACCCAAAAGCGCCCAGGTTGCCTCGCACAGGACGATCAGCATCGACCAGGACTGCTTCCCGGTGCGTTCGCTGAAATATTTTGCAAATTTGCGGATCGCCCAGACCAGCAGGACGGCAAGGATCACCCAGCCGGTCTGGCTGACTTCAAGAGCCGTGGGAGTCGCCTTGGGGTCGTTGAAATCAATTTGCGACATCTGGGTGGCAAGGAAGATCTGCGAATAGCTACGCAGCGTATCGCCCAAAAGACCCCATCCGGCGTAATAGCCGTAAAAGGGAACAAGCACCGCCAGAAGGGCAATCGCGAAACCGGGGGGCGGCGCCTCGGTTTCGGCGGTACCGGGTTCCGGCTCTGGCGCGGGTTGCCTGCGGCGTAGCAGCATCCGCATGCGCATCCGGGGCAAGCCGTTTCTCAGAATCACGAAAAACACCACGAAGATGACAAGCTGAAGCAGGATGACCGGTGCGATGGCGACCAGCCCGAGAAGGCGGTTTTGCAGACCGATCCAGACCGCCGCGCGCAGAAGAAGCTGGTCCAGTACAGTCCCTGCGGCCCAAATCGCTGACAGCAGAAGCGCATAACGATAGAACAGGCTGCCGGTCAGCCTGAGATGCTGGCTGATCACTTTGATCGCATCCGTCATCCTCTCCCCCTTCGCAATGCCGGGTGCAGCAGATCATGCAACAATAAGAACGAAATATTCGCCGGCGTCTACCGGCAGGTATCATGCGATGATTTTCCCTTGGCCGATGATCCGCAGAGCGGCGAGGAGATCGGGCGTCGATCGTTGCGCCTCCGGTCGCAGGACGGGCCGACGGGATCAAAGGCCGGTTTCGTCCAGACCGCATCACATGGCTGCGCCAGATTGGCTGAAACCGCATGGTCAAGCCATTATTTATGCCGCAGATACGCAAGAAATAGCCCAAAATCAGAAGAAATCATTGACCTCGTACCGAAAGAGGGACTCAGATTGGTTTGCTCTTGACTATGATCGCGCGAGGAAGAACCGCCAGGAACAGATATGGCATCATTCGTTGTCTTCTTTCAGATCGGCGGGGCCGTTGCCCTGCTTCTGTTCGGGCTCGGGCTTGTACGTGACGGCATAACGACCGCTTTCGGCATCCGGTTGAAAACGGCACTTGGTCTGGGTACCCGGACGGGGCCGCGGGCGTTCCTTTCCGGTGTTGTCGCAACGCTGGGGCTGCAATCCTCTACGGCAACGGCGCTTCTTACGGCCTCTTTTCGCGACCGGAACCTGATCGGCGCCCGCATGTCCCAGATCGTGCTTCTGGGGGCGAATGTCGGCACGGCTTTGACGGCATTAGTGATCTCTGTCGGATTTCAGGCCATTGCACCTGCACTGATCCTTGCCGGGTTCGCCGCAAGCCGTCGCGAAAAGCCAGCCATCAGCGGCAGCGGCCGGGCATTGATCGGGCTTGGCCTTATGCTGGTATCGCTGGCGCTGTTGGAAGTCGGAACGCAGCCTTTGCGCGAATCTTCCGAGATCGCGGCCTTTCTGACCATGCTGGATGCGTCATGGCCGGTTGCGCTGTTATTCGCGGCGATTATTGCTGCAATCTGTTCATCTTCGCTTGCGGCGGTGCTGCTGGTGATGACATTGAACATTCCCGTCGGCCTGACTGTTGTTCTGGTGCTTGGGGCCAATCTGGGCGGCGCAATTCCCCCGGTTCTGGCCACTGCAAAAGGCAGCATCGCGGCCCGGCGTCTGACGGTCGGAAACCTGATGATCCGCGCGGCCGGCTGCCTTTTGGTGCTGCCATTTGCGGGTCAATTCGGTGCGGCACTGGAAACAGTTCCCATGACCATGACCGGATTGGCCGTCGAAGCGCATCTGGCCTTCAATGTTCTGTTGGCTGTCTGCATCGCGCCGTTTACCGGCCTGATCTCGCGCAGCCTTGCCCATTTCCTGCCTGACGCCGAACCAAGCGGAGAAGCCCCGCCGCAATGGCTTGACGACCAGGCGCTCGAAGTGCCTGCGCTTGCCCTTGGGGGTGCCAGCAGGCAGGCATTGTCGATCGGTGATGACATCGCCCGCATGCTTGATCAGACCAGGCTGGCATTCACCAGAAACGACAGCAGCTCATTGTCAGAGGTGACGGTACTCGAGGACAGGGTGGATTTGCGCCAGCAGCAGGTGAAAACCTATCTCTCGCGGCTGGGCCGGGACGCGGATGAGCATGACCGGCGCCAGTCGATCACGATCCTTGATTATGTCATCAATCTGGAACATGTCGGGGACATCATCGAAAAGGGCCTTACCGTAAGCGTTCGCAAGAAGATCGGCTTGCAACTGCGCTTCTCGGATGCCGGCTATCAGGAACTGGACGCCCTGTTCCTGATGACGATGGAAACATTGCAGATGGCGCAGACGATTTTCATGACACGGGATATCGAACTGGCCCGACAACTGATGGAACAGAAGATCGAGATCCGTAATCGGGAACGTCAGTCGGCCCAGCGCCATCTGGTGCGCCTGCGCGACGGGCATCAGCAAAGCCGCGAAACATCCTCCCTTCATCTTGATATTCTGCGCGATCTCAAGCGCATCAATGCGCATCTCGTCTCGGTCGCCCATCCGATACTGGATGAAGAAGGGCTGCTGATCGAAAGCCGCCTGCGCAATGTGTAAAAGGGCATGTTTGGGTCATGTGCTGCCGGTTGAACGCGCCGGGGCTGTGGCTCATGCGTCGGGCGGTGCATTATCGCCAGGTTCAACGATCCGCGCCGTTTCTTCAGGACGGGCACGGGTTGTTTTCGATAGCGGGCTTTGACGTCCCCGGGCAATATCTTTCGAATCGAAGAAAATATGCGTCAGTCAGTGGCAATTCATGATATGCACGGTAGACCTGACCGGGTATCGGGACACCACTTCGTTGATTTCGTTCGATTTTCAGGTGAAATGGTGGGCGACCCTGGAATCGAACCAGGCATGGGTCTCCCCGGCGGAGTTACAGTCCGCTGCCGCACCTTGCAGCACGTCGCCCGCCGAGTGCCGTCGGCGTGGGCCGTGATTAGCGGTCTCGCCCACGGGCGTCAAGCGGATTTCCGGGGCTTGCGTCGCAGGTTATTGGGGCGCAGACAAGGGGAAGATAAAGGGAATTCACAATGGCCGCCCAACAGAAATCGAAGAAGCCTCAATGGGTCATCGGGAAAGAGCGTGCGCGGCGGGCGGCAGCGGCCGAAACCCTGTGGCTTTTCGGGCTTCATGCGGTGCGCGACGCTTTGGCCAATCCCGTGCGTGACAGGCTGCGGCTGGTGGTCACGCGGAACGCATTGGACCGGCTTGGCGAATTGCACGGCATGGATCCGGAGGTGATCGATCCGCGCGTCTTCACGAAAACCGTGCCGCTGCCGGATGAAAGCGTCCATCAGGGGGCGGCGCTTGAAGTGAAGCCGCTGAAATGGGGCGGGCTTAGCGATGTGGCGCTGCGGGAAGCACCCGGCGAGGTCCGGCCGTTGCTGGTTGCGCTGGACCGGGTCAGCGATCCGCATAATGTCGGCGCGATCCTGCGCTCGGCCGAAGTGTTCGGCGCCCGCGCGGTGATTGCCCCGGCGCGTCACTCGGCCCCTGAAACCGGTGCGCTTGCCAAGACGGCGTCCGGCGCATTGGAGCGGCAGCCCTATCTGCGCGTGCCCAATCTTGCAGAGGCGTTGAACCAGCTGAAACAGATGGGCTTCACGCTGATCGGGCTTGACGGCACCGGCAAGACGGCATTGCCCGATCTGCTTGCCGGTCTGCCGGACCGGGCGGCGATCTGCCTTGTGATGGGGGCGGAAGGGCCCGGGATGCGCGAACTCACCATGAAAAGCTGCGATCATGTCGCGCGTATCCCCTTTGCGGCGGATTTCGGGTCGCTGAACGTATCGAATGCCGCTGCGGTCGCGTTATACGCGGGAACGCGGTAACGGGCGATATCACCGAGACATGATCTCAACAGCATTGAGAATCACCGAAGATACTGGCAGGAGTCCTGTTTATCCCAGAGCTACGCGACCATGAAACTGTTTGCACCTGCCATATCCATGCTGACCGCATTCGCTTCGCCCCTTGCTGCGCAGGACTGGGCGGTCGGAGGATATGACCCCGTCGGGTTCGTTTCGGGGCGCCCCGCGCCCGGTCGCAGCGATATCTCGACATTGTGGAAAGGCCAGTTCTGGCATTTTGTCTCTGAAGACAACCGTACGCGATTCGAATCGGATCCGGGGCAATTCGCCCCCGCATTTGATGGATTATGCCCGGTTTCCCTTGCCCAGGGAGAAGAGCTTCGGGGGGATCCGCGGTTTTTCGCCGTTATCGGCGACACGCTTTATCTGACGCGCTCGGATGCCGATTTACGCAGGCTACAGCAGGCTCCGGACGAAATTCTGCGCCAGGCCAAAGAGATTTGGGCCGCCAGAAACTGACCCGGAGCGCAATCGCCGAATCTTCACAATTTTGCGAAAACTATGGAACTTTTCCCTATGGATGCTCATTTACATCACAGAACATGACCCCGGAACGGTCATGTTCAGATCACTGTCCCTCGTTCCGCCACTTGCGCCCGGCCAAATTCTGGACCGGGCGCCTTTTCTGTGTAAGCCTAAGGCAATTCGTATTGGACGCGTTTCTGGGAAGGGGGAGTAGTCTTTTGCAACTGGATATGGCCGATGATGAACTGATCGCCCGGATCGCACGTGAGACGAAGGTGATCGCAATGGTGGGGCTGTCGCCGAATGAGGCAAGGGCAAGCTGGGGCGTGGCAAGATACCTTCAGTCGCAGGGAAAGCGCGTGATCCCCGTTAATCCCGGGCATGCTGGCAAGACGATTCTGGATGAAAGGGTCTATGCGGATCTGGCAAGTATTCCTGCGGATGCGGGCGTGCAGATGATCGATGTCTTCCGGCGTTCCGAGGCGGTGGGCGCGATCGTCGATGAGGCGCTTGAACATCTGCCCGATCTCGGGACCATCTGGCTGCAGCTTGGAATCCGGGACGACAAGGCCGCAGCACGGGCGCGTGCAAGGGGCGTCGAGGTGATTCAGGACCGTTGCACCAAGATCGAGTTTCCCCGCCATATCTGACAGGCTGCGCGCTTGATCACGGACCGGTATCACTGCCTCTTGCGGCCACCCCGTTCGGGCGACTACCCTGCGGTTGAACTCAACATCGCAGGTTAATCATGCGTATCGGTATCCTACAATGCGGCCAGTCTCCCGAACAGCTCAGGGACAGTCTGGGCGATTATCCAGACATGTTCATGCGGTTTCTGGGCAATCGGGGCTTCGAATTTCGGGTCTGGCATGTCGAAGATATGGATTTCCCGGCGGATATCCATGATGCCGATGGCTGGCTGCTGACCGGTTCCCGCCACGGCGCCTACGAGGGTCACGCCTTTATCCCGCCGCTGGAAGATTTTATCCGCCGCGCCTACGCCGCTGCCGTGCCTCTGGTCGGGATTTGTTTCGGTCATCAGATTATCGCGCAGGCTTTGGGCGGCAAGGTCGTCAAACATCCGGGCGGCTGGGTCGTCGGCGCGCAGGATTACGATTTCGGCGGCGAGAAAGTGACGCTCAATGCCTGGCATCAGGATCAGGTCGTGACCCCGCCCGATGACGCCCGGGTCGCGGGCCGCAGCGAGGTCTGCGAATATGCTGCGCTGGTTTATGGCGACCAGGCATGGACCGTGCAGCCGCATCCCGAGTTTCAGGACGATTTCGTGCAGGGGTTGATGGATACCCGCGCCAAGGGCGTGGTGCCGCAGGACCTGCTGGATCGCGCGGCCGGCCGGATGGGCGAAGTCAGGGCATCGGATGTGATCGCAGATCGGATCGAGGCGTTTTTCAAACAGCCCCGCAGCGCCGCAAAAGGAGCTGCGTGATCATGAACTGGATAGACCGCACACCCGCCGCCGCACGGGAATATCTGGACGGTCGCCGGCTGGATGAGGTGGAGTGCATCGTTGCCGATATCGCCGGGGTGGCGCGCGGCAAGGCGATGCCCGCCTCGAAATTCGCAAGGCAGGACAAGTTCTACCTGCCGAACTCGATCTTCCTGCAGACGATCACCGGTGAATGGGCCGACAATCCGGCAGGGGCTTTCACCGAGCCCGACATGATCCTGACCCCGGATTTCAGCACCGCAAGCGCCGCGCCATGGACGGCGGACTGGACGCTTCAGATCATCCATGACGCAACCGATCAGCAGGGCAATCCCGTGCCGATCGCGCCGCGCAACGTGTTGAAAAAAGTGGTCGGATTATACGAGGAAAAGGGCTGGAAACCCGTCGTCGCGCCCGAGATGGAGTTTTTCCTTGTCGCCCGCAATACCGATCCAAATCAGCCGATCATTCCTCCGATGGGGCGCACCGGCAGGCGGGCGGCGGCCAAACAGGCCTATTCCATGTCGGCGGTCGATGAATATGGCAAGGTGATTGACGATATCTATGATTTCGCCGAGGCGCAGGGATTCGAGATCGACGGCATCCTGCAGGAAGGTGGCGCCGGGCAGGTCGAGATCAACCTTAATCACGGTGATCCCGTGGCCCTGGCCGATGAGATGTTCTTTTTCAAACGCCTGATCCGCGAGGCCGCGCTGCGCCATGATTGCTTCGCCACCTTCATGGCCAAGCCGATCGAAGGCGAACCGGGCAGCGCCATGCATATCCACCATTCGATCGTGGATATGCAATCCGGGAAGAATTTGTTCTCGGATGAGAGAGGCCGGGAAACTCCGGCCTTTCTGCATTTCATTGCCGGGATGCAGCGGCATCTGCCGGCGGCGATCGCGCTGCTTGCGCCCTATGTGAACAGCTATCGCCGCTATGTCCCGGATTTCGCCGCGCCGATCAATCTGGAATGGGGGCGCGACAACCGCACAACCGGGCTGCGCGTACCGATATCGGGACCCGAGGCAAGACGGGTCGAGAACCGGCTGGCCGGGATGGACTGCAATCCCTATCTGGGCATCGCGGCGTCTTTGGCATGCGGTTATCTGGGCCTGATAAGCGGCGAATCTCCCCGGGCCGAATGCCTTGGCGATGCCTATATGTCCGAGGATGAACTGCCCTATAATCTGGGCGATGCGCTTGACCTGATGTCGGAGAACGAGGCGATGCGCGGCGTATTGGGCGAAGAGTTCACGGCTGTCTACGAATCGGTGAAGCGCAATGAATACAAGGAATTCCTTCAGGTCATCAGCCCGTGGGAACGGGAACATCTGCTGTTGAATGTATGAGCGGTCCGATGCGCCAAACCCGTCAGGGTACCGGTGACAGGCACGAAACCGTTTCCGGCGGCGCCCCATGAACCTGCTTTACCTAAACGACCGGCGGGGAAAATACCCCGATAGCCTTTACGCCGAAACCAGCCCGGAGCTTGCTCCTTTCCCGATGCTGAAGGGCGAGACGCGGGCTGATGTCGCGGTCGTAGGCGGCGGCTATACCGGTCTGTCGGCGGCCTTGCATCTGGCCCGGCGCGGATATGCCGTGATCCTGCTTGAGGCGCATCGCGTCGGTTTCGGCGCGTCGGGCCGCAATGGCGGGCAGCTTGGCTCTGGTCAGCGACAAGAGGTTGACTGGCTGGAAGCGCAGTTTGGCAGGGAAACCGCCCGCCGTCTGTGGGATCTGGCCGAAAAGGCCAAGGCACTGGTGCGTTCGCTGGCCGCCGAAGCCGGGGTTCCGGTGCGCGATGGCGTAGCCCATGCCTGCCGCACTCAATCAGAGGTCGATCACGCCCACCGCATCGCCGAACATCTGGCGCAGCATTACGATTACGCCCGGGTTCAGCCGCTGGACGGGCAGGGACTGGCCGATCTGGCCGGTACCCAAAGCTATGCCGGAGGAGATGTAGATTGGGGCGCGGGGCATCTGCATCCGCTGAACCTTGCCAAAGGCATCGCAAGACTGGCGCATGATGCCGGGGCGGTCATTCACGAGAATACCCATGTGCACCGCATCACCCATGCCCGGAAACCCGCCGAGAAAACCATAATCCATTGCGATACCGGCAGGGTGATATGCGATCATGTCATCCTTGCCGGTAACGGTTATCTTGGCGGCATCGCCCCGAAAATCGCCTCGAAGGTCATGCCGATCAATAATTATATCGTGGCGACCGAACCTCTGGGCGAGAACTTCCCCGAGATCCTGCCGCAAAACCCGGCAGTCGCGGATACGAAATTCGTGGTGAATTACTGGCGGCTGGACGATGAGCGGCGGCTGATCTTCGGTGGCGGCGAAACCGTGAGCTACCGTTTCCCCAAGGATATCTTCGCCAAGGTGCGCCCGCATCTGCTGTCGGTCTATCCGCAGCTTGGGGATGTGCGGCTGACCCATGCATGGGGCGGCACATTGGCGATCACCACCAACCGCATGCCCTGTTTCGTGCGCCCCGCCGTGAATTGCCTGTCGGCAAGCGGTTTTTCGGGGCATGGCGTGGGCATGGCGACCCTGTCCGGACGGCTGATGGCCGAAGCGATCGCCGGGCAGGCCGAGGGTTTCGAGGTCATGGAGGCCATTCCCACAGGCGGCTTTCCCGGCGGTGCATCCCTGCGTGGTCCACTGCTGGTCGCCGGCATGGCGTGGTACGGGCTGCGTGACCGGTTGGGGTTCTGAAGCCTTAGCTTCCGTCCATCCCCAGATCCCGCAGAACCTTCTGGCGGATCATGGCCGAATCCTTGTCCGGTACGCCTAGCAGCCCGGCGACAAGTCGGATCAGCGTCTCTTCATCTGTGCCGCGCCGGCTGTCGGCATAAGCCGTCTCCCACATCGCGCCGATCACGCCGGTACGATCCTCAAGTGCGATCCGGTCCTTGACCTGCCGGGTGAAGCGGACGGTATCGGGGGCCTCGGCCTCGATCATCTCGGCGGCGGCGCGACGCTCGGCTGCTTCTTCCAGCGACAGGC
Source organism: Paracoccus wurundjeri (assembly GCF_030678915.1). Classification (GTDB taxonomy): domain Bacteria; phylum Pseudomonadota; class Alphaproteobacteria; order Rhodobacterales; family Rhodobacteraceae; genus Paracoccus; species Paracoccus onubensis_A. The sequence goes on along the minus strand of NZ_JAUUTZ010000022.1, from coordinate 1,535 downwards.
CACGGCGCCGGGCCAGAATCTGGTCGATCCGTTGTCGTTCCACCTGCCGGTAATGGTCGTCCGAACGCGCGACCCGCACCAAAAGCGCGGCAATCGCAACCTCGGCATCCGGCGAGGCCAAAGGCCGCGGAAGCGGGTCTTCATTGAAAAGGCGGGACAAGAGATCGCGGAACATCATTCAATCATACGGTTTTTCACCGCAAACACAAGCGTCTAGCTTGGATCAGCCCAGCCTTCCACAATCACCAGATCCACAAGGCTGACCGGATCGCGAAGCGCCTTGGCGCGTTGATATTCGAGGCTGTCATAGCACCCTCGCGCGGCTTCGATCGAAGGAAACTCGATCACCACGCAGCGCGGCCTGACCTTACCCTCGACAATCTCCTGCGCGCCGCCGCGAACAAGAAAACGCGCGCCGAATTTCGCAAAGGCTTCGGCATTGGCCTTGCGATAAGCCTCATAGGCCGTTGCGTCATCAACACTGACATGGCCCACCCAATAAGCCTTGGTCATGCGTCCTCCGGTATTCTGATACGACCTTCCGCGATGGAAACGGCAGTTCCGCCGACTCTGATTTCGCGCAATTCGCCCCGTTCGACAAGCCCCGACAGACCGATCCGCGAGGGCCGCCCCATCTCGACGCCCTGCCGAAGACCGATCCGGTTCTCGCCATCGGCCAGCGCCCCACTTGCCAGAAGCTGCGCCGCCAGTATGGCCGAGGCCGAGCCGGTCGCGGGATCTTCGGGAATGCCAGCGGTGGGCGAGAACATCCGGGCGCGATAGCCATCGTCTTCGGCAGCATAAAGATAGGCGCTGTCCACCTGCGCCTGCGCCATCGCCCGGGACCAATAAGGCTCGATCGGCCGCGCGGCCGCCAGCGCATCCAGATCCGCGACCGGCACGAACAGGAAAGCCGGACCACCCTGCCAGACGCCCGGCCGGTGCCTGCCAAAGCCGATAGCGGCGTCTGGCAGATCCAATGCGCGCGCGATCAGTCCGGCATCCACGTCCCCGCCATGCGGCACGGGCAGTCTGGGCGCGGTGAATTCCGCCTGTCCACCGCGAATCCGGACCGGCACCAGCCCGGCTTCTTCCTCCAGCAGAATTTGCCCGTCCTGACCTTTTGCCAGATGCAAGGCGCAGCCGATGGTCGGATGACCGGCAAAGGGAATCTCGGCGGTCGGAAAGAATATCCTGACGCGGGCCGTATGCGCCGGATCGCGCGGGGTCATGACGAATATCGTCTCGGACAGGTTGAACTGCCGCGCGATCACCTGCATCTGCGCGGTGTTCAGATCGTCGGCCCCCATGACGACGGCCAGCGGATTCCCCGAAAATGGCCGGTCGGTGAACACGTCATAGATATGAAATTCCAGCATGCGCCCCCTTCTTCTTCACCGAAATATCCCCGGGGGAGCCGCGCGTCAGCGTGGCGGGGGCGGCCCCCCCAAAACCCGGTTACTATTTCTGTGGGACATATTTAAAACGAGGCAACAACTCGCCGTAGTAAAACGGGTTGTATACCACCAAGGGCA
>NZ_JAUUTZ010000021.1 GCF_030678915.1 Paracoccus wurundjeri | reverse complement strand
GCCAAAATACTTCGTGATCGCTGCCGTCAAAGTCGTCTTGCCGTGGTCAACGTGACCAATCGTCCCGATATTGACGTGCGGTTTGTTCCGTTCAAACTTTGCCTTTGCCATCTAGGGCCTCCTGATCGCGGGGCACGGCGTAACAAGGCCCCGGTTGATTGTGCGCCGCCATGTATAAGCCGCGCGGGTAAAAATCAAGGGCCTAACCGGTCCAATCGCACGCCACACCCGAAGCCACGCCCAATCTGCAACGGAACCCCGCCGAAGGTCGCGACGTTGCCCTACGGAATGCCTGAAGTAATCCACCTTTACAGGAATAGGGATACGATTATGAGCCTGATGAAATCTCTTGCAAAAGTTGCCGCCGGTATCATGGTTGCCAAGGGCGTCGGAGCGGTCATGAAAAGCCGTCAGCAAGGTCAGCACGGCAACTCCCGGAATCGCGGCGGAGGCGGCGGACTGCTTGACAACCTGCTGGGCGACAACACCGGTGGTCAGGGCGGCAGTCTGTCCGGCCGGCTTGGCCAGGTGATGAGCGGTCGCGGCGCGGGAACCGGCACGGCTTATGGCGGCGGCCGGTCGCAGGGTGGGCTTGGCGGTCTGATCGACAATCTGGGCGGCGGACGCCCGGGTGCAGGTGGCGGGCTTGGCGGTATGCTGGGCGGCCTGATCGGCGGAGGCGCGGCTGCGGGCGGCTTGGCACAGAAGGGATCGCAACAGCGCAATGACGCAACTTTCGGCGAATTGTTCAACGATTCTCTTGCCCGCGACGACGAGCCCGAAACCATGCCAACCCCCGAACAGAACGCCGTGGCCGGCCTGATGCTGCGGGCGATGATTCAGGCCGCGAAATCCGATGGCCGCATAGACGATTCCGAAAAGCAAACGCTGCTTGGGCATCTGGGCGATGACGTCGATGATGACGAACGCAAATTCATCCGCGAACAGATGGCTGCGCCGGTGGACGCCGCCGCCCTGGCCGCCGATGTGCCGAAAGGCCAGGAAGCGCAGGTCTATCTGATGTCGCTTCTCGCGATCGATTTCGACAATGAGGAAGAAGCGAGATATCTGCACGCACTTGCCGAAGCCATGGGGCTTGACCGTGCAACGGTAAACCGGATTCACGACGAGGCGGGCGTCATGCCACTATACAGCTGAGTATGGTTGAAACCGCATGGTCACGCCCGCTCCCGCTGTCCGGCGGATAGCAAATGCGTGATCTGCCGCGGCTGGAATTGAACCTCTGCACATGCTCTGACATGATCGGCTTATGGCTGAGGCGATCGGCCATAACCGTATTGAATTGCAGCATAACCCAGCCAGTAGCGAGGATACGAATGCGTTTGATCAACCTGACTGCGATTGTAGCATTTTCCGCATTTCCGGTCATAGCATCCGCCGACGATGCCGCCGAAGACGCCATACAGGCACGGCAAGGATTGATGAAGATGTTCGCCGTCGACATGGGCACCCTGTCCGGTATGGCGAAGGGCGAAATCGAATATGACGAGGCAAGCGCTTCGAGAGCGGCCGCGAATATAGAAGCCCTTGGTGGTTATGATCCTTCGGGCCTGTTTCCCGAAGGCACGGCAGAAGGCGAAGCGGATGATTCCGAGGCGCTTCCCGCCATCTGGGACAACCCCGAGGATTTCGCACAGAAATTCGCCGATCTCGGCGAAGCCGCTACAGGCGCGGGCGAAGCGGTCAAGGGTGGTCAGGAAAATCTGGGGCCCGTATTGCAGAAACTGGGCGGCACCTGCAAAGCCTGCCATGATGATTACCGCCAGAAAGACTGATGCCTGACCAGCAAGCCCGACGCACGAGAATCTGGGACCCTGCGCTGCGGGTATTCCACTGGCTGCTTGCGATATTGGTGATCGCGAACTGGCTATTGGGCAAATTCGGTCCCAATATCATGACGCTGCATTTCTGGCTTGGTTATACGATCGTCGGATTGCTGGTCTTTCGCGTGATCTGGGGGCTTATCGGCCCGAAAAGCGCGCGGTTCTCTGGTCTGATCTACAGCCCTCGGCGCGTGCTGTCCTATTTGCGACAGATGGGACGGCGCAGCCCCAGCCACTGGCCCGGCCATGCCCCGATCGGGGGGCTGGCAGTCATCGCCATCCTACTTGCCCTTCTGTGGCAGGTCGGGACCGGGCTGATCACCGACCCCGAGGATTTCGTGAATGTCGGCCCCCTGGCCGGTCTTGTCGGTAGCCGCATCGCCACCAAGGCCGACGCATGGCATTCCCTTGGCGCGGATATCATCCTGATCCTTGTGGTGCTACATATCGTCGCAATCCTGTTTTACCGGATCTGGAAAAACGAGGACCTGATCCGGCCGATGCTGACCGGCTGGAAATGGGTGCGCCGTCAGGACAAGGGTTAGCTGAAAACGGGTGCGGCGTCATTCAACCCCGCACCCTTTCATCACGTTCCACCATCGAACCGCTCAGGCGCGTTCGCTATATTCGAACAATTCGGTATTAACGACGATATCTTCTTCCTGTCCGATGAATGGCGGCACCATCACGCGCACGCCGTTATCCAGAACGGCAGGTTTGTAGCTGTTTGCCGCCGTCTGGCCCTTCACGACCGGCTCGGTCTCGACAACCTTGCAGACCACCTTCTGAGGTAGCGCGACAGAAAGCGCCTCATCGCCGTAATATTCGATCGTCGCGGTCATCCCGTCCTGCAGGAAAGGACGGCGTTCGCCCAGCAGGTCGGCATCCAGTTCGGTCTGCTCGAATGTTTCGCTATCCATGAAGACCAGCTTGCCATCGGATTCATACAGGAATTGCTGATCTTTCTGGTCAAGACGGACACGCTCGACCTTGTCTTCGCTGCGGAAGCGTTCGTTCAGCTTGCGACCGTCACGCAGGTTCTTCAGTTCCACCTGGGCAAATGCCCCGCCCTTGCCGGGCTTGACATGGTTGACCTTGACAGCGGCCCACAGGCCTCCGTCATGTTCCAGCACGTTGCCAGGCCGGATTTCATTGCCGTTGATTTTGGGCATCTTTACACTCTTGGACAGGTTAAGGGAATTTTCGTTCAAGGATTGAACGAAGTTGCGGGGCACCTATATCGACACAGTCCGGTCCAGACAACCGGAACAAAGACGAACGAATGTCAAGGTGTTTCTTGGAAGCTGCGGGAAATCCATCTCCTGCAGGAAATCGCCAGAAAAGCGCATTTTTTTGCGAGTTGCATGTAGTGCATGGCAGATATGTGCTAAGAGGAATATCGAATCGACAACATAACCTTTAAGTAAACCTTACCGTCCGACTAGCGGAAAAGACAATATTGGCCTGCGCCGGGCTGACTTCGTATGTCGTGGCGAATGTGCCTTAGAAACGGAAAGATGTTATGCGCGACTTAGTAGATGGCTCCGCGTTCAATTTTGAACAAGGTCAGCGTGCCCGCAAATTGTTTGCGGCCGTAGTGCTGGCGGCATTGGATGATGCGATTGCTGACGACAAGAAATATGGTAATGGCCCTGAGCAGATTGCACGCTGGGCGCGTTCGCGTGATGGCCGCGAAGTACTTAGCTGTGCCGGCATCGACCCGAATGAAAGGGTCGTGAAGGGGCTGATGGAATTCGTCTCCAAAGGCGTGCGTACCTCTGTCGCGCTGTCGCGCGAGGAAAGCGAGCGCCGGATGGCCGCCGAAGCAGAGGCGGAAGCAGCCTGAATTTTTCACTGTTCCCGTTATGAAAAAGGGCCGCCCCAGGGCGGCCTTTTTCTTTTGGCAATTTCTGCGTGCCCCATATGACGAACCGGGGTATGATCACACAGCGTTTTCAATGGCCCGCACGAAACGGGCCATTCCAGCTTACTCGGGAATAACCCGAACCGCCCCTTTTGCCGCGCTGGTGGTCATTGCGGCATAGGCTCGTAACGCGGAAGAAACCTTGCGTTGACGCGGCTTGGCGGGTTTCCAGCCTTCGGCATCGCGGATCTCGCGGCGGCGCGCAAGCTCGGCGTCGTCAACCGCCAGTTCGATCACCCGATTCGGGATATCGATGCGGATCAGATCGCCATGTTCGACCAGCCCGATCGTGCCGCCCTCGGCCGCTTCGGGCGAGACATGGCCGATAGACAACCCCGAGGACCCGCCCGAGAAACGCCCATCCGTCACCAGGGCGCAGGCTTTGCCCAGCCCCTTGGATTTCAGATAGCTGGTCGGATACAGCATTTCCTGCATCCCGGGGCCCCCGCGCGGGCCTTCGTAACGGATCAGCACGACCTCGCCCGGCTTGACCTTGCCGGTCAGGATACCGGAAACAGCATCATCCTGACTTTCGAAAAGATGCGCCGGACCTTCGAATTTCAAGATCGATTCATCGACGCCCGCCGTTTTGACGATGCAGCCATCCTCGGCCAGATTGCCATACAGCACCGCAAGCCCGCCATCCTTGGAAAAGGCATGCTCGGCGTCGCGGATCACCCCCGCCTCGCGATCCAGATCGACCGTATCGTAGCGCCGGTCCTGTGAAAACGCGACCTGGGTCGGAACGCCACCCGGCGCGGCGCGGTAGAAATCATGAACCGTCGCTGAATCCGTGCGGGCGACATCCCAACGGTCAAGCGCCTGCGCAAGCGTTCCGGCATGGATATTGTTGACCGATGTATCCAGCAGCCCAGCGCGGTCAAGCTCGCCAAGGATTGCCATGATGCCGCCTGCGCGGTGGACATCTTCCATATGCACATCGGATTTGGCCGGCGCGACCTTGCACAGCACCGGCACCTTGCGCGACAGCTTGTCGATATCGGCCATGGTGAAATCGACCTCGCCTTCATGCGCGGCAGCCAGCAGATGCAGCACGGTATTGGTCGAGCCGCCCATGGCGACATCCAGCGTCATGGCATTCTTGAAGGCGGCGAAACTGGCAACCGAACGCGGCAGCACACTGGCATCGTCGCCTTCGTAATAACGGCGGGCAAGATCGACGATCAGATGCCCCGCCTCGACAAACAGACGTTTGCGGTCGGCATGTGTCGCCAGCGTCGAACCGTTTCCGGGCAGCGCCAGTCCCAAAGCCTCGGTCAGGCAATTCATCGAATTGGCGGTGAACATGCCCGAGCACGATCCACAGGTCGGGCAGGCAGAGCGTTCGATTGCCTGCACATCGGTGTCGGACACGCTGTCATCAGCAGCGGCAACCATTGCGTCTACCAGATCGAGCGCCTTGACCTTGCCGTCTTCCAGCACGACCTTGCCGGCCTCCATCGGGCCGCCCGAGACGAATACCACGGGGATATTCAGCCGCATCGCCGCGTTCAGCATGCCCGGCGTGATCTTGTCGCAATTCGAGATGCAGACCATCGCATCGGCGCAATGCGCATTCACCATATATTCAACCGAGTCGGCGATGATCTCGCGCGAGGGCAGCGAGTACAGCATTCCGTCATGCCCCATTGCGATCCCGTCATCGACCGCAATGGTGTTGAACTCCTTGGCGATCCCGCCCGCAGCCTCGACCTCGCGCGCGACAAGCTGGCCCAGATCCTTCAGATGGACATGACCGGGCACGAATTGCGTGAAACTGTTGACGATCGCGATAATCGGCTTGCCGAAATCGTCATCCTTCACGCCTGTGGCGCGCCACAGGCCACGAGCGCCTGCCATATTGCGGCCATGGGTCGTGGTGCGGGAACGATATGCGGGCATGGCTGGTCTCCTTTAGCTGGCGACATTCTTTAGCACCCCTTTTCACGGAAGGAAATTGCCTGAAATGCGTTCACAGAGATGTTTTCTGACATCTCGCGATGGAATAGCGCAATGCCGGTCAGGATGCGATTTTCATCGTCATGATACCGGCAACGATCAATCCCGCCGCAAGAAGGCGCAGCGGCGTGACAGGATCGCCCATCAGGATGATGCCAAGAATAAAGCTGCCGACCGCGCCGATGCCGGTCCAGACCATATAGGCCGTGCCAAGGGGAAGTTCGCGCATGGCGACTGCCAGTAGCCAGAATGACGCGACCATGCCCACCAGCATGATGACCGTGGGCCAGGGTTTCGTGAAACCATCGGATTGTTTCATCGCCGTGGCCCAGACGATTTCAAGCAGGCCGGCGATGGTCAGAGTTATCCAGGGCATGGAAAGCCTCGAAGACAAGGGCCGGGTCGTCCCGGCGATGCTGCCCATAACGGGGAGGTCGTCCTCGTGTTCGGGAAATAATCATCAACGCCCATCCGGTCAAGACAGGCGCCTTGCAAATCATTCAGTCCCGTTTGACGGTCGCAATATCGGGCGCATCCACCGCCTTCATGCCGACGACATGATAACCCGCATCGACATGATGGGTTTCGCCGGTCACCCCTGCCCCGAGATCAGACAGAAGATACAGCGCCGAATTGCCGACATCCTGCTGGGTGACGTTGCGGCGCAGCGGTGAATTCAACTCGTTCCACTTCATGATGTAACGGAAATCCCCGATCCCCGAAGCGGCAAGGGTCTTGATCGGCCCGGCGGAAATCGCATTTACGCGGATGCCGTCCTTGCCGAAATCCTCGGCCAGATAGCGCACGCTTGCCTCCAGCGCGGCCTTGGCCACGCCCATGACGTTGTAATGCGGCATCACGCGCTCGGCCCCGTAATAAGTCAGGGTCAACAGGCTTCCGCCGTTCGGCATCATCGCCGCCGCGCGTCGGGCGACCGCGGTGAAGGAATAAACCGAGATATCCATCGTCATCAGGAAATTTTCGCGTGTCGTTTCGGCATAACGGCCGCGCAGTTGTTCCTTGTCCGAAAAACCGATTGCATGGACCAGGAAATCCAGCCCGCCCCATTCCGCGTTCAGATTGTCGAAAAGCGCGTCGATCGAGGCGCCTTCACCGACGTCGCAAGGCAGGACCAGTTGCGATCCAAGCTGAGCCGCCAACGGATCCACCCGCTTTTTCAGGGCTTCTCCCTGATACGAGAAGGCCAGCTCTGCTCCTGCGTTCGACAGCGCCTGGGCAATCCCCCATGCGATTGATTTATCATTGGCCAAACCCATGATCAGGCCACGTTTCCCGGCCATCAGCCCGCCTGCATGTTCACTTGACATGAGGTGTCCCTCGCGGTTTCAAATTGCCTTCCGTGCTTAGGCCAAAGGTCTGGAAGCATCAAGCAGAAGGAGACATGGATGGCTGATCGTGAGGGAATATTCGCCGGGGACGACCCGTTTGCAATAGCCAGAAGCTGGCTGGCCGAGGCGGAAACCAGCGAGCCGAATGACCATACCGCCATGGCTCTTGCCACTGTCGATGGCGACGGGATGCCCGATACCCGCATGGTTTTGCTGAAGGATATCGACGGCAACGGGCTGGATGGCTCATTCGTTTTCTACACGAATTACGAAAGCGCCAAGGGGATGCAGATCACGGCCAGCGGCAAGGCGGCCTTCGTGATTCACTGGAAATCCCTTCGCCGGCAGATCCGGGTCAGGGGGACGGTGACACGGGAAGACGGCGAACAGGCTGATGCCTATTACGCAAGCCGCGCCCTGCAAAGCAGGCTTGGCGCATGGGCCTCGAAACAGTCGCGCCCGCTTGAAAGCCGGGCCGCGTTGGCGGCCGCCGCCGCGAAACAGGGGGTGATCCACGGCACCAATCCCCGGCGCCCCCCCTTCTGGGGCGGCTTTCGCATTACCCCTGTCCAGATGGAATTCTGGGCCGATGGAGCGTTCCGCCTGCATGACCGTTTTCGCTGGGACAAGCAGGAAACCGCTTGGTCCGTCACCCGTCTTTCGCCATGACCTTGACCCGTTCCACCCGAGAGTGAAGTATGACACTCACATGATCCGCCGCTTGTTTCGCAAGTTTGGCGCATTTTTAGTGTGCGGCGATATCTGGAAATTCACCGTGGTTACGTGAGTATTATTGGAGTTGCGTACAACTATAAGGCGTGCAACAATCCTGCTCAAGTTGCGGACATGGTGCAAGAGCGGACACGAAGCAAGAGATGAACACACAAGAAGAAGACGTGATTACTGTCTCCGGTCTGGTCAAATGGTTTGATCAATCAAAGGGTTATGGATTTATCGTCAATAACACCGGCGGTACGGACATCCTGCTCCATGCAAATGTGCTTCGAAATTTCGGGCGCAGTTCCGTTGCGGATCAATCCCGCATCGTTGTCCGGATTCAATCCACCGAGCGTGGCCTCCAGGCGGTCGAGATCATCGAGATTACTCCCCCCGAGGGCGACGGCACCCCGCCGATCGAAGACCTTGACGCCGACATCATCGCACAGCTCGATTCGCTTCCATTGCAGCCCGCCCGTGTCAAATGGTTCGACAAGGCCAAGGGCTTCGGCTTTGCGAATATCTTTGGCCATTCCGACGATGTCTTTGTCCATATCGAGGTTCTGCGCCATTCGGGCTTCTCGGATCTTCTGCTTGGAGAGGCGATCGGGCTGCGCGTGGTCGAAGGCCCGCGCGGACTCATGGCTGCACAGGTGACAAGCTGGGACAAGGCGTTGCAGCCTGCCAATGTCGAAGTCTTTCCTCAGAGAACAAAACCGAGTGACAGCCTGAGAGATTGGGTTCTCTCGCGTGCTGCCGAGTAGACTTGCCGTATTATTCCTGTGCTCTGCGGCAACCGCCATTCCGGCGGTTACTATCGCTGCTGCCGCAGAATCCAATTTCGAATGCACGCAGGATCAGGTCGCATTTCGGACTGACGGCGAGACGGTCGCGTTCCGGATCGAAATCGCCGACACTCCGGCATTGCGCGAAAAGGGCCTGATGTTTCGGGAGCAACTGCCGGAAAAGAACGGCATGCTGTTCGTCTACGAGAATCCGCGCCCGGTTTCATTCTGGATGCGGAACACGCTGATCCCCCTGGACATGATCTTCATGGATCAGTCCGGCGTTATTCGGCACATCCATCCCGATGCACAGCCCTATGACGAAACCGCGATCCCCGGAGCCGCAGCGGATGACTCCGATCCCAACCGGCAATTCATCCTCGAGATCGGCGGGGGCGAAGCCGCCCGACTTGGGTTGAAGGTCGGGCAGGCCATGGCGTCTCTTGCGATCAATCAGGCGCAAGCCGCATGGCCGTGCGAATAACGCGTTGCGAACCTCTGTGCTTCGCGACGGTTTGGTGGACAAAGTTAAATATCCGGACCGTTTTCCACCTTTGTGAACCGGTGCAGGCAGCATCATTCGCAGGAAAAAACCTGCTGCATTTTACCGCGAAATCACCGCAGTATGCCTCTTCCCCCCGTCCGAGGAATAAGATACAAGCCTCCGCATCGGGGCGTAGCGCAGCCTGGTAGCGCGACGGTTTTGGGTACCGTAGGTCGGAGGTTCGAATCCTCTCGCCCCGACCATTTCATACCGGTCAGGAACATAGACGCTGCCGGAATTCTGTTCATCCCCACAATTTGATTACTCATTTTACCGCATTTGCACTACACCGCCAATTCGCCGTGAATTTCCACGGCAATGCCAAGATGACGACTACAATGCGCATATGATCCGTACCCAGAAATTAACCCAATCCTATTAATTATTAATCGAAACATGACGAAAAACATTTATCTCCATATTGGCCATTTCAAAACCGGCACCACCGCGCTGCAGACATTTCTTCACAAGCACCGTAATGGCTTGCCCTCTCATAACTACGCCTATCCGCTGATCAGCAGACCGCCAAGAACCCTGAGGCAGTTCCTGCGGGCGAAAGGCGAGACCTATATCAATCATGCGGATCTTTCCCTGACGCTGGCAAAAGATCAGGGGCTCATCCCGCCATCGTGGTACCGTCAGGGCTTTGACACCGATTCCGCATATCGGAAACTCTATAAGCAAATCAACAGGCAGCACGCCGATAACATCATCATATCAAGCGAGGAATTCATCCGGCTTGCACTGTTACCCCAGGCAGAGCAAGCCATCGGCGATTTGCGCAATCGGTTGAACGGCTATGACGTCGGGATCGTGTTCTACATCCGGGAACCGTATTCGCTGCTCAAATCCTGGTACAATCAGATAAACAAATCCGGCAAACCGACGCGATGCTTTCCCGGTTTTTTCATGGCGACGAAAACCAATTTTCTCGCACAGTTTCCCATCTATCACCATTTCTCGAAAAGCTTCGGGAAAGAGAATGTGAAAGTACTGACCTACAAGCATTCCGGCAGTGATCATATCCGGGAATTCCTGTCCGCGATCGGATGCCCCCTGCCTTGTCCCGACGCGGCGGAAATCGTGAACCCGTCAAGCGATGGACAAGAGGTCGAACTGCAAAGGCTGGCGGCACTTGCGGCGACCGGAAAAAACGAGCTCCGCCTTACGAAACCGCCCTCGCTTGAGAAAATCTCGACACGGGTTGATCAGATAAACCGGCAATATTCGAAACTTGAGCAGATAACCGATATCTTCACGCCAAGTCTTCTCTCTTGCGAAAGCATATTCTCGCATTATGCGGAATTGCTGTCCTATCAAACGGATGATCATCCCCCCAATGCGCCCGAGCAAGATATTCTAAGCGGCTTCTCGAAAAATGCGGAATCTTCGTCCCCCGAACTCGCGGCCATCCTGAAAAACGCGGCTCAGTCTTGCGCATAAACCCTACCGGTCAGCCATAACGGTGCAGCCGCTGGCCTGACCGGTATCACGAATGGCCGGTCAGATTGCCTGATGGGGTTCCCTATCCCGCAGCGTGATCTCGCGGGATCAAATATGTGATCCCGGTATCATTCCGGTAAGGTCAAAATGAAGGTTATATGATGTTTGCCGAAAAAACGGCACCGGACGAGATTCGCCCTTGACCGAAAGTGGCCCGGGACTGTTCTCTTCTTCCCATGTCGGAATCTGAACCCAGCTTATTGCAGCTTCCGCCCCGAAAGCCGGGCCTGCTGGGCATGTTGCGTTCGAATTTTCTGGCTGGTCTGGTTGTGGTTGCACCGATCGGGATCACCGTCTGGCTGATCTGGACACTGACCGGCTGGATGGATAGCTGGGTATTGCCGATGATTCCGGCCCGCTGGCGTCCCGAACATTATATCGGCATCAACCTGCGCGGCGTCGGTGTCATCTTCTTTCTTCTGTTCACGGTGTTCATCGGCTGGGTGGCGAAGGGCTGGCTGGGCCGCTCGCTTTTGCGCACCGGAGAGCGGATCGTGGCCCGGATGCCGATCATCCGCTCTGTCTATGGCGGTATCAAGCAAATTGCCGAAACCATCCTGTCGCAAAGCGAGGCGCGGTTCGAGCGCGCCTGTCTGATCGAATATCCCCGCAAGGGGCTTTGGGGCCTGGGTTTCATCGCCGGCCCCGCCAAGGGCGAGATTCAGCAGCGCCATCCCCAGGATCTTATCGCCGTTTTCGTACCGACAACGCCCAACCCGACATCCGGTTTTCTTCTTTATACACCGGCCAGCGAGGTGATCATTCTGGATATGTCCATCGAGGATGCCGCAAAGCTGATCATTTCAGCGGGGCTGGTCTATCCGCCCGATACCAACCGGGAAGACGAGGTTTAACCCCGGTCTCATCCGATCTGTAACGCAAAACCCATCGCCACAGAGATGAGTCAGCCCTCTTCCGATTGCGCTGCGCGTATTTCTTCGACGGCAGCGGTCAGGCCGTCGCCCGGCACCCCGCGCAGCAACTGATCTCCGATAACGAAAGTCGGTGTGCCCTTGATCGCCATCCGCTCGGCAAGCTGCATATTCTCGCGCAGCACTGCACTGACCGACTCGGTATTCATCAGGTTCACCACCTCCTCGCCATCCACGCCGATCTTTTCGGCGATCCCCTCCAGCGCCTCAAGGGTCGCTGCGCCGCGCAGGGTGATCAACTCGTCATGCGCCTTCAGATAGGCCTCGTCCCCGGCAACCTGTTTGACGGCGATGGCAAAGCGGGACGAATTGTCGCTATCCTGACCAAGGATCGGAAATTCTTTCAGAACCAGCCGGATATTGCCGTCCTTGGCAACGATATCCCTGACTTCTTCATTAAACCGCCGGCAGACGCCGCAGCGATAATCGATGAATTCGACCATCGTCAGATCGCCATCCGGATTCCCGCCGACCCAGGAATGCCCGTCTTCGAAAATCGCCTCGCGGTTGGCGGCGACCAGTTGATCGTCATTCTTCGCGGATTCAGCGGCCCGGCGCTTCTCTAGCTCGTTGATCGACTCGATCAGAACTTCGGGATTCGCCATCAGATATTCGCGCACCGCATCGCCGAACGCGGCCTCTTCGGATTCGGACATGGACTCGATATCGAATGCCATGACCGGTGTTGCGGACAACAAAAATGCGGCGATCAATCGTTTCATGGGAAACCCCTGGGCAAAATCTTCTGGCAATCTGAACGCTGAACGCCCGAATGACAAGAAATGCCGCAACACGGCTGCGTGAAACCGGCCCTGTTTTCCGCCCCACTGCAATCCGCTGTAGAGCAAATCGACATGCCGGGTTAAGAAGGCAAAAAACAAACGTCTGGGAACGAGCATGAGACAATCCGCCCGCGGACAAGTCGAGCCTTTCATCGTCATGGATGTGATGGAGGCTGCCGCACAGGCCGAAGCATCGGGCCGTCACACCATCCATATGGAGGTTGGTCAGCCCGGCACCCCTGCCCCCGCCGGGGCACGCAAGGCCCTGGCAGCCGCTTTGGAACAGCCGCTTGGCTATACCGTCGCATTGGGTCTGCCCGCCCTGCGGCAGGGAATCGCGGATTTGTACCGCCGCTGGTACGGCATTCAGCTTGATCCCGCCCGGGTTATCGTCACTCCGGGCAGCAGTGGCGCGTTCATTCTGGCGTTTTCGGCTCTGTTCGACGCCGGGGACCGGGTGGCAATGGGTTTCCCCGGCTATCCCAGCTATCGCCAGATTCTGCGCGCAATGTCGCTGGAACCGGTCGGCATCGAAACCCGCTCCGAGGATCGCTACCAGCCCCGGCCCGAGGCGCTGCCTGACGCGCAGGGGCTGATCCTTGCATCCCCCGGCAATCCTTCGGGAACCGTGCTGCGGCCTGGTGAATTACAGGCCCTGACGCAAGCTGCGGCGGCAAGGGAAATGGCAGTGATCTCGGACGAGATTTACCACGGTCTCAGCTATGGCGACCGATGCCATACCGCGCTTGAAATCACCGATGACGTCTTTGTCATCAACTCGTTCAGCAAATTCTTCTCGATGACCGGTTGGCGGATCGGCTGGATGATCGTGCCTGAAACCCATCTGCGCACGGTCGAGCGATTGGCCCAGAACATGTTCATCTGCCCGCCTCATGCCAGTCAGGTCGCCGCCTTGGCCGCGCTTGATTGTGAAGACGAGGCCCGGGCAAATCTTGCGGTATATGCCGAGAACCGCCGCCTGATGCTGGAGGGCTTGCCGAAAGCCGGCTTCACCCGGATCGCCCCACCGGAAGGGGCGTTTTACATCTATGCGGATATCTCGGACATTACCGATAACTCGCTGGAATTCGCGAAGGAAGTTCTGGATCGCGCAGGTGTCGCCGTCACACCCGGGCTGGATTTCGACCCTGATCGCGGCGCGCGCAGCCTGCGCTTCTCATACGCCCGCGCGACATCCGATATTGCCGAAGGGCTGCGCAGGCTTGCGGAATTCATGGCATCGCGATGAAATGCCGCATGTTCAGATGGTTGCCTCTGTGTCTGGGCCTGCTGCTGGCCCCTGCGGCGATTGCGCAGGAAACGGCACGGCTGGATATCGGGGCTTCTTCACTGATCTCGGAAAAAAAGGGCTGGTGGGGCCGCCCATCGCTGGAACTGACGCTGACGCTTAGCCAGGCCGTACCTTACCGGGCGGTGATCGTCGGCGACCCTCCGCGCCTGATCGTGGATCTGAAAGACACCGATTTCGACGAGTTGAAGCCATCGCAACTTTTCGGCCATGATTCGGTACCGGGGATCCGCTGGGGCGATTTCCGGCAAAACTGGTCCCGGATCGTGATCGAACTGCCCGGCCCTTACGATATCTCAAGCGCGGGCCAGCGGACCTCACCGCCACAGGCCGCCATCCGGGTCGCGCTGGATCCTGTCGATGAAGAAGATTTCGCGCCATTGCCAAGTGCGACTGCGGCTTTGCGCAACCTGCCGGAACCTGCTGTGCTGCCCATACCCGCCACACCGCCAGAGGGCCTGACCGTGATGCTGGATCCCGGTCACGGCGGCATTGATCCGGGCGCGATCGCGGATGGCGAGAACGAGGCCGAACTGGTTCTGAAATTCGCCAAAGAGCTGAAAGCGTCGCTGGAGGCGAAGGGGATCACGGTCGGGATGACGCGCGACAGCGACGTTTTCGTGGGGCTTGAAACCCGGATGACCGCCGCGCGGGAGGCACAGGCGGATCTGTTCCTTTCACTGCATGCCGACGCCTTGCCCACGGGACAGGCGGCGGGCGCGACCATCTATGTCTGGACGCCTCGGGCCGATAACCGCGCCGCCCAGCAACTGGCCACGCGCCATGACCGCAGCGATCTGCTTTCAGGCGTGGATCTGAAAGGAAAGGATGATCAGCTTGCCTCGGTCATGATGGATTTCGCCCGCACCGATACCCAGCCGCGATCCGAGAATTTCGCCAGTTTCCTGACATCGCGTCTGGCGTTGCACGGCATCGGCCTGCATGACCGCCCGGTACAGGGGGCAGCCTTTTCAGTCCTGAAATCGCCTGATATTCCCTCGGTTCTTCTTGAACTGGGTTTTATCACCGACCCGCATGACCGCGCCAATCTGATCAGCCCCGAATGGCGAAAACGCATGGTGGCGGTCGTAACCGAAGCGATTCTGGGCTGGGCGCAGGATGAACGGGCCCGCACCGCGAATCTCAGGCAATAGGCAAGGCCGCGCATGATTTGGAACGCGGGCGATATGCGTCCCGCGATGGCCGGGGCCAGCCCACGGACCCCCGGGATATCTGAGTGAAGAAGAAAATCAGAGACCAAGACGCAGGGCGCAGCAGTTTGCACGGCGTTTCCTGGACAAGCTCTTTGCGGTTTCACCCAGGCATTTCTGCGATCGATGGACCGCTGAATTGTCAATACTTGGCCACTGCGCGCCTAAACCGGGCAAGCTATATACGCCTCCGGATTATCGCGCCTGAGGGGCGATCAGCCGACTGATGACGGCATCTCGGGTAATTCTTCCTCCGCCCTCGACCGGCAAGGCGTCAGTCTGAGCCCCGGACAGAATCTCCATGACCTCGCGCACAGGCATATCCGCAGGCACGGCATCCCCCTCGGCCTCTCCCGGTTCTGCGATATCCGACGCCGTCAGCACGATAAGCGGGTTCATATGCGCCACGAAATCGGCAACATAGTCATTTGCCGGCGTGGCGATGATTTCCCGCGCGGTCCCGATCTGCACGATCCGCCCGCCCTCCATCAGGGCGATGCGATTGCCCAGTTTGAATGCCTCATCAAGATCGTGACTGACGAAGATGATCGTCCGCTGCGTCTTGGCCTGCAGTTCCAGCAACTCGTCCTGAAGGCGCGCGCGGATAAGCGGGTCAAGCGCACTGAACGGCTCATCCATCAGCAGGATCGGGGCATCGGTGGCGAAAGCCCGGGCAAGTCCGACCCTTTGCTGCATCCCCCCCGAAAGTTCGCCTACCTTGCGATCGGCCCATTCCATCAGTCCGACCATCTCAAGCTGCCGGTCGACGCGCTCTGCCCGCTCCTTGGCCGAGATGCCCGCCAGTTCCAGTCCAAGGCCGACATTATCGCGCACGCTGCGCCAGGGCAGCAGGCCGAATTGCTGAAACACCATGGCCACATGGCGCAGGCGCAGATCGCGCAGGGATTGCTTTTCCGCCCCGGTAACGGTGGTCATCCGATTACCGTCCCAGACCCGGACCTCTCCCCGGCAGACCTTGTTAAGCGCATTGACAGCACGCAGAAGCGTGGATTTCCCCGATCCCGACAGGCCCATCAGCACAAGGATCTCGCCCTGCCCGACATTGACGCTGCAGTCATGAACCCCCAGCACCTGCCCTGTCTCGGCCTTGATCTCGCCGCGTTCCTTGCCCTGATCCATCAGCGGCAGCGCCGCCTGCGGCTGATCGCCGAACACGATGCTGACCCGGTCGAATTCCACGGCATTCGGAGTTTGCTCACTCATTTCCGTCCCTCCATGCGCAGCATCCGGTCAAGCATGATCGCAACGATGACGATCACGAAGCCCGATTCGAAACCAAGCGAGGTATTCACGCTGTTCAACGCGCGAACCACCGGCACGCCCAACCCCGCGGCGCCGACCAGCGCGGCAATGACCACCATGGACAGCGACAGCATGATCGTCTGGTTCAGTCCCGCCATGATCTGCGGCAACGCGCTGGGCAATTCGACCTTCCAGAGCAATTGACGCGGAGTGGCGCCGAATGCCGTCGCCGCCTCGACAAGGGGCCGGGGCGTCGAACTGATACCAAGCTGCGTCAACCGGATCGGCGCGGGCAGAACGAAGATCACCGTCGCCAGCAGACCGGGAACCATGCCGATGCCGAAAAACACGATGGCCGGGATCAGATAGACAAAGGTCGGCAGCGTCTGCATCAGATCCAGCACAGGCCGCATCCATGCATAAAGCCGTGGCCGATGCGCGGCGGCAATCCCGACAGGTACGCCGACGGCCATGCAGACGATGCAGGCCGCAAGGACCAGCGTCAGGGATTGCAACGTTTCTTCCCAGTAGCCCTGATTGAGAATGAACAGAAAGCCCAGCCCCACCAGCAGGCAGGTTTTCCAGTTCCGCTGCAATGCCCATGTCAGGGCCACTGCAAGCAGAATGAAAATGAATGGATGGGGATATTCGAGTGCGCCGAGAATCTGGCCGATAAGCCATTCCATGAAACTCGCGATACTGTTGAACAGCCACGAGGCGTTGCCGTTCAGCCAGTCAAAAACCGTTTTCGCGGATTTCCCGATCGGAATCTTGTGATCGGTGACCAATGCGGTCAGATTTTCCATCGGAGGTCCTCTCGCTTGTCTGTCCTTGCTACGGGTTCCCGTCACGGATAACAGCAAAGAAGCCTGCCGCCCGTGCCTTCCGCCAACCTTATCCGGCCAGTGCCTCGCTCAATGCTTCGGTCGGATCGTTGCCATCCACCGTTGTCACGCCGTCCAGCCATGGCGTCGCGGCCTCGGGGTTATCTTTCAACCATTCTTTCGCCGCGTCCATAGGATCCTGCCCGTCATTCAGGATTTTGCCCATGACCTCGTTTTCCATCTCGAGGGTAAATTCAAGGTTTTGCAGGAATTTTCCGATATTGGGGCATTCCTCGACATAACCCGTGCGGGTATTGGTGCGCACTTCCGCGCCCCCCAGATCGGGGCCGAAAACCTCATCGCCGCCGGTGAGATAGGTCATTTCGAACTGTGCATTCATCGGATGGGGCTCCCATCCTAGGAAAACCACCGGCTTCTCGGCGCTGTCGGCGCGCGAGACCTGTGATAGCATGCCCTGCTCGCTGGATTCGACAACCTCGAACGTGCCAAGGCCGAACTTGTCCTCGGCCACCATCTCCAGCAGCAGGCGGTTGCCGTCATTGCCCGGCTCGATCCCGTAGATCTTGCCTTCAAGCGCATCCTTGTGCTCGGCGATCTTCGCGAAATCGTCTATGCCAAGATCCGCGCCCGCCTTGTTGGTGGCCAATGTATATTTGGCGCCGGTCAGATTGGTGCGGACGGTATCGACAGTGCCTGCCTCATTATAGGGGCCGATATCGGCCTCCATCGTCGGCATCCAGTTGCCAAGAAACACATCAACATCATCCGTGGACAGCGCCGTATAGGTCACCGGGACGGAAAGGACCTTGGTTTCGGTTTCATAGCCGATACCCTGCAACACGGTCGAGGCAATCGCCGTCGTTGCGGTGATATCCGTCCAGCCGACATCCGAGAACACGACCTTGCGGCATTGCTCGGGCTCGGCGGCGAAAGCGGAACCTGCCGTGGCGGCAGCCAATGCCAGTGCAGCAGTGAGGCGGGGAAGGGTCATTTTTTGCTCCCTGTTATTGATTGACCAGTCAATTAAACATCGGTTACAGTGTCAAAGCAACCAAAAACTCCGACAGCGGGTGTCCAGATGCCAAAACTTGGGGCCGAGCCTATCCGAAAAGCAGCGTTGATCAACGCTGCCATTACAGAAATCGGGCGGGCGGGATCGCTGGATGTGACTGTCGCGCAGATTGCGCGCGCTGCCGGCATGTCGCCTGCACTGGCCCATCATTATTTCGGGTCGAAAGAGCAGATTTTTCTCGCGGCGATGCGCCATATCCTGACAACATACGGGAAATCCGTACGCGAGGCATTACCGGGAAACGGCCCGCGCGGCCGCCTGGACGCGATTCTGAATGCCAGTTTCGCGCCGCTGAATTTCCGGCGCGAGGTGATCAGCGCATGGCTGAATTTTTACGCGCTGGCCCTGCTGAACAATCAGGCAGAACGTCTGCTGAGGGTCTATCATTGCCGGTTACGCTCCAACCTGATCGTCGCGCTTGAGCCGCTGACCGATCATCCCGCCAGAATCGCCGATACGCTGGGTGCCCTGATCGACGGCGTTTATCTGCGCGCCGTGCTGACCCGTGGCCCGACCGACGGCGCGGCAGCCCTGAATGTTATCAACGATTATCTCGAAGAGGCACTTAAATGACTCTGAACGCCCAACCCGACGCCAGCCTGTTCATCGACGGACGCCCGGTCGAGGGCGAAGGCGCGGCGCTGCCCGTCCTGTACCCCTATACCGGCGAAGAAATCGCCAGCCTGCGTGAAGCTTCGACCGGTCAGGTAGCCGAGGCTTGCCGTGTCGCGGCCCGTGCCCAGCCAGCATGGGCGGCACTGGCCCCGGTAGAGCGTGGCCGCGTCCTGCATCGCGCCGCCGCCATCATCCGCGAACGGAACGAGGAATTGTCGCGGCTGGAAACGCTGGATACCGGCAAGCCGATTCAGGAAACGCTGGTTGCAGACTGGGAATCGGGTGCGCAGGCGCTTGAATTTTTCGGCGGGCTGGCCGCCTCGATCACCGGGCAGACGATCCCGCTGGGGCAGGACTGGGCCTATACCCGGCGCGAACCGCTGGGCGTCTGCGCAGGAATCGGCGCCTGGAACTATCCCAGCCAGATCGCCTGCTGGAAAGCCGCCCCTGCCCTGGTGATGGGCAATGCGATGGTCTTCAAACCCTCCGAGGAAACCCCGCTTGGCGCGTTGAAACTGGCGGAAATCCTGCTTGAGGCCGGATTGCCCGCCGGTATCTTCAATGTCGTGCAGGGGCGCGGTCAGATCGGCGCGGCACTTTCTACCGATCCGAATGTGGACAAGGTGTCACTGACCGGCTCGGTTCCCACGGGGCGCAAGGTCTATGCCGCCGCTGCCGAGGGAATGCGTCATGTCACCATGGAACTTGGCGGAAAATCTCCGCTGATCGTCTTTGATGACGCCAATCCGGAACATGCGGTCAGTGCCGCCATGCTGGCGAATTTCTATTCGTCGGGGCAGATCTGCTCGAACGGCACGCGGGTATTCCTGCAAGAGGGTATCCGGGACGCCTTCCTTGACCGTCTGGCCGAGCGTGTGCGCAATGTCCGCATGGGCGATCCACTGGATCCGGCGACGACGCATGGCCCGATCATCAATCCTGCACAGGCCGGGAAAATCCGCGCGGCCATCGCGTCGGGGCTGGAACAAGGGGCGCGGCTTCTCTGTGGCGGTCCGGGCGAGGGCGCATTCATTCCGCCAACCGTATTCACTGACGCAAGCGACGACATGTCGATCACCCGCGACGAAATCTTCGGCCCGGTCATGACCACGCTTGGCTTCCATGACGAGGAAGAGGTCATCACCCGCGCCAACGCAACCGGCTTCGGCCTTGCGGCAGGCGTGTTCACTCAGGACCTGACCCGCGCGCATCGCGTCATCGCGCGGCTTCAGGCCGGAACCTGCTGGATCAACAGCTATAACCTGACCCCGGTCGAGATGCCGTTCGGCGCCGTCAAGCAATCCGGCTTGGGCCGGGAAAATTCCGCCGCCGCGATTGAGCATTATTCACAGCTGAAATCCGTTTATGTGGGGATGGGAGGCGTGGATGCGCCATATTAAGCGGGTCTGGTCTTTTCCGTCCCGGTCATAGCCGGGAAGGGCTGTCTGCCCTCCCCGGACCCCACCCGAAGGTATTTTTGCAAAGAAGAAGCGGAACGCGGCTGTTCCCGAAACTGGTAGAAAGATGCAGTCATGAGTCAATCGGATTACGTCATTGTCGGGGCGGGCAGCGCCGGTTGTGCTTTGGCTTACCGTCTGACCGAGGCAGGTAGAACCGTCACTTTGATCGAATTCGGAGGCAGCGATCGCGGCGTGTTCATCCAGATGCCCGGCGCGCTCAGCTATCCGATGAATATGCCACGTTATGACTGGGGGTATTCAAGCCAGCCCGAAGTGCATCTGAACAATCGCCGTCTCGTGACACCGAGAGGGAAGGTGCTTGGCGGTTCATCCTCGATCAACGGAATGGTTTTCGTACGCGGCAACCGCAAGGATTTCGACCATTGGGCCGCAAGCGGCGCGACCGGCTGGGGATACGAGGACGTGCTGCCCTATTTCAAGCGCATGGAGACATGGCATGGCGGCTGCTCGGAATGGCGCGGTGACAGCGGGCCGCTGCATATCACCCGCGGCAAGCGCAGGAATCCACTGTTCAACACCTTCATCAAGGCCGGACAGGAGGCGGGCTGGCCCTATACCGCGGATTACAATGGCGAGCATCAGGAAGGCTTCGGCCCGATGGAGGCGACCATCTGGAAAGGCCGCCGCTGGTCCGCCGCCAATGCCTATCTGCGCCCGGCCCGCAAGACCGGCCGTCTGCAGGTGATCCGCGCCCTTGCCCATCGGGTTCTGCTGGACGGCACTCGCGCCTTTGGCGTCGAGATCGAACGGGATGGCAAGGTCGAGCAGATCATCGCCAGGTCCGAGGTCATCCTGTCGGCGGGGTCGATCAATACGCCGAAATTGCTGATGCTGTCGGGGATCGGCCCGGAAGCACATCTGCGGGATCACGGAATCGCACCGGTTGCCGACCGGCCCGGCGTCGGCGCGAATTTGCAGGATCACCTTGAGATCTACATGCAATACAAGGCATTGAAGCCGGTCAGCCTGTATACCTATTACAACCTTTTGGGCAAAGCCCGGGTCGGCGTGGAATGGTTGTTGCAGAAGACCGGGCTTGGCGCATCGAACCAGTTCGAAAGCTGTGGCTTCATCCGTTCGGGCGAGGATATCGATTATCCGGATATCCAGTACCACTTCCTGCCCCTTGCCGTTCGCTATGACGGCAAGGCGGCGGCCAGGGGGCACGGTTTCCAGGCGCATGTCGGGCCGATGCGCTCGAAATCGCGCGGCACGGTCCGGTTGTCCTCGGCCGATCCCGCCGAAGCGCCCGAGATCCGGTTCGATTACATGTCGCATCCCGACGACTGGAAGGAGTTCCGGGCCTGCGTACGCCTGACACGGCAGATCTTCGATCAACCCGCATTCGCGGAATACCGGGGCGACGAAATTCAGCCCGGGGCAGAGGTGCAAAGCGATGAGCAGATTGACGCCTTCATCGCCGAACATGCGGAATCCGCGTTCCACCCTTGCGGTACTGCAAAAATCGGGCAGCCTGACGATCCGCAGGCCGTGATCGATCCGGACCTCCGCGTGATCGGAACGGGGAATCTTCGGGTGGCCGACAGCTCGGTCTTTCCGCGCATCACCAATGGCAACCTGAACGGCCCTTCGATCATGGTCGGAGAGAAGGCGGCAGATCACATCCTGAAAGGATAGGCCGTCGCCGCGCCGGTTCGGTGACCCTCAGCCGACGCTTACCCCCGCAAACAGCGCCGCCAGATCGACCGTATCGCGGTTGTTCAGGTCATCCGCGTGGTTTTCCAGGAAGCTGTCGGCGGCCATGCGTCCGGCCTCTTTCATCCGGACCAGCAGCCCCGGCTCTGGCATCGTCTTCGAGCGCGCCGTGAGATCGTTCATCAGCATATCGTCAAGGATCATGTGAATCAGCGGATTCTTCATGCGCTTATCCGTCAGACGGCCTTCGGAATGCAGGCGCTTGACGAAATTGATGGCCCGCAACTCGGACATCAGCGCCGAATTGAAGCTGATCTCATTCATCCGGTCGGTGATCTCTACCGGCGTCTTCGGCAAACAGTCACGGATCATCGGATTGATGTTTACGATCACGATATCTGCGGGAAGATGCTTGCGATATAACGGAAACAGTGCCGGATTGCCGGTGAACCCGCCGTCCCAATATGCATCGGTTTCGCCGGTTACGGGGTCGCGCAGCTCGATGGCGCGAAACAGGTTCGGCAGGCAGGCCGAGGCCATGACCGCGTCCGGCGTCGCCTGAGCCCCGGTGAAGATTCGGATCCGCCCGGTGCGTACATTCGTCGCCGCCACGAAAAGCTCTGGCCCCTTCTCGCTGCTGAACCCCGGATAGGGCAGCCCGCGCAATACCGACCCCAGCGGATTGGAATAGAACGGGCCGTAATCATACGGGCTGAAAACTCGTGTCAGGTTGTCCATCCATGCGGCCGGCGAAAACATCTCGGTCAGGCGTTGCAGGCCGCGTGGCATCGGAGCCATGGAATACAGCCACCGGACGACATTGTTGTCCGAAATCTGCCCGACCTCGCCCCATAGAAAATCCAGATTCTCGCGCGCCGCCTGCCGGCCCCTCGGACCGCTATGCCGCGCCAGCCCGGCTTTCAGAGCGGCGCCGTTCAGGGCACCCGCCGAGGTCCCGGTAATCGCGGCAATGCCCAGCCAGCTTTCATCCAGAAGCCGGTCGAGAACGCCCCATGCATAGGCGCCATGCGCGCCGCCACCCTGCAATGCGAGATTGATGGTTTTCTCTTTCATCCCGAGCCTCTGCACTGCTCTTCGCGGCCCAGCATAGGGGCTGTGGGGGCAGGATCACAAGATACCGGGAAACCGTTATCCGCAAATGCGAAGCCCCGGCCAGATCATTGGCCGGGGCATGCCAGAGCGATTCAAGTCAGATCACTCGGTGACTTCCATGCCGGCACCTGCCCCGGCTTCCGCCCCCGGAGCAGCGGGCGGAAGCGCTTGCTGCTCGATCGCACCATCGACCGCGCCAGCGGCGTCAGGGGCTGCCGGCAATTCGCCTTCGACGGCTTCGGCGGCCGCGCCCGGTTCTGCGACACCCGGCGCAAGTTCGCCTTCCGCCGCCGTTGTCGCGGCATCCGGAGCGGCGGGCGCTGCACCAGCGGCCATGGCCTCGGCCTCTGCGACGCTGATCATGCCATCGCCATCGCTGTCATAGGCTTCCAGCGTGCTTTGGGCATTTGCACCGAAGCTTGCCTCCAACTCGGCCAGGTCGAGCTGACCGTCCGCATTCGCATCCAATTCGCTAAAACCGGCGGCGCTGGCAGAACTCAACATTGCGACCGTGCCCAGGCAGGCAATGGAAGATAGCAATCCTGCTTTGATCTTCAGTTTCACGTCAGACTCCTTATGGTTGCGTGTGTCGACGGGTGTATTCTTCCACGACCATGAGTCTTCAACACAACCGCACAAAGCCGTGGGGTCGTAAATTCGTATCATTAGGCATGGTTCCGCCTGATTATACCATTGAACTTGGCCGATTTCAGCCATCAGGCAAGTGGTGGACGGTGTGTATGGCAGTCCGGAAGCCATCCATCGAATGTGGAACAGCACCGACAACGCCATGGCACCGGCGCCAGCGGATCAGGATAAACCCGACGTGATCGCGATCCTGCGTTTCATCAGAATCACGCTGCACGGAAGAGGTCTCGTTACCGCGGTTTTTACAGCAAAATTTCTATGGAAAGATTTTCTGAAATTTTGGCGACGCCGTGTTCAACTATGCATATCGGCGGATCGCGAAATAACACCGGCCAAATTGGTGGGGTTTCGCCGCCATCGGGACGCTGCTGCCCCGGATCGCACCCGGCCAGATCCGTCAATGTTTCGGCGTACCGGTCGCGTCCGGCTTGAGGCCACGCCAGAGCTTCAGTAGCGGGTAAATCACGCCGGGAAGATCAACGTTCTGTGCAACGCGCAGCCGCCCACTGAACTAACCTTAATTCAATAGGTTAATCTCTTTATATTAACCTTAATTCGCAAGACTCGGCAGAGGCGCATCACCCCGCCGCCACGAACATGCGCAAGGGTTCCACGGCATGAGGCGGGCGGAGATGGTGCGGTCAATGGGGAAGCACGCGGCGGGAATATCTGCCCGTGGAAGGCCGCCCGGAATAAAGTCCCGGGCGGCGGAATTGCGGGGATCAGACGCTTTCGTCGATCCAGCTTTTCAGCGCAGCTTTCGGCGCAGCGCCCATGCGGTTCGAGATGACTTCACCATCCTTGAACATGAACAGTGCCGGGATACCGCGAACACCAAGCGCGGCGGCCTGTTCGGGGTTCTCGTCCACATTGACCTTAACGATTTTCAGCTTGCCGGCATATTCGTCCGACAGCTCTTCCAGAGCAGGGCCGATCTGTTTGCATGGTCCGCACCATTCAGCCCAGAAATCCACGATGACGGCGGTATCGGCCTTGCGGACCTCGGCGTCGAATTCAGAATCGTTCACATGCACGGTTGCCATGTCTGATGCTCCTTGAGGGATGTGCGCCGAAGGGCCGGCGCAACGGTTCCATTAACAGCTATGGACGCGGACCGCCGGGGTCAAGAGCCGCCATCACCTGATCCAGAAGTGAATCGGGAAGTTCCATCAGGCCGGGCGCAGCAGTCCACAAAATAGCCGTGCGCACGGTGCGAGCGGGATAGATCTCCCGCAGCGCGGCACGATAGGCGCCCAGTTGGCGCAGGATACCCAAAGGTGTCTGGTCAGGTTTCTGCGGAAGTTCAGCATTCGATTTGTAATCGATTGCCAGAACCTCTTGTCTCCGCAGGATTAGCCGGTCGATCGTGCCATGCAACAAGCCGATCCCGGGAACGGTCGCGGTCAACCGCACCTCGCGCAGGATCTGCGCGCCCGGCGGAGGGGTCATCACATCGGATAAATCCGGCGCGTCTATGACCGCCCGGGCCTCGTTCATCAGCGACTCGAACTCGTCCCGGTCCGGCAATCCGCCCTCGGCCCCGGTCAGGGCAGCTTTTGCCAGTTCGGGCCAGTCGTCACGCGACGAGCCGGGCAGATATTCCAGCAGCAGATGCAGCCGCGTTCCCCGAAGCATCGCCGCAGCGGGATCGGCATCTTCCACCGGCGCGCCCAGCACCTTTGCCCCGCCCAGCGACGTCGCGGCGACCGGCAAGATCGCCCGTGGAGGTGGTGGCGCAGGACGGCGCGCCCATTCGGGAAGCTCAACCTGCCCGACAGGCGCGAGGCCGGTTGCAATCTTATCTTCCGGCCAATCACCGAAGGATAGCCGCCGCACCGTGCCGACCCCGTCGATCTCGATGTTCCGGCAATCAAGCTTGACCCGCTCCGCGCCATCGCGGATCAGGCCGTGCCAGCTTTCAAGCCCGTCCCCGGCATCTCCGGCGGCAGCCACGATCAGCCAGCTTTCCGCCCGTGTCAGCGCCACGTAAAGCAATCGGCGGCGCTCTTCCTCTTGCCGCCGGGCAAGAGAATTGACGGCTTCAGAGACCGGATCGGGCCGTTCGTCAGCCGTGCCGCGCCATGTCTGCATGTCATCAAGACGCACGGTGCGTGCCCGATTGTCTGCCTGGCGTTTCTGGGTTTCGGGCAGAATGACCACCGGGCTTTCCAGCCCTTTGGCGCCATGCACCGTCATGATACGGATCAGACCGCCCTCTCCTCCGGGCAATTGCCGCTTGACCTCGACATCATCTCCGGCAAGCCAGACAAGAAAACCGATCAGCGAGGGCGGCTCGAACCGTTCATAGACCAGCGCCTGCGACAGAAGTTCGGTAATCCCGTCCTCGGCCTCGGTTCCCAGACGGGCAAGCATCGCGTTTCGCCCGTCATGCCGGGTGAGCAGGCGCGAGATCAGATCATAGGGGCGGATGATATTCGCCACGCTGGCCAGATCGCGCAATATTTCAAGCACCTCCTGATGCGCGGATTCGCCCAATCGCTGCCACAACGAAACGCGCCCACGTCCTGCTGCCAACCGGTACAGATCGTCCTCGGACAAGCCGAACAGGGGAGAGCGCAGCGCAGCGGCCAGCGACAGATCGTCCTCGGGCGTAACCAGCACGGAAAGCGTGGCGACGATGTCGCGTACCGCCAGTTCGGCGGCCAGCTTCAGCCGGTCCGCCCCGGCCACAGGCAAATCCTGTGCCTTGCATTCGCGGATAAGTTCATCGAACAGCGCAGCGCGGCGCTGCACAAGGATCTGGATATCCCCCGGCCCGATTGCGCGGACCTGTTTTGCCTTGGTGTCGAAAAACGGCGTCCCGATCATCGCCTTGATCTGCCGCGCAATCGCCCGGGCCAGCATCACACTGGCCGAATTCTCGGCGGGCGCATCCACCGGATCGGTCCAGTCCCCCGGCTCGGGCTTGTCGGGTTCGGGGATCGGCGGCCAGATATCCACCCGCCCGGGCAACCCGTCGCGAAAGGCGATATGGCGCGGAGGATCGCCAAGCCCCTGCGCCGCATCGCCCTGAAACACCGCATCGACCAGTGACAGGATCGCCGGAGACGAGCGGAAGGAATGCGACAGCCCGCGCTGCTGCATCGGGCTTTGGATAGCCTGAAAATCCTGTTCGAAACGGTCGCGCATTTCCTCAAACACGGCGATATCGGCACCCTGAAAGGAATAGATCGACTGTTTCGGATCGCCCACGACGAACAGGGTGCGATCGTGGCTTCTGGCCCCTGCGCCGCTGGTGAACTCGTCGGTCAGGCTGCGGATGACCTTCCATTGCTCCGGACTGGTGTCCTGCGCTTCATCCACAAGGATATGGTCGATACCTCCGTCAAGCCGCCACAGCACCCATTGCGCCACGCTGGATTCATGCAGCAACCGGGCGGTGCTGCGGATCAGATCGTCGAAATCCAGCCAGCCATGCGCGGTCTTCCGCGCGACCAGCCGCTGCGTGAACTCATGGGCGAAGCGGTGCAGTGTCAGTGTCTTCCGGGCGATATCAAGCGCCATCGCCTGAGGACGCGCATCCTGAACGCGCAGCATCAACGCGTTCAGATCGTCCATGAAAGGCGCGGCGGGGCCGTTCTGCAAAGCCTTCGTCGGAATGCTGCCGATCTTCGCGGCGAATGGCATTTTCGCGCCCGCACCCGTCAGCAAAGCACCCATCAGCAGAGAAAGCTCTGCCAGACCCGGCGAATACCAGTCGCCCCCTTTCAGCTTGTCCGCCAGCTTCTGATCGTTTGCGCTTCCCCCCGCGAGGATCGGGATAAGCGCATCGAACCCCCCCCCTTCCTCGCCGGTAAACACCGCGCCCAGTAAAGTCTCGTGATCCAGCCCGGCGGGCAGGTTCAAGGCCCGCCAGATCGCATCGGCATCGGGCGGGCCGCTGAAATCCGCCTCGGAGAGGCTTGAGAGAAAGCGATCCAGATCGTCACCGCCATGCAGCGCCGTCAGATCGCGGATCGCCGGATGATCCTCTTCCGCCATCTCCTCGATAATGGCAGAGCGAAGAGCGCGGGCGCTGCGCTCGTCAAGCTCGGCAAAGCCCATGGGCACGCCCGCTTCCAACGGAAACCGCCTCAGAAGCGCCGCACAGAAACTGTGGATCGTCTGTACCTTCAGCCCGCCCGGAGCCTCGATGGCACGGGCGAACAGCCTGCGCGCCGCAGCCAGATCGGCTTTGCCTTCCTCTCCCAATTCGCGAAGCGCCGCTTCCAGCTTCGCCTCGGACAGCATCGCCCATTCGCCCAGCCGTTTCAGAAGCCGGTTCTGCATCTCTGTCGCGGCGGCCTTGGTATAGGTCAGGCACAGAATCCGCTCGGGCGCGGTGCCGTGCAGCAGCAGCCGCGCAACCCGGTCGGTCAGTACCCGGGTCTTGCCCGAGCCGGCATTTGCCGTCAGCCATGTCGAATGCGCGGGATCGGCTGCTTCGATCTGGTTTCTGGTCGCCTCATCCATGATCGCCGACCTTCCGGGGCTGCGCCTTCTCGGTCAGCACCCACTCACCATAGCGGGCAAGATGATCGTAATCGCCCGCATAACTCAGAAGTTCCGGTGCCCGCATGGCGACAAAACCCGCCTGCCCGGACAGATAATGGCCGATCAGCCGGACGAACCCGTCCCAGCTTTCAGCCTCCATCTGCGTGGAATAATCGCGCGGCTCGGTCCGGCCTTCGCCGCCAAGCCGGATATAGCGGATGCCCGCGACCTCGACCGGGCCAAGTTCCGAAAACCCGCCGCGCCGGGCCATGGCGGCTTCAAGCATCAGCTGTTTGTCGAAATGTGCCATCTGCCTGGCGCTTGGCGGCTTACCGGACTTGTAATCATAAATCATGACCCTGCCATCATTCAGCAGATCGATCCGGTCAGGCTTCGCGATCAGCCGGAAATCCATCCCGGTCAGCGATACCGCGCCGCGATTCTCGATCACTTGCGGGCGTCCTTCGGCCAGACGGGCAAGCTCATCCCTGACAACCTGATCGGCGATCCTCTCGATCCTGGCCTGCCAGAATGCGCGGGCCGAGGGCCAGGGAACCTGTTCCTCAAGCACCTCGGCGGTGATCCGCAACAGGCGGTCGCGCAACTCCGCCGCGCCCAGATCCGGCCCCGGACCGGTTTTCAGCAACCGCTCGACAATCGAATGCAGCGTCTGGCCGCGCATGGCGGCGTCGGGTTCCGGCCGCAACGGATTCAGCTTGCGCAGCCCCAGAACACGCTTGGCATAGACCGCGTAAGGGTCGCGGATAAGCTGCGCGATCTCGGTGACAGGCAATTGCCGGAATGGCGGAGCGGGCGGGACAGGCGCCGGTCGCGGCTCGGGTGGAACAAGGCATTCCGGGCGCGACAATGCCGCGGCCAGGGCAAGCCATTTCGTCCCGCGCTTTCGCATGTCGGCCAACGCTTCAGGACCGCGCCGTTCAGATACACCTGCGATCAGATTGGTCAGCCGGTTCAGCCAGCGGGACGGCACCGTCTCGGCCTCGGCATTTCGGCGGGCGCGGGTCAGATATACCCGCCCGGCGGAAATTCCCTGCTGAAAGTCATGCCCGGCCAGCCCGATCTGCCTTTCCGGCAGCGTCAGCCCCGCCTGCTCGCGCATCTGCCGCGACAGCCAGGGATCGGGATCAAGCGGCTGCGGCCATTCGCCTTCGTTCAAGCCCGACAGAATAACCGTGCCATGCGCCTCGGTCCTTGCCTCGCGCGGGCCGCGAATACGCAACAGGGGCGAAGGACCGCCCGGATCGCGAATGGTCTGCCCGCGCAATTCATCCGTCAGCAGGGCGGCAAAATCCTCGGGCCGCATCGGCGGCCCCGCAGACGCATGGCTTGCCAGATCGTCCAGCACCGCCTCTGCCATCCGCCCTGCCCGGCCAGCCCAGCTTTCCGATCGCGCCACGTCGCCATCCGGTCCGGCGATCAGCGTCTCGGTCAGCCTGCGCAGATCGGCCAGCCTGTCCGGCAGCGGACGGGCAGCGCGATCTTCCGCGAAATCCGCGATCCGGTCCAGAATGGAGGCCAGCCACAGCGCCCAGCTTTTGCGCATGGAGTCGCCCTTGTCTCCCCAGTCGCGCAGGTCTTCCCCGCTGGGGAATGCCGGGCCATATGCCCTCAGATGCAGTTCAAGTTCGCGGGCAAGATGTCGTGCGGCACCAAAGCCGACCACTTCCGAACCGCTTGCCGTCAGCGGGTGCTTCAACAGGATCAACAGGCGATCCACCGTCAGGGGCAGGCCGAAAACCGCAGCGACATGCCGAAGGAACAGACCCGGCGCAGTCAGGTGAACGGGCTCGCCCGAGCTGTCATTGGCGTGCAGTCGCCAGCGGTCAAGCGCCGCCACGACGCGCCGGATCAAGCCGCTATCGGCGGCGAACAGCGTGACCGGTTGCCTGTTCTCCGCCGCTTCGCGCATGATCAGGGCAATGGCGTCGGCCTCCTGCCCCGGCTGATCGGCCTCTATCAGGGTCATCCCTTCGCAAGCGTCCGGCAGATCGGGCAGCCCCGGCGCCTCGGCGATCCATTGATCGGTTACCGGGGCCGGTCGCAATGCAAGCGAAACCAGCTTGTTCCGCGACGGGGATGGCCCATCGCAAGGCGACCACAGACGCGGCCTGCCGAATTCCTCGACCAGCGCCGCAAAGCGGAATTGCGCATGATCGCCGCTGTTTTCGGAAAGACCCTCCCATATATGCGGGGGCAGGTCGAAATCGAATCCGGGCAGCACCACCGCACCGTTGGGCAAGCCCGCAACCGCGCGCATGAACAACCGGGTCGCGCCATGCGATCCGGTCGAACCGGCCACGATGACCGGATCCGCGGGCAGATCGCGCCCTTCAGACCAGTCGTTCCAGGCCGTCTCGGCTGCGATACGCTGACGTGCGGGCCGATCGACAACCGGGCCGTCCAGATGAAAACGGGCGGCGATCCGCAGGAAATCAAGCGCGTTCTGCCAGTGCCTTGCATGGTCGCCAGCGTCGATCGCCTCCAGCGCGTCCGGGCCACAGCCTTCGGTTTGCATCTCGGCCATCAAAGACGCCAGCGATTGCGTCAGTGCCGAAATCGAATGCCCCGCCGCAAGATCGGGGCGGCTTGCCATCAATCGGTCGATCAGTTGCGCAAGTTGCAATCTGCGGGCAAGCGGAGGAGCAAGAGGCCCGTCCCGCAACGCACTGCCCGCGCCCAGATCGTTGACGGTCAGAAGGCGCGGCAGCAGCAGCGGACCATGCGCGTCAAACGCATGCCGAAGCGCGGCAAGTGTCTGCGCCGAATTGGCATAGATCGTGACACGGGCGATCGCCTCGGGCGGCTGGCCCTTCATGCGCCGCAGGAAACCGGCCACGAAATGCCCGGCAAAATCCACTCCGGACGGCAGGGCAAAAAGGCCGGACTCCCACTCAGCCATCCAGCAGGTCTTCCGCCAGCGGGATCGCATCGGGGCGGCCCACATCGCACCAGCCGCCCGGATGCACGACACCGAAAGCACGCCCTTCGGAAATCAGCACGTCCCAGATGCGGTTAAGCGAGAACACCTGATCGGATATTCCGGACAGCCGTTCGGGTCGGATTATATGCGCCCCGGCGAAAACGTAATCGCCCCGCCGCGTAATCCGCCCCGCCTCGTCCATATCGAAATCCCCGCCGCCAAGCCGTGCCGTCGCCCGCTGCACCGGAACCAGCATAAGCAGAGCATCCATCCGCTCGTCCCAGGCGTCGCAAAGCGCGATCAACGGGTTCGGCCCGGTCCAGATCACATCGGGATTCAACGTCATCACCGGCCCCTCGCCCAATAACGGCAAAGCCCTGCGCAGCCCCCCTCCGGTGTCCAGCAGCAGATCGGATTCATCGCTGATCGCGACATCCTGTCCGGCCAGATGCACCCTGATCTGATCGCCCAGATAATGACTGTTGACCACGATCCGGCTGACCCCTGCCCCGCGCCCGGCATGCAATGCCCGATCCAGCAGGGTGCGCCCCGCCACCTTGATCAGCGGCTTGGGGCGGTTATCGGTCAAAGGCCGCATCCGCGTACCCAACCCGGCGGCGAAGATCATCAGGGGCGGGCGCATTGCTGATGTATCCTTTCGGTGACGGCCGCGTCGGGGGCAGGCAATTCCCGCATGATCGCGGCCAGAGGCGCAAGCGCGGGATGGCTTACATTGCGCAGAATATAATCCCAGACATGAGGCATAAACGCCAGATAGCGCGGCTTGCCATCGCGAATGCAAAGCCGCGTGAAAATCCCGATCACGCGCAGGTTCCTTTGCGCCCCCATCAGTGCATAGGCCGCGCGAAACCGGCCTTCATCCAATCCCGTGGCTTTCAGATAACGGGCGATATACTCTGCCTCGAACTCCGCCGAAACCGCGCGGCGGGTATCTTGCAGCACCGAGACCAGATCATAGGCGGGATGGCAGGACACCGCATCCTGATAATCGATCAACCCAAGCGGAGCGTCACCCCGCCAGATCAGATTCTCGGCATGGAAATCCCGCAAGCTAAGGACCGGGGGCATATCCGCAGCCAATTCCGCATGAAGCCGCCCGATGACCGCACCAATTTCCGCAGCCGCGCCCACAGGCACGCCTGCCGCCTGCGGATACCATTCGGCAAACAGCCCGACCTGCTCGGCCATCCGGGGACCGTCCAGAGGCAGGACGAAACCGGGAACCGGCAAATGGTGCAGATCCACCAGAAAATCGGTAATCCGATCATAGACCGGCCGTGCCAGATCGGGGGAGCGTTCCAGCACGCGGGCGACCAGATCATCGCCCAGATCCTCCTGCAGCAGGAACCCCGCCGACAGGTCCCGCGCGAAGATCGCGGGCGCGCCAAAGCCCTGATCGCGCAGCCAATCGGTCATGGCCACAAACCGGCCCACATCGCCCGCCGGATCGTCCATCAGCACAGCGCGGCCCGCATTATTCGTCAGCCGGAAATACCGCCGGGCAGAGGCATCCCCGGCCAGGGGCGCAATCCCTGCATCCGCCCAATCCGTCCCTGCGATGAAACCGGCAAGCTGCACCAACCGGTCGGCCCCCGCCCCGATCAGCGTGATCTGGCGTCGGTCGGGGTCGTCATGCATCCGGATCGAGACGGTCAAGGCATCTTCGGGCAACGCCTCCAGCCGGTCGGGCCATTCGATCAGACAGATTGCATTCCCTTGCGCCTCGTCCAGTCCCAACTCGTCCAACTCGGACGGATCGGTCAGCCGATACAGATCGGCATGCCAGATCTCGGTTCCCCGCGGGTCGTCATAGGTCTGGACCAGCGTGAAAGTCGGGCTGGGCACATCCTCGGCCGCTTCGCCCTGACGCGCGCGGATAAAGGCGCGGGCGAAATGCGTCTTTCCCGCACCGACGGGGCCATCCAACAGGATGGTCTGACCCGGGCGGGCGACAGCGGCCATCAACCGCGCAAGAAGGGCGGTCAGGGCGTCATCGGCAATCAGGCTATGCGTCATCATATGCCGCTTCTAACCTGTGGATTCCCCTATGCAAACGATCTTTACAATGCAACGATCGTCCCGGCGACAACATTAATGAGGTTCTGAATGCTGCGAACTGCCCTTGCCCTTATACTGCTTGCGACACCGGCGCTTGCGACGCCGGAATATATTCTTCCGACCCTGTTCGACGTGACTGGCGTCGAAGCGGATGATGTGTTGAATATCCGCGCCGAACCCAGCGCCAACGCCGAAATCATCGGAACGCTTGCACCGGACGCGACGGATATCGAGGTCGTCGAGGAAGGTTTTCAGGGCAAAAGCAGCTGGTTCAGGGTCAATACCGGGGAACGCTCGGGCTGGGTATCGCAAAATTACATGACACCTCATTACGATGTCTGGAAACAGGATGAACTGCCCGATTCCCTTCGCTGTTTCGGTACCGAGCCGTTCTGGAACGTGAAGACGGAATCCGGCAATCTGACCCTGAGCACGCCCGACGCCGGGGACGATACGCGGCCCATTCAGTCGATTCTGGTCAGCGGCTATTATCTGGAGCCCCGACGGGCTGTGCTTGCCCCCGAGATGACGCTGACCGCAACCCCGGAAATCTGTTCGGACGGGATGTCGGATCAGGTTTACGGGATGGATGCCATGCTGATCCTGCACGGCGAAGAACCGCGGCTATTGTCGGGTTGCTGCACGATTCAGCCACGACATGACGACGCTGATTGATCCAAAACGAAAAAGACCCGCCAGAGGCGGGCCATTTCAATTCGCATCGTGGCAGGATCAGGCCGCGGCTTTTGCCTTTTCGACGATTGCGCCGAAAGCTTCGGGCTCGTTCACGGCCAGATCGGCCAGAACCTTGCGGTCAACCTCGATCCCCGCTTTCGACAGCAGGTTGATGAAGCGCGAATAGCTCAGATCGGCGTCCACCAGACGCACAGCGGCGTTGATCCGCTGAATCCACAGGGCGCGGAAATTCCGCTTGCGGTTCTTGCGGTCGCGGGTGGCGTATTGGTTCGCCTTGTCCACAGCCTGCGTGGCGGTGCGGAAATTGCGCGAACGGGCGCCGTAATAACCCTTGGCCTTGTCCAGAACGCGTTTGTGGCGGGCGTGGGTCACTTTGCCGGATTTAACTCGTGCCATTTTTCAGGTTCCTTCGATCAGCGTGCGTAGGGCATGTATTTCTTGACGATCTTGGCATCCGCGTCCGACAGGACCGTGGTGCCGCGCGCATCGCGAATGAATTTCGTCGTGCGCTTGATCATCCCGTGACGCTTGCCGGCCTGGGCGGATTTCACCTTGCCCGAGGCTGTCATCGAGAACCGCTTCTTGGCGGAAGCTTTCGTTTTCATCTTCGGCATTTTCGTCTCCTTGAGTTCAGAGTGAGCGCGCGACTCGGCAATGCCATTCGGGCCGGCCGCGCGGTTGAAGCGCGTCGTATAAGCCTCATGTGTCGGTTTGGCAAGAGCCCCGACAGGGCCTTTCAGTTTGCGGGGCTTTTCAGTTCGCGGGCGCCTCTGCCCCGTCTTCCGCCTCTTCTGTGCCGGTCCCTTCCGCCGGAGCGGTGTCGGTGCCGGCCGCCCCATCACCCCCGCTGACCCGTTGCCATGCGGAAAGGATGCTTTGCGGCTTGAACGGTTCGGGGCTGTAATAAGCGCCGGCGAACAGCAGCACGATCCCTATGACAAGGGTGATCGCCGCTCCGCGCGGTGGTTGGGTCTGCAAGAGCTGGATGACCGCGGCGATAACCGAGATCACGCACAGCGCCACGCCACCAAGCAGCAGCAGATCAGGCCAGTTCGACATGGGTACCCCCGCAATTCTTCGCTGTCCGCAGCCTTATTCCGGATCCGAGGCGAAAATCAACCGTTCGTCGCAAGGCGCGATACGCAGGATATTGGTCGAACCGGCAACGTTGAAGGGCACGCCCGCCAGAATCACCACCTGCCGCGTCTCATCCGCGAAGCCGTGGTCGCGCGCGGCGCGGGTGCCATTGACGACGGCATCCTTGAAGCGATGCAGCGTCGGTGTGATGATGCAATGCGTTCCCCATGTCAGGCACATCCTGCGCACGACGCTTTCGATCGGGGAAAGCGCCACGATCGGCACGCGGGGCCGTTCACGCGCGACCAGATTGACAGTGGTGCCCGACTGGCTGAAGGCGCAGATCGCGGCAACCTCGGTCGTCTCCGCGACTTCGCGGGCGGCAGTCACGATGGCGTCGGCCACCGAATGAAGTTTCGCATGGCGCGACGCCTCGATGATATGGCGGTAGTTCGGATCCGCCTCGACCGAGCGGGCAACACTGTCCATCGTCGTCACCGCCTCGACCGGATAATCGCCCGCCGCGCTTTCCGCCGACAGCATCACGGCATCCGCGCCCTCATAGATGGCATTGGCGACATCGCTGACTTCGGCCCGCGTCGGAAGCGGGCTTTCGATCATGGATTCCAGCATCTGCGTGGCAACGATCACCGGCTTGGCGGCTGCGCGACAGCGGCGCACAAGCCGTTTCTGGATCGGAGGGACCGAATGCACCGGCAATTCCACCCCCAGATCGCCGCGCGCAACCATGATCCCGTCAGACGCCTTGAGGATTTCCTCGAACGCGGTCACTGCGGCGGGTTTCTCGACCTTGGTCATCACGGCGGCGCGGCCTTTCACCAACGCCTTGGCCTCTTCGACATCGGCGGCGCGTTGCACGAAGGACAGGGCAAGCCAGTCCACGCCCAGCTCGCAGGCGAATTCGAGATCCTCGCGATCCTTGTCCGACAGCGCGGCCAGCGGCAGCACCACATCCGGCACGTTCACCCCTTTGCGATCCGAGATCACACCGCCCGCCGTAACGGTGCATTCCGCGAAATCCTTGCCGCAACTATCGACCCGCAAAGCAACCTTGCCATCATTGACCAGAAGTTGCGCGCCCGGTTCGAGCGCAGCAAAAATCTCGGGATGCGGCAATTGGACGCGCCCCGAATCGCCCAGAGTGGCATCAAGGTCAAAGCGGAACCTGTCGTCCGCTTTCAACTCGTGCCCGCCATCGGCAAACGGCCCGACGCGCAGTTTCGGCCCCTGAAGATCGGCAAGGATCGCAATCGGACGTCCGGTTTCCGCCTCGATCTCGCGAATCGTGGCGTGGCGGGCGCGGTGATCGTCATGGCTGCCATGGCTCATGTTCAGACGAAACACATCCGCACCGGCGTCGAACAGCGCCCGGATCATCTCCTTGCTGCTGGAGGCTGGGCCAAGCGTGGCCACGATTTTCACGTTGCGATGTCGTCTCATACCGAATTCCTTGCAGGTTTAGCGCTATCTATGCCGTAAATACTGCCCCGCGGCAACTGGTGTCCATCCATCGATTGTCCTAAACAGCGTTCCGCATGAACAGTAACATGACCATGACAGAACAAGCCTATCGGATAACCGGCGAAGACAGACCCTCGCGCTGGCTGATCACCTGTGATCATGCTACGAATCGGGTTCCCGAATGGTTAAACGGCGGAGATCTGGGTATCGCACCCAGCGACATGGCCCGGCATATCGCCTTCGATATCGGCGCGGCGGGGCTGGCCGACAGACTGGCGGCATTGCTGGACGCGCCCGCGATCTTCTCGGATTTCTCGCGTCTCGTGATCGACCCGAATCGCGGCGAGGATGACCCGACCCTGCTCATGCGGCTTTATGACGGCACAGTGATCCCCGCCAACAAACATGCCGACCGGGCCGAGCGCGAGCGCCGCCTGGACCGGCTGCACCGCCCCTATCACAATATGCTTGAACATCTGGCAGGGCGGCACCCGGACCGCTGCATCTGCGCCATCCACAGCTTCACGCCGCAATTGCGCGGCCGTCCGCCACGCCCGTGGCAGGTCGGCATCCTCTATTCTCATGACGACGCACGGCTTGGCCCGGCAATGGTTCAGGCCTGCCGGGACGAAGGATGGATAACCGGAGAGAACCAGCCTTATACCGGCCATCTGGAAGGCGATTCGATTGCCCGCCACGCGCTGGCGCATGGCCGCCCGAACATGCTGATCGAGATCCGGAACGACCTGATCGAGACCGAAGCCGGTCAAACCGAATGGGCAAAGCGTCTTTCGCACGTGATGCCGCAGGTGCTGGCCGCCACCGGACTTTAAAGGCCGGTCAGCCCTCCTTGTCCTCAGCCGGACCGCTTTCGCCTGTGCCGGCAGCCTCGGCCCCGGTTCCCTTCGCCGTGGCCTCGCCCCCCGCATGCTGTTGTTCCGGGGCTGCGCTGTCTTCGTCCGCGGCATCGGGTGCGGGATCGGACTCAGGATCGGGGGCGCCATCCTCCTCGGCAGGATCATCGCCTGCCGCAGCCTCTGCACCGGCCAGGCGGCGCATCGCAGGACGGAATTCTTCGGCTTTCACATAGGCGAGCTTCACCGCATCCATATCCGGAAAGCGCGAGAGATGCTCCGTGATCAGCATATGCCCCAGTCCGTAACCCGTCCATCGCCGCAGATCGCCGCTGCCAAAGAACCAATGCGCATGGTTATAATCCAGCCGCGCCCATTTGTTCATCGCGGCACGCGCCACCCGCGCGGCGGGTTTGACAGCATCCCAGGGATCGGGCTTGCCCCCCAATACCTGAAGGGTGAAATGGCCCGCCAGCCCTTCACTGACCAAGGCTTCGCCAAGCGAATTCCCGTAACCCGGGCCGTCCCAGCGTAGCAGATGATGAAATTCATGCACCAGCGTGCGGATCAGCAGAGGGGCCGCGAAACGCGCGGGGTCGACCGTGATCTCGATCAGGCCGGGGGACGGAGCGCGGCCGCCGACACCCCATGCCGGTATGCCGCCTCCGGGCTGGGCCTTGATGACAAGATCGAAATCCGGCAGTTCGGCATGGGCCGATGCCGCCGCGACGGCCTCGCGCGCCGCCAGCCGGATGTCGGGAAGTACGTGCGTCAAACCATGACGCGCATTCAGCATGTGAATATGCCAGATGGTCACCAGAAACCTTGCCTCGCTGCAAATCCTTCCGCCGTTGAAACACGGTTTTCCCGCCGGTTTCAACTGCCGGGACAAGACAGGGGCGGCAAGTATTCGCCGCCCCTTCCCGATCTCGCCGCACGGCATCGGTGAGGAATACCACCGGCAGCCATGATGCGGCCCCTTAAATCTCGGGCACCAGCACTTCGCGTTTGCCGACGTGATTGGCGGTCGAGACCACGCCCTGATCTTCCATCTGTTCGACCAGACGAGCGGCCTTGTTATAGCCGATCGCCAGCTTGCGCTGGATATAAGAGGTCGAGCATTTCCGATCCCGGGCGACGATCATCACGGCCTGATCATAAAGCTGATCGTCGCCGTTTTCACCGCTGCCAAGCCCCAGCACCGCGTCGATATCCCCGGCCTTCTCATCATCCGGCCCTTCGATCACGCCGGATTTGTAGGAGGGCGGCCCGAAGCTTTTCAGATGGGTCACAACCTCTTCGACCTCTTCGTCGCTGACGAAGGGGCCGTGGATCCGGGTGATGCGGGCACCGTTGCCCATATACAGCATGTCGCCCTGCCCCAGAAGCTGTTCGGCCCCCTGCTCGCCCAGAATGGTGCGCGAGTCGATTTTCGAAGTGACCTGGAAACTGATCCGGGTCGGGAAGTTCGCCTTGATCGTGCCGGTGATGACATCGACCGAGGGGCGCTGCGTGGCCATGATCAGATGGATGCCAGATGCCCGCGCCATCTGCGCCAGACGCTGGATGCAAGCCTCGATCTCCTTGCCGGCGACCATCATCAGATCGGCCATCTCATCGACGATCACGACGATATAGGGGAACTTCTCGGGCTGGAATTCCTCGGTCTCGAAAATCGGCTCTCCGGTATCCTCGTCGAAGCCGGTCTGGACGGTGCGCTTGAACATCTCACCCTTGGACAGCGCCTCGCGGACGCGGCCGTTATAGCCTTCGATATTGCGGACGCCCATCTTGGACATCTTGCGATAACGGTCCTCCATCTCGCCGACGACCCATTTCAGGGCGACCACGGCCTTTTTCGGATCCGTGACCACCGGCGAAAGCAGATGCGGGATGTCGTCATAGACCGACAGTTCCAGCATCTTCGGATCGATCATGATCAACCGGCACTCATCCGGGGTCAGCTTGTACAGCAGCGACAGGATCATCGTGTTGATCGCCACCGATTTCCCCGAACCCGTCGTCCCGGCGATCAGCAAATGCGGCATCTTGGCAAGATTGGCAATGATCGGCTCGCCCCCGATATCCTTGCCCAGCGCAAGCGGCAGCGGCTGCTTGCCGTCACCGAAGGCCCGCGCCGACAGGATCTCGCGCAGCAGAACAACCTCACGTTTGGCATTGGGAAGTTCGATCCCGATCACGCTGCGGCCCGGCACAGTCGAGACGCGGGCCGACAGGGCAGACATCGAGCGGGCGATATCGTCCGCAAGCCCGATCACCCGGCTGGCCTTGAGTCCCGGAGCTGGCTCAAGTTCGTAAAGCGTGACGACCGGGCCGGGACGCACCTCGGTGACCTGCCCTTTTACGCCGTAATCATCCAGCACCGCTTCCAGCATCCGGGCGTTTTCCATCATCGCCTCTTCCGAAAGCTGCAACCGCTCGATCGTCGAGGGCGCGGTCAGCAGGGCCAGAGGCGGTTTTTCATAAGCCGAGTCCGCTTCGTCGAAACGCAATTGCGGCTGTGCCTCGGATTGGGCCTGACGAGACGCAGAGGTCTTGCGTGCCGGCGGTACCACAACACGCTTTCTGTCCTGACCGAAAGGCACCGGTTCCGCCACATCCGGCATATCCGCGTCATCTTCTGCCGTCAGCGGAGGCTCGGCCCGGGTATCGTCATCTGCGCCACCCCGCACCAGCCGCGAGGTCACCGCAGCCAGCACCGAGTCCTTGAGCGTGCGGTTGCGGATCGCATCCGAGATGCGGCCCCGCACTTCCTCATCCGTGGGGGCATCGCCGTGATAATCCGCGTCACGCTCGACCAGTTCGGGCTCCGGCAGATCGCCCGATTGCTGGAAATCCGCGTCCATTCCGCTGTCTTTCCGGCGGCGGAACAACCCGCCACGTGCGGTCGCCGCCTGCGCCTTTGGCACGGCAGCCCTGCCGCTGCGACGATCCCGCGCGCGCTGCGCCAGCCCTGCCGATACGGAAGCGCCCCGCCCGACAATGCGCATCGCGGCATCATAGGCCGTCACCAGCCCGATCAGGAAGCGCCGCCACAAGGCGCGAAGCTCTTTCAGATCGAAACCAAGGACGAATGCGGAAATGATGACGGTTCCGGCGGCCACCAGCAGAGCGGCGATCTTGATGCCGATCTGCGCCTTGACCGGGATCACATTCAGCAATGCGCCCATCACCATATCGCCGAAATGACCGCCCATCCCGTAACTTTGCTGCCATTCCGCGTCCGGTACCAGCGAGCTGCAATAGACCGAGGCGACCGCGACCGCGATCGGCAGAAAGATCGCCCTCATGATCCGCTCTTCGCCCCGGTGCAGCATCAGCCGCAAGCCCCAGACGAACGCGCCGACGACAAGCAACCACGACCCCTTGCCCGCGATCATCATCAGCGGCGATGAAATATAGGCTCCGAAACCGCCCAGCATGTTCTGCGCGGGCTGATCCGTCGCGGCAAGGAAGCTGGGATCCTCGGCGGTCCAGCTTCCCAGCATCATCGCGATCAGCACGCCGACGACAATCAGCCCGGCCCCGGCCAGTTCCTTGCCGCGTCGCTCCAGCGCGGCCTGCGTGCTCTGGTCGAACAGCGGATTGCGATGTTTCGCCTGCCAGCTTGCCATTCCGTTATTCCCCGCTTTCAATCGTCGTCATACAAAACATCACGAAGCCGGATCAGTGCGGCCTCGGTTTCCTCGGGCGGCAAAACCAGCGCAACCCGAACAAAGGATTGGCCCGGATTTTCGCCGTTCACGTCACGCGAAAGATAGGCCCCGGGCAGAACCTGTATCCCCGCATCCGCCCATAGCTTCCGGGCAGCGGCCTCGCCATCCGCGGCTGGCAGCCAAAGAAAGAACCCGCCTGCCACTGGCCGGTAACCGGGAATATTCCCTAACACCCGGTCGGCAATCTGGTATTTCTGCTGATAAAGTGCGCGGCTGGCCGTGACATGATCCTCATCACGCCACGCGGCTTCGCTGACGGCCTGAGCGGGCAGCGACAAAGGCGCGCCCGCATAACTGCGCAGCCTGCGGAACTGGGCGATATTCGCAGCACTACCCGCTACGAAGCCGGAACGCAGCCCCGGCAGGTTCGAGCGTTTGGACAGCGAGTTGAACATGACTACGCGATCCGCCAGCCCCAGTTCCGTCGCCACGGCCAATGCGCCGGGTGGCGGGGCATCGCGGTAAATCTCGGAATAGCATTCATCCGCCAGGATCAGGAAATCATGCTTTTCGGCCAGCCCGATAAGCGTTTCCAGATAATCCCGATCCGCAATCGCGCCCTGCGGATTCGCGGGTGAACACAGATAGGCAAGCACGGTCCGGTCCAGCAATTCCGCCGGCAATCCGGCATAATCGGGCAGATTTCCCGTCGCGGGTGTTGCAGAGACAAAGACCGGCTCGGCCTGCACCGCTGCCGCCGCGACGGCATAGACCTGATAGAACGGGTTGGGGATCAGTATCGCGGGCCGCTGACCGTTTTTCTGCTCGGGGCACAATGCCAGGCCCGCACTGAACAGACCTTCACGCGTACCGTTAAGCGCCATGATCCGCTCGGGCGCGATATCAAGATCATAGCGGCGGCCCAGCCAGCCCCCGATCGCATCCAGCAGCCCCGGCGTTCCCTCGTTCACCGGGTATTTCGCGAATTCCCCGATATGGTCGGCCATAACCTGCGCCACGAAACCGGGCATGGCGTGACGGGGCTCGCCGATGGTCATCACCACCGGAGCCTCGCCGGATTTCAACTCCGGCTGAATATCCGACAACAGCGCCCGCAAACGCGGAAACGCGTATTCCGGCAGGTTCGAGAACCGCTCGGGAATTGCCATAACTGCCTCGCTTCCGGGGTCTTACGCCCCTTGATTACCTGCAACATTAGCGTGATCGCAGGCTTGCGTCCAGTAGAAGGGGGCAGATCAGGGCAATTTATCGGCTCATATGGATGCAATCGCGCGACACCGATTCGGAGAATGCCGTGCCGTTATCAGGCAGGTGACATCACACAGGCAGGCCCCCCGGATGCCGGTGCGGCCCGCCCGGAAATCACGGATCACGCCTGACGCGCCGCCAATGCATGTTCCATCCCCGCCAAAATCCGCAACAGATGCCGGTCGCGCCCCGCATGGCCCAGTGCCATGATCCCGCAGCCACGCTGTCCCGTGGGAAGCGACGCGGCAGGCAGGCCCAGCATATTGCCAAGCCGGGTATTTCGCAGGGCCAGCTGATTTGCACGGACGAAATATTCCTCGTCCTCCTCCAGCCGAGTGGCGTCGGGTGGCAGGATCGCACAGCT
The DNA here is from genome assembly GCF_030678915.1 of Paracoccus wurundjeri. Classification (GTDB taxonomy): domain Bacteria; phylum Pseudomonadota; class Alphaproteobacteria; order Rhodobacterales; family Rhodobacteraceae; genus Paracoccus; species Paracoccus onubensis_A. The sequence goes on along the minus strand of NZ_JAUUTZ010000021.1, from coordinate 43,752 downwards.
TGGCAGCAGGATCGCATCAAAGCCGGCGACTTTCGCGCTCCATTTCCGGCGCAACCGGGTCAGCTTTTCCCAGGCGGCGATATAATCCGCCGCACTGATCTGCCCCCCGCCACGGAAACGGTCGAGAACCGGCTTATGCATCAGTTCCGGCGCATCCTCGATCTGCGCACGCCAGATGCCATAGGCCTCGGGTGCGACGAGCAACCGCGCCAGTCTCAGGATCTGCGCAACGGAATCGAGACTGGCATGGGTGATCCGGGCACCGGCACGGGCAAGCCGCTCGACCGCGTCGGTAAATGCGGCCACCGCGCCTTCTTCAGCGTCCTCGAACGGTGCGCCGTCAAGCACCATCAGGCGCAGCCCTTTGGCGCTGGCGCCTTTCAGATCGGTGACGGCATTGCCAGTCAGGACCGCCATGATCTCGGCGCAATCCTCGACCGAGCGGGCCAGCGGTCCGGCCACATCGAACCGACGACACAGCGGCACCACCCCTTTCAGGGAAAGTGCACCATGCGTCGGCATGAAGCCCACAATATCGTTCCAGGCCGCAGGCAAGCGGATCGAGCCGCCGGTATCCGAGCCGATCGACGCCGCCGCCAGCCCAAGCGCCACCGACACCGCAGCACCTGACGACGATCCGCCCGGAGCGCGCGCCGGATCGCCGGCATTGGGCGGTGTCGCCGTCGTCGGGTTCAGCCCCAGCCCGGAAAAGGCCAGTTCCGTCATATGCGTCTTGCCCAGGCAAACCAGACCTTCGCGCGCCGCCTGCGCCAAGATCGTCGCGTCATGCGCGGGCACCCTGCTTTCCAGAAGCCGCGAACCCGCCTCGGTCGCGGTTCCGCCGCTGTCGATATTGTCCTTCCAGCTTATCGAAACACCGTCAAGCAAGCCTCGCCGAAGTTCCGAACGGGCGCGATCATGTGCGGCGATGGCTTCGGAGCGGGCGCGGGCTTCGGTCAGTCTCGCATAGATGCGCCAGCCATCGGGATGCGCCTTGGCCGCGGCCAGATAAGCCTCGGCCTGATCCAGCGGGTCAAGCAGACCCGCCATGATCGCCCTGCCCTGCTGGACCGCCGTCGCCTTCAGCCAATCCATCCTAGAAATCCACCGCGAGGCCGTTCTTTTCGTAATCGCCGAAACGCACCGGCTCGGGGCCATCCCTGCCTCCGTATTCCTTTGGCAACGCAGCCTCCTTCGCGGCAGCCTTGCGGCGTTCCTCTGCTTCGGCCAGTGCGCGTTGCGCGGCAGGCGGCAATTCGGGTCGATCACTCATGGAAACATCCCCTGATCAGGCGTAAGGATTATGTCTTGTGACAAGATTTAGGCGAAGGAAAGCGTTTTGGCAAAAACTGTCCGGGATTCGGCGCGAAAAGGTGCCCTGCGGCTGTTATCGGCGGTACAGGTAGGACAAAGCCTGTCCGATCAGGCCGCTTCCCTGCAATCCTTGCCGCCGGCGGATCAGGCCCGCGCCGCACGTCTTGCCGCCGAGGTTCTTCGCCACCGCGACCGTGCGGACCGTGTGATTGCCATATATGTCAGCCGCAAACCGGCACCGCAGATCGCCGATATCCTGCGGCTCGCAACGGTAGAAATGCTGGAACTGCATGCCGCCGCGCATGGCGTCGTCGATACCGCTGTCGGCATGACGCGCGGGCTTGGCAAACGCGGACAGGCCGCCGCAGGCATGGTGAATGCGGTGTTGCGCAAGATCTCGCGGCATGAAGGCTGGGCGGAATTGCCGCCGCAACGGATGCCCGACTGGTTGCGCCGCTCTGTCGTCCGGAGTTTCGGCAAGACAGCCGCGTCAGCCATCGAGGCGGCTCATCAGGCGGGTGCTCCGCTGGATCTGACGCTGAAACCCGATGTGGCCGTGATCGAAGGCGGCACGCTTCTGCCAACCGGATCCGTGCGGATTGCGGGCTCGGTGCAGGTTTCGGCCCTGCCGGGCTATGCCGAGGGCGATTGGTGGGTGCAGGACGCCGCCGCTGCCTTGCCGGTGCGCCTGCTTGATCCGGTCGCGGGCGAGCGCATCGCCGATATCTGCGCAGCTCCCGGCGGCAAGACATTGCAACTGGCGGCGGGCGGCGCGCAGGTGACAGCCGTCGATATCAGTGCGGCACGATTGAAACGGGTGGCCGAGAATCTGACCCGCTGTGGACTGCAAGCCGAGTTGATCGCAGCGGATGCGCTTGACTGGCAGCCCGAAACGCCACCTGACGCAATCCTGCTGGACGCCCCCTGCTCGGCCACCGGGACGATTCGCCGCCATCCCGACCTGCCCTTTCTGCGTGACGGCAGCGGGATTGCGGAACTGGCTGCGCTGCAATCGCGCCTGCTGGACCACGCGCTTGCGCTTCTGCGCCCAGGCGGCAGGCTGGTCTATGCCGTCTGTTCGCTTTTGCCCGAAGAAGGAGAAGCGCAAATTCCGGCTTTGCTGAAACGCCACCCCGGCCTGAAGATCGAAGCACCGAACCTGCCCGGCATCGATCCCGGCTGGATCACGCCCGAAGGCGGTCTGCGCCTGCGCCCGGATTACTGGCCGGAGCGAGGCGGAATGGACGGGTTCTACATGGCGCGGATCAGAAAGCTGCTTTGACCGGAGAGCCAAAGCGAACCGATACGCGCAACGCACTGGACCTTCTGCCTTCGGGACGTTACTTGAGCGCCAAACCATATGCGAGGCCCCATATGTCCCATTCTGTTGCCCTGAAACGCGCATTGATCTCGGTTTCCGACAAGACCGGACTGATCGAATTCGCCCGGAAACTTGCGGCACGCGGGATCGAGATCCTCTCGACCGGCGGCTCGGCCGGGGCCATGCGCGAGGCGGGGCTGACCGTGGTGGACGTGGCCGATGTGACCGGCTTCCCTGAAATGATGGACGGCCGCGTCAAGACGCTGCACCCTGTGGTGCATGGCGGTCTGCTGGCACTGCGCGACAATGAAGAGCATCTGGCGGCGATGGAAGCGCATGGCATCGGCCCGATCGACCTTCTGGTGGTGAACCTCTACCCGTTCGAGGAAACCGTGGCCAAGGGCGCAAGTTACGAGGATTGCATCGAGAATATCGATATCGGCGGCCCGGCGATGATCCGGGCGGCGGCGAAGAACCACGGTTTCGTCAATGTCATCGTGGATGTGCAGGATTACGACGCGCTTCTGGCGGAACTGGACGCCAATGACGACCACACCACGCTGGAATTCCGGCAACGCCAGGCGCAGATCGCCTATGCCCGCACCGCCGCCTATGACGCCGCCGTATCGACCTGGATGGCGCAGGCAATCGACGATGACACCCCGCGCCGCCGGGCTTTTGCGGGAACTTTGGCGCAGGGATTGCGCTATGGCGAAAACCCGCATCAGGCGGCCGCTTTCTACGTGACCGGCGAAACCCGTCCCGGCGTTTCGACCGCGAAACAGTGGCAGGGCAAGGAACTCAGCTACAACAATATCAATGACACGGATGCCGCCTTTGAACTGGCGGCCGAGTTCGATCCCGACGAAGGCCCAGCCTGCGCGATCATCAAACATGCCAATCCCTGCGGCGTGGCGCGCGGCAAAACGGCGATCGAGGCCTATAAGCGCGCTTTCGACTGCGACCATACCTCGGCTTTCGGCGGTATCGTCGCATTGAATCAGCCGCTTGACGGACCGACAGCCGAAGAGATCGTAAAAATCTTCACCGAGGTCGTCATTGCGCCGGACGCGGATGAGGACGCAAAACGCATCTTCGCCGCCAAGAAGAACCTGCGGCTGCTGACCACCGGCGGGCTGCCCGATCCGAAAGCCGGGGGCATGACCTTCCGGCAGGTCGCGGGCGGCTTTCTGGTGCAAGGCCGCGACAACGGTCATGTCAGCCGCGATGCCTTGCGGATCGTGACCGAGCGTCAGCCCTCGGATCAGGAACTGAACGACATGCTTTTCGCATGGACGGTCGCCAAGCATGTCAAATCCAATGCCATCGTTTACGCCAGGGATATGGCGACTGTCGGCATCGGCGCGGGCCAGATGAGCCGCGTCGACTCGACCCGGATCGGGCGGCGCAAATCCGAGGATATGGCCGAGGCGCTTGGCCTGCCGGCGCCGCTGACCGAAGGGGCGGCGGTCGCCTCTGACGCGTTCTTTCCCTTTGCCGACGGCATCGAGGCACTGGCCGAGGCGGGCGCAAAGGCGGTGATCCAGCCCGGCGGCTCGATGCGCGACGATGAGGTGATCGCCGCCGCCAACCGCTTGGGGCTGGCGATGGTCTTCACCGGACAACGGCACTTCCGTCACTGATGGCTGGCGAGATCAACCCCAAGGGCGAGGGCGGCAAGCTTCGGGCCCCGCGCAAACCCAAGACCGCCCCCGCCCCGGTCCGGGCGGATATGCGGCTGACGGGCTGGATCGTGGCCGCGATCATCGCGCTTGATCAGGCGTTGAAATATTGGGTCGTGCATATCCTGCGACTGGACCGGGTGCAGGAAATCGACTTGCTGCCGCCCTGGCTCAATTTGCGCATGGCATGGAACCCCGGCGTGAATTTCGGGCTGTTCGCCTCGGACGAGTCGGCGATGCGCTGGGTCCTGATCGGCATTGCGATTGCGATTTCGCTATGGGTCTGGCTCTGGATCAGACGAAGCGCGCCCGGTCTGCTTGCGCGGATATCTGCCGGATTGCTGATCGGTGGGGCACTTGGGAACGTGATCGACCGTCTCACCTATGGCGCGGTTGCCGATTTCCTGAACATGTCGCTGCCCAATTGGCAGAACCCCTACAGTTTCAACGTCGCGGATATATCGATCTTCGCGGGCGCCATCGGGCTGGTTCTGATGCCGCAGAAGAAACCGGAACCGGAAAAACCGGCACGAAGGCCACGCCACAAGGGTTCCGCGACCGACAAAACCGACAAGACCCGTGACGAGCCTGAAAATTGAGGTTAGAAAGGGGCAAATGGCAAAAGGGGCAGATCATGCGGGTCATCTCGCTGACAATCGGAATCGCGGTATTTGCGGGCTTGGCCGGCTGCGGCAATAACGCAAGGCTGATGAACCTGACCGCTGGTCAGAATTCACCGGATGAATTCGCCATTCTGCCGACCCGTCCGATTTCGATGCCTCCCGATCTGGCGCTGTTGCCCACGCCCACGCCCGGGGGATCGAATATCACCGATCCCACGCCCGAGGCGGATGCCGTCGCGGCGCTTGGCGGCAATCCCGGCGCATTGGCGGATCAGGGCGTCGCCGCCTCGGATCAGGGGCTGGTGGCCTATGCCTCGCGCGGGGGAAGCGACCCGGCGATCCGCACGACGCTGGCCCAAAGCGATCAGAAATGGCGCGCGCGAAACCAACCCCGCGTGCTGGAGCGTGTGGCGGGAAGCAGCACCTATTATCGCGCCTATCGCCGGCAATCGCTTGATCCTCTGCCCGAACTCGAACGCTGGCAGCGCGCGGGCGCACGCACGGTCACGGCCAATCCCGCCCCCGCCGAGGAGTGACCGGCACCCAAACCGCGCAACCATATTCCCGATCCACCTAAAACACGGAACCGGATCGCGCCCCCCCCTTCTTCTTTGTCCAAATACCTCGGTGGTCGCCGGCGGGCCGCGCCGCTGGTTCAAGGGACCTGTCGGCGACGGGTTGGCCCCCGGCCGTCGCGGGACGCAAATAGCCGGCGTTTCCGATCCAACGCGACCCGCTCTGATTTCCGATCTGCACAATTCATCAACGAAAACCCGCTTTTCCCCTGCGTCTGGCAGGCAATTCCTTTATGTTCGGACTTGTGACCGCGACCGGTATATTCCCCTATGGACATCGGGCAAACCGTCTCCAATCATGGCAACCATGAAGTCCCGCAAGGGTTATGGTTGTTCTGAGTTCGGGGGATGATGGTGCATTACAACGAAATGTTCGAGGGCGAGGCCGTCCGTGAACCCTATGCTCGGCTGAGCGAATGGGTCAGGACGATGCCAGAGGATTTCCGGCAGATGAAACAGGCCGAGGCCGAGGCGCTGTTCCGGCGTATCGGCATCACCTTTGCCGTTTACGGCGAAGGCGGCGATCCTGACCGGCTGATCCCCTTCGACATGATGCCCCGTGTCTTCGAACAGGCCGAGTGGCGCAGGCTTGAACGCGGCATCAAGCAGCGCGCCCGCGCCCTCAACGCCTTTCTGCGCGATGTTTACGGCCGGGGTGAGATCATCCGGGCGGGGCGTATCCCGGCGCGGCTGGTCTATCAGAACGAGGCCTATGAAAAGGCGGTTGCCGGTTTCGTGCCGCCGCGCGGCGTTTACAGCCATATCATCGGCATCGATCTTGTCCGCACCGCCAAGGACGAATTCTTCGTGCTTGAGGATAATTGCCGCACGCCTTCGGGCGTCAGCTATATGCTGGAAAACCGCGAGATCATGATGCGCATGTTTCCGCAGCTTTTCCGCAAGAACCATATCGAGCCCGTGGATCAGTATCCCGAGCTTCTGCGCCGCACATTGGAATCCGTTGCTCCGGCGAAATGCCAGGGCCGCCCGACCTGCGTGATTCTGACACCGGGCCATTTCAACAGCGCCTATTACGAGCACAGCTTTCTTGCCAACCTGATGGGCCTCGAACTGGTCGAGGGCGCCGATCTGTTTGTCGATGGCGAATTCGTCTATATGCGCACAACACAGGGGCCGAAGCGCGTCGATGTGATCTATCGCCGGATCGACGATCCGTTCCTTGACCCGCTGTGCTTCCGGCCCGATTCCATGCTTGGCGTGCCGGGCCTTATGGATGTCTATCGCTCGGGCGGGGTGTCTATCTGTTCGGCACCGGGCGCGGGCGTAGCGGACGACAAGGCGATCTATACATTCGTCCCCGAAATGATCCGCTTCTATCTGGGCGAGGAACCCCTGTTGAACAATGTCCGGACATGGACGTTGTGGAAAGACGACGACTACAGATATGTCATGGCGAACCTGCCCGATCTGGTGGTGAAAGAGGTTCACGGCTCGGGCGGCTATGGGATGCTGGTCGGCCCGAAAGCCGGCAAGGAAGAGATCGAAACCTTCCGCAAGAAGATCGAGGCAAATCCCTCGAATTACATCGCCCAGCCCACGCTGGCGCTTTCGACCTGCCCGACCTTCGTCGAGGAAGGCATCGCGCCGCGCCATGTAGATCTGCGCCCCTTCTGCCTGTGCGGCGACCGGATCGAACTGGTGCCCGGCGGGCTGACCCGCGTGGCGCTGCGCGAGGGAAGTCTGGTCGTCAACTCGTCCCAGGGCGGGGGTGTCAAGGACACCTGGGTCCTGTCGGAATAAGGGGAGGGATCAGCCATGCTCAGCCGCACCGCCTCGAACCTGTTCTGGATGGGCCGCCATCTCGAACGCGCCGAAACCGCCGCCCGCCTGCTGGATGTCGGACAAAGGATCACGCTCCTGCCGAATTCCGATGCGGGTTACCGGAACGAATGGAACTCGTTGCTTCAGGCTTCGGGAACCTCGGATCTGTTTCTGCAGAAATATGGAGAGATCACACAGGAGAATATCGAGGAATTCTTCTTCTTCGACCGCGAAAACCCGTCATCCGTTGTGTCCTGCGTTGAAAAGGCCCGCGAAGCCGGCCGGATCGTGCGCACCGCCCTGACCTCTCAGGTGTGGGACGCGCTTAACGTCACCTATCAGGAATTGCGCAGGATCGAAAAAACCCCGCGCGACAAGCTGGACACCGCGACCCTGACCGATGTCACCACCGGCCATACATCAACCGTGCGCGGTGCGATCAACGCGACGCAACTGCGCAACGATGGCTGGCATTTCATCCATATCGGCTTCGGACTGGAACGGGCGGATGCCACCGCCCGCCTGCTGGATGTCAAATATTTCGTGCTGCTGCCACGGGTCGAATTCGTCGGTTCCGGCCTCGATACCTATCAATGGATGGTCATCCTGCGGGCGCTTTCGGCGCATCGCGCCTTTCACTGGGCCTATGGCGGCGACATCACCGCAGGCGGCGTGGCAGATTTCCTGATCCTGAACGGCGAAAGCCCGCGTTCGCTGATCACCTCGCTTTACGAAACGGTCTGGCATCTCGACGGCCTCGCCCGCCGCTATGGCGATGACGTGCCCGCAACCGCCCGCGATCGGGCGAAGCTGACGCTGGACGCGCTGCAAGAGCGCGATATCGACGCGATCTTCGACGAGGGGCTGCACGAATTCCTAAGCTGGTTCATCGGCGAGATCGCGGCGGTGTCGAACCAGGTGCATCAGGATTATTTCCTGGGAGGGTCCTGAGTCATGAAGCTGCGTATTTCGCATGAAACCACCTATGGCTATGACCAGCCAATCCGCAATCTGGTGCAAAGCCTGCGCCTGACTCCTTCGGTCTTCGAGGGGCAGAAAACCCATGACTGGCGGATCGAGATCCCCGGCGGTATCCGCGGCCCCGGCTTCCGCGACGGTGCCGGGGATTGGGTGGAGGGCTGGACCCTGCGCGGTCCGGCAGAGGAGGTCTCGGTCAGGATCAGCGGCCATGTCGAAACCCGCGACACGGCCGGCGTGCTGCGCGGGCATCGCGAAATGATCCATCCGCTGGCCTATCTGCGTTCAACCCATGCGACCACGCCTGACAAGGCATTGCGGGAAGCCGCGATGTCGCTGAAAACGACCGGCGACCATCTTGAGCTTGCGCATGGGCTGTCGGCCTTGATCGCCGGCACGATTGCTTTCCGCCCCGGCGTCACCGAAACCCATACGACCGCCGCCGAAGCATTCGCCCTGGGTGAAGGCGTTTGTCAGGATCATGCCCATGCATTGATCACCGTCGCGCGCTTGCGGGAACTTCCTGCCCGCTATGTGTCGGGCTATCTGCATTCCACGGCAGATGGTCAGGCACATGAGGCCGCCCATGCCTGGGCGGAAATCCATGTCGGAAATCTGGGCTGGGTCGGTTTCGACGCCGCCAACAGATGTTGCCCGGACGAGCGCTATGTGCGGCTTGGTTCCGGCCTTGACGCTTCGGATGCGGCGCCGATCCGGGGCGTGGCCATGGGTACCGGCACCGAACGGCTGGCCATTCGAGTTCAGGTCGAGGAAATGGAGCAATAACAGCGAGATCTGGGCGTTCTGTGACAGCGGGAGGGCGGCCCGCCCTGCCCGCACCCCTCCCGAGGATATTTGAATGAAGAAGAAATGAAGGTCTGCCGCCGCGATCAGATCGACAGGCAGATATATTTCATCTCAAGAAAATCCTCGATGCCATGACGGCTGCCTTCCCGGCCCAGCCCGGATTGCTTGACGCCGCCGAATGGCGCGACCTCGGTCGAGATGATGCCGGAATTCACGCCGACGATCCCGTATTCCAACGCCTCCTGCACGCGCGTGATGCGGCCAACATCGCGGGCATAGAAATAGCAGGCCAGCCCGAAAATGGTGTTATTCGCGCGTTCGATCACCTCTTCCTCGGTATCGAATTTGAACAGCGGGGCAAGCGGGCCGAAAGTTTCCTCGGTGGCGACCTTCATATCGTCACGCACGCCTGTCACCACGGTCGGGTCGAAGAACAACCCCTCCATCCGCTTTCCGCCGGTGACGACCACGCCGCCGTGATCCAGCACATCCTTGATATGCTCTTCAACCTTCCCGACCGCAGCCTCGTTGATCAGCGGGCCGGTGGTGATTCCGTCCTCCAGCCCGTCGCCGACCTGCAGCTTGTCCACGGCCGCGGCCAGCCGTTTCGCGAATTCGTCATAGACACCGGCCTGCACATAGATCCGGTTCGCGCAGACGCAGGTCTGGCCGTTATTGCGGAATTTCGAGGCCATAGCCCCTTCGACAGCCGCATCCAGATCGGCGTCGTCGAACACGATGAACGGCGCGTTACCGCCCAGTTCCATGCTGCATTTCAGCACCTGATCGGCAGCCTGCCGCAGCAGAATGCGCCCGACTTCGGTCGAGCCGGTGAAGGTCAGCTTGCGCACATTCGGATTCTCGCAGAACTCCTTGCCGATCTCACTCGAGCGGGATGAGGTGATGACCGACAGGATCCCCTTGGGGAAGCCGGCGCGTTCGGCAAGCACCGCCATGGCCAATGCGGAAAGCGGGGTTTCCGCCGCAGGCCGCGCGACAAAGCCGCAGCCCACCGCCAGCGCCGGCGCAGCCTTGCGGGCGATCATCGCATTGGGGAAGTTCCATGGCGTGATGCTGGCTACCACACCGATCGGCTGACGGATCACCGAAAGGCGCTTGTCCGGCATATGTCCGGGAATGGTTTCGCCGTAGACGCGCTTGGCCTCTTCCCCGAACCATTCGATGAAGCTGGCACCATAGGCGATTTCGCCCTGCGCTTCGGGAAAGGGCTTGCCCATCTCGGCGGTCAGGATGCGGGCCAGATCCTGCTGGTTCTCCATCATCAGATCGAACCATTTGCGCATGATCTGCGCGCGTTCCTTGGCCGTGCGCGCGGCCCAGTCCTTCATCGCGGCTGCCGCGGCCGCAATCCCCGCTGCCGCCTCGTCCCGGCTTAGATCGGCAACCTGCGCGATGACGTCACCGCGCGCAGGATTGATCACGTCGAAGGTCTTGCCGTCTTTGGCATCTACCCATTCACCGGCCAGAAAGGCACGGGTTTCCAGCAGCGATGGATCGCGCAACAAGGTCCGGAGATCGGTGGAATGCTTGGTCATGACAGCCTCTTTCTAGCGGAAGTTGCCGGATGATGCACCCGCCGCCGCGTGGTTGTCAAAGGCGGTCATACCTGACAGCGCCGGACGGATAGCTGCCCGGGCCTCCCTAGACCGGGATCGCGGTCGTGCGGAACACCGTGCGCAGCGCGAATGACGAATGCATCTGTGCCACGCCGGGCAGCCGCGCCAGATGCTGGCGGTGAATGCGGGCGAAATCGTCGGTATCCTCGACCACGATCTTCAGCAGGTAATCCGCCGTACCCGCCATCAGATGACATTCCAGCACATCGGGAATGGCGCGCACCGCCCGTTCGAAACGGTCCAGCAACTCATCGGCCTGACCCGACAGGGTGATCTCGACGAAAACCGTGGTCTGGCGTTGCAATTTCCGCGCATTCAGCAGCGCCACGTAATCCTGAATGACGCCGCCTTCCTCAAGCCGCTGCACCCGTCTGTGGCAGGCGCTGGGCGACAGGTGAACCCTTTGCGCCAGTTCGGCATTGCTGATTCGCCCGTGTTTCTGCAGCAGGGCAAGTATCCGGCGGTCTATTGCGTCGATTTCACTCATGCTGGGATAATCTTCGAGAAAGCTGGAAATTTCCAATGATTTCTTTCGAATTTTCACGGCACTGACCCATAGCTTCGCTGCATTTTGCATGGCTCCTGTGGCATCCTGCAGAACATAAAACCTATGGGAGGAGTGTTTAGATGAAAATCGGTTGTCCAAAAGAAATCAAGGCACAGGAATACCGGGTCGGCCTGACCCCGGCCAATGCAACCGAAGCGATCCTGCGCGGGCACAGCGTTCTGGTCGAGACCGGGGCGGGAGAAGGTTCGGGCTTCACGGATGAGGATTACCGGGCCATCGGGGCAGAGATTGCGCCCGATGCGGGTACCGTCTTCAGCAAATCCGAGCTGATCATCAAGGTGAAAGAACCGCAGGCGGCCGAGCGCCGGATGCTGCGCGAAGGGCAGATCCTGTTCACCTATCTGCATCTTGCTCCGGATGCAGAGCAGACCCGCGACCTGCTGGAATCCGGCGTTACGTCGATCGCCTATGAAACGGTGACCGATATGCGCGGCGGCCTGCCATTGCTGGCACCGATGTCCGAAGTAGCGGGGCGTCTTGCGCCGCAGGTCGGATCATGGGCGCTGCAAAAGGCCAATGGCGGTCGCGGCGTGCTGCTGGGCGGCGTGCCGGGCGTGCGGCCCGCCAATGTCGTTGTGATCGGCGGCGGGGTCGTCGGCACGGCGGCCGCCCGGGTCGCGGTAGGGATGGGCGCGAATGTGACCGTCATGGATCGCTCGGTGCCGCGCCTTTCTTATCTGGACGATGTGTTCATGGGCAAGCTGACCACCCAATATGCCAGTGCCGCCGCCACTGCCGAACTGATCACCACTGCCGATATGGTCATCGGCGCGGTGCTGATCCCCGGGGCGGCCGCGCCCAAGCTGGTGACGCGCGAACAATTGTCGATCATGCCGCAGGGCTCGGTTCTGGTGGATGTCGCCATCGATCAGGGCGGCTGTTTCGAGACCTCCCGCGTGACCACGCATCAGGATCCGATCTATGAAGTCGACGGCGTGGTGCATTATTGCGTGGCGAATATGCCGGGCGCGGTTGCGCGTACCTCGACCCAGGCACTGGGCAATGTGACGCTGCCGTTCCTGCTGTCTTTGGCCGATAAGGGCTGGCGTCAGGCAATCACCGACGATCCGCATCTGCGGGCCGGGCTGTCGACGCATCAGGGCAAGCTGACCTCGCCGCCGGTGGGCGTGGCGCAGGGGATCGAGGCGATGACCCCGGATCAGTTGCTGAACGGCTAACGGTGCGACCGCATTCCGGGCGGATACCGGAACCCCGGCAGACCGTATCCGCCGGCGTGACCCCGCACCCGCACGACACGCGGACCGGTGGTTCGTGCCGTTTATCTCGCCGGCGGGCTGTTGGCCGCCCGATAAGGATAACGAATGCAAGACAAGATCGCCGTCGATTCATGGCGGTGGCACTGAAAAGCCTTGCCATCGCAGAGGCACGGTTAATGACGCTGTCAGGCACAACATGTCGCATTAACCTTAACATCACCGATTAAGGTTAATGCGCTAGACAAGGGGCGTGCCCCTGACGAAAAGGCGCGCCCGGGAATATGTCAGCCTCTCGCGGCCAGAAGATCGCGGATCTGCGCCAGCAATTCTTCCTGCGTCGGGCCTGCCGCTTCTTCGGCGACTTCTTCTTTCTTCACCACGGTGTCCCTGACCCGGTTCACCCCTTTGACCAGCAGGAACACGACCCAGGCAACGATCAGGAAATTGATCACGGCCATGACGAAAGAACCATAGGCGAATACAGCCGCGCCCGCTTCACGCGCCGCGGTAAGGCTGAGCCCGTCGGCGACCTCGCCCGACAGGACGAAATACTTGTTGGTAAAATCGACACCACCGGTCAAAAGACCGATGATCGGGTTGATGAGATCATCCACCAGCGACGTGACGATCGCCGTGAACGCCGCGCCAATAATGATCCCCACTGCCAGGTCCATGACATTGCCCTGGGCAATGAATTCCTTGAATTCCTTAATCATGGCTTTTGCTGTCCTCTGTGATCGGCGGTCCCTCCCGCACTGACATAAAGGTTAATCCACCCTTGCGCGACACGCAATTCCCTTGCAACCCGGATGGATACTGCGCTTTTCATTCTGCCCCGATCTGTTCTAGGTTGACGGAAACCAAGGATCGAACATGCAGATCATTACTTCCGAAGCCGAGTCCCGTCTTGACTGGCTTGCCCTGACCGATGCGCTTGCCGAAGGTCACAGCCTGCCCCGGGCAGAGATTTCCGACAGTTTCCTTTATCGCGGCGATGACACGCTGCTGACCCGTTCGGCATGGATCGACGGGCTGGGTCTGGCGGTCAAACCCGCGACGATCTTCCCCGGCAATCCCCAAACCGGCCTGCCGATGGTCAACGGAGCGGTGAATCTGTTCGGTGATGCAAGCGGCGAACTTGTCGCATTGATCGATTTCCACCTTGTCACCAAATGGAAAACCGCCGGTGACAGCCTTTTGTCGGCGCGGCGACTTGCCCGCAAGGACAGCGCAAACGCCCTGATCGTCGGCGCCGGAAATGTCGCCGCCTCGATGATCGAGGCCTATCGCGCGGCCTTCCCGGGCATCCGCATCAGCATCTGGAACCGCACAGCAAGCGCGGCCCGCGACCTTGCCGCACGGATGGATGCAATCGCGGTCGACGATCTGCCCGCCGCCTGCCGCGATGCGGATCTGATCGCCACGACCACCATGGCGACCCATCCCGTGCTGCAAGGCGACTGGCTGCAACCCGGAACGCATCTGGACCTGATCGGAGCCTATCGCCCCGATATGCGCGAGGTGGATGACGCAGCGTTGAAACGCGCCCGGATTTTCGTCGACAGCCGCAGCACCACCATCGGTCATATCGGCGAAATACAGATTCCGCTTGATAACGGTGTCATCGCAAAGACGGATATCGTCGCGGATTTCTATGACCTGTCGTCAGGCGATTATACGCGCCGGTCCCAGGATGAGATCACGATTGCCAAGAATGGCGGCGGCGCGCACCTGGATCTGATGACCGCACGTTACATTCTTGACGCAATGGAATAATTTTCCTCTCGGCCAGATGAACCCAGACGGTCAGAGCCCGTCGCGTTGAAGCGAAAACGCCGGTTACTTGCGTCCCGCGATGGCCGGGGGCCAGCCCCCGGACCCCCGAGGTATTTGGACAAAGAAGAAGCAGAAAGAGGGGAAGCGGATCCGGAGGGGCGCGACAGACTTTAAAGGCTGCGTATCGGCGCGTCCCACGGCAGAAGTTCCGCTTCCATCCATGTGCCATGACCGGCATTCGGAAACACGATCCAGTCTTCGCCGAAGCGCCTTGCATGTTCTTCGGTCAAGCGGTGCTGTTCTTCCAGTGGGCTGCCTGCGAAGGCATCGTCGAAATCATGCAACGTGTCGCCCAGCAGCAATATGATCCTGTGCGATTTTTCGATGGCAATGCGTCGCTCGGCCTTGGGTGGTCCAAGCAGCCGCACATGATCTGCATCCACCTGCGGAAGCCCAAGCCGTGACAAGGTGGCGATCGTGGCGATCTTGTTCTCGTCGAACCTGTCGGAAACATAGAAGATCGTTACGCCAAGCTCATCCGCAAGCTCGAAGAAATCCGCCGCGCCCGGAATCAAATGCGGCTGACCCTCGCGCTCCCATAATTTCCAGATATCGATCTTGTCTTGCCTTGTCGGCCAGCTCATCGCATGGGCCATGACGGCAGCGTTGTCCAGAATCGTCTCATCGATATCAGACACGACCGCCAGCCCTGCGCCCGATCCGCCCGCCGCCTCGACAATGGCCCGCAATCTCAGCGTGGCAAGCGCATAGCATTGCCGCTGCAAGGCTTTGATCTCCGCAGAACGCTGCTGATACCTGATCGCCATCGCATGTTCATGGGGATGATCCAATATGCCTGTTTCCGTCATCGATCCGCCTTGAAAATCCGTGTCCTGATGCGCCCAAGCCCTGAACCATGCCTTATCGGGATGCAAGTTCAAACCTGATTTCCGCTATGCCCCAAACGCTGCCCAAAGCGTCACCGGCACCTGTCCGATCCGATTCCCGTATAGGAAAAGGCCGGACGCATGCGCCCGGCCCCGGCATCCGGACAGGTCCGCTTCAATCCGCCGCCAAAGTCTCGGCAAGGCGCATCAACTGCACCGCTTCATTGCGATAACCGAATTCATCGGCCCCGCGATTGGCCGTGGCAAGGGCAATCGCATCCTCGTATCCCCAATCCTGCAGGAAGGTGGAACCGCGCAGAAGCTGCCCGAAACCTGCAATCGCAGCGGCGAATTCCGCCTCGGAACCGGGATGATCCGTTTCGGTGATCGGGAACTCCATCAGCTGGCTTTCGCTTTCCCCCGGATCTTTCCAGCGCAAACGCAGCAGGCCCAGCTCATCCGATTTTCCCGCCGCTTCGCTGTCCATTTCCTGCCTGGCATAGCGCAACGGATCGGCCTTGCGGGCAGGCGAATCCACCGGTGTCACCTCGTAGATTGCGGTCACGGAATGCCCGGCGCCCAGCTCTCCGGCATCGACGGCATCATTGTTGAAATCCTCGCGCCGCAAGGCACGGGTCTCATAACCGATCAGCCGGTACTCGGCGATCACCGCCGGGTTGAACTCGACCTGAATCTTCACGTCGTCGGCAATGGGGAACAGTGCCCCGGCAAGCTGATCGACCAACACGCGCTGGGCTTCGTTCAACGTATCGATATAGGCGGCCGTGCCATTGCCGTTCTGAGCAAGGGCCTGCATCGTATCGTCCTGCAGGTTCCCCCGGCCAAAGCCCAGCACCGAAAGATAGATCCCGCTGTCACGCTTGTCCGAGATGAAATCGGTCAGGGCGTCCGGGTCATCGATCCCGACATTGAAATCTCCGTCGGTCGCCAGCAGCACGCGCGACACCTCGCCCTCTTCGGACATCTCGCCGGCCAGCCGGTAAGCCTCTTCAAGCCCGCCCTCGCCATTGGTCGAACCTTCGGACTGCAACCCGGCAAGGGCTTTCTCGATCGCGCCCCGGTCCGAGGCAGGTGTCGGCTCAAGCGCAATTCCGGCATTCCCCGCATAGGTCACGATGGCGACCTGATCGTCGGGGTTCAGCTTCGACAGCATCATCCTGAAGCTCTGGGCCAGCAAGGGCAGTTTCGCCGGTTCATCCATCGAGCCAGATGTGTCGATCAGAAAGACCAGATTCAGCGGAGGACGGTTTTCGATAGCCGGCAATTCGCCCTGCATGCCGATATGGACAAGCCTTGTATCGGGGTTCCACGGCGTCTCGAAAACACTGACAGTCGGCTTGAACGGGCTGGCATCGCCCGGGCCGGGGGCGGGATAGTCATAGGGGAAATAATTGATCATCTCTTCGACCCGCACGGCATCGCGCGGCGGCATCTGCCCGGCATTCAGCGACGAACGGACCAGCGTGTAAGAGGCTGTATCGACGTCGATCGAAAAGGTCGAAACCGGATCCTCGGCCACGACATGCAGGGGGTTGTCATCCGTATTCGAGAATTGCTCGGTATTGGCCGGGGGCGGCGCAGGGGCAATATCCGGAGCGATACTGACACGCGCCATCGGCGCAGGCGTAGCGTCACGAAGCTGGGCGTTATAACCGGCGGCCTCATCGGCCAGCGGTCGGGCCAGCGTGGATTCCGCCTGCAGGTCCTGCGCTGCCGGCGCCTCGGTCTTGGCGATGGCAGGCGCGTCGCTGGCGGCTGCTTCCGGCTGCGCAGCGACTTCGGGGCGCGACATATCCGAGGGCGGCGTCATCAGATCGCGTCCGGCGGGCGTGAAGAACAGGGCTCCAACGGCGACAAGCGCGGTCGTTGCGGTCAGTCCGGCAGCGGCGGTTCTGGTCATAAGCATGTCGAAAACTCCTCTGAACACGCCCCGCTTTTCGGAACGTTCAGAGTTTTGACGCGCGGCCGTCCCGGATCCTTGGGTCGCCACGAAGTTTTTCTTGGCAAGCGCCAGATTCTCCGCTCGCCGCACAGGATCGGGCAGCGGCGTCGCGGCTTGCATCGCGCGCTTCAGATCGTCCAGATCCGGATCGTCATGACCGGAGGTCATTGCGCCTCCTCCTTCTCTCTCAATTCGCGCAGGCGTTTCCGGGCTTCGGCGACCCGCCAGCCAACGGTTCCTTCGGGGACACCCAAAATATCCGCCGCCTCGGCATGGCTCAGGCCTTCCAGAACCAGCACCAATGTATCGCGCAGAGTATCGCTGAGATGTCTCATGGCGGCGTGAAGCCACGCGATATCCTGCTGTTCTTCCGCGATGGCACTCTGGCGGCCGAGTTCCCAATCGCCCCAGCCTTCCATTGCCCGCGCATAACGCGACGCCTTGCGCCTGCGGTCCACCGCCGCATTCAGGGCCACACGGTAAAGCCAGGTCGTGACCCTGGCCTCGCCGCGGAAACCCGCCAGTTTCGAGGGCAGCGCGGCGCAGATATCCTGTGTCAGATCCTCGGCCTCGGCCCTGTTGCCGGTCAGACGGAAGCACAGCCCGAACAGCCGGTCATAATTGCGCAACAGCAGAGCCTCGAAGGCATCCGCATCACCGCCGGCCGCCGCCAGAGCAAGATCTTCGTCTGTCACGTTCATGCGCATGTCATAACTTATGACGTCTGCCGGGCACAGGATCTTGGGTTTCTGCGAAAATTTTTTCACCCGGGCGGCATCGTCCCATCAGCACCCATAAGATGCGCGGCGCAGGAACGCCGTCACGACATATTCAAACGGAACAAACAGGGGCGGGATTCCGGCCCGTCCGCGCCTGAATCCCGCCCCTCATTCAGAAGATCCGATCGCCGGTTCAGTAACGGAGCTTGGCGTGAACCTCGTCCAGATCCACCTCGCCGATCGGCATCTTGTTGTCCGGATCGTCGAAATCATAGCGGAACAACAGGAAGTCGTCCTTGTACATTTCCCAGATCAGATGCCGCGACAGGTCGTCGAAATAGGCACTGACCTTATGCGCGCGCTTGGGGCCATGCCCTTCCGATTCGTTGAAGCGCGGCACCTTCTTCAGATCAAGCTTATGGGCGGGTTTCGTGTCGCCCAAAACCTTTTGCATACCCTCATTGAACTTCTCGGTGAAGAAGATCCGGTCATATCTGCCGCCGCTTCCGATGAAGGTCGAGATATGGCCGGACATTGCCGACCAGTGGATATCCGGCTCCATCGGGCGCCGCCAGCGGATCGTGTCCCGCGCGAATAGCAGAAAGCGGCGAAAGCTGGCGATCTGGTCGAAATCGAAGCCGTTCTCGGGGCTGCCGACATCGATGCCGTAGCGCTGGATCAGCTGCGGCACCAGTTTGCCGCGATAGCGCTTGCCGTTCCGCTGAATGCCCGCGATCTTGTCGAAAAAGGACGACAGAATCCGTGTGTATGGATTACGGACACAGGTAAAGGCCGGTGTCTTGTGCCCCAGCACCGCATTCCGGATCGGCTCCTGACTACCATCTTGATTCCATTTATGTAATCCGGTTGTCGAATCGTGGATATCGCCATCGAAGTAACGTCCGTGGTCCGAATAGAACATGATCTGGCCAATGGTCGAACAGGCACATTTCGGAACCACACGGTAGATCAAACTTTCGCTTTCGGTCATCCAAACGCCGGGAAACCCCATATCGCACTCTCTTCTATATCTATTAGTGGGCGCAAATTTACCAAATGGGGGCCATCCGGCTTGCTCGCGCAGTCAAAATTGATACAGACACAAAGCAAACCCTGCGAAGATTTTCAACGCAATAAACGCGCCACGCAATTAATTGACCGCATTACTGCGGGGAACCCATGACAAGAATTGCTTTTATCCTATTGACTCACAAGGATCCCGAAGGGGTCATCGCGCAGGCCAGAAGGCTTTGCGCCACCGGAGATTATGTCTCGATCCATTTCGACGCAAATGCTCCGGACAAGTATTTTCAACGCATACAGGACGCATTGAAGGACGAATCCGGCGTCACATTCGCCGCCAAACGGCTGAAATGCGGCTGGGGGGACTGGTCGCTGGTCGATGCCAGCCTCCTGGCGGTCGAATCGGCGGTCGAAGCTTTCCCGGATGCGACGCATTTCTACATGCTGTCAGGCGACTGCATGCCGATCAAATCGGGGGAATACGCGCATTCCTTCCTCGAGCGAATCGACGGAGACTTCATCGAAAGCTTCGATTTCTTCGAAAGCGACTGGATCAAGACCGGGATCAAGGAAGAGCGGCTGATCTATCGCCACTTCTTCAATGAGCGGAAACACAAGAAACTGTTCTACGCCAATCTCGAATTTCAGCAGCGTTTCCGGCTTCAACGCCCGATTCCTGCAGATCTGCAAATCATGATCGGTTCGCAATGGTGGTGCCTGCGCCGCAACACGGTCACCCGGATCCTAGATTTCTGCAAGCAGCGCAAGGACGTGATGCGCTTCTTCACGACCACATGGATCCCGGATGAAACCTTTTTCCAGACGCTGGTCGCGCATCTGGTTCCCAAAGCCGAGATTCACCGGCGTACGTTGACTTTCCTGATGTTCACCGATTACGGGATGCCCGCGACATTCTATAATGATCACTACGATCTCCTGCTGCGCCAGGATTTCCTTTTCGCCCGCAAGATCAGTGCCGAAGCGCTGGAATTGCGAGAGAAGCTCGGCGCGCTCTGGCAGGCCAGCGGTCAGGAATTCGTGATCTCGGATGAGGGCCCGCGCCTGTTCCGCTTCCTGACCGAGCGTGGCCGGGTCGGGCGACGGTTCGCGCCGCGCTTCTGGGAAAGCGAGGGTAATCTGGGCAGGAATCAGATCGTGCATCTGATTGTCGCCAAGAAATGGCATATCGCCAAACGCCTGACATCCAGGATTCGCGCGCTCACGGATATTCCCGCACTGGATTATCTTTTTGACGAGCAGGACGCGAGCCTGCCCTGGCTTGGCGGTGTCGCCTCCAGCCTGACCAAGCGCCAGCGCCATCGCCGCGCCCTGCTGCGCCTGCTGTTCGACGAATATGACAGCCGGCAGCTGGTCCTGTGCATCGATCCCTCGGCGCTTTCGCTGATTTCGGATTTCGTCAGCGACAAGGCGGAAAGCCGGATCCTCTTCGTCGACAGCGAGTTCGATGACGATTATATGCGCGGTCATATGAACCGGATCGGTCTGGCTGGAAACACAACCCCGGACGATGTGCTTGCGCGGCTGCTTCCGATCGTGCGCGCCGATCTTGAACAGGAATCCGAAAGATTGCGGGACATGAATTTCGAGCATTTCGAAACGATTGCCAGCGCGCAATCTCTTGAACGCAATGCCCTGTCGATCGCGCGCTTTCTGGACGTCGCGCCCGAGATCGCGCAGGATCTGGCAGGCACCGAACATCTTTTCGCAGATTAGACAGGAATTCCATGGCTTTCGACTACGACGACCAGAACATCTTCGCCCGCATCCTCCGGGGTGAAATTCCGAACGATACCGTTGCCGAGAACGACCACGCGCTGGCGTTTCGCGATATAACGCCACAGGCGCCAAGCCATGTCCTGGTCATCCCCAAGGGGAAATATATCAGCTTCGAGGATTTTTCTGCCAATGCCTCGGCGGATGAGATCACCGCGTTCATGCGGCTTTGCGCCGAGGTGATCGCGACAGAAGGACTTGGGCAGGCGAATGGCGGCAACGGCTTCCGTGCCATTACCAATGCCGGATCCGATGGCGTGCAGGAGGTTCCGCATTTCCACCTGCATATCATGGGCGGCCGGATCATGGGGCCAATGCTCAGCCGACGCGGCTAAGGCAGGGAAAAGCGCGCGCGATACGGGCGCGCTGCCCACCGCGTCAGTTGCGGGTCAATTCGACGAAGACATCCTCCAGATCGGGCTGCTCGCTGGCGACATCCCTGATCGGCACATTTGCGCCGCGCAGCGCGTCGATCAACTGATCTGCACGGATTCGCGAGGGCGGATAGCTGATCGCCAACCGCCCGTCGGATCGCCACTCGGGCCGCGCGCCTTCGGGCAAGGCGGGCAGTTCCACCCGCGCGCCGGTGTCGATGACAAGCGTCTTGCCATCGGTGCGGCCAAGTAATTCGCGCGTACCCTGTTTCACGATCAGTTCGCCGTGATTGATGATGGCGATCTCATCGCACATCTCTTCAGCTTCCTCCAGATAATGCGTGGTCAGGATGATCGTCATCCCCTGTTCGTTCAATCTGCGGACATTGTTCCACAGCATCGCGCGCAGGGTGATGTCCACACCCGCTGTCGGCTCATCCAGCACAAGGATCTGCGGGCGATGCACCAGCGCCTTGGCCAGCAGCAACCGCCGCCGCATTCCGCCCGAAAGATTGCGGGCATAGGCATCGGCCTGCCCGGTCAGCCCGACCAGTTCCAGCAATTCATCCGTCCAGCGATCCGCCCTGGGTACTCCGTAAAGTCCCGCCTGCACCTCAAGGCTGGCGCGGGGGCTGAAATAGGGATCCATGTTCAACTCCTGCGGCATGATCCCGATGGCGGCGCGGGACTGGCGCGGGTTCACATCCTGATCGAATCCCCAGATCACCACCTTGCCCGCCGTCTTGTTCACCAGACCGGCAAGGATGTTGATCATCGTCGATTTCCCTGCGCCATTCGGCCCCAACAATCCGAAGATGCTGCCCGAGCGGATATTCAGGTCAACGCCTTTCAGTGCCTCTTTGGCGGGGGCATTGCCCTGTGCGGCATAAATCTTACGCAGAGCGGTAATTTCGATGGCATTTGACATAAAGGAGATCCTTGCAAAGCTTGCGAAGCCGGGCAACGCTGGGATATGTGGGTTAGAACAGAACCCGCCCGCCGCCACAAGAAGGCCAGCCATGACAGAGATCGCCCGTTCCGAAAACCAGACCGCCCCGGAAATGCGCTTGCCCGCGCCGGAAACCGTCACCGTGACAAGCCGCCGGATCGCCTGCGACGGCGACGATGCCCTTGGGCTGGGGCATCCGCGCGTCTGGCTGGCAATCCCGCCGGAAACGGGTTTCGTCGATTGCGGCTATTGCGACAAGCGTTTCGTGCTGGACCAGAACCACACTCACGACGACCACTGAACGAAAACCGCTGAACGGCGGGCACTGAACGGCAAGCCGCAAAGGCAGTATCCGGAAAGGTGCTTCCGCTTGCAAGCGGGGGGCCGTTCCACGACCACGCCTCAACCGAATATTCTTTTGCTTCCCTGTCCCTGCGATCGGCGAAACCGATCGAAATCTTGCGTCATTGCGCATAGTGCCGCTATTCTGCCTTTTCGCAATAGGGAGGGATTGCGGGGGTGAAACGGCGAAAAACAGGGACGGGGAACAGTGCATCCCCGGACGAAACCTGGAGCATTGGCACCCCTTTTGCCCGCCGGCGGCTTGATCTGCTGGCATTGATTCCGCTGATGGCGATCATCGCGCTGGTCATCCTGGTGGCGGGCGTGGTCTGGATCGTCAGCCGGAACGAGGCCGAGCAGGCAAGGATGAAACTGGCCACAGACGCCCTGTGGGTCGAACAGACCCTGCGGCTTCAGATGTCGGTGGACGAGGATATGCTTGCACGGATGGCGCTTGAAGCCGCATCGGGAACCGACCCGGATATACTGGATTCCCGCGCCCGGCTGCATATCGCCTCGAACCCCGAAATTCTTTCGATCATCTGGTATGACAATGCTGGTCAACGTCAGCGGGCCTTGCCGGGGGAAAGGGCTCCGGGCGATGACGCGCTGGTAAAGAGACTCGCGAATAGCAGGACCCGTGGCGCAAGGCCGGTTTATGGCAGCACCAGCGAAGAGGGGCAGGCGACGATGGGGCTTGCCCTGCCGGATGAGGCAGGCTTCGTGACCGCGACCGTTTCGCTACAGCTTCTGCTGCAAAGACATGTTCCATGGTGGATCGCCGAGCAATACGGAGTGCGCATTCGCGACATGGACGGCAAAAGTTACGCCGAAAGACAGTTGCTCGACACCAATCCCGACTCTCCCAGCCACAGGATCAGCTTCGATCCGCCGCTGCATGGCACGGAACTTATGATCACCGCATATGAAGACCAGAAGGGCCTGCGCTCGGCGCTGCTTTTCGGTGCGATCGGCGCGCTGGCGATTTTCGCCATTCTGGCTCTGGCGGTTCTCTATGGCAGCGCCAAGCGCCGCCGCGCCGCCGAAGCGCAGCTTCGCAGCGAGACCGCTTTTCGCAGCGCGATGGAAGAAAGCCTGACGGTCGGCATCCGCGCCCGCGATCACGACGGGCGGATCCTTTATGTGAATTCGGCATTCTGCGATCTGGTTGGCTGGAACTCATCGGACCTGATCGGTCATCTGCCGCCAATGCCCTATTGGCACCCCCAGAAAACCGAGGAAACCCGCGCCCGGCACGAACATCTTGCCCGCTCGGGCACCAAGGCGCAAAGTTTCGAGACCCATTTCCTGCACCGCGATGGCCGCGAGATCGACGTTCAGGTCTACGAGGCACCGCTGATCGATTCCGCCGGGATCCACCGGGGCTGGATGGGCTCGGTCATCGACATCACCGAACAGAAACGCGCCGCCCGGCTGACGCGCGAACAGGACGAGACGATGGCGCGGACCGGCAGACTGGTCACGCTTGGCGAAATGGCCTCGACTCTGGCGCATGAACTGAACCAGCCGCTTGCCGCGATCGCTTCTTATGCGGCGGGTATGTCCAACCTTCTGGACGCCGGCAATACCGATCCCGCTCTGCTGCGCGATGCGACTGGCAAGCTTGGTCATCAGGCCGACCGCGCCGGGCAGATCATCCGCCATATCCAGGATCTGGTCAAAAAGCGCGAGCCCCGCTTTTTCGAAACCCGGCTGGACGAGGTGATCAACGAAACGGTGTCTTTCCTGTCGGCGGATGCCCGTGCGCATCGGGTGGTCATCCAGACCGACCTGCGCCCCGTCTCGGCGCAGCAGGCGGACCGTATCCTGCTGGAGCAGGTGCTGATCAATCTGATCCGTAACGGCATGGAGGCGATGGCCGAAAAGCGTCATGGCGACAAGGTGCTGATCCGACTGTATCCCGACGGCAACCACAGCATGATCGAGGTCGAGGATCAGGGCTGCGGTATCTCCGAAGACATGGCAGGCCGCCTGTTCGAGGCTTTCGCCTCGACCAAGGCGCAAGGAATGGGAATGGGCCTGAAGATCTGCCGTTCCATCATCGAGTTGCACCGCGGCCAGCTGGCTCATCGCCCCGCCGCGGATGGGGGAACCATATTCCTGATCACTCTGCCGCGGGCAGAAGGAAAATCCGAGGGCAAAGCGTGGGCAGCATGATTCATATTGTCGATGACGAGGAAGCGATCCGCGATTCGCTCGGTTTCCTGTTCGCTTCCCGGGGGCTGGCCTCTCGCTGCTGGCCCTCCGGCGAGGCCTTCCTTGCCGCCCAGCCGCTTGAGGATTGCTCCTGCATCATACTGGATGTGCGCATGGGCGATCTGAGCGGCCCCGAGGTTTTCGACCGGTTGCTGGCACAGGAGGTCAGGGCACCGGTGATTTTTCTGACCGGGCATGCCGATGTGCCGATCGCGGTCGACGCGTTGAAGGCCGGCGCTTTCGACTTTCTGGAAAAACCTTTCAACGATAATCAGATCGTCGATCTGGCACTTTGCGCAATCGAAAGGTTCAATGCGACAAAAGCCGAAGATGCCGCCCGCCGTGACATCGCCGCACGCCTCGCCACCCTGTCGCCGCGCGAGGAAGAGGTGATGCGGCTGATGCTGACCGGTGAGTTGAACAAGCAGATGGCGGACCGGCTGAACATCGCGGTCCGCACGGTCGAGGTGCATCGCGGGCGGGTTCTGGCCAAGATGGGGGCAAGGAACGGTCTGGAACTCGCGGCCATGGTCGGCACGGACAACAAGTGACACGCGGCGTAAAGGGCGGGACTATTCCCTTTTTCGACGCACCCTGAGCCATTGCCCGATGGCAAGGGCGGCAATCGTGGAAACAAACACAGGCACGACGACGTAGATCAGAAACAGACCCGATGCAAATTCGGGGCCATATCCACTCTCCGGTCCATTGTGATAAATCCACCATGCCACGCAAAGCAAAACGGCCAGCAGCAGCAATGAAAATGTGACCGCAACCGCAGCAGAAATCCGGCGGCCTATCACGATCCCAAGTAAAAATGGCAGTACAAGAAACCCAAGCCCCAGCATCGCGAGAAGTATTATCTCTTCGCTCATCCTTCCGCATGCCACTCGGCGGCAAGCAGATCATCCCCTGCCCGCCGCAATGTCTCTGCCAGCTCGTCGAACCATCCGTCTGCCGGCGTCGAGCCCCTGCGCAACAGCAGCACCTGCCGTTCCGGCTGCGGATCGGGAAACCGGATCGTGACCAGTCCCGGAGCGGCCGCCAGTTCCTGCAATCGTGCGATTTCGGGAAGGAAGGTCAGCCCCATCCCCTGCGCCGCCAGACGGCAAAGCGTGGACAGCGATGCCGCCCCCAGATTCAGGCGGCCGCCATGCCGGGACAGCCCGCAGACTTCCAGCGCCTGATCCCCCAGACAATGCCCCTCGTCCAGCAACAGAAGCTGGCTTGGGTCCAGCGATTGCGGTTTCAGGCTCTCCGCCCGGGCAGCGAAGCCCGCGATGCGCGTGGAACTTCCCGCCAGAAGAAACCGGTCGATGAACAGCGGCACGGCAACCAGATTGTCCCCCTCGGGCGGGGTTGCCACAACGGCAGCGTCAAGCTGGCCCGATTCCAGTTCGGTCAGCAGACGGTCAGTCATGGCCTCGCGCAGATACATGTCGCGGCCGACATCACTGGCCCGCAGCACCGGCAAAGCCTCGGGCAGCAGATAAGGCGCGACCGTGGGAATCATCCCCAGCCGCAGCTTGCCGCCCTGCCCCGGGCTGTTCAGCCCCTGTTCCAGCCCGGCCATCGCCGCCACCACCTGCCTGGCATGATCCGCCAGGGTCCGGCCACGCGGCGTCAGCACGATGCCGGTCGGCGTGCGCTCGACCAGCTTTCCGCCGACCTGTTCCTCCAGCGCGCGTATCTGCATCGATAAGGCGGGCTGGGTCACATGGATCATCTCTGCCGCGCGCGTGAAATGCCGCTGTTCGGCAAGGGCCAGAAAATAGCGAAGTTGGCGGAAGGTGATGTTCATAAGATGATCTGATCGAATTCCCTATATGCCGAAAGCAAGCTTATTCGGCGTGTCGGTTCCAATCAATCCCCACCCCGGTTACCGCAGAGGCAAGCTCCGGATCCTGCCCTACCCTATCAACCGAGACCGTGGGCCGTAATGCTCCTGATAATGCCGCTCAAGCCGTATCAGGGCCAACTTCAGCCCAAGCTTGCCTGAACGTGCGGGCCAACCCAGACGGCGTTCGGTCATCTCGAGCCCTTCGAGGAAACAGCAGACACGCAGCGCCACGTCTCCCAGTTCCGGTCCCAGGTCGCGCAAGGCCGCCCCCACCCTTTCGCGGGCAGTGCCCGACCCGCCGCTGAATCCTCGTGCTCCGGCATCGATCCCGGCGGTCAGGAACCCTTCCCAATTCTGGGTGACCCGAGGCCCCATCTGCGCCAGTTCGAAATCTTCGCGCAGGCGCTCTCCGGCAGCGACCATGCCAGGGCTCAGAAAGGGCTGCCCATTCGCATCGGAACGCCGTGCCAGAACCTGCAAGGGGCTTTCGGCAAGATTGACCCGCGTCCTGCGAGACCGGCCATCCTTGGGATCGTCAAGAACACGTTCGCCCCATAGCCGGTGCTGATCGGCATGATCCGCCACCTCGCCACCGATGCTTTCGCCTTTCAGCATCCGCCGCAATGCGGCCCGTCCGGCGGGCGTCGGCACATATCGCTAAATCCGTCCGACCGAGCGTGTCTGTGCAATCCAGCCGCGCAGCGCCATGGTCTCTGCCATGTCGCGGCCAAGAACAGCCGTGCGGATATCGTCGCGGGTCACGATCGCGGTCTCGATCCCATCGGTGGTCGCCAGCACCGCCCCCGGCTCGACCAGACGACGCAGGACTTGCCGCAGCTTCTTTTCATCAAGGGGCTGTCCGGGTTGGGCCGAAAGAGCGGAATCGATCAAAGGATCGTCGCGCCGCTCTTCAAAGCGCCGAATCCTCCGCAGCACCGTCGAGGCATGACAACCCAGTTCCCGCGCCAAGGCCCGGATCGGCACGCCTTCCCCGATATGCCGGGTATAAAGCGTCACGTCCTGGGCCTGTTGAGGGGCAGGCCGCCCTGCCCGATCCGTGCTTTCCGCAACTGCCGGAAAATCCTGTTTCTGAATCATGTCATCGCCTCTGTGTTTTGGGCGGACGAGGTTCAGACAACGTCCGCGCAGTATCCTGCCGGCGGGTCGCGCGGCAATTGATAAACCGAGGCGCAACATTCTCTAATAAATCCTAAATAATTCTTTCCCCTGCGTTCGCTGCAAAGCACATTTGCGCAACACCACCTTGGGTTGTGTATTTTCTGTACCTTCATCTTGCAGGGGAATCCACCACCATGAACTCACCCATCGGCTTCGCAGATTTTCAACCCGCTATGAAAAATCAGGCCCCCAGCAGGCCGGGCATCCTGATGCGGGCAGCAAAGGCAGGGCAAAGCGGATGGCAGCGCGGCCGGGATCTGCCCCGGCTGTTGCGCAGCCACAAATGCCCCGGCCATGATCATGCCCTGCAGCTTCTGCGGGCCGAGGAAGAGCGGCTGAACGGGCTACGCATGCTGCGCGCGCCAGCCTATGACATGCAGCGGCACGTCCTGATCATGATCGCATTGCTGGCCGAAATGCGCGCGGCGGCCGTCATCGTCCCCGGAACAGCGATCCCAGAACGCCCCTGACCAATGCCTTTCCCGCCCTTGTGCCCACTTGCCGGGCAAAGCTTTTGCCAAAAGCCTCGGCGATGCTGTCGCTGCGCGAAGACCGCGAAGACCGGGATTTCGTTGCCTTGCGTTCCGGTTCGTAGCGACGGCCCTGCTTGTGTTCGCCGGGGTTCATCTCGAACAGATCATCGTCCGAGCCGGAAGCGGGCTGTTTCTCTTTCTCGGCTTCGGTCGCGGCGTCCTCTGCCCGCTTCGCCAATATTTCCTGCGCGGATTCGCGGTCCAGCGGCGTGTCATATTTTTCGGCCATGGGCGAAGCCTTCATCGTTTCCGCCCGCTCGTCATCGCTGATCGGCCCCAATCGGCTGAACGGAGGACGAATCAAGGTTTTCTGCACGATCCCCGGTACACCCTTCGCCTCTAGCAGCGAGGTCACCGCCTCGCCGGTCCCGACATTCTGGATCGCATCGGCGGTGTCGAAATCGGGATTCGGGCGATAATTCTCGGCCGCGAGCCGCAGGGCCTTCTGATCCTTGGCGGTAAAGGCGCGAAGCGCGTGCTGCACCCGGTTGCCAAGCTGACCCAGAATATCCTCGGGAATATCCGCCGGGTTCTGGCTGATAAACCAGACGCTGACACCTTTCGAGCGGATCAGCCGCGCCACCCGTTCGATCTTTTCGATCAGGGCCTTCGGGGCATCGTCGAACAGAAGATGCGCCTCGTCGAAGAAGAACGCGACTTTCGGCCGGTCGGGATCCCCGACTTCGGGCAATTGCTCGAACAGTTCCGACAGCAGCCACAGCAGAAAGGTCGCATAAAGCCGCGGGGAATTCATCAGCTTTTCGGCGGCAAGAATATTGATCATGCCCCGTCCCGCCTGATCCTGCCGCATGATATCCGCCAGCTCCAGAGCGGGCTCGCCGAACAACCTGTCGCCACCCTGATTTTGCAGCACAAGAAGCGCGCGCTGAATCGCCCCGACGCTGGCCGTGCTGACATTGCCGTATTGCAGCGACAATTCCTTGGCGCTCTCGCCCACCCAGACCAGAATTGCCTGCAAATCCGCAAGATCCAGCAGCGCGAGCCCCTGTTCGTCCGCAACGCGGAAGGCAATGTTCAGTACCCCTTCCTGCGCCTCGGTCAGGTCCATCAGGCGCGACAGCAAAAGCGGCCCCATCTCGGCCGGTGTAGTCCGGACCGGATGTCCCTTTTCGCCCCAGACGTCCCAGAACGTCACCGGAAAATCCTGATAATCCAGCGTCAGCCCGATCTTATCCGCGCGCTCGCTGAATGCGTCCTTCAGCTTGGCGTCTTCGCCGCCCTGGCGCGACAACCCGGCAAGATCGCCCTTCACATCCGCCAGAAACACAGGCACACCAGCCAGAGACAGGCTTTCAGCCAATGTCTGCAGGGTCACAGTCTTGCCGGTTCCTGTCGCCCCCGCGATCAAACCGTGACGGTTGGCATATTTCAGCAGCAGATTCTGCGCCGCGCCATAATCGGCACCGCCACCCCCGACAAAGATCGTTCCTGCTTCGCTGTCAAGAATCTGTGTCATGTTTCCCTCGTTCGTCATTGGCCCTGTCGCCTTTTCCAGACTGACAATACAATCTTAACCCGGCTGTGCCAGCATGGTTCTGTTCCAGGGTTCTGCCTGTCCCGGAATGCCTTCCTGCCGGGATGGGGGGCCTTTTGGCGCGGCATTTCACGCCCCGGGATCCGTTTCATCCGCCAGCAACCTAATCCATATGCCGTCTTTTCCATTGACAGCCCTGTTTCCATCCGGCCTTTTCCGGTTGGTCTGTTCTTTCGAAGGATACCCGATGCGGATAGAATTGGTCATCTTCGACTGTGATGGCGTCATCGCCGACAGCGAGCTGTTATCCGCCAGCGTCCTGATCGAGACACTGGCGGAAACCGGCCTGATCCTTGGTGCCGAAGATGTCCGGCGCGAATTTCTGGGCCGCAGTTTCCCCACCGTCGCCCGTGTCATCCGCAAGAATTTCGGCCACCCTCTGCCGGAAGATTTCGAAGCGGAATACCGGCGCCGTCTGCTGCTGCGTTTCGAAACGGAACTGCGACCGACCCCCGGATTTCAACAGATGCTTCAAGCCCTGCATCTGCCCAACTGCGTGGCCACCTCATCAAGCCCGCCACGCGTTGAACGCACCTTGCAACTTGTTGGTCTTTCGGAATTCTTCAACGGAAGAATCTTTACCGCCAGTCAGGTCGCCCGCGGCAAACCAGCCCCCGACCTGTTCCTTTTCGCGGCATCCCGGATGGGCGTAAAGCCCCCGGTTGCCATCGTCGTCGAAGACAGCACCCCGGGACTGGAGGCCGCACAGGCCGCAGGCATGAAAGTACTGGCCTATCGCGGTGGCGCGCATCTGCGTGAAACTCCGCTCGAATTGCCGCCCGGAATAGCCGGCTTTGACAACTGGGCGGATTTCCCTCACCTCTTGAGGCAGATGGAAACCACCGGGGAACTCAGGTGAGCACAGGACGATTCGCGCCGGGATCAAGCCGATTGGACGATGCCGCACGTGCCGGCTGGCTCTATTACG
Source organism: Paracoccus wurundjeri (assembly GCF_030678915.1). Classification (GTDB taxonomy): domain Bacteria; phylum Pseudomonadota; class Alphaproteobacteria; order Rhodobacterales; family Rhodobacteraceae; genus Paracoccus; species Paracoccus onubensis_A. Next base: position 13,169 of record NZ_JAUUTZ010000021.1, on the reverse strand, counting down.
TGGCGGGCAATACGCAGGACGAAATCGCCCGCAAACTCGGCGTCAGCCGCCAAAGCGCCCAGCGTCTTGTCGCCATGGCGGTCAGTGAAAAGCTGGTCAAGGTACGGCTGGATCACCCGATCGCGCATTGCATGAACCTGGCCAGGGCCCTGACCGACCGCTATGCGCTTTGCAGTTGCGAAGTTGTCCCCTCGGATCCCGGCGCGCCGGACCTGCTGACCGGCATCGCCATCGCTGCGGCCACGATTCTGGAAAAGACGCTGAAATCGCCCGAGCGCCGGGTGATCAGCCTTGGCACCGGGCGGGCGTTGAAAGCCATGGTCGAACAGACCCCCCGCATGTCCTGCCCGCAGCATGTCGTCGCCTCACGTCTTGGCAACATGATGTCCGACGGCTCGGCATCGCCCTATAACGCCACGATCCATCTCGCCGAGCGGATCGAGGGCCCGCATTACCCCAACCCCCTGCCCGTCCTTGTCAGCGATCCCGGTGAACTGGCCGCCATGCAACAACAGGAGGCGGCACGAAATACCATCGAGCTGTGCAGGAATGCCGATCTGTCGGTAGTGGGCATCGGGCAGATGGACCGGACAGCCCCGCTTTTCGTCGACGGTTTCGTCTCCGCCACGGAAATGGACGAACTCGCCCACGCCGGCGCGGCGGGCGAGATTACGGGCTGGGTCTATGACGGCGACGGCACGATTATTGATTGTAATTTCAACCGCCGCGTCGCATCCGCCCCCTTACCCAAGGGCTCGGAGCGCCCGTTGATCGCCGTAGCCTCGGGTGAAGGCAAGCTCGCTGCAATCCGTGGCGCCCTGCGAGGGCAGCTGGTCAACGGGCTGATCACGTCCGAGGCCACGGCGGAACGGCTGCTGGCCTGATCCCTTACTGCCCTCTTTCCGTCATCGAATCCCGATCTTGCCCTGCCGTTCCGTGACCGGAACGGGAATTTCCTGTCATTCCAATTACATGAAACCGGATCATAGTCCTGAATTCGCGGGTCGCATTTGATTATTGACAGAATCTTCTTCATTTGCGAATATTTGCCCATCGATAGGGCATTTGCTCAAATCGTAAGGGAGGACAACATGACCACGAAATTTCGCATCCTCATGGGTGCAACGGCGCTTTGCGCCTCGGCCGGCATCGCGGCCGCTCAGGACGTCACACTGACCGTCGCCACCGTGAATAACGGCGATATGATCCGCATGCAGGGGCTGACCAGCGAATTCGAAGCCGCCAATCCCGGCATCAAGATCGAATGGGTGGTTCTGGAAGAAAACGTTCTGCGCGAAAAGGTCACGACCGATATCGCCACCAATGGCGGTCAGTATGATGTTATGACGATCGGTACCTATGAAGTGCCGATCTGGGGCAGACAGGAATGGCTGAAGCCCCTTGAAATGAGCGCCGAATACGATGTGGACGACCTGCTGCCCACGATCCGCGAGGCGCTTAGCGTGGACGGCACGCTTTACGCCGCCCCCTTCTATGGCGAAAGCGCCATGGTGATGTACCGCACCGATCTGATGGAACAGGCCGGGCTGGAAATGCCCGACGAGCCGACATGGGATTTCATCCGCGAGGCCGCCGAAAAGATGCATGATCCCGATAACGGCGTCTATGGCATCTGCCTGCGCGGCAAGGCGGGCTGGGGCGAGAACATGGCGCTTCTGACCTCGATGGCGAATTCCTTTGGCGGCAAATGGTTCGACATGGAGTGGGTCCCGCAATTCGACCAGAAACCATGGCAGAACGCGATCACCTATTACGTCGATATCATGACAAATTTCGGCCCTCCCGGCGTCTCGACCAATGGCTTCAACGAGAATCTGGCGCTGTTCCAGACCGGCAAATGCGGCATGTGGTATGACGCCACCGTCGCCGCCGGCTTTGTGACCAACCCGATCGATTCAACGGTCGCCGACAAGGTCGGCTTCGCTCAGGCTCCGTCAGCCGAAGGCGGGCAGAAGGCCAACTGGCTTTGGGCATGGACGCTGGCGATTCCGGCCAGTTCCGAAAATGCCGAGGCCGCGCAGACCTTCATCGAATGGGCCACAGGCAAGGGCTATACCGAACTCGTCGCCGAAAAAGAGGGCTGGATCGCCGCCCCTCCGGGCACCCGCACCTCGCTTTACGGGAACCCGGAATATACCAAGGTCGCGCCCTTCGCCGAAATGACGCTTGCAGCCATCAACTCGGCCAATCCGGGCAGCCCGACAGTGGACGAGGTTCCCTATGTCGGCGCGCAATATGTCGCGATCCCGGAATTCCAGGGCATCGCCACCACCGTCGGTCAGCTTTTCTCGGCCGCGGCCTCGGGGCAAAGCAGTCCGGAAGAAGCGCTCGCCGCCGCACAGGCAACCACAACACGTGAAATGAGCCGCGCGGGCTATCCCAAATAGCCCGGCGCTCCGCGCAACCATCCCGACCGGAACGCTCTCCCCCGGTCGGGCCAACCCTCCTTTCACGCCGGTTCCGCCCAACGACGCCCGCCCCCGCCGCTTCTTCTTTGCATAAATACCTTTCCGGGGGCCGCCGACGCATCTCGCCTCCCGGTTCCACAGGCCGGCCGGCGACGGCGAAACGGCCCCAGGGGCCCCACGGAACGCCACAGGCATGACCGGCTCAAACTGAAGGAACTGTCGCATGGCCACGCAACGTGCACATAAGGCGGCGCGGCTGATGATCTCACCGTCGGTGATCCTGCTGCTGGCATGGATGATCATACCGCTTGGAACGACGATCTATTTCTCGTTTCTCCGCTATAATATCCTGACCCCTCCTCCTTCATGGACGGGTGTAGAGAATTACACTTATTTCCTGACCGACCCCGCCTTTATTCCAGCGCTTGTGAACACGCTTGTGCTGGTACTGGGTGTGCTGATCATCACGACCGTGGGCGGAATCCTTCTGGCTCTGCTGCTGAACATGGATTTCTGGGGCCAGGGCATCGTCCGTATTCTGGTGATTTCTCCTTTCTTCGTGATGCCGACCGTTTCGGCGCTGGTCTGGAAGAACATGTTCATGCACCCGGTCAACGGATTGTTCGCGCATCTCTTCCGCGCCGTCGGGCTGCAACCGGTCGATTTCCTGTCAACCATGCCGCTTCTGTCAATCATCATCATGGTCGCCTGGGCATGGCTGCCTTTCGCCACGCTGATCCTGCTGACCGCCCTGCAATCGCTGGACAGCGAGCAGATGGAGGCGGCCGAGATGGACGGCGCGGGCTGGCTCAGCCGGTTCATTTACCTGACCCTGCCGCATCTGACCCGCTCGATCACCGTTGTGGTGCTGATCCAGACGATCTTCCTTCTGGCGGTCTTCGCCGAGATCTACGTGACCACCGCGGGCGGCCCCGGCTATGCCTCCACCAATATCCCGTTCTTCATCTACAACCTGTCGCTCAAGCAATTCGACGCGGGCATGGGTGCCGCCGGAGGCGTGATCGCCGTCATCATTGCCAATATCGTCGCCTTCTTCCTGATGCGCGCCGTCGGCAAGAATCTGGAGCTGTGACATGGCGAGGAAAACCACCACGGGCCAGCGCGCCCTGATCACCGTCGCCGCCTGGGGCATCGGGCTGCTGATCTCCTTCCCGATCATCTGGACGATCCTGACTTCGTTCAAGACCGAGGCCACGGCCATCGCCTCGCCCCCGGTCTGGTTCAATTTCGACTGGACGCTTCAGAACTATATCGATGTCAATACGCGCTCGGATTACCTGCGCTATTTCTGGAACTCGGTCGTGATCGCGGTCGGTTCCACCCTGCTGGGACTGGCGGTCGCCATTCCTGCGGCATGGTCGATGGCGTTCCAGCCGACCAAAAACACCAAGAACGTGCTGATGTGGATGCTGTCCACCAAGATGATGCCGGCGGTCGGGGTACTGGTGCCGGTCTATCTGGGGCTGCGCAGCATGGGATTGCTGGATACCCGTATCGCCCTTGTGACCATCATGATGCTGATGAACCTGCCGATCATCGTCTGGATGCTGTTCACCTATTTCCGCGAAATTCCGGGCGAAATCCTTGAAGCCGCGCGGATGGACGGCGCCAATCTGCGCAATGAGATCATCTATGTGCTGACCCCCATGGCTGTGCCGGGCATCGCCTCGACGCTGCTACTGAACGTGATCCTCGCATGGAACGAGGCATTCTGGACGCTGAACCTGACCACAACGAATGCCGCGCCTCTGACGGCCTTCATCGCCAGCTTCTCGTCGCCTCAGGGACTGTTCTACGCAAAGCTCAGCGCGGCCTCGACCATGGCCATCGCACCGATCCTGATCCTTGGCTGGTTCAGCCAGAAACAACTTGTTCGCGGCCTGACTTTCGGCGCGGTGAAGTAAAGGAAACCTGTCATGGGAAACATTACTCTTGAGAATGTCGCCAAGCGTTTCGGCGAAGTCGAGGTCATCCCGCCGCTGGACCTGAATATCGAGGATGGCGAATTCGTCGTCTTCGTCGGCCCCTCGGGCTGCGGCAAATCCACGCTGCTGCGCCTGATCGCGGGGCTAGAGGATGTGAGCGGCGGACGTATCCTGATCGATGGTCAGGACGCGACCGAGGCATCGCCCGCCAAGCGCGGTCTGGCGATGGTGTTTCAATCCTATGCGCTTTACCCGCATATGTCGGTGCGCAAGAATATCGCCTTTCCGATGAAGATGGCGGGTATGCCCGAGGATGAGCAGAAACGCCGGATCGACGCCGCCGCGACGGCATTGAACCTGACCGATTATCTGGACCGCCGTCCGGGGCAATTGTCGGGGGGCCAACGCCAGCGGGTCGCCATCGGGCGCGCCATCGTGCGCGAGCCATCGGCCTTTCTGTTCGACGAGCCGCTGTCCAATCTTGACGCGGCGCTGCGCGTGGGGATGCGGCTTGAGATCAGCGAGCTGCATAACCGTCTGAAAACCACGATGATCTATGTGACCCACGATCAGGTCGAGGCAATGACCATGGCCGACAAGATCGTCGTGCTTCAGGCGGGCCGGATCGAGCAGGTGGGCAGCCCGATGGAACTGTATCGCAACCCGCGCAACGTCTTTGTCGCGGGCTTCATCGGCAGCCCGAAGATGAATCTGCTGACCGGCCCGACGGCGGCGGAATTCGGGGCCGAAACCATCGGCATCCGGCCCGAGCATATCGGCGTCTCGACCGAGAGCGGCAAATGGAAGGGCCGGATCGGCGTCAGCGAGCATCTGGGTTCCGACACGTTCTTCTATGTCGAGGGAACCGGCATCGCCGATGCGATCACCGTCCGCGCCGATGGCGAAATCGACCTGTATCACGGCGACGACATCTGGCTGACCCCGCAAGAGGACAAGCTGCACCGTTTCGGCAAGGACGGCAATCGTATCTGACCTGGTCCCTGTGCGCGGGCGGGAGCGGATTTGTCCGCTTGCGCCCGCCAATCCCTCACTCTGCCCGGCATGGTTCCGGGAGTTCGGACGAAAGGCTTCGTCATGGCTATGGCTCTGGCACAATCGACACTGAACGATCTCGCCCCCGATGTCGTCCATCCGGGCTATGACCGCGCAGGACTCCGGCCCGGTATCCTGCATGTCGGCATCGGCAATTTTCACCGCGCACATATGGCATGGTATCTTGACCGGTTATTCGCGCAGGGCGAGGGCCACGACTGGGCCTTGATCGGCGCAGGCGTCCGCCCGGGCGATGCATTGATGCGCGAAAAGCTGCAAAAGCAGGACTGGCTGACCACTCTGGTTGAACTGGATCCAAAAGGGCTGAATGCCCGCGTCATCGGCTCTATGGTGGATTTCGCCAAGGTCGAGCCGCAAGCCGTCATTGCCGCGATGTCCGATCCGGCGATCCGGATCGTGTCGCTGACCATCACCGAGGGCGGTTATTACGTGGACGCCACTACCGGCGGCCTCGACACCGATCACCCGGATATCGCGCATGACGCGAAAGGTCCCGCCCTGCCCCGGACGGTTTTCGGCATGATCCTGTCCGCGCTGCGCAACCGGCGTAAGGCCGGCGTCGCGCCATTTACCGTCATGTCCTGCGACAATCTTCCGGAAAACGGCCATGTCTGCGCCCGCACCGTGATCGGATTGGCCGGGCTTTCCGACCCCGCCTTTGCGAATTGGGTGCAGGAGAATGTGGCTTTTCCCAATTCGATGGTGGATTGCATCACCCCCGCCACCTCGGACCGCGAACGGGCATTGGTGCGCGACAGTTTCGGCATCGAAGATCCGGTTCCGGTGGTCTGCGAGCCCTTCCGGCAATGGGTGCTGGAGGATAACTTCCCGCAGGGCCGCCCGCCGCTAGAAATGGTCGGCGCGGAATTCGTCGCAGATGTCAGCCGCCATGAATTGATGAAACTGCGCATCCTGAATGGCGGTCACGCGGCCATCGCCTATCCTTCCGCGCTTCTGGGGCATCATTTCGTCCATGACGCGATGGCCGATCCGCAGATCGAGGCATGGTTGCGCGCGCTTGAAATCCGCGAGATCATCCCGACGCTCACCCCGATCGAGGGTGTCGGTTACGGCGATTATCTGGAACTGATCGTGGACCGTTTCGCCAATCCGAAGATCGGCGACACGATTGCGCGGCTTTGTCTGGACGGATCGAACCGGCAGCCGAAATTCATCCTGCCGACCGTGCAGGATGCGCTTGCGGATGATCGCGCCATCGACGGGCTGGCGCAAGAGATCGCCTTCTGGTGCCGCTATTGCGAACGTACGGATGAGCAGGGTCAGGAGATCCCCCCGAATGACGACAATCACGACGTGCTGCGCGAATTCGCGCTCGCATCTCGCCGAAATCCCGTCGCCTTCCTTGGGAACCGAACGGTTTTCGGCCCGCTGGCCGACGATACACGCTTTCAAGAGGCTTTCGCGCGCAAACTGACCCTGCTTTACGAACAGGGGACCCGCGCGGCTCTTGATACCTATCTCGCCGGGTAATTATCCGGCGAGGCGCGGGCGGTTGTCCTCCTTCCGCCCGCGCGAAATTCCCTTCGGTCCGGTATGGCCGCCCGACTCATGAAAAATTCAACTAAAAGCCGATCATCTTGATAATCCCGGCACTATCGCTGCACGTTCATAGCCGCTAATCTGAAGACATGGATACGAGCCCGCATCAACCCGTCTGCCCCAACCTGCCAAAGCCCCGCAGCTTCTGGCAGCGAATCGGTGATCGGCTGGCAGCATTGCTGGGCCGGCAGCGTACGGCCATTCCGCCGGAACGCTCGGTCGCGTTCACGATCGCGGTGATCGCCCTTGGCGCGAAACTCGCCAAGGCGGACGGCGCGATTGCCCGATCCGAGGTTTCGGCATTCCGGCGCGTGTTCATCATCCCCCGGGCCGAGGAAAAGAACGCCGCCAGGGTCTTCGATCTGGCCCGGCAGGATGTGGCGGGGTTCGATGCCTGGGCACGTCGCATTGCCGCGATGTTTCCCGCCGGCGATCCGGTTCTGGCCGATGTGATCGAAGGTCTGTTCATCATCGCGCTCGCGGATGCCGATCTGCACGAGGCAGAATGTGACTTTATCAACGAGGTCGGGCGCATTTTCGGCCTGTCCAAGGCCACGGTGACCGCGATCCGTGCGCGTCACGACCCGAAGGCAGGCTGTCCGCCCTGCGAAATCCTAGGCATTGCCCCCGATACACCGCTGGCCGAAGCCCGGAAACATTGGCGCAATCTGGTCCTTGAAGCCCATCCCGACCGCGCCATCGCCCGCGGCCTTCCGCCCGAGGCCGTCCGCCTTGCAGAATCCCGCACCCGCCGGTTGAACGAGGCATGGGAAAACTTCCGCGCCATGCAGAAACCCATGGCCGCAAGTCAGGGATAAGCGCGAAATCACGCCGGCCTCGATATGCGGCGCTCTTGCAGAAACCGCCTGCATCTCCCATCTTTCAGCAATGCAGTTGCGCAGTCTGACCCTTGCCGTCCCGCTTGTTCTGGCAGTTTTCGCCGGCCAGTCCGCCCATGCGCAGGATGCGCCCGATATCTGGCAGCCCCCGATGCAAGGCGATGAAGCGCCACGGAATACGCTGCCGAATGACGGAACATCTCAGGATGACGGCGGCGATCCGATCGAACGCGGCATAGGTTCATTGCTGGAAAACCTTCTGCGCGACATGGGGCCCGAACTGGACCAGCTTGGGCAGGACATGTCCGGCGCATTCGAGAATCTGACCCCGATGCTGAAGGATTTGCGGGTGCAGATCGACGATCTACGTAATTATCAGGCACCCGAGCGGCTGGAAAACGGAGATATCATCATCCGGCGCAAGGCAGAGGCGCCTCCACCTCCGCCGATTGACGAAAATCTTCCGGATTCCGACATTCCCGAACCACGGCCCAGCCCCGGATTGCCGGTCGATCCCGACGCGCCGGAATTCGAACTCTGAACGTTTCGGGCGTCACCGGATCTTTCTTCAACTCCGGGAGCCGTTAACGTCACGGATCAGGCGGCGGTGTTTCCGCGCCTCGGCCCTGACATCCTCGAAACGGGTGATCCCCTTGGCCTCCAGCGCAGGGATCAGGCTCAGAAAAATTTCGGCGGTCGCCCGGGCATCGCCCATGGCGGTATGTCTTTTTTCAGGCGGGATGACGATCCCCAGACGCTCGGCCAGCGCATCCAGCGTATGCGATACCGAACCGCCCCAGATCATGACCGACAGCAGAACCGTATCCAGCACCCTGTTGTCGAAATCCGGCCCCTTGCCGGTATTGCGCAGCATTCCCATGTCGAAGGGCGCGTTATGGGCGACCAGCACCGCATCCTGCGCGAAATGGTGAAATGATGTCAGTGCCATATCCGGGCCGGGCGCGTCCGCGACCATTGCGTCGGATATCCCGTGAATCGCCGTCGCGCGCGGCGGGATCGCGCGGCCGGGATTGACCAGCGTTTCGAAGCTTTCACCGGTCAGCCTGCCGCGCGCGATCCGCAACCCCGCGATCTGCACCATGCGGTCGCTGTCCTCAAGCCCGGTGGTTTCGGTATCGAAAACGACACAAGTCAGATCGGCCAGCCGCGAGGATGAGGCCCCGCGCGATGCCAGACCGAAATCATAGGTCAGCCCCGCAACCTCTTCCGTCGCGCCCATCAGTTGCAGGGGCAGAACCAGACGAGAGCCGGACGGACCGGATTCCGGCCAGATACCGGTTTCATGAGCCGCCAGAATCTCGGCCCCCGTCAGGTCAGGCTGCCCGGGATCGGGTCTTTCGGACAGCCATTCGTCCAGACGATCCACCGGCAAAGCCTTCCCCGCCCATTCAAGCAGCAGGTGCAATTCGGATTGACCGGTCATTCTTGCCTGCACCCACAGATTGCCGACCTCATCCGAAAGCCGGCCATTCAGGAACCGTAAAAGCGCATTCATGGAGGCCGCCTCTGCCTGAACCGCCTGCTGCGGCAAATCGCCCCGCAGCGTCAGCCCGGCAACGAGTTCGTGCGGCATCGCACGCGCGACAGCCGCACCGCCGGTCATCGAGTCCGTCAATTGCCGGGCAGTGGCCGCCAGTCCCTGACCCTCGGCGCGTATCGCACGCGCCAGATCCTGCGGGATCGGCCCCTCCAGAGCATCAAGCATGGGCACAAGCGTCGCCGCGTGGCGCCGCAATGCCTCTAACGCCTCATGTGGTGCGGGACCAGTGGACAGGCGCTCTTGCAGAACCAGCAGGATATTCTCGCCGATATGCCTTATCCGGCCGGAAAGACGCATCCCATCATGGGCCAGACAAGCCAGATCGGTCGCCCCGGCCCCTGTCTCCAGACGGGCAAGCGCAGCCTCGATCACAGCCGGGGCGATTTGCGGCGACAGTTTCCGGTCAAGCGCCAACCCCGGCAGGAACCGGGCAGCGGCAGCGTTATAGAAGATCACGCGCCCCTTGCTATCGGCCATTATCGCGCCCGCACCGAAATCGGCGAAGATGGATTCCAGCGTTTCCTTTTCACGCTGCAATTCCACCCCCTGAGCCGCCACCGCCTCGTCCAGAGCCTCTTGCGTGCGGGACCGTTCCTCGACAGCATCGGCGATTGCCGGACCCAGATCGCCCAGATACCGCGCCCGCATCACATCCGGAGGACGGCCGGTCCGCATCGAACCGGCAAGCCCCTCTATCGGCTGAACGATATGATGATCGACAAGCAGCCACAGCACGGCTGTCCCTGTCAGGATACCGAAAAACTGGATCACGCCCGTCCGTATCAGCACATCCAGCGTGTCACCCGATGCCATGACCTCACCCGGCAGCCGCCGCGCCTCGGCCCATAGCGACAGACCGGACCCGGCCAGCAGCAGCACGGCAAAGCCCGCGAACAGCAGCAGGACACGCAGCCGCAGACCGACCCGGCGTTTCATTTCCGCTCCAGCAGGCGCGCCATTTCGGCCCGGAGTTCGGACAGTTCAAACGGTTTCGCAATGAACCCGTCCGCGCCAAGCGCCAGCCCCTTGCGGCGCTCGACCACCGAACCGCGCGCGGTCATCATCAGCACCCGGATATCCTTCAAGGCCGGATCGGCCCGCAGATCCTGCACGATCTGATAGCCCGAAACCTCGGGCAGCATCACATCCAGCAATACCAGATCCGGGGATCGTTCGCGGATCTGCTGAATCGCTCCGGCCCCGGTCGCCAGCCGCGCATGGCTGTGTCCGTCACGGGTCAGCAGGAAATCCAGTGCGATGGCGATATTTTCCTCATCCTCAATCACCAGAATATCCGCCATTATCCGGCCTCCCCGGCGCAAACGATGGCGATAGCCGGATCATCATCCGCCTTTTGCCAGTCGCCGCCAGCAACAGAGATCATGCCTTTCGCGCAATCGAAATTCTGCCGTACGATCACCGTCGGGCGGCGGCGCTCGATCAGCATGATCTCTGCTTGGCGGATATCTTCCCCGGCATCGGTGATCCTGGCGGGGTCCAGCGCCGCGAAACGCACGATAACGGGCGCGACATAGGTCCAGGGCGCCCACAGATAATTGTCTTTCCCCACCAGCAGCATTTCCGCACCGGCCGGCAATTGTTCTTTCGTGCGGCTGAACCAGCTATAATCGTTCCAGACCGAATATCCGATCATGGCCAGTCCGATACTTGCGGGCAGAAGCCACCGGGGCAATGCGAACCCGGCCTTGCGCGAGGCATGCATCAGGGCAAAGATCAACGCCCCGGCCCCGATCCCCGCGATAATCGCACCCAGCAATTCGAACGACATGGCGTTCATCCCGGAATCCCCCTTCCATGGCTCACGGCCGCTTGCATTCCCCTGACGACGACGAAAGCGTCCCGCAGATGGCTGCGCTCGAAATCGGGCAGATCGGCAGGTGACAGGAAATTGTCGGGCGCCCGCCCGGACAGGATCAGAGCAGCCTGATTTTCAAGCCGCGCCGTCTGGATCAGGTCATAGGCCGCGATCAGATCGCGCCCGCCACTGCCGGAAATGATCCCCTTCGCCTCGGCATCCTGCAGCCTTGCCCGCGTGTTCACCGGCGTCAGCCTGCCCTGAAGCCCATAGACCCGCGCCAGATCATTGACCGGCACCACCCCGCCAAGCTTCATGTCGATGTGATCGCGATACGCGCCATGCCGGATGGTCGCAAAGCCGCCGATCAGCCCCAAAGGCGGGCGATGCCTGAGCGCGTTCGAAATCATATGCGCCACGAAGATCGAGTTTCGCGCCGCCAGTTCAAGCGTCTCGGTCTGCAGCCCTCTCAGCAACGAGGCATCTCCGCCGATGGCCCGCAGATCGAACATGACCGATGCGAGCATCTGCGCCTCGGGATCCGGGCGGGCGATCCAGTCGCGGAAATAGCCGCGCCAGACATTGCGGGGCTGCCGCCAGCGCGGATTGACCGCCATCATGTCGCCGGGACAGTAAACATAACCGCATTCGTTCAGCCCGTCGCAGACAAACCGCGCGAAGCCTTCGAAATAGGGATCCGCCGGATCGCTCCCTTCGGCCAGTATCAGGCAATTATCCTGATCGCTGATCCCGGTCTGCTCCTGCCGGCCCTGACTGCCGCATGCCGCCCATGCCCAGGCGGCGGGGGCAGGACCAAGCCGCGCCTCGGCCATCTCAAGCAATCGGCGGGTCACGGCATCGGTGATATCGGTGATCATCCGGGTGACGATCTCATGCCGTTGATGCGCCCGGGCCATCTGCGCCAGCAGTCCGGGAATGCGGCCGGTCGTCTCGGCCATCTCGCCCACCGTCTTCGCCTGCGCGATATCGCGCAAAAGCGCCGAAGCGGATACCGCCTGCACCCGGGTCAGATCGGTCTGGCTGATCATCCCCACGAAGCGCCCGTCATCGACGACCGGCAAATGACCGATGCCGCGTTCGAACATGATATTCAGCACATCGAGACCAAGCGCCGAGCTTGGCAGACTGACCGGATCCGGGGTCATCACCTCTGAAACCGGCGCCTGCGGATCATAGCCCTCGGCAACGACGCGATTCGACATGTCGCGGATCGTGACAACCCCGGTCAGCCGCCCATCATCCATGACGATGCCCAGACTGCTGATCCGCGCGTCGCGCATCATCCCTGCCGCCTCGATGATCGGCGTGTCCGCGCCGCAGCTTCGCGGTTTCCCCGACAGCAACTCCCCGACCTTCATCATCGCCGCATCCGAGGCCCGCATCACCGCCCGGCTGCCGCGATCGAAAAACCGGGCGAAACCCGGATGCGCTTCCATCAGCCGCAGCAATTCCCGCCGTGGCAGCATCAGGATCACCGCATCCGAAACCGCGCTGGCCGATGTCACGGCACGGCCATCGCGCAGCAACCCGCGTTCCCCGAAAGAGTTGCGCGGCCCCAGTTCGGACACCGACTCGCCGTTGCGGTCACGTACCTGAACCACGCCGCTTTCGATCAGAAACAAGCCCTGCAATGCCTCATCGATGTCGTAAACCGTCTCTCCGGCGGCATATTCCCTGCGACCGAAGAAACCGGCGACACGCGCCAATTCGTCCTGTGGCAGGCTGTCATAGGGATGAACCGTGGCGATAAAATCGGAAATCCCGGTCATGACCCTTCTTCTTTGCCTAAATACCTTGCGGGGGTGGGGGGGGGGCCCCCCCCCCCCCCGGGACTTGGTAAAATAGCCGCAGCAACCCCCGCCCCCCTGGGGCCCCCGCCGCCCCCGCCCACAGACACAAACACCCAACCCGCGGCCGGCCTGG
>NZ_JAUUTZ010000020.1 GCF_030678915.1 Paracoccus wurundjeri | reverse complement strand
CCCCCCCCCCCCCCCCCCCCCCCCCCCCCCCCCCCCCCCCCCCCCCCCCCCCCCCCCCCCCCCCCCCCCCCCCCCCCCCCCCCCCCCCCCCCCCCCCCCCCCCCCCCCCCTTCGCGAAACACCGATCAGGCGTCCAGCTTCTCGACCTTGGGGGCCGATTTGGCGATCTCGATCCGGCGAGGTTTCAGCGCCTCGGGAATCTCGCGCACGAGGTCGATATGCAGCATGCCATCGACATGGCTGGCGCCATCGACACGAACATGATCGGCAAGGGTAAATTTGCGCTCGAAAGCGCGGGTGGCGATCCCGCGATGCAAATAGTTGCGGTCTTCGTCCTCGGTAGCTTTCTTCGCCGAAACGATCACAGCGCCGTCACGAAGTTCGACACTCAGGTCATCGGCACTGAATCCGGCCACAGCGACCGAGATACGGTAATTGTCATCACCGGTTTTCTCAATATTATAAGGGGGATAAGTTGGCGCAGCCAGATCGGCGGTAAGCGCACGATCCATGACATCGGCCAAGCGGTCAAACCCCACGGTGGCACGATAAAGCGGAGCCAGGTCAAGATTACGCATCAGTCACATCCTTTCATAAGCGATGCTATATCGATTGCCCCCCGGTGACCGGGCGGGCGGTTTACCCGCGCCATTCCGGCCGCGGATGGCAAAAATCTGGTGATGGATTCGGCGGTTTCAAGGCCTTGTACAAAGTTTTCCCATCATCTTGACCCGTTTCCCGCATCGGGCTTTGATGGCAGCCTGTCCCTGCCCGGTATTCCAGGACAATCACAGGCAGGAAACTCATATGGTCCATCGCGCAATGCCAGATCGCGCGGCTTCAACACAAGGATATTGCGGTCCGGATGTCTGGCGCGGATAACGGGGACCGACATGGCGAGGTATGGCATGCACGGATTTCGGCGCTGGCTGAACTCGTGGTCGCAACGGAGGGCCGAGAAGAACCGGCGCTTCAAGATTCCCTGTCATCTGGGCGTGACAGGGATCACGGCGGATAGCATGGAAACCGAACAGGACAGTTCCGATCGAATGCAGAATAAACGGCACTCCGATAGGCGTTATACCCGTGATATAGTGAACACCCGGATCGGCAAGACATCCGGCAGGCACGATTAATCGCAATTCTGGACCCAAGCATGCTCACGGATATTCCCTTTGCCAATAACCTGACCATACCGGATCTTGTGGCCGTTCTGCTGTTCTTCACGGCATGGCTTGGCGTGGGCTGGATCATCGAGAGCCCTCCCGCCGGAAAGCCCTCGGTCTCGGTGCTGATGATGCGTTATCGCCGCGAATGGATGAAGCATTTTGTCACCCGTGACCCGCGCATCTTCGACGGCAATATCCTGTCCAGCCTGCGCGACGGCACGGCATTTTTCGCCTCGGCCTGCATGATCGCGATCGGCGGCACTTTAGCCCTGATCGGCAATACCGACCGGCTGCGCAGCATCGTTCAGGGGCTGGAACTCGAACAGGGCAATACGCTTTTGTGGGAGTTCAAGCTGCTTGTACCGATGTTTTTCGTGGTGAACGCATTTCTGAAATTCGTCTGGTCCCACCGATTATTCGGCTATTGCGCGATCATGATGGCGGCGGTTCCGAATGAGATCGATCATCCGATGGCGCGTGAACGCGCCTCTCAGGCAGCAGAACTGAATATCACCGCCGCCCGCAGTTTCAATGCCGGGTTGCGCAGCGTCTATTTCGCGCTTGGAGGGTTGGCGTGGCTTGGCGGGGCATGGGCTCTGATTGCGGCGACAATCATCGTGTTCTACGTGACCTGGCGGCGCGAGTTCGCCTCGAATTCGCGCCGGGTCATCATGCGCAGCCTTCCGGTGCCGCAGTTGCCCGATCCTGCCAGACCGCCAGCGTCAACACCACCGCCCCCGCAGCCGTAAGCGCAATCCCGACCAGTCCCGGGGATCGCCAGCCCCATCCGGCGGCAAGCGCCGCGCCCGCCAGAAACGGGCCCAGGGCATTGGCGGCGTTGAATGCCGCATGATTCATGGCGGCGGCCATGCTTTGCGCGGATCCTGCCACATCCATCAACCGGGTCTGCAAGGGGATGACCAGTCCCGAGCCCGCCGCCAGAAGGAAAGAGGAAAGGATCATCAGCACCCAATCTCCGACTACCATTGCCGCGAAAGCCTGCGTCACGCCCATGGTGGCAAGGCTGATATAAGCCGTGCGGATATGGCCCAGCCGCTCGGTGATCAGACCGACTGCCCAGGTACCAAGCGTGCCGCCCATCCCAAAGGCCGCAAGCGCCAAAGGAATCGCCCATCCCGGCGCATCCGTCGTCGCCAGCATCGCCGCCGTCAGGAATGCATAGACCGCAAACAACCCGCCGAAACCGATAGCCCCTACCGCCAGCAGCCAAAGCACCCGCGGATTGCGCAGCGCCTGCAACTCATCCAGGGGTCGTGCATCGGGATTTCCGCCCACGCGGGGCGCCAGCCGCAGGATCGTCCAGGCAGAGATCAAGGCAAGCAGCCCAGGCAGCGCAAATCCCCAGCGCCAGCCGATCCCCTGCCCCAAAGCCCCGGCCAGCGGCACGCCGGCGATATTTGCGACGGTCAGCCCCAGAATAATCTGCGCGGCTCCCCTTGCCCGATGTTCGCGCGGCAGAGCATCTGCCGCATAAAGCATCGCCACGCCCAGGAAACCGCCATGCGGTAACCCGGCCAGAAACCGCGTGCCGGTCAGGACTGCCAGCCCGGGCAGGACCGCAGCCAGCAGGTTCATCACTCCGTAAAATGCCATCAGTACCGCAAGATAGCGCCGGCGTGGCAGCCTGGCCCCAAGGATCGAGGTCAGCGGCGCACCGACCACCACACCCAGCGCATAGGCACTGATGACATGTCCGGCCTGAGGCTCGGTCGCTCCAAGATCGGCGGCGAAATACGGCAATAGCCCCATCGCCGCAAATTCAGAGGTACCGATCGCAAACGAGCCCAATGCGAGGGCCAGAATGGCAGGCCGCAAATTCTGCGAATCACTCATCGAGCATCCTTTCTGCTTCGGCGCCACAATCATGCTGCGCCGCAGCATTGGCAAGGCATATCACAGACAAGGCTGCATTGCAGGAATTGCAGATCAAAGATATCCGCGTTCGACCAGAAGCCAGATCACAACCGCAGCGACTACGATCAGGCCAAGGGTCACAGAGGCAGCAAAATTCAGGAGCCGATTGCGCCAGCGGCTCATCCCGCCCAAAGGCAACAGATAATCGGTCAGGGAATTGTAAGCCCGGCTAATGGCGTTCAGATCCATCTGACGGGCGATCTTCGGTTGCGCGCTATGCAATTCCGCCTCGGCCAGAACTCTTGCCGCCCGCCGCTGTTTCCGCGGCAGAGACCCGCCCCGGCGGCGCAGCATCACCTGCATGTCCGGCATTTCACCCCGCCGTATCCCGCCAAGTCGCTCGGCCATCAGGCGCGCGATCTCGTGGCTCATTTCACGGACATCATCGATTGAATGTGCATTCCGGCTCATGGCAATGTCATAAACGGGATGGCAAGGACGCGCCAGACATCTTAGGATCACAGATATGAAGCTGCATTTCACCGTTTCCGGGCAGGATCAGGGCCTGCCGATATTGCTGGTGCATGGTCTGTTCGGACGAGGGCGGAATCTCGGCGCGATCGCTCGCCGGCTCAGCGAACATCGCAGGGTCATCCTTGTTGATCAGCGCAATCACGGCGACAGCCCCCACACTCCCGATCACAGCTATGCCGCGATGGCGGGTGATCTGGCCGAGGTGATCGAGGCACAGGGCGGACGCGCCGATCTGGCCGGGCATTCGATGGGCGGCAAGGCCGCCATGATGCTGGCCCTGACCCGTCCCGAGCTGATCCGCAAACTGGTGGTAATGGATATCGCGCCAGTAACCTATGACCATAGCCAGACCCATCTGATCGATGCGATGGAAGCCATCGATCTGAACGGCGTGGATCGCCGCAGCGAAGCCGACCGCAGACTGGCCGAGCATATCCATAGTGACGGATTGCGCGCGTTTCTTTTGCAATCGCTCGATCTGAAATCCGATCCGCCGCGATGGCAATTGAACCTGCCGGCCCTGCGGGACGACATGGACCGGGCGACCGGCTGGCCCGAGGATCTGCCGAAAGGCAGTTTCGACGGCCCGGCCCTGTTCATGAACGGAGCCGAGTCTGATTACGTGGATGATGCGGGCGAGGCCGCGATCCGCAGCTATTTCCCGCAGGCCCGATTACTGCGCATCAAACATGCGGGACACTGGATGCATGCGGATGCACCCGAAGCGGTCGCCGAAACATTGGCGGCATTTCTGGGCAAGGGTTAACGCGGCCGTCTCCGGTCAGTGGCCATCACATCGGATGTCCGGTGACGAAGGCAGATGAAGGATATCAGCCCGCCCGCTGCTCCTCCAGCCGCTCGGCCAGGGATTCGGCGCGAGCGGCAAGTTCGGCCATCGCTTCCTTCAGATCTGCGGGAATGACCGGCACCTCAACCCGCGCCGGATTGGATTGCAGCCGGTTGGCAAGGCGTTCGGCCTTCTCCGCCCGGGCTTCCAGCGATACGAAACGGTCCGCCAGCATCAGACCAGCAAGCAGCAGAAGGCGCGGTTCCGGCATACGCCCCGCTTGCTCGAGGATTTGCCGCGCTTCGTTATCCAGCACCGCGGCAGCCCGTTCAAGCAACCGTTCTTCGCCATCCTGAGCGCGAAGCTGGTATTCCTTGTGGCCAATCGTGAATTCCACTTCCGCCATTTACTTGTCCTCCTGCCCGGTATCGTCACCGTCATTGGATGCATCATCGTAAACCGCGGAAAAGACACCCTGCCGATTCTCGGCAGCACCGCCCGCCCCGGTCCGATCCGCATCCCCTTCCGTGTGCCCACCGGATGCCGATACCCCATCATCATCGGGCAGCAGCCTTTCAAGTTCCATGATGATATCACCAAGGTTGGAAATCTCGGCAGCACGCGCCGCACGCAACGCTTCCAGTTCGGCCTCCAAAGCCTGCCGGATCGAGGTAACCGCATCCGCATCGCCCTGCCCCGAGACAGTCTCGATCAGGGCCTGGTTGGCCGCAGCCAGATCGTCATTCGCCGCTGCAAGCCGGGCCGCCTGCTCGCCCGCGTCTGCGAGACGTTCGTCAACCGCGGCCTCGGAAGTTGTGGCAGCGACGGATTCTCCTGCCCGGCGCAATTCGTCGATCTCGGCGCGGAGTTGCGCATTCTCTGCCCTTACCGCTGCGAGTTCTTGGCTAATATCCGGATCCGGGATGACAGCTCCGGTTCTTTCCCCCGGAAAAACGCTCGAATCCAGAAGCTGATCCATCCGGTCGAGTGCAGCGCTGAGGCGGCGTTCACTGGCGGCAATATCGCTCATCTTGGCAGTCCTTCGGAATCGTTATTCCCGGTTTTCGCACCCATAAGACAATAAAACAAGAACGGGCAGGAAAATCCCGCCCGTTCCGATCTCTAAGAAGGTAAATTCAGGCAAGTTCTCGCCGCTCTGCAAGCAGCCCTTTGACCGTCGCCCAGCTTGCGCCAAGCAGCACCAGCGTAAAGGGCAAGCCGGTCGAAACCGCCATCGCCTGCAAGGCGCCCAGACCGCCGCCCAACAACAAGGCAAGCGCCACGACACCCTCGATCGTGCACCAGAAAATCCGCTGCGGAACCGGCGCATTGACTTTGCCACCCGCCGAGATCGTATCGATCACCAATGAACCGGAATCGGACGAGGTCACGAAGAATACGATGACCAGAATGATCCCCACCGCACTGGTGATGGTGGTCAGCGGCAGATGCAGCAGCATCTCGAATAACTGGATTTCCAGCGCCGCGTCGCCGATGGTGCTAATCCCTTCGATCGTCTTGGTAATCGCGGTGCCGCCAAGCGCAGTCATCCACAGAACCGAGATCAGCATCGGCACGATCAGCACGGCGATCAGGAATTCGCGCACGGTGCGGCCACGCGACACGCGGGCGATAAACATGCCGACAAAGGGAGACCAGCTGATCCACCATGCCCAGTAAAACGCCGTCCAGCCATGGCGGAAATTGTCGTCATCGCGCCCGAACGGATTCGACAGTGGCACGATTTCCTTTGCATAAGCACCCAGGCTGCTGAAGAAACCGCCGATAATCTCGCCGGTTGGTCCGACCAGGATGATGAAGAACAACAGTATTACCGCCAAACCCATATTCAGCTCGGACAGGCGCTTGACACCTTTTTCGACGCCAAGGACCACCGACATGGTTGCCACGGCGGTAATCGCTACAATCAGAACCACCTTAGCGGTATCGCTTGCTTCAAACATGCCAAGAAACGCGAACCCGGCCGCTGCCTGCTCGGCCCCGATACCCAGCGAAGTCGCAAGACCGAACAGGGTCGCCAGCACTGCCATTACATCGATAATATGCCCCGGCCAGCCCCAGACGGACTCCCCAAGCAACGGATGGAATACCGAGCGCAGCGTCAAGGGCAGGCCCTTGTTATAGGCAAACAGCGCAAGCGACAGCGCCACCACAGCATAGATCGCCCAGGGATGAAGCCCCCAATGGAAGATCGTCGCCGCCATACCCAGACTCCGCGCGGCAGCCTCGTCCCCGGCGGCGCCGCCAAGAGGCGCCCAATCCGTCCGCACGCCGTTTTCCACGACCGGGCCAGTGAAGGCGGCCTGGAAATGCCCCAGCGGTTCGCTGACGCCATAAAACATCAGGCCGATGCCCATACCGGCAGCAAAAAGCATCGAGAACCAGCCGATCATCGTGAAGTCTGGCGTTGCTTCGGGCCCGCCCAGGCGGACCTTGCCCAGAGGCGTCACGATCAGCCCAAGGCAAAGCAACACAAAGATGTTGCCTGCAATCAGGAAGAACCAGTCAAAAGTCGATGTTACCCAATCGCGCACTCCTTCGAATGCCACCTGCACGCCACTTACCTGCTCCGCGCCGTCTATCGGCGGAACGGATGTAGCAAATTGCAGGATGATCGTAATGGCCGTAAAGAGAACAACCGCGCCTGCGGAAATCACAAAGACCGGATTATGAATATCGAACGGAAACGGTGCTTCACCCTCGATATTATCCTGTCCGACCTGAAATGATGTCTTGATGATCTCGGTCGGCCCTTCCGGCGCTGGCATAGCCTCTTGGCCAGTATCGGGCATTGGCTCCGGTTCGTGGCGACCGCTCAGAACTTCGCGTTCTCGCCGCTCATCGCCGGGGCGGCCTTTATGTCCCTTTTTAGGGTCCTTACCGGGCGGGTTTGGAGTTTGATCTGACATGCGTCCCTTTCTCATTATGTGTCGATCGGGTCGATTCAGCGTTGCTATCGATCGGAAAACCTCACACAACGCTCACTCACTATTCACATTCGTATCACAATGACCCAGGGGCTGCAAAAAAAGCCAAAATAACGACATGTTAGACGGCAGAAGCGACTCTACCCCGCTTCGTCTTGACCTTTCTTGCAGCGCAGATCCAGAATGCAAGGCATTTGACATTCGGTCGGGGACCCGATGGGCAAACAAAACAGAACTTTCGTCGTAGTCGGCCTTGGCTCTTTCGGCGGTGTGGTCGCAACCGAGCTGGCGCGATTCGGAAACCGGGTTCTGGGCATCGACAAGGATCACCAACGGGTCGCGACGCTGGCCGAACAGCTTTCGAATGTCGTTATTCTGGACGCCACGGACGAAGGCGCACTACGAGAAGCCGGGGCGGGGCAATATGATGTCGGGCTGGTCTCGATCGGCAACGATCTGGAAAGCAGCATTATTGCCACCATGAATCTCCGTCTGATCGGGGTAGAAACGGTCTGGGCCAAGGCGCTGAACCGCACCCATCACCGCATTCTTTCGAAGATCGGCGCGGACCGGGTCGTTCTGCCTGAAACCGAGATGGGACAGCATACCGCGCAAATGCTGAACAACCCGGCGGTGCAGGATTACATCAATCTGGGCAACGGTTTCTCGGTGGTCAATCTGCTGATCCCCGAAAGGCGGGAAGGCGGGAAGCTTTCGGAGCTGCCGTTCGGCGAGGGGATTACCGCATTGGGCATCATGCGTGGCACCGAATATGTCGATCTGCACGGGGAGGATCCGGGGCTGCTGACCAATGACCGGCTGCTGCTGCTGGGCAAACGGGCGGAGCTGACGCAATTCGGCGACCAGCTGTGACGCCTCGCCTGCGCCGGGCTGTGCAATCCTGGCTTGGACGGACACCTCCGCCCGCCGTGCTGGCCATTTCCTATATGACGCTGATCTTTCTGGGCGCGGCGGCCCTGAAATTACCATTCATGACACATGAGGCGATCAGTATCAGCGATGCGCTGTTCACCTCGACCTCGGCGGTCACCGTGACCGGACTGGCAGTGATCAATACTGCGGAAATGCTGACATTCTGGGGTCATCTGGTGATCCTGCTGCTGATACAGCTTGGCGGGCTGGGGCTGATGACCTTCGCCGTGCTGGTCCTGACCGCTTTGGGTGTCCCGCTGGGCATCACCCATCACACCTATCTGCGCGAGGATCTGAAACAGACTTCCTACAAGCGGCTGATCCAGCTCGTAAAAACGATATTCCGTGTCGTGCTGTTGGCAGAGATTGCCGGTGCGTTACTGCTATGCTTGGCCTTCGTTCCCAGCACCGGACTGGGACCGGGGCTGTGGCATGCGATCTTTCATTCGATCTCGGCTTTCAACAACGCGGGATTCTCGACCTTTCCGCAAGGGCTGACAGCATATGCGACCGACCCCGTAGTGAACAGCGTGATCCCCCTGCTCTTCATCACCGGAGGCATCGGCTATGTCGTCATCTCGGATATCTTCCACCAAAGATTCTGGCACGGCTGGTCGCTGCATACGCGGCTGATGCTGGTTGGAAGCGCCGCGCTGATCGTGGTGGGCGTAGGATTGACCGCCCTTCTGGAATGGAACAATCCGCACACGCTTGGAGCCTATGACAGCGTTGCGGCGCGTATGACATTGGCATGGTTTCACGGAGTGACGCCGAGAAGCTCGGGTTTTGTCACCATCGATACCGGCGCGTTGCATGAGTCGACCTCGCTTCTTTACATGGCATTGATGGTGATCGGTGGCGGATCGACCTCGACGGCCGGAGGTATCAAGGTCACGACACTTGTGGTCATGCTGCTGGCAACGCTGGCTTTCTTCCGCCGCCGGACCGAAATCTGGGCCTTCGGGCGCTCGATCGGGCTGGAAGAGGTGCTGAAGGTCATGGCGCTGATCGCCATTGCCGTCGTTCTGGTGTTTTCCGCAACATTCCTGATGCTGGCCACCCAGGATGGTGATTTTCTGGCGATCGGTTTCGAGGTTGTCTCGGCCTTCGGAAATGCCGGCCTGTCACGCGGGTATACATCAGAACTGGATGGATTAGGCCGGACAATCATCATCATGATAATGTTTCTGGGACGGGTCGGACCTCTGACGCTTGGCTTCTTCCTTGCCGCGCGGGTGACACCCCGCGTCCGCTATCCGGAAGGTCAGGTGCATCTTGGCTGATGGCCGCGCCCGTCCTATAAGCGCCCCGATATGAAAGGGAACTCCATGCGCAAGGCCACGATCACCCGCAAGACCGCCGAGACGAAAATCGAGGTCACGCTGAATCTCGACGGCACCGGCCAATATGACAACCGGACCGGTGTGGGATTCTTCGATCACATGCTGGACCAGCTATCGCGCCACTCGCTGATCGATCTGACGATCCGTGCGGATGGCGACCTGCATATCGACGATCATCACACCGTCGAGGATACGGGTATCGCCATCGGGCAGGCCTTGGTGCGGGCACTTGGGGACAAGATCGGGATCCGGCGGTATGGCAGCTTTCATCTGGCCATGGATGACGCGCTTCTGCGAGCCGCGCTGGATTTGTCAGGACGGCCATATCTGATCTGGAATGTTGATTTTCCCAGTCCGAAGATCGGCACATTCGATTGCGAACTGGTGCGAGAGTTTTTTCAGGCCCTGTCCACGCATGGCGGCATCACCCTGCATATCGACCGGCTGCATGGGATCAACAGTCACCATATCGCCGAAGCCAGCTTCAAGGCGGTTGCCCGCGCCCTGCGCGAAGCGGTCGAGCCTGATCCCCGCATGTCGGACGCACTGCCTTCCACCAAGGGCGCGTTGTGATGCGGGTTGCCCTGATCGATTACGACAGCGGCAATCTGCATTCGGCGGCCAAGGCGTTTCAGCTTATGGGCCGCGATGCGGGCGCCGAGGTGATCGTGACCTCGGATCCGGACATCGCAGCCCGGGCCGACCGGATCGTTCTGCCCGGCGACGGGGCCTTTCCCGCATGTCGCACGGCACTGGGCGAGGTCGATGGCATGGCTGAAGCCTTGCGCGAAGCCGTTCTTGGGCGTGGCATTCCCTTCATGGGAATTTGTGTCGGCATGCAGATGCTGGCAACCCGTGGTTACGAATATCGGGAAACGCCGGGGCTGGACTGGATCGGCGGAGAGGTGGAAGCGATCAATGCACCGGGGCTTAAGGTGCCTCATATGGGCTGGAACGATCTGGTGGTCGACCGACCGCACCCGGTACTTGAGGGTATCAGCACGGGCGATCACGCCTATTTCGTGCATGGCTGGCAATTCCGCGTGGCCGAGCCCCGGCATCTTCTGGCCCATGTCGACTATGGCGGCGCGGTTACGGCGGTGGTTGGTCGCGACAATATCGTCGGCACTCAGTTCCACCCCGAGAAATCACAAAAGATCGGCCTGCGCCTGATCGCCAATTTCCTGCGGTGGACCCCGTAAGACCGGCCCGGATCCAGCCGCGAAAGCTGCCGCCTCCGCATTACTTTCCGCCGATCATCTCTTCATCGTTGCGAACGCCGCCGACAACGCCAAGGGACTTCAGCTTGCGGTGCAGCGCGCTGCGCTCCATCCCGACGAACTGCGCTGTGCGGCTGATATTGCCGCCGAAGCGATTGATCTGGGCAAGCAGATATTCGCGTTCGAACATCTCGCGCGCTTCGCGCAGTGCCATGGCGATCACCTGCGGACCAAGGCTCAGGGCATCGCTGTTGTCGGGCGTGGCCCCTTGCGGCTCAAGCTCGGACGGCTTGATCGATCCGGTTTCCTCGGCAAGGATCAGGACGCGCTCGATCACATTGCGCAACTGGCGGATATTGCCCGGCCAGCGCATGGCTTGAAGCGCGGCGATGGTTTCATCCGGCAATTCCCGGGCAACCAATCCCTGATGCTTCTGAAACTGCTCGATGAAATGCAATGCCAGCGGCCCGATATCCTCGCGCCGCTCTGCAAGCGAGGGGACGGCAAGCGGAACCACGTTCAGGCGGTCGTAAAGCTCCTGCCGGAAACGGCCAGCCGCGATTTCGGCCGGCAGGTCACGATTGGTCGAAGAAATCACCCGCAGATCCACCCGCACCTTGTCCGAGCCGCCCGCGCGGGTGAATTGCTGCTCGGTCAGGACGCGCAGGATCTTGGGCTGGGTCCCAAGGGGCATATCCCCGACCTCATCGAAATAGATCACCCCGCCATGCGCCTGTTCCAGCAGCCCCGGCTCGACTCCGCGTTCGGGGCTTTCACGACCGAACAACACCTCTTCCATGCGCTCGGGTTCAATCGCGGCGCATGAGACCGTGATGAAGGAGGCGGTTTCGCGAGGGGAATTGGCGTGGATATAACGCGCGGCGAGTTCCTTGCCGGTTCCCGGCTCTCCTGCCAGCATGACACGGCCGTTCGACTTGGCTACCTTGTCCAGATTGTCGCGCAGCCGCTTGAAGGCAACGGAATGACCGATCATCTCGGTCGGACGGCTGTCCCCGCGTTTGAGGGAACTGTTCTCGCGCCGCAAACGGCTGGTTTCCATCGCGCGATTGATGACTACCATGAGTTGGTCGATATTGAACGGTTTCTCGATGAAATCATAGGCGCCCTGCCTGATGGCGGCGACCGCGATCTCGATATTGCCGTGGCCCGAAATGATGATCACCGGAACGTCGGGATTGTCGCGCTTGACCTGTTTGAGAATGTCGATCCCGTCCATCCGGCTGTCTTTCAGCCAGATATCAAGGATCATCAGCGCGGGTTCCCCGTCATTCAGCGCCGCGACCGCCTCATCGGAATTCGCGGCCGTCCGGGTCGCGAAGCCTTCATCCTTCAGAATATCGGCGATCAGTTCGCGGATGTCGCGCTCGTCATCGACGATCAGAATATCGCTCATATCACACCTGCCTCGTCTTTCTCTTTGGGTTTACGTTGCTTGCCACGTATCGGGTTCCGCTCTCGCGGAAGCCGGATCTCGGCCATGGCGCCGTCACGATCCGGAGCATCCGTCAGGGCAAGGCTGCCGCCATGTTCCTCGACGATTTTCTTGACGATCGGCAATCCCAGTCCGGTTCCCTGCGATTTCAACGTCACATAGGGCTCGAACAGACGCGACCGGTCCGCGGGCAGACCGGGCCCGTTGTCGATGATGCGGATCGTGACGAAATCCGAACCCGTCTTCATCGTGACGGCAACCCGCGGATGCCAGCCGTCAGGAGAAGATTCTGCCCGTTCTTCAACGGCTTCCCCTGCATTCTTAAGCAAGTTCGTGAATGCCTGGCTCAGCATGCCCCGGTCACAGTCCACGACGACCGGCTCTTCCGGGATACTCGCTTCGATTGCCCCTTGCAGCGCATCCTGTTGAAGCAGCACGGCTTCACGCAACAGCGCCGCAAGATCGACTTCGCTGCGGTCCGGCTCCGGCATCCGGGCAAAGCGGCTGAACTCATCGACGATCCGGCGCAAATCGTTGGTCTGGCGGATGATGACATCGACATATTGATCCAACGCAGCCTTTTCCTCGGGATCGGCAAGCGGAGTCAGTTTGCGCCGCAAACGTTCGGCCGAAAGCTGAATGGGGGTCAGGGGATTCTTGATCTCATGGGCCACGCGCCGCGCGACGTCGCCCCATGCGGCCATCCGCTGGGCACTGACCAGTTCGGTCACGTCGTCGAAAGCCACCACGAAGCCTTCAAGCCCGCCATCCCCCGCACGCCGAACCGCCATCCGCACCAGAAGGCTTTGCAGCTGCCCGTCGCGTGTCAGGCGCACCTCGTCCTGCAAGGTTTCGGCGACAGAGCCGGAAAGACGCTGGAACAGTGGTGCAAATTCCGGCACCGCCGTCGAAAGCAAAGCGTTGATGTCACGCTGCGGATCAAGGCCCAGAAGGCGGATGGTCGAACGGTTCAGGAAATCGATCCCCCCCTGCGGATCAAGCCCAATAACCCCGGATGTCACCGAACTCAGCACATTGTCGAATAGCCGCCGCTGTTCGTCCGAAGCGCGATAGCTTTCCACCAGCTCTTCGCGCTGCGTCTTGAGTTGCCGTGTCATACGGTTGAAGCTTTGCCCAAGTATCTGAATCTCGTCCCCGGTATCCAGTTCGGGCACCTGAAGATCCAGATTGCCGCGACCAACCTGTTCACTTGCATCCGCCAGAAGGCCGATCGGGCGCGACAGACGGCTTGCGAACCACAGGCCCATCCAGACCGCAGCCGCAACCAACAGCAATGCGAAACCAAGATAGACCAGAGAAAATTCGAACAGCACTTGACCGCGCGTCTCTTTCAATTGCCGGTAGTCGCCGACCGTGGCGCGGGTCTCGTCAAGAAGCCCCAGCAGATTGCCATCGACATCGCGGGTCACATAGAGATAGCGATCCGCCAGCGGCGGCAAGGCGACAAGCGCCCGGAACTCGTTATTCTCCCAGTCTTCGATCAGGACCAGCCCATCGGACTGGGCCTCGTCAAGCTGTTCGCTGCCCGGCGCCTCGTACCAGAACTGATAACTGCGTTCGCCACGCGAACGGATCTCGCCCGAACCATCGATGATATAAGCCTCGCGCAGACCGCGCTGGATCAGCGATTGCCCCTGCACCAGAAGCTGCCGCATCTCGCCATCGTCAATCAGCGGATTGGCGCGCCCCGCCTGCACCAATACACCTGCCAGAGCATGGGCGTCCTCGGTCAGATCCCGGCGATGTTCTTCCTGATAGGCTTCGGCGGCCGCCTGGGAATTGGTAACCACCTGCTGCACCCGCTCCGAGAACCATCCTTCAAGCCCGATATTGACAAGAAAGCCTGCGAATAACGCGACCAGAACCGTCGGGACAAGCGCCAGACCGGCAAACACAAGCACAAGTCTTCGATGCAGCCGCGCGCCCGCATTGCCGGAATGGCGCCGGGCCGTAATCAACCGCGCCATCCGGGCGATCACGACGACAATCAGGATGATCAGATAAAACAGATCAAGCAGCAAGACCGTGCGAAGGGACTGCCCTTGCGCATCGATATTGATCGGCCCCAGAACCGCCAGCGTCGCCAGCATCAACAGGCCACCAGCAGTCAGCAGGCTCCAGAATACAACGCCGCGCCACTGCCGGCCAAGCCGGATTTGCGCCAAACTATCCCAACTCAGCCCGGACACGGACCCGCCCTAACCTCCGCTAGCCGTCTATCGCGGCTTGACTGTTGCAGCGCCGTGACTCAGGCACCACTTCATGTGGCGGTTTTACATCAGTTTGCGGCGGCGTGTCACCTCGATATTTAGATCTGTCAGCTTCTTGCGCAGCGTATTGCGATTAATCCCAAGAAGATCGGCACATTTAAGCTGATTTCCCCCCGTCGCATCCAATGCGACCTCAAGCAGCGGCCGTTCGAATTCGTGCAATATGCGTTCGTAAAGGCCAGGAGGCGGCAATTCACCGCCATGCAGGTCGAAATAGCGGCGCAGATGTGCCTCGACCATGTCGGAAAGCGGCGCGCTGGTCACCGAAATCCCACCTGTACCCGCGTCCGGCGCAACCGCAGCATCATGGCCGCGCGGCTGATCCAGCGCTTCGCGCAGCTCATCCGCCGAAACCTCGGGGCCCGATGCCGTGAGTGCAAGACGGCGCATCAGGTTTTCGAGTTCGCGCACATTTCCGGGGAAGGAATATACCCGCAGGATTCCCGCCGCCGCCTCCGACAGTTTTCGTTCCGGCAAACCCTGCACGGCAGCGCGGGCAAGCAAATGATCGGCCAGCGGCAGGATATCGTCCACCCGGGCGCGCAGGGGCGGAACCGAAATCGTGACGCCGGCAAGCCGGTAATAGAGATCCGAGCGCAAACTGCCCGCCAACATTTCACGTTGCGGATCCGCGCCTGCCGTACTGATCAACCGTGGCAAATTTGCACGCTCTGCCCCAGCCTCCAGCGTTTCGATCAGGCCGATCAACCGCGCCTGCCCCGCTTGATCGAAAGAGGACGGGTTTTCTATGATGATCGTACCGCCACGGGTTTTTTCGATGATGCGGCCAAAGGTATCCTCACCCGCGTCCGCAGGGGTCAGAACGGCATGATCGTTGCCGCTGCGGTCTGAAAGATCGTGGAAACTGCGGGCAATGATCGATTTCCCGGTGCCGGGCTCTCCGGCGATCAGCACCGGCAGATCCGCGTTCAGCACTCGCGCAACCATGCGGAACAATGCCTGCATGGCAGGCGCATGGCCAATCAGAGGCATGGCCGGATCGGCACCTTCGCGCGGCGACGGGCTTTCAAGTGCTGGATCGGATTTTCGCGGCCTGCGGGACAATGCCTGACCGGCCTTGGTCATCAGATCCGGCAGATCGAAGGGTTTGGGCAAATATTCAAAAGCCGCCGCTTCGGTTGCCCGGATCGCCGTGACGATCGTATTCTGCGCCGAGATAACGATAACGGGCAGATCGGGCCGCTGCCCGCGGATCCGGGGGATCAGATCGATCCCGTTGCCATCCGGCATCATCACATCGGTAATCACCAGATCGCCGCGACCTTCCTCGACCCATTTCGACAATTGCGAGAGACTGCCGGTCGCGTGTACCCGGCAACCCGCCCGCGTCAATGCCTGCGTCAGCACCGTGCGGATTGTGCGGTCGTCATCGGCGATCAGAACGGTTCCGTCCATGAGGTCTGGTCCTTATGCCTTGGGAAGTGAAATGCGAAACAACGTGCGTCCGGGCCTGCTGTCCACCCGGATCAATGCGCCGTGATCGGTCACGATCTTGCTGACCAGTGCCAGACCCAGCCCGGTGCCATTCTCGCGCCCGGATACGAATGGTTCGAACACCTGCTCGGCGATGGCTTCGGGCAGGCCCGGGCCATCATCTTCGATCTCGATCTGGAGCGGCAGGGCCCGGCCCTGGGGCCACGCGTCCTCGGGCGGCAGGCGCAGCACATGATCATAAGAGCTGCGCAGCCGGATGGTACCTCCCTGCCCCTTGCCGAATGCCTCAGCGGCGTTTCGGACGAGATTCAGGCAGACCTGCATGAGTTGATCCGCATCGGCAAGCGCAAGGGGCAGTGAGGGATCGTAATCCGCAACGATATGCGCCTTTCTTGCAAAACCGACCCGCGCCGAATGCCGGACCTTTTCAAGCACATCATGGATATTCACCGGTTGAAGATCCGGGGGCGAGGTATCCCCGAAACGCTCGACCTGTTCGAGCAGCGTAACGATCCGCCGGGATTCGCTGACGATCAGTTCGGCCATTTCACGATCCTCGGGCGAGGCGTTTATCGCCATGAGCTGCGCAGCGCCCCTGATCCCGGCCAGCGGGTTCTTGATCTCATGCGCCAGCATTTCGGCCATGCCGATGGCGCTTCTGGCGGCAGAGCGGACGGCGCGGCTTTGATACTGCATCCCGCTGCCACCCTCGGGCACGATCAGGATCGAAATCGCGCCCGGAAACCCCTCTACCGGTCCGGCATGGACCGAGGCGGGTCGCGTTTCATGTCCACCCGCCCGGTCGCCTATTTCAAAATGCACGCCAGGCTGATGCAGCACATCATCGCTTGCGATCACCCGGTTGAACAGCGGTTGCAGCGACGGCCGGATACGCAACCGCGCGATCATGCCATCACCGTCCAGCGGTTTGCCCAGCGTTGAATTGCGCGACATGTTCAGCCATATCTCGGCGGCGTCGTTCATCTCTGCCACGCGCCCCTGCCGGTCAATGATCAGCGCCGGCATCGGCAATTGCATCCAGCCCGGACCGGGAACCGCCTGGCGGAAATCGACCGAGCGGGCACTTGTCATGCCGCAACCCGTTCCGCCGCCTGCCCCGGCGCGTCGGCGAAGGCGCGGCGGATCAGGGCGATGGTTTCAGGGGCGCTGGGCGCGCGCAGCATTTCAGCGCGAAGAGGGGCATTGTTCGCCTCGGCATACCAGCCCAGATGTTTGCGGGCGACCCGCAGCCCCAATTCGGACCCGTAGAAATCAAGCATGTTTTCATAGTGTTCTTCGACCAGTTCTGCCAACGCCGCGCCGCGTGGAATCCTGGGGGCGGGCGCATTCCAAAGCTGATGCGCGATCTGCGCCAGCCGCCAGGGCGCGCCCTGTGCACCGCGCCCGACCATGACCGCATCCGCCCTTGAGGCCGCCAACGCCGCCCGCGCGGATGCCGCGCAGACCACATCGCCATTCGCGACCAGTGGCGGACGGTTCGGGATATTCGCAACCGCTGCAATTTTCGTCCAATCCGCGCAACCCTTGTAGAACTGCGCCCGGGTTCGGCCGTGCACGGTCAGCATCCGTATCCCGGCATCCGCCGCACGCCGCGCAAGTTCGGCAGCATTCAGGCTACTGTCATCCCAACCCAGCCGCATCTTCAGGGTCACCGGAACGGAAACCGCCGCCACCACGGCGTCGATCAGCCCAAGCGCGTGGTCAAGATCACGCATCAGGGCCGCCCCCGACAACCCGCCTGTCACCTTCTTGGCCGGACAGCCCATATTGATATCGATGATTCGCGCGCCCATTCCCTGAACGATCCGCGCGGTCTCGGCCATGGCTGCGGCCTCGCGCCCTGCGATCTGTACCGATACGGGCAGGCCCCCTTCGGTCAATGCCTTTGCCCGTACCGCCGCCCGCGTCGAGGGGCGCGGCGTCACCATTTCGGTAGAAGCGACCATCTCACTGACCAGCAAACCCGCCCCGAACCGCGCCACGATACGGCGAAACGGAAGATCGGTGATTCCGGCCATCGGCGCCAGAAAGACAGGCATGCCCAGTCGCGTTTCGCCAAGAATGATCGGATCGGGTGATTGCATATCCTGTTCCTTCGTCCCGCCACGGGCTCGCCGCAAGTGCTTGCCCCGCAGCCTCGGCCTTCCCATATCGAGGATGCGAGGCGTTGCTTAAATTTCACGCTCACTGCTTACAATATAGGCAGAAGGTTTCCGACGCCATGTCGCAATTCGCATGCCAGTCCGTCGCATCCGGCATGGAGCTTTGGCGCGCGGGCTGATTACATGGCGTTCAATCCGCATCAGGCGGGAATGAAAGGCGATTCATGTTCTTGTCGGTATTCGATCTGTTCAAAATCGGCGTTGGCCCGTCTTCGTCGCATACCATGGGCCCAATGGTGGCCGGTGCGCGGTTCCTCGAAGCATTGCGGAACAGCCCATTCCAGCCGCATGGGCTGCGGGCAAGCCTGCATGGCAGCCTCGCCTTCACAGGCAAGGGACATGCGACCGACCGGGCGACGATCCTTGGGCTGGCCGGTTTCGTCCCCGAGACGATGGATGCCGATGCCGCCGAAACAGTACTGGCAGCCAATCGCGAAAAGCGCGTACTGATCGTTGACGGACTGGGCGAATTGCAGTTCGACCCCGAACGGGACCTCTGCTTCGATTTCGAGAATCCCCTGCCCGGTCATGCTAATGGCATGACGCTGTCGGCCACAGACGCGCAGGGCGATGTGATTTTTCATCAGGTCTATTACTCGATCGGCGGCGGCTTCGTGCTGACCGATCAGGAGCTGGCCCGCAAAGGCAACGAAGACCGCAGTGATGCGGTAGCCAGAGTTCCCTATCCTTTCGCCAATGCCTCAGAAATGCTGGACATGGCAGAACGGTCGGGAAAATCCATAGCCGCAATGAAGCGCGCCAATGAGCTGAGTTTCCGCAGCGAGTCCGAATTGCGTCAGGGTCTGATGCGGATCTGGCAGGTCATGCGCGATTGCATGGAGCGTGGGCTAAGCACCGAGGGCATCCTGCCGGGCGGGCTGCATGTCCGCAGGCGCGCGCGCGGGATACATGAGAAGCTGATGGCCGAGCGAGGCATGAATCTGACTGCGCCACATGTCATCAATGACTGGATGTCCACCTATGCCATGGCCGTGAATGAAGAAAATGCGGCGGGCGGACAGGTCGTCACGGCCCCCACCAATGGCGCCGCCGGGGTGGTGCCTGCCGTGATCCGCTACTGGCTGGATCATGTGCCGGGCGCAAGCGAGCGCGATTTGCCGGATTTCCTGCTGACCGCCGCCGCTATCGGCGGGCTGGTCAAGCATAACGCCTCGATCTCGGGGGCGGAATGCGGCTGCCAGGCCGAAGTCGGCAGCGCCGCTGCTATGGCGGCGGCAGGTCTGGCCGCCGTGCTGGGAGCCACGCCCCACCAGATCGAGAATGCCGCCGAAATCGCGCTCGAACATCATCTGGGCATGACTTGCGATCCGGTGAAAGGGCTGGTGCAGGTCCCATGCATCGAGCGTAACGGATTGGGGGCAATCAAGGCGGTCAGTGCGGCCAGTCTGGCCCTGCGCGGGGATGGCAGCCATCTGGTGCCACTGGATTCCGCCATCGAAACCATGCGTCAGACCGGTGAGGATATGAGCGAGAAATACAAGGAAACCTCGCTGGGTGGGCTGGCCGTCAATGTGCCGAATTGCTGATTCCACGCGATCAGAGCATGCCATACCTGCCCGGCCTCGCCTTCCCTCCCTTTGCTTCTTCACTCAAATATCCCGAGGGTCCGGGGGCAGCACCTCCGGCCATCGCGGGAGGTGAATAACCGGCGTTGCCGATTCAATGTAACAGGCTCTGGTCCGAACATCTGCACGAAGCCACCGTCATCACGGAACTGGCTTGAAATCCACGGACAAAGGCGGCGGCATCATCCAAGCCGTCAGCCCCCCGGGATCAGAACTCGACGCCGGGCTGAGCCTTGATCCCCTCGCGGAAGGGGTGTTTGATCACCGTAATTTCGCTGACCAGATCCGCCGCCTCGATCAGAACAGGCGGCGCATTGCGTCCGGTCAGCACGACATGGGTCATGGGCGGCTTTTCATCCGCAAGAAACGAAACGACCTCTGCCGGGTCCAGGTAGCCATTGCGGAAGGCGATATTGATCTCATCCAGCAGCACCATGCGAATCGCCGGATCGCGGATCAGCTCCTGCGCCCGGCGCCATGCCGCGCCCGCGGCCTCTATATCGCGGCGCTTGTCTTGCGTTTCCCATGTGAACCCTTCGCCCATGACGTGAAACTGGCAGAGTTCGGAAAAATGCGTAGTCAATATCCGCCGTTCTCCGGTGTCCCAGCTTCCCTTGATGAACTGCACCACCGCGCAGGGCATCTCGTGTCCGATGCAGCGCATGATCATTCCGAAGCCGGAACTGGATTTGCCCTTGCCCGGCCCTGTATGGACGATCACCAAGCCCTTTTCACCGGTCTTGCCCGCCATCATCCGATCCCGCGCAGCCTTGATCTTCGCCATTTTCTGCGCATGGCGGGCCTGTTCCTCTTCAGTGACGTCACGGCTATCGGTCAAGGATTCATCCTTCGAGAACGGGGGGTGTCAGGCAGCGCCGCTTTTTGTCAGCGGATCGCGGAAGGCAGCGAAGACCTGACGATAAACATCCTGTTTGAAAGGCACGATATGCGCAATCAGATCATCCGCTTCCATCCAGCACCAGCGATCGAATTCCGGGTGATCAGTCCTGATATCAATATCGGCATCTTCGCCCAGAAAACGCAGCAGAAACCATTTCTGCCTCTGCCCGCGATATTTTCCTTTCCAGACCTTGCCCAGAAGTTCCGCGGGCAGATCGTAATAGACCCAGTCAGGAGTCTCGGCCAACACTTCCACCCGGTCGGCAGGGATCCCGGTTTCCTCGGTCAGTTCCCGCAACGCCGCCTGCGCCGGTGTTTCGCCCTTGTCGATCCCGCCCTGAGGCATCTGCCACGCATCGGGCCGGTCGATACGCTGACCCGCGAAGACCAACCCTTCCCGATTAAGCAGCACCACCCCGGCGCAGGGCCGATAAGGCAGGTCCTCCGGTCCGGAAGCGCCGGTCATTCGTTGGCCGCCCCTTCGTTATCCACCGAACCCTCGCCGGTCACTGCCGGAGTCGTGTCGGCAGGGATCTGGGACGCATTGAAATTCACCGCCGCAAGTCCCTTGAGCACATCAACCGCATAGGCAAGCTGATAATCCTCTTCGCGCAGCTTGGCGGTCGCCTCGACCTCGGCGGCTTCTTCTTCCATCTGCTTGCGTTCATCGTCGCTGATCGAGTCGTTGTTCAGCGCACCGCGAAGATCGGCTTCCGAGCGGTTGAAACTCGAATTGGTGCGCGGCTCGTCCCCCTCCTCCTCTTCCGGAGCGGGTTTCGGCTGCGCCACGATAATGTCGGGTTGAATGCCCAGAGATTGAATCGAGCGTCCCGACGGGGTGTAATACAGGGCCGTCGTCAGCCGGATCGCGCTTTCCGAGGTGACTGGCATTACCGTCTGGACCGAGCCCTTGCCGAATGTTTTCTCGCCCACGACAATGGCGCGGCGATGATCCTTGAGCGCGCCGGTGACGATCTCGGAAGCACTGGCCGAGCCGCCATTGATAAGCACGACCATCGGCTTGCCTTCCGCCAGATCGCCCTCTTCGGCATTCCATCTCTCGCTCTCTTCAGGCTTGCGCCCACGAGTCGAGACGATCTCGCCGGCATTCAGGAACGCATCCGACACGCTGATCGCCTGATTGAGCAGGCCACCCGGATTGTTGCGCAGATCCAGCACGAAGCCGGTGACCTTCTCGATGCCGCCCGCCTCTTCCACGGCCTTTTCGATTTCCGCCTTCAGCGTGTCATATGTTTCGTCATTGAAGGTCGAAACCCGCAGGATGATCGCATGCCCTTCGATCCGGGTCTTGACCACGGTCAGCTTGATCGTGTCGCGGGTGATCTTGACATCGAAGGGCTCATTCTCGCCCTCCCGCAGGATGGTGATGGTCAACTCGCTTCCCACCGGGCCGCGCATCGTGTCAACGGCCTCGTCCAGGGTAAGCCCCATCAGCGACTCACCGTCCACATGGGTAATGAAATCGCCGGATTTCACCCCCGCTTGCGCGGCGGGCGTATCGTCGATGGGCGAGACGACCTTGATCAGCCCATCCTCCATGCTGACCTCGATCCCCAGCCCGCCGAAGCTGCCCCGGGTCTGGGTCTGCATGTCCTCGTAATCATTCGCGGACAGGAAAGAACTGTGCGGATCCAGAGAGGTCAGCATTCCGTTGATGGCCGCCTCGATCAGCTTCTTGTCCTCCGGCACCTCGACATAATCGGAACGCACCCGTTCGAACACATTTCCAAAAAGTTCGAGTTGCTCGTAAATCGAGCTGTTCCTGCCCGTCTCCTGAGCGACAAGCGGTCCCGCGAATTGCGTTGTGATCAAAGCTCCGGCCAGAACGCCGCCAAGACCTGCGATAAGGTAGTGTTTCATGATGGCCTTTCCTGCCTCAGTTCTGCCCTGGATCGACAACCGGATTCAATACGAACCAGTCCGCCGGGTCCAGTGTTTCCGTTCCCTTGCGCAATTCCAGATACAGGGTTTCCGTCCGTCCTGCATCACCTCCTTGCGCGGCGTTCGCAACGAATTGCGTCCCGAATTCCTGCGCCGGCGCCTCTGAGCCGCCCATCAGCCCGACGGGATCGCCTTCGCGCAAGACATCGCCGACTTCGCCAAAGACCTGCGACAATCCAGCAAATATCAGAAGATAATCTTTTGCGGGTTCTACAATCATCACATTGCCGTAATCGAGCAAAGGTCCGCGATACCGGATCGTCGCGGGCCACGGAGTCGTCACCAATGCCGCGGGCGGCGTCGCGATCACCCAGCCGGGACGCCTGACCCCTGCGGCGTCGGGCTCATTGTAGGGACGCTTGACCGAGCCGACCACAGGCAGTTGCAAACTGCCCTGCGCGCCTTCGAAATCGTCCATCGGCGCACCGATATCGTTTTCCAGCGCACTGACGCCCGCGGCGAAATCGTCAAGGCTTTGGGCGGCATCCAGCAGTTTCTGAACCTCCTCGGGTTCATCCGCGAAGCGCACCGGCATCGTGGAACGGTCGGTCACCGCACTGGCAAGAAGCCGCCGGGCCTCCTGGACCGAAGCAAGGCCGCTTCCCAGCATCTCGGCGGCTCCGGACTGCAATTCCCGCACCGTGGCGATTTCGTCCAGTTTCGCCTGCAACCGCTCGGCCTCGGATCGCAGCCCGGGCGTCACATCGGACAGGATCATCCCTGCCCGCGCACTTGACAATGCGCCGTCGGGATGCAGCAAAAGCGCGGTTTCGGGCGATTGCTGAAGCGATGTCATCGCGCCCAGAACCCGCGCCAGCCGGTCACGCTGCGCCTCGAACTGCGCACGAAGTTCGGCCTCGCGCGCACTGGCCTGACGCAGCCCGTCGCGCAGTGACGACAGCCCCTTTTCATAGCCGCTGATGACTTCGGTCAGCGCCACGACCTGATCGTCCGCAGTGACCGCCTGACTCAGTTTGCCCATGGCGTCCCGAAGCTGAGTCGCGGCCGCTTCCGCTTCGGCCACGGCCTGATCGGCAGGGGTGGCGGCCGCGGTTCCAACTGCCGGAAGCGCAAGAATTCCGCAGATATATATCAGACGGCCGATCCGCTTCATTTGAGATCCAGCAGGCTTTTTCCGGTCATCTCGGCGGGCTGATCCACGCCCATGAGATGAAGCACGGTCGGCGCCAGATCGGCCAGCCTGCCATCATGCAATCGCGCCGATACAGGCCCGTTATAGACGATGACCGGCACCGGATTAAGCGTATGCGCGGTATGCGGGCCGCCGGTTTCCGGATCGATCATCGTTTCGCAATTGCCGTGATCGGCGCAGATGACCGCCGCACCGCCAGCGGCATCCAATGCCTCAAGCATCCGGCCCAGCCCCTTATCGACCGCTTCACAGGCACGCCGGGCCGCGTTGAGATTGCCGGTATGCCCAACCATATCGGGATTCGCGTAATTCACCACGATCAGATCGTAACCTTCCCCGATCACCTCGACCAGCTTGTCGCTAACCTCATCCGCCGCCATCTCGGGCGCCAGATCATAGGTCGCGACCTTGGGACTTTGCGGCATAAAGCGATCCTCGCCGGGTTCCGGTGTTTCCTTACCACCGTTAAGGAAAAACGTCACATGTGGGTATTTCTCGGTTTCGGCCAGCCGGAATTGCCGCAATCCCTTCCGGGCGATCCAGGCACCAAGGGTATTGACCACCTGTCGCTTGGGATAAGCGGTTGTCATGAAGGTGTTATGACGCTCGCTGTAATCCACCATCCCCAGAAAAGCAGCCCAATCGGGCCGGTCATGACGCTCGAATCCCGAAAATAGCGGATCGCCAAGCGCGGACAGGATTTCCCGCGCCCTGTCAGCCCTGAAATTAAGGCAGAAGAACCCGTCCGCGTCCAGGGCCCCGTTATAACCGTCTATTGCAAAAGGCTGGATGAATTCATCCGTTTCGCCCCGTGCATATGCAACCGCAATCGCCTGCGCCGCAGTCGCTGCCGCCTCGCCTTGCCCCGCTACGATGGCGCGATAGGCGCGTTCGATCCGGTCCCAGCGGTTATCGCGGTCCATTGCATAATAGCGGCCTGTCACCGTGCCGATCCGCGCTCTTTCCGGCAGGCTTTGCTGTAATTCGCGCATGAAGATTTCCGCAGATTGCGGCGCAACGTCCCGCCCATCGGTGACGGCATGGATCACCACCGGAACATCTGCATCGGTGATCGCCCTGGTCGCGGCAAGAATATGAGAGATATGACCATGCACCCCGCCATCCGAGACAAGTCCCATCAGATGAGCAGTGCCCCCGGTTTCCTTCATCCGCGCGATGAAATCGCCCAACGCCCGGTTCCGCTGAAAACTTCCGTCCTCGATCGCCAGATCGATCTGCCCCAGATCCATGGCAACGACCCTGCCCGCGCCGATATTGGTATGGCCCACCTCGGAATTGCCCATCTGCCCCGAAGGCAACCCCACATCCGGCCCGAAAGTCGTCAGGGTCGCATTCGGGCAATCCCGCATCAGACGATCGAAATTCGGCGTCTCGGCCTGATCAGGCGCGCTCTGCCCGGGTCGGTCGGAAATTCCCCAGCCATCGAGAATGCACAGGATCACGGGTTTGGTCATATCGGCCTCGTCATGGTTTCCGCCTTGTTACGCCTGCGCAGGCGTAGCGGCAACCATCCACCGCCGGCTGATATGGCCGGAAATGGCGGAATGGGCCTGACATATTCGTGCTTTCGCAAACATGCGCCGATATCCGGGCATGGCCGGGCATTGGTCGGCCGCGGGATTGCGGTCAGAAAAGCCCCTCGATTTGCCCATCACCGTCAAGCCGGATGCTTTCCGCCGCAGGCCGGCGGGGCAAGCCCGGCATGGTCATGATTTCACCGCAAATCGCAACGACAAAACCGGCGCCCGCATTCAGCCGGACCTCACGGACCGGAATGACATGGCCCTCGGGCGCTCCGCGCAATGTCGGATCGGTCGAGAATGAATATTGGGTCTTGGCGATACAGACCGGAAAATCGCCGTAGCCGGCCCGTTCCCATTGCTCGAGCTGTTCACGCACGGACGGCGCCGCCTCGGCATGGGAGGCGCGGTAGATGCGCGTACAGATCGTCTCGATCTTTTGCCACAAAGGCATGGCATCAGGATAGGTGGTATGAAAATCTGCCCCGCTCTCAACCAGTTCGACAACTTCTCGGGCAAGATCCTCGGCCCCTGCGCCACCTTCCGCCCAGTGACGCGCAATGGCCACCTTGACGCCGTGCTGTGCGCAATAATCCTTCAGCGCCGCGATCTCGGTTTCGGTGTCGCCGTCGAAATGGTTCAGAGCCACCAGAACCGGCAGGCCGAAACCGCGCAGATTCTCGATATGGCGGCCCAGATTCGCACAGCCGCGCGTCACGGCCTCCGGGTCTTCACTGCCCAGATCCGCCTTGGCGATGCCGCCATTCATTTTCAATGCCCGAATCGTGGCGACCAGAACGGTCGCTGAGGGAGACAGCCCGCCCAGGCGGCATTTGATATCCAGAAACTTCTCGGCCCCCAGATCGGCGCCGAACCCTGCCTCGGTCACGACGTAATCCGAAAGCCGCAGGGCCGTTCGCGTCGCAACAAGGCTGTTGCAGCCATGCGCGATATTGGCGAAGGGTCCGCCATGCACGAAAGCCGGATTGTTTTCCAGCGTCTGAACGAGATTCGGCTGAAACGCGTCTTTCAGCAGCACGGTCATCGCCCCATCCGCACCAAGATCGCGGGCCGTCACCGGCTGACGCTCCCATGTATAGCCGATCACAATCCTGCCCAGCCGCTCTTGCAGATCGGCGAGGTCGCTGGACAAACACAGGATCGCCATGACTTCAGAGGCCACGGTAATGTCGAAACCGCTTTGCCGCGGAAACCCGTTCGACACACCGCCAAGCCCCTGCGCCAGATCGCGCAGCGCCCGGTCATTCATATCCATCACCCGCCTCCAGGTGATCCTGCGGGTGTCGATTTGCAGCTCATTGCCCCAATGGACATGATTGTCGATCATCGCGGCCAGCAGATTATGGGCCGAGGTAATCGCATGGAAATCGCCGGTGAAATGAAGGTTCATATCCTCCATCGGCACGATCTGAGCATAGCCGCCGCCGGCCGCGCCGCCCTTCATGCCGAAATTGGGGCCAAGACTGGCCTCGCGGATGCAGATCGTGGCACGCTTGCCGATCCGGTTCAACGCATCGCCAAGCCCGACGGTGGTTGTCGTCTTGCCCTCACCCGCCGGGGTGGGATTGATGGCAGTCACCAGAATCAGCCGACCTGCCGAGCGATCAGACAGCCGCGCCATGGCGTCATGGGTGATCTTTGCCTTGTCGTGGCCGTAGGGCAGGATATCCCCGACCTCAAGCCCCAGCATGGCGGCGATCTCGGTAATGGGTTTCTTATTGGCCGCGCGTGCGATGCGAATATCGGATGTCATGCGTCTCTCATAGGTTTGGCCGAAACAAATACCACCCCCTGGCCTCGGCACATGGTCAGCCTACAGCTTGGCACGTTATCCCATATCTGCGCAATCATCCGCAGGGATGACCTACCAAATAAGGAAATCCGATCGTCAGGAAAGCTCCCAGGCCCATATCGGGCACCCTGTCCCCGCAGTGGCAGAAGACGGACGCCCGCGCAAATGAGCCGCCGACCATGCGGGAATGATCGCGGCCCTATTGCTCGGTCACGTCCAGAACGCCCGGCACCGCGCGCAATGCCTGCCGGACCGGCGTCGTCAGCGGCGCGTCATTCGTCACCTCGATCTCGATCAGGTCGTCACCCTCGCGCAGGCGCAGCAATATCGGGCCACGGCTGCGCATAGGGGCGGTGATCTCGGTCCTGATCCGGCCCAGAATCTCGACCAGACGCGGCACCGTGTCCTCTCCCTGCAACTCAACCGCCAACGAGCCCGCCCCGGCATCGGCAACCGCATCCTCAAGCGATGTGACCGCATTGGCCAGCATCTTCACCTGCTCGCCCGAGGGCTCGACCTTGACTTGCAGGACGACATTCTCTCCCGGCTCCAACCGGTCGCGGGCAGCGTTCAGCAGATCGGAAAACACCGTCACCTCGTAAAGCCCGGTCGGATCGGACAGGGTGACAAAGGCATATTGCGTTCCCTTGGCGGATTTCCGTTCCTGCCGCGCCGCGACCGTACCGGCAATTTGCGTGACCAGCGGGCCGCCTTCGGAATCGGCCACGATTTCGGCCAGAGTCTGCACCTTTTTGCGGCGAAGCGCGGGCAGGTAATCGTCCAGCGGATGGCCTGAAAGGTAAAAACCCACGGCGCGATGTTCTTCCCCAAGTTTTTCGGCGGGCAGCCAGATCTGCGCGACAGGCGGGCGTGGAGGCG
The DNA here is from genome assembly GCF_030678915.1 of Paracoccus wurundjeri. Classification (GTDB taxonomy): domain Bacteria; phylum Pseudomonadota; class Alphaproteobacteria; order Rhodobacterales; family Rhodobacteraceae; genus Paracoccus; species Paracoccus onubensis_A. Next base: position 59,491 of record NZ_JAUUTZ010000020.1, on the reverse strand, counting down.
GAAGATCCTCGCCCCCGCCAAATAACGAGGATTGAGCCGAGGCCGCCTGTTCCTGCACGGCGGCAGACCACGCGACCAGCCCATCCAGCGATTTCAGAACGCGCGCCCGATTCTCGTCCAGGACATCGAATGCCCCGGCCCGCACAAGCATTTCAAGCGGGCGCTTGCCCACCCGGCGCATATCGACGCGACGCGCGAAATCATGCAGATCAGTAAAAGGCCGGTCCTCCCGCCCCTCTTCGATCAGCCGCATCGCATCGACACCCACACCTTTGAGCGCCCCAAGCGCATAATGAATCCGCCCCTCCTTCACGGTGAACAGCGGCGCAGAGCGGTTCACGCAGGGCGGCACGATCTCGATCCCCATACGATCGCATTCGCGCTTGTAGACGGCCAGCTTGTCGGTCAGATGGCTGTCGCAGTTCATCACCGCCGCCATGAACTCGACCGGGTGATTGGCCTTCAGCCACGCGGTCTGATAGCTGACCACCGCATAGGCGGCGGCATGCGATTTGTTAAAGCCGTAATTGGCGAATTTTTCAAGCAGGTCAAAAACTTCTCCTGCCTTCTTTTCATCCACGCCATTGGCGATCGAGCCCTTGATGAATTTGGGCCGCTCTTTCGCCATCTCGGCGGCGATCTTCTTGCCCATGGCGCGGCGCAGCAGGTCGGCACCGCCAAGGCTGTAGCCCGCCATGACCTGCGCAATCTGCATCACCTGTTCCTGATAGACGATAATGCCCTGCGTCTCTTCAAGGATGTGATCGATCAGCGGATGGATCGACTGAAGCTCGCGCTGGCCGTTCTTCACTTCGCAATAAGTGGGAATATTCTCCATCGGGCCGGGACGATAAAGCGCCACAAGAGCCACGATATCCTCGATACAGGTTGGGCGCATCCGCCGCAGGGCATCCATCATGCCGCTGCTTTCCACCTGGAACACGGCGACGGTGCGCGCGCTCGCGAACAGATCATAGGTCCGCTTGTCGTCCAGCGGGATCAGGTTCATCTGATTTTCCGCCCCGGCAGGCGGATCGTAAAGCTGCGCGCCATCCGCGCCGACATGCAAAGGCCGCCCGCTGCCATTGACCGGATCGCCATTAATGAGATCGACCGCATTCTGAATGACGGTCAGGGTCTTAAGACCCAGAAAGTCGAATTTCACCAGCCCAGCCTGCTCGACCCATTTCATATTGAACTGGGTAGCGGGCATATCCGAGCCCGGATCGCGATAAAGCGGCACCAGCCGATCCAGCGGCCGGTCACCGATCACCACCCCCGCGGCGTGGGTCGAGGCATTGCGGTAAAGCCCCTCTATCTGTTCGGCATAATCCAGAAGACGCGCGACGACCTCTTCACGGGCAGCCTCGCGCAGGCGGGGTTCTTCCGCACGGGCCTTGGTGACGCTGACGGGCTTGACCCCTTCGACCGGGATCAGCTTCGACAGCCGGTCCACCTGTCCATAGGGCAGTTGCAGCACCCGCCCCACATCACGCACCGCTGCCTTGGACAGCAGGGCGCCGAAGGTGATGATCTGGCCCACCTTCTCGCGACCATATTTCCCTTGTACGTAATGAATCACCTCTTCGCGGCGATCCATGCAGAAATCGATGTCGAAATCCGGCATCGAGACACGTTCGGGATTCAGAAACCGCTCGAACAGCAGATTGTAACGCAGCGGATCCAGATCGGTGATCGTCAAGGCATAGGCCACCAGCGAACCTGCGCCCGATCCCCGTCCCGGGCCGACGGGAATATCATGATCCTTGGCCCATTTGATGAAATCGGCCACGATCAGGAAATATCCGGGGAAACCCATCTGTTCGATGATGCCCAGTTCGAATTCCAGCCGCTCGTGATAATCCTCGACCGAGACGGCATGCGGTATCACCTTCAGCCGCGCCTCCAGTCCCGCACGGGCCTGACGGCGCAATTCCTCGACCTCGTCATCGGCGAAGCGCGGTAGAATCGGCTTGTGTCTGGCGACCGCAAAGGCGCAGCGGCGTGCGATCTCGACCGTGTTTTCAATCGCTTCGGGAAGATCCGCGAATAGTACGGCCATTTCCTCGGGCGATTTGAAGTAATGCTGTGGCGTCAGGCGACGGCGCGGCTGCGACTGATCGACATAGGCCTTTTCGGCGATACAGATCAGCGCGTCATGGGCCTCGTACATGCCCGGCTTGGGGAAATAGACGTCATTTGTCGCGACCAGCGGCAATTCCTTGGCATAGGCCAGCGAGATCAGCCCCGCCTCCGATGCTGCCTCGGCCTCCATCAGACCGCCATTCTCACCGGGATGGCGTTGCAATTCAACATAAAGCCGAGTCGGGAATGCACCGGCCAGACGATCAGCCAGCGCCGCGGCCTTGTCGCCCTGCCCCAGCGCAATCAGCTTGCCCAAAGGTCCCGTTGCCCCGCCGGTCAGACAGATCAGCCCTTCGCTGCGTTCGCATAGCTCGTCCAGCGTAACATGTGCCCGGGCATTGCCTTCGCGCAGATAAAGACATGACGACAGCGCCATGAGATTCAGCCAGCCCGGATGATTCTGCGCCAGAAGAACAACCGGACCCGTCTCATCCGCCTGCAACGTGATCTGGCAGCCGATGATCGGCTGAACCCCCTTGTCCATTGCCTTCACGCTGAATTCAAGCGCAGCGAACATGGCATCGGTATCGGTCAGCGCTACGGCCGGCATACCGGCATCGGCGGCCAGCGCCGGAAGCTTGCCGACGGGAATCGCGCCTTCAAGCAGCGAATGCTCGGAATGGGTGCGAAGATGAATGAATCGGGGAGATTTGGAGCGCATGCGGGAACAGTATCGCAAGCCGCCCGGCCAGTGCAATTGCCAGAAGGACAAAACCGGCGCGGATCATATGGCACGCGACTGCGTGGAAGATCAAAGTTGGGCGATATAGGGCTAAGCCACCATCTAACCTGAAAGAAGCGCGGAAAGGTCCGGCTCGGACTCCGACAATTCCGGGATCACGGAAATCTCTTTCCACCAGTTACTCAGCCCTGGAAAGTCAGATAGCGCCTCCCGCCCCTCTTCGGCACGGGTGAAATAGTCAATCATCGGCGCAAGATGAAGATCAGCAAGCGTCATGCTCTTTCCGTTCAGAACATGCCCTTCCAGCGCGATGCGTTCCAACGCGGCAAGGGCCCGCCCTGAACTTTTCATTCCCTGCGCAATCTCATTCCGGCAAGCGGGCTCGCCGGTGATTGGACGGAAAATCCGGTGTGAAAATACCTGCCTGACCATTGGCCAGTAACAGTAGTTGTCAATGACGGAAATGACCTGATCCATCCGCGTCAATATCTTCGGGGCTTCCGGTTGCAGCGCGTCACCCGGGAATGCCCTGTCAATATAGCGGGTAATCGCTGCCGTCTCGTAAATTGCAAATCCGTTATGGATCAGAACCGGCACGCGTCCAAACGGATGCAGCGCCATATAATCCACAGGCAATTCAGAGAACGGATCAACCTCAACCAGATCATGAGAAACCCGCTTCCGAAGCAATGTGAGGCGGGCGATCCGGTTATATACGCTGTATCGATAGCCGTGCAGACACACGTGATCGGTCATATACCGTGTCCTCTTGTCATGCCTGAATAAATGATATGCCAAGCTGATCCGATCAGAAAGGGTTCGCTGCCAATACCGATCACCTGCACAATCACGATGCCTTGGCAGTCTCACATCTCGCGGATCCTGCCTTGCGATCTTCGCTCCGATATGATCCGACTACGCCCGCATGACCGGTGCAGGAATCCATGCCGCTAGGAACGACCGGACAGTGTAGATTTCATGCCGCCCCACCTGAAAGGACATTACATGACTTATCCCGACACTCAGCTTTTCATCGGAGGCACCTGGCGTGCAGCGCAGGACGGCCGGACGATCCCGGTTCTCGACCCGGCGACGGAAGAAGAGATCGGCCGTGTCGCCCATGCCGGTATCCCGGATCTCGATGCCGCGCTCGAGGCGGCTGCGGGCGCGTTTCCGGGCTGGGCGGGAACCGGCGCGTTCGACCGCTACAAGCTGATGCGCCGCGCCGCCGAGTTGCTGCGCGAGCGCAGCGATGCAATCGCCGCGATCATGACCGCCGAACAGGGCAAGCCGCTTGGTCAATCCAGACTCGAGGTTCTTGGTGGCGCGGATACGATCGACTGGTTCGCGGAAGAAGCGCGCCGCACCTATGGGCAGGTGATCCCCGCCCGGCAGGGTGGCGTCACCCAGATCACCATCAAACAGCCCGTGGGTCCGGTCGCCGCCTTCACGCCATGGAATTTCCCGATCAATCAGGTCGTGCGCAAACTTTCCGCCGCGCTGGCCGCCGGTTGTTCGATCATCGTCAAGGCTCCCGAGGAAACCCCGGCCTCTCCGGCCGAACTGATCCGCTGCTTTGCCGATGCGGGCGTTCCGGATGGCGTGGTCAATCTGGTTTATGGCGATCCGGCCGAGATCTCGGGATATCTCATCCCGCATCCGATCATTCGCAAGATATCGTTTACCGGTTCGACCCCGGTGGGCAAACAGCTTGCCTCGCTGGCCGGCGCCCATATGAAAAAAGCCACGATGGAGCTGGGCGGTCACGCGCCGGTGCTGATTTTCGAGGATGCCGATATCGACAGGGCGATCTCGACAATGGCTGCGACGAAATTTCGCAATGCCGGGCAGGTCTGCGTATCGCCCACCCGCTTTCTTGTACAGGACGGCGTTGCCGATCGTTTCGTCGACGGCTTCACCGAAGCCGCTAAAGCGATCAAGGTCGGTGCCGGCTCGGATCCGGAAACCGAGATGGGGCCGCTGGCGAATGAACGCCGCATCCCGGCGCTGCAACGGATGATCGAGGACGCCATCTCCAAAGGCGCCCGCATGACGACCGGCGGCAAGCGGATCGGCAATCAGGGCTGGTTCTTCGAGCCGACGGTGCTGGCCGATGTTCCCACCAGTGCCGCGATCATGAACGAAGAGCCATTTGGCCCGGTCGCCGTCATCAACCGGTTCGATACGGTCGATGCCGCGCTGGCCGAGGCGAACCGCCTGCCCTTCGGCCTTGCCTCTTATGCCTTCACCTCCTCTGCCGCCACCGCGCATCGTCTGGAGCAAGAGGTTCGGGCAGGCATGCTGACGATGAACCATATCGGGCTTGCCCTGCCCGAGGTGCCATTCGGCGGAATCGGCGATTCGGGGATCGGAACCGAGGGCGGCTCGGACGCGATCGAAGCCTATCTGGATACGCGTTTCGTCACCCGGCTAGACTGAAATCAACAGAGGCAGGGGCATCTGGAAACAATTGCCCCTGTTTCACCCCGAAAGCATGGATTCGGGGATATGAGATTATCTCGGCCTTGAAGTGTTTCGGGCTTCACATGAGACACCGACGGTCATTGCAGCCCGTCAGAGCCGTACAGTGCCCGTCCGGTGCGGCGGCCGGGCGTTGCGCGGCGGGCCTGCGGTCCTTGGTTCCGCGTGGGGATATAGCTGAACTGTTCGCGCCTCAGATCCTGCCCGTCTCCACGACCGCGGCACCCTTCGCTTTGGCCAGAAGGCAGAGCCAGTCATGCGCCACGGTCGCAGCGGCAATCGCAGTGATTTCGGAATGATCAAAGGGCGGTGAGACTTCAACCACGTCCATGCCCACCAGATTCAAACCGTCCAGCCCGCGAATGAATTCAAGCGCCTGCCACGAAGCAAGCCCTCCGGGCACCGGCGTTCCCGTTCCGGGTGCGAATGCCGGATCCATGCCGTCCACGTCAAACGAGATATAAACCGGGGCATCTCCGGCGCGTTCCCGCGCCACCTTGACGGCGGCGTCGATACCATTGCGATGTATCCACGGGCTTGTCAGGATCTCGAAGCCGAAATCCGCGTCATTGAAGGTCCGCAAACCTACCTGCGTGGATTTCCCCGTATCGATGATGCCCTCGCGCGCGGCACGCAGGAACATTGTGCCATGATCATATTGCTTCCCGTCATCCTCCCATGTGTCGCAATGGGCATCGAACTGAAGCAGGGCTACCGGCCCGTGTTTCTTCGCATGCGCCCGAAGAAGCGGATAGGCAATCGAGTGATCCCCGCCCAGCGTCAGCATCCGCGCACCCGCCTGCAGGATATGATCCGCATGTGCCTCGATATCCGGAATGACCGTTTCCGGGTGATGCGGATCAAGATGCGCATCGCCGTAATCCACCACTGACAGGGTTTCGAACGGATCGAAACCATAGGGAAACGCCTTCAACTCGGCCAGTTGAACCGAGGCTGCCCTGATGGCTTGCGGTCCCAACCGGCAACCGGGCCGGAAGGTGACGGCATTGTCATAGGGCACTCCGGTCACGGCGACATCGACACCGGAAAGATCACGGCTGTAATTGCGGCGCAGGAAACTCAGCGCGCCGCCATATGTCATCTCGTGCCAGCGCCCCCTGGTCGTATCCTTGCGCCGAAACGCCTGATCACCCTTATCCGGCATGCTTTCTGCTCCTGTTGATGCGCGACCCGTTCGCGCGAATGACAGCTATTGGTGGAATGTCAGATTCCCAGCCTGTCACGCAATGCATACCACCACGATCCGACCACCGAATAGGGAACGCGGAACATGCGCCCGCCGGGGAACGGGTACCAGGGCACCTTGGCGAACACATCGAAGCGGCTGCGATCGCCGTCAATGGCCTCGGACAGGATGCGCCCGAATGTATGCGATCCGGTGACGCCATGCCCGGAATAGCCATGCGCGAAATATATGCTATCGCCGATCCGCCCCATTTGTGGAACGCGGCTGAAGGACAACGCGAAATTTCCACTCCAGGCGTAATCGATCCTGACATCTTTCAGTTGCGGAAAGACTTTCAGCATATTCGGCCGCAGCTTCACCTGAATATCGCGGGGATCAGAGCCGCCGTAGACCGTCCCGCCCCCGAAAAGCAGACGCTTGTCGCCCGAGAGGCGATAATAATCAAGGATATAACGGATATCCTCGACACAGGCATCCTGCGGGATCAGCGAATGGGCGCGATCACCGCCAAGCGGCTCGGTCGCCATGACCTGCGTCGAAACCGGCATGATCCGCGATGTCAGTGTCGGCACGACATGGCCAAGATAGGCATTGCCGCACAGCACCAGAGTATTACAGGTCATCACCCCTTTAGGTGTCGTGATCACCGGTCTGACCGCCTGCGTATCGACATGAATCGCGGGTGACATCTCGAAGATGGTGCCGCCGAGCTTCTCGAATGCCGCCGCTTCCCCCAATGCGAGATTGAGCGGATGCATATGCCCGCCGGTATAATCGATCAATCCGCCCTCATAGAGATCGGAATTCACATGTTCACGCAGCTGATCCTTGTCCAGCATCTGCTGGTTGCGGATTCCATAGCTGGCCCACAGCTTCATCCTGTCTTCCAGTTCCCGCATATGAGCGCTTGTCAGGCCGGCAAAGATATTCAGATCCTTCAGATCGCAATCTATGCCATATGTCCTGACCCGCTCGCGGATGATCTCGCCGCCTTCCTGCACCAGTCCGGCGACAAAGGCCGCGGTGTCCTGCCCGTAGCGTTTCCGGATGGTCTGCAGGCTGGCATTCAGCCCGTTGACGATCTGGCCACCATTGCGTCCCGACGCCCCCCAGCCGACCCGCGCGCCTTCGATAATGGCGACCTTATAGCCCTTTTCGACAAGATGAAGTCCCGTGGACAAGCCGCTGTAACCAGCACCAATAACGCAGATATCGATCTCATTGCCGCCGGTCAGTTCGGGCCGAGGCGGGGATGGATTGGCCGAGGCGGCGTAATAGCTTTCGACATGGCTGCCATCGCCTGCATAGGGGTGCGTCATTGCGTTCATCGCACAGCCTCCGGGTAGAATTGATACGCGCATTCGGTCTGATGATAACCGAAACATATCCGGTTTCCACGACCAGCACGCCAATGAACGGGTTAACGCAACCGGAAAGACTTCGGGTGCCGGAATATCTGTGGCAATCCGTAATCCATTGGCAGAAATGCAACATCACGCAACCCGTTCGCCAAGATCGGAGAATGGCTTTCCCTTCAGATCCCGCCCAATGCGGGAGAGCAGGTGAAATGCCTATCCGCCTGGCAGCGGATAGGCTGGAAACCCGTCCGATAAGATACTTGATCAGCTGAACCGTGCCCAGATCGAGCCCAGTCCCGCACGCGCGGGAAAGCGCATCGCAGGCTTGTCATTGTTCAGGCAAAGCTGCCGGTCACGATATCCAGCGCCTTGGCAACTCCGCGATTGGCCAGGAAATCCGGGCGCGGTTGCGATGCCGCGAATGGCGCATCGACGGCGTTCGACACGGCATTATAAACAAAAAACGCATTCGAGCGCGGGAACGGGGTCACATTCCCGTTCGAGGCATGCATCGTATTGCATTCGAAAAAGATGACCGTCCCGGCCAGCCCGGTCGCAGCATCCAGACCCGCCTCATCGGCCATCTTTTCCAGCAATCCGGTCGAGGGCACGCCGATCTCCTGTCTCATCAGGCTGGACTTGTGATTGTCCTGTGGCGTTTCCCCCGCGCAGGCGATGAATTTGCGGTGCGATCCCGGGATCAGCATCAACGGGCCGTTCAACTGCGAATTGTCTGTCAGCAGGACCGATGCCGATACGGCCCGCATTCGCGGCATCCCATCCTCGGCATGCCATGTCTCGAAATCCGAATGCCAGTAGAACTCCTTGCCCGTGAAGCCGGGTTTGTAATTCAGGCGGCTCTGATGCAGATAGACCTCATCGCCCAGAAGAAAGCGTGCGATATCCGCCAGCCGGGCATCGCGGGCCAGCCGCGCGAATATCCGGCTGTGATCGTCCAGGCGAAAGACCGTCCGGACAGCATTCGTACCGGGTTCGGTAACCAAATCCTCGGAACGAATATCCGAGGCGTCGGCACGAATATTGGCCGAAGCGTCGATCAGCTTGCGGATTTCCTCTGCTGTGAAGATATCGCGGCGGACCAGATAGCCTTTCTCTTCATAGTGCCGGGTCTCTTCAAGACTGATCGGAGCATCTTCCGACCACGCGGACCAGATGACGGGATCCTGCCTTGCAATGATTCGCTCTTTATCGGGCAGGCGCGTCGGGTAGCTGTCCTGCCCCGTGAATCGCTTCGCTGGGTGCACGACGTTCATGATAATATCCTTCTTGTTAAAGTTCCTGCTTCCACGATCCGGCGATAGCATGCCGGGAACGCAGATCTCGAACACGGGCTCACGATGCGTCTTGACCGCATGGGCCATCTGGCAAAGGAAGGGGAACGGCATGCCATGTACCGATCAGGCCCAATGGCACCAGAACAAACCCTGTGGTCGGGTTGCCTTCCAAAGCCCGCGCCGTCTCGCAATCCCACGGCCAAGCTGCGCTTTGGTTATCCACCCTTGCGGCAGATAAACTGGGGGACCGAGACGATGGCTTCAACTTATGCGCCAGGGCACCGAAAGCAACCGCCATCAGTCGATTCTTGCTTATGATCGAATCCCGCGGCAGTAAAAGCGCCTGCCAGACCGGGACATTGCGCAGGCCCGGTCAAAGCATGCCCAGCAAAGGAAATATTATTTCGGCAAGATATGCATGACGCAGGAAATCCCTGAAATCAGCGTGTTTTTTCGAGATTCCAGTTCAACGCGGCCCGCACAGTCGGCCATTCCGAGGCGATGATACTATATACGCAGGTGTCGCGAAGGGTGCCATCACCCAACCGCATATGTTGCCGCAGAATGCCGTCGAGTTTTGCGCCTAGCCGTTCGATGGCGCGGCGGCTTTGGTGATTCATGAAATGCGTCCGAAACTCCACCGCAATACAGCCCAGCACATCGAAAGCATGCGACAGCAGCAGAAGTTTCGCTTCCGTGTTCAATGGAGTCCGCTGGACGCGGCTTGCGTACCAGGTGGATCCGATTTCCAGGCGCGGCGTTTTGGCATCGATATTCATATAGGTGGTCATTCCTGCCACCTGTCCTGTCGCCCGCTCGATAACCGTAAACGGCAGCATCGTACCCGCCTTCTGAAGCGTCAGGCGACGATCGATCTCTGCCGCCATGGCCTCAGGATCGGGAATATTGGTGTACCACAGGCGCCAGAGCTGACCATCCTTCACCGCATCTACCAAAGCGTCATGGTGCTGATGCTCCAGAGGAATAAGTTCGGCATACCGACCCGACAGGCTGACCGCTTCGAAAGTCATTACTGTTATCTCCCCTGCATTGCGGCTTGATTCCCCGTCGCGCCCGATCGCATTCCCTTCGCCTCTTTTTTCACTCAAATACCCCGGGGCTCTGAGCAGCACCGCAGGTGGCAGGCGACCGGAAACGATTGAAAGTCATGCAAACAGTTCCAGGAAATCCGAAAGCGGATGAAGGGGAACGAACCCTTGTCGCAAGCTTTTGGCGTTCCAAATTTTCGCGTGAAAATCAGGCTATTTTGTATTTCTTCGGATAATGGTTCGGGGCTTGCCATTTCTGAAACCGCTGAATCCTTCCAACGCATTCGCCATATCATCATCCAGAACCTGTGCATAGCGCACAGTTGTTTCGACCTTGTGACCTGCCCAATGAGACGGCTCACCAGCTTAGGTTTCCTGTCTCGCACAACATCCCGGTGGCGAAGGTATGAGCGTTGGTCGAGCGCCTTCGGGGCTGGTCACGTGTGATCTCAGGCGAAGGACGCTTATCGAAGGTAGATGCGCTTAGCAGGGTCCTATAGAAGGCGGGCGCGCAGTAACCAGGACTGCAGATGGCGGGGGATCAATGCTTGAAACCTCCCCCGCGCATCTCAGCATCATGATTCGATATGATGCGTGCGGTCATTTATCGCTGCCCGGGGTCATTCGCAAGCAAGAGGATCAAGTGCAGATGCCTGCTGTCGTAATTGTGTCTACAACGAAGAAGGCCCGGGCACAAATCCCGCCCGGGCCTTTTAATTATCCAAGCGAAACACTCATCTAGAAGGTCTTAAAGGAGTGAACCATCCGCGATCGGCAGATCATCGGTCAGGCCATCAGCGCTGCCCAGGATGCCGTCTGCCAGACCAAGTGTGTTCCCCAGCAATCCCTCGATGCCGAGTCCACCGCCATTTGCCAAATCATTCACAGCGCCACCTGGGCCAATCAGATTGGCATAGGTGTCGGAAATGGCACCCGTCACATCAACTTCACTAAGGTTAGTGAGCAAATCGCCACCCACACCACCGTCATTCAAAAGATTTCCTGTTAACGTCTTACCGTCCATCGATCCGGGAACCAGTCCTTCAACAACGTCCTGAGCACCATCATAAACTGACGAGACACCGCCGAAGAGGGAGCCGAGAATTCCACCTACAGGTGAAAGAAGTCCGCCAAGCATTGGTTCATACCTCTTGTTGATTCATTTACATAATACCCAATTTTTGGAATTGAGTGATTAAAGCCTCTCTTGCTAGGAGCACGGAGTCAAATTTTTTCCCAGACAACCCTGCATTGTCGCGGAACTCCGCTTTCCACCGCCATATATCGCCCCGCATCCCCCCCTTTTCCGCCCTCGCAATTCATAGGCGATGACAGGATGGGCCGTACCGGGCGCGTTCGGTTGGCGGAGGCATTACAGCGTTCGGGCGCGCCCTGAATGCGTGCCCGGTTCTGCCATATTGGTGGCGTCAGGTAAGGCGGCGGCAGATGAGCATCACACACTCATTCGTTTATCTCAACCAGCTCCGGCTTAGCGGGAACTAGGGTCCATCCCAATAAACTTCAGATCCAGAAGATCATGATTGCGGCGAGGATGATGGCGTTGAGGAAGATGTCGCCACATCGTTTGTATCGTGTCGTGATGCCGCGCCAGTCTTTCAGCCGGCCGAAGGCGCTCGATACGGTAGCGCTTTCGGTATAGACGCCTGTTGTATCTGGCCGGCTTCTTGAGCTTCTTCCGGGGCCGTAGCATCTATCACTGTCCAACCGGCAGGATGCTGATAACCCTTTACTGCGGCGGATGCCGCTGCCGCATGCTGTATCGGGTATCCGCCCTCATGATTGAATGCGTGATCCGTGCCCATAGATTGAAGTGCCACTCGATGATTGAGCGGATTATCACCGGTGCGCATAAGCGTTATTTGACCGTTATCGTCTTTTGTAGTCACTCGATCCCATCGCTAATCAGGCAAGGAATTCAAAGCATGACGATCCAAAGAGATAGAAATCGTCTTCGTCAAGTGAAAATCAGAATGGCCGTTAAGCGCGAAGATATAGCGCGTCTGCGAAAAGAAATCGCAGAACTTACCGCCGAAGCCAATGAACTCAACGATAGGCTTGCCTCGGCACAGAAACCCCAACAGCCAGAGCCAGAAATCTCCACCGGTACTGAGACTATATTCTCAGGCTCGAATATATTCGCTGCTCGAAATGGCAGCTTTTGAAGCGCATTCTCGCACAACCTGATAGCCCCGCTTCGGCGGGGCTTTTTCATCGGCTGATCTCTGCTGACAGCTTTTCCGGCGCCTCGATCGTCGCATCACAGGTGACTTTCGTTTTCACGAACTTTGTTCGCTGGCCGCGATAGAACGCCAGCCGTCTGGACAGCTCTGCGACTGGATAGGTGCCCGTCCATTGCTTACCGATCAGAATGATTGCGCTGTCATGTGCCGTTTTTACACGGCGGTAATGGCATGCCTTGGTCGGATTGGCGACAACTCGGATGACGGGACAGAATCGGGAACATTCTTTGGGACTCGTTGAGGTTATCAGTCCCAAAGTATCCCAAACTGGCCAAATGTTCCGAGCTAATCACATTACCGCCACAACGCAGCGTAGCTTGAAAACCATATCGGATCAGAATGTTATGTAAAAAATGATTGGAGCGGGTGAAGGGAATCGAACCCTCGTCGTAAGCTTGGGAAGCTTGCGGCCCTCAAAATTTTCGCAAGAAAATCAAGCTATTTTAAATTTCTTCGGGAAATAGTTCGGGACTTGCCATTTCTGAAACTGCTGAACCCTTCCAGTGCATTCGCCATATCGTCATCCAGAACATGTGCGTATCGCGCAGTCGTTTCGACCTTGCTATGTCCAATGAGACGGCTCACCAGCTTGAGGTTTCCCGTCTCGCGCAACATCCGGGTGGCGAAGGTGTGGCGCAAGTCGTGAAAGCGGAAATCCTCGATCTCGGCGAGTTCTAGCGCATCGCGGAAATCCTCCATCAAACCACCGCCGGAGGCAGTGATTTTGCGCCGGTGGCGATCTTTGCTGCGCTGGTCCTCGTAGGTGAAAACGAATCGTCTATCCTCCGGCAGCTTTGATTTTGGCAAGGTGGATAGCAGGGCAGCTATTTCACGGCTCAGCGGGAAGCGCATCGTTTTTGCGAATTTCAGGCGGAAGGTCATTCGCCGATTATCATGATCAATGTCTCTCCACCGCAGCTCGCATATCGTCGAGAGGCGGGCCCCGGTCATTAAGGCAAATTGCACGAGTGGATGCAGGTCTGTTCGCAGGTGTTTGAATAACCGCTTCTGCTCGTCTGGAGATAGTTCGCGCACACGCTCTTCCGGCTCGGCCGTTTCGGCGCGCTTCAGATCAAGGTCGGGAACTATCGCGCCATGCACTCGATGCATGTGGCGAAGCGCACGGCCAAGAAATTGCAGCTGCCGGTTCACTGTCGCATTCGACACGACAGCCCGACGCTTCGCCACAAATTTCATAATCTCGGCATTCGTCATGTTCTCGATTCGGAGCTCGGGATCTATGACCGACAGGATCATTGCGCCTTGGCTGAGGGCGGTTCGCGCGCTGCTTTGATGTTGGCACACGTCAGCCCAATAAGTGCCGATAGCTTGCGAAATCGTGAATTTCTTGGTGATGTCAGACGAGCCGCGGGCCTTCACCCGTTCGGCAGCTTCTACCGCTTTGGCTTCCTCGTAATCGTCCGTTCCGCAACTGCCGTGAAATCGACGACCCCTGATTTGGAAGTCGTAGTGCCAGAAGCGCGAGTTTTTCGAGCGGTACGGCATTGCTGAATTCGTCCTTCGATGAAATTCTCCAGATCGTCGGGGCGATATCGGATCGTCTGATTCGTGATCATTACATACGGAAGCCCCCTGCCCCGCAACCGTTGTAGCGTTTTGGTCGATACGCGCAGCATGTCCGCAGCTTCATCTGGGGTCAGCAAAGCTCCTGCCATCAGAACATCACCTCCTGCCTTGCATCGATGCGGTCCATCCACCGGAAATCGGGGTATTGCCGTGGATGCGTGCGGCCACGCGGATCGCGCTTATCCCAGACGAACCAGGCATTACGCTGGGGCGGGCTGCCCTCCCCGGTGAAATCCAGCTTCCAGCGCATCAGATAGCAATGGCTGAATGGGTGTGTGTCCAGTAGTTCGCCCAGGCCATTCGCGCGCGCCGCCGGCCAATCCCAGGACAACAGCAGTGCGAGATAGTCCCAGGCCTTCATATTCAACGTGTGGCGCAACCATCGGCCTTTACCGTCGCGGGCATTGATCTCGCAATAAGGCGGGTTGGTGATGATCGCGCGAGCTGGGCTGCCTGTGTAATTATAATAATTGGCGACCCAGCTGTTGGGGCAGCCTCGATCGATCAAATCAGAGGCAAGGCAACCGATGCCCATCGCGCGGATCTCCCGGACCATGGCGCCATCCCCGCATGCCGGTTCCCAAACGATGCCGGATTCGCGGATGCGCTCGCCGTCATAGGCTATCAAGGCGCGGATCGCCTCGGGCTGACCGGTGGGATAGAAATCATCGTCGCGCCGTATGTCCGCCTGCGGGCGGCGTTGCTCCGGCAGATCGTCAAACATCGAGGATGCGGCGGCCGATCGTGAAGCCTTGCCGCTGATGGCGCGGAACAGGGGTTTCGTGGATGGGGCCCGCGTCATGCCGCTGCCTCCATCGCATATCCGCCCCACTGATCGGCGCAGGCCTCCGCGATCCCTTCATAGGTGCGACTGCGTAACTTCCAGCGATCCGGCCCGGGCGGGGCCCGGTGAACGGCGTTCCAGCTCTTCCAATCGTCACTGCCGCGCTCAGGCTCGGGCAGCTTATCGGTCGGTGACAATTGCGGCAGACCGCGCAGGTAGAAACCGGTTGCCTTGTAGGCTCGTTCACCGAACCAAAACGGCTGCACCATCTGGGGCGCAGGTAGATCAATAGGCATGCGATCGCGGGCGAGATCGTTCATTTCGGGGTTCTCGATCGCCACGCGCTCGATCGGTGCGCGCCAACAGGCGACGAACAAAGCAACGCCTTCCTCAAACTCTGCTTTCATGCTGTCCCAGCTGCGCCCGCGTGGCAGTTGCTTTGGTGGTGTCCATTTCCCCGGCCCGGACATCCAGCGACGTCCAGATCGGCAAAGTCGCGTGCAGGGCGGATGCATTACAGCCAACATATCCCAGCCATCATCGAGATAATCACGCACATTTCCGCGTATATGCCGGTTACTGCCATCCTCGGCGGGAAGAACATCGCATGACCAGACATCATGACCGCGTGCGGCGAAGGCGCGGCGCATCACGCCGGAGGTTTCGCAGCCGATAAGGATGCGGAGCGGCGTCATGGCAACAGCACCTCCAATTCCCGGGCGATCGTGTGAAGCGAATAGCCGGTGCGGCTGTCGTCATATGGGGTCGCGATCACCCAAAGATGCATAGCTTCGCCAGCTGCAAAAGGTTCGACTGACATTTCTGGCCCTCGATCGAGGACCTTTTTCAGAGCTTCCTCAATCATCCGGATACGCTCTGCGATTCTGGCGGTGGCGAAAGATTGCGAGGTCATTTATGCACTTCCTCAACCGCCCGCCCGATCTCAGCTGCCAGCCGCTCGATCGCGTCGTCGTCGGCATGAGGCCCAAGCAAATCCATCGCCGCCGCTTGCCGATGCGCATCAGATGGCCACCTAGACTGAGCGTATCGATCGTATGCCGCGCGCAGCTGCTCGGGGGGGAAGGTGGGGCGATCGGTCATGCGTCACCGCCTTTCACTTCCGGCGGCGGCAATCGCAGGGGCCCATCGGTAGAAGTGATGGCGTCCCCCACCCGCCTGCCGTCCGGCAAATGGATATGAGGCAGGAACGCGGTATCGGTATTGAGGAACCCAGCTGCCATCATCGCAGCCTGCGCTTTGATCCAGTCAGCCATGATCGCCCAGGCAGCGCTTTCTGCGACCTTCCGGCCCTTGGTAGCATGATCGGCCTCTTTGGTCCGTGGGCCTTTTTTGTTCTCGCGGAACCACGCCTCGGCATAGGCGCCAACGCGGACGGGGATCGTTACTTCACGCCCATGCAGGCGGAACTGTGCAATGATCTGATCCGCATCGCCATCGACCATGAAACCGACAGCGGATGCGCCAGCACTGCGGAGCGTGTCGCGAATTTCCTTTTCGCGGGCTTGGCCGGCCGTCGAGGATGAATAGGGAAGCGCCATCACGCAGCGCCTTTCTCGGCGGCGCGGTCCATTCGCTCTAGCTCGGCCAAGATCAGTGCGCCAGCCTTAACCAGGTCCCGGCGCGGTGTCGTGGGCTTCCACCATTCGCCCTGCCACGGCCAGAACCGCAGGAAGGCGACATCATCGTGAGGATACCGGGCCGCTGTAAGGGCGTAACAGGCGGCCGCACGGGACAGGTCACCATTCTCGTGCCCGTCGTCATGCTCGGGCGTCCAGCCTTCCGCCTCGATCTGCCGGCGGCGCTCGGCCAGCACGTCTTCGACTGCTTTGCTGTGGGTCATCTGAACCCCCAAAGCGCAATCAAGCCGCCGATCGCGGTTCCGACCGCGCCGATCACGACATAAATCAGATCGCGCGGGAACAGCTGGGGTGATTCGAGCGCCAAATCCCAACCGTCGCGTAGTCCTTCCTCATAGGCGTCAAGCTTACGGACAGTGGCAGCAGGATCGTCATACGCATCAAAAACGCTGATTGGCCCCTCCTGATCATCACAGGCAGGCAGGTCGATCGGCAGCGACCAGTTGGGCGCTTCGCTCTTCGGTCCCTGCCAGCTGCTGCTGCCGAGGTGGCGGGTGACGATTGGATCAGCCATCACCGCCTCCCCTTATTGCCGATGATCGGAATATTGCGCTGTGAGATTTTGACGCCGCGAGAGTTGGCCCAGATGAACCAGGCAAACCCGCGGGCAACAGGTCCGGCAGCTTCCGCCAGTTGGGGATTGGTCAAGACTTGCCGGACCTGATCATAGATCGGATGCCGGGCAAGGGCGTCGTCAGGAAGAAATGACATGGTGTATCTCCAAACTTGTCGCGCATCCCTACGGTTGCGCGGTTGTGGAATTTGCGGTCAGGTAGAAGATGCCAGCCGCACTGTGCAGGCGCGGCTGGCTATTCCCCACGCCGCCAAGGATAGGACTTAAAGGTGGCTTCGATCCGAGTTGCCGCATGACTGATCGCAGGGTTGGCAGGATCAGAGCGGATGGCAGAATGGATTTCGCTCAGCACGTCACTCAGTGCCGTAACGTCTACGCTCCGATTTTTGCTATCGCTCCGATCGGTCGCATCCATTGCATGGGCTGCTGCCCAGGTTGCGTCTCGACGAACAGAACTCTCATGAGGGGCGTCTACAGCAATTTGTAGAAGCTTGGTGATGATTCCTGCAGTAACAGATTCTGACATTGCGACGGTCTCCATCGGGTTGCGATAGAGATTAATGTGCGATAATCGCATCAATAGTTCAAGAAATAAAATGCGATAATCGCACTAAATATCACTTCCGGACCTCAAACGGTTCCGAAATCGGTATGAATTTTCCGAAGGACGGGTTGCGCGTACGGCAGATTACCGCCTAAAGTTCATGATATGTTCTCATACATGAGGGGCACATGGGAGGGGATTTGCCAGACAATTCCTGCCACTTAGAGGCGGATATCGAACGTTCGGTTGCGATGCTCAATCCGAATCAGGCGATTCGTCTGGCAGAGTGCCTTCGGATGGCTGAACAAGAGATGGGGTTTGAAGTATCTCTTTCAATTGCCTTCGTAGAAGCCGTTTTCCGTCATTATTCAGCCGGCTTGCCCCGCGAAGAATCTCCTCGAGAGACTGGTCGTAGTCGTCAGCGGTGACAATCCGCGCATTAAAAAACGATAAGACCTTGGGGATTTCATCCTGCTGGATTTCCCTGGTCCCACTCATGATCTTCGACATCTTGTTCGTCGAAATGCCGAGGTGCTCTGCGAGACGCGCCTGCGAGCCTCGCCCCATCTTTATCAGCCGTGCCTTGATCCAGTTGCGGTCGATTTTTTCCATGGCTGGATTTGTTGCGGATTTCGCACCCGCTGTATATTTCCGATTATCGAAACATTTCTGATTGACATTTGGTGCGATAATCGCATCTTCTATCGTCATGTTGGAACCTGCACATACAATCATCGAAATTTGTGGCGGCCCGATTGCTGTCTCCGGCATGACTGGCCGCTCCGTTTCACGTGTTCGCCGTTGGACCTACCCGGTCCATCGAGGCGGCACCGGCGGTCTGATTC
Source organism: Paracoccus wurundjeri (assembly GCF_030678915.1). Classification (GTDB taxonomy): domain Bacteria; phylum Pseudomonadota; class Alphaproteobacteria; order Rhodobacterales; family Rhodobacteraceae; genus Paracoccus; species Paracoccus onubensis_A. The sequence continues at coordinate 41,021 of NZ_JAUUTZ010000020.1, read as the reverse complement.
CAGCTGAAGTTCAGCAAGTCCTACTTTCCGAGGCGTTACGCCTTGGGCTTCCCTTAACCCCGGAGCACTTCTTTCCGCAGGTCAAATCGAAACTGCAGGCTCAAGAAGCAAGTAAATCCTCCAACCAAAGCGAGACCTCCAATGAACAGTCCAAAGATTCGGACGCAGCCTGACACGCGCTTGCGTCAAATGTCCCATGCCAATCCGTTCGAGGGTCGCGGCCGCAATCCCGCCGCGGCTCGGCGTGCGCATATTCACCATCACCCTGATCGGGTGGATTTCCTGCGCCGCTGGTCACTGCTGATGATCGCGAGCTTTCCGAACCGTGAAACCTGCGCCGTCCATTTCGGCGTGACCTTCCAGACGGCGTGCAACTGGTTCGATGGGTTCAACGCACCTTACGGCCAGCATGTCGATTACGCGATCGAGACCCTGCCGCGTTACGCGGAAACCATGCGGAAACGATAATGACTTTCGGGCTTTCAGGTTGCCCGGGGCGGGGGAGCGGTTGGGTCGCAGTACCTGTTCGTCCACTCGCCACGGTTCCGGCCGCTTCGGGCGGGCTATTCACCGGGACCGTGGAACCTGCGGCTGGCCCGGCCGAGAGCTGCCTTTTGGCGGCGGGGCACAAGTTTTCTTCGGTGCCGACATCGCCTGTTCGACATCGATGACTGGCAGGGCGCACTGCTCGCCGCCCTGCCCTTTTTATTCGAGTTCCGCATCGCCGCATTCACCCCCGGCGGCGCGACTGCCCTGCCGCCAATCCCCCTCTCCCATGGCGGCAGGGCGGAGTTAGGAGAAGAAGATGGCAACCGACCGCAATCGCATAAGTGCTCAGATGATCGCACTGGAACTGGCCATGAAAGCCGCCCAGGGCGAAACCGATCAGGCAATGCTGTCGGCTGCCCTCTGCGCGGTTCACGGCTCCTTTCCGGAATCTGATCCACTGACGATCGAGCTGGATGATTTCGCCGGGCGATTTCCGCGTTCCCGCCGCGATCCAGAACTTTTGCGCGATGCAGGCTGTCAGCTCTGGGGCGCAATCCGGCGCTCAAGCTGGCCATCTTATAGTCGTCGCGCAGATATCGAGGGCTGACCATGAAGCTGTCCCACTACGATCGGGCGATGATCCACGGGTTGGAAATCATGACCCGCCCACATGCCGGAGCGGAACCAGAAAACCACGAGATGATGGTGCGGATCCTCAGCACTTGTGCGGAACGATCTTCCGCATATCCACAGCTGCAACCGCTGGTCCGCGAAGTGCAGCGGATCTCCGACAACCTCGGACCGCATAGCGGGATCATCTACCCGATCCAGTTGGCAATGAACGAATTCGACCGGATGTGCATGGCCGTGCATTGGGACGCGGCAAAGGAGGGAAAATGACACTGTCGATTGAAATTAACTTGTTGCGCGGGCTGAACGAGCGCTGTCCGCAATATTCTTTTGACCGAGGTGATCTGATCGATCTCGCCGAATATGTTGCAGGCGAGATTGCCCGGGTTCGGCAGTCAGACATGTTGTTGACCGAAATTCTGAAACCTGTCGAGCCGGCACCCCCGTCAGCGGAAGCGCCGGACGTGCAACCGGAGCCGCCGGAATCGCAACCGGAAACCGTGATTTCGCAACCGGACACCCCGCCCGCTCAACAGCGCAAGGATGCCTGGACCGAAAAGCAGGATGACAAGCTGATTCAGATGAAGCGTGCCGGCTGCACGATCGCAGCCATGGCAAAGCAGATCGATCGGAGCGGAACCGCAGTTCGCGCCCGAATCCAGAAGTTGAAAGCCACGAAACCCAGTGCATGTGCCTTCGGTCGCACTTGGTCCGAGCAGGATGACGAACAACTGATCCGCTTGAAAATGGCCGGCATGACCTGGGGGGCGATTGCAGCGGAGCTGGACCGGACCTCGCGAAGTGCCGAACAGCGGTATCTCAGGCTGAAAAAGGCTGGCGCGGTTACCGATCAAAAGGATTCTTCCCCCATGCCGGAGCCGGTTGCGGAGACGCCAAAACCCCAAAGCGATCCAAAGCCGATCACGCCCGCTCCGCTGATCGTGCGTGACACTACCCGGGTTTCCGATATCGGCGACCTCTCTCACCTAACCATCCGGCAGCGTGCGCTGGTTATGCATCTCGCGAATCTGAATGATGATTTCGCGCCGATCGACGATCTCGATATCATCGAAGGACTGATGGAAGGAAAGAAAACCACGGTCATCGCCGATGAACTTGGATGCCGCCCGGATGATGTCAACAAGCGCTGGCGTGCCATGCTGACCACTGATGTCGTTAATCATCACGGCACACCAACGATCGACGGCCAGCAGGATGTTCTCGCGGCCGCTCGGCACCTTGTGAAATGCGTCGAGGGTGCACATGGTTGACGTCGATCCCCGCATCGATGCTGCCCATGCGATGCCGATGGCCGAATTGGTTGATCGGCTCCAGATCGCGGGTTTGGTCAGGACCAGCGGCGAGCTGGTCGGGCCATGCCCGTCATGTGGCGGCAAGGATCGTTTCGGGATCAACCTGCAGAAACAGATATTCAACTGCCGGGTTTGCGGAGCCAAAGGCGATCAGATCGCGCTCGTTCAGCTCGCGCTCGGCATGGATTTTCCAGCCGCATTGGAATGGCTCATTGGCCCACGGCAGGAATTAACGCCGGCACAGCTCGCTGAACAACGCAGACGCGCCCAGGAGAATCAACGCAAGCGCGATGCCGAAGCCGCAAAACACAGAGCCGACGCGATCGCTCTGGCGTGGAAAATCTGGCAGCGCGGACAGCCGGCAGACGATACGCTTGTCGTCGATTACCTTGCGCGGCGAGGGATTCCGCCTCGTTCGGGTGCAAAATTGCCGCGATGTTTTCGCTTTGAGCCTGACGCACGTCTGGTCGTTCCCGATCCCAATCGGTCGCGCGAGTTCAAGACAGTTCATGAAGGCCCTGCAATGCTGGCGGAAATCGCCGGTCCTGACGGCAAATTCTGCGGGGTCCATCGGACGTGGATCGACCTCGACCAGGCCAAGGGTAAGCCCGTAGTTCCGCATCCATTCAAAGATGGCGAGATCGTTTCGGCCAAAAAAGTTTACGGCTCGAAAAAAGGTGGCGCGATCCGACTCTACACGCCACGCGATGCCTCCATTCTCGTGATGGCCGAGGGGATAGAGACAACTCTTTCCGGTCTGGCCGCAAAGGCCATTGAGACCGGTGCCGCCTATTGGGCTGGCGTCGATCTCGGCAACATGTCCGGGCAACGAAAGCTCGGAAAAGGGCTGAAATACGCGGGCATTCCGGACATGTCCGATCATGACGCATTCATTCCGCCACAATGGGTTCAGCGTCTTATATTCGTTCAGGATGGCGACAGCGAGCCGAGGTTGACCCGCGCGAAGCTCTTGTCCGGCCTTCGACGCGCTATGGCAACGCGCCCTGGCCTGACTGCCGGTATTGTTCATCCTGGCGACGGCATCGACATGAACGACCTGCTTTTGAGCGGTGGCACCACAACCTCCGAGGAGGTGAACCGCGATGCCTGATCTGCCGAATTCCGAAGACATCACCACGCTGATCCGCGCCGCGCGCGAAGCCCATCAGCGGCTTGTCTATGCCGGTGACCATGCTGCCGATCTCGGCATGCACCATCGCGCAGAGTTTGATTGGGGCGCCGCAGCTCGGCTGCATGCCGCGCTCAAACCGTTTCAGGAAGTATGAGCCGATGACAGAAGGTATTAACAAGGTCCGAGCTGCGATGACCGATCAGGAGGAAGTTGACCTTCCAGAGGGAATCGAGGCTCCGGCATCGGACTTTGATGGTTCCGGCTTACCTCCTGACGGCGGTTCCCCCGTACCCCCTGATGACGAAATCTACGATGCTCCCCGTGATTGTGCGACCTTCCCGCTGAACGATTACGGCAATGGTCGGCGTTATGTTCGACATTTCGGCGATGACGTCATGTGGGTGCCGCGCGTTGGCTGGTTTGTCTGGTCCGGTTCCCGTTGGCAAAAGGACCCTGATGCAATTCTTGCGCGCCGTCATGCCCAGAAGCTCTGTGGCTTGATCGAACAGGAAATCCCGTATGTCGTTCTGGAAGAATGGCAGATGCAGGTTCTGTCGGAGGCGCGAACCGTTCGGCAACGGGCCAAGGATCTGGATGCGACAATCGCTCTGGGCGGCGACGATGCCGAGCAAGCGCGCGATGAACGGAATGCGCTGAGCGGAACGCTTTCGCGCCTCGAGGGGATTGAGAAAATCCTGAACAGCAAGCGCAAGGATCATCGCGGATTCGCCCGAACCTCGGGCAATACGACCCGGATCCAAGCTGCAATGACCGAGGCGACCGTAGAGCTGGCGCGGCCGCTCGATGCACTCGATGCCGCGCCTCTCGATGTGAACTGCGCCACCGGCGTATTACGATTCCGCGTTTCTGGCGGCCCGGAAGAAGGGTTCAGCAGAACTGCCGATATCGAGTGCCTTGAACATGATCGCGACCACCTGATCACCAAGCAGATGCCGGTCGAGTACGATCCCAACGCGAAAGCACCTCTGTTCCATTCCTTCCTCGCCCAGATTCATCCCTCTGCCGAGATGCGGGATTTCCTGCAACGCTGGTTCGGCTTATCTATGACCGCGCTCACAGGCGAGCAGAAGCTTTGCTTCTTCCATGGTGGCGGCGGAAACGGAAAATCCGTCCTGGTGGACCTGATTGCCCGGATCATGGGCGATTACGCCAGTACCGCCAAAATAGAATCCTTGACCGGCCAGAACCGGCGAGGCGGGGGCGATGCCACGCCTGACCTGATCCCGATTATGGCGGCGCGTTTCGTGCGCGCATCGGAGCCGGAGGAAGGCGCGAAGCTACAAGAAGCCATCATCAAGGAACTTACCGGCGGTGAGCCGATGCTGATCCGCGCGCTGCATAGCGATTTCGTCGAGACGAAACCCGTCTTCAAGTTGACCATCAGCGGCAACCACAAGCCCGATATTCGCGGCCTCGATGACGGTATATGGCGACGGGTGCTCTTGGTCCCGTTCGACGTCCAGATACCGAAAGAGCAGCGCGACCCCAACCTGGGCGAGAAGCTTTGGGCCGAGCGCTCAGGCATCCTCAATTGGATGATCGATGGATTGCTGTCCTATCTCGAAGGTGGGCTTCAGGAGCCTTCCGCCGTGCTGGACGCGACCAAGGAATACCGGGAGGAATCCGACCCTGTCGGGCTGTTCCTCAACTCTGCCTGCCTTGTCACTGGCGATCAGACACATAGCATCCCGACCCGCGACCTTGTCCAGGCCTTCAACTTCTGGCTCGACCAGCGCGGCGAAGGCCAGTGGACCGACAAGACCATTGCAAGGCGACTGAAAGAGAAGTCCCGAACGTGGCGGAGTCCATCGACCGGCAAGGGCTTTACCGACCGAAAATCCAGCGGCGTGATGCGCTATGACGGCATCACGTTCACCGACACATTCAACACCGATCTACCCAAAGGCAGCGACGGCCGCGTCGAGTTCCGGGGGAAGAAGAATGGCTGAACCCATAATAATTGATGGTTTCGTCATCGTTCCGCCCCTTTCACCATGGGATAAAGAACATCACGACAAAATCTGGGCGATGCTCGCACCCAATTCCTTCGGTCGAACCGAGGCTGAAGCTTGGCGGCGCCATCACTTCAGGGGAACCAGCCCGCAAGACTTCAGTCAACATGTCCAGCACTGGTTCGCTCGCGGCTATCGCGTGAAATGCGCGCGGATGGAGATCGTTCCATGACTGGGCCCACGCCATATCTGCACGGAAATCACGACCCCTGCCCCAGTTGCGAACTGCGGCGCAACGCGCAGGACACCGCGCCGATATTCCGGACCGACATACCTTGCAACCAATGCGGCGGCCTCGGCTACCTGCCGCTTACTGCCGCCGAAATCGTCCGCAGAACTTGCGCAGAAGCGTGTCGCGACCATTGGCCAGCCTTCGATCGGTCCTGTTCGACTCCCCGCACCCCTCTCTCGTTGTCTTCGATCAGGGAGATAACACCTCCCTGCGGGGAGGATAGGGAAGCAAAGGGGCGCGGGGCCGTGACGTTTAAAATCAAGGGGTTGGGGGATGCTTAGGGAAGATAGGGAGTGTAGGGAGGATATTTGCAACCTACGCATATGCGCGCACGCGCGCGAGAATAGCAGCCCAAATGGGAAGTACTTCTCTCACATGCGTAGTTCGGAATTATCCTCCCTACACTCCCTGATTCCGCCTAACTCCCTGTAATTCTGCTCATAATTACGGCTTCCTATCCTCCCTTTATCCTCCCTCTCTACCTCTCTTTCCTCCCTGAACTCCCTGACGAAAAAGAAGCGAACGCAAGGGATAGTATTAAAATGAACAAGGGGCGCAAAATGTTGAATGCAGGCAACGCAGCAGCAACGGAATATCCGGATCAGCACCGGATTGTGCGAGATGGGCACGCCAATTCCCGGCTCGAAGCGGAGCGGCAACGCATTGCCAAGTTAAAGAATGACGCGACCCCGCCGGCAGAATGTGGATGGCTGATCCCATCCGCGCCAGGGCGTGGCGGTTTCGTGACATTCATGCCGGCCTCAATGCAACTGAACGCCAAGGGCAAGTGGGAAAAGCAGCCGTCAGGATACGCTGGTCGCCACGCAGTACGCGCCGCCGATGTATTCGATCAGATGATCGCCGCTGCCGAACGCGCGAAGAAGGGCTGGCCCCTGACACCGGGTCAGATCGCGATCGGGCGGCGGTATCGCGACCTGACCGAATGGCGCGCCGCCGGTGCAATCAAATGTTCATCTATCGATGGCAGGGTCGCTGGATCAGGCGAGCGCGATTTCATGGACGCCTATCTGTCGGCTGGCCGGGAACTCGACGGGATGCGTCGGCGGATCGGCATCGGCGTCGCCATGCAGGTAAGGCGCGTCCGCCCCTCGCAACGCGGCAAGTCCGAGGCAGTGCCGATCCATGATAGTGTTCTGGTCGAGATGGTTTGCATCAGTCAAAAACATTTGGCTGACGTTCTGAAGGCGCACGGATGGTCAACCAAAGGGCAGCACCGGATTGCCCTGCGAGAGGCGCTGTGCGCCGCGCTGGACCGCATGATCGGCTATCGGCCCGAAAAAAGCTCTTGACGGCTTAGGTCCGCCTGTGGCAGGAGAATCATTATTATCTAGAAGTGCGCCCGCCGGGATCAGCCTCCCCGCGGGCGTTCTTCGTCTCGGGTTCAGAATACGCCGGTGATGTACAGGAGTATGATCAACACTATGGGTATCCCCAACAGGTAAGCGATAATTCCCTTCATTTTCGTCTCCTCGATGGCAGAAATGAACTGTCCGGATGAGCCGATTAAAGCTCCATCCGCGCCCTAGTCGCGCTCATGATCTGGAGCGTGCGTCCGCCGAGTTACCCCGTGCAGACGCACTTGGTTTCGCAAGCGGCTCTACTTTTTCGACGACTTCTTGGCATCGTTCACTGCGGTGACAGCGAGTGATGTCAACTTGCTATTCGCTGCCTTCTCTTCGTCAAGTATCGAAGTAAGGAGTGTATGCGCTTCATCATGACCAAGTTCTTTGGCCCATTCCCGAAGCGTACCGTACCGCGCGATCTCGTAATGTTCGACTGCCTGTGCCGCACCGATTAACGCGACATCGAGCGCATGACCCGATGCCTCTTCAATCAGCCCATCGGCCTCTTTGAGCAAACCGTCCATCGCATCGCATTTTTCGCCCTCGGCTTTCTTGCCGATAGACTTGAACACGGCTTCCAGCGTTTTGATGTGGCCCTTGGTTTCTTTCAGGTGGTCATCTATCGCCGCCTTCAACTCGGCATTGTTGACCGATTTCGATACCTTAGGCAGCGCTTTGGACAAGGCATTCTCGGCCCAGTAGATATCTTGCAAGGTGTGTTCGAAGGCATCTGCTAACGTTTTCATCACTATGTATCCTCTTTTTGCGTCCCTCGACCGCTCTAACCAACGTTCAACTGAAAGTGAGGTTCCAACTCTTCAATCGCGCCGCCTGGATCATCCCCTCGCAGGTGTTCTATGTTTTCGCGTTCTAGTAGCGCCCTGACATCAGGCTGGGCTTGGCTTCTCCCCGGCACTTCTCAGGACGCTTCCCGATCGCGGGACTCAGAATCTTCAAGGATTTGTACGACCCGCACAGCCAGCTCTTTCGCGTCGCCGCATTCGAGCTTCAGTTCGTCGCACGCTCGAATAACGGCCGTCATGATGTCTCGCCGCAGAATACCGTCAAGATGCTCCACATCTTTCGTCATATTGCTTCTCCCTTGCTTGGCTGGTTCGGCGTGTTCTGTCCGCCGACCTAATAATTGCACGCAAGACAAAAACTCACTTGCACTGTTTGCGTTCCGCCCTTTTGCCGCTTCATCCCTGACAGGACCATGTATGCTCAAAATCATGGTTGATGACCGCCAGCTGCGCAAGAACATGCGCCAGCTGGCCGAACGCGATGTTCGGTGGGCAGCAAAGCTCGCCTTGGATGATACTGCAATCGATGTGCTGAAGCATGTCCAGGGCCGAATGGATCAGGTATTCGACCGGCCAACCCGGTTCACGAAAAACGCCTTCATGGTGAAGAAGGCACATACCCGCGACCTTGAAGCGCAGGTGACGGAACGGCCATCGTTCGGCAGCCGCCATTATCTGAAGACGCAGGAATTCGGCGGTCAGAGACGGAAGACCGGCTTGGAAAGCCTGCTGGATGCACGGCTCGGATACGATGGAATCATCAGTGCAGTCACTCCGGCCGGCGGCGCTAAACTGAACGCCTATGGCAACTGGTCTACTGGTGAACGTAACCAAGCGCTGTCGGCTGTGCAGGCGCAACGTGATGCCACGGCAAACACAACGCAGCGGTCGCGTCGTAGAAACAGGAAGCGCGCTGGTTTCTTCGTTCCGCGCGCTGGCTCGAAGCTATCGCCCGGCATCTGGAAGCGGAATGCGGACGGCTCAATCCAGAAAGTGATGCACTTCACCCGAGCCATGCCGATGTACGATGAGCGCCTGGGCTTCTTCGATGGTGCCGAAAAGGTCTGGCGTGACCGCTTGCCTTTGCATTTGCGGCGGACCATCGGGCGCGCGGTCGATCGGATGCACAGCCGCGCCTGAATTTTGACGGGTCCTTCCAAGGCCTGATCGCACGGGGGTTATTCGCGCCCCGATGGTTCAGTGCCCCTTAACACTTTGGAAAGCCTTAACCGGCTTAACAACTGGAATGGTAAAGGAACATGTCGAACCTGAATGCGACTGAACTTGCGGCCAAGCTGGATGTCTCGAAAGCACGGATCAGCCAGTATGTGAGCGAGGGAAAGTTGGAAGGCTGCTATACCGGGGAAGGCCGCTCGCGCAGATTCGACATCGAGAAGGTTTCCGCAGCGCTTGGACGTCGCCTCGATCCCGGCCAGATGATGGGCAATGGCTCTGAGACCCGCAAGGCGCTGCGCAACATCGAAGCCGGGGAATCTCCGCCGCCGCGAGCGCAGAAAGCCGACACGCCGCTGCCGCCGAATGATCCGGACCGCTATGAGTTGGCCCGCATACTCAATGCCGAAGAGGATGCCCGCCGCAAGCGTCGGGATAACGAACGTGACGAAGGCCGCTGGGTGCTGGCCGAAGAGGTCACCCGGCACACCGCCCGCATTATGGCACAGGAAGTTGCCCAGTTTGAAACGGCATTGCGCGACGGGGCCCGAGCGGTCGCCGATGCGCTTGGCGTCGATTTCCGCGAGGTGCGCAAGATCATGATGGATCAGTGGCGGGCGCACAGGGCGAGCCGGTCGGAACAGTTGCAGGCTGAATCCTCGATCGCACTGATGTCGGACACCGAAACCGGGGCTCAGGTCTGACATGGGGTTTCTGTCGTCTGCCGAGGCTGCGGTTCTTCGCGGCCTCGCAAACGCTATGACACCCCCGCCACCGCCGGACATTACCCGCTGGTGCGAAGACAATATTGTGTTTGATGAACGATCACCCTTCCCCGGCCCTTTCCGGATCGACCGTTTTCCTTTTCTGCGTGATATCCACGAGGCACTTAGCCCTGAGCATCCGGCACGCGAAGTCACGCTGCGCGGGAGTGCCCAATGGGGCAAGACGATTTCGGTCCTGAACCCGACAATTGCCGCATGGCATGAATACGGGCCGCTCGATAGTCTGGTCGTTCACCCGACCACCTCATCCGCAACGGAATGGGTGCGCAACAAATGGATGCCGATGCGTCGTCAGGCCCCAAGCCTGCGCGCGGTATTCGGCGAAGGTCGCGGAGAACAGACAGACACGCTGTCCAATCAGGAAACCCTGCGTCGGGACGGCTCACTCAAAGTGGTCAGTGCCGGGTCGCCAGACGATCTCGCTGGCACGACACGCCGCCTCGTGATCATGGATGACGTGGCGAAGTTCGAGATGACGCCGAAGGGCGATCCCGAGCAGTTGGCCGCCAGCCGCGCTTCGGGTTTCGAGGATGCAAAGATCGGCCGGATTTCCACTCCGCAGATCACCGGCACCTGTCGGATCACACGTGCGTTCAACCGTTCGACTCAGATGTTCTATCACGTGCCCTGCCCGCATTGCGGTAACATGGCGCCGCTGACCTGGGAGAATTTCCGCAAGAATATCGACCCGGAAAACCTGCATGCCGCGCATTTCACGTGTGAAGCCTGCAACGAGGCCATCACTCACGCGCATAAAACCGCCATGGTGGCGGCAGGCAAGTGGATCGCGCATAATCCTCGTGGCGATCATCCGGGGTTTCACCTTTGGCGGGCGTATGTGCCGCAGCGGGACTGGGCATCGATCGCCGTTGAATTCGCCCAGGTTATGGGCTGGACCGGTGTGCAGGCCAGTATCAAGACCGAGGATGAGACGCGCGAGAGCGTCGAGGAAGAAACCGAGCAGACCTTCTGGAACGATGTCCTTGGTCTGCCATATGAGCAGGCCTCGAAAGGGCCGGACTGGGAAAAGCTGCGCGACCGGGCGGAGAATGCCGAGGAAACGCAGGTTCTGGCCCGCTCGATCGTTCCGGCATGCGGGGTGCTGTTGACCGCCGGGGTCGATTGTCAGGCGGATAGGATCGAGGTGACAATCTGCGCCTACGGGCGCAACTATCGCCGCTGGGTGATCGACCATCGGATCATCCCGCATCATATCGGTGATGACGAAGGTCGCGCCGGTCTGGACGCGCTGCTGAAATCGACATGGCGCACTACCCTGGGGCTGCGATTGCCGCTGGACATGATGGCCGTCGATGAGGGGGCCTTTACCGAGGATGTGCGGGACTGGGCCAAAAAATATCCCTGGACGCGGGTGATCCTGATCAAGGGATCGTCCACGGCCAATGGTCCGACGCTACGCCCGCAATCAGATCGCCGGGCCAATGGTCGGGTGATCAAGCGCCAGAAGCGCGGATGGATGCTGAATGTCAGTCAGATGAAGGCGGATTTTTACGCGTGGCTGGCCAAGGAAGATCCGGAAGAACGCGGTTTCGTTTCCTTCGCCCGTGATCTGGGCGATGAATATTACCGCCAGATCACCTCCGAAGTTCGGGTGTTGAAACGCGCCCCCTCGGGCGTGATGGTGTCGCGCTGGGAATTGGTTGAGCCATCGCGTCGCAATGAGTGCCTCGACACCATGATCTATTCCGAGGCCGCCGCCCGCAAGAAAGGCTGGACGGCCATGACCGATGGTCAGTGGGATGTCCTCGAGGCTGCTCGCGGAGTGGCCGCGCCAGAAGATCAAGGGGACCTGTTCGATGCGGCGATGCCTGTGGTGCCGCTGTCCGAACGGGCCATGCCGGTGGAACCGCAACCGGAACAGTCACCGGAGGCCGAAGCCGCACAGGAAACCAGACCGCAGCCCGGTGGATGGCTCGGCAATCGCAAGGGGAAATGGTTGTGACCACGCCTTGGACGATCCAGCAATACCAGACGCTGGTGATGATGATCGCCAAAGGCGTCACCAACCTCGAAGTGAACGGTGAAAAGGTCGCCTATCGCAGCCTGGATGAGATGATGCGCATCAAGGCCATGATGGAACGTGATCTCGGCCTCGTGTCCGTTTCACGCCAGCAATATCCGGCATTCCGGAAAGGGTGATCTGATGAACCTGATCGACAAGACCATTGCGGCGGTGGCGCCGCAGTGGGGGCTTCGCCGTGCCCGCGCCCGACTGGCGATCACCGCCCATTACGATGCAGCCAAGGTCGGCCGGCGGACATCCAGTCTGCGTGCATCACGCGCGGATGCGGATGGTGCTGCGCGCGGTCGAGACCGGATGGCGGCTTTCGGTCGCGACATGGTGCGCAACACACCGTTCGCGCGGCGTGCTCAGTCCGTAATCGCGGGCGGGGTTGTGGGTGATGGGATCATTCCCAAAGTCACCTGCACCTACCCTGATTTGAACGAACAGGCGGTCAAACGTATCCGCAAGCGTGGTTTGCAGCGGATCGAGCAGCATCTCGACAGTTGTCGGATCGACCGGGCTGGTCGTTTGAACCTGTACGGCTTGCAGCATTTGGCCATGCGGACCATTGTTGAATCCGGGGAAGTCCTAATCCGGTTGCATAGCGGGGATGTGCCGGGCGGGCTACCATTCCAGATCGAGGTCCTTGAGCCGGATTATCTGGATACCGGACGCTATGGCTGGACGGCGGACGGTGCGGAAATCCGCGAAGGGATCGAATTCGACGCTGCCGGACGCCGTGCGGCCTATTGGCTGTTTCCCGAGCATCCAGGGGCTGACTGGTCGCCGCATACGCGGTCGGGCGTATCTGAGCGCGTCCCGGCGGATGAAGTTTGGCATATCTATCTTCTTGAACGGCCCGGGCAGGATCGCGGCGTGACATGGTTCGCCCCAGTGATGATGCGACTTCAGGACCTGGGCGATTTCGGTGATGCGCAGTTGATGCGCCAGAAGATATCTGCCTGTTTCGCGGCCTTTCGGATCGGGGGCGACGGGTCGAAGGCGTCGGAGTTCACGGAACTGGCCCCGGGGCTGATCTATGATCTGGGTGACGCGGAAGAGGTCAGGTTCGCCGAACCTCCCGGCGTCGATGGCTATGACGAGTTCACCCGTAACCTTCTGCGTTCGGTCGCAGCGGACATGGGCGTGACCTACGAGGCTCTGACTGGCGATCTTAGCCAGGTCAATTTCAGTTCTGCCCGGATGGGACGGCTGGAAATGGATCAGAATATCAGTGCCTGGCAGCATCTGATGCTGATCCCGCAGATGATGCAGCCGCTGGCCTCGCTGTTCGTGAAGGCGTGGCAGTCCGTCGATGGAGAAGAATTGGCCGATGCGGGTCTGCCTGGAGATATCTGGGATCACCTCGACCTGTCCTGGGTGCCTCCGCGCAAGATCATCGTCGATCCCGCGCGCGAGTTCTCCGCGCTGCGCGAAGCGGTGCGCTCAGGCTTTGCCTCTCGCCAGCAGGTCATTCGCCAGCTTGGGATCGATCCCGAACGGCTGCTGGAGGAAATCGCGCAGGATCGTGATGAGGCGGATCGCCTGCAGCTGCCATTCGACAGCGATCCGCGAGCGGATGTGTCACGCCAGACTTCGGCAGGCATCGGCGTCGAAGAGGTGATCGAGGAAATGCAGGCACGCGCGCGCGCCGGGCAAGCCGAAGGCAAGATCAGGAGAATACGATGAACGAACTTCTGCTTTACGGAACAGTGGGCTCGTCTTTCTGGGATGAGGAATTTTTCACGGCAAAAACGGTGCGTGAATCCTTGGCCGGAATGAGTGGCCCGTTAACGGTCAGGATCAACTCGGGCGGCGGGATCGCGACCGAAGGTCAGGCAATTTACACGGCACTGCGCGCATATGATGGCCCGGTCGATATCGTGGTCGAGGGCATCGCGGCCTCCGCCGCCAGCTTGATCGCGATGGCGGGCGACTCCATCACAATGTCTCTCGGCTCGATCATGATGGTCCATGACCCGGCCAGTTGGTGGATCGACGGGCGCGGTACCGAGGAAGACCATCTGCATGCTGCCAAGGGTCTTGGGGTCATCGCCACCGCCTATGCCGGGATTTACGCCAAGCGTGCCGGGATCACCGTAGACGAAGCCCGCGCCATCATGAAATCGGAAACATATTTCGATGGGCCCGGCGCCGTTGATGCGGGCTTTGCGACCGCATCCGATGATGACGGCGATCAGATCGAACCCGCCGCATTCGATTACGGCCTGTATCGAAACGCACCTGCCAATCTGAAAGCCGTCTCGGGAAGATTGTCTCGCGACCGGCAACGCTCCGAGGTCTTTGCCATGATGGCAGGGCCCAATTTCACCAGTGGCAAGAAAGGGAAACCTATGCCGAAATCCAAAATGACGGCCAGTGCGGTCGCTGAAGACGACGACATCGCGGCGATCGAGGAAGACGATACCGAGATGCAGGGTGATGAGGATCAGGTCGATCCGGAAGCTCGCGCCGAAGGTGATCAGCCAGAGGCCGAAAACGATGACGATCCTGAGGCAGAAGAAGATGAGGATGCTCCCAAGGCAAGCGCCTCGCAGATCATGGCCGTGGTCAATATGTGCGCACTTCATGGTGCGCCGGATCGCGCGGCCGATTTTGTCAATCGCGGCCTGACGCCGAAACAGGCTTATGCCGAACTGACCAGCAAAGGGGACAAGAAGGTGAAGATCAATGGTCGCGGTCCCAGTGCCCGCATCATCCGTGATGAGCGTGCAACGCGCCGGCAGGGCCTTGAAGAAGCGATCGTCGCGCGCATGTCCCGGACCGGCGACGTTCGTGGTCCTGGCCGCGAATACATGTCGATGACCCTTGCCGAAATGGCGATGGCCGGCATGGGGCGTCGCGATCGCGTCGCGCGCGGCGGAGGTGAGCAGCGCGCAATCGAAATGGCGTTTTCGTCGCATACCACCAGCGACTTCCCCGCCGTCTTCGAGAACGCCATGAACAAGCGTCTCGCGACGGCCTATGCCGCTGCGCAACCGGTCTACCGCGCTATTGCCGAACGGATTGACTTCACCGATTTCCGTCCCCATCCGATCGCGCAAGTGGGCGACTGGCCGACGCTCTTGCCTGTCGAAGAATCCGGAGAGATCAAGTACGGCACCGTCAGCGACAAGAAGGAAAGCGTGGCCCTGGTCGCCTATGCCCGCGCATTCCGGATCACGCGCCAGATGATGGTGAATGACGATCTGTCTGCCATCGACAGGATCATCAACACCCGCGGGCGCGCGGTGGCGGCGTTCGAAGACGCAACCTTCTTCGCGATGATGTTGTCGGGCGCGGGCAATGACGGCCCGACGCTTCTGGAAACCGGCCGCCGGGTCTTCAACACCACCGATGGAACCAAGGCGGGAACGGCCTCCGCAATTACTCCTGCGGGCGTGTCGGCCGGATATGCCGCAATGCGGAAGCGCAAGGGCGTGTCCGGTGAATCCTTCCTAGCCGTCGAGCCGAGAATCCTGCTGACTGGTCCCGACAAGGAATTCGAGGCCATGCAGCTTCTGGCTCCTATCCAGGCCGCGCAGGCATCGAACGTCAACCCCTATGTCGGAAAGCTTAACCCGGCGACGACACCTTATATCACCGGCAATGCCTGGTACATGTTCGCGGACCCATCGGAGGTTCCTGTGTTCATGTACGGCTATCTGCAGGGCGAAGAAGGTCCGCGCCTTCGCACCGATGAGCCGTTCGGACAGCAGGGTGTCGCCTATTCGGTCGAACTCGATTTCGGCTGTGGCGCTACCGATTTCCGTGGCGGCTTCAAGAACGCCGGCGCCTGATCGGGCGGCGACATCCAGATGACGAAAGGGCGCCCGCAGGCGTCCTTTCGTCTTTCATGCATCATGAAGGGAAAATAGTCATGGCAAAGAATTTCGTTCAGCCGGGTCATGTGGTCACCCTGACCGCGCCCGGTGCGGTGACCAGCGGAGCGCTGGTACAGGTTGGAATGCTGGTTGGAGTCGCGCAGTTCGACGCGGCATCCGGTGCTCCGGTAGAATTGGCCGTTGAGGGGGTTCACGAGTTGTCCAAGGTGTCGGCCCAGGCATGGACTGAAGGTCAGGCGATCTATGTATCCTCGACCGGACTTGCGACCACGGCGGCGACCGGCAATGTCCTGATCGGTGCTGCGGTTGCCGTTGCGACCAACCCCTCGCCCACCGGCATGGTCCGTCTGAATGGCGCGGCACCAGCGGCAGCTGCGACCTGATGACCTCGGTCTTTGACGGCATGACGGGGATCCTCGCCGATGTGTTCGGCGCCCCCGTCATCTGGCATCCCGCCAATGGCCCTGAAACCGAAATCCAATCGATCTTCCGCGAAAGCCCGATCGAGGTTGACGGGGCCGATGGTCAGATCGCCCGGATTGAGGCGCCGTCCTGGCGTGTGCAACGTAACCTCGCCCCGACGGTAGCTCGCGGCGATCAGATCACCGTTGCAGATGGCCGTTCATTCCGCGTGATGGTTGTCCATAATACCGGGTCACCGGCGCAGGATGCTTTCTTCATCTGTGAATTGCAAATCGCGGCGGGTGGTTGATATGGCGCATTATCGTTCCGCATACCGTCAAACAGCCCTTGCGGCCCTCACCGCGCATAGCCGTTTCGCAGATTTTACTAGACTCAAGGTCTGGTCCGGTTCGATCGATGATCAGACTCTGCCGGTGCTTGGGGTCTTGACGCCGCAGGAACGCCGTGAGCAGCCTGGCAAACCATCCGTCACCTGTCGCACGCTCCTGCAAGTCGTTGTCCGTCGCCTCGGCCACGACGACGTTGAAGATCAACTCGATGATGACAGCGAACTGATCGAAGCCATTGTCTCGGACAGCTTTCTTAAAATTCGTCAAGGCTGCTTTCTCGAGGACCTGTCTGTGGTCACCAATACCGATGGTTACAGCAATGTCGCCACGCTGGTGATGAGTTTCCGCCTGACCTCCTTCCGCAAGATCCCGGCCCTGCCGCCCGCACCATGATGCAAGGGCACGATCTGCCCTTCATCACATTCCCCATCTTCATCACCCATTGGAGGGTTCCATGAGCGACGCAATGATCGGTTACGATACAGAGTTCCGCATCAAACCCACGCCGGCTGCGACCGAATTCACACCGCTGGCCGAGGTTTACAGCGTGACGCCACCTGAGGCGTCGATCGACCAGGTCGAGGTGACAAGCTTCAAATCACCCGGTCGCAAACGAGAATACATCCCGGCGCTTAGCGACAACGGCACGGCGTCCTGTGAGATGAACTTCGTGCCGGGATCAGCCACCGATCTGCTGATCGAGGCCCTGATCACCTCAGGCAGCGTGGTTGGTGCAGAGATCGAATACCCCAATGGCACGGTTGTGGCGTTCAACTGCTCGGTCTCAGGCTATTCGAAAGGTGTCCCCGTCGATGATCGCATGACCGCCACCGTTGAATTCCAGGTTACCGGCGCGGTGACGATCACTCCGGGTCCGGAGGTCGCCAAGGCGGCGGGCCCGGTAACCGACCCTGTGACGACCGGCGAGGAGGGATGATCATGGCGAATGGTTTCAAAGGCGAGATCAGGCTGACCTATCAGGGGCAGTCCTTCACCATGGTTCTCGATTTCAACGCATTGTGCGATTTCGAGGGCGAGACCGGTAAGAACGCCCTGACCGAACTTGAGGGTATGGAACAGGGCGATATGTCGGCGTCGGATACCCGCGCCCTGATGTGGGCCGGGCTGCGCCAGCGGCATCCTGACATGACACTGCAGTTGGCAGGCAGTATTCTGAGCGAGAATGCCGATGCGATCCAGCGTGCGACTGCCGTCATTGCGGCTGAGGCCGACAAGTCGGAGACGAAACCGGGAAACCGCAAGCGCCCGATGAAGGCTCGGGCGTAACAATACTCGGTCTGCTGGAAAATTATGTGGCGGCGGGTTTCGATCCCGACCGCTTCTGGCAGCTGACACCGCGCCTCTATCAGATCCATATGCGGGGCGCCCACAAGCGGCTCGATCGCGAAGCGAAAGAAATGGCCTGGGTGGCCTGGCTCACCGCGGTACTGACGCGCGCCCAAAAGATACCCCGGCTTAATCAACTCATCCCGGCGGAGAAAAAGGCCGCGTCCAAAGCCACGACATGGCAGGCGCAATTGTCCGCCTGGCAAGCCTACGCAGAAAGGAAGAAGAGATAATGGCATCTTCGGTCATCGGCGCGCTGCGTGTCAATCTCGGCCTTAACGATGCCCAGTTCCAGCGTGGGATGGGTTCGGCCAATAGCCGGTTGTCGCGCTTCGCCGCGATGGCGGGGAAGATCGCGGCAGGGTTGGCTGCATCATTCGGCAGCGCCGCTGTGGCCATGGGGGCATCAGCGATGAATGCCGCTGCGGAAGTCGAGCGGCTGTCGCAGGTGGCAGGAACCACGCCTGCGCAATTTCAAGGTTGGGTGGCAGGCGCAAAAACCGTCGGCATCGAGCAGGAGAAACTGGCCGATATCCTGAAGGATGTGAATGATCGGGTCGGCGATTTCGTCCAGACCGGTGGCGGCCCGATGGCGGATTTCTTCGAGAAGATCGCCCCGAAGGTCGGCGTCACCGCCGATATGTTCCGGGACCTGTCCGGTGCGGATGCCTTGCAGCTCTACGTGTCCAGCCTGCAAAAGGCCAATGTGAACCAGCAGGATTTCACCTTCTATATGGAGGCGATGGCATCCGACAGCACCCTGCTGATCCCGTTGTTGAAAAACGGCGGCAAGGCCATGGCCGAATATGCCGATCGCGCCGAGAAGATGGGCGCGATCATGAGCAACGAGATGATCGGCAAGCTGAACGAAGGCAAGATCGCTGTTTCGGAAATGCGCATGGCAGTTGACGGGATGAGGAACACCATCGGTGCGCAGGCCGTTCCGGCGATCAAGGCCATGGCGGCGGCTGTCGCCGGAGTGGCGATGTTCTTTCATCAGCATGCCGACACGATTGCAGACGTGATGCGTACCATCGCCGGAACCGCTGCCGTGGTCGCGGCCATGTTCGCCACGCGCTATGCGGTTGCACTGGGCGTCACAGCAGTCAAATCCATGATTTCTGCCTGGCAGTCCATGGTTGCCCTGAACATGGCACTGGGCGCGCAGTCACTTGCGGCTGCCCGCGCCGGCGCGGCGGTAAAGCTTTTGTCTGTCGCCTTACAGGGCTTGCGCACGGCCCTTATCTCGACCGGGATCGGGGCGGCCGTGGTTGCAGCCGGTTACCTGGTCGGAAAGTTCATCGAGCTGGCCGGTGCCGCTGGCGGATTCGGCAATGCCATGACCCTTCTGGGTGAAGTCGCCGGCCTCGTCTGGAAAGGCATCCAGGACAGCGCGCAAGCCATTCCACCGGCGCTTTCGGCTGTCTGGTTGAAGGTGAAATCCGAATTCCAACGTTTCATTTCCGACCTGTCCTATGCCTGGGCGGATTTCCTGACATTCTTCAAGGTTGGTCTTGAGGCGATCGGTGCCGTTGAAACCGCCAATGCACTCGCAACCGGACCGATTGCGTCCGCGACGAAAGCCGGAAATGATGCATTGGATGCCTCCGCTACTGCTGCGGGCAATGCTGCAGCAAAACTGGCCGAGGCCGGAGCTGTCGTCAAAGATGCATTCGGACCTGCAATCGCGAAGCTCGGCGAGTTGAACAAGGTTGCCGAGGGGACAGCAGCAGCTGCCGGGGCAGCGCAGACCTATATTGGCGCGTTAAACGGTGCTGCAGATGCGGCAGGCGGCGCTGGCCGGTCTTCAGGCAATGCGGCCTCCGGTGTCGACAAGCTTGGCAAATCACTTGATGACGCGTCGAAGAATGCCGAAACGCTCGGTAAGAGATTCGGCGATACCGCGGCAGACATCATCACCAAGTCCAGAAACATCGGAGATGTTTTGAAGCAACTCGGGCGGGACCTGCTCGCTTCTGGTCTCGGAAGCCTGTTCACGAATTTCCTTGGCGGCGATGGTCTCACCCGAGCGCTACGCGGTGCCGGGTTGAATCCCACGGGCGGAATTCTCTCCGGCCTGATCCCGGGCTTTGCCAATGGCGTGAGAAATTTCAGCGGCGGGCTGGCGGAAATAAACGAGCGCGGCGGTGAAATCGTCGATCTGCCGAAAGGCACGCGGGTCATTCCTCATGACGTATCGATGCGGATGGCCGAGAAAGCGGCACAGGATAGCCTGAATGTCGCGATCACCATGGATCCTTCGACGGGCGCGCTTGGCGCCATCGTCAGAAACGAGGCGGGAAAGATTATCGCTGAGGCCGCGCCTTCAATTCTGGCGCAGGTGCCTGAGGTTATGAACAACCACGACAAGCGGTGGCGGCCATAATGCAGGTTACCTTCCCTCATCAGCAACTCTTCAAAGAGGTGCAGTTTTATCCCGTGGGCATGTCTCTCGATCCGCAACGCTCCATCAGTGGCGCAGAAACCATTGTGCCGACAATGCGCGGCCGTTGGGTTGCGGCAGCGACATTTCAGCTTATTGGCGAGGCGGACTCGCTGGAATGGCGCGCATTTCTCGCCCAGATGGAAGGCCGGGTCGGAACAACGCTGGTTCCTGCGCTTTCAATGTTCCGCCCGAAAGACCGTGATGGTCATGATCTGGGTTTCGGTGACGCAGCCGGCATTGCCCATGCGCAGAGCTGGGAGCATTTCGGCTTCGAGAACGGGAATGTTGAGCGAATGACTGTGGCCGCGAATGCGCCGCTGCGAGCCATGCAGATCGATGTCACCCTTGGCAATACGACAGGCATTCGCCCAGGGCAGGATTTCAGCATCGGGGAACGTCTCTACCGGGTACAGGCACATTGGCAGCCCGACGCGAATACACATCGTCTCATGTTTACGCCGGCGCTGCGTGACACCGTCACGGCGGGCGCACGGGTTGAGATCGAGAAGCCGGTCTGCCGGATGCGGTTCGTTTCCGAAACGGAAGGTCAGTTTCCGGAAAGCAAAGAGATCGGAGCCATCGTCACATGTAATTTCGAGGAAGCGATCTGATGGCCGCGCGTGACGATCTTCTTGCCATTCCGGATGAATTCCTGCGCAGTGGTCGGGTCGGCCAGGCTGCCCTTGTCTTCATGGATTTCCTCGATGCACCGAAGCGTTGGTGGTCTGGTTATGGCGATCTCCCGGCGGGCGGGTTTATCTGGCAAGGGCTTGGCGATCTGATCAGTATCAGTCCGATCAGGACGTCATATTCTATTTCGGCAGAGCAGGTGACATTCGAGCTCGCCGCGACACCTGAAATTCTGGCTCTGACCCTTGCGGCCAAATCCCGCGTTCGGGATCGCGCAGTGACCGTTTATGACCAGCTCTTCGCGATGGAAGATGTTTCGATTGATTCCTCGGAGATTCAGCGTGGTCAGCCAATCGGTTCGCCATTTTCAATGTTCAGTGGCACGATGCAACGCATGCCATGGTCTGCGAACGGCCCCAGTGAACGGACAATCCGCCTTGAAGCCGAAGGATTGTTCTTCCGCCGCAACGCGGCACCACGCGGTCGTTGGAGCGATGCCGATCAGAAATCCCGCTATCCGGGTGACAGGGGGCTGGAACGCTTGCCGATCTACGCGAATGATTACGAGACCCGATGGCGAGGATAAGGCCGGCGGGCGCCACCGACATATTGCGCGTGGTGGATATGATTGAGGCGTTGACCGTCGCCGTGAACGGTCCTGTGGCCGTCAACCGGGCGCATACCGCCGAGACTGTCGCAGCACTCATCAGCAGCCCTGATGGCGCTGTATGGGTATCGGAGGGCGGATTTATCGCTGGCGTCATCCGTTGCACGGTCATCAGCCCGGAGCCAATCGCAACGGAACTCGGCTGGTATGCATCCGATGGTTCGGGCCTCCGCCTGCTGAAAACCTTCGAAAAATGGGCGACGGATAAGGGTGCGCGATTGATCCAGATGTCAACCGGTGCGGAAGGGATCGACTTGTCACGGCTCGGCTATCGCCTGGCGGAAAGGGCCTGGGTAAAATAATGGCGGTATTCACGCTGATCACTGCATTCGTTCTTCCCGGCGCAGGCGCGTTCTCGCTCTTCGGTCTGTCGCCTGCGGTGACCAGTGCAATCTTCACTATCGGGCGCGGCGCGCTCTGGTCATTGGCTGGAGCCGCCCTGAACAGTCCGAGCATTCCGCGCCAACAGGTGCAGGCCACGATCAGCCAGACCGATGCCGCGCGTTTGCGGGCTTATGGCCGCAATCTTCTCGGCGGGCAGCGCGCGTTCTTCGAGGCCAATAACGGGCAGTTGCACCAGATCGTCGTTGCGCATCATGGCCGGGTCAATGACCTGATCGGCTTCTGGGTCGATGGTGAGCCGGTGACGCTGGATGCCGGGGACAAGGTGAACCGCTATACCGAGCTGTTCTTTCGAGACGGAAGTGGGGCTGGCGGCGATTATCAGCGGGTGATCGACACCTTCCCCACACTCTGGACGGATGATCATCGTTTGCAGGGTCAGGCGACATTCTATGCCGTGTTCGGTGATCCTGCTGACGAGGATTTTCAGGAATTCTTCCCGAAGGGTCCGCACACCAATGTTCAGGTAGAGATTGAGGGATCACTGGTCCCGAGCCTCGCCGGCCCGCTAACCTATTGCGAAAATGCTGGCCTCTGCATTCGCGATCTTCTGACCCACCCGGATGGCTGGAATATTCTTCCCGCACGGTTGTCTTCGGCCAGCTGGGCGGCATTCGTGGCGCTCTGCGATCAGGATGTTCCTCTGGCGGCGGGCGGCAATGAGCCACGGTATCGGCTCTCCGGCTATTACAGCCTTGACGATCCGCTGAAGGATGTCACAGCCCGGATGCTCGCGACATGCGACGGGCAAATATACGAGACGGCAGAAGGCGAGATCGGTATCCTCGGCGGCGCATGGTCGGAACCAGACGTCACCATCACCGCCGAAGACATCCTGTCGGTCGAGATGCAGGACGGCTTTGATCCGTTTACCGACTACAACACATTGGGTGGATCTTTCGTCAGCCCGGATCATGCATATCAACCAACGCCAGTGAACGATATCGAGGATCTGGTTGCGCTGCTCACCCAGGAGCGGCGAGCAGATCAGCTGGATCTGGAAATGTGCCCGTCCGGATCACAACTGCAACGCCTGATGGCAATCAAGTTCGCCAAGGATCGCCGTGACCAGGTCGGGAAAATTCGGACGAACCTGGTTGGCCTGAAGGCCCGATTCCCGAAAGGTGACGGAATTCACACCATCCGGGTGCAGGCCCCGGAATTCGATCTCGATGGCGTCTTCGAAGTCACCTCGCACAGCTTCTCGATTCCGGACGGTTTCTGCGAAATCGGCATCGCCAGCATCGAGAATCCCTATCCCTGGACCACGGCAATGGAGAGGTCCATCCCTCCGAGTGTGAGCGAGATGAGCAAGCCGATCCACACGCCGCCGCCGCTGGAGGGCATCACGCTCACCCAGGAACTGACACAGCTTTCATCCGGAGTGACAGGGGTCAAGCTCGCGGCCCGCCTCAATGACCCAGATCGGGACGATCTGGAATTACGGGCACAGGTGGCCGAGGGAACCCCGCTGCCGTCCGACAATTCCGCCGGATGGTCGGAAATGCTTGTCGCCGGATATCGCGCCGAAACCAGCATTCTGAATGATGGCCAGCAATATACCGTGCGCCTTCGCTGGAAAGGTCGGGGAAGCTGGATTTCGGCTGGCACCGTTACCGTCGTCGCCAATCCGACGCCCCCTGCCCCACCTTCAGAGTTCGGGGCCATGATTACCGGCAGCGATGTGTATCTGGACTGGATCAACCCGGCCGCCGATTTCTACCGGACGCGCATCTACCGAAATACGGTGAATGATTTCGGGACGGCGGACCTGATCGCGGTGGTCGACGGGCTTGAAGGCCAGCCCGCGAACTATACCGATCAGGCGCTCGCGTCTGGCACGTATCATTACTGGGCCGTGACCCTGAATCCGTCATCCGTAACCTCAGCGCCAGCCGGTCCGGAAACCGTCACCGTCTGACATCTCGAAAAACAACCCGACAATCGCCCGCCTTTGCGCGGGCTTTTTGCTGTGAGGCCACATGTCCGTTGCACTGATCAATGAAGTTCTGCGAGATTTTGAGCGCTATAGCGGTGACGGAAAGCCGAATGCGCCCGTTGGCCATCCGCTGCCGATCGGCGATCCCCGCAGCGGCATCCACAACCCGGCCAAGTTTCGCCTGCGTGAACTGCTGATCGCCATCCTCCAGGCCATGGGCGATCCCGACGCGCTTCAGGACATCCTCAACCAGTTGGGCGGTAAGGCAGATTTGAATCTGCTCAATGCGGAAATTTCTTCCCGTCAGGACGTTGATAATCAACTGGGCGTCATTCCTTTGTCGAACATCGCCGCGGTTGTTGCACCTGATGAAAGCTCCACGAAGATTACTGCTGAAATCCCCGAGAGTTTGGCGACCAAGGGCGTTTCGATAGGCGGTGGTGCAACTGTCCGTATTTTTCTGCCGGGCACCTTATCTGGCGCTTTGAGCCTTCAAACCGTGGGTGATGACGAACGCCCCTTGAGGACCGAGCAGAACGATCGCCAGCTGACCGCCGATGATGTCACCGCCGGATCGACCATCCTGCTCGATCGTCGTGGGGGAAACTGGTGCATCGTTTCGGGGGCAGTTGGAACGGAACAGAGGCCGGCGCTTTCGCAGGCCGGGATTATCCATCTGATCAATCAGGCTGCCACGGTGACGGATGGGAATACGCTGATCACTGCCGACATGGCAGGCGCTTCGCTGAGCGCGAAACTGACGGTAGGTGCTGGAACCAAGGCACTGGTTGTCGTTCCAAATAATGCCGAAGGCGCTCTGTCGTTACAGGTCAACGGGTATACCCCCCTGCCGATCTACCTTGAGAAAAACACCGCACAGGCGACCGCCGATGATGTTGAGCTGGGGGCGGCGCTTCTTGTCCGCCAGCAGGCGGGGCACTGGATCATTCAGTCCGGCGCGGTCGGAACAGCCACGATTGCAGGCCTGCGCAGTTCCATATCTCTGGTCGGCGCACCCGTCGACGGTTTCGAGAATGCCAACACGGAAGGCTTTCTGACGATCGGGAACGGGCAGATTGCCAGTGCCTCGGCTAGCTGGACCTATACCGATTTCATCCCGGTCAGAGCGGGTCAGGTTGTCGAATATGTCGGCGGCATCAACCGCGATCAGGGCGCAGCCATCGCCTATTACGATTCCAATCAGGGTTACGTTGCAGACGGTCTGGTCGCTGATCCCGCCGGGTCCGGGCCGATCCAGAGCCTATCCGCCTCCGTTACCATCCCCGCCGGAGTGTCCTATTTACGGGCAGCCACGATCAACACCGGGACATATGGGCTGACCTATATCCCCTCCGGTTCGACTTCGCCGGAGGCGTTTGCAGAAAGCGTGATTTCCACCATGGAACATGCTGCCGGTGTAGAAAAAATGCGCCTGCAAGCGGCCGTTAATGCACTGTTGAGCGGATCGGCATTGCCGTCCAAGCTGGCAAACCTGCCCGGTATCGGTGACAGCATTACAGTCGGCGCGAATGCCACGACCGCTGCAAATCGGTTTCTGAACCGCGTTGCTGCTGCGCTGGGAGCGACAGTCACGAATTATGGCATTGGCGGCACGGTCCTGCAAAACAGCAATGGCTCAGGTGGCGCGCCGCTGAACAACAACGGCCGGGATCGTTTTCGCGGTCTCTTCACGGGCGGCAGCAAGAAAGACTTCGCGTTGATTGCCTATGGCTTCAATGATGCCCGCTACACCGCGGCTCCGAGCACTTTCAATGCCGCAGCTTATAAGAACGATTACCGAGAGATTCTGGTCGGCCTGCTTTGCGACGGATACCGGCGCGATCAGATCCTCATCGTGGGGCCGCATTATATAACCGATATTGGTTTGAAAACCGGATCGGAGGGCTTCACTGGCCAGACCCGAGCGGGCTTCGAGGAATATGTGACCACTGCGCGTGAGGTGGCGGAGGAGTTCGGCACCCTTTATTTCGACAGCTATGCGCACATGCGAGATTACATGCGCGATAACGGGTCTCCCTACGACATGTCCACATTTTCAGACAATGCCGTCTGGGATATAGGGGATGGTTCAGCAACCTATGTTGGGACGCTCACAACCGTTTCTAACAATCAGGGGGGCAATATATCCCCCGTTCCGGAGGGCGAATTGTGGATTTCAGCAGATATTCGCCGTCTCGGCGGAACCACGGGCCGCGCTCGAATTCAAATCCGCTGGCTAAGCTCAGAGAATCCCGACACCGTAATTTCCACGACCAGCGGCGATTACATCACGCTTTCGGACACGTCTGTTCAAATATTCACCAATGAAGGGACGTCTCCGGAAGGAGCGGAGTTCTATGACCTTATGCTCACGGTTGACGGTGCAAATACTGATGGTCAGGTTCAGTTTTCGAACATAACTGTGGGTCAGGGCGTCATATCAGACGACAACATCCATCCGACCAATCTGGGGCACGAGGTGATCGCGACCGGAATTTTGCAGGAAACGACCGTTCTTAATCAGCGATCAGGTCCAGTGATCACAGGGTGGAGCGCCTCGGGCAGCGACATGCTTCTGTCATGGGCGCCCGTAGCAGGTGCCGTGTCGTATGAAGTGGCAATTGTTGAGTTTGACAGCCTGGTCATTCCGGCTGCCGAAGCGGTGTCAGCTACGCAGCACAGGTTTTCCGCGCCGCAGACAGGACGCCATATCGGAATGGTGCGAGCTGTATTCTCAGACGGGCCCGGACCATGGTCCGTTTCGAACCCGGCGGCGATTTAGCCTCGTGCGCACTACGCTTTCAGTGCCATCTGTAATTGGTGCCAGATGAACGCACTATCGATGGGCACCTAATTGGAGGTCGATTGCATAATCGTCCGCCTCCTCGCAGGAAACGCAATAGTTCTGGGATAAACCATGCGCCGCAATTTCGGAGATTAATCGCGGCGGATGGGAGGCGGCACACTTCGATTCTCAATAATGATTACCTCGCGCCTGCCCCCTAACGACAGAACAAGGCCAATCACAATGGCGATGACACCGAGGAAGAATCCAACGAATGCGGCAGCGCCTGTGATGGCAACACCGGCAAGACCGGCCCCAGCGGCCGCAAATGCTTGCTCTTCGGCACTTGCGTTTGTGATCATTTCATTGGCTACTCTACCAGACAGAAGGAAGGTTGAGACCGGGAGAGCAAATAGGCAAACCCCGAGAATAAGGAATCCTCTGCCAAACGATCGTCGGATGGTCGGGGCGAAAAATCCAAGGGCAACTCCGATTGCTACGATTATCAGGATCGCGTATGCCGGTGAACCGTCACTCTGGCCGTTGGTGAATGCGGCTATAGCTGGTGATAGGGCGAATGCACTTAGAAAACCGAATATGCCCCCGATTATGATTCGTAAAATTGCGAAAATTCCTGACATGGGATTCTTCTTTCATGTACTTGAAGGATGAGAACAGTGGGGTTTTCACCAGCCGCAACTTTCTCGTAGCGAGACAATCTTTTCCTCTAGGCCGGATATCTTGAACTCGGCAGAAACTGGGGACTTATTGAACGGGGTGAAACGCATTCGGAGGGTATCTTTGCCAAATAATCGCTTCACAATGGGGATAGATTGACCGCCACTCCATAAGCCGAGAGCCCTATTATCGGTGCTAGCATTGAAATCTCTGCTAAAGGCATCCTCTTCATCTATACGAATGTCGACTTTTCCGTACCCATGAAACCCTGATGCGAGATGGCAACTCGTATCGATAAATATTGCGGTGGTGTTCTCCAAGCATCTGATCCATAGACTGGCCTTCTGGCTTGGTCCGAAATCATTGCACATGAGTGTGCCTTCAGACTGCACAGATAGGTATATATCCTGCGTATCCTCGAATTCTGACTTCTCGGTTTGAGTCCGCCAATTATTTTCATTTACGTTGTCGAGCGTGCTTCGGCCTTCAAGTTCAGCAGTTTCTTTTTCCGGTGCCACGTAGCCGGCAGTGTCATCATAGCAAGACCAGCGCTCAAAATTATCGTGGATTTCGAGGCATTTCGAGACGTCTTGGGAAATCGCCTGGGCGGGTAAAAGCAGGAAAGGAACTGCAAGAATTCGGCGCACTTTCAACTCTCCAGCGGATAACGATCTAAATCGTAGGCGAAAAACCGCCGGTATGTCTATAGGTCAATCGTTTTCCATCGCGAAGAAGCAGTGCAATTGGTCGGGTTATTCATTGAGACTCATTCCGAAAATCCAACGCTCCCGCCTCGCGCGGGATTTTTCATGCCTGAAAGGAACCGGCAATGCCGAGAATCGACGCCACAATCTCATTCGGTAACATCATATCGCTTGTCGGCACGATCCTTACTGCGATCGGAATGGCTTCCGCTCTATTCGTATGGGGTGGCCGTTTGAGCGAGCGGGCCAGTAACTTCGATACAGAGTTGCTGCGCCTCCAGTCTACCGCTCAGTCGCATGAAACCAGAATCCGCACGGTCGAGCAGATGTCGGCTCGGCAGGATGAGCGACTGGTGTTGATCCTCGATGCGTTGCGAAAGATCGAGGCTCGGCTTGATCGAGGACAGTGAGCCATTCGCGCGACGTTCAATCGTCTCGAAGATCGCCCTGTTTCTATTCCTGCAGCCGCAGGAGCTCACGTTCGATCGCATCCAATCCTTCGGGATCGCCGGCACGCGCAGCTTTGATTGCAATGTGGATTCGTTCCCAAGACGGATGGTCGTCGGCAATCAGCCGGCCCTCCATATGCGCGACGGTCAAGGCGTGCGTGTAGACAACCCGGTAGGCCGGACGCCGGATCGCTTCGTCACGCATATCGCGCAGGCGTTTGTATAATCGAAGAATAGTCATGCTGGATAGATAGTGCGCTTAACACGCGGACCTAGCCCATGTTTGCCGGAGAAAGCTGAACTGGGGCGCGTTAACGCCCCAGTAAATTAGCTTGTTATGACTTGTCGCGGAAAAAATCGTCGATATGGCGATCGGCGTCTTCTTTCGCCCAGCCATACTTTTCTTGCAGTTTCCCGGTCAACTTATCCCGATCTCCTGCAATCTGGTCGATCTCATCGTCGGTGAGATCGCCCCACTGCTGCTTCACAGAGCCCTTAAACTGCTGCCACTTACCTTGAATTATGTCCCAGTTCATCTCGCGTTACTCCTTTCAGTAATGCGGTTGATCAAACAGGACGCGCGTCCACTCTCTACATGTGCGCAATTGCAGAAGATCAACGCCGCATGCGCGTTCAGGTTCCCCTAAGAAATCGCGCGAAACTTGGCACAACACGGCTAAACCCTTGTCTTTAAAATTCAATTCTTGCCCGAGAATTTCGGTTCTGGGCGGCTTTATCATGGAGAACAACATGCCTCAATTCCTGTCCGCGCTCTGGGCGTGGATTGCCTCGCTGTTTTCGTCCGAACGCAAAGCGGCGACCACGACCGGCGCTGCTGCCGTTCTCGCTGCCGTTGCCGCATTCGTCGGCCCGTGGGAGGGCGAGCGCACGGAAGCCTATCTCGATCGCGTTGCCAGCCCGCCGGTCTGGACTGTCTGCTATGGCGAGACGCGAGGCGTCAAGCAGGGCGACCGCTACACCTCAGCAGAATGCGGCAAGATGCTGATGGATGCTCTGGCATCGTTTCGCGAACCGCTGAACCGGTGCATCCCCGCCCTGCCCGATCAGCCTCTTGATGTGCAGGTCGCCCTGATCTCCTGGTCCTACAATGTTGGCACCGGTGCGGCTTGCAGCTCGACGCTGGCGAAGCGCGCCAATGCCGGTCGATGGCGCGATGCCTGTAACGAGCTGCCACGCTGGAACAAGGCTGGCGGAAAAACCGTGCAGGGTCTCGTGAACCGCCGCGCTGCGGAACAGCGCATCTGTCTTGCAGCCATTGGAGGTTGAGTCATGAGCATCATCGACAGCATGCAGAACATTCTGCAACCAATCATCGTGGATTATGCCGTTTGGCTGATTCTGGCGGTGCTGGCGTGGTTTTTCCGTCGCTTGCCCGAGCGCTGGCGGATCGACATCGAGGCTAAGCATCGCGAAGCACTGCACTGGGCGCTGTATACCGGTGTCGGCCTGGTCATCGATAACTTGCAGCGTCATCCGTCGATCGCCGTGCCGGACAGAGCGGCCGGCGAGATTGTGGATTATGTCCGCCGGTCAGTTCCAGGTGCGATACGCAAGCTCGGCCCGTCGCAGGAGCAGCTGGAACAGATGGCACGGGCGAAACTGCAGGAGCGGCTGGATGCCATAACAGGGCGAGATCGGCTATCTGAGGCGTTGGCACATGCAACGGGCCATATCGGCGGAACTTAGCCAATTTCACGGCCTCAGTGTCATTCCCTATCTTTTTTCCACCACTAGGTTCATCCTTTAGTCTGGGGGTGAGCTATGGATATTTTACTTTTAGAAGATAATTCGCTGCTCGCGGAATGCTTATCCGACGAGATTGCAAGCTTTGGCGACAACGTCATCGGACCGTTTTCGGATGCACAAGAAGCACTGCGTCATGTTGACTCTGCTGACGCAGCCATTCTGGACGTATTGGTTAGCGACGGCACCAGTTTCGCCGTCGCCGACATAATGAGCCGGAAAAAACGTCCGTTCTTGTTTCTGACAGGCCATGATCGTCGGGTAATTCCGCGGCGTTTTGATCGACGGTGCGTTTTCTCGAAACCAAGTCCGGCGCGGCCATTGTTGCGGGATCTGCATTCGAGGTACGCTGGACCGCCGTCACAGTCGGTCAGTCTCAATGAGATTGTCCTGGATATGTTGGCATACGCCAGACTGAAAATGCAGGATAAAGAATCGGCGGAACGGCTGGTAGAAGTGGCGATGATAGCGGCGATTGAACAGGTCGAACAGGGCAATGCCGAGTCGGATTTGCGAGCAATGCTGATGGGCGTTCTGAAAGGGGAAATCGCAACCACCAAGGGGCGGCACCTACAATAAAGTGGCACACCCGAAGATCAGCAATCTTCGGATTTATCGACTACGCCGGGTCGGTCCTTATGTTCACACATCGCTGTATCGGGCTTGCGACCACCCGGAATGACGGGCTTTGCCTTCTGGATATCTTTTTGCTTTTTCGGGTTCTGGGTATCGAACTCTTCGGGGTTATGAGGCACTCCTTCATGCTCGCCCTGGGCGTTCTCCCGATCAGGATCAGTTGCTGGGTTGTGCTGTTTCGGTCTTTCTCTGGTCATGGCTGCACCTCCGATTGTGAAACCGGAATGACCAGCAGATGTTCCGAAGCAAAGCTTAAACACTTGAAGATATCCAGGGTCACCCGCACGCTTGGACGATCTTTAGGCGAAGCTTGCACGATTGTCGGGGGGAAGCCGGAGGCGTGGCCGAGCGGGACCACGGCCAGAGATTGATTGACTGAGGCGTCTGCCATTCTGGTGGCGCCGGGTACGGCGGCTGCCTGCCCTTACACATTTCGCCTGAAATACTGGATCCCGCATCGATCATGCATGATCAGGTTCTTGTAACGATCGAACTGCCGCCACTGCTCAATCGCTTTCTCACACCCCATTTTCGCCGCAAACATGGTTAGTGCGCTGGGCGAATGATCCGTCCCGGCAATTTTATAGAATCGGTCCCGGCGATATCGTCCGTGCCGGTTGCAAGTCTCGCATTTCACCTCAATCCATTTCATGCCGCCTCGCTCGTTGCGCCTCGCGACACCACTCACGGACGCAATATTGACTCAAATGTTCCTCTTATGTTCTCATTGGGTCTTGATTCGTCAAGAGGTGTGAACATGGTCACATATACGGTTTTCAACATCGCCTCCTGCCCGGGCGAAGATGTTCTTGGCGGCCTGACCTTGCTCGGCGCGGTTGGCCGTCTGATGCAGCTCTCCGGCTGCAACTGGTGGTGTAGTCGAGATAACTGCGGCGTCATGCACATGGAGATATTCCCGGAGGCGGCAGCAGTCGGCGATGCCTTGTCGTCAAAAAACCCAGATGACGATGCAGCCCGGGGCGAAATATTCAGACGGATCGCGAATGGCCGAGTCGTCTTGCCGTCTACTTATGTCATCGTGCCGGACACGCAATTTCAGCGAGGGCCTTACCTTCGCCGGGCGGAGGCAGCGGCATGAGACGATCTACGCCACAGAAGAAAATCGACGATCGCGCGTTCCCCGTCCGCGTTATCGTGGCGCTCCCTGAAATCGGGAAGCACCGGCCGCTCGATGAAATGTATCAATGGCTGGACCAGAATATCGGCAGAGGCAACTACGCTTGGCATTCCGCCGGCGGGCACACCATATTCAACGACCGCGAGGCCTTTTATTTCCGTGATCCTGCCCCGGCGGTTGATTTTCTTGCCGCGTTCCCCGAACTAAAACTGGCGGACGGCACCATATTTCCAAGCTATACTTCGCCACACCGAAGCTAATGCCCGCCGTCCGGTCCTCCAATAAATTCCGAAATCGCATGGTCTATCACTGTGCGGCGGACAGGATGCTGATGACCGTGTATTGCGGCGGTTGCCGCCGCCGCGTGCACTACTGGGCGTCCGACCTGGTGAAGGTTCTCGACCAGTTCCACGAAGCGCACGATCCACCGTGGCCCTGTTCCCGCTGCCGAAGCCGGGAATATCTCGCCATGACCTGGCATGTGCCCTCTGCGGCCGAACTGGCGAGCGGATTGACTGTGCGCCGCCCAGTCAAGAAGATCGAGAAATGGATCTGGCGCAACGAGAGGGCGTGACGCATGTGCAATCTCTATAGCAATACGACCTCGCAGGAACTGGCCCGGAAAGTATTCGATCGGATCTCTGATCGCGCCGGAAACGTTCAGCCCGGCGAGGTCTATCCGGATCAGCTTGGGGCAATCATCCGGCACGATGGCGACGGCTTCGAGCTTGTGAAGGCACGATGGGGAATGCCGTCACCGAAATTCGCCCTGAAAACCGAACGTGACCCGGGCGTCACCAATGTCCGCAACCTATCATCCGGCCATTGGCGGCGCTGGCTCGGCAAAGAACACCGCTGCCTGGTGCCGCTGACCAGTTTCGCGGAGCCGCGCGGCAAGGGGAAAGGCAATCAGTGGTTTGCCCATTCTGATGACAAGCCAATGTTCTTCGCCGGCATCGAGGTCCGGGACTGGACCAGTGTCCGCAAGGTAAAGGAAGGCGAGACCACCGACGATCTATATGCCTTTCTGACCTGCGAACCGAATGCCGAGGTGAAGGCGGTTCACCCAAAGGCAATGCCGGTCATCCTGACCGAACAAGAAGAATGGGACAGTTGGATGGGCGGCAGATCGGCCGCCGAACTTCAGAGGCCGCTACCTGACGGCACCCTGAAGCTGATCGAACAACCTGTTTGAGGAAGTTGAAATGTCTGATGAAGAAAGTAGCAACTATTTCGTCTTGGAAGTTTCTCCTGGTGGCGGCGAAACAGTCCATTGGATGGTGTCCTGGGCGGCGGACGAATCGACGACAGATGAAGATGCCGATACAGATGCCCTGATCTTTGAGAGCCGCGGCGAAGCGATCGAACACGCCAAGGCTCGAGCCCGCATGATCAAGGATCCAGTAAGGATCGTGGTGCATGAAGGGGCCGGATATGACGCCGAGGCATGGGTGGAAGACGAATGGAGCCCGTTCCATGAATCTGATGATCGGTCGGCGCCAGACTAGACGAAGTATCTTGGGTCGAGGGAACGCCGCCTTTCTGTCCATGGTGCATCGCCTGTAGCGGTCGATCTCCGATATCGCCGATTTTGACGCTTTGAGCCCATTTCGGCCCTTGGCTACTGTTCAGTTGGGAGGGGCATTCGATCCGGACCGCTTTCTGGCGAGTTACTTAAAACGGTCAAAGAGAGCGCCCATCTGTTCGGGGGCTACTTCCTTAACTTGTGCGCCTTGGCGTTCCAGCCATCTCGCGGCAACGTGTGACGGGCTTTCTTGGCCGAGAACCTCGAAAACGAAGATCGTCTTGTCGAAATACTGGACGCACTTCACATGGGAGTTGATGTAAGAGCGCAGAGGCTCAGACAGCTTAGACCGACTGATCCGGTCAGTGATATCTTGGAACATCTGGTCTAGGTTCTTCCCGGACCGCTGAGCTTCGTGCTCCACGCCGGTCACGTAGAAGCCGCCATGGTTAAGCGGCTTAACGCCGAACACTTCCTGCACTCTATTCGCCGTTGCGGCGTTCTCGGCAACACCAATGAGAACGTAGCCCTTATGTCCTTTGCCGATGTTTGCGATGGCGGCACAGGTTTCGATGATCTTGTCAAACGAGCCCTCGTCGAACGTGGGGGTGGGGCTGAGCGTGTAGAAACCCTGCTTAAAGTCGTACGCAGCCTGCTCGGTCTTCGAGTTTGTCAGGAGGTTCTGAAACTTTGTAACCCAGTGAACCTTAGCTGGATCAGGGTTCTTATCGTCCTCGAAAAAGCCTTGGATCCAGCCGATCACGGAGTTGACCGTCTTGCCGCGGTTTTCCGCGCCCCATCTGCCACCGTCCTGGATTTCGATGTTCTTGCCGCAATCATTGAGGCACTTGATAAGTCCTGCACTGTCGGACACGACCATGCCGCGCCTAACGATCAGATCGTGAAGGGCGAGGAAAACAGCTTGGAAGTAGCGTGGCACCGGATTGCCGCCGTTCCCATTCGGGAAAACCAACCCTGTGAACGTGGTTTTAGATTGGCCGAGTAGCAGAATAAGAGCGTCATGCACACGCTGATAGTCAAGATCGACCAGTTCTATGCTGCGCTTCCTAATTGCGTGATCAACGGAGTCGAAACGGGTTTTGCTCGTCGCGGTCATTGGGAAAGTTGCCCCATAATAATCGTCGAATAGTTCCGTCCGCGAGGGCACGGGTTCGTCCGAAACCATGTACGCGACCAAGTCAGCCACCATCTCCTCATCGCGACTTTGCCGAAGCTGGTCCTTCGTCAGGACGCCATGCGCTACCCAAAACACTCCGTCGGCGCTAATACCGTATTCGAGTTCGCGATTGGTTATGCTGATCTTGCGCATCTCGCTGAGTAACAGCAGGTCCGAGTTCGAGGTATCTCCGCGGACGCGAGCCGAGATCTGGCGGACGCAGTCGGCGAACGCGTCCGTGGCGCCTGCCGCCCGAAGTTCTTGCCGGGAAAGCTGGCGGCCACCGGAATTGATACGTCGGAAAACCTCTTCCACCGCTTCCCCCGTGGCGGCCTCGTAAATCGAAAGCGGAACCGGATAGGACGCAATAGCGAGGCACCGCTCACGATCAAGGATAGGGGTTTTCTGCTCTATCACCCCCCGATCAAGAAGGTCTTTCGTCGTCGCGAAAGTGTTGAGATCAAAATATCCGCCGGAGACCGCATAGTCGTTCCCAATGAAGGAGGTTATGGCGTTCATTCGCTGCATCCCGTCGATGATTTCGAGGGTGCCGTCCTGCCGTCCAAGCGGCTCGGCTAGCAAGATGATCGGAACTGGAAACCCACGTATAATGGAGTCGATGAAGCTCTGCTTCTCCTCAATCGTCCAGATCAGCTTTCGCTGATACCTCCGGTTCACAACATACTTGTCGTCTCGATAGTTGATAAATACCCGCTCTACCTGTTCGCCGCGGACGATGAGTTCCTGTTGTGCCCCTGCCAATTTCCCCGCCGCCCTACTCTGCCTGTTACGAACCAACCATACGAGGAACGGAATTGGTTTCAACTCGTTTGTCGGGTTTTATGCGTCCCCGCTTTGATAAACACTCTACGGACATTCGCTGCGCGTGGCACGAGCGTCCGGTTTGGACTGCCATGGTCGGTTGACCCGACGCTGTCACCCGAATTTTGCAACGGTCACTATCTGCGCATTGGCGTCGTTCGGCTCGATCCGAGCTACACCCGCAGCGAACGGCCGGAAGGTCCGCATACTGCTCATTCACGCCCTGATTTCTTTAGCCAATCCCTCCAGCGCCGCGATCGTCGCGTCATAGGCCCCCTTCGCCTTCGGGAACTTCTCTCGCTGGCTGCGGTAAAACGCCAGTTGCGCGGGCAGCTCATCGATCGGGAATGTTCCTGACCAGTACCGTCCGGTCAGGGTGAATGTCTTATCGTCGTGAGTCGCTTTCATGAGGCGGTAATGGCCCGCCCCGATCGGATTGGCAACGACTCGAATGACACAGCAGAAAACGGGACGAAATCGGGAACATCCTTCGGGAGATTCTTCGGGACTCGCTGGGATTATCAGTCCCGAAGTGTCCAAAGTTGGCCAAATGTTCCAACTTAATCAAACTGCCTCCGCAGGCTGGAAGCATCTAAAATACGTTCGATATCAGAATGTTATGTAAAAAACGATTGGAGCGGGTGAAGGGAATCGAACCCTCGTCGTAAGCTTGGGAAGCTTCTGCTCTACCATTGAGCTACACCCGCATAATGTCCGATTATCCGCAGTGCGCAGCCACGTCAAGCTACAGGATCAGACCAGCCCCATCTGGACCAGCGCCGCCGCCATTTCCGGAGGCAGAGCGTCATCCGACTGCCGCCCTTCAGGAAGATCGGGCGGTGCATCTTCCGCCTTGAGATAACGCCATCCCTGAAACGGCCGTCGCGGCACGGCACTGACCCGGACAATATCGCGATCCAGAATCAATGCGCATCGGCGGATACCGTCTTCACCAAAACGCTCTTCAAAGCGCAGCAACCGCTGCCGCGCCAGCATGACGCCCTTGAACACCCAGTAAAGCGATCCACCGTCAAGCAGCTCGCGTTCTTTCGTGGGCCACATTCGGGTAACATGAACGGCGGGTTCGTCGCCATAGCGCATCTGCTGCCACTGGGTCAGGGCATCCGGCCCCTCCGAGCCAACGCAAAGTTTCATCAGGTGAATGGTCGCGATCATTGTTAAAGAATAATTACCGCATGGCCTGACGGCAAGCGGCGAAGCACGGGTTTACCGATCGAAGCAATTTGCCTGCTCAAGCAACCCCAATATCCCGAATACAGTCCTTATGCGGCAACAACGGGCAGGCAGCTTGGCGACAACCGGTTAAAATTCACGAAAAAAGCCGTGATCGCATGGATCACGGCTTTCGCAATAGGCTATCGCCCGACCGACTACAGCTGGTCCAGCGCCTCGACTGCTTTTTCCAGCTCTTCCTTCGAGATCTTCTTCTCGGTCACCTTGGCGTTCTCGGCGATGTGATCGACCACCTTGTCCTCGAAAATCGGAGCGCGCAATTGTTGTTGCGCGGCCTGATTTTGCTGAATGAACTCGAAGAAGGCACGCTCCTGCCCCGGATACTGGCGCGCGGCCTGCATCACGGCCTGCGTCATTTCCTGATCGGTCACGGTCACCTCGGCCTTCTGTCCGATCTCGGCCAGAAGCAGCCCCAGGCGCACCCGGCGCTCGGCCAGTTTCTTGTGTTCATCGGTAGCTTCGATCTTGCCGTGGTCGTGGCCATGCTCGTCGGGATGCTCTTCATGCCACAACTGATGCGCAATCTGATCCGTCTCGGCTTCGACCAATGATTCGGGCAATTCAAACTTCACCTGTTCGTCCAGCTGATCCAACAGAGACCGCTTCAAAACAGCCCGGGCAGCACCGGCATATTCCTGTTCCAGACGCTCACTGATCTGCTTTTTCAACGCTTCCAGATCGTCAGAGCCGAATTTCTTCGCCAGTTCGTCATCCACCTCGGCGGGTTGCGGCACTTTCACGGCCTTTACCTTGCATTCAAAGACAGCGTCTTTGCCGGCAAGATGTTCGGCACCGTATTCTTCCGGGAATTTGACCTCGACCTTGATCTCATCATCGGCTTTCACACCGACAAGCTGATCCTCGAAACCGGGGATGAAGCTGTTCGAGCCCAGAACCAGCGGGTAATCCTCTGCTTCACCGCCTTCGAAAGCCTCGCCATCGACAAAGCCCTTGAAGTCGATCACGACCTGATCGCCGTCCTTGGCTTTGCGGCGTTTGCCCCGGTCGCTGAAATCCTGGGCGGATTTCGCAAGATTTTCCAGCGCTTCGTTGATCGCGGCTTCCTCGGCAGGAACGGTCAGGCGCTCAAGCGACAGCTTGCCCAGATCAACCTCGGGAATTTCCGGAAGCGCTTCATACGAGACGTTGACGACGACGTCATCACCCTCTTTCCAGCCCTCGCCATTGTCCATTTCGACTTTCGGCTGCGCAGCGGGACGATCGCCCGATTTTTCCAGATGCTCGCGCAGTGCGCCATCGATCGCTTCCTGCATGGCATCGCCCATGACGCGGGGACCAAATTGCTTCTTTAGCATGGCCAGCGGAACCTTGCCCTTGCGAAAGCCCTTCATCTCGACCTCGGGCTGCGCCTCTTTCAGCTTCGCGTCAACCGTGGTTGCCAGCTCTGCTGCGGGCAGCGTGAACTGATAGCCGCGCTTCAGACCGTCGTTAAGGGTTTCCTTGACCTGCATCATCATCCTCATAGAAAGAAGGGCCACCGACGCGACGGCGGCCTGAAAATTTCCGCCCTTCTAGTCGTCGTGGCCGGGCTGTGCAAGGGAAATGCGGTCCGGGAGGCAACGCACGTTACCCACGTCACCCCGGACCGGTTTACCATTGCATCCCAAGGCACTTCCGCGCAAGAGCAGCCGGATAACGATCACGGCCCGGCACAGAATCCATACGGACTCCTCACGCCGTCGCTCTGCGTGGGAATTGTCGAATGCTGGATTTCGCCCTGCTGTTCATCGCAGGAATCATCGCCGGGATCATGAATGCGGTCGCTGGCGGAGGCACCTTCGTCTCGTTCCCCGCCCTTGTCTTTACCGGTGTGCCGCCGGTGATCGCCAATGCCACTTCGACCGTGGCCGCCCTGCCCGGTTATCTGACCGCCGCAATCGGCTTCCGGCGCGACATCGCCGCGGCGACCGATCTGCCGTTCATCAAACTCACGATCTGGACGGTGGCCGGCGGCGCCGCTGGCTCGGGACTTCTGCTGATCAGTTCGAATCAGGCATTCTCGCTGCTGGTGCCGTTTCTGCTGCTGCTTGCGACGATGGCATTCTACTGGTCGGGACCGGTGCGGCGGTTCGCCTCGCGCTGGCGGCAGGCAGTCGCTCCCTTCAGTCTGGGAACCCTGGTGCCCGTGGCCATCTATGGCGGCTATTTCAACGGAGGACTGGGCATCGTCCTGCTGGCACTGTTCACGATGTGGGGCATGACCGATCTGCATCAGATGAACGGGTTGAAAAGCTGGCTCAGTTTCGCGCTGTCAATCATCGCATTCGCGATTTTTGCTGTCGCCGGCAAGATCCTATGGGTATCTGCCGCAATCATGGCGGCCGGTACGGTCATCGGCGGGTTTACCGGCCCGGCCATCGCAAGACGCATGCCCTTGCCGCTATTGCGCTTGCTGATCGCTGTTGTAGGTTTCGGCATGAGTGCCATATTTTTCTGGCGCCTTATCAAAGGAGTATAAAAATGAGTGAAATCAAGCGCATCGAAGGCGGTCAACGGATGTCACAGGCAGTGGTCGCCAACGGCACGATATGGCTGGCCGGTCAGGTATCCCAGCCCGGCAAATCCGTGACCGAGCAGACCCAGGGGATTCTGGCGCAGATCGACACGCTGCTGAAGAAGGCGGGGGCCGACAAGACGCGGATCACCTATGCGCAGATCTGGCTGGCCGACATGGCCGATTTCAACGAGATGAACGCAGTCTGGGATGCCTGGGTGCCGCAGGGCCATACTCCCGCACGGGCAGCGGGCGAAGCAAAGCTGGCGACGCCGGATTATCGGGTCGAAATCATCGTCACTGCGGTTCTGTGAGGAACCTGCCCTGACCGAATGGCGGGTCTGATGACCTCTGAAGCGCATAATCACTGCGCTTCAGAAATGTCTGGTTCTTCCGGCATGCGCAATCAAGATCATCGAAGACCCGCCGCGCAAAGTCCGACGGTCGCTATATGCGTCGAACAATCGGTGATGGAATTCGGGCAGATGCGATCATGTCGGGGACATGCAGGTAGGATGAGATGACAGAGATACTGGTTCTGCATACCGGAGGAACGATCGGCATGGTCCCCGGCCCCGCCGGTCTGGCTCCGGTGGATGGGGTGGTCGAAACCGCGGTTCAGAAGCTGCTGCCCGACACGACCCACGCGGTCGTCCACGCCTTTCGCCCCCTTGTGGACAGTGCTGAAATCGGGCCGGACCATTGGAACCGGATGATCGAGGCCATCGCCAGGTTTCACGGCAGCGGTGTCGTGATTACCCATGGAACAGACACGATGGCATTCACCGGGGCCGCCCTTTCTCGGGCGCTGGCGGGAATTGGGATGCCCATCGTGCTTTGCGGCTCGATGCAGCCCCTGAATCACGGCGGCGATGCAGAGGCCAATCTCGCACTCGCGCTTGAGGCGGCGCAGCGGAAAGCGGCAGGGGTCTGGCTTGCATTCGCAGGCAAGCTTTTGCCCGCCGCCGGTCTGGTGAAACAGGATTCACATGCCGCGGATGCTTTTCGTTCGACGGATCAGCCCAGCCTGCCCGGCCCATTCCGCCCGCACCGCTTCGCTGATCTTCGGCTGGCTATTCTGACCCTCTCCCCCGAGCTTCCCCCCGCAGCTCTGGCCGCGATACTGGAGCAGCTTGACGGAGCCGTGCTGCGAGTCTTCGGCGCTGGAACCATCTCATCCGATCCCGAATTGCAAAGGGTACTGGCAAAGGCAATCGGACGGGGCTGTCGCATCCGCGCTGTCAGTCAATGCGAAAATGGCGGGCTGGAACCGGGCGCCTACGCGGCAGGGGCATCGCTTTGGCGGACGGGGGTCGAGAATGGCGGCACCGAAACCGCCGAGGCCGCGCTTGCCCGGCTTTGGTTCGAGATGTCCGGCTAGAACATGCGCGCCCGCCCGGATTCGCTTCCTGTCCTCCTCTCCATTCTTCTTTGTCCAAATACCTCGGGGGTGCCGGGGCCGCGCCCCCCCCCGGCGCGGGGCGCCCTAACCCCCGGTGCCCCATAAGAGCGCCATTCCCATTTCCGAATGCAGCGCAGAACCCGGGTTCCCCCCCCCCCCCCCGC
>NZ_JAUUTZ010000002.1 GCF_030678915.1 Paracoccus wurundjeri | reverse complement strand
CCCCCCCCCCCCCCCCCCCCCCCCCCCCCCCCCCCCCCCCCCCCCCCCCCCCCCCCCCCCCCCCCCCCCCCCCCCCCCCCCCCCCCCCATCGCGGGACGCAAATAACCGGCCTTTCCGATGCAGCGCGACCCGACCCTAGTGCAGATGCCGTAACTTGTCGGGATTTCGCATGATATAGATTGCGACCACCCTGCCTTCTTCGATCTCCAGCGCGGTTGTCTGAATCTCGCCATCCGCTTCCCTCGTGACGAAACCCGGCAGCCCGTTGACCAACCCGACCCGCAGTAGCGCCGAGCCGTTTTTCAGGTAGTGGGCGGACAGATATTCGTGCAGGTTCAGCACGGCATCGAAACCGATGATCGGCCGTTTTGCGGCAGGGCGCTTGCCGCCGCTATCAGTGTGAAAGCTGACATCGGCGGCAAGCATATCGCCCAGCACCTTCATATCGCCACTGCGCGAGGCGTTGAAAAAGGCTTCCGCGAACTCAAGCCCGCGCTGTTTCCCGATCTGGAAACGGGGTCGGGCATTGCGGACATGGCCACGCGCCCGGACCGCAAGCTGACGACATGCCGCCGGTTCCCGCTGAATGGTGGCCGCGACTTCCTCGAAATCCATCCCGAACACGTCATGCAGCAGGAAAGCCGCCCGTTCCAAAGGCGAAAGGCGTTCCAATGCAAGCATCAGCGGCAGCGTTATATCCTCGTCTTCGTCCTCTTCATCAAGGACAGGATCGGGAAGCCATGGCCCGATATAGGTCTCGCGCTGGCGGCGCGCCGATTTCAGCTGATCCAGGCAAAGCCGCATGATCATACGGCGCAGATAGGCTTCGGGCTCGCGCACCTCGCTGCGGTCGGCCTTCATCCAGCGGATGAAGGCCTCCTGCACCATATCCTCGGCATCAGCGACAGAGCCAAGCATACGGTAAGCGACCCGCATGAGCTTTGGACGCAACGGATCGAAACCGACCGTTGCATCCTCTTGCCCTGCCTCTGCCATCAGGCAACCGCCCGGGTTTCAGCCCAAAGGGTCTTTGCATCCTTCGGATCGATAAACCCGCCGAAACCAACCGCTATACGGTTCCAGCCATTGATGATGTTGATGATCAGGGTCAGCTTCACGCGCTCCTCTTCGGTGAACTGCGCCTCCAGAGCGGCATAGGCCTCTTCGTGCCGATGCGCTTCCGAAAGCCTGGTCAATGCCTCGGTCCAGCCAAGCGCGGCACGTTCGCGATCGGTATAGCAAGGCGCTTCGCGCCATGCTGACAACAGGTAGATACGCTGTTCGGTCTCTCCCTGCTCGCGGGCCTCGATGGTGTGCATATTGATGCAATTGGCACAGCCATTGATCTGCGAGGCGCGGATTTTGACCAGTTCGGTCAAACTCGGCTCGAGGCTCTGATTAACGGCGACCGAAATCTTGTACCAGCCTGTCATAAGGTCGGGTGCCGCAGCTACGGGGTTCAGTTTTGCAGTCATGGTTCGGTTCCTTCTGTTGGTTCCGATACTGATGACGATTCAGGATCCGCAGATGTGACATGCGCACGGAAAATATTTGTGCCTGCCGATCAATGCCACCCGAAACGGCGGGCATGCAACCCATATCACCGCGCGAACCGGACGGCATCAGAACTGCTGCCCCCGGTATTTCTTGGCAGGAATTTGCTGGAAACCGCCCCATTCTACTTCGGAGTTGACTCGAATCAATTTATCTCAACAATCACGATCAAGAATATCGTGATTATGTTATCAGCGAGCATTGCCCGGAATCCGGGCATATCGGAATGCAACTTCAAGAAGGACGCAGAATATGAACTCCTTGCTCGGAGCAATTTCAAAATTCGCGCTTGCCGGCACGGTTGCCGCCGGCATGATCATTTCCGCCGCCCATGCAGAGGGTAAGACAGTCCGTATCGGTTTTCAGAAATACGGCACCCTCATTCTTGTGAAGGCACAGGGTCTGCTGGAAGAAAAGCTGGAACCGCAGGGCTACACGGTCGAATGGACCGAATTTCCCGCCGGGCCGCAATTGCTCGAGGCAATGAATGTCGGCGCCGTCGATTTCGGCACGACCGGCGAAGCGCCGCCGATCTTCGCGCAGGCTGCGGGTGCGCCGCTTGTCTATGTCGGGGTCGAGCCACCCGCCCCCAAAGCCGAGGCGATCCTTGTTCCCGAAGACAGCCCCCTTCAATCGGTCGCCGACCTTAAGGGCAAGACCGTGGGGCTGAACAAGGGTTCGAATGTCCATTATCTGCTGGTGAAGGCGCTTGAAGCCGCGGGCCTTTCTTATTCGGATGTCGAGGTCGCCTTCCTGACCCCCGCGGATGGACGGGCGGCATTCGAGAAAGGTGCCCTTGACGCTTGGGTGATCTGGGAGCCGTTCCTGGCCGCCGCAGAAGCCGCGACCGGGGCAAGGCAACTTGCCGATGGCACGGATATTGTCGAAAACCGGGAATATTATCTTGCCTCCCGTGATTTCGTCGATGGCGATCCGGCGGCTGTCGACGCCATCCTTGAAGCGATCGATAAGGTCGATGGCTGGATCAACGAGAATCACAGTGAGGTCGCCGAGCAATTCGCGCCCTCTGTGGGAATGCCTGCGGAAATTCTGAACGTCGCGGTAGAACGGCGGACCTATGGGGTGGAGCCGATCACCCCCGAGATAATCGCGGCGCAGCAAGCGATCGCCGACGTTTTCTTTGAACTTGAGCTCATTCCAACCGCGATTTCGATCGCGGATGCCACCAAGGAGGGCAAGTCGTGAGTATTTCGCAAAACACCCCGTCCAGCGTGAATGTCTTTTGGTTCATCCCGACCCATGGCGATGGCAGATATCTTGGAACCGCCACCGGAGGCCGGGCCACGGATCTTGATTATCTCAGCCAGATCGCGCGTGCCGCCGATCAGCTTGGCTATTACGGTGCGCTTCTGCCGACCGGGAAAAGCTGTGAAGACGCCTGGATCGTCGCCTCGACGCTGGTGCCGCTGACCAGACAGCTGCGTTTCCTTGTGGCTGTCCGGCCCGGGTTGCAGCCGCCGACGCTTGCCGCGCGCATGACAGCGACTCTTGACCGGCTTTCGGGTGGGCGGCTGCTGATCAATGTCGTGACCGGCGGTGATCCGATCGAGAACAAGGGCGATGGCATTTTCATGAGCCATGCCGAGCGTTACGAGGTCACGCGGGAATTCCTGCATGTCTACAAGGCGCTGCTTGCCGGAGAAACCGTCACGACCAGCGGCAAACATATTCGTATCGAAGACGGGCAATTGCTGTATCCGCCGGTGCAGGCACCGAACCCGCCGCTTTATTTCGGCGGCTCGTCCGAGGCCGCGATCGACGTCGCGGCGGAAACGGTCGATAAATACCTGACCTGGGGCGAGCCTCCGGCGATGGTGGGCGAAAAGATCGCCAAGGTCAAAGCCGCGGCAGGCAAACTTGGTCGCAAGGTTAGCT
Organism: Paracoccus wurundjeri; assembly: GCF_030678915.1. Lineage (GTDB taxonomy): Bacteria > Pseudomonadota > Alphaproteobacteria > Rhodobacterales > Rhodobacteraceae > Paracoccus > Paracoccus onubensis_A. The sequence continues at coordinate 369,993 of NZ_JAUUTZ010000002.1, read as the reverse complement.
TCGGCATTCGTCTGCATGTCATCGTCCGGGAAACCTCGGAAGAGGCATGGGCGGCGGCGGACCGGCTTATCGCCAACCTCGACGACAAGACCATTGCGCAGGCGCAATCGATCTTCGCCCGCATGGATTCGGTCGGCCAAAGCCGGATGAGCGCGCTGCATGGCGGCAAGCGCGACAAGCTTGTCGTCGGCCCCAATCTGTGGGCGGGCGTTGGCCTTGTGCGCGGCGGTGCCGGTACGGCGCTGGTCGGTTCGGCCGAGGAGGTCGCGGCGAGGATGGAAGAATATCGCGCGGTCGGCGTCGACAGCTTCATCCTGTCCGGCTACCCGCATCTCGAAGAAGCCTATCGTTTCGCCGAACTGGTGTTTCCGCTGCTGCCGCTGGCGCATGCCCCGGAACGCCCGGCGGTCGGCGTCAATACCGGGCCATTCGGCGAGACCATCGCCAATGACCGGCGACCAGCGGCGGCGACATCATGATTGCAACGGTGCTGAAGCGGTTCCACGGCGGACGTTCGGCGGTGCTTCGGACGCTTGCGCCCTGGGCCCTGCCCCTCGTCCTTCTGATCGCATGGGAGATCATGGCCCGAAGCGGGCTTATCGAAAGCCGGCTTCTGCCTGCCCCAAGCGCTGTATTCGCGGCGTTCTGGGAAAGCCTCTGGAACGGCACGCTGCTGACCCATACCGCGATCTCGACCGAACGCGCGTTCAAGGGCCTTCTTATCGGCGGCGGTACCGGTTTCGTGCTTGGCGTTCTGTGCGGCATCTCGCGGCCTGCCGAAACATTGTTCGATTCCTCGATGCAGATGCTGCGGAACGTGCCGCATCTGGCGATCATCCCGCTGGTGATCATGTGGTTCGGTATCGGCGAGGAGGCGAAAATCTTCCTTGTGGCCATTGGCAGCGCCTTTCCGATCTATCTTAATACCTTCCACGGCATCCGCACGGTCGATAGCGGCCTGATCGAGATGGCGCGGGTATATGGACTGGGCCGTTTCGCACTGTACTGGCGGGTCATCCTGCCCGGGGCGATGCCCTCGATCCTGGTCGGATTGCGCTATGCGCTTGGCATCATGTGGCTGACGCTGATCGTGGCGGAAACGATCTCGGCAAGTTCCGGCATCGGCTATATGACGATGAATGCCCGCGAATTCCTGCAAACCGATATCGTCGTGCTTGGGATCATCGTCTACGCGCTGCTTGGCAAGCTTGCCGACTCGGCCACGCGCGCGCTTGAGTCAAAGGCACTCGCCTGGCACCCGGCCTATCAGGCAAAGGAAAGGACGACAGGATGAATATGAGCGCAGCCATTTCGCCGGTCAGAACGGATATCCGGGAATCGCAATCGGAGCACCCGTCGAAGGCCCAATCGATCGTGATCGACGGCATGAGCAAATCCTTCGGCGACCGGCGCGTGCTTTCGGATATCGACCTTACCATTCCGGCGGGGCAATTCGTGGCAATCGTCGGCCGTTCCGGCTGTGGGAAATCGACGCTTCTGCGCCTGATCGCGGGACTTGATCAGGCGACCGCGGGAAAGATCATCGTCGGTGACCGGATCGTCGAGTCGCTTCAGCCAAGCACCCGCCTGCTGTTTCAGGATGCGCGACTGCTTCCGTGGCAGCGGGTGATCGGCAATGTCGGCATCGCCCGTCAAGAAGGTTGGCGCAAGGCGGCGACGGTTGCACTTGAAGATGTCGGGCTGGCCGATCGCGCGAATGACTGGCCCGCGGTGCTTTCGGGCGGCCAGCGTCAGCGGGTCGCCCTGGCGCGCGCGCTGGTCAGCCATCCCGGCGTCCTGCTGCTCGACGAGCCCTTTGGCGCTCTTGACGCGCTTACCCGTGGCGAGATGCACCGCCTGCTTGAGCGTATCTGGCACGAGCATGGCTTCACGACCGTCCTGATCACCCATGACGTTTCCGAGGCGCTCAGGCTTGCTGACCGGGTGATCGTCCTGCGCGATCAGGGCGTGGCGCTGGACGTGCAGGTAGAGCTTCCGCGTTCCCGCCGCGACACCGGAGACGCCGCCACGGTGACGCTGCGATCCCGTATCCTCGCCGAGGTCTGAGCCGGTCAATTCCAAGGGTGGGCGCATTGCGTACCCGCCCCCTGAAATCAGGATTGCATGCCGCCACGGCACAGGAACCGCGCGGCGCAACCTGTTTGCACGCGCGTCACGAACAGGGATGTTGCCGCGCGATCCTGCCAGTTCCTTCAAACGACTGGTCGCCGGGGTTGACAGCGGGCAAGTCTGCGCATTGACTGCGCCTGTTCCTGATGCCCCAGCCCGACCCGCAAGGCGCGTCATGCAGCCATTCCGGTGGCGCGGTCGGGCAAGTACCCCCCTGTCTGTGCTTTCGGTTGGCCGCTGACCTTCGGGGCCTCATGAATCGATATTCCGAAAGACCAAGATGCCAAATAATTTCTCCGATATTGCAATCGCGCCGGGTTCGGCACGGGATTCTGCTTTGCCGCAAAGCGCGGTTTCAATCACCGAGCGGCATGAACATATCTGGTTGCAGCAGCAGCAGGAGCCCGGCACGGTTCTGGCCGCGTTGCTGGGTTTCCGCCTGACAGGAAAGCTGGACGCGACGCGGTTGATCCGCGCCTTGGAGGAACTTCCCGCCGCGATACCGCAATTGGCGCACTCTCTGGTCATGACCGATGACGGAGAGCTTTGCGCCCGCCCCGCCCATGTATCGGCCCGTCTGCATCACGCCATCTCTGAATCCGAAGCGGTCCTGGCGCTGCAGGAGTTGCAAACCGCCCCCTGGGATCCGGAATCCGAAACGCCGTTCCGATGCGCATTGGTCCTGCTGCCCGACGGGGCGATGCTGGGGCTGGCCTTTCACGCGCTTGCTGGCGGGGCAGAGGTGGCAAATGCAGGCCTGCACGCCCTGACGGCCCTTTATAACGGCAGCCCGCTTCCATATGCGGTCAAGCCGGGGCCTGCGCTGCCGCAAGGGAAACACCCTCCCGGCGCCGATGCGCTGGCAGGGCTGCGCTCGGACATCAGGGTAGCGCTGCCGCAACCGATCCGTCTTGTCCTGGAAACAACGACCTCGACGGCCGAGCTTGCCAATCAGCTTGCCGCCGCCTTCACCGAAGTTACCGGCACGCCTGCCCCCGATATCGAAACCGTCGCGCACCCCCTGCCCGATCTTGCCCTGGCATTGCCGCTGGAATCATCGCTTGCGGTGGCGCAACTGACCCATCCCGCGCTTTCACTTGACAGAGTGACGGTCACGCGCCAGCCGCTGGACACGGCATTCACCGGCACGGGATTGCTGGTCGGGCTGCGCGGGAATACCGGGCTGGAAATGCTGGCCGGGCACGATATCTCACCTATGGCCGCGGGATTGGTGCTGGAACGCTGCGCCGCGCGGCTGAAATCGGGGGCGGCCGATATTCCTTCGGTTGTACCATCGATCCCTGTCACGACCGCCGAAGCCACCGTTCCTGCCGCCAATGCCAGCCCTGATCTGCAACAGGTCATCCTAAGCGAATTTCGCGCGGCATTGCATGACGATAATCTGGGACCGGAAGATGATTTCTTCGATTTCGGCGGTCATTCCCTGACCGCAACCCGCGTTATCGGCCGGCTGCTGGACAAGCACGGGATCGAGATCCATCTTTGCGATCTGTTCAGCCACTCAAGCGCGGCGTCTCTGGCCGGGCGGGCGACAAGAACCGGGCCGGAACCATGCGGGGAGGTTCCGGCGCAACCGGAACCGGCATCCGATGCGCCCGTCTCTGCGCCCTTATCGCTGGCTCAGGCGTCGCTGTGGCGCGCTTATGCGGGCTTTGGCTATGGCGATATCTTCAATATCCCTTTCGGCCTGCGCTTCCTTGATCCGGTGGACGAAACGGTATTCGCACAGGCATTTCGCGATGTTCTGGAACGTCACCCCGTCCTGCGCAGCCTGTTCTCGGACAAGGGGGGCAAGCCGCGCCAGACCGTCGTGCCGATGGCCGATCTGGACAGCTATCGCTGGTTCTGGTCCTCATCCGAGGCAGATGGCGCAACCCGTTCAACCGAGGCCGCCCATGTCTTCGATCTTGCCCGCGAATTGCCGCTGCGCCTGCGGTTTCTTGCCGAGAATGGCGAACAGATCCTGTCGATGCTGTTCCACCATGTCGTGCTGGACGAGTGGTCCGTGGGCCTGCTGATCGGGGATCTCGCCCGGGCCTATGCCAGCCGTGCAGCCGGAAACGCCCCGGTCTGGCCCGAAACGCCCGCGCCGTTCCATGAATTCGCGGCACGTCAGGACGCAGCAGGCCCGAATGAGGCGCATCTGGGTTTCTGGGCCGAAATGCTGCGCGGCGCCCCCGAAGCCGCGCCGCTGTTCGGTAGCGCCGAGGGCGACAGCTCTCCGGCGGGCGGATGGGTCGAATTGCGCGTCGAGCCGGAGATTGCCGAAGGGCTTTACGCGCTCGCCAAGGCCGAGAACGCATCGCCCTTCAACGTGGTCTATGCCGGAATCGCGGCGGCGCTGCACTGGTTGGGCGGGATAGACGACCTGCTGATCGGAACATCCGCCTCGGGCCGGCTGGAGGCGGAATTCTTCGACACGATCGGTTATTTTACCACCATGGTCGCCCACCGCACCCGCTTTGCCAAGGGCGTGACGGCCCGGGCACTGGTGGGTCAGGTCCGCGACATGATCAACGGCTCGATGCCGCAGGCCGATATTCCGTTGGATCTGGTCAGTGAAAGGCTGACCGGGCAGCCGCAGCCAATGGATCGCATCTTCGAGGCATTCATCCAGATCCATGCCCGCAATCCCATGAATGGCAGCTTTGACCTGCCCGATGGCAAGCGCATCCGCTTCCGTCAGATCGATCCGGAAAAGGCCGAGTCGATCCTTGGCCTGCAATTCGAGGTTGTCGAGGATGTCATCGGTCAGGAACGAAGCCTGCGCGTGATGATGAGTTACCGTTCGGATCGTTATGGCGAAACGGATGTGAAACGCATCACCGCGACCGTCGGCGAAACCTTCCGGCTTCTGGCCGATCCGGCGCAGGCGGCACTGCCGTTAAGCGAATTGGCGGCGCGCGCGTTGCGATAGGATGGCGGGATTGATTTTGCGTCCCGCGCTGGCCCCTGCCGCGCTTTCACGCCGGCGCGGGTTCTTCGTCCAGCAGCGCCACGATAGCGCGCGCGGCATTGGCGGGATCAAGCGCACGCGACAGGAAGGCGGGCAGGTCCCGGCAATGCCGGTCGAACTCGGTGGCGGAGGTCATGGTCGGATCGGCTTCGAGGTAAAGCGACATGCCGCCGCCATCGCCGCCCGAGCGGAAGGTGATGTTGAACCCGTCCGCCGGACCGTTCGACAGAACGTGACGTTCGCAGATGCAGCCATCGAATTCCGGCGGATCGAACGGCAGCAGATTGACCAGTGGTGAAAAGAAGAACCGGCTGCCCTCGCCGATGCCGCGATCGGCGGCAAGCTGCTCGACCCGGTAACGCCCGTGTTTCCGAAGGCTGCGCAGATCGCCGGAGAGCCGCGCGACATGATCTTCCAGCGTTTCATTATCCGGGACATCGACCAGCAGCGGCAGGATATTCACCGCAAGCGAGGGGATCATCGCCGCGGCACTGCCAAGCCTGCTCATATAGGGCAGCCATAATGGCAGGGCGGCGCCGGAATAAGGTAATCGCCGCGCAAGATAGGCCCCCGCCAACAGCACCAGAAGATCGGGCCAGCCGGTTTTCAGCCGCTCGGCACAGCTTTTCATCCGTTGCGGAAAATCCTCGGGCAAGGCGCAAAACGCCGTCAGACCGTCGATACCATAATCCTCGCCGCCCTTTTTCAGGACCGGGAATGACAGCTCGCCGCTGAGATAGCCGGCCCAATAGTCCCGGTCTTTCGGGAAACGGGATCCCTGCGCATAAGCCTGATCTTCCTCGATGAAGCGGGCGAAAGGCAGGAAAGGATCGCCCGCCGGCCCCTTACCGGTCAGATGGCGATAGAGCCGTGCGCAGCGTTGTTCCAAAAGCAGCATGCTATAGCCGTCCAGCACCGCGTGATGCCCACGATTATACCAGATCCATCGGGCCTCTCCGGTGCGGAACAGCCATTGCACGGACAGGGGATCGCGGCGCAGATCCAGAACCGCTTCGAAATCCCCGCGCATTCTTGCCATGGCCGTGCCATCCGGATCGGGTTCATCCCGCAGATCGAACTGCGCCAGCCGGGGCGCATAGGCAGAGTCGTGCCGCTGGCGGACACGACCGTCCGGCAGTTCCTTAAAGCGCAGGGACAGGGCATCCGCCTCGGCAATGGTGCGGGAAATCGCCTCGGCCAGCGCCGCCGGATCGGCAAGGCCGTCGATGGTCACGTAATGGGCAACGGTCGAAATCGGCTTGTCGGAGTGAAAACAGAACTCCTCCCAGAAATCGAGTTGCGCGAGGGTCAGCGGCATCCAGCCGTCATGCTGGTCACCATGCAGATCGGTCATCGGGTATCCTTCAAGCTTGGAACGCTGGCATGCGGGCTGGCGGATGGGTTTTGCCGGTCAGGCGGTTTCAAGGCATAGCTGCGACATGTCGCGGGCCGTGCGGCAGCGGCTGAGCTGGGCCGGACGGAGCGGCTTTCCATAAGCGGCAGACAGACCGTCGGCGATGGGTTTGAGATGGGCGGGCCGCAAGCCCAGCGACAGCAGCGGCTGATCGGGGGTGGCGTCCGGCGCAGGGCCGATGACGCGAAGACAGATAGCCAGCACATTCTGCGCCGTGTCGCCCGATTGCGGGGCCGGGATATCGGGTTGCGCGGGTTCGGTCAGCATCTGCCGCGCCCGGTTGCGGTCGGGTTTGCCATTCGCCGACAGGGGAAGCGCGTCGACCCGCAGGAAGCGCGAGGGGATATGCGATTCCGGAAGATGCTCGCGGGCGTGGGCACGCAGATCGGCGGCCGAGATCATTCTGTCGGCGACATAAAGCGCCGCCAGCGTGACATCGGCCCCCTCGCCGCAATCCACCGCGATGACATGGCGGATGTCGGGGTGACCGATCAGGCCGATCTCGACATCGGCAAGCGACAGGCGCACGCCACGGATCTTGATATAGCCGCCCACGCGCTCGGCAAAGATGATGCTGCCGTCATCGCGGTAATATCCCCGGTCACCCGTGCGGAACGCCCGGACCGGCCGCCCCCGATCGTCGTTCAGCGTCACGAAATCATCGCCCCCGATCTGCCCGCCGGACAGATATCCCAGCGCAATATTCACCCCGGCGGTATGGATGCGCCCGACAATGCCGGCCGGGCAATGTTCGCCTGAATCCGTGCAGATGAAATAGCTGTTGCCCGGCAGGGGGCGGCCATAGGGGACGGTGCCGGTATCGCCTGCGGCGATTTCATGCCAGATGCTCCAGATCGTGGTTTCGGTCGGCCCGCCAAGCGAGATCAGCCGCGCTTGGGGCAGTAATTCGCGCAGGGTCGCGATTGTCGCGGGCTTGATATAATCACCACCCTGCGCGACCAGCCGCAGGCTATCCAGATCGCCGGACTGGCGGCAGGCCAGCAGCATTTCAAGAATCGCCGGGACCGAGCACCAGATCGTTACCCCATGCCTGCGGACCAGACGGCACCAATGGATCGCGTCTTTCTCATGATCCGGCATGACCAGTGTCGCGCCGGCGGACAGGCTGCCGAACAGATCGAAAACCGACATGTCGTGATGCAGCGGCGTGACCGAGATCGTCACATCCTCGGTGCCGAGCCGCCAGTTTTGCCTGGTTGCGGCGATGGTGTTGGCGGTGGCGCGATTGTTCAGCACCACGCATTTGGGGCGCCCGGTCGTGCCCGAGGTGTAAAGGTAATAGCCCGGCTGCTCTGACAGGCTGCGGCGGCGAAGCGTCCCGGATTCGGCGGGGCGGGCATCCGGCGATGCGGCGAATATCGTCTCTGCCGGGACCGAGGGGAAGCCATCTGTTCGTGTCGCCGCGACGATCAGGGCGGGACTGCAATTCTCCAGCAGATAACAACGCCGTTCCTGCGGGGCCGAGGCGTCGATAGGCACCCAGATCAGCCCCTCCAGCGCACAGGCGAGTTGCAGCGCCAGATGTTCGGGCCCGCGCGGCAGGCAGATCGCCACCACATCGCCCTCGGCCAATCCCCGCGCCCGCAATCCGCTAATCGCCGATGCGACCATGCGGCCAAGCCCGGCATAGCTTAGGCATTCCTCGCCGAAATGCAGTGCCGGGCGGGCGCCGCCCGTCTCAAAGAGGTTGCGGGCGATGGCCGTCAGGAAATCCGCTTCCGGTTCGGCCAGCATGTCCGGCGCGGCATTATGGCGATAATGATCCAGTGCCAGAACCTCATGGGACTCAAGCTTCAGTGTGCCCCTGTCGCAGATGACCAGGATCGCCCGGCCCATGGCATCCAGCATATCCTGTGCAAGCCGCGCGCCCACCGCCCGTTCGGCATGATCGATATTCAGCTCCAGCCCACCTTCGGCATCCAGCGCAAGCCGCAAATCCAGCGCGACCTGCGGAGTCTGGGTCAGGCCACGGATCAGCCGCATCGGGGCAGGCGCGGGGCGTTCCCAGCCCATGCCATTGGTCAGCACAACCGGCAGCGGCAATGCGCCGCCGCCGTTATTCATCAACAGCCGCCCGATCTCGGGACCGCTGAAGGCGGTCTGTTCCAGCCCGGCCATCATGTCCGACTGACAACCCGCAGCCCGTTCGGACAATGTACCTTTGGTTGCATCGAAACGCAGCGGGATGAAGGTCGAGGCATTCTGCGTTCCGGCCTTTCCCGTTGCGGCATCGGGCGGTGTCACCGGAACCGCGACGCATAGCTGACCGTCAGCCGTCCAGCGGGCCACCACATCCAGCAGGATCGCGGTCAGTACCGAGTTCAGGAACAGGCCCTCTGCCGCACCGATACGCCGCAACTGCCCAAGCAGATCACAAGGCAAACGCAGGGTCTGGCGGCGATAGCGGGAGTTGCCGATCTTTTCCAGCGGAACAAGCCAGGGCAGGCGCGGCGGGGTTTCGACGCCGGCCAGATAATCTTTCCAGTAAGCGGCGGCCTTGCGGCGTGCGGTCGTATCCGGGCGCGGCCGGGGAACCGGAGCCTGCGCCGCAAGCGGGGCCTCGTCAAACATCCGCGCCAGCAGGGAACAGATCGACTGCCCGTCAAGGATCAACGCATCGAAACGGGTGAAAATCACCACCGGATCGCATTCTTCGGGCATCAGGAATGCCCGGACATGCCAAAGCGGACCGTCAAGATCGAACATTGCATGGGCATAATCATCGCGCAGCCCGTCCACCCGCGCCCCGGCTTCGGCGGGCGGCAGATGGCGCAGATCCGTCACGTCAAACGGCAATCCGGTCCCGGCCCCGCCTGATGCCGTCTCTGCCGATGGCAATTCGGACAACATCAGGCTGGCCGGGTCGATCCGGCTGCGCAGGGCGGGGTAACGCGACATCATATCGGTCAGCCGCGCCCGAAGCCTGTCGATCTGGAATTCGCCCCGGTATTCGCGGAATTTCTGCATCGCCACGCCGCCCAGCGGCAAATGTGCACCCCGTCCCATCAGATAGGCCTGTTGCAGAACCGTCAGAGGCTGCCGCGGGGCATCACGCCAGACAGCAAGCGGCAGCTCCGCCGCCTCTGGACTGGTCGCCAGATGGCGGGCGTCGGCGGTGAAACGGTCGAAGAGATCGCGTGCCCATGGCTCGTCCACCCGATCCGTCCGCAGGTCCCAGTTGATCAGAAGGCCCTCGGTCAGCATGCCGAACTGCACATCCAGCGCAACTTGTGGCGCCTGCGACATCACCCAGACCATCGGTCCGAACAACCGCGAGGCCGCCGGCCCAAGGATCACCCGTCCCGGCAGATCCAGCCCGGCGGAAAACACCACCGGCGCGGTTTCGACCGTTCCACGCAGCCGCGACAGGTCGCGCAATACCGCCGTGCCGGAATAGCCATGATGTGACAATGCCGCGAACAGGATCTCTTGCTGACGTTGGCACAAGACCCGAAAGGGAAGGTCGGCCAGCTCGATTCCCAGCACGATCAGGTCGGACACATCGCCCACCGCCGCCGGATCGCCCTTTTCACGTAGAAAGGTTGGCAGATTCAGGCGGAATTGCCGCTGCCCGGTGGCCTGCCCCAAATGCGCTGCAAACAGCGTCATCATCATTGCCGAAAATGTAACGCGGCTTTGCCGGGCGACATGCCGCAGCGCCTGCACCTCATCCGGGGTCAGCATCGCAAACAGGCGCGTGCTGGCCGGTGCGCCGCCAGTGCCGTCCGGTAAAACCGGCGTCGCGGGCAAAGATTCCAGCCGGTCGCGCCACCAGTCGCGATCTTGGGGGCAAATCCGGCGCGGCGACGGCGCGGCAAGATATGTCAGTTCCTCGCCTTCATAAGCACGCGCGAGATCTTCGACAATCTGCCCGAAACAGGATGGGTCCGCGGTGATCATGTCCAGATCAAGATGCAGCCGCGCCCGATCCTGTCCCAGAAGGCTAAGCGAGATCTGCATTCCCGCGCCCCGATCCAAAGCAAGCCGCTGATGGGATTTCTCATGCCGGATTTCCGCAAGCCTGCGCTCTTGCCCGGCAGAGGGCTGATCGCGCAGATCCTCGACTTCCAGCGGAGGTGGCGGCACATCAAGCGGCGCGCCCTCGGCATCTACACCAAGCGCCAGAGCCGGGTGGCAGGCGAAAACCTGCCGAAGAGCATCGCGCAGCCGGTCTTCATCCAGTAATCCAGTGTCGAATTCAGCATAAAGATGCGCGGAAACGCCCTCGGTCGCGCGGGGGGAATGGCCCCAGACCCAATAGGCGGCTTGCATCGCGGTCAAGTCCTGCATGATGTCCTGTCGGGATGGTTGACAAATCATGATAAAAATACTCAGTTATATCCTGCGGTCAACACGCACCGAAGCCACGGGCAGATTTCGGCCCTTAGCCAGACCTCAGAACAAAATCACGTCGGGTGAGATATGGTTGAGTTTACTCCATGGCCGGAGGCATTTGCCGATCGTTATCGCAAGCTTGGTTACTGGATCGGCAAGCCCCTGCATCATGCAGTCGACCGTCAGGCGCGGCAACGGCCCGACGCAATTGCGGTGATCTGCGACGGGCGCAAGATCAGCTATCGCGAACTGGACCGCGCCTCCTCGGCACTGGCCGCGCGGTTGCAGGCGGCCGGATTGCGGCGTGACGATACCGCCCTGGTGCAAATGCCGAATGTCGCGGAATTCTACATGGTGTTCCTAGCGCTCATGAAGGCGGGAATCGTGCCGCTGAACGCGCTGTTCACCCATCGCCGGGCAGAGCTTACCGCCTATGCCGAACAGATCCGGCCACGCCTGCTGATTGCCTCGCGCAGCCATGAATTGTTCGGAGATGACAGGTTTGCCGGGGAATTGCGGCAGAACGCGCCGGATATGCTGGCGCTGTTTCATGGCGAGGACGACACCAAAAGATCGCTGCAACATTGGCTTTCGGGGCCGGTGCCACAGGATTTCACGGAAATGCCAACCCCTGCGGATGGCGTGGCCTTCTTTCAGCTATCAGGCGGCAGCACCGGCACGCCAAAACTGATTCCGCGCACCCATGACGATTACGATTACAGCATCCGCGAAAGCGCCGTGATCTGCGGGCTGACGCCCGAGACCCGCTATCTCTGCGCCATGCCCGCGCCGCATAATTACCTGATGAGTTCACCCGGCGCGCTTGGCGTGTTCCATGCGGGCGGGACCGTTGTTCTGGCGGCAAACCCGGATCCGGCGCTGTGCTTCGATCTGGTCAAGCGTCATCGCGTGACGATGGCAGCGCTGGTGCCTTCGGCGGTACTGTTATGGCTTGAGGCGGCCGAGCGCGACAATTCCGCCCTGACTTCACTGCGACTGGTGCAGGTGGGCGGGGCAAGCTTTGCCGAGGCCACCGCCCGCCGGGTACCCGAAAAGCTGGGCTGCGCATTGCAGCAGGTCTTCGGCATGGCCGAGGGTCTGGTGAACTATACCCGCCTTGACGATCCCGCCGAGCGTATCCTTACCACGCAGGGCCGCCCGATCAGCCCCGATGACGAGGTTCGCGTGGTTGGCCCGGACGGTCAGGACCTGCCGGATGGCGAGGCCGGATTGCTGGCAACGCGGGGGCCTTATACGTTCCGCGGCTATTATCGCAGCCCCGAACATAACGCCCGCAGCTTCGATGCCGACGGGTTCTATTTCACCGGCGATATCGTCGAGCGCACGCCCGAGGGCTATCTGCGCGTCGTCGGCCGGGTCAAGGATCAGATCAATCGCGGCGGAGAGAAGATCGCCGCCGAAGAGATCGAGCATCTGTTGCAACGTCATCCCGCCGTTCACGCCGCCGCGCTTGTGGCGATGGGCGATGCACGTCTGGGCGAACGCAGCTGCGCCTTCATCGTCCCGCGCGAGAAGCTGAGGGCGGTTGAATTGCGGCGGCATCTGATGACGCTGGGGATCGCCGAATACAAACTGCCCGACCGGGTTCGCTTCATCGACCAGATGCCGCTGACTCCGGTGGGCAAGACCGACAAGGTCAGACTGCGCGACATGCTTCTGCAGGAAGATGCCGCATGCGCATGATTTCAAAATCACAATCGGAATGGAAGGATTTTCCGGAATGACTGAGACGCTTACCGATGCCGATTGGCTGCAAGCCCGCGTCACCGAACTGATCGAGGATGAGGACTGTATCGACCCCGAGGAAAGCCTGATCTTCTACGGCCTTGATTCCATCCGCATCATGACTTTGGCCGGAGAGTTGAAAGAGCGGGGCATTCAGATCAGCTTCGAAGAACTGGCCCGCAATCCCACCCTGACCGCATGGTCGGACCTGATCCGCGAACGCCGCGCCGGGTGAACGACGGCGGCCTTGCCTTTGCGCTGCGGCAGGTGGGCGATGAGGAGGAACCACCCCTCCTGCCCGCGGAAATCGCCGCGGCCCGGCCCCGGCGGCGGGCCGAATATGCCGCGGGCCGGATGGCGGCGCGGGCGGCGTTGCGGCGACTGACCGGGCAGGCCGCCCTGATCGGTATGGGGCCGGATCGCCTGCCCCTGTGGCCCAAGGGTACCATCGGCTCGATCAGCCACAATCGCCGGAACGCGGTCGCGCTGGTCGCCTGTGCGCGGCGCTATCACGCAGCCGGGATCGATATCGAAACGGTAATGGACACCTCGGTCGCGCGCGACGTGATCCCTGTGATCGGTCCGGTCGCGGAAAAGGATCCGCTAAGCCTGACGCTGGCCTTTTCGGCCAAGGAAAGCCTGTTCAAGGCGCTGTACCCGCATGTCGGCTATTTCGGCTTTCAGGCGGCGCGGTTCGACGCCCCCTGCTCGCTTGTCCTGACGCGGGATTTGTCGCCCGACTGGCCTGCGGGCCATCGCTTTGCGGTGCATTACCGGATCGGGCGCGGGCGGGTTCTGACATGGATCGCGCTTCAGGCGCGCAATGTCGCCCCGCCATCCACATAAAGATCCGTCATGGTGATCTGCCCGGCCTGATCGGATAGCAGGAACATCGCGGCGGCGGCGATATCCTCGGGCGCGGCCAGCTTGCCCAGCGGAATGCCGGTGCGATAGCTGGACGGGTCGCCGGCGATCACCTTGGCGGCGCCGCTTTCATCGGCCCACATCCCGGTCTGCATCGGCGTCAGCGTCGATCCAGGGGCAAGGATATTGCAGCGGATGCCGTGTCCCGCGAGTTCCAGCCCCACGCAGCGCGTCAGCATCGCAATTGCCGCTTTCGACGCCGCATAGGCCGCCATGTTCTGCCGGGGAACCCCCGCGGCATTCGAACCGACCACGACGATTGATCCCTTGCCGCGCGGCAGCATGACCCGGCCCAAAGCTTGCAGAACGTTGAAACAGCCTCCGGCATTGACGCTCATCACCCGTTCCCATTCGGCCGGGGTCAGGTCAAGAACGGATGTCGTGGACAATATCCCGGCCGCATGCACGGCAAGCGATAACGGCCCCACGGTTTCCTCGGCCAGCGCGACGCAATCCGCGACGGCAAGGGGATCGCTGACATCCAGCCCGTGCCAGTGAACGGCCTCGTTGCTGCTGTCCCGTTCCGGCAGCCCGTCCAGCGCCTCGGGGATATCGGTCGCAAATACCCTTGCGCCCGCCGCATGCAGGGCCGCGACCAGGGCAAGACCGATGCCGCCCGCCGCGCCGGTTACGAAAGCGGCGCGATTGGAAAAACCTTCCAGTTTCATGCTGTCGCCTCCAATGCCGCGATCAACGCATCCGTTCCTGTGACCACGCCGCTGTAACCCGCCGCCATCGACATCGCCATGTCATGCCCGGCGCGATCGAAATCGGCCTGGGCATCCGCAATGACAAATGGCTGGATGTCGCGCTGGAAGGCCTCGACCGCGGTCGCGAAACAGCCGATATGCGCATAGATCCCGGCAATCGCCAGTTGATCCCGCCCTCGGGCGCGCATCAGATGTTCGAGATTCGAGCGTTGGAACGCGCTGTAACGATGCTTGACCAGCACGATATCGCCCGCCGCGGGGGCAAGTTCGGGCAGGATATCTTCATGCTCTGGCACGGCCTTCATCCCCGGCCCCCAGAGATCGGCCTGCAAGCCGCGATCCGCCAGAAGCTGATTGCCTTTCTGCGCCGTGTAGAAGACCGGCACATCATGCTGCCGCGCCGATTGCAGCAGTCGTCCGATATTCGCGATCACCCCGGAAAGCGGGACCGTGTCCTGTTTGTAGGCGGCACAGAAATACTGCTGCATGTCATGCACCAGCAGGGCCATCCGCCCGGATTCCGCCTGCCACGGCGCTTTCGAGTCCGGCAACTCGCGCGGGGTGGGCAGATCATAGGCGGCGATGGTAGGAAGAGACATCAAGATACTCCGGTCGATGTTACTGGGCGATGCCGGTTGCGGAGGGCAGGCCGAAAGCCCTGAGCAATGCTTCGAATTTGGCGGCAGTCTCGGCCGCTTCTGCCGCCGGGTCCGAGCCGGGCACGATCCCCGCCCCCGCGTAAAGACGGGCCTGGCTTCCGCAGATTTCCGCGCAACGGATCGCGACATACCATGAGCCGTCGCCATTCGCGGTACTCCAGCCGACCGCTCCGGCGTAGAAATCGCGGTCCACCGGCTCAAGATCGCGGATCAGCCCGGCGGCACGTTCACGCGGAAGTCCGCAGACGGCGGGGGTGGGATGCAGACAGCCTGCCAGTACCACCGAAGGGATGTCGGTTTCTTTCAGCACCCCTTCAAGGCGCGTACCCAGATGCCACATGCTGCGGGTCGAGGTCAGGCCGGTGCCTTCGGGCGCGCCGAGTTCACGGCAATAAGGCGACAATGTGTCGAGGATATATTCCACCACCATCGCATGTTCGCGCCGGTCTTTTTCCGATGCGGCAAGGCCGCTTGCCGCCGCGGCATCCGCCTGCGGGTCCCGGCTGCGCCGCGCCGATCCGGCAAGGGGGAAGGACGACACGCGCGAGCCGGACTTCTCCACCAACAATTCGGGCGTCGCTCCGACAAGGAACCTGCCCTGCCGTTCGGGGCTATGGGGCAAGGCAACCTGATAGGCGGTGGCCGCCGGGTCTTCGGTCAGTCGCGACAGCAGCCCCGGCAACGAGATGGAGCGTTCAGCCTGAACCGCCAATGTGCGGGCAAGCACGATCTTGCGCAGCCGTTCGTCTCCTGTCTCGTCCTCCATGATCCGCAGCGCCCGGGCGACGGCCTCCGCATAGATCCCTGCCGAAGGTTCCGCCTGCACTCCGACCGTGGATGCGGGCGCCCGGTCGGTGGCGGGTGAAATTTCATAGCTGAGACGGTCGGTCAGCCACAGGTAGTCATCCGCATCGCGATCAAAGGGCAGCGCGCCGCCGATCGCCGCATCTGCGCCGGCGGAAGACAGCGCTGTGGTCACGCGTTCTTCCAGCGTTTCCGCCGGCCCACGCGCGACCGGGCGCGCCACGCCGCGGCCGGCGACAAATCCGCGTGCGCCGCCAAAGGTGAAATAGGGCAAAGTCGTTTCTGCCCTGTCGGGCATGAAGTCTTGCAGCATCGAAGTCATGGAAAATTCCTTTAGTTATCCACCCCGGAAGCAGAGGTCGTGCCGGACTTGCTTTCGCGGGTGACGGGATTGCGGTCGGGCCAATGCGCGACCTGCTGGCGGATGAACCACTCGCTGACCTGCGCAAAAAGCGGAGCGATGAAATCCGAGGACAGGCCAAGGGAAGCCGCCCATTCGGCGCGGTCGTCCAGCATCGCGCGAACCCGCTCGGGCGCGGGGACCGAGGCGAGATCGGGTTTGAAATCGGCTGCGCGCTGGACATAGTCGAGACGCAGCGCCAGCAGTTCGATTACCCGGCGATCAATGCCGTCGATTCCCTCGCGGATATCGTCAAGGGAACGTGCATCGTCCGGCAAAACCGGATGCAGCCCGGGCTCGTCACGCGTGAGCCTGCTCATGCTGTCACCTCCCCGCCGAAATGCTCTTGCCGCAGCATTTCGCGTAATTGCCGTTTATTGACCTTGCCGACGCCGGTCTGCGGGAAAGAGGCGACAAAGATCACCTCGTCGGGGATCTTGAAGCCGGCAAGACCCGCGTCGCGCAGATGACGGCGCAGCGACAGCGCGGAAGGGCGCGGGTCGCGAGGGATGACGATGGCGCAGGCGCGCTCGCCCATCCTGGCGTCAGGGCGGGCCACCACTGCGGCATCCACGACCGAAGGGTGATAAAGCAGCAGATCCTCGACCTCGTCGACGCCGATCTTTTCACCGCCGCAATTGATCTGATCCTTGTCACGCCCCTCGACGGTCAGATAGCCGTCTTCATTGCGGCTGACGATATCGCCGCTGCGATAGAACCCGTCCGGCGTGAAGGATTCGCGATCGACATCGGGGCGGTTGAAATAGCCCCGGATCGTATAGGGGCCGCGTACCTGCAACTCGCCGGTCTGACCCGGCCCGGCCTCGGTCCCGTCGGGGCGGATCACCCGCAACTCGTCCCATTCGGACATGGGCCTGCCCTGGGTCTGGATAACCCGCAGCTCCGGGTCGTCCAGCCCGGTATAGCAGATCAGCCCCTCGGCCATGCCCAGTACCTGCTGAAGACGACAACCCAGTTCCGGCAGGATCCGCCGTGCCGTCGAGGGATTGAGCTTGGCGCCGCCGACCTGCAGCAGTTCCAGCGACAGGGGGGCTTTCACCGATTCCAGCCACAGAAGCACCAGCGGCGGAACCAGAGCGGTGACGGTAACGCCATGTTCTGCGATCAGCCCGAAACAGGTATCGGGCGATGGATTGGGCGCGATCACCACGGTGCCGCCCGACATCAACGCGCCGATAAATCCGGGACAGGCCATCGGGAAATTATGCGACATCGGCAACGCGCACAGATAACGGGTCGCCTGCGAAAATCCGCTGGCACGCGCGGCGCAGCGCACGTTGTAGATATATTCCATATGTCTGCGCGGGATCAGCTTGGGAACGCCGGTTGTGCCGCCCGAAATCTGGAAACAGGCGACATCCTCGGCATCGGGTGCCTCCCATTCGGGGGGCTCGTCCTGCTGGTAAAGCGCATCAAGATCCGACCCCAGCACGACGATATGGCGCAATGAAGGCGTGGCCTTCTGAACCCGGCGCGCCATCGCCACCATGTCGAACCCCTCGACGCTGGCGGGAATGAAGCAGGCCGTCGCTTCGGAAAACGCGGCGAACTGGCCGATTTCCAGATCACGATGGGCGGGCAAGGCCAGGACCGGCACCACCCCCAATCGGAACAGCGCAAAGCACAGTTCGATGAATTCGGCGCAGTTGGGAAGCTGGACGATAACCCGATCGCCGCGCCGCAAGCCCAGCCCGTACAACCCGCAGGCAAGCGCCAGCGAGCGATCACGCAAATCCGCATAGCCGAAGCGGCGCGTTCCGTCGATCACTGCCAGCCGGTCATCATGAGTCGCAGCCAGATCGTCCAGAATGTCGCTGAAGGTTCGGGCCTGCCAAAGCCCGGCCTTGCGATAGGTCTCCGCAATCTCGGCGGGCCAAAATGGGCAGAGAGCCTGCCACCCCGGTGGAGTCTGGGACATGTCGCCATCCTTTCGCGCAAAACATCCGCGATTGTTACAATCGCTCCCGTTTTGGCTTGGGCGGACTGGCGGTTACGTCGTCCTCACCTTGCTTAACCTACAAATTTAATAAGGATCGTATGCCACCCAAACATCCCCCATGTAAAGTGCCATTAGGCAGGACATGCCCGCGTTGGCAGAATCCGGAGCATTGGGACCTCCGCCCTGCCCCGCCGCACGAGTATTTCGAACCGGGGCGGGTTCTGCCCGAAGGGGTGAAATGCTCTCGATATGATGCCGGCTGTTGCAGATGGTCTTCGTCACCGCGGCGGAACATCACTCGAATCCTGCATTTCGCCGTATCTCAATCCGACATTCACACTTGCCAAGAATAAGCCACAGCGCGATCCTGTGTCAGTTGCCCAGGAGCTTGCGATGCGATTGATGTTTCTTGTCCTGCTGTTGCTGCCGATGCCCGCGGCGGCCTTTATGGCCAAGAACGGCATGATAGCGACGCAGATCAGCCCGACCGAGATCGAGGTTCATCATGAAGTGCGGCGGGACGACACCGAATATTGGTGCGCTGCGGGCGATTTCACACGGCGCGTTCTGGGATTGCCAAGCGAGACCCGGATCTGGCGGGCCTCGCCCAAGCCGCGCGAGGCAGGAAAGGGCATCATCTTTACGCTTGATGCCGCCAGGAAAGCGGAAGGCGCGGGGCTGTCCCAGTTTGGTTCCGGACCAAGGGACGGCTCCCTGTCGGCGGGGATGGCCGCGACGAATTTTTGCCAGCGGAACCTGCCCTATTGGCGGGACTGAACAAGGCCGGTTCAGGGCAAAGCGTGGCACAATTGCCGGGATCCCGCATCAATCCCCGCCTGTCCGCCATTCGCTGAAGGATATGACTTGCCCAGCTTGTCGCCATGCTGGCATATTCACGCCCATGCGCAATAACATGACAGACGACACCGATGCCCCCCGCCTTCGTATCCGGATCCTGTTCGGTGAAGCCCTGATGCTCGGTCCTGGAAAGGTCGATCTTCTGGAACGGATTCAGCAATTCGGGTCGATTGCGGCCGCCGGGCGCTCGATGAGCATGAGTTACAAGCGCGCATGGTCTCTGGTGGAGGAAATGAACAGGGCGTTCAAGACCCCTCTTGTCGACCCGTCGCGTGGCGGCGCAAAGGGAGGCGGCGCGTCACTGACCGAGGCCGGGGCAGAGGTGCTGGAAAATTACCGCAAGCTCGAAGAAATCATGGCAGAGGCCGGAGCGGCGCGGATCAGCAGTATCCGCGCGATGCTGCGGGATATTCCCGAAGGAAAATAACGCTTGATCGATCTGACCGGGGTTGCGATATGTTTTCCTGGCTATATCAAACGCAGGAAGATTCGCATGTCCGTCAAACTCCGCCTTCGCCCGACCGCCGGCATCGCTGTATTCATGCTATCCCTCCCCGCAATTCTTCCGGCGGCGGCGGAGGCAGATGAAATCACCGTTTTCGCGGCTGCAAGCCTGACCAATGCCCTTGCCGAAATCGAAGAGAGTTTCGAGGCCGAAACCGATCATGATGTCGTGGTCTCGCTTGCCGGCTCCTCGGCTCTGGCGCGTCAGATCCAGGAGGGTGCGCCCGCCGATATTTTCATCTCGGCCAGCCCGGAATGGATGGATGCCGTGGAAGAGGACGGCCTGCTGGAAGCGGATACGCGCTTTGACCTTCTAGAAAACTCTATCGTGCTGGTTGCTTCCGGCACCGATGCCGCGCCGGTCGAGATCACGCCCGATATGGACCTGCCGGGCCTGCTTGACGGCGGCAAGCTTGCCATGGCGCTGGTCGATGCGGTGCCGGCGGGCGTCTATGGCAAGGCATCGCTGGAAAGCCTTGGTCTGTGGGAAGATGTCGAGGATCAGGTGGCGCAGGCCGATAATGTGCGCGCGGCACTGCAACTGGTGGCGACGGGCGAGGCCCCCTATGGTATCGTCTATGCTACTGATGCCGTGGCCGAAGACGATGTGACGGTCGTCGGCACCTTCCCTTCCGACAGCCATCCGCCCATCGTCTACCCGGTGGCCGATCTCAATACCCGCGACATTCCCGGAGAGACCGAGTTTCTTGAATATCTTCGCGGTCCCGAAGCAAAAGCAGCCTTCGAGGGTCAGGGCTTTGTCGTCATCCCGCGATAAACCGGAATGACGAACTGGCTTGGCCCCGACGAATGGAGCGCCGTCGCGCTTTCCCTTCAGGTTTCTTTCTGGGCGACGCTTGTCAGTTTGCCGCTGGGCGTTTTCGTCGCCTATGCGCTGGCCCGCTGGAACTTCCCGGGCAAGCAGTTGCTGAATGGTCTTGTCCATCTGCCGCTGATCCTGCCGCCGGTGGTCACGGGCTATCTCCTGTTGCTGACGATGGGCACAAAGGGACCGATAGGCGGTTTGCTGGCCGAGGCGGGGATTGTCTTCGCCTTCCGCTGGACAGGTGCCGCGCTGGCCGCGGGCGTCATGGCTTTCCCGCTTATGGTGCGCGCGATCCGGCTGTCCATCGAGGCGGTGGATCCCAGACTGGAACAGGCAGGCGCCACGCTGGGCGCCTCGCCGCTTTGGGTTTTTCTGACGGTGACCCTGCCTATGACCTTGCCCGGAATCCTCGTCGGGGCCATCCTTGCCTTCGCCAAGGCAATGGGCGAGTTCGGCGCGACGATTACCTTCGTTTCGAACATCCCCGGCCAGACCCGCACCATTCCCTCGGCGATCTATGCGTTCCTTCAGGTTCCGGGGGGCGAGGATTCGGCACTGAAGCTGGTGATCGTCTCGATCGTGATCGCGATGAGCGCATTGCTTCTTTCCGAGATCGTCAGTCGTCGTGTGGCGGCCCGGCTGGAGGGCAGATGATGCTTGAAATCACCCTCCGCCACGCATTTCCGGGCTTCACGCTGAATGCGGCCATCAAGGCCCCTCCGGGCGTGACGGTCCTGTTTGGCCGCTCGGGCGCCGGCAAGACGACCATCGTGAATGCGGTGGCGGGGCTTCTGATCCCGGATGAGGGCCGGATCGCATCGGGGGACTGGGTGCTTCTGGACACCGGGCGCGGCATCCGTCTGCGGCCATATCAGCGTCGTCTTGGCTATATCTTTCAGGAAGGCCGGCTGTTTCCGCATATGACCGTGCGCCAGAATCTGGGTTACGGCGCGTGGTTCGCCCCTAAAAATGCCCCACGTGAGAAGATGGACCATGTGGTGGACATGCTTGGGATCGGCCCGCTTCTCGACCGCCGCCCCGCCGCGCTTTCCGGCGGAGAGAAACAGCGTGTCGCCATCGGGCGGGCGCTTCTTTCAGCCCCCCGTCTGATCCTTGCCGACGAGCCGCTTGCCGCGCTTGACGAAGAACGCAAGGCCGAGATCCTGCCCTATTTCGAACGGCTGCGCGATGAGGTCTCTATTCCCATCCTTTACGTGAGCCATTCGGCAACCGAGGTTGCACGGCTGGCGACGACCGTTGCGGTGCTGGAATCGGGGCAGGTGGTCCGGCAGGGTCAGGCGACAGAGGTTCTGGGTGATCCTGCCGTGCTGCCGATGGGCGCCCGCGAGGCAGGCGCGATCCTGACCGCAAGGGTCGTTGCCCATCATTCAGACGGGCTGACCGAACTGGATGCGAAAAATGTGCCGCTTTTCCTGCCGCATATAGACCGGAAACCGGGCGAGATGGTCCGGGTGCGCATCGCCGCGCATGATGTCATGCTTTCCCGCAACCGGCCCGACGGACTGTCGGCGCTCAATATCCTGCCGGGCGTGGCGCAGGAAATCCACCTTGGCGAAGGTCCCGGCGCGATCATCGCAATCGAGACGCAAGCGGGCCGGCTGCTTGCGCGGATCACACGCCGTTCGGTGCAGGCGCTGGAGCTTGTGCCGGGCGCGCAGGTCCATGCGATCATCAAAACCGTATCCGTCGCGCCCTCGGCGATCGGTGGGGGTGGACACGAAGAGCGATAACGCATCCGCGATACCGGCATGGCGCGACAGAATCGTGGGTAATTTTCCTGAATCCTGCCCTTGACCTTCCCATCGTTGGAACCATTATATGTCTTGCTGACCTTGGTTCTGATGCAAAGGAGTCAGCGATGCCCGCTTCCCCGAAAAAGACCGAAACCTTCAGCATTCCGATTGAGGGCATGTCCTGCGCCTCCTGCGTCGGTCGTGTCGAAAAGGCGTTGAAATCCGTTCCCGGAGTCGATTCCGCCATCGTCAACCTTGCCACCGAACGCGCGGATATCGCCGCCGGAAACGGGGTAGACCGTCCAATGCTTGTGCAGGCCATCGAGAAAGCGGGTTATGCCGTGCCCGCTGCGCCGGTTGAACTGTCGGTTCAGGGCATGAGCTGCGCTTCCTGCGTGGGACGGGTGGAGCGCGCCCTGACCGCCGTGCCGGGGGTGACGCGCGCTGCCGTGAACCTTGCCACCGAACGCGCCACTGTAGAGGGGGCCGCCGCTCCGGACAGCCTGATCGCTGCCATTCGGAAGGTTGGCTATGACGCCACCCTGTCTGGCCCGCAGACCGGCGGCGATACCGGCGCGGAAGAGCGGAAAGAGACCGAACAACGGGAACTCAAACGAGATTTCACACTGGCATTGGCCCTGACATTACCGGTCTTCGTGCTGGAGATGGGGGCGCATCTTGTTCCCGGCATCCATCGTCTGATTGCGGCAACGATCGGGATGCAGGCAAGCTGGTATATCCAGTTCGCCCTGACCACGCTTATCCTGTTCGGGCCGGGACTCCGGTTCTACAGAAAGGGGCTTCCGGCGCTTGCCCGGCTGGCGCCGGACATGAATTCACTGGTCGCGGTCGGAACGCTTGCGGCTTACGGATATTCGCTTGCGGCAACATTCGCGCCGGGTCTTCTGCCTGCCGGCACGGTCAATGTCTATTACGAGGCCGCCGCCGTCATCGTCACCCTGATCCTGCTTGGCCGCTTGCTGGAAGCACGCGCCAAAGGCCGCACCTCTCAGGCGATCAAACGCCTTGTCGGGCTTCAGGCAAAATCGGCGCGGGTCCGCCGCGACGGGCGGGTGGAAGAGGTTCCCATCGATCTGGTCGTCTCGGGCGATGTGATCGAACTGCGTCCCGGAGAACGGATCCCGGTCGATGGCCGGGTCATCGAAGGCGAAAGCTATGTCGATGAATCCATGATCACGGGCGAACCGCTTCCGGTTGCCAAGAAACCCGACAGCGAATTGGTCGGCGGCACGGTCAACCAGAAGGGCGCCTTGGCGTTCCGCGCAACCGCAGTCGGCGGCAATACGGTTCTGTCGCAGATTATCCGGATGGTGGAACAGGCGCAGGCCTCCAAATTGCCGATACAAGCGGCGGTGGACCGGGTGACGATGTGGTTCGTGCCGGTCGTCATGGGGATCGCGGTGCTGACATTCGCCGGATGGCTTTTCTTTGGCCCGTCGCCGGCCCTGACCTTCGCGCTGGTGAACGCCGTTGCCGTGCTGATCATCGCCTGCCCATGCGCCATGGGTCTGGCGACGCCCACCTCGATCATGGTCGGAACCGGGCGCGGGGCGGAGCTGGGCGTATTGTTCCGCAAGGGCGAAGCGTTGCAGCTTCTTCGTGATGCGCAGGTCGTCGCGCTGGACAAGACCGGCACCCTGACCGAGGGCAAACCATCACTGACGGATCTGGAACTGGCCGAAGGCTTTGACCGGGCAACGGTTCTGGGGCTGATCGCCGCCACAGAGGCGAAATCTGAACATCCGATCGCGCAGGCCATCGTGGATGCCGCCAGGGCCGAGGGCACGGAATTGCCGCAGGTCGCGGAATTCCAGTCCGTTACCGGCTTTGGCGTGACGGCCGTCGCGGGTGGTCAGCGGGTCGAGATCGGGGCCGATCGCTACATGACCCAATTGGGACTGGATGTGCTGCCCTTTGCCGCCACCGCCGAACGGCTTGCGACCGAAGGCAAATCGCCGCTTTACGCCGCCATCGACGGAAAACTTGCCGCCATCGTCGCGGTGTCGGATCCGGTCAAGGAAACCACTCCGCAAGCGATCCGGGCGCTGCATGATCTGGGCCTGAAAGTCGCGATGATCACCGGCGACAACGCGCGGACCGCGCAGGCCATCGCGCGGCATCTTGGGATCGACGAGGTCGTGGCCGAGGTGCTGCCGGATGGCAAGGTCGATGCCGTGCGGCGTCTGAAAGACGCGCATGGCACGCTTGCCTTCGTTGGCGATGGCATCAACGACGCGCCCGCGCTGGCTCAGGCGGATATCGGGCTTGCCATCGGCACCGGCACCGATATCGCCATCGAGGCGGCGGATGTGGTGCTGATGTCGGGCAGCTTGCAGGGCGTGCCGAACGCAATTGCGCTGTCCAAGGCGACGATCGGAAATATCCGCCAGAACCTGTTCTGGGCTTTCGCCTATAATGCGGCCCTGATCCCGGTTGCGGCGGGTGTGCTTTACCCGTTTTACGGAATGCTCCTGTCGCCCGTCTTTGCAGCGGGGGCAATGGCGCTTTCGTCGGTATTCGTGCTTGGCAATGCCCTGCGGTTGCGCCGTTTCATGCCACCGATAAGCACCGACGCAACTCCGCCCGCCACCGAAATGCCTGCCGTGCCACTTAACCAGAGGAGCCACGCATGAATATCGGAATAGCAGCCAAAGCCTCGGGTATTTCGGCGAAGATGATCCGTTATTACGAACAGATCGGCCTTATCCCTGCGGCCGACAGGACGGCATCGGGTTACCGCGATTACTCGGATACCGATGTCCACACGCTGTGCTTTATCCGCCGTGCGCGGGATCTTGGCTTCTCGGTCTCCGAGATAGAGGAACTGCTGAGCCTTTGGCGCGACCGCGACCGCCAAAGCGGCGATGTGAAACGCATCGCTCTTCAGCATATCGAGGAATTGCGAAGCCGGATCGCTGAAATGGAGGGCATGATGACCACGCTGGCGACGCTGGCCGATGCCTGCGCGGGCGATCAGCGGCCCGATTGCCCGATCCTTGGCGATCTTGCGCAACCCGGCGGGCGGAACAGCCCTGCCCCGACGAAAACGCCCCCGCCCCGCAGCAGCCCGTCGGTGTGATCCGGCGGATGGGCGATTGCGCCCTGCATCGTGAACCACAGCGACCGGCAGCGGCAAAACGCCTTACTTCGACCCTGATGCGGTGGCGACGATCCAATCCGCGAAAGCGGCCTGCCCCGCCGTGTCAGGATTGGCATGCAGACGTGTCAGCCAATAATCCCCTGCCGCAAGCTGGGCCTCGAATGGCCGCACCAGCCGGCCCGTCTCGACCCAGGCAGAGAACAGCGCGACCGGCACAAACCCGACGCCATGCCCGCGCGCGGCCATCTCTGCGATGGCCAGAGAGGTATCGAAGACCGGCCCGCGCAACTGTGGCGTGGGCAGGCCGTGCATGCTGAACCACCGTTCCCATTCGCTGGCGCGATAGGATCGCAACAGGGGCGCGGATAACAAATCTTCGACCCTGCGCAGCCGGGTCGCCAGTTCGGGACTGCAGACTGCCGTCATCGCGCCGCTCATCAATCTGGTTGCAGCGACGCCATGCCAGCTTCCGTCGCCGAAACGGATCGCCAGATCAAGTCCCTCTCCGGCCAGATCGACGCGGTTGTTATTCGTGTGGATGCGCAGATCGATCGAGGGATGAAGCCGGTGAAAATCCGCGATGCGCGGAATCAGCCATTCGGTCGCGAAACTGTTGACGACGCCCAGATTGATCGTCTCGTGATAATGACCTGCGGCGAAACGGTCCAGCGTGTCGGACATCTCATCGAAACTCCGGGTCAGGACCGGGGCCAGCATGATCCCCTCTTCGGTCAGCACAAGCCCCCGCGGAACACGACGGAACAGCCTGACGCCCAGACGCTCTTCCAGCCCCCGGATCTGATGGCTCAGTGCCGCCTGGGTTACGCAAAGCTCGATGGCGGCGCGGGTCAGGTTAAGATGGCGCGAGGCGGCTTCGAAAGCGCGCAGGGCATTCAGGGGGAGTTGCGGGCGATCCATCGTATCGAGATTAGATTATCTTATGGCTCAAGTGAAATATGATCGTTTGTGCATCAGCAGGTTTTCACCGTAACCCTGTCCTTGCCGGCGAAGCAATCGCCGTGTCCAAATGAGCAGAGCGAAAAGATGAGAATGATTTATGGATGCGCGGGCCTTGGCCTGTTCGCAACAGGTTTTGTAATGCCCCTATCGGCGATGCCGGTATCGGCAATGACTGAAACAGAGTTCCAGAAGGCGGCCGCCGAGATATTTGCGCCCGTCATTGCGGAATATGACGTTCCGGGACTGGCCGTCGGTCTGACATGGCAGGGCCGGGATTACGTTTACACCACAGGCATGGCCGACCGTGCGGCAGATAAACCGGTCACGGACAAGACGCTGTTCGAACTGGGCTCGATCAGCAAGACCTTCAACGTGGCGCTTGCCGCGCTGGCGGAACAACAGGGGCATATGTCGCTTTCGGACCCGGCCTCGGTTCGGCTGCCGGATCTGAAGGACAGCGCGCTTGGGGCTGTGACCCTGATGGATCTTGCCACCCATCAGACCGGCGGCCTGCCTTTGCAGGTACCGGACGAGGCGCAGGACGACAGCGCCCTAATGCGCTGGCTTCAAACCTGGCAACCCGTTCCCGGCGCGGGTGAACGCTCTTATTCGAATATCAGCATCGGCCTGCTGGGCCGCGCTTCCGCCGAAGCCTTTGGCGGTGACTATACCACGGTTCTGCGGGATCAAATCCTGCATCCGATGGGCCTGGAAAACACTTATGTCGATGTGCCTCAGGCACAGATGCCGCAATATGCCTTTGGCTATTCGCGCAAGGATGACAGCCCTGTCCGGGTGAATCCGGGTGTACTGGATTCCGAGGCTTATGGTCTCAAATCGAATCTGCGCGACATGCTGCGCTTCCTGCAGATCAATCTGGGCGATGTGAAGATCCCGCCGGAATTGCAGGACTCGGTGGCGAAAACCCATGCGGCCCAGACCCGGACCCGGCATTTCGATCAGGCCATGATCTGGGAACGCTATCCCTGGCCGGTGCCGCGTGAGCAGCTGCTTGCCGGAAATGCGCCCGAGATGGTTACCGAAAGCCAGCCCGCGACAAGGCTTGCGGAACCCGAGACGTCCGATCAAGAGGTCCTGTTCAGCAAGACGGGATCGACCAATGGCTTCGGCGGTTACGTCGCCTTCATCCCGGACAAGGATCTTGGCCTTGTGATCCTGTCCAACCGCAATGTTCCGCTTCCTGCCCGCGTGGATGCCGGGCTGACGCTGATCGAATCCGTATTGGAGATGAAGCAATGAAATTCATGCGCCTTGCCGTGATTGCCATGCTGGCGTTGTCGGGTGGCCCCGCCGCTGCCGGGGATGCCGAAGATGCGACCCTTGCCGCTGTCCGGCAGGCCGAGGCCGCACTTGATGCCCGCGCCGGCTATGCGTCTCTGGATCTGGCCTCGGGCCGCATTCAGGGCTACCGCATCGATGAGCGTTTCCCGATGCTTAGCACCTTCAAGGTTCTTGTCTGTGCTGCGGTGCTTGCCCGTGTCGATGCGGGCGAGGATCGGCTTGATCGCCACGTCGGTTATCAGGCTTCGCAGCTTGTGGAATATTCTCCCGTCACCGAAAAACATGTCGGCACTGGCATGACGCTTGATGCGCTGTGCGAGGCGGCGATCACCATGAGCGACAACACCGCCGGCAACCTGCTGCTTGCGGCGGTGGATGGCCCGCAGGGGCTGACGGATTTCCTGCGCGCGATCGGGGACGCCACAAGCCGGCTGGATCGCTGGGAAACCGAGCTGAACAGCGCCGAGCCCGGCGACCCGCGCGACACGACCACGCCGGGCGCGATGGCCGAAACGCTGAACCGGCTGTTGTTCGGTGACGCTCTTTCCCCGGAATCGCGCAAGCAGCTTCTGACATGGATGGAGAATGATCGCGTGGCCGATGCCCTGATCCGCGCGGCGCTGCCGCAGGGCTGGTATATCGCCGACAAATCCGGCGCGGGTGCCCGCGGCGCGCGCGGGATCGTGGCGGCATTGGGGCCGGATGGCCAGCCGGGACGTATCGTCGTGGTCTACATGACCGAAACAGAGGCCACACTGGATGAACGGAACGAACAGATCGCACGAATAGGGGCGGCGATTGTCAGCGATTGGTAACGGCATACGGGTGCCATGCGGGGCAAGATTGACACCTCGCACCGGCCGACCTAACCTTTTATACGTCCGAAACAGGTTAGGCTCGGGAAGGTTGGCCCGGCCCCCGCGTGGCGGGTCCTTCCGTTACTTTGGTGACGGCCCAGGACTATCAGGGTGCCTGCATCTTGCAGGCACCGATAGAAAGGGTATGGACATGAAACCTGTAATCTCCGTTCTCACGCTTGGCGTTGCCGATCTTGAACAATCGCTGATCTTCTATCGCGACGGTCTTGG
This sequence comes from Paracoccus wurundjeri, assembly GCF_030678915.1. Lineage (GTDB taxonomy): Bacteria > Pseudomonadota > Alphaproteobacteria > Rhodobacterales > Rhodobacteraceae > Paracoccus > Paracoccus onubensis_A. Next base: position 341,500 of record NZ_JAUUTZ010000002.1, on the reverse strand, counting down.
CCTGCCGACCAGGGGCATCATCGGTCAGAGTTCGAGCATGGCGCGGTGGTCTTTTTCGAATTGTCGGGCGGATTGATACTCGCGCTTTGGGCGCAGGACGATATTTCCCACGATACCGGCCTGCCGAAACAGCCCGTCAGTTCCACGGCCGTCAGCATCGGGCATAACGTCCTGCGCCGCGAAGAGGTCGACGAGGTGATGGAGACCGCAAGACGCGCAGGAGCAGAGATCATCAAGACGCCGCAGGACACGTTCTATGGCGGTTATGCCGGGTATTTTCGTGATCCTGACGGGCATCTGTGGGAAATCGTCTGGAACCCGGAAATACCGCCAGCGGCGGGGTGATATCGTCACCCGCATTCCGGGCACGGCCGGAAAGCGCAGGCCCGATCCCTGCCGGGCCCGCGCGATTGTCATTCCGGTCTGACCCGACCCGCGATGGTGACCACCGCCACGACCAATATGACGCCGCTTGCAAGAAAGACGCCTCTGGGCCCTGTGAATTCCAGCAATGCGCCGCCGATTCCGGCCCCTGTGGCAATAGCGAAGTTGATCGCGGCGACGATAAGACCGCCGCCGGCCTCGGCCTCATCGGGCAATGCGCGGGTGATCCATGTCGACCAGGATACCGGCACGCCGGCAAAGACCAGTCCCCAAAGCGCGATCAGCGATGCGTCCAGAAGCGCGACCCCTCCGATCGTTGTCAGCAACAGGGCGATAACGGCCATGACCAGCGGCATCAGCAGCAGCGCCAGACGCAGGGAACGCTCGATTACGAAGGCGACCAGATAGGTTCCGGCGAAATTCGCCAGCCCGAATCCGAACAGGATGACGGTCACGCCTTCAATCCCGACCGAAGTGACATTTTCCAGAAACGGGCGAATATAGGTGAAAAAGGTGAAATGCCCCGCGAAAACCAGAAGAACCGCAAGCATGCCGATGCCGATCCCCGGGCGGCCAAGAACCTGGACCAATGCACCCAGCCGGTTGTTGCCGCGTGCGGGCAGTGACGGCAGGGTGATATACTGGACAAGCAATGCCAGCAGCGCCAGCCCGGTCGCCGCGACGAACACCCCGCGCCAGCCGATCAACGCGCCCAGATAGCTGCCGACAGGCACCGCAAACACGGTTGCCGCGGAAACCCCCATGAACATGATCGCAAGCGCGCGCGGGATCGCCTGCTCGGGGACCAGCCGCATGACGGTCGCGACAGACAAGCTCCAGAATCCGCCCAGGGCGATGCCCATCAGAATCCGCCCGACCAGCAGCATGGCAAGACCCGGCGCGCCGGCAACGATCAGGTTCGAGATCACCAGCAGAACCGAAAATCCCATCAGCACCCATCTTCGATCGAGGCCGCGCGTGGCGACTGAGATGAACAGGCTGGTTATCAAGGCGACCAGTGCCGTCGCCGTGACCGCCTGTCCGGCCGCGCCCTTGCTGATCTGCAATCCCTCGGCCAAAGGCGTCAAAAGGCTTGCAGGAAGAAATTCGGCGGTCACCAGCGCAAACACGCCCAGCGACATTGAAAAGACCGCACCCCAGGCCGGGCGATCCTGTGCCAGCGGCCTTTCGGCGGTTGCCCGGTCCGGCGCATCGATCAGCGATATATCCGTAGCCATATTCTGTCCCTTTGTCCTGAACATTCCCCGGATCGAATTTGGCTTGGAAATCCGGACAATCCATGCCAGTTTATCCGGCATGTTTGATCGAAACACCGATACGCAAAATAAACCTGACGCCATCAGCGAGGTACTGCTTGGGATGCGCCTGCGCGGGGCAAGCTATTGGCGTCTGCGCCTGTCATCCCCTTTCGGGATCAACTTCCGCGCCGATGACGGGGCGCGGTTTCACTTCATCGGCCAGGGAGAGGCGCTGCTGCTTCTTCCCGATGCAGCGCCCCGACTCATGCAGGCCGGAGATGCGGTGCTGATCCCGCGTGCTCAGCCACATCAATTGCTGTCAGGCCCCCGGGTGGCGGCGCGGGATTTCGGCAGTTACGAACCGGAACAGATCTGCCGGGCGTTCTGCGAGGTCAAAGCCTGTGACGCGGCCACCTGCCGGACGAGGGACACGATCGTCCTGACCGGCGCGATGGAGCTTGATCTGGTCACGATGCATCCTCTGGTTGGCCTGATGCCCGATGCGATGTCCGTCGGCGCGCTTCTTGACCGTCAGCCCGAGATGCATGCGATCCTTGCCGCAATGGAAAGCGAGATGGCACAGGACCGCCCCGGCTCGGCGGGTATCCTTGCCCGGCTTGCGGATGTCATCGCCGCATTGATCGTTCGCGGATGGGTGGAATGCGGCTGTGACAACCTGTCGGGCGTGATTACCGGGTTGCGCGATCCCCGCCTTGCCCGGGTACTGGCCGAACTGCACAAGGATCCCGGTCGCGACTGGGATATTCCGACAATGGCGGGCCTGATGGGCGCTTCGCGATCCGTGTTCTCGGATCGCTTCGTAACGGTCGTGGGTGTAAGTCCGCTGCGTTATGTCACCGATCTGCGGATGCGGATTGCCGCGCAATGGCTGGAACAAGAGGGCAGCTCGGTGGCAGCCGTGGCGCATAAGATGGGCTATGGCTCGCAGGCTGCTTTCACCCGCGCCTTCAAACGGGTGATCGGTGTCTCGCCGGGAAACCACAGGCGCAGGATCGCATCCTAGAGCCTGTCGCGCTCAATCGGAAACGCTGGTTATTTGCGTCCCGCGATAGCCGGGGGCGCTGCCCCGCCGCCGGCTGGTTCTCGAACCAGTGGCGCACCTGCCGGCGACCCCCGAGGTATTTGGACAAAGAAGAAGGGGAGGAAGCGAGACAGCTGCGGCATGCTTTAGCGGGAAGGTGATTGCCGTGGTTGCAGCCCGCCTTCGCGGATCAGGAAATCGACGATCGGATCGACGCCCCTGCCGGCACGCAACGATGCCATCACGACCGGCCGCGATCCCCGGGCATGGCGGGCATCAGTTTCCAGCAACCCGGCATCGACGCCCACATGCGGCGCAAGATCGGTCTTGTTCACCACCAGCAGATCCGAGCGCGCCAGCCCGGGGCCGCGTTTGCGGGGAATGTCCTGACCGGCGGCAGTATCGATGACATAGATGGTCAGATCCGCCAGCTCGGGCGAGAATGTCGCCGCCAGGTTATCGCCCCCCGACTCGATCAGCACCAGTTCCAGATCGGGGAAGGCGGCGTTCAGATCGGCGATCGCCGCAAGATTGATGCTGGCATCCTCGCGGATCGCGGTATGCGGGCAGCCGCCGGTTTCGACACCCCGGATCCGTTCGCCCGGCAACACCTGCGCGCGCATCAGGGCCTCGGCATCCTCTCGCGTGTAGATATCATTGGTGATGACCGCCATCGACAGGCGCGGGGCAAGTGCCCGGGCGATTTGCTCGGTCAGGGTAGTCTTGCCCGCGCCGACGGGACCGCCGATGCCGACACGAAGCGGGCCGTTTTGGCTCATGACCGGAATATCCTTGTGCTCATGGTTTCATGCGACATGGCGGCGATATCGGCCCCCCACGTCGCGCTGGTCAGTTCGGCTTTGCTGGCCGTGGCGGCGCGTTCGGCGATTGCGATGATCGCGGGTTGAAGGCGGGACAGCATCGCCTGCCCATCGATGGGGCCAAGCGGCATGAAACGTATCGCGGCAGAGATCAACGTCGTTGCCTGCGCTTGCAGGAACGCCGCGATGATTTCGGCGGCGGGCAGCGGAAATCCCGCGCAGGCCCGCCCGAATGCCACTGGCAGGGCAGCGGCGGGATGATGCTCCCCGGTGATCGTGGCGACATTTCCGGCAAAGGCCGCGCCCTGCTCGGCCGTTTCGGACAGGCGTTGCCCGCTCATGCAGGCGGCACGGGCAAGATCGTCCAGCACCGGGTATTCGGCACCGGGGCGCAGCGACAGGGCGACCAGTACGGCATCGGTCCAGCCGCAGCCGTGATCCAGCCAATCGGCCAGCCATTGGGCCAAGGTGGCGCGGGTCACGATTCCCCGATCCATCGCCCATTCCAATCCCTGCGACCATGCAAAACCGCCAACCGGGAAAGCCGGCGACAGATATTGCGCCAGCCGCAGGCGGGCGGCGTCAGGCGTGATCGTGCGCATGGGTATGAGAGTGCCCGTGATCATGCCCAAAGGTCCGCCCGTGACCATAAGCCCCACCTTCGGGGCTGAAAGGCAGCATCGCATGCTTCGTCTGCGCGCCCAGTTTATGCAGCATCGCCTCCAGCACGTGATCGGCGCGGATGATCAGCCGGTCGGGTTCGATCCGGCAGGGGGTGTGGCGGTTGCCGATATGCCAGGCGAGGCGGGGCAGATCGCCATGAATGAGCAGAACCGGCTCGGGCGCGGCACGCACGACAATGCGCCGACCGTCTGACAGTTCAAAGGCATCACCATCGTTCAGGCTGGCCGTCTCGGGCAGATCGACGAGGAAATCGCCGCCCGCACAGTCCAGACGTTTGCGGCGCAGCAGGCGGGAATCATAGTCCAGCACGACTTCCGCATCGAAGGGAGCCTTGGCGTTACGCAGGATATGGTGGCTGTGCGGGATCATGTTCGCCTCAATACAGGAAATAGCGTTGCGCCATCGGCAGTTCAGTCGCGGGTTCGCAGCTCAGCAATTCGCCATTCGCCCGCACCTCGTATGTTTCGGGATCGACCTCGATTTCGGGCATGGAATCGTTCAGCACCATATCCGCCTTGCCGATGTCACGCGTATTCGCGACCGCGATCAGCGTTTTGTCCAAGCCATCGCCCGCTCCGGCTTCCAGCCCCGCGCCCGAGACGAACAGTGCCGAGGCACGGCGCGAATGCCCCCACATCGGGCGGCTGAAGACCGGCTGCACCGGGATCGAACCGTTCGGATCGCCCATCTGCGCCACGCTGATCTGACCGCCGATCAGCACCATCTCGGGCTTGACGCCGAAAAATGCCGGGGACCACAGGACAAGATCGGCGCGCTTGCCGGGGGTGATGCTGCCGATATGGGCAGAGACGCCATGCGCGATGGCCGGGTTGATCGTGTATTTTGCGATATAGCGGCGGGCGCGCAGATTGTCGTTCTTGCCCTGCTCGCCATCAAGCCGCCCATGCTGGCGGCGCATCTTGTCGGCGGTCTGCCATGTGCGGATGATGACCTCGCCGATCCGGCCCATCGCCTGACTGTCCGAGGAAATCACGCTGAAGGCGCCCAGATCGTGCAGGATATCCTCGGCCGCAATGGTTTCGCGCCGGATGCGGCTTTCGGCGAAGGCCACATCCTCGGGCACCCGGCGGTCAAGGTGATGGCAGACCATCAGCATGTCCAGATGCTCTTCGATGGTATTGCCGGTATAGGGCCGCGTCGGGTTGGTGGATGAGGGCAGCACATTGCCCATGCCCACCATGCGGATAATGTCCGGCGCATGACCGCCGCCAGCGCCCTCGGTGTGATAGGCGTGGATCGTGCGGCCTGCGATGGCGGCCATCGTATCCTCGACAAAGCCGGATTCGTTCAGCGTGTCGGTATGGATCATCACCTGCACATCCATCGCGTCGGCCACGCTCAGGCAATTGTCGATGGCGGCGGGGGTGGTTCCCCAATCCTCGTGCAGTTTCAACGCGCAGGCCCCGGCGCGGATCTGTTCCTCCAATGGTGCGGGGCGCGAGGCATTCCCCTTGCCCGCCACGCCGATATTGACGGGCAGATCGGCGCAGGCTTCCAGCATCCGGGCGATATGCCACGGCCCGGGGGTGCAGGTCGTGGCCAAAGTCCCATGCGCGGGGCCGGTGCCGCCGCCTAGCAGCGTGGTTACGCCGGAATGCAGCGCGTGATCGACCTGTTGCGGGCAGATGTAATGGATATGGCAGTCGAAGCCGCCGGGGGTCAGGATGCGGCCCTCGCCCGCGATGATCTCGGTTCCCGGGCCGATGATCAGGGTGACGCCGGGTTGGGTGTCGGGATTGCCCGCCTTGCCGATCCCGGCGATGCGGCCATCCTTCAGCCCGATATCGGCCTTGATGATGCCCTGATGATCGAACAGCACGACACCGGTAATGACGGTATCCATTGCACCGCCTTCGCGCGTAACCTGCGATTGCCCCATCCCGTCGCGGACGACCTTGCCGCCGCCGAATTTGACCTCTTCGCCGGGAATGGTCAGATCGCGCTCGACTTCGATCACCAGTTCCGTATCGGCCAGCCGGATGCGGTCGCCGCGCGTCGGGCCATACATCGCCGCATAATCGGCACGGGACAGGGTCACCATCACAGTGCCCCCATGACAGCTTTGCGGAACCCCTGCACGATCCGCTGCCCGGCATAAGGGATCAACCGGACCTCGCGCGATTGCCCCGGCTCGAACCGGACGGCGGTACCTGCCGGGATACACAGGCGCATGCCGCGTGCAGCGGTGCGGTCGAATTGCAGGGCCGGATTGGTTTCCGCGAAATGGTAATGGCTGCCGACCTGGATCGGGCGGTCGCCTGTATTGGCGACCGACAGAACAATCGTTTCGCGGCCCTCGTTCAGCACGATGTCGCCTTTTGCGGGAAAGATTTCACCGGGGATCATGGCCTAGCCCGCAACCGCCAGCGCAAGGCCAGCCAGCACCGTGCCGCCCCCAAGCCCCCGCAACAGCGCCCCGCGCCCGATCAGCCTGCCCATGGCGATACCCAGAAGATGCAGCCCCATGGTCGCGGCAGCAAAGCCGATGGCATAGGTGATCACCCCTTGCGCGGGACCTTCCGCGCCATGCGCCCAGCCATGTGCAAAGCCGAACAGCGCAACGCCGGGAAGCAGTACTGACAGAGGCAGCCGCATGACCATGGCGACCAAGGCGCCAAGGATGACGACCGAGGCAAGGATCATCGGCTCGGCGCCGGGGAAGGGCAGCCCCGCCCAGCCCCATAGACCGCCCGCGATCATCGCGGCAACGAATCCGGCAGGCAGCGCCCAAAGCGCCCGCCCGCCAAGCTGCGCCGCCAAAAGGCCAAGCGCGATCATGGCCAGCAGGTGATCCGCCCCAGCGATGGGATGGGACAGCCCGCCGATGAACTGCCCGCTTTCATGGCCGGGATGCGCGAATGCCGATCCGGGCAGGAAGAAGATCGTGGTGGTGATAATAGAAAATCTTTTCATTCAAGCCTCCTGACGGATCGGATGATGGACGGTGACCAGCTTGGTGCCATCGGGAAAAGTGGCCTCGACCTGTACCGCCTCGATCATCTCGGGCACGCCCTGCATGCATTGATCTGCGGTTATGACATGCGCGCCCGCCTGCATCAGATCGGCAACGCTACGCCCGTCGCGGGCCCCCTCGACGACGAAATCGGTGATCAGGGCGATGGCCTCGGGGAGGTTCAGCCTGACGCCGCGCTGCAATCGCCCCCGGGCGACCATCGCGGCGAGTGAGACCAACAGTTTCTCGCGTTCACGAGGAGAAAGATTCATGGATCAGACCTGCCAGATACGTGGTAAGGGATCGGGACGAAGCGCCCCGAGCAACCGGTTGATCTGCCGCCGCAAAGGCCATCCGTCAGAGGCAAGCAGCCGCAGGATCAGCCGTCCGGGCGGCGCACTTGCCGCCGCAGTTACGCCGGGTTCATCCAGAACCGCGCGTGCGCAGCCCAGCAAGTCCGGCGCATGCGAGGCAATCACCGCCAATGTCGCCATCGCCTTCGCGCCGTTCAGAATGGCCGGATCCTGCAAGCGAGGCAGCGCCGCGTCGTCCAGCGACAGCGCGTCATGGTGAATGACCCGCCCCCCCTGCCATATTTCGCGGCGATCGCGCAGATGCAGATGCGATAGCTGCTCGCCCATCGCCTGACGGCCCAGCACGATCATCTCCAGCAACATGCAGCCCGCCCCCGGCCCCAGATCGACACGAGTCACGCGCTCCAGCCTTGCACCGTCAAAGAGGATGGTTTCCTGCGGCAGCCAATCGAGCCAGCTTCCCGGGCCAAGCGTCAGCCGGACCTGTGCCCGCGCAGGAAGATCATTCGCGCGATAGGCGCGTTCGGCGGTCTGGGTGGTCGCCACGGCCCGGCAACCGGCCCGCATCCCGACATGATATTCCAGCCGGTCGCCAGAGGCCATTCCGCCCGAGGTGTTCAGAAAAACGACCTCGGGGCATTTTGCCACGACATGCGGCATCATGACCTTGGCCGAACCCGCTTGCGCAAGATCGATCAGCCCCCTGGGCCCCAGCATGATCCGGGCCAGTCCGTGGCTTCGCTGCAAAACTGTTGAACCTGTCGAGTCGAACATGGCGCCAATGAAAGCCATGACCCTGCGGCTGCAACCACGCATCGTCCCTGCGGGATGACGGAAACGAAGGCTTTCCGACGGTAGGCAAAATTTTAGGCAGACTGCCGATCACTTGGGCAGATTATGGACGAGACGAGTGGCATGACCGTCTTGTCTTTTACCTTGAAACCGGCCCTTGCGCATCCGGGCAAAGTTATCCTTGCGCCCCGACTAGCCATTCGCCCGCTGGCTAAGCCAGATGCTTCCGATGACAAGCGCGATTCCGGTTATCTGCAATATGCTCAGCGTCTGTCCCAGAAAAACCCATCCAAGCAGCACAGCGGTCAGCGGGCTGAGGAATAGCAGCGAAGATACGACTGAAGGCGCCAGCCGTCCGATTCCGCGGAACCAGAGCGCATAGGTCACGGCCGCTCCGATCAGGCCCAGCCAGACAAGGCCCAGCAGGTTGGAAACCGTCGGAACAGGAATGGCATGATCGACAACCAGAACGACCGGAAGTAGGAGCAACCCGCCACAAGTCAGTTGCCATGCCGTAAAGGTAAGCGGCGATACCGGAGGCTGCCATTTGCGCGCCAGGATGCTTCCCAGCGCCATGGATGTCGCCCCCGCCAGACCGGCCGCGATGCCGATTGCGTCAAGCGAGGCGCTTGGGGTCAGCACCAGCAAGGCAACGCCGCCCATGCCAACCAGCGCGGCCACGACTGTCAGCGGACGTAACCTGCCGGATAACAGGAATGCGGCCAGGAAGACGACGATCAGTGGCTGGGCGGAAAGCACCGTGCCCGCCACACCGCCGGGAAGCCTGTATGCCGCGACGAATAACATGCTGAGAAAGATCGAGATATTAAGAGCGCCAAGGACAAAGGCCCGCAGCCACCAGATCCCGGCTGGCAACTGACGCATGATCACCAGCAGCAGAAGCCCGGCCGGCAGCGCGCGCAGCATGGCGACGGTCATCGGCGAAAATCCGGGCAGGAACTGGGTCGTGACAAGATAGGTGCTGCCCCAGACAATCGGCGCGATAGCGGTAAGTGACAGATCCGAGAGATTGGCTTTCATGATAACTGAAGAACCTCGGAAAGCGGGCGGCGCGGCTTCTGCGGCCAGTTGCCCGGCGCGGCGCGGCCGACAGGAAGAAGCATGACAGGCATTTCGTCCTGCGCGAGTCCGAATTCGCGGGCCACTGCATCCGCGTCGAACCCGACCATCGGGCCAGAGACGAGCTCCATCGCCTCGGCCGCGTGGATCAGCGTTGCCACGCCGAATGTGGCGGAACGGATCGCTTCATCACGGGCCGCCTGGGGATCGCCGGCATAGGTCGCGCGCACGTTTTCCTGCCAGGCGGCCGCCATGTCAGGCGGCATATGACCGGATGCGACGAATGGCTGCAACCGTTCCGCCAGGCTGATATGATCGGGCTTCTGGCCGCAGATGATGAAGGTCACGGCCGCATCGGCGACCTTGGCCTGACCATAGGCGAGGTCGCATAGTTTCGCTTTCGCCTCTGACCTGCGGACCGCGATGAACCGCCAGTTCTGAAGATTATAGGCCGTCGGCGCGCAGGTCGCGAGGCGGACGAGTTCCGCGATCTCGGCATCCGTCAGAAGATGCGAGGGATCGAAACGATTGGCCGAAACGCGCTTTTCGATAAGATCGATTGTCGGATGGGTCATCTGGTTCACTCTTGGCTGTAGTTGATGACAGCAGAGATAAGGAATTTGCCAAAATGCGATAATATGGTAATTTTATAAGAAATCATTTACTATCAGAGAACAATAAAATGGATCGCTTCACGGCATTGCGGGTTTTTCGACAGGTGGCCGAGCAAGGCAGCTTTGCCGAAGCCGGAAGAAAGCTTGGTCTGTCACCACCGGCCATCAGCAAGAACATCGCGGAACTGGAAGCGCATCTGGGCGTGCGCCTGATCAACCGGACAACGCGGCGCATGGCGTTAACTGAAGAGGGCAAGACCTATCTTGAACATGTCTCGCGCGGCCTTGATGCCCTGATCGAAGGCGAAACGGCGCTTTCTTCGACCAGATCGTCGCCGGTCGGCACGCTCAGGGTAAGCGCGCCGATGACAGTCGCGCTTATCCGGCTGTCCGAGGCGATACCGGAATTCCTGTCGCGCCATCCCGATTTGCGCCTTGAATTGCATCTTGACGACCGCCGCGTGGATATCATCCGCGAAGGGTTCGATCTTGCCATCAGGGGATATAGCAATCTGGAGGATTCAAGTCTGATTGCGCGAAAACTGGGGGTGATGTCACATGTGCTTTGCGCGACCCGTTCTTATTTCGCGGCGCATGGAAAACCGCAAACCCCGTCCGACCTGGCGAAGCTGGACCATATCCGCTTTCCGCATGGTCCGAACGCCGATATCTGGGAATTCAGAAAAGACGGGCAGATAGAACGTATAGCGGTCGCCGCGCGCTATTCGGTGTCGTCAAGCCTAGCGGTCCGTGACGCGCTTCGCGCGGGCTTCGGGGTCAGCCTGATCCCGCATCAATATGTGGAAACGGATTTGCAAGAGGGGCGGCTCGAAACCGCGCTGGACGCGTGGCGGACGACGGAAGTCACGCATTACGCGGTCTATCCGTCGCGCCAGCATCTCGCGCCTAAAATTCGTGCTTTTCTGGATTTTCTGGTGCGCCAGTTCGCATATGGCAGGATCGCGGATCGCTGAATCCCCCGGCATATATTTTCCGATCGGCGGTTCCGGCAGACGGATGATGCGTCACATATGCGGGCCTGAATTCGGAATGACTTGCATTCGTGGCGATAATATTTATACGGGCGCTGCAAACGTTCTTCTTTCGACCCTCTGTCTCCATTCGGCTTCAGACGTTCCAATGACGACGCTGAGCCGGGCTGCCGCATGTTGTGGGCAGCAAATATTACAGGAGACGACACGATGGCCAATGGCACCGTGAAATGGTTCAACTCTACCAAAGGTTTCGGTTTTATCGCCCCCGCAGATGGCGGACGTGATGTTTTTGTGCATGTCTCGGCCGTGGAACGGTCGGGCCTGAGCCAGCTGAATGACGGTCAAGCCGTCACCTATGACATCGAAGCTGGTCGCGACGGCCGGGAATCCGCTGTCAATCTTGCTTTGGCATAAGCCCGCTTTACCTATGGATTTCCGGCCCGTCCAAGGGGCCGGAAATCGACTTTGGACGTCGGAAACGACGACAGGGCAAAAGCGGCGTCCGGAATGGCTGGTGCCATAGAGCGCGTTTTGCCGAAGCGGAAACGCCGGTTATTTGCGTCCCGCGATAGCCGGGGGCGCTGCCCCGTCGCCGGTTGGCTCTCGAACCAGTGGCGCACCTGCCGGCGACTCCCGAGGTATTTACCGCAAAGAAGAAGGGGAAGAGAGGGAAAGCGAATCCCCCCCGAAAAGCCCTCTTGCCATGCGTGAAAACCCGTCCGCTCGGGGGTATCGCAGCTATCGGCGGGGCAAAATCCCGGAACTTTCCTGCCCTCCGGACGTTTTGATCCTGCAATTGCGACACGAGAGAGTGGACGCGCGTCCGATTTCGTCACCACACATGCTGAAAGGAGCAGTGCGAGATGAATTGGGATATCATTCAAGGTAAATGGCAACAGTTCAAAGGGTCGGTCAAGGAGAAATGGGGAGATCTGACCGACGACGAGATCGATCAGATCGACGGCAACCGGGACCAGCTTTCCGGAAAGCTGCAAGAGAAATACGGCTGGGCAAAAGACGATGCCGAGCGTCGTATCGACGATTTCATACGCGACAAATCCTGATGCCAGCCTTGGCCGGGGCGAATTTTCGCCCTGGCCAGATTTGATTGTCGCTATGCAGTTCCCGCAATTTTCCGGCTTGGCGCGGTTTCGCATTCAACGGAAACGGAACACTGACGACCTAGCTCCGTCATATCTCCACCCGCAATCAGCGACGCGGCGCAAGATGAATACCGGCCATCGTGCAACGAACCGATCCGCCCGCCATTTCCAGCGTGGGGATCGACAGCGGTACCAGTGTCGCGCTTTCCGTGATGGTTGCCCGCTGGGTCACCGTCAATGCATCGAACGCGGTTCGCGACAATGCCAGTAATCGCGCATCCCGCCCCTGCAATTCGATGGCGTTGCCGGCGAAGGCGCCGATCTGCGCCTCGGTCAGCCGGACCACCCTGCGCCCCGATTCTTCAAGTCGCGCGACCACCTCTTTCCGGCGCGCGCGATCCGTTATCATTCCGTCGCCGATCAGTGCGAAATCCGTACCGATGCACATCAGGACATTTGTGTGATAGATCGGCGTCCCTCGCGCATCCGCCGCCGGAAAGACCATCGGCTCGAAGCCGAAATGTGTGCAAAACCGTTCCAGCGCGATCGGATTGGTCCGCTCGGACGCGACCGCGTAGGCGATCCGCCCGATATGGTCCAGCACCATCGCCCCGGTTCCCTCAAGAAACAGGCCGTCAGGCTCCAGCCCCGAATAATCGATCACATCCTGTACCCGATATCTGGTCTTCAGCATCTCGATGATGTCGCTGCGCCTTTCGCGCCTGCGGTTCATCGCCTTCATCGGGTAGATGGCGACATGCCCGCCTGCATGGGTCGAGAACCAGTTATTCGGAAAGACGCAATCCGGCGTGGCGGCATCGTCGCCCTCGAAGACATGCACCCGGACGCCGTGGCGTTCCAGTTCGGCGACGGCGGCGCTGTGTTCATCATAGGCGCGGCGGGCAAGCTGGGCGCTGTCGGCGTCGCCATGGTTCGCCTGAAAAGCATTATCCTGCGCGGTTTCGGTATTCACCGAGAAATGGTGAGGGCGCACCATGACAACGGCAGCCGGAGCCTGAACAGAGGGGCGGCTCATGCTGCGCCATCATTCGCGCGCTGGAGCATGCCGAAAAGATCGCGGGGATCATCAGGATCGGCAAGCAGATCAAGCGCCTGATAAAACCCGGTGCCCTCAAGCCGGTCGCGGATATAGCGCAGGGCCGAGAAATCCTCGGTCGCAAAGCCCACCCCGTCGAAAAGCGTGATCTGGCGATCATTGCGCCGACCGGGCGCGGCGGCGGTCACGACCTGCCAGAACTCGGTGACCGGAAAATCCTCTGGCATCTGCTGGATCTCGCCCTCGATCCGGGTCTGCGGGGGATATTCCACAAAGACATCGGCGCGGCTCAGGATATCCCTGTGCAACTCGGTCTTGCCCGGGCAATCGCCGCCGATGGCGTTGATATGAACGCCCGCGCCAACCAGATTGTCTGTCAGGATCGTCGCGAATTGCTTATCGGCGGTACAGGTGGTGATGATCTGTGCGCCCTCGACCGCCTCCTGCACCGACGCGCAGGCAGTCAGCGTGAAGCCATGACCGGCAAGATTGCGCATCGCTTTTTCGGTGGCCTTCGGGTCGATATCGTAAAGGCGCAGATGCGCGATGCCGCAAACCGCCTTCATGGCAAGCGCCTGAAACTCGGATTGTGCACCATTGCCGATCAGGGCCATCGTGTCCGCCCCTTCGGGCGCAAGATATTTTGCCACCAATGCCGAAGTTGCTGCCGTACGCAAAGCCGTCAGTAAGGTCATTTCCGACAGCAGCAGCGGATAGCCCGTCGCGACTTCGGCCAGCAGGCCGAACGCGGTGACGGTCTGCAACCCGTCACGCGTATTCTTTGGATGCCCGTTGACATATTTGAACGCATAACTCGTTCCGTCAGAGGTCGGCATCAGTTCAATGACGCCATCGCTGGAATGCGCAGCCACCCGCGGCGTCTTGTCGAAAAGCTCCCATCGCCGGAAATCCTCTTCGATATAGGCGGCAAGGCCGGTCAGGGCGTCAGGGATGCCGATCCGGTGCAGAAGCCGCATCATGTTCTCGACACTGATAAAGGGCACGAAGGCAAGATCGGAAGGTTTTGGGGCGGACATGGCGATTCCTGTGGACATGCGATTTACCAAGAGTATCCACTGTGCAGAATGCTAGCAAAATGGCGAAGTTGCTGGACATTTGCGATAGAACTGGACAGATTGATCAGAACAATTGAGCAAATAGTTAGCCGATGAAACGCCACGCCGCCAAATACAGCCTTGACGATCTTGACCGCAGACTTGTCAGCCTGCTGCGCGCGGATGGGCGTGCGCCGGTGTCGAAACTTGCCGATATCCTTGGAGTCGCGCGGGGAACCGTGCAGGCCAGGATCGACCGGTTGCTTGATGCGGGCGCGCTTTTGGGCTTCACCGCACGAGTGCGCGACGATCACGAAGACAGTGCGGTGCGGGCCGTGATGATGATCGAGGTCGAGGGCCGCAATACGACCCATGTCATCAACAGCCTGCGCGGTCTGCCAGAGCTTCGCCGCCTCCATACGACAAGCGGCAAATGGGATCTGGTGGCGGAAATCGTGGTCGAGAATCTTGCCGAATTCGACCGCATCCTGCGCGAGGTGCGCATCGTAGACGGTATCCGCAACAGCGAAACCAGCATGCTGCTATCCACGATCTGACGCCGTACGCCGCGTGGCCCCATATTCCGGCATGCCGCCGGCTGCGTGTTCGCATTGCGGATGATGCCGATCAGGGCAACCGTTCCATCAGATCCGGATTATTCCAGATCCGTTTGCAGCCAGACAGGTGAATGATGGATGTCGATTGTCTGCAACCTTCCCGGTCCGATATTTTCGAACCTGTGAGGCACGCCTTTGGGGCCAAGAACAACCTCTCCCGCGGTTGCCTCGATGACATCGTCGCCGACGAAGAAACGCGCCCGGCCCGCAATGACGATGAATGTTTCATCATAGGGATGGACATGCAGCCTTGGGCCTTCGCCGGGGGTTTCGTTGCCATAGGCCAGTACCGTGATCTGCCCGCCCAAAGCTTCGCCCGGACAGGAGCCACGCCAGGGACCGGCGGCGTCACGGGGAAAAAGCGTCGCCTTGACCGCAGAACGCCCATCGGGCTGCACCGTGTCCGGGTCGAAATCCCTGCGAACCATGCTTCCATCTCCCTGTTTCGATGATCGGGCGTCACCGTTTCCATCCTGGACCGCAAGAATACGAAGATGCGAACGGACCTGTCCAGCCTCCAGACGGTTACGGAAGCGAAGCGACGGGAAAATGCGCCTATGACCTGTTCGACAGCCGCTCGGGGACAGGGGTATCTTCGGCGACATAATCCAGACCGATATCCAGAATCGGCGCGCTATGGGTGATCCAGCCGACAGAGATCAGATCGACCCCGGTCGCGGCGATCGCGGCGGCGCTGTCAAGCGTGATGCCTCCGGATGCCTCGGTCAGGGCACGACCGGCGACGATATCCACGGCCTCGCGCAATTCAGCCAGCGTCATGTTGTCCAGCAGCACGGCGTCCACACCGACCTCCATCGCTTCGCGCAGCTGCGCCAGCGTATCGACCTCGACCTCGATCTTGACCATATGGCCGGAAGTGCTGCGGGCGGCCTTGATGGCAGGACGGATGCCGCCGGTCATGGCGATATGGTTGTCCTTGATCAGCACGGCATCCGACAACGCAAAGCGGTGGTTCATCCCGCCCCCGGCCCTGACCGCATATTTCTCCAGCGCCCGTAATCCGGGCGTGGTCTTGCGGGTGCAGGCAATGGCGGCGCTTGTGCCGGTCACGGCGCGGACGATGTCGTTGGTGACAGTGGCGATGCCCGACAGGTGGCACAGGAAATTCAGTGCCGTGCGCTCGGCTGTCAGCAGGCTGGCAGAGGGGCCCTCGACGGTGAATATCCGCCCGCCCGCCGGCACGGGATCGCCATCGGCAAGATGGCGCGTCATGCGGCAGGCCGGATCAACCAGCTCGAACGCAAGCGCCGCCAGATCCAGCCCCGCCACGATTCCTTCGCGCCGGGCCACCGCCGTTACGGTCGAGCGGTGACCCGCAGGGATCACCGCAGCCGAGGTCAGATCGCCCGCAAGGCCCAGATCCTCGGTCAGGGCGATACGGACAGGGCCTTCCATCATCAGGCGCGGCAGGGGGGAAAGGGTCATATCAGGCACTCCGGGCAAGATTATCGGACAGGATCAGACGGGCGGATTGGATGATCTGATCCAGTGTCATCCTCCGGCTGACGGAATGAATGGCTTGGGCGGGAAAATCGGTGCGGGCATGGGCGCCGCGCGATTCCTGTCGCAAAGCGGCAAAAACGGCGATGGCAAGGGCGGTGATGGCGGGATCACTCGCCCCGCCCCTGCCAAGCGCCAAGGGCAGCAGCCCGGCAATGGCCGCGTGAAGCGACGCCCCGTCCCGCAGAATGCCCAGATGGCGCGAGGTGATGGCGCGTACCTGCCCGGGATCGGCTTCGGGCGGCAGGTCCGGCATTGCTGGGATGGCAGGATGCGAACCGGGACCGGCGGCGATATCACGCGCCGCATTCAGGCCCATCACCGCCGCCTCCAGCAGCGAATTGCTGGCCAGCCGGTTGGCACCGTGCAGGCCGGTCGCCGCGCATTCGCCAATGGCCCACAGTCCCGGAAGCGTGCTGCGTCCAAAGATATCCGTATGAATTCCGCCCATATGATAATGCTGGGCGGGACGAACCGGGATCGGTTCCCGCGCCGGATCAATCCCCGCCTCGCGACACAGCGCGGTAATGGCCGGGAACCGGGTCGGGAAATCGATATCATCAGCCTTCAGAAACACCTGTCGCCCCGATATCATTTCGGCATGAATGGCACGGGCGACGATGTCCCTTGGGGCAAGCTCCTCTCCGGGATGCCCGGTAAGAAAACGTTCCCCACAATCATTGATCAGAATCGCTCCCTCGCCGCGCACGGCCTCACTAATCAGGGGCAGCCGGCCGCGCGCCACGGCCAGCGCGGTAGGATGGAACTGCACGAATTCCATATCCGCCAGCGCGGCACCAGCGCGCGCCGCCAGCATGATCCCCTGTCCCCGGTTGTCGACGGGATTGGTGGTCGCGTCATAAAGCCCGCCGATGCCGCCCGTGGCCATGACCACCTGCCCGGTGGGCAAGATCATACCCGCGCCATCGCGTTGCAGCAGCAGGCCCGCAACCATGCCGTCGCGGGTCAGCAGACGGCACGCGCTGGTATCCTCCAGTATCGCGACCGAGGCGCAGCTGCGCACCGCCGCCACCAATGCCCGCACGATCTCTGCGCCAGAACCGTCGCCTGCCGCGTGAAGAATGCGTCGGCGGCCATGTGCGGCCTCCAACCCGAGAACCGGGGCGCCAGAGGCGTCGCGATCGAAACGCGTGCCGTGGCTTTCCAGATAGGCGATCGCCTCACCCGCCTGCCGCAGGATGGTTTCGGCGATGGCAGAATTGCACAGCCCATCGCCCGCCGACAGCGTATCGGCCAGATGCAGTGCCGGGCTGTCATCCGGCCCGATGGCCGCCGCGATCCCGCCCTGCGCCAGTACGGTCGAACCACCTTGCCCCAATCGCCCCTGCGTCACCAGCACGACCGGCTTCGGTGCCAGAGCCAGCGCCGTCACCAGCCCGGCGATGCCGCTGCCGATGATGACGACCCGACCGGTCAACTCCGGTGGCGCAGGTCTCATACGGCCAGCATCCGTTCCACCGCGCGGCGTGCCGGGGCGGCGATAGCGGGGTCGACAGTGACCTCGTGACGGTTTTCCTCAAGCGCCTGACGGATATTCGACAGGCTGATCCGCTTCATATGCGGGCACAGATTGCAGGGGCGGATGAACTCGGTTTCGGGATGGTGAATGGCAACATTGTCGCTCATGGAACATTCGGTCAGCAACAGCACCCGCTCGGGTCGCTGCCGGGCGACGAATTCCGACATGCCCGCGGTCGAGCCGGAATAATCGGTCTCGGCAATCACCTCGGGCGGGCATTCGGGATGGCCAAGGATCGTCACCCCCGGATAGGCATCGCGAAACCCGCGCACTTCGCCGGGGGTGAAACGCTCATGCACTTCACAATGGCCGTGCCATGTGAGCAGTTCAACCTGTGTCTGGCTGGCGATGTTCCGGGCCAGATATTCGTCGGGCAGCATCAATACGCGGGGCACCCCCAGCGATTCCACCACCTGCAGGGCATTGCCCGAGGTACAGCAGATATCGGACGCCGCCTTCACCGCAGCCGAGGTGTTCACATAGGTCACCACCGGCACGCCGGGATGGGCCGCGCGCAGACCCGCGATATCTTCGGGCGTGATCGAATCCGCCAGGGAACAGCCCGCGCCCATATCGGGGATCAGCACCGTCTTGTCCGGGTTCAGCAATTTGGCGGTCTCGGCCATGAAATGCACGCCCGCCAGAACGATCACATCGGCATCAACATCAATCGCCTTGCGGGCCAGCGCCAGACTGTCGCCGACGATATCAGCCACACCGTGAAAGATCTCGGGCGTCTGATAGTTATGGGCCAGAATGACCGCGTTACGTTCCCGTTTAAGGCGCAGGATCGCGGCGATATCATCCTCGAACAGCATCCAGTCCGGTTCGGGAATGACCTGACGGACGCGGTCAAAAAGCTCGGGCAGCCGCAGGGCGGTGGACATCTGGCATTCCTCCTCTTTTATACTCGATTCGAGTATATTGAGACAGGATTATGCTCAAAGTGAGTTTATGTCAACTCCGTGAAATCGGCAGACGGGTTCCGGCCATCTGCCGCGCTTCCAGCACCGAGGGGCGATAGCGGAACAGCATCGCGGGGCGGCCCCGGGTTTCGGCCGTGGTTTCGCCGGTTTCCTCGATCAGTTCCTGCTGGTCGATCTGCCGGCGGAAGTTGGATTTGTGCAGGCTCAGCCCCACCAGAGCCTCTACCGTGCGCTGCAATTGCAGCAGGGTGAAACTGCCGGGCATGATCTCGAAGGCGACGGGGCGGTATTTGATCTTGGCCCGCAGCCGGGCGATGCCGGTGGCCAGAATGCGGCGGTGATCGCCCTGCATCGGCTGGCCAAAACCCGGTTGCCCCCCCGCCTCGGGAATCAGTGCAGCCTCATACATCAACTCGTACCGTTGCAGCACCAGATCCTCGTTCCAGTCCATGCCGTTCAGACCAAAGGTGAAATCAACGCGCTGGTGCCGTTCCGCCCGTAAATGCGGCTGGCTGTCGGCCCATGCGGTCAGGCTTGCGGCGATACGGTCCAGCCCCCCGGCCCGGTCGTCGGCCCCGTCGCGGCGATCCTCCCACGGGAAATATTCGTACCAGCCATGCCATTCCGGCTGACCCGCACCCGGCGCGGCCTGTTCGCGCACCAGCCCCAGATAGCTGATCGAGATCCGGCGCATTCCTGTTCCGGCACCCGGATCGCGATCACCATCGGCAAAGGTGTAAAGCTGTTCCAGAAACCCTACGGGATGGCCAGTCTGACTTTCGACCCAGTCGCGCAACCCGGCCTGAAGGCTGCGATGCGAGGATTCGAAAGGCCCTGACGGCAGCGCCTTGCCCGCCTGGACCGTCATGACCCTGGGCTCGTTCGCCGTCACCGCCGCAAGCACGGCAATCAGTTCGGCCTGCGCAAATCCAGTCGCCACGGAATTCCCCATCTTTTATTCAGCCCTATCATCAGCATATCCCCTGTCAAGCCAAGCCGGCCTCGTGCCCGGCCTGCGACGCTTCCGATAACCCGGTCGGCCGCGACCCCGGGTAGAAACACCGGCATCCCGACGATCCAGCGATAAAGTTTGCCCAGCCGCTGGATACCGTTCCAACAGGGTCACTTGACACCGCGATCCGGCAAAAATATCTATTGCAAATGTTCTGATCAACAGAACTATGATCCGCACTGCGTAACATTACTGCGGATTGGATCGAGATACCGGAGGAAAAACGATGACCGAAATCGAAATGTTCGAGCGTGAGCAAGCCGCAAGGATCAGCGAGATCCTGCATGGTGCGGTCGATCCGCATGTGCATAGCGGCCCCTCTATCGCGCCGCGTGCGGTGGATCACCTCGAACTGGTGAAAGATCTGTCCGACGCGGGTTTCGCCGCGGTCGTCACCAAGGATCACGATTATTCGGGCGTCATGTGCGCCCAGTTGATCCGCAACCATCATCCAGAGCTGAAAACACGCATCTTCTCGGGGATCGTGCTGAACAATGTCGTTGGCGGATTCAATCCCTACGCGGTAGAGCATACCGCAGCCATGGATGGCCGGATCGTCTGGCTGCCGACCCTTGCGGCCGAAAACCATCTGGAGTGGGAAAAAACATCGGAATGGGCGCATCCGGCCTCGACCCAGAAAATCCGGCCCGCTTCGCCGGTTCCGCTGTTCGAGGACGGCAAACTGCGACCCGAGGTTCTGGATGTGCTCGACATCGTCGCCGCGACCGGCATGGCTTTGGCAAGTGGCCATATCCACGTATCCGAGACCAGGATCGTCTTCGCCGAAGCCAGAAGGCGCGGGATCGAACGGCTGATCTTCACCCACCCCGAGGATATCGTGGGCGCATCACTTCAAGACACCAAGGAAATCGCGGCGCTCGGCGCCTATGTGGAGCATTCGCTGGGCTTCTTCATCGAAGGTTCGAAATTCCGGAACCGCAGCAATGAGGACCTGCGCGAATTCATCGAATGCGTGGGTTCCGAGCGGACGATCCTTTGCTCTGATCTCGGTCAGGTCGGCACGATTGCCCCGCTTGAAGGTCTGCGGCGCGGCGTCGCTACCTGCTTGTCGCTTGGCTATTCGGATGCGCAGATCCATGCGATGGTCGCGAGCAATGCCGCCTCGGTCATCGGGCTCGAGGACTGAACGTATTGCAAGGCGGATCCGCATCAATCACGGGGACTGCCAACCACTCCATGCCTCGCCCGTATCGAATGATCAACGCCATTGGCCCGGCAGGTTTCCCATATATCCCAGGGCATTTGAAATTTCCTCTGCCGCCGTGCCGACGGCCCTGATCTGATCGGCAGAGGGCGGCGAGCCGATGAACTGCGTCAGGCTGACAATGGCCAGACTTCCGACCAGTTCCCCGGACGCGCCAAGCAATGGGAACGACAATGCGTTCAAACCTATGGCCGCTTCGTTAGGGGCATCCGCCCAGCCGCGTTTCCGGATATCTTCAAGATGCTGCATCAGAACATCGCGTTTGGTAATCGAATATGGCGTTTCTTCGGCCAGCGGTCCGGCCAGAATGCGCTCCCGTGCGCTTTCGGGCATGAAGGCCAGCGCCATCTTTCCCTGCGCCGAGGTGTTGAAGCCCAGAATCGATCCGGGCCTGACACCGACTTCAACAGCCATCTTGCCGCTGAGGGTTGTCAGGATCCGGATGCCCTCGTCCTCGATCTGTCCAAGGATGACCGCCTGTTCCGATTTGTCGCGAAGGGTCCGCATGGGCTGTGCCGCAACGCTGGCGATGTCCGAGGCATTCGCCGCCGCATTGCCCAACTCGATCAGCCGAGAGCCCAGCCGGTATCGTTCGGTCAGCGGCGACTGCACGATGTAGCCCTGCTGTACCAGCGTCTGAAGATGGCGGTGAATCCGGCTTTTCGTTGTGCCAAGCGACTCAGCCAGCGCGGTCACGCCCAAAGGACTACGCACCCGCCCCAGGGTTTCCAGAATCGAAAGGGCAAGCATTACGCTTTGAATTCCAGTGGTTTTTTCCGAGGCGATCTTTGGCATTACAAGCGACCTATTTTGCAGATTCCTGTGGGTTGACTTTAAGCGCAGTCTCACTCAATGTTCCGTTGTGAATGATAGCGTTCTGATAGGAAGAACACAAGGGAGAAAAAGAGTGACAGGCGACCAGCACGGCTTCCGCGCCCGGTTTCTGGCGGGCGAGACGCTTTACGGCACGTTCCTGAAGATCCCCGCAACGATGCCGGCCGAGATCCTTGGCGGCATCGGATATGATTTCGTTGTCGTGGATGAAGAGCACTCTCCCTTCAATCGCGAGACGACGGATCGGATCGTACTGGCCTGCAAGGCGGCTGGAATCGCGGCCATCGTCCGGGTACAAAGCAAGGATCCCGCACAGATTCTTTCGGTGCTCGACTGCGGGGCGGACGGCGTGCTTGTTCCGCATGTGACAGATGCCGCGACTGCACGGGACATCGTTGCTGCCGGGCGATATCGCGGCGGAAAGCGTGGTTTCGCTCCAACGACCCGCGCCGGGGGCTTCGGCCGCGCCGGTCAGGCAGAGCATATGGCGACCGAAGACCGCCGCGTCACGATCATCGCCATGATCGAGGATCCGGAAGCCATCGACAATATCGACGACATCGTGGCGGTCGACGGGCTGGATGGGGTGTTTGTCGGCCGCGGCGACCTTGCCGCTGCCTATGCGGATTCCGACGATGCGGCGGCGATGGTGCGCGCGGCGACGGAAGCGGTGCATGCCGCCGCCGGCAAGGTTGGCCGCACGGTCGCCATCCTTCCCGGCACGCCCGAAGATGCGGCGACGCAGGCCCGGGCGGGATCGACGGCGTTCATCCTCTCTTCCGATCAGGGTTTTCTGAGAAATGCCGCCATGCAGGCACAGGAAATGATGTCTGACGCCGTGACACATGCAAGGAAAGGCTGACCGATGTACGACAAATCCGATCCACGCTCTGCCCTGGCCCCGAAAGATGCGCCCGCCGGCCCGCGAACGGGTCTGGTCGCCGAACCTCAGGAAGCGTATTTCTACAATGAAGCGCCGCAGATCGACGACGCCACCGGAAAGACCTGGCTGCTGCGCGGGCATAACTTCGTGCTGGCATGGTCGCAGGCGGGTGAAGGCGCATGTTTCCCACGCTCCGGTCAGGTGGATGAATATGCCGTTCTGCTGCCGGAAACCGGCGCCGTCATCGAGTGGAACGGCCAGAAGGCCGATGTGCCGGGCTGGTCAATCGCCTTCGTGCCCGGGGGAGACAGCACCGTGACGCTGCCGGCAGGCGGACCGATGGCGCGGCTTTTCACGACGCGCTCGGACGATCTGGTGAAGCAATGCTCGAACGCGCGGGGCTATGATGTGCCACGGTCGCATATCCCGGAATTTTCGCCCTGGCCCGAACCCACGGGCGGATGGAAGATCCGGCATTACAGTCTGGACATCCCGAAAGAAGACGGCCGGTTCGGGCGCATCTTTCGCTGTACGACAATGATGGTGAACGTGCTGGACCCGTTCGACGGGCCGCGCGATTCGTCGAAGATGTCACCGCATCATCACGACGATTTCGAACAATGTTCGCTGGCGATCGGCGGAGAGTTCAGCCACTATCTCCGCTGGCCATGGACGACGGATATGGCCGATTGGCGGGAAGACCGGACTGTCACCATGGGGTCGCCCTCTGCCCTCGTCATTCCGCCGCCGGTCATTCACACGACCCGGGCCGTGGGTCCGCAGCGCAATCAGCTTGTCGACATCTTCTGTCCCCCGCGCATCGATTTTTCCGAAAAACCGGGCTGGGTGTTGAATGCTGACGATTACCCGATGCCGTCCTGACCGCCATCGCGGGGAGGTTCACGAGATGACTGCCATAAGCGCTGCCGGACCAATGAAGTCGCCAGGCCGCTGCATGGCAGGGCCGGCCTGTACTCGATGCTGAAGAACCGCGGAGGGCGGCACCGTATTCTCGGGGCGGCACAGGCCGACCCCAATCAAGGGAGGAGAACCACATGATTACCAGAAGAACTCTGATGCAGACGGGTGCTGCGCTTGGGGCGACGCTTGCCATGCCTCATCTTGCCCGCGCCGAAGGCAAGATGGTGCGGCTGGCGCATGCCTCGAACGAGATCCATCCGGGACACAAGCTGGCGACCAGTTTCAAGGAGGCGCTGGACGAAATCCTGCCCGGCGCGTTCGAGGTGCAGATTTTCCCGAACCGGCAGTTGGGAGACGACAAGCAGAACCTTGAATCCGCCGTGGCGGGAACGCTGGAAATGGCCATGATTTCGGGCGTGCTGATTCCGATGGTCACCGGCCGTCCGGCCTATGACGCGTGGCAACTGCCCTTCCTTGTCCGCGATTACGATCATTTCGAGAAACTCGCGCTGAGTCCGATCGGCCAGAAGCTTCAGGACGATCTGGAGCCTGCGGGGATCATCGGCCTGTCGACCGCGGATATCGGGCAGCGGAACTTCCTTTCGATCAATACGCAGGTCCGGACTATCGCTGACATGAAGGGCCTGAAGACCCGGATCGTCCCGGTGCCGCTGCATAAGTCGATCTGGGAAGCGCTTGGCGCCTCGCCGGTCGGTCTGCCTTATGGCGAGGTTTACGGCGCGCTCGAAACCGGTGTGATCGATGCGGTTGAGATCAACGTATCCTCCATGCTGGGTGAAAACCTGTGGGAGATCGGCAAGAACCTTACCCTTACCGGACATTATCCGTGGCACGCCTCGAACGTGGTTTCGACCGGCTTCTGGAATACCCTGTCTGACGAGGAAAAGGACGCGATGCGCGAAGCGGGGCGGCAGGCCACATCCGCTACGCTTGCCTATGCGAAAGAGCAGGATCTGACGGGCCGGGACGAATTGCGCGACAAGGGCGTCGAGATCATCGAACTCGACAACCTTGCCGAGATGCAGGAAACCGTCGCGCCCCTGACGGCGGAATGGGCCGAAAAAGACCCGCTTATCGCCGAGTTCGTCGAAGCCGCGCAGGCGGCAAGCTGATGCATCGGCTTCGCGCCGCCCCCGAAGGTGAAGCAGCCATCCCACGATCAACATGAAGAACGCCATGCGACTGCCTCCAGCCCTGTCCCGGATCATTTCGATCTACCTTCTGCTCCTGCGTTTTGCCGCGGGGATTTCGATGGCGATTATCGTCATGGTCATGATCGCTCAGGTCTGGTCGCGATATGTGCTGGGCGGATCGCTGATCTGGGCCGAGGAGCTTTGCCGTTATCTGTTGATCTGGCAAACATTCCTGGTGCTGGGGCTTGCCTATTCCAAGGGCGAATTCGTGGCGCTGGATTTCCTGCCGGCTGCGCTGTCCGACCGGGGCAAATGGGTGCTGAAGGTCATAACCGCCATTCCCGTCATCGCCTTTCTCGCTCTTATCGCGGTGTATGGCGCGGATTATGCTTCCCGCTTTTCAAGCCAGACGATCCCGGCGCTGGATTTCATCTGGGGCTCGCTGTTCGGGCGGCCTTTGGGGCTGCCGATCGGATATGTCTATATCTCTGTCTCTGTCGGGTCGGCCCTGATGATCCTTCATATCATCGCGGATCTGGTGACAGGTTTCGCCACCCGGACAAAAGGCGCACAGCAGGACGGGCTGGATGACACCGGAGATCTGACCGGAACCGGGGGGCGGCAAAGCTGATGGGTGCATTTTTCGTTATATTCGCCGGTCTGCTGGCCAGCGGCATTCCGATCGCCCTGACACTCGGCATCGCGGGAACCGCTTACCTGTATCTGTCGGGCAATGGCATGATGGTCCTGATGCTGCCCCAGCGTATGATGGCGGGCATCGACCAGTTCGTTCTGATGACCATTCCGCTGTTTCTTCTGGCCGGAGCCCTGATGAATGTCGGCGGCGTCACCGACCGGATCGTTCATTTCGCCCGCGCCATGGTAGGGCATCGCCGCGGCGGCATGTCCTCTGTCTCGATCCTGTCCTCGGGCTTTTTTGCGGGCATTTCGGGAAGCGCGACGGCAGAGGCCTCTGCGCTTGGTTCGATCCTTATCCCGACGATGGGCAGGCAGGGAATGCCGCCGGCCTATGCCGCGGCCCTGATCGCCGTGTCGTCGATCATGGGGCCGATCATTCCGCCGTCGATCACGATGATCATCTATGGCGTTCTGTCGGGAACCTCGATCGGGCAGCTTTTTCTGGCCGGCATCGTTCCGGGAATGGCGATTGCCGTCGGCTTGCTGATCTATGCGTCATGGCGAGCGAAGCGCGACGGGTTCCCGGTGACCGAACGAATGGGCGGCCGCGACCGGTGGAAGGCAACGGGGCGCACCCTGCCCGCGCTGCTTCTGCCCGCGATCATCCTTGTCGGCATCAAGGCCGGGATATTCACCCCGACCGAAGCGGCGGCGGTTGCGGTCGCCTATGCGCTGGTGATCGGTTTCGCGTATCGCGACCTTAGCCTGCGCCGTGTCTGGGAAGCGTTGATCGCCACGACGCTTGTATCGGCCTCGATCCTGTTCATCACCTCGATGGCTTCCATCGTGTCCTTCGTCTTCACGCTGGAACAGGTGCCGCAGCATATCGGCGACCTGGTGCTGACAATCACCGAGCATCCCTTTCTGATCCTTCTGTTGCTGAACATCTTCCTGCTGATCCTGGGCATGTTCCTTGAACCCATCTCGATCCTGATCCTGACCATGCCGATCCTGCTGAAGTTCCAGGCATTGATCGGGATGGATCCGGTGCAGTTCGGGATGGTCGTGGTTCTGAACGTGGTGATCGGGATGGCCACGCCGCCCGTCGGGATCCTGCTGTTCATCGCATCGGCCATATCGGGCGAGCCGGTGACACGGGTAATCCGCGAGGCAATGCCGCTGATCGCGATCTGCATCGCGATCCTTGCGCTGGTCGCGCTTGTCCCGGCCATGTCGCTGTTTGTGCCGGAAATGCTGTTCTGAGGAAATCCATGTCTCGCAAGATCATCATCACATGTGCCGTCACCGGCTCGATACACACGCCGTCGATGTCGCCCTACCTTCCCGTGACTCCGTCCGAGATCGCGGACGCCGCTCTTGGCGCCCGCGAGGCAGGCGCGGCGATCGTTCATCTGCACGCCCGCGACCCCCGGACCGGCCAGCCCGACCAGACCCCGGAAGCCTATGAGCCCTTTCTGGGGGTCATCAAGCAGCGCTCCGATGTGGTCGTCAATATCACGACCGGCGGCGCGCCGACGATGCGGGTCGAGGAAAGGCTGCAACCCGCCGCCATCTTCAAGCCCGAGGTCGCCTCGCTCAACATGGGATCCATGAATTTCGGCATCTATCCGATCCTCGACAAGATGACAGAGTTCAAACACGATTGGGAGAAACCCTATATCGAGGGCTCCCGCGATCGGGTTTTCCGCAACACCTTCGCCGATATCGAGGGAATCCTTACGACCTGCGCCGATAATGACACGCGTTTCGAGATCGAGTGCTATGATATCGGTCATCTTTACACGCTGGAGCATTTCGTACGACGCGGTTACGTGAAACCGCCTTTCTTCGTGCAATCGGTCTTCGGCATCCTTGGCGGGATCGGGCCGCATTCCGAAGATGTGCTGCATATGCGCCGGACGGCGAACCGGTTGTTCGGCGAGGAATACCGCTGGTCCGTTCTGGGCGCGGGCCGGCACCAGATGCCGGTGGCGATGCAGTCCATCCTGCTTGGCGGTCATCTTCGCGTCGGTCTTGAGGATTCGCTTTACGCGGGCCGTGGCAGGCTTGCGAAAAGCAATGCGGAACAGGTGACGCTGGCGCGCGAACTGGTCGAGCATATGGGGTTCGAAGTCGCGACCCCTGATGAGGCCCGCGAGATCCTGAACCTCAAGGGCGGCGACAAGGTGAATTTCTGATCATGACAGAGCGCCGCCACATCCTTATCGTTGTCGCCCATCCCGAGCCGCAATCCTTCAACCACGCCATGGCCGATGCCGCGGCGCAGGCGCTTCGGCAGGCGGGCCACAACGTCGTCATATCCGATCTCTGCGCCGAGGGTTTCCGCGCCGATATCGGACGCCATGACATGACCGGCATCGCGGATGCCGGGCGCTTCCATGTTCAGACCGAGCAGGCAGAGGCGGTACGCGCAGGGGCCTTCGCCCCCGATATCGCCCGGGAACAGGCGCGGGTTGCAAAGGCCGACAATATCATACTGCAATTTCCGTTATGGTGGGGCGGCCCGCCGGCGATCCTCAAGGGCTGGATCGACCGGGTTCTGGCCTATGGGTTCGGTTATGTCGACGGGCGGCGGTTTGACAGCGGGCTGTTTCGGGGACGCCGCGCGATGCTTTCCGTAACGACCGGAGGCACGCCAGAGCGTTTCGCCGAAACTGGCGTTTACGGCCCGATCGGTCCTATCCTGATGCCGCTGCAAAAGCTGGCGCTTGAATATATGGGGTTCGAGGCGGCGGCCCCCTATGTCGCGCATGGCGTGCCAAGATCCGACGAAGCGGCGCGGCGGGATCATCTTGCCGGATTTTCCAGCGCCGCACTTGCTTTGGCAAGGCAGCCCGTGACCCGAACTAATGATTACCTGCATGCACTCGATACGGCGCCCGAAGCCGCGTGGGCGCGGCCGGGCTGACACCGGCCTACGCGCAGGAACAAGGAGACAGGACATGAACGGCAAGCCGGCGCTTTCTGGAAAAACGGCTTTGGTCACCGGCGGGTCGCGCGGAATCGGCGCGGAAGTGGCCCGTCGCCTTGGGGCCGAGGGCGCAACAATCGCGATCGCTTATCGCAGCGACAAGGCGTCGGCCGACAGGGTCGTCGAAGACCTGAAGGCGGCCGGGGCAAGGGCTTGTGCCTTCGCGGCGGATATCTCTTGCCCGGAAGATTGCGAACGGCTTGCTCGCGAATGCGTCGAGATATTCGGCCGGCTCGATATTCTGGTCAATGCGGCGGGGGTCGCCACATACCGGCCTCTGGAGCAGGCCGACGCCGATCATTATCATGCGATGTTCGCAACCAACGTCCTGGGCGCCCTGTCCGTGACCCGCGCCGCCGCCGCCGTCATGGAAACCCCCGGCCGGATCATCCATTTCTCATCCCGGCTTGCGGAATCCCCGATGCCCGGCACTTCGGTCTATGCCGCCTCGAAGGCGGCCGTATCGGCACTGGCGCTTGCCCTGAGCCAGGAACTGGGTCCGCGCGGCATCACCATCAATGCAATCGCGCCGGGCCTGATCGAAACCGACATGACCGCAGCAGCCGTCAGGGAGCGCGGAGATGCGATGCGCAGCCGGACGCCGCTTCGCCGGATCGGGCAACCGGGCGATATCAGCGGATTGGTGGCCTTTCTTGTCTCTGACGATGCCGGATGGATTACCGGACGAACCATCCGGGCGGATGGCGGGCTTCTCTAGAGCCTGTCGCGCCGCATCGGAAACGCCGGTTAAATGCGTCCCGCAATGGCCGGGGGCGCTGCCCCCCGGACCCCCGAGGTATTTACCGCAAAGAAGAAGGGGAGGACACGAATCCGGCCAAGTCCGATATGCTTCAGGCGGTCAGTTCCTGATCGTGTCCGGGTCGAATTGCGCTTCCGGCAATCCGGTGACTCCGGGCCGGACGGCGAAAAATGCACCGTCATTCACCCGGAACCGCCGCTCTTCTTCCGACAGGAAAAGGGACTGGCTGGTGATGAACAGGATATCCCGGTCCGCGCCGCCAAAAGCACACATGGTCGGTCTTTCGGCGGGCAGCAGGATAACCGTGTCCAGAGAACCGTCGGGCATTCGCCTTTCGACCCGTGATCCGCGCGGCACGGCAATCCAGATCCCGCCTTCCTCATCCACGCAGGCACCATCGGGAATGCCGCTTACCGCATCGGAAAACCGGAACAGAACCGACCGGGTACCCAACTCTCCGTTTTGCGGATCATAGCCGTATCGACCGGTTTCGCGGGTCAGTGAATCCGCGAAATACATGCTGTTCCCATCCGGCGACCATGCCAGCGTATTGGGAATGCGCAGCCCGTCGATGACCGGAGTCAATATGCCGGGCGGGTCCAGACGGAACAGCCGGCCCCTGGGCGGAGGCGGATTTCCCGACATGCTCATCGTCGAGATCCACAGCCGTCCGGCAGGGTCACACCGACCGTCATTGAAACGGATATCGGCATCCTCGCCGACAAGCGAAGCCAAAGGGCGCCGCGAGCCCGTTTTCATGTCGAACCAGTCGAGGTTCTGCCCGACCGCAAGGATGATTTCATCGCGGATGGTCGGAAACCAGCCGCCCACCGGGGCCTCGAAGCTCCAATCATCCTGCTGGCCGGTCAGCGGATCATAGGCGAGCAATTTCCGCCCCATGATATCGGCATAGATCACCCGTCCCGACCGCGCATGCCACCGGACAGTTTCGCCCAACAGGCTGCGCGGCAATTCGGGCCTTTCGACCTGCCAGATATCGATCACGCGCGGCATGGGATCCGCCCTGCCTATGTTGCCGCCGCCGTGAAGGCCGCGAAATCAGCGGCCAGTGCGTCGGCGTTACGAAACAGAAGGGCGCAATCGGTCGCCACCGACACGAAATTCACGCCCGCGCTGCAATAGCTTTTGGCGTGACCGATGCTTGGCGCCAGAACCCCGGTACTCTTGCCAAGCCTCTGCACGGTCTTCGATGCCTCGACGATTCTGTCGAACACTTCGGTCTGACCCGGCTTGCCCAGCAAACCCATGCTTGCGGACAAATCCCCGGGGCCAAAGAACACGGCGTCGACACCTTCGACGGATGCGATCTCGTCCAGCCGATCCAGCGCCTCGACGGTCTCTACCTGCACGATCATGAACAGGGTTTCCTCGGCGCGTTCCACATATTGCGGGATATGGCCGTAGCGGCTGGCGCGATGCATGGCGGCGAAGCCGCGCATCCCGCCGGGCGGATAGCGCATGGCGCGCACCGCGGCCTGTGCTTCCCTGGCATTCTGGATCAGAGGCAGCATGATCGTCTGTGCGCCGATATCCAGATAATGCTTGATCAGCACGTTATCGTTCCACGGCAGCCGCACCACCGGGATCGTCGGAGTCGCGCCTAGCGCGCGCAGATGCGCCATGGCGTCATGCAGGCTGACCGGCGAATGTTCGGCATCGATCACAAGCCAGTCGAAGCCGGCCCAGCCAAGGCCCTCGATCGCATTGGTGGAATTCAGCATCGACCAGATCCCGGTCAGGACCTTCTTCCCGGCCAAAGCCCGGCGGAACGGATTTGCGAAATCGTTTCGGGTTGTCATATGTTTTTTCCAATCTGTTCAGGGATAACCATCGCCGGGCAGGCCACGGCCGGTCGGGGCTCTGCGCCACGGATCACCATTCGGCATAAACCCCGTCGC
The DNA here is from genome assembly GCF_030678915.1 of Paracoccus wurundjeri. Taxonomy (GTDB): domain Bacteria; phylum Pseudomonadota; class Alphaproteobacteria; order Rhodobacterales; family Rhodobacteraceae; genus Paracoccus; species Paracoccus onubensis_A. The sequence goes on along the minus strand of NZ_JAUUTZ010000002.1, from coordinate 310,383 downwards.
GATGGCGCCAGTCGGGATCGGGCAGGGACCAGTCCGTATGCGCCGCCTCGATCGTATCGCCTTTGAGGATCAGCCCGAGTCCCGGAGCAGAGGGACAGTCGAATCTGCCGTTTCTGGTCGTCAGGACATCGGGATCCCCGATATAATCCAGGATGTCGGCGGGGGGCAGTCCGGCATAGCCCTGATTGTAGTGAAGCCCAAGGCTTTGCTCCTGAATGACTGTATTGGCGCAGCAGAAATCCACCTGAAGCGAAGCGGCAAGAGAGATCGGACCATTGGGACAATGCGGCGCGACGCCAACGTCGTAAATCTCGGCCAGACGGGCGATCTTTTCCATCTCGAACAGGCCCGTGATGGAAATGTCGGGCTGGATGACATCCACGCCTCCGCGTTCCAGAAGGCGCTGGAAATCCCATCGATGCAGAAGCCGTTCACCGGTGGCGATGGGGATATGCGGGCATATCCGCGCCATCAGCTCATCGGCCCCGACATGTTCGGGCAGGAACGGCTCTTCGATCCACAGCGGATCGAACGGCTCGATTTCCTTCACCATCTGTTTCAACACGGAGCGTGGTACGCGGCCATGGAAATCCAGAGCAATGTCGATACTGCCGCCGAACGCATCCCGCAGGCTGCCCATGCGTTGAACAAGGTTTTCGGTTGCCTCGCGCCATTCCAGATGCGCGACGGCAGGGGTCGCGTTCATCTTGACGGCATCGAAGCCCTGTTCGACCCGTTCTTTCGCGTGGCTCACCACATTGGCGGGGCTGTCACCGCCGATCCATGTATAGGACCGGATATTATCGCGCACCCTGCCACCCAGAAACTCGAATACCGGCAATCCCGCCCGCTGACCCTTGATATCCCACAAGGCAATTTCGACCGCGGCAATGGCTGTTCCAAGGATCGGGCCGTTTCTGAAAAAGCTGCCCTTGCGCAATGATGACGCGATATCCTCGATCCGCGCAGGATCCATGCCCAGCACGACCTGCGTCAGATCCCGGATGGCGCCGATGACGGCATTCCTGCGCTTCGGGATGATGGCCTCGCCCCAACCGGTCAGACCTTCGGCGGTCCTGACACGAACGAAAATCCAGCGCGGCGGCACGGTGAAGCTTGTGATTTCGGCGATCCTGTCCATCTCAAAGCGCCTCTTCCGTGTCGCTGTCGAAAAGGTGAAGCGCCTCCGTGTCGATGTTCAGGCCGACCGTTTCACCGGGGCGGAAATGATGCCCCCGCTCCATCCGCGCGGTAAATATCGCCGCACCATTCCTGAGATAAAGATATTGCTCGGATCCCAGCATCTCGACCACGTCGATCTCACCCCTGATGACGGCCGGAGCGCCATTGCGCGGCAGATGCAGATGTTCCGGGCGGATGCCAGCCAGAACCTTGCGGCGGTCGCCGATCCGGTCAAGCTGGCCGCGGGATATGGCAATCCTGTCTTCGGTGTCCCGGACAAGCAGCATGGAGCCATCGCGGTCCACATCGCAACGCAGGATGCCCATCGACGGCGTGCCGATGAATGTCGCCACGAACAGGTTCTGCGGCCGGTCATACAGATCCTCGGGCGTGCCGATCTGCTGGATCTCGCCATTGTTCATGACCGCGATCCGATCGCCCATGGTCATCGCCTCGACCTGATCATGGGTCACATAGACGGCCGTCGCATCCACGCTGCGATGCACATTCATGATCTCGGACCGCATCTGCACCCGCAACTGCGCATCCAGATTCGACAGCGGCTCGTCCAGCAGGAAAACCTCGGGGTCGCGGATGATCGCGCGGCCAAGCGCAACCCGCTGCCGCTGACCGCCAGAAAGCTGTTTGGGGCGCCGCTCCAGCAGCCCGTCAAGGCTGAGAAGCGTGGCGATCCGTTTCACCTTTCCGTCGATTTCGGTTTTCGACAGCTTGCGGCGCCTGAGGCCGAACGCCATGTTATCATAGACCGACATATGCGGATAAAGCCCGTAATTCTGGAAGACCATCGCGATATTGCGGTCGCTCACATCGACATCGTTGACCCGCCGGTCGTCAAACATCATATCCCCGCGCGAGATCGACTCCAGACCCGCGATCATGCGCAGAAGCGTCGTCTTGCCCGAACCGGAAGGGCCGACGAGGACGATGAATTCGCCATGCGCAATGTCCAGGTTGCAATCCTTCAAAACCGTGACATTGCCGTAATCTTTTTCGACATTGGAGATCTGGATGCGTGCCATGCGGCTATTTCCCTGAAACTGGATGAGTGATTTCGGCATGGAAAGGGTCGGTGCGGCGGCTGATACCTCTGCCGCCATCCACCACGTAATCCGCGCCGGTCACATGAGACGAATGCGGACCCGCCAGAAACGCGATGACATGGGCCACATCCTCGGGCGTTCCAAGCCGCCCCAAAAGCGACGGATAGGAAATCGCAGAAGCTCCATCGTGCCGCGTTTCCAGTTCCCGGCGGAAATTCTCGGTACCGATGACCCCCGGAGAAACGCTGTTCACGCGGATGCCCAGCAAGCCGAGTTCAACGGCAAGCGCGCGCGTCATGCCCGCGACCGCCCCCTTGCTTGCGACATAGGCGGCATAGCTGGAAACCGGCAGCGCCTGTTGAATGGAGCCGACATTGATGATCGCCCCCGTTTTGCGGCGGGCCATGTCCAGCGCGGCATACCGTGCCAGAGCAGCGGCGGCGATCACATTGACCTCGAAAACCTGCCGCCATTCGTCAGGTTCCGAGGACAGCACCGACTGACGCTTGCCATGATGCGCGGCATTGTTCACAAGGACCCCGATCCCGCCCCATTTTTCGACAGTGCAGGCAACAAGCATCGCGGGCGCGTCCGGATCCGCAAGATCCTGTGCTATCATATCCACCTTGCAGCCGCGATCACGCAACCGGCCGCCGATATCCTCCAGACCGGCGCTGTCCCGGTCGGTCAGCGTGACCGCATGACCCTGATCGGCAAAAAGCCCGGCGACGGCCCTTCCGATCCCACCGGCAGCACCGGTGACAAGCACGCCGGGTTCCGTGATGATATCCGTCATGCTCAGGTCCCCGTCACCGATCCGGCCGTCAATCCCCGCACCATCGATCTTTGAACGGCGAAGAATGCGATCATCAGGGGAAGCGTCGTGATGGCGGATGCGGCCATCATCCCTCCCCAATCGGTCTTGAACTGGCCGGTGAAGGTCAGCACCAATGCGGCTGGCAGCGATTGCTTTTCAATGCTGGTGATGAAGGTCAGCGGGTAGATCAGGTTGTTCCATGCTTCCATCAGCACGAAGATACCGGTGGTCACGAGGCCCGGATAGATCAGCGGAACGATGATCTTCAGCAGGATTTCCCATTGACGATAGCCATCGACGCGCGCGGCCTCTTCGATCTCGACGGGCACCGCATCGATGAAGCCTTTCAGCATCCAGACGGCGAAAGGCAGGCCGAAGGTCGTGTAGCCAAGGATCAGGCCGAACATCGTATCCAGCAGGCCGGTATTCAGCAGAACCAGATAAAGAGGGGCCAGCAGGACGATCATCGGAAACATCCGCACCACCAGAACCAGATAGCCCGTCTGCTCGGCAGTGCGGAAATTCCGGCGCGACAGCGCATAGGCCGCCGGAACCGCAATCACCACCGAAACGATCGCGGCCAGAAAGCAGGTGATCACCGAATTCACGAAGAACGAGATGAAGGGCAGATCGCCCTGAAACAGCCTGACGTAATTGTCGAGGGTCACGTTCTCGGGGACAAGGCTCGGATCAAGCCGGGTCGCTTCCAGTTCGGTCTTCAGCGAAGTGCTGAGCATCCAGTATATCGGCGCAATGGTCCAGAACAGCGCGATGGCGATGAACGCGTATTGAAACGTCTTGCCAAGGATTCTGCGGGCGGCGCTGCGGTTCCCGCCGATATGGTGTGATCTGTCAGTCATTTTGCCTGTTCCACAGCAAGCGGATGTAAAAGACCGAAACCAGCAGCAGCAACAGCAGCCAGATCAGCCCCAGCGCCGAAGCATATCCGATCTCGAAGCGCTCGAAGGCCATGCGGTAGACATAGACGACAAGCGTGGTCGTCGCATATCCGGGGCCGCCCTGGGTCATCACCCAGACCTTGGCGAAATCGTTGAAATTCGAGATCACCATCAACAGGCTGCCGACCACCAGAGGGTTTCGCAGGAATGGCAGCTTGATATGAAATATGGTCGACCACAGACCGGCGCGATCCACCCGCGCACTTTCCAGAACCGCATCCGGGATGCCAGACAGCGCGGATGACACCAGTAGGAAGAAGAATGGCGTGGTCGCCCAGATATTCGCGACGATGATCGCGCCAAGCGAGATATCGGCCCGGTTCAACCAGGAAACCGGATTGGTGATCACGCCCAGATCAAGCAGGATATCGTTCACGATGCCGCCGTTCTGCATATACATGAAGCGGAACAGAAACGCGACGACCACGAATGGCACCGCCCAGGGCGACACGACAAACGCACGGACACAGGACCAGACTGGGCCTTTCAGGTTTTCCAGAAGCAGGGCGACAGCGGTCCCGATCAGCATCGAGACAAGAACCGTTCCGCCGGTATAGTAAAGTGTGTTCTTCAGCGAAATCCAGAATATCCGGTCATTCGCCATATCCTTGAAATTGCCCAGCCCCAGATATTCCGGCGGCGTGAAATCAAGCAGGTTATAGCCGAAGAACGACAGATAGACCGTCGAAACCACCGGATAGCCGATGATGGCCAGAAGAACCAGCAGGGTCGGAAGGACCATCCAGTGCAGGAATGGCTTCGAAAGCGAGAGCATGGATCAGTTGCCGATCTGATTCTGGATTTCCGCTGCAATATCCGCGACCGGACGATCGCTGGTAACCGCTTCCTGAATACCGGCCATGATCACCGTCGCATATTCGGCGAATTCGGGGCCGAAGGGCATGGGCGAGATTGTCGGTATGATATCGTTCTTGAAGGTTTCGATGACCGGCGTATCAAGCAGTTCGGCCACGGCGGGATCCTCGATGGATTTGACCGGAGGGATCGAGCGATTGGTCTCGATCGTGTAGGTCCTGATCGCAGCTTCGTTGGTGCCAAGATATTCCATGAATTTCCACGCGGCTTCCTTGTGTTCGGAATCCCCGAACATCACCAGCTGGTGCCCACCGTCGAATGAATACCCTTTACCCCCCGGCCCGGTCGGCATCGGGATAACGCCGTAATTCTGGTTGAATTCCTCGGCGCTCATGCCGTTTGTCGACTGGATCACGCCCTGAACCAACACCTGATCCCACAGGAAAGCGACCTGATCCTGCGCGAATAGCGGCCGGAACTCGCCGATCTTGCGGCCCGGATCGACATAGCCTTTTTCCGAGATATCCCGCAGCCAGCCCAGATAAGCTTGCATCTCATCGCCTTCCGCACCGCCTTCGGCAACCGGATCCGCGCCGAAAGCCCGAATCCACGGCCAGTTCGACTGAAGCGCGAAAGCGCGGTTGGTGGTGTCGATCCCCAGAACGATCACCTGGGGATTGGCCTCCTTGATAGCGGCCATGGCGCTGTTCAATTCGTCGATGGTCTTGGGCGGATTTTCGGGATCAAGCCCTGCATCGGCCATCAGTTTCTTGTTATACCAAAGCCCGGCCGGCGCCTGGTTCCAGGGAAAGGCGATCAGATCCTCGCCCATCATCAGCGGTTCGTAGGCACCCGGCGTCAGCGTGCCGAGAAATTCCGCATCGGCATAGCCCTGCAACGGCTCCAGCCCCTTGGTCAGGGCCAGCGCGAAAGTATCGTTGCCCGCGACCTGCGCGATATCGGGCGGATTGCCGGATCTCAGCCGCAGGACCAGTTGGCGCGCCATTTCCGCAAAGGCGATGCTTTCGCTTTCGATCTTGATATCCGGGTTCTCCGCCTCGAAGGCACTGATCACCTTTTCCATCCCGTCGCGCGTCGCACCTTCCGCCGTTGCCCAGTTGGCAAAGGTCAATGTGACCTGCTCTGCATGCACCGGGCCGGAAAGCCCGACGAAAGCAACCATTGCCGCAGATGCGAGTCTTTTCCGGAAATCCATTCTCTTCCCCATGCTGCCCTCCAAGCCGATTGCAAGTTTCAGAGACTCAGATCTGATATATTGAACTTCATATCTTAGATGTCAATTCTTTACACTCACCTGAAGTTGTGGTTCACAATATATTCGGATCTATTTGGGACTCTGGCGAATAATCATGACACTTCAAAAACTTAAACGTCCCGTCTCATTATTCGACATGGCTCTGGACGGCATCCGCTCTTCCATCGTCGACGGCACGATCGAGATCGGCGAGCAGATTTCCGAAACCCGGATCTCGGAACAGCTGGGCATCAGCAAGACACCGGTACGCGAAGCATTGCAGGAATTGCGGCGCGAAGGTCTGGTTCAGATCGACCCCAGAAAAAGAACCACGGTGTTCAAACCCGATTCACAACAACTTTCGGAATTGTTCGATATGCGCGTCCTGCTTGAGACCGGCGCCGCCGAACGCATGTATCAAAGGAACAGAGAGCAATCCGCCGGCCTGATGCGCGCCGTGGTCGAGCGCATGCAGCGCGCCGTCGAGCGCGAAGATTACAGGGGCTATCGCGCGCTGGATTCCGACTTCCACCAGACCATCATCGATGGCGCGGGCAACGGGCTGATTTCCGAAACCTACCGCCCGTTATCATACAAGATCAATGCCTTGAGGAACCGTGGACTTCTGGATCCTTATGTCGTCCACAAGTCATTCGCCTTTCATCAGCGATTGCTCGCACTTCTGGAAAACGCGGAAGCGGAAGAATTCCGCGCCGCGTTGACGACCCATATCCAGAACAGCCAGAAAGACTATGAAGCATGGCTGGCAACGCTCAGTCCCGCCGACTGAACCGATCCCGCGCGTCGGAAACAAGGCGTATCGCTCCCAGCCATCGCCGGAGATAAATAACCGGGGTTTCAGCCCGTCTCGCGCAGCAGAGTCACATGATCATGCAGCTCTGCCGGAATGTCGTCTATTCCAAGGCCCGGCCTGGGAGACAGGTGCCAATGCCCATCCCGGACGAAATCGCCGCTGCTGGCCAGCGCATCGCGAAGGGGATTTGGATTCACATCCACCTCCAGCAACCCGGGCCCGCCCGCCGCGGCAAGGACATGGGCGGATGCGACCAGCCCGATTCCTCCGCCCAGAAAATGCGGGCAATAAATATGGCCCCGCCGCAGGGCATCGCGCGCCACCGCAAAATTGCCTGAAACACCGCCCCATTTGCAGACATCCGGCTGCACGAAACGCAGGGCGCCAAGCGACAGGGCGTGATCGAAATCATCCGTTCCGGCGATATTCTCACCCGCCGCAAGCGGCACGTTCAGGCGGGCGAGATCGATCCAGTCGCCATCCGGGGCATCGCAGGCGATCGGTTCCTCGACCCAGCCAAGGCCGGCTTCGGTGACCGCCAGCAGGAAGTGACGCGCCTCCTCGCTGGTCCAGGCCTGATTCGCGTCGGCATAAAGGTTTTCTCCAGGCAGCAATTGCCGCGAACATTCGATGACCTTTGCCGGATCCACCGTCCGATCGAAACCGACCTTCACCTTGAAGCCCCGAAACCCGGCAGCCCGCGCCGCAGCAATCGCAGCGGCGGCGGCATCGATGTGAATCCCGCTGGCGTAAACCGGCACCCGGTCAGCCGCCTCTGACGACAGAAGCTTCGCCAGAGGCAGACCGTTTCGCCGCGCCGCCATGTCCCATGCCGCGATATCCAGCCCGGCGATCACCTGCCGGAACGGACCGGGTTCGCCGCATTGAAGCGCACGGATATGGGTCGCCCGGCTTAATTCGCCGAACATCTCTGCGGGATCGTTCCATTCGCGGCCAAGAACCAGATCGGCGATATCGTCGATCAGCAGATTGACGCGATGCTCGGCGCCCGCTGCGGGCCAGTTGGCGAAGACCTCTCCCCAGCCGGCGGCTCCGTCGGCATCCTCGATGCGCAGGAAAACCGCAGGCCGGTTATGCATCACCCCGAAAGAGGTGGCGACCGGCGTCCTGACCGGAACCCGAAGCGACCATGCCTGAATGCGAGCGATACGAAAGGGCATCGCGGTCTCAGGCATAAGCGCAGGAGAATGCGCCCTCGCGGTCGACCTGCTCCAGCCTGAAATCCGGTTTCCACGGCTGCGCTTTTTCACGGGTCAGACGACCAAGATCCTTCAGGATTTTCATCCCGTCGCCCTTCAGGGCCGTCAGCACGGCTTCGCGGTCGGGAAAATGATTCTGGACCGCATCAAGCCAGATCGTCCGCCCGGCCAGAAAACCCTGCGCACCGGCAGCGTAGGAATAGCTTAGCACGCGTTCGAACTGTTCAGGCGCGGCACCGCCCGACAACAGCACCCACGGAATCCCGGCATCCGCGCAAATACTGCCCACTTCGGCGAACTGAGCGGCGGCGGCCCGGGATTCGGCGCTGTCATCCATTGGCGGCAGAGAGGCGGCAGGCAGCGGCGTTTCAAGCTTGTAAAGATCGACGCCATATTCCGGCTTGGCGAATTCGCGAACGCTTTCGATCACCAGATCGGCGCGTTTGTCGGCGCTTTCGACATAATCGGTTGTATGCCGGTCGCTGTCCGGGAAGGGATAGACCAGCAATTCCAGAACATAGGGGATATCGTGGCGGCGGCATTCCGCGCCAATGGTGCGGACGTAATCCTTCTGATGCTGCAATACCTCGTCCGAGGCATCCGGGCGATACCATGCCAGCACCTTGACGGCATCCCCGCCCACGCGGCGGATCTTCTCGACGCTCCAATTGTCGATGGAACGCGATTTCCGGCCGCCCGGCGTATCCTGAAAGCGATGCTCTTCCAGCGTCACGATCAGTCCGGTCCGCGCGGGCAGCACGTCGATCGCCGCCGGCATGGCGAAATTCGGGTCCAGCAGCATCGACGAGGCATCATGCGCCAATGCCTCGACCAGCAGGCGCTTTGCGGCAAGCATATCGGCGAACTCCACCTGATCAGCCGGTATCCCCCGCGCCTTGGCAAGCGCCTGCAGCAAGGGCGGTCGCTGATCCAGAGCGACCATGGTGAAATGCCCATCCTCATCGGCGAGACGAGCCAATCCACGCTGTTTTCCAATGCTTGTCATCCTGTAGGTCTCCATAGTTCCAAGGTCTCGGTAAAATCGGGGATCCCGGCACGGCCATTGCGGCGGGTGCATTTCAGGGCGGCGGCTGCGGATGCGAATTCAGCGGCTGATCCTGTATCCGCGCCAGCCGCGACCGCCATTGCCCATGCGCCGTGAAAAACATCGCCCGCGCCATTGGTGTCGACAGCTTCGACCGGGAAGGCCGGGCGGTGGTGATGGTTGCCGTTCTCGATCCAGTCGACGCCATCGCCGCCGCGCGTAACCGCCGAAACCGCACATCCGTATTCGGCAACACGCTCCAAGCCGTTTCCGGAACCGGCAAAGGCATGCAGCGCCTGTTCGGAAAAGATCGCGTGATCGGTCAGCGGCAGCAGTTTTTCGAACACGGTGGCCTCGGCCACATCCGCATCCAGAACCGTCGGCACCCCTGCCTTGCGCGCCGCAGCAAACACGGTCGCGGCGCCTTCGACCCAACGCGGGTCGGCCAGCACGGCACCGGCACCGGCGACCTGATCCAGCGGCAGCCAATCGGCCTCGTCCGGCAGATCCGCGCCGCGGAAATTGACGATCAGACGCTCACCGGCGGGATCGACCAGCACGCAGGACACCGAGGACCGGGCGTGGGGGAACAGGCGCAAATGCTCGGCATCCACCCCTTCCAGTGCCAGTTCCCGGCGCATGACCAGCCCCGCCGCATCCTTGCCCGCCCGGCCCCAGAACCGCGCCTGACCGCCCAGCTGCGAAACTGCGACAGCGGCCGTCGCGGCCATCCCGCCGCCACCGGAACCATAATCGCCGGCGCGGGTCTTACCTGCCTGATGAGGCAGGCTTTCGACCATCCAGACGTGATCCATCGCGGTCAGGCCAAGGCAGATCACAACCGGGTCTTTCCGGGTCCAGCCCGGGGGAAGCGCGGTCATAACCCTGCGATGCAGAGACGCATGGCCCCCGCATGTTCCGCCGTGCCGTGGCGCATCTTTATCCGGGCACATTCCATTCAATCAGCCTTTCCAGTTCCGTCAATCCGGATTTCGGTTTCCGGATCAAAGAGATGCGCCTTCCCCGCAGCAGGCGAGAGCCAGATCCGCTGACCGGATTGCGGGCGAAGATCGGGCGACACCCGCACGATCACCTCTTGCCCTGCGGCAGAGACGTGAACCAGCGTGTCCGATCCCAGCGGCTCGACCAGTTCGATCTCGGCGGCAAGGCCCTGACCTTCCTGCACCAGTTCGAAATGCTCTGGTCGGATACCCAGTGTCAGCCTGTCGTGACCGCCGGATGGCCGGGCGATCAGCGATTCCGGCAGCAGGCTGCCATCGGCCAGACGAAGCCCGTCCGCCTGAACATCGACGGGCAGGAAATTCATCGATGGCGAGCCGATGAAGCTGGCGACGAACAGATTGGCCGGGTTCTCATAGACCTGTTCGGGCGTGCCGACCTGTTGGATGATCCCCGCTTTCATCACCACGATCCGGTCGGCCATGGTCATCGCCTCGATCTGGTCATGGGTCACGAAGACCATCGTCGTCTTCAGCTTCTTCGACAACATCTTGATCTCGGCGCGAACCTGCCCGCGCAGCTTCGCATCCAGATTCGACAGCGGCTCGTCGAACAGGAACACCTGCGGGTCGCGCACGATGGCCCGGCCCATCGCGACCCGCTGCCTTTGACCGCCCGACAAAGCCTTGGGACGCCGGTCCAGATAGGGTCGGATGTCCAGCAACCTTGCGGCTTCCTCGATCTTCGAGGCGATCTCGGCGGGCTCAGTGCCGCGCATCTCCAATGCAAACGCCATGTTCTGGCGCACGGTCATATGCGGGTAAAGCGCATAATCCTGAAACACCATGGCAATGTCGCGCTTTGCGGCAGGAACCTCGTTTACCCGCCGGTCACCGATCATCAACTCGCCGCCGTCGATCGCCTCCAGCCCGGCCAGCACACGCAGCAGGGTGGATTTGCCACAGCCGGACGGGCCGACCAGAACGATGAATTCCTCGTCCGCGATTTCCAGATCGAGGCCGGGAATGACTGTCACACCGCCGTAATTCTTGACCAGATTGCGTATGGTGATAGACGCCATCATTGCTCTCCGATGAAAGACAGAATGGGTTTGATGGATTTGCCTTCCGCGAAATCCGCGAATTTCTGCGGCAGTTCCGCTATCGGAAATGCGTCATCGACCAGCCGGGCATATTTCTCGCGGTTGGCGCGCAGCAATTCGACATTCGCGGCGAAATCATCCCGGGGGAAATAGAATGTCCGCAGCAGGGCGAAATCCTTGCGCCGGAACACCTTGTCTTCGGTAACGCTCCACGGTGCCGCGTTTTCGCCGACAAGAACGATGACGCCTTTTGGCAGAACCAGATGAATGGCCAGATCACGCGCCGCATGATTGCCGGAACATTCGACGATCAGATCATAGCGGCGGTCATGGCTGCCCACCGGCACGATATTCGCGCCGAATTCCCGGGCAATCGCGGCACGGGCGGGATTCGGCTCGGCCACATCCACCTGCGCATGCCCCAGCGCCGCAGCGGCCAGCACCACGCCCAGACCGACCGGCCCCGCCCCCGTCACCAGAACCGAGGGCGCGTCGGTGGCAAGATGGCGCGATGCCTCGCGCAGGGCATGGGCGGATGTACCGATCGTATCCAGCAACAGCGGGGCCAGCGCGGCATCTATATCACCCGGCACCGGCAGAAGGCAGTTTTCCGGCACAGTCAGATATTGCGCATAGCCGCCATCCCGGTTCCAGCCGATCAGCGACGAGACGGTGATGCAGCTTTGCGTATCGCCCCGCAGACAGACCGCGCATTCACCGCAATGCAGCGGAATATAGACGGCGCAAAGCTGCCCGTTCAGCGGATGCCCCGGTTGCTGAACCCATCCCGCGATCTCGTGCCCGGCAATGTGCTGCGCACCCGCATGCCACAATTTCAGATCCGAGCCGCAAAGGGCATTCGCCGCGACCCGCAGCAGAACTTCACCTTCAGCGGGTTCCGGCAACGGGCGCGAGACGATCTCGATCCGGTCTTCACCCAGAAAATCGGCGGCCTGCATTGTCTTTTCGTTCGGTATCATGGTCATCCTTTCACCGCCCCCAGGGTCAGGCCCGAAATCAGCCATCGCTGCACGATAGCCGCCAGAATCAGCGGCGGCAGCGCGATGATCGTCGCCGCGGCCATCAGACCACCCCAATTGGTCGAGCCCTCGCCGATGAAATTGAACGAGGCCGCGATCAGCGTTTTTGTCTGCGAGTTGCTGAGCACCAGCGAAAACAGAAAGAAATTCCACGAAAAGACAAAGGCCAGAATCGCCGATACGGCCAGCCCCGACGACACCAGTGGAAGGGCGATCCGCCGGAAAATGCGGAAAGGCGAACAGCCATCGACCTGCGCCGCCTCGAAGATCGAGCGTGGAATATTGTCGAAATAGGGCAGCAGAACCCAGATCACGATCGGCAGGGTGATGACCGCATGGGTCAGGATCAAGGCCCAATAGCTGCCGATCATGTCCACCTGCCGGAACATCACATACCACGGCAACAGGAACAGCGTGCCCGGCGCCATCCGCGCCATCAGGGCAACCACGGCCGGCCATGTGATCCGCGTCCATGACGCGACGAAGGCCGCAGGCGCACCCAGCAGCAGACCGAACAGTGTCGAGCCGACGGTGACGATCAGAGAGTTGATCCCATAGCTGAGGAACGGCGTCTGCTTGCTTAGCGTCACATAGTTCTCGATCACCGGAGTGAAGATCAGCTTTGGCGGAAAGGCGATGACTTCATAGGACGGCTTGAACGATGACAGGATCATCCAGGCAGTCGGCGTCATCACGATCATGCCGGCCAGCACCAGCAAAACCACATTGATCCAGTCGAGCCAGCGGGAATCCGAAGGTTTCATCGCCATATTACCACTCCACCACGGCGCGCAGGCGGTTGAAGGCCATCACCGCGCCCAGAACAAGAACCGACAGGGTGACCATCAATGCGCCGGCATAGCCTAGCTGGAAGAACTCGAAACCGACGCGGAAACCATAGATGTTCAGCGTCATCGAATGGTTCGACGGCCCGCCCTGCGTGGTGATGTAGATCAGGTCGAAGAAGCGCAGCAGATCGACCGAGCGCAGGATCATCGCCGTCACCAGCGTAGGCAACAGCAGCGGCAGGGTGATCCGGAAGAACACCGCCCTGCGCGAGGCGCCGTCGATCTCGGCGGCCTCATAGACCGAGGGCGGCAGGGATTGCAGCCCGCCCAGCACGATCAATGCGACATAGGGCGTCCATTGCCATGTATCGATCATCGCCAGCGTCGGCACCACCAGCACGGGCGAGGCAAGCCATGCCGATGGCGGCAGCCCCAGCGATGTCAGGATCCAGTTCGCCGCGCCAAGGGACGGATCGAGGATTACCAGCCACATCATCCCCGCCACCACCGGCGGCATCATGAAGGGCGAGATGAACAGAGACCGGACGATACCGGGCAACCGCTTGGCCCGGAACAGTAAAAGCGCAAGCCCGGTGCCCAGCACAAGCTGCATGACCAGCGACAGCACGTAAAGATAAAGGGTAATCCAGATACCGTTCCAGAATTGCCCGTCCACGACCATACGCAGATAGTTGTCGCCGCCCCACCCCGTGACCTGCCCGGTCGAGGAATAGGTCTGAAAGCTCATCCAGATCGTGTAAAGGAACGGAAAAGCGATCATGCCGACGGTAAAGACCAGCGCCGGCATCGACATCGCCGCCATCTGTCCGCGATGATTTTGTTCGACCCTCATGGCATCTCCCTTCAGCCCGCCAGAAAGCCGCCATCAACCGCCGCCACGCTGCCCGTCACATAGCGGGCGGCGGGCATGCACAGATAGGCAACGGTTCCGGCGACCTCTTCCGGCTGACCCCAGCGTTTGAACGCGGTTCGCCCGGCGATCCGGTCGTAATGGGCGCGATCCTTGCGGCCCTCGGCATTCAGCGGCGTCTCGATATAGCCGGGCGCCACGGCGTTAACGCGGATCCCATCAGCCGCCCAGGCATGGGCCAGCGCGCGGGTCAGCATCACCACCCCGCCCTTCGAGGCGCAATAGGCGGGCAGCCGCGGTAAGGCCGCGAACGCGTTCATCGAGGCGATATTGACGATACTTCCGCCAGCAGCGGCCAACGCCCCCCGAAATGCGGTGCAGCAGCGCATGACGCCTGTCAGGTTAACGTCGATCACCTGCTGGAAGACCTCCAGATCGAATTCGGCGTCGCGTCGCAGGATGCCCGCAGCGTTGATCAACGCATCCAGCCTGTCGAAACCCGCGGCGAATGCCTGCACCGACGACGCGTCCGTCACGTCAACTGCGGCAAGCGTCAGGCGGTCGTGACCGGCCAGCGCGCATTGGGCCAGTTCGGCCTCGGTCGCGCCCGTGGCGGTGACATTCACACCAAGATCAAGAAATTCGCTGGTAATGGCGGATCCGATACCGCCGGTTCCACCGATCACGGCAACCCGGAAAGACGATGGCAATTGGAAAGATTCCGATGACACGGAGCTGATCCCCTCATTCGGTCATGGCCTCAGGACCGACCGGCGGCACCCCGCCGGTCGCATCTGCATTCACAGGTCGTTCAGTCGCGGGCGATCAATTCGTTCAACGCCGTATCCGCCTTGGCGCAGGCCTGATCGACCGAGGCCGTCCCAAGCAGCATATCGCCAATCGCCTGACCGATATGTTCCCGCGATTCCGGATTTGCGATGATCGGATAGCCGATTTCCGACGTGCCGGTTTCCGCCAGAACGGCCAGCGCATCGTGCCATTGCTGGCGCACAGGGCTTTCTTCCAGCCAAGCCTTGTAATCGGCGGAATCCGCGACGGCTGCGCGCGGGGGGGCGATACCTTCCAGCGCGAATTTGGCCTGCATTTCGGGGCTGGACGCCCATTGCAGGAAATACCAGGCGGCATCGGGCTTGGCCGAATTGGCCGAGATCGCCATCCCCCAGCCGATCACCGTGGGATGCGATCCGCCCGGACCCTCGGGCAACGGAACGATGGCGGTATCTTCCAGCCGGTCGCCGCTTTCCATGATCAGGCCGAATTCATTCGAGGATTCGAAAGACATCGCCGAACGCCCGGCGCTATACAGCGCGGTCAGTTGCTGGAAGCTGTAATTGACCACACCCGGAGGCCCATAATTCTTCAGAAGATCGGAATAGAGAGTCAGCGCCTGTTTTGCCTCGGGCGAGCACATCGCGGATTCGCCGTCGATGATATACTGGCCGCCCATGTTATGCATGAAGGCCGAGAAAGTATAAGGTGCCGCCGGAGCAAGACCGCGGGATGCGAAAGGCGTAAGATCGGTGCATTCCTTCAGCTTGGCAGCGGTATCCGCAAGCCCTTCCAGCGAAGAAGGCGCATCGAGACCGCATTCCTCGAAGACATCCGTCCTGTAATAGAGCAGCGGCCCCTCGATATTCAGCGGCACCGCGGTCAATTGCCCGTCAAAGGTCGCAGCGTCCATAAGCGCCTTGCCGAAACCGTCTGCGTCGTAATCGGGCGAAACGCTGTCCTGAATATACGGCGTCAGATCCGCATACCAGCCCGCCGAGGCGAACTGCATCCCCTCGCGCGAGGGAAGTGTCATGAAGACGTCCACCTCATCGCTGCGGGCGTTCATGACCGTCATCAGGCGCTGGCGCATTTGCTGTTCCTGATAGCTGTCGACCTCAAGAGTGATGCCGGTCAATTCCTCGAATTCATCGGCATGATCGATCAGCAATTGCCCCAATGGGTTGCTGTTGGCGAGAAATGTGATCGTCTCGCCCGAATGCGCCTTCCAGTCGAATTCCTGGGCGGCGGCGGAAGTCACCCAGGCCGTCGCCAGCGCCGCCGTCAGACAGGCGATCCCCCTGCGCGTGATATACATCGATTCTCCTCCCTGCCTGCTTCTCTCGAAACCTGTAACCGGTTACATATCATCTGTGAATTGAGGCGTCAACGATTCCCGCCGGCCAGATCGCGGCAATCAGTGTTGTCTTGTCTGCGAAATGCCGGGTAGAAAGGTCCTGGAGGTATAGATGAGAAAAGAAAATCCCGCGAAATCGGCTGTGCAAGCGCGCTCCATAGGCATTCGGGACATCGCACGCCGTGCCGGGGTCTCTACCGCCACGGTATCGCGCTTCCTGAACAAACCCGAATCGGTTGGCGCGGATCTGCGCGATAAGATCAGTCGCGTGATAGATGAAACCGGTTACATACCGCATGCCTCGGCACGGGCCTTATCCTCGCGACGCACGCGCACGATCGGGGCCATCGTTCCCACCGTGGACAACGCGATGTTCGCCCAGGGACTTCAGGCATTGCAAAGCTATCTGGCGACGAAGGATTATCTTCTGCTTCTTGCGACGAATGAATATGATATCGATGTCGAGTTGCAGCAGGCCCGGAACCTCGTGGCGCGGGGGATAGACGCCCTGATCCTGCGCGGAGACGAGCGCCACGCGATCCTGCGCCGTCTGCTTGAGACCAACGGTATCCCATTCGTGAATGTCGGCCTTTGCGAACCGGCCAAGCCCTACCCCTCGGTCGGCGTGGACAACTACGATGCGGGCCGCGTGGTTGCCCGCTATATCGCCGGGCTTGGCCACAGGAAGATCGCGGTAGTAGCGGCGCATCAGCGCAATAACGACCGTGCCCAGGCCCGGTTAAGGGGAATCATGGAGATCCTCGATCAGCAGGGATGCCCACCGGGGCCGGACTGGCTGCTGCAGGTCGATTACAGTCTGGCGGATGCCGGAGATGCCGCCAGAACCTTGCTGCAAGGGGAATCCCGGCCGACCGCGATCATCTGCGGCAATGACGTCATCGCCTACGGTGTCATGCTTGCCGCGATCCGTATGGGATGCGACGTGCCGCGCGACCTTTCCGTCGTCGGCTTTGACGATCTGGACTGGAGCCGCCATCTGATTCCCAGCCTGACCACAATCCAGATCCCGACCAACGAGATCTGGGTGCGCGCGGGACGCTATCTGGTCGATCTTCTTGCCGGACAGACGCCGATAAAACATCAGCAGGTGAATTTTTCCTTCATCATCCGCGAGTCCACCGCCCCACCTGCGAAAGACTGATTCAGTACCGGCTTTTTGCCTTACGCGGAATCACGGCGCCCAAACGCCTCTATTTCGGATAGCAGGGCGTCATCGACGGATATTCCTTCTGCCGCTGCCTGCCGTTTCAGTTCGGCCCGGCGGGTGCCGGGTACGCGCGCGCCGGATTCCGCCTCGATCGCTTTTGCCAGTTCATCGATACGGCCCAGCGCCGCAGCCGAACCCTGACCCTGATCCCCACCCGGCCCGGCAAAGGCGGCCGGATCGATGGCAAGGATCATCTGCCCGACTCCGGGGGCGGGTCCCTCGGCACTGAAGAAGGACGAGGCTTCATAACCGAAATGCGCCCCGACCAGCCCTGCGGACAGCAACTCGACCATGAGGGCAAGCGCCGTGCCCTTGGCATCCCCCATCGGGACCATGGTTCCCGCCAAAGCGTCCTTGGGGTCGGTGGTCTCCTGTCCTTCGGCGTCAAGAGCCCAGCCTGCCGGGATCATATCGCCCCGCTGCTCGGCTGCCATGATCTTGCCCCGCGCCACCTTCGACAGCGATACATCGACCACGATGGCAGGATGCCCATCCGGACGAGGCGCGGCGAAGGCGATCGGATTGGTGCCGAACAATGCCCTGCGCCCGCCCCAGGGCGCCATCGCGGCCGGGGAATTCGCGAACATGATTCCGACAAGCCCGGCATCGGCGAGACGCTCCACCGTAACACCCGCAACCCCGCAATGATGCGAACGGGTAATACCGGCGACGGCAATGCCCTGTTGCGGCGCAGCGGTGGTCAGCCAGTTCACTGCCAGATCGATTGCCGGATAGGCGAAGCCGTGACAGGCATCCACGGTCAGCAGGCCCGGCCGTCCCTGCCGGGTGACAGGGGTTGCATGTCCGTCAACCTTGCCGCTCAGCGCCTGCGCGGCATAAGAGGGTACGCGCCGCAGTCCGTGACCGGCCTGGCCGACTTCTTCGGCGGCGACAAGCGCGTCGGCCACGGCTTCGGCATTCGGCCCCGAAGTCCGGCAGCGCATCAGGGTTTCGGTGACAAGCCGATGGGTTTGCGGCAGGGTAAGACGCGGCATCTACGAAACCTTTTCCTTCAGATAATCCAGTACCTTGTCCGCGATCAGACTGCTGACGCGGATATTCGATTCCTCGGTAACCCCGGCGATATGCGGCGTGAGGATGACATTCGGAAGCCCGGCAAACCGTGCCCCTGCCTCGGCCGTCAGCGGCTCTGCCTCAAAGACATCCAGCGCGGCGCCGGCGAGCCGACCGGCCTTCAGCGCATCAGCCAGCGCATCCTCATCCACCACGCCGCCACGGGCCGCATTGATCAACACCGCAGAGGCGCGCATCCCCGACAGGGATTCGGCGTTGATGACATGCCGCGTTTGCGATGTCAGCGGAACATGCAGGCTAAGCACGTCGGATCGCGCCAGAAGATCATCCAGAGAAACGGGTTCCGCCATGGTCCATGCCGGATCGGACGCATCGAGATGGGGATCATGTGCGATGATCGTCATGCCAAGCGCCCCGGCTCTTGCCGCGACTTCACGCGCGATGGCGCCGAAGCCAAGCAGCCCCATCACGCGGCCCGACAGCTCCCCGCCGATAAGTCGCTGTCGCGGCCAGTCGCCCGCCGCCACCTGATGCGAACTCAGATAAGCGCCCCGAAGCAGCATCAGGGCAGTGGTCATGACATATTCCGCCACCGCCAGATCATTCGCTCCGGTCGCGGGCCAGACCTGCACGCCCCGGGCTTTGCAGGCATCCAGATCGATATTGTCCAGCCCAACCCCCAATCGCCCAACGACACGAAGCCCGCTTCCGGCCTCCAGCAGCGCCGCGTCAACACGGGTGCGGTTGCGAACCACCAGCACCTCGGCATCGGCCACCGCCGCAAGCAGATCGTCGCGACGGTCGACCAGATCGGGTTCGTATCGTGTCGGAGCAACCGCAGACAGCCGCTGAACGGCGCTTTCATCCATGAACTCGGTGATGACGACGCGTGACATCCGCTTCCTTTCCATAAATCAGAGCAGCAGGCCGGCGGACAGGGAAGGCTCGGCATCCGCACCAGCAGCAAGAAGGATGGCGCCAGACATGCGGCCTTCCTGCCCGTTTTGCCATGCAGTCCCGGGCGCGATCCTGCCCACCCGACAGCCCTATCGGACCCGCCGCCTTCCCCTCCGGAGCGGGCGGCGGGACGGCAGCGCGCTCAGGCGCTGCGATAAAGTTTGGTCATCGAGAATTCACGGTGACCAAGGGCCTCGGCGGCTGTCGCGCGGCCATTGGCGGTGCGGACGATCATATCGATCAGGGAATCGCCGGCCTCGTCGATGGTCATTTCACGGGTCAGCACGCCGGTCACATCCACATCGATATGTTCGGACATGGTGCGCAGGGTGCGCGGGTTCCCCGAAATCTTGATGACCGGCACGATCGGGTTGCCGACCACATTGCCCTGCCCGGTCGGGAAAGTGTGGATGACAAAGCCACCCGCCGCCATCAGGGTCACGCATTCCGCAGCCGCCGAGGAACTGTCCATGAAATACAGCCCCGGCCCTTTTTCGGGGGATTCAGCAGGGCCGACCGCATCGATATAGGTCGAGGTGCGGCCGATCTTTTCAAGGTTCCCAAGCGCCTTTTCCTCGATGGTCGTCAGCCCGCCCAGGATATTGCCCTTGGTCGGCTGGCTGTCCGACAGATCCGAGGTCTTGTAGGCTTCGATCACCTCATCCTGATAGGCCTGCCAGATCTTCCTGAACTTGGCCGCGGCCTCGGGGTTCGCGGCGCGTTTTTCGCAGATATGCTCGGCCCCCGTAATCTCGGATGTTTCGCCGAAGCAGCCATACAGGCCGTGCGGCAACAGCTTGTCATACATGTTTCCGACCGTCGGACAGGAGGACAGACCGGTCGTGGTATCGCTTTCCCCGCATTTCGTCGACACCCACAGATCCGAAAGCGGACAATCCTCTTTCTGCAATTCGGTCGACCAATGGACATATTCCTTGGCCTTCCAGCTTGCCTGCCGGATGGTCTCGAAATCGCCCTTCTGTTCGATCGAGAAACCGGTGACGGGTTTGCCGGTCTTGGCGATGCCATCGACAATCACCTGCGTCCATTCGGGCTCGATCCCGATGACGACGACCGCCGCGACATTGGGATTCGCGCCGGTACCGATCATGGTGCGGAAATGCAGTTCCAGATCCTCGCCGAATTGCAGGCGCCCATATGCATGCGGGATGGCCAGCGTACCCTTGACGTTATTGGCCACCGCCTCGCAGGCCGCATTCGAGATATCGTCAACCGGCAGGATCAGGACATGGTTGCGCACGCCGACCCGGCCGTTCTCGCGACGCCATGCCTTTACGGTCATATTGCTGAAATCAAGAGCCATGACTTACCACCGTTTCGTTTTGCAGTTGTGGACGTGGACATGGCCGCCGACCTCGGCGTCGCCGACCATCTTGCCGATATCCTCGCCATATTTGATCACGGTATCGCCCGCCTTCAGCGGCTTGAGCGCGACCTTGTGACCGATCGGAATATCGGCCTTCGCAGTCAGCCGGAAATCAGAGTTATCGGCCGTGACGACACATAGCATATCGGTGCCCGCGCCAAGATTTTCGACGACGACAACGCCGACATTGTCCTCGTGATCGTGGACCAGAAGTTGCGGAATGCTCAAAGGATCCTCCCTTTCAATGATGGCATGAAATCCTTGGAGCCGAGATAACATATATACTAAGTCTTATACAAGAATAATTATATATGTTATTTCCTGCCGGGCAGGCTCATGCTAGACTGAAAAAAATGACAAAGGACGGCATCGCCAATGGGTTCTCCGCTCTATCAGAAAGTCATCGATACGATCGTCGCACGAATCGCTTCGGGAGAGGTGCTTCCGGGGGGTATGCTTCCAAGCGAAACCCAGCTTGCCAGCGAAACCGGCGTCTCGCAGGGGACGGCGCGCAAGGCACTGATGATGCTGGAGCAGCATGGCATCGTGCGCCGCGAACAGGGCCGCGGCACCTTCGTTACGGCACGGACGCCGGACAGTTCGCTGTTCAACTTTTTCCGCCTGCGCAACCGGAACGGCGAAGTCATCCGGCCCGAGCTGATCGATGAGCGGCTTCTTGAACGTCCGGCAACCGATGTCGAGCGCGAGACATTGCAGGGCGCGCCCCTGACGGTGATCGAAATCAATCGTGTGCGCAGCCTTCAGGGCGTCGCCAGCGCAATCGAGACCGCGGTCGTGCCGGCGGATCTGTTTTCCGGGCTCGAACGCCGCGCGCCTTTGCCAAGCGCGCTATACGTTCTTTACCAACAGGCCTATGGCTGCATCGTGCTGCATGCCGACGAAACGATCATCGCCGTCCCTGCCGGTCCTGAAGAGGCCAAAATCCTTGGGGTCGTGGAAGGCACACCACTTCTGCAGGTGGAACGGCTTGCGCATGACATCCTTGGCCGGCCCATTGAACGACGCCACAGTATTTACCGGACAGACAAGCTGGGCTACAGGGTGACGCTGGCCTAGCCGCGCCCGGCGATGGGTCGCCGGGGCTTCATGGCCCGCCCAGCACAGTGGCCGCCGCACTGAACGGCGCAGACAGGATCTTGCCCGTGGTATCCAGAACATAGACCCCTGCACGGCGCAACTCGTCCCCCTGCTGCTGATCCTGTTCCAGTCGCGCATAACGTGCGGCGAAGCCGACATAGCGATCGTGGTTCAGCCCATCGCTGCCCGGCGCGGCAGAGATATCCATGACCCGCATCCCGTTCCGCTCGGCTAGCGCAATCAGTTCCGGATCGTTCAGCGATGCCCGTCCCAGCCGCATGCGGTTGCCCGACAATCTGCCCGACGCGGCAAGAACGCGATCATCGGGCGAAACGAGCAAAGTCAGAGGGGCGGACATGGGGCCGACGATATCGGCCTGTTTGCGGAACACATCCATATCGATATCGGGCGCCGCCAGCACGACCTCCAATTGTCCAAGCACGCCGTTGCTGCCCTTTAGCCGTAGCTGCCGAAGCGTCTCCATCACCAGCCATGCGCCCATGCTGTGGCCGATGACAACGACTCGCCGGCCCGGATCGACGCCGGTCAGCGAGGTCAGAAGCCCGGCAAGATCGTCCCGCGCATAGGTGGCGGCATCACGATCCGAAAGATAGCCGGCCGTCCGGCCATCGGATGGCCAGGAAAAGAGGATGGGCACGGAAGTGCCGTCGCTGTCGGCGCTTAACTGGGCAAGGCGAAACACCGCTTCCTGATAGCTGTAATTGTAGCCATGCACGAAGACGGCAATCGTCCGGTCGCCAGTGCCGGCCATTTGCGCAACCTCGGCTTCGAATCGCGGCTTGTCCATCAGCCGGCGGCCGACCGTAACGAAATCCTCGGACGGGTCCTTGGAGGGATGACGGAACTCGTCTTCGCTTGACTGCGCCGAAACACGGTTCTGAAGCGTGAATTCCTCGTAGCTTGGCGCGCCCCTTCCGTTGCCGACAACAGGGGGCACCGAGGCGGATTTCGTGCGGTTCGTCACTGCAAGCAGCGTTACGCGCTGGGTTCCCGCGCCGGGATTGGCAACAGGGATAAGTGTCTCTGGCCCCGGACGCCCTCCGCAGGCCGACAGGACCATCAAAAGGACGATGACCGCTTTCCACGCCCGCCCGGATGACCCCGCCGTCGCATGGGTCCGGGGAGCGTTGAGAGATGAGCTGTTCATATGCATGGCGACGCTTTCCGGCTGCCGGCTTTTGCACAAGCGCCAACAACCTGTGAGGAGGCATGGCAAGATCGAGTTCCACGATCTGCATTATGACCCCTTCGCAGGAAATGCAATTTCAACCATACGCCGCTCACCTTACGTCATCGCCTTGTGAGTTGGCGTAAACAGGCAGCAGAGAGCGCGATCCGCCAAAGCTTACCCGGCAATTCCGCCTTGATCGGCCGGTTCGCCGCGCACCACGCGGAAGCGCGAAATTCCGCCATCATTCGCCATCTGGGCGTTCAGCTGTAATTCCCACTCGATATAGGCCCGCATATTCTCTTTGGGACTATCGGTCCCCTCATAGGGGCGCGTATAGGCATCGATGGGATCCGAGGCGTGCCGGGCTTCGGTCTCGAACGGATGCCCCTGCGCTTTCCACGCAGCGGTCCCGCCTTTCAGGACCCGTACGGGGCGCGACGTGACCGCGCGGGCGGCGGGCAGATTGGCGGCGGCCTTGTTTCCATCCGGCGAGGTCAGGATAATCGGTCCCGTCCCCGGCAGCCGCGCCAGATCCCGTGCCAGTTCGTTACCCGAGATGAACCAGGCTCCGGGAATATGCCCGCGCGAATAAACCGCATATCGCGCCAGATCGGCAAAAACCGCACCCGTCAGATCCGTGTCGGCGGTCACAAGATCGCCCGCCGCCAGAACAGGCGACCAATCCGGCACAGCCAGTCTGTCGTCGGTGGCGGGCGGGGTTTCGCCTTCCGCCAGAACCGATACGTCCCAACCCATCTGATGCAACCAGCTTGCGGTCATGCGCGCGCGGACGCCATCGGAATCGTAAAGCACGATACGCGCGCCACGCACACCGACCCATTCATCCGTCGCCTGCACAAGCTGCCCGCCCGGCGCCGACGCAAACCCGGCCGGATGGCCTTCGGCATATTCTTCCGGGGTGCGGACATCGAACTGATAAAGCGTGCGGCTTTCCGCCTCGGCCCGATAAGATAGAAGCGTCGCCGCCGGGATTTCGGGAACGCCGACATGCGCCGCCCATTGCCGGGCCCGCCGCCGGGCCGCGTCATGTCCCGCCGTCGACGGGGCGCGGGCACGTTCCGTCCGGCCATGCGCAAGCTCCTGCCCGGCCAAGGTCCAGCCGATCGTGCCATTGCGCAATGCATATACAGGGTTTTTCAAGCCGGAATTGATCAGGCTCTGGGTCCCGATAATCGATCGCGTCCGTCCCGCGCAGTTGACGATCACCGTGGTATCATCCGACGCGACCAGATCATTCACCCGATAGACCAGTTCTCCGCCCGGCGCGCTCTGTCCGCCGGGAATCGACATGGTATTGAACTCCTCAAACCGCCGGACATCCAGGACGACGACATCCTTTTCAGTTTCGAGAATGCGTTTGACCTCTTCGGCGGGAAGCGATGGCGTGTGCCGGATGGTTTCGACCAGCTCGCCAAAGGCTTTGGATGGCACGTTCACGTCAATATATATCTCGCCCAGTTCAGCATAAGCGGCCAACCCGCCGTCGACTATGGCGACATCCTTATATCCCAGCGCCTCGATCCGCGCAGCGGCGGGTTCCGCATAACCTTCGCCATTGTCGATGATCGCGACCGGTGCGGCTAGACGCGGAATCAAGGCAGGCAACCGGGTTTCGATTTCGCTCAGAGGAACGGAAAGGGCGAAAAAAGCGTGGCCCCGCGAATAGGGATATTCCTCCCGCACATCGATCAGAGCGATCTCGCGGTTGTTCAACCAGTGGGAACGCAGGGCTTCGGGGGTGATTGTTCTGGTCATCAACGGGCTCGTGATCTGGCTGGAGTTACGGAAACCTCATCCGCCGGGGCGATCCGGCGGGTGACGAAAGGCATATCGGCACAAGTGCTTACCGCGTGCGGAGAGGCGGTGCAAACCGATCACCTTGGCCCGGGCAAGGCGCTGCTTCGGGATGGGCATCATGCAAGACGCAATTCCTCAGAAGAAGGCCCCAGTCGGGGGCGCCGTGCCGTTCAGGTAATGATCCCCCAGAATACGCTCTTTATACACACGCGGATTATGCGCCGAGATGACCTTGATATTGCGCCAGTGCCGGTCCAGCGCGCGTGAAGCGCTGACTCCGCTTCCGCTGGATACATCGATCAGCAGGCCGGCCAGCACCGCCGCGGTCTCATCGGTGACAACCTTGGCTTCGGCTGCGGCGATCGAGGCGGATATCGACAGCTCCACGGCATCCGGCCCCTCGGCCCCTGCCCATGCGCGGTCCAACGCATCGGCGGCACGCTCGGTTACTGCGCCGATGGCCGCCCGGTATGCCGCGATCCGGCCGACGACGGACTGTAATTCGGGTTCTTCCGAAGGATGGTCGTGCAGCGCATGATAGAAGTTCCGCTTGCGGGCCCGGATCAGTTCCACCGCGTCACGCAGGATCCGGTCGACGATCCCCGAGATGATCGTGGTCAGATAGATCTGATGGAACGTATAGCCGTAAAGAAACGGTTCATCGGGGTCACGCTGCGAAAGGTCGTAAAGATCAGAGCTGTCGACCCGGACCCGGTCGAACACCGTCTTGCCCGACCCGGTCAGCTTCTGGCCGAAACCATCCCAGTCATCTTCCAGCAGCACACCTTCCGCACTGGTCGGGATGAAGAATTGCCGGGCCTCGCCATCGGCATCGACCGCCGAGGCGAACAAGAAATCGGCATAGATATTGCCGGTCGAATAGATCTTGGTGCCCGAAATGCGAAAACCGTCGCCATCCCGTTCAAGCCGCGCAGATGGAAGATAGTTCACGCCTCCTGCCGGATTGTTGCTGACCTCGTTAAAGGCCATACCGAACATCGCGCCTTCACGGGCCAGTCCCAGAACCCGGTTGGAAAACCGCGCGCGAGGGGTCCGGCGATGGGTTTCGACGGCAAAGAAGTGATTGCGGAATACATGGGCGATATTCGGATCGGCCGCCGCGAGATCACGCACCACAGGGAAAAATTCGGGCAGCGTCAGGGAAGCGCGGTCCTCCAGATCGATCCGCAAAGCGCCGAAGCCCAGGCGTTTCAGCTCTTTCGTTTCGTCGAAGATCAGATGACGACCGGTATCGCGCTCTGCGGCGCCTGCGGCGAAGCGGTCAAAGACCGGCGCGAATCCCAGACGATGGGTCACCGATGACCAGTCAGGCACAAAGGCAGGCACGGTCTGGGTTTTGGGGAATGTTTCGCGCAGCATCTCAGACCTCCGTTCTGACGCGGATAGGGGGCAGGTCGCGCTGGTCGACAAATGGCGCAAGGCCAAGGTGATCCCGCAGGGTCCGCCCTTCATATTCGGTGCGGAAGCGGCCCGCGCGCTGCAGCACGGGAATCAGCCCGTCCACAAGGTCTTCAAGGCCCGAAGTCTGGATGTCTATGTTCAGATTGAACCCGTCCGCCGCGCCATTATCGATCCAATGCAGAATATTTTCGGCCACCTGCTCGGGCGTGCCGACGATCATGCGGTGCCCGCCGATAATGTTCGACAATGCCGCCTGCCGCGCCGTCCAGTTGGCGGGGCGGGCTTCGGACAGGATCTGCTTGCGCGGCCAGCGTGACGCGATGGGGACATGCGGTTCGCGCGTATCGATCAGGTGGAAAGGCAGAACCCGGTCCAGCGGAAGATCATCGGGATCCAGCGCGAAGTGACGCGCAAGTTCGTTATGCAGAAAGGCGATATCCAGCCCCGCGTCAAGATCATCCTTGCGGCGAAGCGCCTCTTCCTCGGTACCGCCAAGGATCGGAAACAGCCCGGGCATCACCAGAAGCTGCGACGGATCGCGGCCGTTTGCCCGCGCCAGCGCCTTGACGTCGCCGTAGAATTTCTGCGCGCCGTCGATGGTCCGCTGACCGGTGAACAGGGCGTCGGCCCATTTTGCCCCGAAGGCTTTGCTGTCTTCGGATTGCCCCGCCTGGAAAATGACCGGCCGTCCCTGCGGCCCGACCGGCGCCGACAGGCTGCCGCGGCTGCGGAAGTGCCGCCCCTGCACATCGATGGGCCGCGTTCGGTCCACATCAACAAAGATATTGCGGTCGGCATCGCACAGGATCGCCTCTTGCGGAAGCGAGGACCAGAGGCCGGTGACGATCTGCGCGAACTCATCGGCACGGATATAGCGCTCATCCTGACCGAAGCCCTTGTCTATCCCATAAGCCGCGAGCGCCACGGGCGTCTGGCTGGTGATGATGTTCCAGGCCGCCCGTCCCCCGGAGATATGGTCGAGTGAGGCAATCTGACGCGCAACCACATAGGGATGGCCGAAAATGGTCGATGTGGTCGCGACCAGCCCGATAGACTGTGTCTGCTGACTAAGCGCCGAAAGCAGCGCCACCGGATCCAGCGCCCGCCAGGGGCGGGTGAAGCTTTCCTCGACCAGCCCGCCGGGGCCATCCGCAAGGAACAGCGCATCGATCCTGCCCCGCTCGGCGATCTTTGCGATGCGGGCGAATGTGTCGATATCGGTGGAAAGTTGCCCCGCATCGGGCAGTTTCTTCCATGCGGCGTCATGCCGGCCCGAGGCCAGCACGTTTACACCCAATCGGACATGTTTCTTCATGGATCACACTCCTGGAACGCGCACGACATGATCGGCGACGGAAATCGGTTGCGGCAGAATTTTACGCTCGACCAGCCAATCCGCAGCGCGTTGGAAATCGCTTAGAAAGGCCGGGTCGTCGGCTTCGTAAAAGACATTGCGCCGCTTGAGGGCGGCAAGGTGATCGCGGACGGTGTCGTTATAGCCCGCCTCTTTCTGGATCATCTTCTCGGATTCCTCGGGGTTCTCGGACATCCAATCGCCTTCGGTCTTGAAAGCATCGATGACTTCACGGACCAGTTCGCCATTCTCTTCGGCAAAGCTGCGCAGCGACACGAGCGACGAGTAGTCGATCAGGTAATCGAGATCGGTCCCTTCAAAGAAGATATCCTTGGCGTCGAATTTATCCCGCGCGATATCGACACCGGGCGACCACATCGACCAGGCGTCAACCTTTCCCTGCCCAAAAGCAGGCGCCGCATCCGGCGGGTTCAGATAAACGAACTCGACACTGTCGCGCGGGACGTTGTTCTGCTCCAACGCGGCGACGACAAGGAATTCGCCCAGACCCGAGCGATTGACGGCAACGCGCTTACCCGCCAGATCCTGAACATTGTCGATGCCGCTGTCCTTTTTCACGATGATCGCGGTCGAACGCGGCCCGTAAACCAGGAATTGCGTGAAAACCAGTGGCGAACCCGCGATGATCGCGGCAAGCGCAGGCGTGGTCGATCCCCAGAAACCAAAATCGGCACTGCCGCCGACCACTGCCTGCAGGGATGGGGCGTGGTTTGGAAAGGGGCCGACCCATTCCACTTTGATGCCCTTGTCCTTCAGGTTCTTTTCGAACTCGCCCCGTTGAAGGGAAATCTGGGTGATACTGCCCTTGCCCCAGCCCACGCGGACCGTGTCGGTGGTGCGGGCAAGGGATAAGCCGGGCAGGACCGAGGCCGCGCCAAGCGCAGCACCGGCCCCGATCAGGTGACGGCGATTCAGGGTGAAGGCCATGTCAGTCTCCTTGAGTTTTGGCGAACTGCACGCAAACGCCCCGGGGGCGTCCTGCAATTATTCAATGAATCCGGTTCAGATCAGGCCGCACGGCTATCGCTTTCGACGCCAAGTTCCTGCAGCAATGTTTCACGCAGCGCTGGCGGAGCAATGTCCGCGGTCAGATAGCTGGCCGCGATACCGCCATTCCGCATGACAAGAATCCGGTCGGCGATCGCGATGGCCTCATCCACGTCATGCGTGACCAGCAGCACCCCGGGCCTGTGCCGGGCGACCAACTCGCGGATCAGGACATGCATCTTGATCCGCGTCAGTGCGTCCAAGGCGGCAAAGGGTTCGTCCAGAAGCATCAGCTGCGGCTCCCGCACCAAAGCGCGGGCCAGTGCCACCCGCTGCGCCTGACCGCCCGACAGGTTGCGCGGCCAATCCTCTTCGCGGCCCGCAAGGCCCACCTCGCCCAGCGCAGCTTCGGCCTGTTTGCGACCCTGTGCGGTATCCACCCCAAGCGTGACATTCTCCCACAGGCTGGCCCAGGGCAGCAGCCTGTGTTCCTGAAAAACGACCGCTGGCTGCTTTGGCCCGTCGATTTGCCCGCCATTGACGGGATCAAGTCCCGCCAGGGCGCGAAGCAATGTCGTTTTCCCGCAGCCGCTTTCGCCCAGAAGCGCCACGAACTCGCCTTTGCGGATCGTCAGATCCAATCCGTCGATCACCACACGCTCGCCATAGCGGCGGCGCAGGTTGCGGACGATCACAGCGGTGTCGGTGGTCATTTTCTGCCCTCTTTCGCATAATTCGGATGCCAGGCAAGCAGCTTCCGCTCCAGAAACCGGGCCAGCCCGTCGGCACTGATGCCGATCACCGCATAGATCAGAATGGCAAGAACGATGACGTCGGTTTGCAGAAACTCTCGCGCGTCCATCGCCAGAAAGCCGATGCCGCTTGTTGTCGCCACCGTTTCCGCGACGACCAGCGCCAGCCACGCGGTTGCCAGCGCATAGCGCACACCAGTCAGAATCGACGGCATCGCGCCCGGCAGGATGATCTTGCGGATGGTTTTCATCCGGGAAAGCCCGGTCACGCGGGCAAGTTCCAGCAGTTTTGGATCCACCTGCCGTATGCCCAGCACGGTATTGATATAGATGGGAAACAGCACTGCCAGAGCGACAAGGAAGATCTTGCCGCTTTCGTCCACTCCGAACCAGACGATCACCAGAGGCAGCAGCGCCAGAAACGGAATCGCCCGGATCATCTGGATGGATCTGTCAAGCGACGCCTCGGCCACGCGTGAGAAGCCGACAAGGACCCCCAGCGCAAAGCCGATCGCGCCCCCGATTACAAACCCGATGGCCGCGCGCAGAAGACTGGCCCCCAGATGCTTGAAAAGATCGCCCGATACGGTCAGCCGCCACGCGGTTTCAGCGACAGAACTGGGGGCGGGCAATACCTGCGGTGCGATCAGCCCCGCACGGCTGGCCACTTCCCACGCCAGCAGAATCGCCACCGGCGCGGCCCAGGATAACAGTTGAAGCTGCGCTTCCGTTGCTGCCGGGCGCGGAATGTGCTCCTGAACGGTGGGCTTCAGGGCTTCCCGGTTCAGCAATTCGATGGTCATCGCTTCTCCTTTCAATGGGGTTTATTCGAGTGAAATATATCACGACTAAATTGGTCGTTATTATTGTCCATCGAACCGGGCCTGACCATTCTAAAGTTCATGAGCCGGAGAGAAGTTTTTCCTATGGCGCGTCAGAAAAACAGTGGATGCGATTTTTCAGGATGGCCCGGATCATGCCTGCGCGGCGTCGGGCAGGCGAAAAATTCGGTGGCACGAGATATCGAAGACCGGCACGATATCCGCAAGAAAGATCAGGCCCCACAGCGGATCCGCGTTCAGCCTGCAAGATTGAAAAAAGCCTTATGAATGCCGAAGGGCCGGACGGCTACCGTCCGGCCCTGCCTTTCTGTCTGCAACCCGGATCAGGCAGTCTGCGTGACCACCGATGAAGCCGTCACGCGGGTATGATCATCGGTCAAAGGCTGAACAGCCGCGCCCGCATAAACGCCATCGCCCAACCGGTAACCAACCTCTCCGTGGGTAGCCGTATCCAGACCTTCGAGTTCGTCATCTTCGCTGACACGCAAACCGACCAGCGCATCGGCAATCTTCAGCGCGATCCATGTCGTCATCAGCGAAAACAGGATACTGAAGCCCATGATCAGCACCTGCGGCGCCATCTGGGCCATCATGCCGCGACCCTCGGGATAGCCGAGTCCGCCAAGGCCGGGGGCGGCGAAAATCACGGTCAGGACACCTCCGACCATCGCGGCGACACCATGCACGCCAAAGACATCGAAGGAATCATCATAGCCGAAACGGTGTTTGACGCTTTCAACCGCATAGGCACAGACCGGCGCGGCCAGGAAGCCGACGGCGACTGCGCCCGCGGGGCCGACAAAACCACAGGCCGGCGTGATGGCCACCAATCCGCTGATACAGCCGGACAGCAGACCGAAAGTGCTTGGCTTCCTGCGGTGAACCCATTCGACCGCCATCCATCCAAGCGCGCCGCCCGCTCCGCCCAGAATCGTATTCAGCATGATCAGCGCGCTGTAGCCATTCGCCGCCAATGCACAACCGCCGCAAAAGGCAAGCCAGCCGACCCACAGCATCGCGCCCCCGGCATAGGTCATCGTCATGTTGTGAGGCGCCATCATCGCCGTGCCGTAACCCTTGCGCGGGCCGATGACCAATGCGCAGACAAGGGCCGCCATGCCGGCGTTCAGATGCACCACATTGCCGCCCGCGAAATCCTGGACGCCAATATCGAACACCCATCCGCCACCCCATGCCATATGGGCCATGGGAACGTAGTTAATCGTCAGCCAGAGCGCCATGAAGATCAGAACGGCCGAAAATTTCATACGTTCGGCGAACGCGCCGACGATGATCGCCGGCGTGATGGCCGCGAACATCATCATGAACAGGATGTAAAGATATTCGGGGATTGTGCCCACCACATTGTCCTGCGCCACTGCGGCCAGAAACAGCTTGGCCGTACCACCTATCACCGGGTTCCACGAGGTGTCGGTGTCAAAGGCAAGCGAATAGCCAAAGACGATCCACAACACGCAAACCAATGCGATCGTGGCGAATATCTGGGTCAATACGGACAGCACATTCTTGCTGCGTGTCATTCCAGCATAAAAAAGTCCAAGCCCCGGCAGCATCATCAGCATGACGATCAGGGCGCAGGTGGCGACAAATGCCGTATCCCCGGCGCTCAGCCCGGGCGCGGCTTCCTGAGCCTGCGCAGCGGCGGGAAGCGTTGCAAGCAAGAGGGCCGCAGAGACTTTCATGAGGTTCATGGCGTCATCCTTGTTGGAAGCTGTCGCCAAACCATCCTATGGAAAGCCCGCCCCGCTAAAAACTTTCGTGACAGTGAATATCCTTTTCTGTCCGGTATCTGAACTGCTGCTGAAATATCGGGCATTGCGCCGAAAACTTGTTCACTGCGGAAAGATCACCTGCTGCTGTCGAGTTTCAGATCGCGTCCATGATCGGATTAAAAAACCACAGCGGCCCGGAGGACATGAGCTTTCAAGCTGCCAATTTCTCAGGCTTTCATTCCGGCTTGAGCCCGTCAAGAAACACATCCAGCAGCAGCCCCGAACGCGACGCGTCCGCGCCGGGACCATAGCTGAGGCCAAGAAGCACGCGCATCAGATCCTCGGCGGTAACATCGGGTCGTAATTCTCCGGCCGCGACCGCCTGATCGCGCAGACGGCCCACTGCGGCGCCCATCCGCGCCGATTGTTCGGTAAAAAACGGCGCGTCCTTGTCCAGCACGGGTTCAAGAGCCGCAACCATGCCACCCTTGGTCGCCATCATCTCAAGCGCCGCCTTCATCCAGGCCGCCAGTTCGCCCTGTTGCGCCTGTGTCTCCAGCGCCGCGACCTCGCGGGCATAGACGGCCTGGAACAGCGCCTCGCGTGTCGGGAAATGACGATAAAGCGTGCCGATGCCAACCTCTGCCTGCCGCGCTACAGCCTCCAGGCTGCCGTTGTCGGAACGGAACACCTTGCGCGCGGCCTCTAGCAGCCGCTCGCGATTGCGGATCTGATCGGCACGTGGTTTCCTTGTTTTCGGCGTCAGCTTGCACATTTTCCCGTCTGCACTTCCTTCGTTCTTGCAAAACGGAGGCTCCCTCCGTATATTTGTCTCCGTGGCCATACCGGCCGGACTTCCCCACCAGCTTATCGCCAAAGAGGGAAAGATGACACAAATACTGAAGCTGACCATAAACGGAACATCGCAGGATATTCCGATAGACGACCCCCGCGCCACACTTCTGGATGTCCTGAGAGAACGTATCGGTCTTACCGGCACGAAGAAGGGCTGCGATCGCGGTCAATGCGGCGCCTGCACCGTGCTGATCGACGGTCGGCGCATCAATTCCTGCCTCGCTCTGGCGCTGTCCTATGACGGGGCCGAAATCACCACGGTGGAAGGGCTGGCGCAGGGCGACCTTCTGCATCCCGTGCAAGCCGCATTCATCGAAGCCGACGGCTTTCAATGCGGTTATTGCACGCCCGGTCAGATCATGTCGGCCGTGGCACTGATCGCCGAAGGCGAAGCCGGCCTTGATCCCGAACGCGTGCGCGAAGGCATGAGCGGGAATCTTTGCCGCTGCGCCGCCTATGCCGGCATCACCGAGGCGGTGTTAAAGGCCACCCGCGCCATGAACCGGGAGGATGCGGCATGAATCTGTTCGAATATACGCGGGCCGAAACGCTGGACGCCGCGATGAGCGCCGCAACCCAGGATGGCGCGATCCTTGCCGGAGGCACGAATCTGCTGGATCTGATGAAGATCGGGGTGATCAGTCCCACCCGGCTGATCGACATCACGCGGCTGCCCCTTCACGATATCGAGGAACATGACGGCGGGTTGCTGATCGGCGCGATGGTCCGAAACGCCGATCTGGCGCGGCACCCTGTTATCCTGTCGCGATTCCCGGCAGTGGCCGAGGCGCTGTTGTCCGGTGCTTCGGCACAGCTTCGGAACGCGGCCAGCACCGGCGGCAACATCATGCAGCAGACGCGGTGCAGCTATTTTCAGGATCCGCTGTCACCCTGCAACCGGCGCGAACCCGGCAGCGGCTGCGCTGCCATCGGCGGCGAGACGCGCAATCACGCGATCCTGGGCTGGACAGAAGCCTGTATCGCCACGCATCCGTCGGATCTGTGCGTGGCGCTGGCGGCCTATGACGCGGTGGTCGAGATTGCCGGCCCCGATGGCTTGCGCGAGGTGCCGATGGAAAGCTTTCATCCTCTGCCCGACGCAAATGACGCGGGTCCGGCGCCGCTGCAATCGGATGAAATCATTACCCATATCCGCCTGCCCGATCCCGGCGGCATGGCGCGCAACGCCCGTTACGTGAAACTGCGAGAGCGGACCTCTTTCGCCTTTGCCATCGTCTCCGCCGCAGCGGCGCTGGAAATACAGGATGGCAGGATCGTACAGGCCCGTCTGGCGCTTGGTGGCGTCGCCGCCCGTCCGTGGCGCGCCCGAGCGGCGGAAAAAGCGCTGGCTGGCCAACCCCCGACCGAGGAAGCCTTTGCCCGCGCCGCCGATCTTGCCCTCGAAGGCGCTGCGCCCTCTGGCGACAATCGCGCCAAGATCACGCTGGCCCGCCGCATCGCCATCCGCGCATTGATCCGCGCGGCGGCGGGCACACCGGACCGGCTGCCCGCTTTGCCCGCCTCGGTTTTCGAAGGAGACTGCAATGGCTGATGTCATGAATATTCAGGGCCATGTGCGCCTTGGCTCCAATGCCGGGCAGTCCATGACCCGCCGCGACGGGGTGCTGAAGGTCACGGGCCGCGCAACCTATGCTGCCGACAATCGCCCCGAAGGCGTGCTGCATGCCGTCACCGCCACAGCAGGCATCGCGCGGGGTCGCGTGACGCATCTGGACGTGGCGGCGGCGGAAGCGCATCCCGGCGTGGTAAAGGTCTATACGCCCGCAAACCGCCCCGACCTTGCCGTCAGCCCGGACGAGAAGATCCACGGTTTCGCCTGGCGGACCGAGGCGCTTCAGGATGATACCGTCCGCTATGCCGGGCAGCCGATCGCGCTTGTCGTAGCCGAAACGCTGGAGGCGGCAACCGAAGGCGCGCGCCTTCTGGCGCCGCGCTATGATGCCGACACGCCGCGCATCGGCCTTGATGGCGGCGTTCCCTTTCAGCCGGAAACGGTCAGCATCGGGGCCTCGCCGACACTGGAAGCCGGGGATATGGACGCCGCCCGCGCCGGTGCCGCGCGGCATCTTGAGACGGTGATCGAGACCGCTGCCCAGTATCACAACGCGCTGGAGCCGCACGCGATCACCGCCCGCTGGACCGGAGACCGGCTAGAGATCGACACCCCCAATCAGGCCATCGGCCTCGCAAAGCAAAGCTTCGCGGCCTATCTGGGGATCGATCCCGCGCAGATCCTGATCCGCAGCCCCTTCCTTGGCGGTGGTTTCGGGTCGAAGGCGATCCTGTTCGGAGGGCAGCTTCTGGCGATACTTGCAGCAAAGGATCTCGACCGCCCCGTCAAACTCGCCCTGCGGCGGGAACAGATGTATGGCCCGGTCGGCCACCGCCCCGCAACGCGCCAGACGCTGAAGCTGGATATCGATCCCCAGGGCCATATTTCGGCACTGGATCACCATACGATCGCCGTTACCTCCAGCTTCGACGATTTCATCGAAAGCGCGTCCAATGCCTCGCACAGCGTCTATGCGACGAAGGCGATGCGCACGACCCACGGGGCGGTCCGTGCCGATACCGGCACGCCCGGTCCGATGCGTGCACCCGGCGAAGCGCCCGGATCGGCCGCGCTGGAGGTGGCGATCGACGATGCCGCCTATGCCATGGGTTTCGATCCGCTGGAATTCCGGCTTAGGAACTATGCCGAAACGGATCCCGCCACCGGTATGCAATTCTCGTCGAAGGCTTTGCGCGAATGCTACGCACAGGCCGCCGAGGCGTTCGCATGGAAGGATCGGCCGCTGGAACCCGGCAGTATGAAACAG
This sequence comes from Paracoccus wurundjeri, assembly GCF_030678915.1. Lineage (GTDB taxonomy): Bacteria > Pseudomonadota > Alphaproteobacteria > Rhodobacterales > Rhodobacteraceae > Paracoccus > Paracoccus onubensis_A. Next base: position 274,786 of record NZ_JAUUTZ010000002.1, on the reverse strand, counting down.
GGCCGATTGCTGAAAGGCTGGGGCATGGGCACGGCACAATTCCCGTGCCCGATGTTTCAGGCCGCTGCCCATGCGACACTGCGCGCCGACGGTTCCGCCGTGGTCGAGACATCTGCCGCGGATATGGGGCAGGGCGCATGGACCTCACTGGCGCAGATTGCGGCGGACGGGCTTGGCATCGATATCGACCGGCTGGAATTCCGCTCGGGGCAGTCCAGCCTGCCGGATGCCGGAGTGGCAGGAGGCTCGGGGCATACCGCCACGGCGGGAACCGCGCTGTTCAATGCGGGCGCCGACACAATACGCCAACTGGCAGAGCTTGCGTTAAACGATCCCGCCTCGCCCCTGTTCGGCGCGGATAACGCAGGCGTGACGGCACGCGGCGGCAGGCTTTACCGCAACGACGACGATACCCGATCCGAAGCTTATGAAGACATCCTGGCCCGCGCAGGTCTTGACCTTCTGCGGGGCGATGGCAAGGGCGCACGGGAAGGCGAGCCGGAACGGGCCATGTTCTCGCATGGCGGGGTCTTTGCCGAAGTGCTGGTCGATCCGGATCTGGGACAGGTCCGCGTAAGCCGCCTGATCGGGGCCTTTGCGGCGGGACGGATCGTCAACCCGCATCTGGCCCGCAGTCAGCTTTTGGGCGGCATGATCTGGGGCATCGGCTTCGCCCTGCAGGAAGAAGCGATCCACGACGTCCGGACCGGGCGTTTCACCAATGCCGACCTTGCCGGCTACCATATCCCCGTCAATGCCGATGTGCCCATGATCGAAGCCCTGACCGTGCATGAGGACGATCCCTTCGTGAACTCGCTTGGCATCAAGGGCGTGGGAGAGCTGGGCGTTACGGGAACTGTCGGCGCGATCGGCAATGCCGTCTGGCACGCCACCGGCATACGGCCAAAGCGCTTTCCGATCCATCCGGAGAGCCTGATCTGAACCGGCAGCGCCGGGCTTCATGATCGAGGGCGGCGTCGGTGCCGCCCTCAGGTCTTGGCGCCCCACCAGTATTGCGTCCGCTCGCAATGAAGCGAAATCGCATCGATGGCGGCAAGCAGGTCGCGGCGTTCCATGGCCTCGATGATGCGCAGATGTTCCTGCATCGAGGACTGGATCCGCTCCTGCACGAAGGGGCGGACGCGCTGGATGATGGCAATGCGGACCCGATTCGCATCATAGCCGGTACGCAGGACCGAGTTGCCCAGCCCCTCGGCCAGATAGTCATGCAGTGACAGATCGACCGCCACCGCCCGCGCCGAGAAATCCGGCGCGCTTTCGCGCGACGCCTCGGCCAGCATCTGTTCGTGCCGGTGGCGCAATTTCGGCAGTTCCGCAAGCAGATCCAGGCGGATCCGCCGTCGCGCGCCTTCCTGATCCAGCACCATCCGCGCGTCCAGACTTTCCCTGATCGTGTCGGAACGCGCCTCCAGCACCTGCACGCCGCGCTTGGGGATAATATCCATCCAGCCAGACAGACTGGCATATCGGGCCGCCTCGCGTACCGCGGCCATGGGATAGCCGAGGATCTGCACAAGCTGCGGCATGGACAGGAACTGACCCGAACGCAGATCGCCGCGCCGCAATGCCTCGGTCAAAGACACTTGTGCCCGCCTGTTCAGCATCTTGTCGTCACTCATGGCACCCCTTCCCGGATCCGGCCTGATACGAATCACGGCCAGCGAATTTTCAGTATATCCCGTAACGTATTTTCTGATACGATATCTACGTTAATAGCTAAAATATCTACTAACATTTTATGAAACAACCCAGAAGGCCGGCGCGGTCCTGTTGATGGCGAAGCGGCCCCTACCACGCAGAAGGAGGTTTGCCTTGACACAATCACACAGCCAGCCGCCGCTGGACGGCGCGCTTTACAACGAGGATCTGGCCCCTATTCCCGCAGATAAGCGGCAATGGGGCGCGTTCGAGATTTTCAATGTCTGGAACAACGACATCCAAAGCCTGTTCGGCTACACGCTCGCCGCGTCGCTCTTTATCACCTATGGGCTCAACGGCTGGGCCGTGTTTGGCGGCATTGTTCTGGCGGGGTTCATCGTCATGGGGCTGGTCAATCTCAGCGGCCGCCCCTCGGTGCGCTACGGCGTACCCTATCCCGTCATCGCGCGCGCGGCGATGGGGATTTACGGCGCACGTTTCCCGGCAACGATCCGCGGGATCGTCGCGATCTTCTGGTACGGCGTCCAGACCTATTTCGCCTCGACGGCTGTCGCGCTTTTGCTGCATACATTGTTCGGAGGCGAAAGCGGGCCGGGCTTTCTGGGGATGAACGGCATCGACTGGCTGTCCTATGTCATCGTCTGTGTCTTCCAGCTTGGGTTGTTCATGATGGGCATCAACTGGGTCGGGCGTTTCCTGAACTGGGCCGGTCCCTTCGTCTATGCGGTGATGATCGCATTGATGTTCATAATCTGGTGGAAGGCCGGGAATGGCATCTTTACGGCGCTGGGATCGATTTTCGAGGGCGATGACGCGACCGATCCGCGTGGCCCCGTCATCGGCTTCATCACCGTGGTCGGAACGATGATCGCCTATTTCGCCGCCGTGGTGATCAATTTCGGCGACTTCTCGCGTTTTGTCTCGAATGAGCAGGCGATGCGGCGCGGCAATTTCTGGGGCCTGCCGGTCTCGATCGCGCTGTTCTCGTTCATTGCCCTGTTCGTGACGGCGGGGACTGTGGTGCTGTTCGGCGAGAAACTGATCAACCCGGCCGATATTGTGGATCGCGTGGGCAATACCTGGCTGACACTGATTGCCGCGATCACCTTTTTTGCCGCCACGGTCGGCATCAATCTGGTCGCCAATTTCATCCCGCCCGCCTATGATATCGCCAACCTCGCCCCCAAGCTGATCTCGGCCAGGACGGGCGGGATCATCACCGCGGTGATTGCGTTCTTCATCGGCGCGCTGTGGGTCTCCTTCATCTCGAATGTCGGGATTGCGGCTTTCGTCGATACGCTTGGCGCGGTGCTGGCGCCGCTTTATGGCATCCTGATTGCCGACTATTACCTGATCCGTAAGCAGAAGCTGGACGTGGATGCATTGTTCAGTACCGATCCGAATGGGGTCTATCACTACGAAGGCGGCTGGAATCGCAAGGCCATCATCGCTTTCGGCGTCGCGGCGGTCTTCTCGGTCGCGACCGTATGGGTGCCCGCATTCGCAAGCCTGTCCGGCTTTGGATGGATCATCGGCGCGGTGCTGGGCGGAGGCTTCCATCTCATGCTGATGCGCGAAGCCACCTCCGCCCAGCGGCAGGCATAAGAGGCCCGGGCGAATAACCGGGTCCGCAAGAAAGCCGCAGGCCCGGCATCTTTCGTCACGCTGTCCCCTGCGACGATTCGCGTTCACCGGCTGGCTAGGATTCGCGTGCGCGAAGTCGTCTTCGGCACGCGCAGGCATCGCCACGGGTTTTAAAGGATCGGGACCGGATCAAGCCGATCTTGCACGAAACCCGGATTCCGCGGTTGTCCTGAATCCGTAAAAGGTGTTTCCTGATGCTGCGCCTCGCGCCTGAATCGTTGTTGACCTTATTGCTTCAGGAAATCCCACATGACCAATCTGGCTTCATTACGTGCCAATCCTGCACAGGTTTTATCTTCAGCCAAATTCGTGGTTGATGCGCTTTCATTCGCTGGCCAGTCCGCTGGCCCATGCAGGCTTTTCTCGACCAGCCGGGAAGACGGTGTGATCCGTCTGAACTGGGGCGCGGTTCAGGAAGGCGCCAATCCCGACTATTATTTCCCGTTTCAGCCCAATGGCGTGGGCTCGGTCACGGTGCCCAAGGATGCGCCCAACGGCACGATCGTGGTCACCGGCGCGATGAACGGCTGCGGCCTTGTCGTCAACGAGACGCAGGCCCCCGACGATAACGGTCAAGACAAGAATTTCCTGAATTTCCACCATGACGCGAATTGCGCCAGCCTTGTCGGGCAGAACAAGGTTACGGGAAAGACCCTCCTTGAACTGACCCCAGCCAATTACATGACCCGCGGCGTAGGTTCGTCACGGTGCGATCCGAAAGATGGCGGTGGCATGGGCAGATCGTTTCAGCACCATCTGATCACGGTCAAGGCCAATGACATGTGGACCGTGCTGAATTTCGGTGTGATCGTGGGACCGGGACAGACCTCGCCCGTCGTCGACACCTATCAGGACGGTCAAAGCGCTTTCCTTATCCTGTAGAAACCGATTGTCCGCCGGGGGCCTGAGGCCCGGATATTCGTTGATTTCCATCGGCATGATCCGTCCCTGATACAGGGGCGGAAAATGAAGCCATCGCCGCAGCGAAGCGCAGAGAACGCCCCGACTTGTGCCGGTTGCCGGTCAAGGCAATTTCGCCTTTTAGAAACCACTTCTATTTCCAACGAAAAACCTGGCGGAAAACCGGAATTCCCTCCCGTTTTCCGCCAAGCTGCCGCCACTTCATCGCGGAGTGGGAATTCACGTTTCCTTCATTGATCTGACACCCATCAGTCACATCGCGGGACCACAACGCGGTCCAAACGGATCAGAGCGATGCCCGAACTGACAGGAGACGGAAATGCCTATCACACGTCGTCACACACTTGGCCTTGTCGGCGCCACGGCGGGGTCGCTGATCCTGCCGCGACATATCATGGCGCAGGGGAAGCGCCGCTCGGTCACTATTGCGGTGCAGAAGGTCACCAACAACAATACGCTCGATATCTGGAACGAACAGTCGAATGTCGGCGAGCGGGTCTTTTTCCCGAATTTGTGGGAAGGGCTGATCCTGCGCGACTGGATGGGCAATCAGGGACCCGTGCCGGGACTCGCGACGGAATGGCAGCGCCTCGACGATAAAACCATCGAACTGAAACTCCGTCAGGGAGTGAAGTTCCACAATGGCGACGAGTTGACCGCCGATGATGTCGTCTTCTCCTTTTCGGATGAGCGGCTGTTCGCAGGGACCGAACCGGCAGGCGGCAAGACGCTTTATGCGGAAGATTTCAAGCCGCAGAACGCCAAGGAACTGCCGGCGGGCGTTCCGGGCGTTGCCCGGCGCCTTTGGCCGGCATTGCGCGGAGTCGAGGCCGTCGACAAATATACCGTGCGCTTTCACAACGCCACGCCGGATATGACGCTGGAGGGCCGCCTTTATGCATTCGGTTCCCAGATAGCCAACAGACGCGCCTGGGATGAAGCCGCAAGCTATGCCGAATGGGCAGCCAGGCCGATCACCACCGGCCCTTATATGGTCGAGGATTTCCGCCCGGATGTTTCCCTGACGCTTGTCGCGTTTGACGAATACTGGAATGGCCGTCCCCCGCTGGAACGCATCCGCTTTGTCGAGGTCCCGGAAGTGGCCAGTCGCGTAAACGGGCTTCTGTCGGGTGAATATGATTTTGCCTGTGACCTGCCCCCCGATCAGATCGGCGCGGTCAACGGCACCCCGGGCCTCGAGGTTCAAAGCTCGACGATCTGGAACCACCGCATCACCGTCTTCAACACGCAAAACGAGATACTCGCCGACCCGCTGGTCCGTCGCGCCTTTTCCCATGCGATCGACCGTCAGGCGATTGTAGAGGCATTGTGGGGTGGCGAAACCGCAATCCCTGCCGGGCTGCAATTCGACAGCTTCAGCACCTCGGATATGTTCGTCGAGGGCTGGAATGTTCCGGAATACGATCCCGACCTTGCCCGCGATCTTCTGGCGCAGGCCAATTACAAGGGCGACGCGATCCCTTATCGACTGCTTAACAATTACTACACCAACCAGACTCCGACGGCGCAGGTGCTGGTCGAAATGTGGAAGCAGGTCGGGCTGAATGTCGAGATCCAGATGAAGGAAAACTGGGATCAGATTTACGCCCCGGAAGGCGACAAGGGCGTGCGCGACTGGTCGGCCTCGAACCTGATCAACGATCCGATCACCCCGCTGGTGGTGCAGTTCGGCCCGAATGGCGAAGCGCAACAGAAACGCGATTACGCGAATGATGAGGTCAACCAGCTTTGCTCGGTCATGGAGACCTCGGTCGACAAGGCAGAACGCAAGCGCGCCATCACCCGCCTTCTGGAGATCACCGAACGCGAAGACCCGGCCTATACGGTGCTGCACCAGAACGCTGTCTTCACCGGACTGAAATCCGACCTGAAGTGGAAAGCCGCTCCGGCATTCGCCATGGATTTTCGCGCCTCCAACTGGACGGCCTGATGAAAGACAGGGCGAGCCGCTTTGGCTCGCCCCCAATTCACGAATGAAAGGAGAAATGGCATATGCCCTTTGTCTCCGTCCGTGACCTGAAAGTCGCCTTTGACGGCGTGCAGGTGCTTCACGGGATAGATCTGGACATCGGGCGCGGCGAGGCTGTTGGCCTTGTGGGCGAAAGCGGCTGCGGAAAATCCGTGACCTGGCTTGCCGCGCTTGGACTGTTGCCGGGCAAGGCGAAGGTTTCGGGTTCCGTGACCGTCGACGGTCAGGAACTGATCGGTGCCTCGCCGCGGAGGATCGAGGCGGTGCGCGGCGCGAAGATCGCGATGATCTTTCAGGATCCGTCCTCCGCTCTCAATCCGGTCCATCGCGTCGGTCGTCAGATTTGCGAAAACCTGCGCCTGCATCGCGGCCTGCGCGGAGATGCCGCACGCGCCGAAGCCATCCGTCTGATGGACATTGTTGGCATCCCCTCGGCCAATACGCGTTTCGATCTTTATCCGCACGAGTTCTCGGGCGGGCAGTGCCAGCGCGTGCTGATCGCAATGGCATTGGCGGGCGCGCCGGATCTGCTGATCGCCGATGAACCGACCACGGCGCTGGACGCCACGATACAGGCGCAAATCCTGGACCTGCTATCGAACCTGCGTCGCCAGACCGGCATGGCGATGGTCTTTATCAGCCACGACCTCGGCGCGGTCTCGACAGTCTGCGACCGCGCGGCGGTGATGTATGCGGGCAGGATTATCGAGGCCAACGATATCAGCCAGCTTTTCGCCGCGCCCCGCCACCCCTATACACGCGGACTTTTCGACGCCATCCCTTATCTTGATGCCGGGCGCGCTCGGCTGAGTCTCATCCCGGGCACGGTTCCCGATCCAAGGCATCTGCCCCAGGGCTGCGCCTTTGCACCGCGCTGCGCGAGAGCAGGCGATCTGTGCCGGGATTACCAGCCCGAGCTGAAGGAGCAGGCAGGTACAGGGCTGACCGCCTGTTTCCACCCGATCCCGACCGGATCGGCCAGCCGGCAGGAGGTTTTCGCATGAGCGCGCTTTTGCAGGCCAAGGGGCTGATCCAGCAATACAGCACCGCGAAGACATTCCTTGGCAAGACCAGCACCATGCGGGCGGTGGACGGGATAAACCTGACCGTCCGCGAGGGCGAGATCCTTGGCATCGTGGGCGAATCCGGTTCGGGCAAATCCACGCTTGGCCGTCTGCTTCTTGGGCTCGAATCTCCTTTCAAAGGGAAAATACTTTATCGCGGCCATCCCATGCCGGAACCGCGAACTGCGGCATGGCGCAAGCTTCGGGCCGAGATGCAGCTGATCTTTCAGGATCCGCTATCCGCGCTGGACCGCCGCCTGACCGTCTCGGCGCAGATTGGCGAGCCGTTGGAAATTCATGGTCTGGCAGCAGGATCCGAGCGGGCCGAGCGCGTCGCCGAACTGATCGCGAAGGTCGGGCTTCGTCAGGATCAGGCCGGAAGCTATCCGCATGAGCTTTCGGGCGGCCAGCGACAGCGTGTCGTTATCGCGCGGGCACTGGCCAGCAACCCGCGTTTTCTGGTCTGCGACGAGCCGGTTTCCGCCCTCGACGTCTCGATTCAGGCGCAGGTCGTGAACTTGTTGCGCGACCTGCAGGACCGCGAGGGACTGACGATGGTTTTCATCAGCCATGACCTGAAGGTCGTGCGGAACATTTGCGACCGGGTCGCTGTCATGTATCTGGGCCGGATCGTCGAAGAAGCGTCTTCGGACGCGCTTTTCTCGGATCCGCGACATCCCTACACGCGGGCGCTGGTGTCTTCGGTTCCGAAAATCGGCGCCGGGCTTCATGGGCGCATCATCCTGCAGGGCGAACCCCCGAACCCCGCCGCCCGGCCGTCGGGCTGCGCCTTCCATCCGCGTTGCCGCTTTGCCGATGCCGATTGCGCCGCGACAATTCCCGAACTTGAACGCCATGACGGGCGGCTGGCCGCCTGCCGGAAGCTGCGTCACACGCTGCGCCCCGCCGCCTGAGGTCCCGATGCTGAAATTCACGCTGGCAAAACTTGCAAGGGCCCTGCTGACCATCCTGCTGGTCATGAGCTTCGCCTTCATCGTCCTGCGGCTCTCGGGGGATCCCGCGCAGATCATGCTTGGACCGGATGCGCCCCAGGATGCCGTCGACGCCTTCCGCGCCCGCTGGGGCCTCGATGATCCTCTCTGGCAGCAATATCTGGCCTATCTCAAGCAGATCATGACCTTCGATTTCGGTATTTCGATGCGCGACCAGTCCCCCGCCATCGATCTTGTGCTGGATCGGATACCCGCGACGCTGGCCCTGACGATCCCGGCGCTGCTGCTGAAGATCGCCATCGGGATCCCGGCGGGTATCTATGCCGCGCTGCATCGTGAATCGATCGCGGACCGGGGGGTGATCATGTTCGCGATTTTCGGATTCACGATTCCCTCCTTCGTGCTTGGGCTGGTGCTGGTCCTGATCTTCGCGGTGACACTTGGCTGGCTGCCCGCGGGCGGACAGGACGGATGGGAATATGCGATCCTGCCCATAGCCACGATGTCCATCGGCGGGATCGGCATTTTTGCACGGTTTACCCGGTCGGCGATGATCGAGGTTCTGGGACAGCCCTATATCCGCACGGCCATGGCCAAGGGCCTGCCGTGGCGCGAGGTGGTCTGGAAACACGCCTTGCCAAATGCCGCCGTCCCTATCGTTACGCTTCTTGGCTTCATGGTTGGTGCGTTGATCGCCGGCGCGGTCGTTGTCGAAAGCATCTTTTCATGGCCCGGAATAGGGCGGCTGATCGTGGTTTCGGTGGCGAACCGCGATCTTGCGGTGGTGCAATGCATCCTTCTGGTCATCGCCGCAAGCATGGTCATGGCGAATCTGCTGGTGGATTTCGCCTATGGCGTGCTGGACCCCCGCCTGCGTCACGGCCACGCGGCACATTAGAAAGGCGATCATGTCGGATACCGCAACGATTCCCGCTCCGCGCTTCATCAGCCGCATTCGCCTGAAAGCGCCATTTCTGGTCATGCTTGCCATAAGCTGGCTGGGTCTGATGATATTCGTCGCAATCTTCGTCGACCTGCTGCGCCCCTACGACATCACGGCGATGGATCTCGGCGCGCGCCTGGTTTCCGTGGGGGCGCCGGGCCATCCGCTTGGCACCGACGAACTCGGGCGCGACGTTTTCTCGCGCCTGCTGCAATCGATCCGCGTATCTCTGGTCATCGCCTTCTGCGCAACCATCATCTCGGCCCTCTTCGGGACCACGCTGGGCTTCCTTGCCGCGCAATTCCGTGGATGGGTCGAACATCTGGTCGTCGCGCTTGCCGATTTTCAGGCGGCGCTGCCTTTCATGATCATGTCGCTGGCGGTGCTGGCCTTCTTTGGCACCTCCATCTGGCTTCTGGTTTGTCTCATGGGGTTTTACGGCTGGGAACGCTATGCACGGATTGCCCGCGGACTCGCCATTTCCGCCTCGGCGCAGGGCTATGCCGCAGCGGTGGTTCAACTCGGGGCAAGGCCGTCGCGCGTCTATCTGCGGCATATCTTGCCAAATGTCGCTTCGACGCTGATCGTCTCGATGACGCTGACCTTCCCGGAAATCATCCTGATGGAATCCGGCCTCAGCTTTCTTGGCCTTGGTGTCCAGCCGCCGGAATCCTCACTTGGCAATATGGTTGGTTTCGGTCGCGAATACCTGACCCGCGCGCCCTGGATCATGCTTGCCCCCTCGCTCGTCATTGTTCTGACCACGCTTTCCATCTCGCTGCTCGGAGACTGGTTGCGCGACAGGCTGGACCCGACAACTCGCTAACCTGAAAAAGGAACACCATGACACAGATCATCGCCCATCGCGGCGCACGCAATATCTGGGCGGAAAATTCGCTTCCAGGTTTTCGGGAAACGGCAAAACACGATTTCCACGGGATCGAATTCGACCTGCATCTGACGGACGCGGGCGAATTGGTGGTGATCCATGACCCGACCCTTGAACGGACAACGAATGGCGCGGGGCGGGTTCGTGACCTGACCCCCGAAAGCCGCAAGGCGCTGCGCCTGAAAGCGCCCGACGATACGCTGATCGACGAAGGCGTCCCAAATCTTGACGAAGCGCTGGACATTCTCGCACCGGGCAAGGCCGATCTTTATGTCGAACTGAAATCGGACGAAACCGGCTTCACCGATCCGCGTATGATCGCGATGACCGCCGATGCCCTGCGTCGCCGCGGGCTTGAAAACCGGTCCGTTCTCCACGCCTTCGATATCGATGTCCTCCGCCGGATACGCGACGTCGCCCCCGAATTTCGCCGCCTCATCTCTGTCAACCGGGATTGGGCCGACAAGCAGGGCGGGTTTGAGCCATTTCTGTCCGAAGTCAGGGATCTGGTCGATATCATCGGCATTCATCACGAGCTTTTCGAAGCGGAACTCGACCTGATTGAAGGTCTCGGATTACGCGACCGTTGCTCGGTCTGGACGATCAACGAGCCCGAGGTGATGCGCCGCTGGATTGCGCGCGCCCCGGGTTACCTCGTCTCGGACGACCCTGTGCTCCTCCGCCAGCTGATGGAAGAAGGTGTCACCGCATGAGCAGGTTCAAAGCGATCCTTTTCGACTGCGATGGCGTGCTTCTTGACAGCGAACCTCTTGGTTGCGCCGCCGTCGCCCGGGCAATGACCGCCGCCGGAGTGGACATGACCGTGGACGAGGCCGTCACGCTCTTTTGCGGCAGCTCTGCCGAGGCAAGCTTTGCCGTCATGGAACGGGCGGGGCTGGATGCCTGTGCGGTTTTCGAACATGCGGACCGGATCCTTTTCGAGATGTTCGATCAGGACATCCCGCTGATCAAGGGGGTCGAGCGGGTCCTGTGGGATTTCGACGTGCCGATGGCGGTCTGTTCGAATTCGCTGATCCGCCGCCTTGATCGTTCTATCGCGCGCAGCCCGCTGGCCAAACGCTTCGGCGGGCATATCTACTCGGCCGAACATGTGCCCGCCGCGAAGCCCGCGCCGGATCTCGCATTCTTTGCAGCGGCCCAGCTGGGCGTTTCCCCGGGCGAGGCGATCTTCATCGATGATAATCCTCATGGCCTCCGCTGCGGGCTTGATGCGGGCTGCCTTTCCATAGGTTTCATCGGCCCGTCCGAGCGGCGCAAGGATCATGCCAGGGCGCTGCAGAATGCCGGGGCGGATCACGTCGTTCACGGCATGGCCGAGCTTCATGCGCTTCTGACCAAACTTTCGCTGCCTGCTGCAGCCTGACATAAGGAATCTGAAAATGCCCGATCTTCCCTTGCTTGGCGCGGCCATGATGACCCGGGATCTTGCCGGGATGCAGGACTTCATCCTTGAGGAGAATCGCGATCTCGAGATTCAGGACTTTATTCACGCCGAACTTCTGAACGGCGACTGGAAAACCGTCGCCGGTCAGACCCGGAAACTGCTTGACGGTTATACCGGCCGTCTGGGTATTCACGGGCCGTTCTGGGGATTGAATATCGCGAATCCCGACCATGATATCCGCGCCATCGTAACCCGCCGGTTCTTGCAGGGATTGGAGGTCTGCGAATATCTGGGCGCGACGCAGATGGTGATCCATTCGCCCTATACGACATGGGATTACAACAATCTCGATAATTTCCCGGCGCGTGACGCCTATGACCGCGTATTGGAGAACTGCCACAAGACCATGGACGAGGTGGTTCGCCGCGCCGAGTCGATCGGCGTCACGATGGTTGTCGAGAATATCGAGGACAAGGATCCCGATATCCGCCGTATCCTTGCAGACAGCTTCAATTCGCGCGCCATGGCCGTGTCCATCGATACCGGGCACGCGCATTACGCCCATGGCTCGACGGGCGCGCCTCCGGTCGATTATTATATCCGGCGGGCGGGCAACCGGCTGGAGCATATCCATCTTCAGGATGCGGATGGTTACGCCGACCGGCACTGGACCATCGGCGAGGGAACGATCCGGTGGCATGAGGTTTTCCGTAGTCTTGGTGAACTGACATCCGACCCGCGGCTTATTCTGGAACTGCGCGACAAGGCGGGGATTTTGCCCGCAGTCGCTTATCTGAGCAATCTTGGACTTGCCCGCTAGCCGCGACCGGCTGGGCAATCGCGGAATAGCCGCCGGAAATCGCTGCGCCACCATCTTTCCGATGGCTGCCCGGCTGTTGGCCGGATCGGCCAGTCATCGCCGTTTCAGAGCGTCGCGTTGAAGCGGCGATGCCGGTTATTTGCGTCCCGCGACGGCCGGGGGCGCTGCCACCGGACCCCCGAGGTATTTGGACAAAGAAGAAGGATGAGGAAAGGAAGTGAAGCCGGGTCGGCGCGGCATTCTCTGGATAGCGGCGGCCGTTTGCTCCCGCCCGGAGTCTAGCTCCGATTTTTGTCATTTTTCTGAAGTATTGCTCCGATATCTCCCGTCTCGAGAGATTCGGGAGTTCCGCAATGACCGCCGCCGTCCAGCTTCGAAACATCAGCAAATCCTTCGGGGAAACGCAAACCCTCCGCGATGTCTCGCTGGCGATCAGGCCGGGCGAATTCATGTCACTCGTGGGACCCTCGGGTTGCGGAAAGTCGACCCTCCTGCGCATTCTGGCCGGGCTTGCGCCGCAATCTGGCGGAACGATCAGCATCGACGGAACCGGGATCGATCACCTGCCGCCAAGCGCCCGCGACATTGCCATGGTGTTCCAAAGCTACGCGCTTTATCCGCATATGACCGTGCGCCAGAACATCGCGACACCGCTGCGGATGCGCCGGTTGCCGGCACCGGCGCGCCTGCCGGGGATAGGGCGGCTATGGCCGGGACAGCGATCAAAGCACAACGGCATCGATCAGGCGGTCATCGATGCTGCGCGGCTGGTCGAGATCGAGCCGATGCTGGATCGCAGGCCCGCCGCGCTTTCGGGCGGTCAGCGTCAGCGTGTGGCGCTGGCCCGCGCCATTGTCCGCCATCCGCGTGTCTTTCTGATGGACGAGCCGCTTTCAAATCTCGACGCCCGGCTGCGCGTGACCATGCGGGCCGAGATCGCCGCGCTGCATCGCCGCCTTGGCGCGACCTTCGTCTATGTCACCCATGATCAGGTCGAAGCCATGACCATGTCGGATCGCGTTGCGGTGATGATGGATGGCGAAATCGTTCAATGCGCCAGCCCGGCGCAGCTTTACGGCAACCCCCGCGATCTTCGCGTCGCCCGTTTCATCGGTTCGCCGGAAATCGCGACCATCAGCTCGGATGAGCTGATCGCCGAAAATGGCGGTTTCGCGCCTGTGCTGCCCCGTGATCCGGTCACTGTCGCCTTTCGCCCCGAGGCGGTCTTGCTGAGCCCCGCCGCCGATCATCTGGAGATCCCGGCCACGCTCGAACGAATCGAGCAGCTTGGACCCGAATTGCTGGTCTTCCTGCGCCTTGGCAGCGGCACACGCCTGTCCGCCCGCGCCGCTGCCGGCCGAATACCGCTATCCGCCGAAGGCCAAAGCCTTTCCGCCTGGCTTCCGGCGCGCGGCTTCATGCTTTTCGATGCGAATGGCCGCCGGCTGGATGCGCCCCATATCCGGGAATTCGCGGATGCCGGCTGATCTGACACAATCCGTATCGATATCCCGCGCACCGCGCCGGTTGGGGGCGATCCTGTCGCCGCGCATCGCCTATGGGCTTGCAGCACCGTCGGTTCTGCTTTTGGTGCTGACGGTGATGGCGCCGATCATGATGATGATCCTGCTCAGCTTCACAAGCTACAAATTCGGTGAGACGGGGATCGAATGGATCGGGATCGGAAATTACGCCCAACTCTTCGGCGACCGGACCTTCAGGCGGGCTCTGTGGAATACCTTTGCCTATGTGCTGATGGTCGCGCCGGCCTCGGTCCTGCTGGGTCTGTTCCTTGCCGTTTTGATTGACGGGCTAAGCAAGGGGCAGCGGTTCTACCGGCTGATCTTCTTCCTGCCGGTGACCGCGACCGTGGTAGCGATGGCGATGGTCTGGAAATACCTGCTTCACGGCACGATCGGGCCTTTCAATCTGCTGCTGCAAAGCCTTGGCCTGCCATCGCTTGATGTCTTCGGCGGCCGCGACCTTGCGCTTGCAGGGCTGGCCGCGATCAATATCTGGTCGCTTGCGGGCTTCAATATGGTCCTGTTCGCCGCAGGGCTGACGGCCGTCCCCGAAGACCTTTACGAGGCGGCGGCCATGGACGGCATGGACAGCAAATTCGACCGCTTCCTGAACGTCACCCTGCCGCTTCTGGGGCCGGTGACGATGTTCGTCATCGTCACCTCGACCATCACGGCGTTCAAGGTTTTCGATACCGTCGCCGTCATCACCCACGGAGGCCCGCGCGGCGCGACCGATGTGCTGCTTTACACAACCTATCTTGAGGGGTTCAGCTATTTCCGCATGGGATCGGCGGCCGCGATGACGGTCGTCTTCCTTGCGATCATGATGGTGTTCGCCTGGATTCAGGCGCGGGTGCTGGACCGCAAGGTGCATTACCGATGAACAGGCCGCATCGCTTCCGTCCCGGACAGATCCTGTCGCATGTGATCCTGCTGTTCCTGGCCTTCCTGTTCATGTTTCCCTTTTACGTCATGATCGTGACCTCGGTCCGCAGCCCTGCGGAACTTTTCGTGCCGGAATTCCGCTGGCTTCCGGAAAGCTTCACCGGATTGCGATATTACATTCAGGCCGTGGCCGATATCCCGGCACTGACCTTCCTGAAGAACGGCGTCCTGATCTCGGGCGGGATTCTGATCGTACAGCTTCTGACCGCGATCCCCTGCGCCTACGCCCTGGCAAAGTTCGAGTTCCGGGGCCGTGACCTTCTTTTCGCACTGGTCCTCTTTTCGCTGACCGTACCGATTCAGGCGCCGGCGCTGCCGCTGTTTCTGGGCCTGAACGCGATCGGCGCGATCGACACCTATTTCGCGGCCATGGTCCCGTTCTTCCTGTCGGTCTTCGCGATCTTCCTGTTTCGCCAGACCTTCCGGACCTACCCCGACGAGATCATTCAGGCCGCCCGGCTCGACGGCATGTCGGAATGGGCGATCCTGTGGACCGTCGTGGTGCCCGGCTGTCTGCCCTCGGTCGCGGCGTTTTCAATCTTCTCGGTCACGGCGCATTGGAACGACCTTTACTGGCCGATGGTCGTCATCCGCTCGAACGACCTGATGACGCCGCCCCTTGGCCTTGCCTTCTTCGCCGATAGCGAAAGCGGCGCGAATTACGGCGCCCTGATGGCCATGGCGACAATTCTGACAGCGCCTCTGATGATCGGCTTTCTGCTCGCGCAGCGCCATTTCATCCGCGGCATCACCATGACCGGGGTCAAATAAGCTTTCCCTCCACGCATGAGAAACGGAGTCTTTCGATGCGCAAACTTCTTTCCTCCCTCGCGCTCGGCCTTGTTCTGGGCGGTCCGGCCTTCGCTGATGTCACCATTCAGGTGATGCATCCCTGGCCGGGTCACAACACGTTCCACGAAGCCGAGGCAAAGGCATTCATGGAGCGACATCCCGATATCAAGGTCGAGTTCCGCGCGTCGTCCGAGAATTATGACACAGGTCACCAATCCATCATCGGAGATGCGATGACCGGAAATGCGCCCGATGTCTATCACTCGGGCTTCCATCTGCTTCCGGAACTGGCCCGCACGCTGTCGGCCCGGGATCAGATCATCGACCTGACCCCTTTCATCGAAGCCGAAGGCGGGCAAGCCTTTATCAACGAAAACTTCAACCCGGCGATCATCAACCTGACCACCATCGACGGCAAGATATGGGCAATGCCTTTCAATGCCTCGACCCCGGTCATCTTCTACAACAAGGAACTGGTCGAGAAGGCCGGTGGCGATGCCGGCAATCTGCCCACGGACTGGAATGGCTGGATCGAACTTGGCAGGAAAATCGAAGAGCTTGGCGGCGGCGTCACCGGCATGGCCTATACGGTCGATGTCTGGCCCGACGATTGGCTGTGGCGGGCCCTGATCTCGCAGCAGGGGGCGCCTTTCATGAACGAGGATGGCATGACCGTCGCATGGGACGGCGAGACCGGAACCAATGCGCTGGAACTCGCCCGCCGTTTCGTTACCGAAGGCGGTATGAAGCAAATGGATTTTGAACAGGCGCGTCAGCAATTCGTCGCGGGGCTGACCGGATTTACCATCCAGTCGGTGAACTCCGCCAATTCGTTCGGAGAGCTGTCGGCGGGCAAGTTCACCCTTGGAACCGCCGTGTTCCCGATCGACAACCCGAGCGAGGGCAGGATTCCGACCGGCGGCAATGGTGCCGTCATCCTGACGAGCAATCCCGAAAAGCAGAAGGCGGCCTGGGAATACATCAAGTTCGTATCCTCGCCAGAGGGTCAGGATATCGCCGTTCGCGGCTCCGGCTACATGCCGACCAACCAGAACGCGATGGCCCCCGAACTGCTGGGCGATTTCTACAAGGAAAACCCCAATTGGCGCATCTCGCTTGATCAGATCGACCGCGCGATTCCCTGGGCAGGATATCCCGGCACCAACTCGGTCGAGATCTGGCGCACGCAACGCGAGATCATTGCCGAAGTGATGAGCGGCGAACTGAGCACCGAGGAAGGTCTTGCCGAAATGGTCGGGATCACCAACGATCTGATCGCGAAATAACCCCGGAACGGGGGCCGGGGCTGTCCCCCGGCCTTCCCCTCATCCAACGGCGTATCAAGGACAAATCATGACCAGACTTTCGCCCTTCAATCTTCCCGGAACTTTCCTCAAAGGCAATATTCACACCCATTCGAACCGTTCGGACGGGATGCTGACGCCGGATGAGGTCGCCGCCCGCTATCGCGCTGCAGGTTACGATTTCCTGTCGATCACCGATCATTTCCTGAAATCGTTCAACTTCCCGATCACCGATATCACGCATCTGAGAACCGAAGCATTCACCCCGATCTTCGGGGCAGAGATTCACGCGCCGCGCACCGAGATGTCGGATCTCTGGCATCTTGTCGCAGTCGGATTGCCGCCGGATTTCGCACCGACCGCCGAGTCTGAAACCGGCCCTGCGCTGGCCCGCCGCGCCAATGCGGCCGGCGCCTTTGTCGGTATTGCCCATCCGGCCTGGTATCAGCTTTCCATGGATGACGCCGAAACGCTGATCGATGCCGCCCACGCGGTCGAGATCTATAATCACGGCTGTCAGGTCATGCATGACAAGGGCGACGGGGCCTATATGCTGGACGGGCTTGCAGATAAGGGCCACAGGCTGCTGACCTATGCCTGCGACGACGCGCATTTCCGCACCCCCGACTTCGGCGGGGGCTGGGTGATGCTGAAGGCTGTGGACCGTTCGGCCGACGCGATTGTTGCGGCGCTCAAGGCTGGCGACTACTATTCGACGCAGGGCCCGACCATTCAGAATGTCGAGCTTCGGGACGACAGGCTGCTGGTCGAATGTTCCCCGGCCTCGGGCATCCTGATCGCAGGCAAGGGTTACCAGAACAGCTATCATTTCGAAGCTGGCGTCAGCCGCGCCGAACTGCCGATGGATGGGCTTGACGGCAGCCCGTGGTTCCGCGTCATCATTTTCGGTCAGGACGGCAAGCGCGCCTGGACCAATCCCTGCTGGCGCTGATGGAAAAATCACCCCATTCGACGCAGAACATCTTCCCGCCCCAGGGAGCCGCGGCGAAAGGGGCGCTGGGAAGAGCGACGCTGGCCGCGATTCACGCGAAGATTTCCGCGATGCCCGCAGCACAGGAACGGGTGGCCCGGATCTTCGTCGAGCGTCCCGAAGAAGCCATACGTCTGTCGGTGGCCGACCTCGCCCATGAGGCGAAATCCGGTGAGGCCAGCGTTATCCGCTTCTGCCGCACGATGGGTTTTCACAGCCTGCGCGATCTTCGGGTCGCGCTGGCCGCGGATATCGTCTATCGCAACACCGCCGCGCCGCGCAGGCCGGTCGATCATGTGGATCGTCTTTGCAGCGCCCTGCAGGCGACGGCGCAAAACGTGGATCCCGATGCCCTTCGCCGCGTCGCGCTTGCCATGAAGGCCGCGCCGCATATCGATATCTTCGGATCGGGTATCTCGGGTATGGGCGCGCATCTGTTCGCCTATCGCTTCTCGCGGATCGGACTGATCGCCCGCGCCTGGAACGACGATGTCGTCGCCGACGAAATCCTTGCCTCTCGCAAGCGGGGTTCGGTCGCGATGATCGTCTCGGAAACCGGCCTGACCCTGCGCACCGCCCGTTTCCTGGAACATTCCCGGGAGGCCGGCGCCTTCACAGTCGCGATCTGCGGTCAGGGCACCGAGGCGCTTGCGCCGCTTTGCGATGCGATCCTGACCGTAACACCTTTGGATCCGTTGCCGGAACGCGGCGAGATGGCACCACTGATCGGCAAACTGTTCCTTTGCGACAGGCTGGCGGGCGAGTTGATCGCATTGGAACAGGAAAAACCCGCAGGACACAAAAAGCGGAAACGTCAGAGCCTGTCGCGTTGAAGCGGACACGCCGGTAATTTGCGTCCCGCGATGGCCGGGGGCGCTGCCCGTCGCCGGCTGGTTCTCGAACCAGTGGCGCGCCTGCCGGTGACCCCCGAGGTATTTGGACAAAGAAGAAGGAGAGAAACCGGGCGGGCGCGGCATGATTTAAAGCGTACAGCCCCTTTGAATGCGGTATCCGCCACCGATCGATGCGAAGCACCGATCCTATTCGCCAGCGCCGGATGTCCGTGACAGATCTGTCATCCAGCCAAGGCTGTCCTCGGTCGGGTCTGCGGGTTTATACTCTGCGCCCAAGGGTGAATTCCAGCCAAGGCGTTCCAGGGTCAGGAAAATATGGCGGTAATCCAGCTCGCCATGATCCGGCCTGCCGCGATCGGGAACCGAGGCGATCTGGATATGGCCGATGACCGGCAGATGCCGTTCCAGCCGCCGGGTCAGGTCGCCCTCCATGATCTGCAGGTGATAGCAATCGAACATCAGCCGCAGGTTCGGATGACCTGCCTGCGCGATCAATGCCGCCGCCTGATCCGAACCGGTCAGGAAATAGCCGGGCGCATCGTAACGGTTCAGGGGCTCGATCAGGATGGTCAGATCGGGTGCGGCGCGGCAGGCATGGTCGAGATTGGCGAGAAAGGTGGCCTCGGCCCCGGGGCCGGTTGCGAAACCGGCCATGACGTGAACGGCGCCGCAGCCGATTGCGCGGGCATAGGCGATGGCGCGGTGGATTTCGGCCCGCGCCTCGGCTTCGCGTCCCGGCAATGCGGCAAGGCCGTTTTCACCCGGATTCCCGCGCAAGGTGTTCAGGCCCAGCATCGGAAGACCGGTTTCCTCCAACGCCGCGCGGACCTGTTCGGGGTCATGGTCATAAGGCCAATGGCATTCGACCGCATCGAAACCCGCCTTATGCGCGGCGCGGATTGCATCGGGCAACGCCAGTTCGGCCCAGAGGAAGCCCAGATTGGCCGAAAACCGGGTCATGCCTCGTCCCATGCGACGTCGTGAATGCGGACCAGCTCGGCCACCTGTTCGGGTGTCAGCATGTTGGGTGTCGTCCCGCGCAGCAAAAGCGCCAGCCGGGCCGTCGCCTCCAGTTCCTCGATGGCATTGCAGGCGGCTTCAAGATTCAGGCCCGCCACGACCGGCCCGTGATTGGCCAGCATGACGGCGGAACGCTTGCCCGCCAGCCCGCGCACGGCATCGCCGATGGCGGGATCGCCGGGGCGGAAATAGGGCAGAAGCTGCACCCGGCCCATTTGCATGAAGGCATAAGGCGTAATCGGCGGCAGGAAATCCTGCGCATCCGCATCGGGCAGGGTGGACAGCGCGACGGCGTGGCAGGAATGCAGATGCACCACCGCCGCCGTACGCCCGCGAGTCTCGTAAAAGGCGCTGTGCAGCGGCATTTCCTTGGTCGGGCGGTCACCATCGATATGGCGACCCCTGGCATCGAAGCGCGACAGCCGCGCCGGATCCAGCCATCCGAAACTGGTCCCGGTGGGCGAGACCAGAAGCCCGCCATCCTCGGTCCGGGCCGAGATATTGCCGGTGGATCCGGCGGTCAGGCCACGGTCGAACATCGACCGCGCCAGTTCGCAGATGCGTTCGCGCAATTGGCTCTCGGCGCTCATGCTGTCGTTCCTTCAAGGCGCTCGGCTGCCTTTGCAAAGAAATCCTCTGACCCGAAATTACCGGATTTCAAAGCAAGCACCAGATTGGGTCTGGCGCGGATCGCGGGAACGCCGGGATCGATCTCGGGCCCGATCTCAAGGGTTTCTACGAAAAGCCCCTCGACCACCGCGCCCGAGGTTTCCCCGCCCGCGGTGATCAGCCGCGTGACACCCCCCGCCACCAGAAGCCGGGCGGTTTCGGCAAAGAACGCCTCCAGCCCGGATGCGGCGGCCTCAGTTCCGTGGCGCGACTGCACGGCGCGGACAGCATCGGGATCGGCGGAAGAATAGATCAGCGGCAGGCCGGTTTGTGTCAGTGCCCAATTCGCGGCATCCTGCGGGGTCGTCGCGCCCGACAACACCGCCTCGGGGTTGAGTTCAAGCGCGGGCGAGCCGTTGGCGATATGGCACGCCACCTGCCCCCGCGTCGCGCGCGAGCATGACCCGGACAGAGCGGCGACCTTGCCGGGCTGGCCCTGCCAGACAGGGCGATCATCCGCCAAAAGCCCCCGGTCGCGGAAATTTCGCGGCAGGCCCAGCGCGATGCCCGAACCGCCGGTCAGCAGCGGCAGATCGGCAATGGCCTGACCCAGTACCAGCAGATCCTCGTCCCGGATGGCATCGGCGATGACGAAGGGGCGGCCTTCGGCGGTCTCACTGTCCAGCCGCGCCCGAACGGCTTCGGGCCCCTGCCAGACCACCGATGCCGGGACATGCCCGACGCCACGCGATACCTGCGGGGCCAGCCAGCGGCGCAGATCGGGATCCGTCATGGGCGTCAGCGGGTGGTTCTCCATTCCGCTTTCGGACAGCAGGCGGTCGCCCACGAACAGATGGCCCTGATAGATCATCCGGCCGGTCGCGGGGAAAGCCGGGCAGAAGATCACCCGATCCGCGCCCAGCGCATCGGCCAGCGCTTCCGCCACCGGCCCGATATTGCCTTCGGGCGTGGAATCGAAGGTCGAGCAATATTTGAACAGGAATTGACGGCAGCCCTGCGCCCTCAGCCAATCCAGCGCCTTCAGAGACAGGCGCACGGCCTCTTCCACAGGGACCGAGCGGGATTTGAGCGCGACGATCCCGGCCTCGACATCCGGCGCAGCGGGGTCTTTGGGGGTACCGCTATACTGCACCACCCGCATCCCGGCCTTGGCCAGCGTATTGCCCAGATCGGACGAGCCGGTGAAATCGTCACCGATACAGCCCAGCAGCATGTTATCCCCTTCAGTTCCAGTCTGTCACGGAATCCTGTGCCTTGCGCAGACGATACATCTCGGCTTCCGTGTCCAGTTCCACATCGCCGCACAGGATCGCATGGCCCGCGCGGATGTCACGCTTCAGCCTGCGCCCGGAGGCCAGATAATAGGGGATCGGAGCATCATCGGACAAGGGCGCGGCAGGAGTCATCCGGGCCGAGACATTGGCGATCGTGTGATGATGCCCCTCGGCCAGCAGCAGCATGCCTGCGGGAAGATCGGCATCGGCATGGGCCGTCAGGTCGATCACCGGGCGCGGCTTATCGGCCCCCGAGGAGACGCCCAGCAGCGCCGTTTCGAAAACCGATGTGGCGGCTTCCAGCCCCAGCAGATGGCGCGGCAGGCCAATCATCGCGGTTCTGCCGTTGCGGGCGACGACATGGCCCTTGTCGCGCAGCATGTCCCAGGTCTCATCGTCGCGGCAGATGACGGTGATGAAGACACCACCCGCGAAACTGGGCTCGCCCGGCAGGCGCAGGCAGTGGAACACGTCAAGCTGGCCCTTGCCGTCCAGAAGCCCGCCATCCGCCGTCGCCGCCATGAAATCGGCGATTTCGGTAATACGGGCAATCGGCGCATGAAAATCGGCGCGGTCCGGAACCATGCCAAGGGCATTCGCCACCACGGTCAATTCGCAAAGGTCGGGTGCCGCGCGCTGTGGCAGCGCCGAGGCAAGACGCGCGCGGGCGCGGGCCACTTCGGGCCAGGGGCGGTCGCCCGCCTCGATCCAGTCGCCGAAACCGGGGACCGGAACCGTGCGGCCGTTGCTGGTGATCGTATCGGTCGCCGGATCGAAGATGAAATCGTATTCGCTGGATTTTCCGGCGGCGACGATCTCAAGACCGATTGCCTCGGCCCATGTGGCAAGGCCGATCAGCAGGCTGGGCTGATCTCCGTCGACGGGCGAGACCACACAGCCGCGTTCCGCCGCCATACGCGCGAGGATCGGGCCGATCACGCTGTCGGTTTCCTTGGTGACCATGATGACATGCTTGCCCGCCTCGATGGCGATGCGAGCGTGACGGGAGCCCCCCTCGGGATTGCCGGTCGCCTCCAGCACCACCTCGACCGGCAGATCCGTCACCAGCGCCAGATCGGCGGCGGCAATGGATTGCCCTGCCTCCCAGGCGGCACGAGCCGATGCGGCGTCGCTGCATTCGACGATCTGCCCCGGATCGATGCCGACCGAGCGCAGCGCATCGGCGGCAATTCCTGCGTCCCGGTCGATAGCGACGCGGCAGGTCAGGCCCTTGATATGCCGCGCCTGCGCCAGAAAGCTGCGCCCGAAGCCGCCGGTTCCGACAATGGCGCATTCGATCTGACGGGCGCTCCGCCCCGCGAAATAACGAAGATGGTTCATCCTGTTCTCCTTATTCGACCGGGGCCTTGCGGCGCAGGCGCGAGCCAAGCTGCAGGGTCTTCGGCAGGATCAGCAGCGCCAGCGCGATCAGCATGATCGACGTGACCAGCGTGTTCGAGAAGAAGATCTCAAGCGACCCGTTCGACAGGATCATCGACTGGTGAAAGGCGTTCTCGGCCTTGTGGCCAAGCACCATCGCCAGAACCAGCGGCGCCAGCGGGTAGCCCAGCTTGGTGAACAGATAGCCCACCAGCCCGAATAGCAGCACCAGCCACAGATCGAAACTCGCGTTCGAGACGGTATAGGCACCGACGAAGCAGATCACCACGATCATCGGCCCGATGATCGCAAAGGGGATGCGCAGCAGCGCCGCGAACATCGGCACGGTCGCCAGAACCAGGATCACGCCGATCAGGTTCGACACATACATGCTTGCGATCAGGCCCCAGACGAAATCGGGTTTTGTCGCGAACAGCATCGGACCGGGCGTCAGCCCCCAGATCATCAGCCCGCCCATCATCACCGCCGCCGTGGCCGAAGACGGCACGCCAAGCGCAAGCATCGGCAACATGGCGCAGCTTCCGGCGCTGTGGTCGGCGGTTTCAGGGGCAACGATGCCCTCCGGGCGGCCGGTGCCGAAGGCTTCGCCCTTGCGCGATGCCTGACGGGCGATACCGTAGCTCATGAACGAGGCGGCGGTCGGGCCGCCCGGCGTGATGCCCATCCAGATGCCGATCAGGGCCGACCGGACCGATGTTGCCCAATAGCGCGGCAGTTCCGCGATGGTCCTCAGCACATCGCGCAGATCAATCTTCGAGCTGACTCCGCGGAAGCGCAGCCCCTCTTGCACGGTGGACAAAAGCTCACCGATGCCGAAAAGGCCGATCACCACGACAAGGAAGCTGATCCCGCTGAGAAGCTGATCCAGCCCGAAGGTCAGCCGAATCTCGCCCGTCACCGTATCCATGCCGACCGTGGCCAGCAGCAGGCCGGTGGTCAGCGAAACAAGCGTCTTGGCGGGCGATGCGCTGCCCATGCCGATAAAGGCCGCGAAAGCCAGGAAATAGACGGCGAAATATTCCGGCGCCCCGAATTGCAGCGCGAAGTTCGACGCCCAGCCCGCCAGCAGCGTAATGACGACGACGCCGACAAGCGCGCCGACCCCGGCAGACATGAAGGCCAGCGTCAACGCGCGGGTGGATTCTCCCTTTCGCGCCATCGGATAGCCGTCGAATGTGGTCGCGACGGAACTTGGCTCGCCGGGGATGTTGAACAGGATCGATGTGGTGGAGCCGCCGAACAGCGCCCCCCAATACATCGAGGACAGCAGGATGATGGCAGAGGTCGGATCCAGCGCGAAAGTCAGCGGGATCAGCAGCGACACGCCATTCGGCGCGCCCAGCCCCGGCAGCACGCCGACGACCAGCCCCATCAGCACGCCGCCCACCATCAGCATCAGGTGCATCGGCGTGATCGCGACGCCGAAACCATGCATCAGCAGATCGAAATTACCCATGATCCAGCGCCTTTCCTAGTAGATGCCCAGAAGGGGCTCGATCGGTCCCTTCAGCAGCGGAATCTTGAAGATGACCTCGAAGATCACGTATTGCACGATGGTGAACCCTGCGCCCACGGCCAGCGCCACCCACAGCCGGTAGCCGCCCTGCCGCCACGCGCTCCAGGCGATATAGACCGTCGATGCGACATAGACGCCCAGCGTCAGCGTGCCGATGACGAAACCCGCCATGGCGGCAAGAAAGGTGCCGATCCGCCCCAGATTCTCGCGCCGCAGAAACGGTTCCTCGATCTCGCCCGAGTTGCGCTCATGCAAAACCGCCGCGCGATGCTTCATGAACGCCCGTATGAGGTTCCACAGGCTCGCCCCGATCAGGATCAGCCCGACATAGAATGGGAAATATCCCGGTTGCGGGCCGCTTTCTTCCCAACCGAAGCCCAATCCTGCCGCGCCGGTCACGGCGGCGATGCCAAGCCCGGCTGTCGCGAAGGCAGTTCCGACCTCGGCATGAAAACGTCTGACGGTCATGGCTCTCCCTTTCCGCCTGCATGACAGGGGAGTTCATCACCCTGCCCCATTCCAACAGGCAGGCCCACGGATGCTTCCCGCGGGCCTGCTTCGGTCAGTGATTTTTACTCTGCCGCGGTCCAGCCTTCCGCCTGGAAGACCTTGACCGTGTTGTCCTCGTTCGTCTGAATGAAGGAGGCAAGCTCCTCGTCCAGCAGAACGGCGCCAGTCTGCGAGGTCTTGGTCAGGTAATCCTGCCATTCCGGCGTTTCGGCAACCTTTTTCATGGCATCCTCATAGAAGGCCACAACCTCGGGATCCGTATCCTTGGGCAGCCACACCGTGCGCGGCATCTGGTAGCTTTCGATATCCAGCCCGGCTTCCTTGCAGGTCGGGATATCGTGCCAGCCCATATCATCGCCGATCGGCTCGCTTTCCGCCATCCGCTCGGGCGAGAAGACGCAGAGCGGGCGCACCGCGCCGGCCTGCCACTGACCAATATTCTCGTTCGGGTTGTTCACATTCGCCGCGATATGGCCGCCGGCAAGCTGCACACCGGTTTCGCCGCCACCGTTGAAGGGAACATATTTGAAATCCGCGCCCGAAACCTGCTCGATCAAAGCGACCAGCGTCTCATCGGTATCCTTCGACTGGCTGCCGCCGAAGGTAATCGTTCCGGGGGCTTCCTTGGCCGCATCGATCAGATCGGTGATGGATTCATAGGGGCTGTCCGCCTTGACCCAGACCAGGAATTCATCCAGCGCCAATGCGGCGACAGGTTGCAGATCCTCGGTCGTATAGGCCAGCTTGGCCACATATGGCAGCAGATAGACATTATTCGTGCCGAAAATCAGCTTGTTCGGATCGCCGGCATTCTGGCGCGCATAAAGAAACGCCTCGGCGCCCGAGCCTCCGCCCTTGTTCAGCACCACCATCGGCGCATCCACGATATCGTTGCGGGTCAATGCCGACTGGATGGTACGGGCAAAATTATCGGTGCCGCCGCCGGCGCCCGACGCAACAACGAATTCGATCGGGCGATTTGGCGCCCAATCGGCCAGTGCCGGGGCTGCGACCATCACGGCAGTCGCGGTTAATAGTGCAATCCTGGTCTTGATCATGGTTTTCTCCTCCACTGAGTTCGCCTCTGACAGATTACGGTCCCCGGATAGCAGCCTATCCGGCCACCATCGCGCTGGGTTTGACCTCCTCGGTCGCCCAGCCTGCGGGCAATGGTGCGATATCGCTGCGTTCCGGGTTCAATTTGGCCAGGTCCCAGCCCAGCCGGGCCGCAGTCAGGGTTGCGCCCGGATCAGCCTTGCCCTGCCCCGCGATATCGAAAGCGGTGCCATGCGCCGGCGTCACAATCGGGAAACCATAGCCTGCGATCAGGGTCACTCCCCGGTCGAAGCCAATCAGCTTCATCGCGATCTGGCCCTGATCGTGATACATGGTCAGCACGGCATCGAACTCGCCGCGCGTGGCACGCACGAAAACGGTATCGGACGGGATCGGACCCTTGGCCGGAATGCCTTCGGCCACGGCGGCCTCGACTGCCGGGGCGATGATATCTTCATCCTCATGCCCGAAATTGCGGCCGTCGCCCGCATGCGGGTTCAACGCCGCGACGCCGATCCGCGCGCCGGGTTTTCCTGCACCGGCCATAACTTCCGATGTCAGGCGCAGGCTGCCCAGAATCCGCTCGGTGCTGAGTGTCCCGGCGACCTTGCTCAGCGGGATATGCGAGGTCACGCGGGCATTCCAGACCTCGTCCAACACGTTGAATTCGCGGCCACTGCGTTCGGCATCCAGCACCATGTCGATGAAACCGATCTCATCGACATAGCTGGGACGGGCCAGCCGCATGGAATGCTTGTTATAAGGGGTGAACATCACCGCATCGGCGATCCCGGCTCTGGCAAGGCGAAGCACGGCGGCGAAGTTCTGCAATGAGGCCGCGCCGGCTTCGGGGCTGGACACGCCCAGCTTTACGCTGTCAGCCGGGCAATTCGCCAGATCGATCAGCACATGTCCGGCAGGCACATCATCTCCGGGCCGGACGACCGGCAGATCAAGCGTAACACCCGCATGTTCGGCGCCCATCCTCAGGATACTGGCATCGCCAACCACGATCACATCGCGGCCCCGCATATCCTCATGCGCCAGAAGTTTTGCCGCCAGTTCCGGGCCAACGCCCCCCGCATCTCCTATCGCGAGCGCTATACGCATATGCGAATCCTCCATTTAGCGTTCTGTATACAATATTTAGCATTCGGTCTAGAATTTTGTTTCCGCGCCATCTGCCGGCGGATATCGGGTCCAGATCGGATGCGGTTTCCTTTCGCCGTCACGAAGCGATCCACTTCGCAACAGCGTGTGTTCATTTGCGATTAGTCTAGCGAGCGAAGACCTTTCTTAACTCTTCGGCGATCACTCTTGCACATAGGGCCAGCGAGACGGCGCCGGCATCGGGATGGCCGACACTGCGCTCTGCCAGCGGACGGGCGCGCCCCAGCTTCGGCACCAGATCGGCGGTGGCGTCAGCCGCCTTCGTTGCCGCCCGAGCCGCAAGATCCCATGCCTCTGCAAGCGGCCGCCCTTCATCGGTGGCATCTCGCAGGGTGTCGACAAAAGGGGCAAAGGCATCGACCAGCGTCTTATCACCCCGCTGCGCGCCGCCCAACCGGGTCACCGCGTCAAGGGCATCCTGCGCGCCCTGCGCCACAGCCGCGGCATCGGGCACGGCCTGATCCGACAATGCCTGCCCCCATGCCCGCAGGGATACACCCCACAAGGCGCCGGATGTGCCCCCGGCCCGATCGGCCCAGGCATCGCCCGCCAGCGACAGCACGGTGGCCGCCCCTGCCCCGGCGTCGGCAGCCTTCGCGGCGGCATCCGCAGCCGCGGCCGAGCCGCGCGCCATGCCCTGACCGTGATCCCCATCGCCTGCCTGCGCATCGATCCGGCCCAACTCTTCCTCGGCCTCGGTCAAGGCTTCGGCCAAACGGGCCATCAGCCCGGCGATACAGGCACCGGTCTGCCGTGATTCCGGCGAAGCGGGCGGGATCTCGGGCGCGGACTCGACCATCGCCACAACCTGCCGGCCGGAAGCAGCGGGCGCGACATTGCCGCGCCGGAATGCCGGCGTATCGGCGGATGCGCACCAATATTCCTGAAGCCGGTCATCCAGCCAGGTGATCGACAGCGAACAGCCCGCCATGTCCAGACTGGTGACGAATTCGCCGATCTCGGGTTGAACCGGGGTCAGCCCCTCTGCATCCAGCAGCCCGGTCAGGTGATGCCAAAGGACGAACAATTCCTCGTATTTCGTGCAGCCAAGCCCGTTCAGCACCACGGCCACGCGACCGTCATGCCCCTTGGGCCGCTCGGCCAGAAGCGGGTCCAGCAGCATCCGGGCAAGCTCTGCGGCGGGCACCATCTTTTCGTCGCGGATGCCCGGCTCGCCGTGAATGCCAAGGCCCATGCCGATCTTTCCGGCCTCGACCATAAACAGCGGAGCCTTCTGCCCCGGAAGCGTGCAGCCGTCGAAGGCCACGCCGAACGAAACGGTGGCGCGGTTCGCCTGTTCGGCCACCTCCATCACAGCGTCCAGATCCAGCCCGGCCTCGGCCGCAGCACCGGCGATCTTGAAAACCGGCAGATCGCCCGCCACGCCGCGCCGTCTGGCCTGTTCCTCGCGCGGGGCGCTGGCCACATCGTCGGTCACCGCAAGGATCCGCGCGTCGATCCCCTCGCTGCGCAACCTCTCTGCCGCCGCGCCGAAATTCAGCACATCGCCCGCGTAATTGCCGAAACCAAGGATCATGCCACCGCCCCGGTTCGCCGCCCTGGCGACACCGTAAACCCATGCCGTCGATGGCGAGGCAAAGACGTCTCCGGCGACCGCGGCATCCGCCAGCCCCGCGCCGACATAGCCCAGAAAGGCCGGGTAATGCCCCGATCCGCCGCCAATCAGCAACGCGACCTTGCCCTCGGGCCCCGGCGCGGCGCGGACGGCACCATGGGGAACCGCCGTCACGCGGTCGGCATGGGCCGCGCAGAAACCCGCCAGCGCGGTCGCGGCGAACTGATCCGGCTGGTCAAACAGCTTGGTCATGTGCGGATCGTCCTTCCCGACAGAATGCGCCTGATATAGTCCCGGTTGGCGGCACTGACGGACAAGCCGTCGCCACCGTAATGCTCGACGAGGAAAGGACTGTCGAAACCCAGTTCCAGCGCCCGCCTGATCGCCGCGCGCCAGTTGATCGTGCCCCCAAGCAGAGGCGCCGGATGGGTCATCACCAGACCCGAGGGATCCTCGATCCGGTAATAGTTCTTCACATGCCAATAACCGGCATAGGGTGCGCATAGCTCGATCATCTCGGCCCAGGGCTCGACCGGGCGATGCAGCCGGATCAGGTTGCCGATGTCGATATTCAGCTTGACGGCGGGATGATCCACCTCGGTCACGAAGCGCACGGAATCGCGGGCGGTGCCAAGATAGGTATCCTCGTACATCTCGAGCGAGATCCGGATACCGCAGCTTTCGGCATGCTGGCCCAGTTCACGGATGCGGCTTACGGCAAGGCGGTAGATGTCGGGATCGTCGGGATTCTGCACCCCCTGTTCCGTCCAGAACCACAGCGCTTTCATCTGGTTCGGCGACAGCGGGCCGAAAAAGCCGAAGCTGACATGGCCGATGCCAAGTTCGGCGGCGCTGTCGATGACGCGGTGACTATAGGCCAGATATTCGTCGCCATGCTGCGGGTCGATGACGCTGCGCCGCGCCGTCGAGATAGCCGGGACGGACAAGCCAAGCCCTTCGCAGATCGAGACGAATTCAGCCCGGCGCGCAAGATCCAGATCGGCGATGCGCAACCATGAATCAGTCGGATCCACGGCATCGAAACCTGCATCGGCGACATCCGTCAGGCTTTCCGCCCAGATTTCGGACGATGCGTCCTGCACAAGCCCGCCATCCGGCAGTTTGCCCGGAAATGGAATCATCGCCGCCGCGATGGGCCATTCTTCTGCTGTCCAGCGTTGTGTCACGCCTTTCCTCCCGATTCTGCTCCTCTGGCGGCTTCGCTAGCATGGGCATTTTCCATAATCAAGTATTTTGTATACAGCCTTCAGAACGCATCATTGACTTACGGCCCGGCTACGCATAGCCATTTGGAATAATTGACAAGGAGGTTTAGCAGCGTGGTGAATTCCCGGATGTCGGATGATCCCGAGATGGAGATCAAGATCGAGCGCCAGTCATTGCATGATGCAATTCTCAACCGGCTGCGAGACATGATCATCGAGGGCCACCTGCCTCCCGGTGCGCGTTTGAACGAGGGTCAGCTGGGCGCGCGCCTTGGGGTTTCGCGGACGCCACTGCGCGAGGCGATCAAGTTCCTGGCCAGCGAAGGGCTGGTCGAGCTAATTCCCAGCCGGGGCGCGATGGTCAAGGAATTCGGCGCCAAGGAGGTGCTGAACATGCTGCAGGTCGCCGGCGCGCTGGAACAATTCGCGGGGCGCTGCGCGGTCGAGGTCGCCTCGGACAAGGGGATCGCCGCGGTCCGGGCGATGCATGACGAAATGCTGGCCTGTTATCGTCGCGGCGACCGGCTGGATTATTACAAACTGAATCAGGACATTCACACCGCCATCGTGGCGCTGGCCGACAATGACACCCTGTCCGAAATTCACGCGCGGCTTCAGACCCGGCTGAAACGAATCCGCTTCATCGGACATGAAGGCCCCGAAAAATGGGCCAGCGCCGTGGCCGAGCACGAAGAGATGATGGAGGCGCTGGAAGCCCGCGACGCGGATCGCCTGGCGAAAATCCTGGGCGAGCATCTGACGCGCGCTTGGGAACGGGTGAAAGACGGGCTGGAAAGTTGACCTGACCTCCAGCGGCGCAGGTCGCTTGCCGACACTGCTGAGCAGTCCGGACAGGATCCCGGCCAGCATGCCTGACGCCGGACCGGTTGCCGCATATAGCGGATGGGCCTGGGATTATCCCCGCCCGACCGCTACATGCATGCCTCGAAAAGCGCCCGGGTATTCTCGCGCGTCATCTCGACCGGGTTGCCGCCGCATGACGGGTCCTCCAATGCGATTTCGGTCAGTTCGTCCAGCCGGCCGGCCTCGACGCCCATCACGCTCAGGCTTGCGGGAATCGCAAGTTCGGCCCGCAGTTCCATGATCCGGGCGCGGAAGCCGTCAAAGCCGCCCGTAATGCCCAGATAAGCCGCCGCCGCCGCGATGCGGTCCTCGATGACGGGGCGGTTGAAGTCAAGGACCATCGGCATGACCACCGCATTGGTGGTGCCGTGATGGGTGCCATAGGCCGCGCCAACCGGATGCGACAGCGAATGGATCGCACCCAGACCCTTTTGAAAGGCAACCGCGCCCATCGCTGCCGCGCTCATCATATGGCCACGCGCCGTCAGGTTTTCGGGATCGCGATAGACGACCGGCAGATTCTCGAAAACCAGCCGCATTCCCTCCAGCGCGATGCCCTGGCTCATCGGATGGTAATGGGGCGAGCAATAGGCTTCAAGGCAATGCGCCAGCGCGTCCATGCCGGTGCCCGCCGTGATGAATTTCGGCATCCCCACGGTCAGGGCCGGGTCGCAGATGGTGACGACAGGCATCAGCTTCGGGTGAAAGATGATCTTCTTCTTATGGGTCGCGGAATTCGTCAGCACACCCGCGCGCCCAACTTCGCTGCCGGTGCCCGCCGTGGTCGGAACCGCGATGATCGGCGCGACCCGACCGGCATCGGCGCGGGTATACCAGTCGCCCACATCTTCCAGATCCCAGACCGACAGATCCGCGCGTTGACCGGCCATCAACGCGATCATCTTGCCCAGATCCAGGGCAGAGCCGCCGCCGAAACAGATCACCCCGTCATGCCCGCCGGACCGGTAGACGGCGATCCCTGCCGCCATATTTATCTCGTTCGGATTCGGATCCACCTCTGAAAACACCGCCCGGCCAAGCCCTGCATTCTCAAGCACATCCAGCGCGGCGGCAGTGATCGGCAATCCGGCCAGCGCCTTGTCGGTGACCAGCAGAGGCTTGCGCAGCCCCGCCGCCTGAACATGTTCAGCCAATTCGCCGATGCGGCCGACGCCGAACTTGATCGCGGTGGGGTAGGTCCAGTTGCGGCTGGGAACATCGTGATTATCGCTCATGTCAGGCCTTTTTCAGATGATAGGATTTCGGGCGGGTGACCGAAAGGTAACCCAAATAGGACAGCGATCCGCCACGACCGGTATCCTTGCAGCCGCTCCAGCACAGGGCCGGGTCAAGATAATCGGCGCGGTTCATGAACACGGTTCCGGTTTCGATCCGGGCGCCGATCCCGGCCGCCTTGTCGCTGTCACGGGTCCAGATGCTTGCGGTCAGGCCGTAAGGGCTGTCATTCATCAGCCGCAGCGCCTCGTCATCGTCCGGGACCTTCATGATGCCGACGACCGGGCCAAAGCTTTCCTCGGTCATCACCCGCATCGAATGATCCACATCGACAAGAATCTGCGGGGCAAGATAGGCGCCGCCATCATCGGCAGGGAAATGCGCCGGATCTATCAGCGGTGTCGCACCCTTGGCCAGCGCCTCGGCGATCTGTTCGCGGACGGTCCGGGCAAAACGGATATTCGCCATCGGGCCAAGCGTCGTCGACTCGTCATTCGGATCGCCCAGTCGCAGCGCATTGACCCATGTCACGGCTTTTTCCACGAAGGCATCGAACAGGCTTTCATGCACATAGATCCGCTCGATCCCACAGCAGCACTGGCCGGAATTGAACATCGCCCCGTCCATCAGCGATTCCACCGCCGCGTCCAGATCGGCATCCGCGCGCACATAGCCCGGATCCTTGCCGCCCAGTTCAAGGCCCAGCGGCACGAAACTGCCCGCCGCCGCCCGCTCGATCGCCCGCCCGCCAGCGACAGAGCCGGTGAAATTGACGAAGTCAAAGGCACGCTCGCCGATCAGGGCCTCGGTCGTGGCGTGATCCAGCACGATATTCCGGAACACGTCCTCCGGAACACCCGCCGCATGGAACGCCTGCGCCAGATGCTCGCCCGCAAGCAGGGTCTGGCTGGCATGTTTCAGCACCACGGCATTCCCGGCGATCAGGGCCGGGATGATGGTGTTGATCGCCGTCAGATAGGGATAATTCCAGGGCGCAATGACAAAGACCACACCCAGCGGTTCCCGCGCGATGTAGCGGCGGAATGTATCGCTGTCCTCGACCATCTTCGGGGCAAGGGTTTCGGCGGCGATCCCGGCCATGTAATCGGCGCGGTCCCTGACGCCGCCCATCTCGCCTTTGCCGAAGCGGATCGGGCGGCCCATCTGTCCGGTCAGATCCGCCGCGATCCGGGCGCCCATCGCGATCAATTCGGCCACCCCCGCCCTGACCAGCGCGATGCGCTCATCAAGCGGACGCGCTGCCCATTCCTTCTGCGCCGCGCGGGCGCGGGCCACCGCCGCGCGCGCCTCATCGGGCGTCAGGGGCACACGCTCGGCATAGACCGTGCCATTTACCGGGGAAATCACTTTGATCGGTGTCATCTTGTCCTCATAAGGGGAGCGCCGTTTTTCACGAACGCTCGAACAGGCGTTGAAGCTCGAAATCGGTGACCACGCGGTCGGTCTCGGAAATTTCCCATTGCGCCGCGTGGTGGTAATGCTCGACCACCTCGTCTCCGAAGGCCCTGCGATAGGTTTCCGACACATTCAGCAGGGCCGCGGCGTCACGCAGGTTGCGGGGAATCTCGCGCAGGCCCTCGGTGTGATACATGTCGCCCTTCATCCCGGCGGGCAGATCCAGCTTGCGCTCGACCCCGTCCAGCCCGGCGGCCAGCAGCGCGGCGCAGGCCAGATAGGGGTTGGCATCGGATCCGGGGATACGGCATTCGACGCGAACGGCCGTTGTCCCCTCTCCACAGATGCGATAGCCGGCGGTGCGGTTGTCGATGGACCAGACCGCCTTGGTGGGCGCGAACAGCCCCACGGTGAAGCGCTTGTAGCTGTTGACATAAGGGGCGAGGAAAACCGTCATTTCCCCGGCCGCCGCCAATTGGCCGGCAACGAAATGCTTCATCAAAGCCGACATGCCGTGTTCATCACCGGGATCATGGAAAGCGGGCTTGCCGTCCGGAGTCCACAGCGACTGATGGACATGCGCCGCCGAACCCGCCTTGGCGGTATCGTATTTCGCCATGAAGGTGACCGATTTGCCCCTGGCCCAGGCGATTTCCTTCACCGCCTGCTTGATGATCGTGTGATTGTCGGCGGTGTCCAGCGCGTCGGAATAACGGTAATTGACCTCGGCCTGACCGGAATCCGCCTCTCCTTTCGTGTTCTCGACCGGGATGCCCGCGCCGTGAAGGCCGTTGCGGATGGCCCGCATCACGTCTTCTTCCTTGGTCGTCTGGAAGATGTGGTAATCCTCGTTATAGGCCGAAATCGCGGTCAGATTGCCGAAACCCTGATCGCGAAAGCTTTCGTAGCTGTTATCGAAGAGATAGAATTCCAGTTCTGTCGCCATCATCGGCTCGAACCCCATCTCGCGGGCGCGGGCCACCTGCCGCTTCAGGATGGCGCGGGGCGAGACGGCCACCTCTTCATGCGTGTGATGATCCAGCAGATCGCACATCACCATGGCGGTCCCCGGCAGCCATGGCAGGCGGCGCAATGTCGACAGGTCGGGCTTCATCACATAGTCGCCATAGCCCTGCGACCAGCCCGCGCTGCGATAGCCGGGGACGGTCTGCATCTCCATGTCGAGCGCCAGCAGATAGTTGCAGCAATGCGTTTCCCGATGCCCGCCATCAAGGAAAAAGGCGGCATGGAAACGTTTGCCGAACAGGCGACCCTGCATATCCGGGGCGACGACCAGCACGGTGTCGATCTCGCCGGTATCAAAGGCGGCCTGGAGGCTTTCAAGCGTCAGGTTTGCGGGCATGTAAGAAATCCATTCACCGGAAAAATGGCGGGATTCCGGCCGGAAGGATCGCCCCGCCCGGCCGGATCACCGGATCAGCTATATCGATAGGGCCGCCCGGCCTTGGCCATGACATCGTTGTATTTCTTGAAGATCTCGACCACTTTGGCCTTCACCTCGGATTCGGACGCGATCTCGTCCCAGAATTCGCGCGCCTTCTCTTCGACTGTTGCCCATTCCGTATCAGGGATAGAGGTCAGCTCCAGCTTCGGTCCGTTGACCCGCAGATCAGCCTCGCCGCCCCAATACCACCACTGGCGATAGTAATGCGATTGCTCGAAGCAGACCTCCATCAGCAGCTTCAGATTATCCGGCACTTCGTTCCAGCGGTCGGCATTGGCGAAGAAATGCCCGATCCATGCGCCCGAGATATTATTGGTCAGGAAATATTTGGTCACATCGGCCCAGCCGACCGTGTAATCCTCGGTGATGCCCGACCAGGCGATACCGTCCAGCTCTCCGGTCTGCAAGGCGACCTGAATATCCTCCCATGGCAATTGCATCGGCACGACACCGAATTGCGCCAGGAACCGGCCCGCCGTGGGGAAGGTGAAGACGCGCTTGCCCTCAAGATCGGCAAGGCTTTTGATCGGATCCTTGGTCGCGAAATGGCATGGATCCCAGGCCCCCGCCGAGATGTGCTGAACGCCCACCGCCGCATATTCCTGTTCCCAGATCTCCTTCAGCCCGTATTGGTTGAACAGCACCGGCACATCCAGGCTGTAACGGCTGGCAAAGGGGAAATAGCCGCCGAAAACCGTCACCTCGGTTGGCGACTGCATGGAATCGTCATCCGACTGCACCGCGTCGATGGTGCCGTTCTGCATGGCGCGGAACAGCTCGGATGTCGGGACAAGTTGATCGGAAT
This sequence comes from Paracoccus wurundjeri, assembly GCF_030678915.1. Classification (GTDB taxonomy): domain Bacteria; phylum Pseudomonadota; class Alphaproteobacteria; order Rhodobacterales; family Rhodobacteraceae; genus Paracoccus; species Paracoccus onubensis_A. The sequence continues at coordinate 238,903 of NZ_JAUUTZ010000002.1, read as the reverse complement.
AGTAAAGCTCGATCTCCATCTGCCCGTCGGCAATCTTGTTGAACCGTTCGATGGCGGGTTTGCAGACATGTTCACCAAGCGCAGCGCCGGCATAGGTCTGCATCCGCCATTTGATCGGCGCCGATTGCGCATGCACAGCGGGCGCGGCAAGCGCCCCGGCCCCCGCAAGCGCACTGGTGGACAGGAATTTCCGTCTGGTCGTGGTCATGTCTTTACCTCCGTGGGTTATGGGGCGGTTCGGGCCGCCCCTGTCTTTCGTCATTGTCCGTAAACGAGATTGGGCAGCCACAGCGCGATCTGCGGGAAAGCCATGATGATGATCAGGGTCAGGATCATGATGCCCACAATCGGCACGATCGAGCGGTAGATATCGCCCAGCGTCACATGATCGGGTGCCATCGCCCGCATCAGGAACAGATTATAGCCGAAGGGTGGGGTGATATAGGCGACCTGACAGGTGATCGTATACAGGATCCCGTACCAGATCAGATCGAACTCCAGCGCCTGGACCAGTGGAACATATAGCGGCGCGACGATGACCAGCATGGCCGTATCGTCCAGAAACATCCCCATGATCAGGAACGAGACCTGCATCAGAATGATGATCTGCCAGCGCGTCAGCCCCAGATCCTCGAGGAAGAAGGCTTCGATGGCGCGCACCGCACCCAATCCGTCGAAAACCGCGCCGAAGGCCAGGGCCGCCAGCAGGATCCACATGAACATGCAGGACACGCCCAGCGTGCTGACCATGCAGCTTTCCCACACCTTGCGGGTTAACCGCCGTTTCATCAACGCGACCAGCGTGGCGATAGCCGCACCGACAACGCTGCTTTCGACAAGGCTGAAATAACCCAGCACGAAGGGCACCATCATCCCCGCAAAGATGATCACTGGCAGGAGCCCCGCGCGAAGCAGGCCGATCTTCTCGGCCCAGGTGACGCTGGCCAGCTCTTCCCGCGGCAGCGGCGGGCCGAGCCTTGGGTTGATACCGCAGCGGATCACCACGTAAAGCAGGAACATCGCCGCCATCAGCAACCCCGGCAGGATCCCGGCAAGCCAAAGCTGCCCCACAGGCTGCCGCGCGATCATCGAATACAGCACCAGCACGATCGAGGGCGGCACCAGGATTCCCAGCGACGATCCGCCCTGAATGATCCCCGTCACCATCCGCTTGTCATAACCGCGCTTCAGCAGTTCGGGCAGGGCGATGGTCGCGCCGATGGCAAGCCCGGCCACCGACAGCCCGTTCATCGCCGAGACAAGGACCATCAGCAGGATCGTCCCGATGGCCAACCCGCCGGGAACGGGGCCAAACCACACATGGAACATCCGGTAAAGATCGTCGGCAAGCCGGGTCTCGGACATGATGTAGCCCATCCAGACGAACATCGGCAGGGTCAGCATCGGATACCAGTTCATCAGCTTGATCGTGCTGGTAAAGGCGATATCGTGCCCGCCCTGACCGCCCCACAGCATCACCGCGGCAAGCACGGCAACGAAGCCGATTCCGGCAAAGACGCGCTGCCCGGTCAGCAGCATCGCCATCATCCCGGCGAACATGGTGATCGCGATATATTCGTTGGGCATCAGATCCGCTCCCCGCGCAGGGTGGCGATATCGCGGATCAGGAAGGCAATGCTTTGCAGCAGCATCAGCAGCACGCCGACACAGATCACGATCTTGATCGGTGCCATATAGGGTCGCCAGACGGTGCGCGACCGTTCGCCCACCTCGAAGGCATAGATCGTACTCTCGACCCCGCCCCATAAAGTCACCGCCAGAAAGAAGATCAGTGCCAGAACGGTCATGCTGTCGATGACCGCCCGCCGGCGCGGCGACCAGTGGCCATAAAGCAGATCCATCCGGACATGGGCGTTCAACATCAGTGAATAGGCGCCGCCAAGGACGAAATAGCCGACCATGGTGAACTGGGCCATCTCTTGCGTCCACAGCGCCGGGCGGAAGAACGCCTTGGTGATGACCGACCACAGCAGCACGCCAGCCAGCGCGAGGAACAGGTACATGGCGATGCGGCCGATGCGGTAATTCACCGCTTCGACGATCCGCACGAAGGCGATTGCTGCGCGAGGCATGGTTATGGCCTCTGCGGCGGAACGGAAAAGCGCAAAGACCAGCCCGTCCGAGATTCGGCACGAAAAGCCACAAAGCGCCCGGTTGCAATCGATTCCATGATGCGACTCGTCTCCCTGTTTTTTGATCAAGCGTTCCCTTGACGGCCCGATTCTGTCAAGAATTGTTCTAAACGAAATTTTCTGTTACAAATGTTTCTGGTTCAGGAAGACGAGGCCAAAGATGAAGATCGAAGAGAAAATGCGGGCATCCCTGGGCGGGCTGACCCGCGCCGAACGGCAGGCGGCCACGCATATCCTGTCGCATTTCCCGATGTCGGCCCTGGGTTCGATCACCACTCTGGCGCGCGCGGCGGAAGTCTCCTCGCCGACCGTCGTGCGGCTGGTGCAAAAGCTTGGCTTCCGGGGCTATTCCGACTATCAGGCCGCGCTGCGGGCCGAGGTGGAACGGCTGTTGGTGGCGCCGCTTTCTCTGCCCGAAGGCGCGCGCGAACCGCAGGCCCATCCGATTCAATCCTTTGCCGCGCAGGTGGTCGGCAATATTGAGGCAACGCTGGGCCAGATCCCGGCGCAGGATTTCAACGGCGCCGCGGAAATGCTGGCCGATCCGGCACGCAAGGTGACCGTGATGGGCGGGCGGCTGACCCATGCCCATGCCGATTACATGGCGACGCTGTTGCGGGTGATCCGCCCCGAGGTGACCTATCTGGCCGATCACCTGACCGACTGGCAGCAGGCATTGCTGGACATGCGCGCCGGCGACGTGACGGTCATCTTCGACATCCGCCGCTACGAATCGAACGCGGTCCATCTGGCGGAACTGGCCGCCGCCCATGGGGTCAAGGTGGTGCTGATCACCGATCGCTGGCTATCCCCCGCAGCCGCCCACGCGACCCACACCCTGCCCTGCCATATCGAGATGCCCGCCGCCTGGGATTCAACCGCCACGCTGATGGTGGTGGTCGAGGCGCTGCTGGCGCAGGTTCAGGGTCATCTGCCCGATCAGGTGCAAGAGCGTCTGAACCGCCTGGAAGACGTCTTCGCCCGCACCCGCGTCTTCCGAGCCCCGAAGATGAGCGGACGGGTCTAGCGGCAGGGACAGCGGGGTGGTCAGCCGGGCTCAGGCCACGCGACCCGCCTGTGACCGGCAATTCCAATCATCCTCCCTCCCGCTGCCTTTATTGCGGGTTATCTCCTCTCACATTTTTCGGTTATGTGCCGGTTGTGTTTTGCGGGATCGGGGCTGTGTTGTTGTTGATGTTTTCCGGCCTGCACTGCGGTGATCGCGGTGGCGTATATGATGTCCTCGGTGGTGCATCCTCTCGACAGGTCGTTTGCGGGCTTGGCCAGGCCCTGGAGGATCGGGCCGATGGCGGTCAGTCCGCCCAGGCGCTGGGCGATCTTGTAGCCGATATTGCCGGCGGCCAGATCGGGGAAGATGAACACGTTCGGGCGCCCGGTCAGGCGGCTGCCGGGGGCCTTGCGGGCCCGGATCGCCCCGTCAAGCGCCGCGTCGAACTGGATCTCGCCATCCACCTCCAGATCGGGATCGGCGGCGCGGATCAGGGCCAGCGCCTCGTGAAGCCTGATCAGGCTGGGATGCTGGGCCGAACCGGCGGTCGAGAAGCTCAGCAGCGCGATCCGCGGCGTCTCGGCCAGCACCTGCCGGCAGCTTCCGGCCGCCGAAAGCGCGATGGCGGCCAGCTCATCCGCATCGGGCGCGACCACCAGCCCGCAATCGGCGAAGATCATCCCGCCCCGGACCGGCGCATCCGGCGCGCAGGACAGCATCAGAAAGAAGCTGCTGACGATCCCCGCATCCGGCGCCCGGCCGATGACCTGCAGGGCCGCGCGCACGGTCTCGGCCGTGGTGGCCACCGCCCCGCCCACCGTGCCGTCGGCCTGACCCAGCCGCACCCGCATCGCCGCCTGACGGATCGGGTCGCGCATCTCCTCCAGCGCCCGGGCCGCCGTCATGCCCTTCGGCGCCCGCAGGCGATGCCAGTGATCGGCAAGCGCCGCCAGATCGGGCGCATCCGCGGCGCGCAGGCCCCTCACCCCCGGCAGATCCGGCCCGTCCATCAATGTGATCCGCGCCAGCCCCTCTTGCGTCAGCCGCAGCGCGGCCCCGGCCACGCGCGGGTCCCCGCCCTCGGGCAGGATGATATGGCGCGGAGTGGCGCGGGCATCGGACAGGATGCGTTCCAGCGGTTTCATGGATGTTCCTCATGCTGTGACATGCGGGCAAGTGACGGTGAAAGACGGCAGCCGCGACGGCAGCGGCAACGAGCGCGCCCGGCGGCGGCGGACATCCCGGCCGCAACATGGTGGGCGCGCCGGAATGTCCGGGCAGGAATTGCGCCGTCACCGCCACCGGAACCAGGGCGGCAAATCCGGGACAGACGGCCCCCGGCACATGCCCCGAGAGAAGCGGGCCCCGAGAGAAGCGGGCCCCGAAAGAAGCGGGCCGCGAGAGAAGCGGCGCCGTTCCCGTCATGATCGCCGGCCCGCGGAAAGAGAGCCGGCGGACACCCCGCCGGCGCCGCTCATGCGGGGGGTCTCATGCGGCGCCCTGCTGCGGGCGCATATCGGCGGGATCGATCCCCGCCACAACCACCGGCTTCTTCATCGCGTCGCGGCGGAAGGGCTCGCCCAGTTCCTGGTTCAGCAGCACCTCGATAAAGGTGGTCTCCCGCGACGCCATCTGCCGTTCGACCGCCTCGTGCAGCGCCGAAGTCAGCTCTTCCTGCGAGCTCACCTGCACGCCCCGCGCCCCGCAGGCCTGCGCGATCCCGGCATAAGAGGTGCCGCGGTCCAGTTCCGTGCCGACGAAATTGTTGTCGTACCACAGCGTCGTGTTCCGCTTCTCCGCGCCCCATTGATAATTGCGGAAGATCACCATGGTGATCGCCGGCCAGTCGTCGCGCCCGCAGGCGGTCATCTCGTTCATCGAGATCCCGAAAGCGCCATCCCCCGCGAAGCCGATCACCGGCGTGTCGGGATTGCCAAGCTTGGCCCCCAGGATCGCCGGGAAGCCATAGCCGCAGGGGCCGAACAGGCCCGGCGCCAGATATTTGCGCCCCGCCCCGAAGCTGGGATAGGCATTGCCGATGGCGCAGTTATTGCCGATATCGCTGCTGATGATCGCGTCTTTCGGCACCGCCTGCATGATCGCCCGCCAGGCCTGACGGGGCGACATCAGCCCGGCATCGCGGGTGCGCGCGCCGGCATTCCATTCGGTGCCCGGATCGTCATCCTCGTGATCCAGGCTGGACAGTTCCTGCGCCCAGCGCGATTTGGTCTGCGCCACCAGATCGCGCCGCTCCTGGCGCCCCTGATCGCCGGCGCTCTCCGAAAGCTGCGCCAGAATGCCCCGCGCCACCTTGCCCGCATCGCCCTGGATGCCCACCGTCACCCTTTTTGTCAGCCCGATCCGGTCGGCATTGATATCGACCTGGATGATCTTCGCATCCTTCGGCCAGTAATCGATCCCATAGCCCGGCAGGGTCGAGAACGGATTCAGCCGCGTGCCCAGCGCAAGCACAACATCGGCCTGCGCGATGATCTCCATCGCCGCCTTCGAGCCGTTATAACCCAGAGGGCCCATGGCCAGCGGATGCGCGCCGGGGAAGCTGTCATTATGCTGATAATTGCTGCAGACCGGCGCATCCAGACGCTCGGCCAGCCCGACCAGATCGGGGATCGCCCCCGACAGCACCACGCCCGCCCCCGACAGGATCACCGGGAAGGCCGCCCCGGACAGCAGCCTTGCCGCCTCGGCCACCGCCTGCTCGCCCCCCGAGGGGCGCTCGAACGCCACCACCTGCGGCAGATCCACATCGATCTCCTGCGTCCACATATCCCGCGGGATATTGATCTGCGCCGGCGCAGAGTTGCGCCAGGCCTGCAGGATCACCCGGTTCAGAACCTCGGGAATGCGCGAAGGGTCGCGCACCTCTTCCTGATAGCAGACGCAATCCGCGAAAAGCCGCATCTGCTCCATCTCCTGGAACCCGCCCTGACCGATCGTCCTGTTCGCCGCCTGCGGCGTCACCAGCAAAAGCGGCGTGTGGTTCCAATAGGCCGTCTTGACCGGCGTCACGAAACCCGTCACCCCCGGACCGTTCTGCGCGATCGCCATCGACATCTTCCCTGTCGAGCGCGTGAAACCATCCGCCATCAGACCCGCATTCGTCTCATGCGCACAATCCCAGAAACGCACCCCGGCACGCGGAAAAAGATCGCTAACAGGCATCATCGCAGAACCGATGATCCCAAACGCATGCTCAATACCATGAAGCTGCAATACCTTAACAAAAGACTCCTCAGTCGTCATTCGCATCCTGAATCTCCTATGCTACATTGTGAATCGGGTCGCGCGACTCATCCGCGATTTGCGTGACCGGGCGGTCCTCCAGAACCATCGACGCCAGTTTCGCGCCGATCATCATGGCCGGAGCATTCGTGTTGCCGGAAACAATCTGCGGCATGATCGAACAATCGGCGACGCGAAGACCGCGCACGCCGCGCACCCGCAACCGCGGATCGACGACCGCGTTCCCGTCGGTGCCCATCCGGCAGGTGCCCGTGGGGTGATAGATGGTGGTCGAATTCAGCCGCACCCAGGCCAAAAGCTGATCATCGCCGTCCAGATCCGCCGTTGGCCTGAACTCTTCCGAGATCGCCGATTTCAGTGGCTCGGTTCTGGCCAGGGCGCGGGCGATCCTGATACCGGCGACGATGGTATTGCGGTCCGTTTCGGTCGCAAGATAATTCGGATTGATCACCGGCGCGTCCCTTGCATCCGCCGAGCGCAATGTGATTGCCCCGCGACTTTCCGGGCGAAGCTGACAGACCGACTGGGTGAATGCCGAAAAGGGATGTACGCCTTCGCCCGGACTGTCCGCCGACCATGGCTGAATATGGAACTGGATATCCGGCGTCGCCAGTTCGGGGCGGGTTTTCATGAAACCGAAAACCAGACTGGCCGCCATGGTCATCGGACCGGTGCGGAACATCGCATATTCGGCGGCAATCTTCATCTTGTTGAAGGTGCTGCGGACCTCGTCATTCAGGGTCGCCTCGTGGCATTTGAATACCAATCGCGCCTGAAGATGATCCTGCAAATTCAGACCGACTTCCGGAGAGGCGACAACCGTCCCGATACCATGCGCGGCAAGATGTTCCGGATTGCCGATACCGGACAGCATGAGGATCTGGGGTGAGCCGATCGCCCCCGCGCAAAGAATAACCTCGTGACGCGCGGTAATCACCTGCCTGCTGCCATCGGGACGGGCGATTTCCACCCCTGTCGCCACACCGTCACGAACCACCACGCGAAGAACCTGCGCCCGGGTTGCGACCGACAGATTGGCGCGGTCGCGAACCGGCTTCAGAAATGCGGTGGCCGCCGAGCAGCGTTTGCCCTTGTTCACCGTCAGCTGGAAATGTCCGACGCCCTCCTGAACGGGACCGTTGTAATCCGGGTTGTATTCGATGCCGTTCGCATTCGCCGCCCTGATCCATCTTTCGCAGATTTCCCGACGCAGGCGCGGGTCGGATACCTGTAGCGGACCGCTCGTGCCCCGGCCCTCGGCCCCGCCACGCTGAAAGGTTTCGAGTTCCTCGAAGATCGGGGCGACATCCGTCCAGGACCAGCCGCGATTGCCAAGTTGCGCCCAGTGATCGTAATCCTCGCGCTGGCCGCGGACGTAAAGCAATCCGTTCAGCGAAGACGAACCGCCAAGAACCTTTCCGCGCGGCCAGGGCAGGGAACGGCCACCCAAAGCGGCATCGGGCTCTGTGCGGTAACACCAGTCGAAGGCGGGATTATCCATGGTCCGGAAATATCCGACGGGAATGTGGATCCACGGGCTGGAATCGCGCCCCCCCGCTTCGATCAGCGTCACATTGATCGACGGATCCGCGCTAAGGCGATTGGCGACCACGCAGCCGGCCGATCCCGCGCCAACCACCACGTAATCCGCACTGTCCGGTGCCTGACTCATCATATACTCCTTCCAAGGCGGCTGTTGGGTGCAAGGAACCGCAAAGGTCCCTGCCGTTTTCAGATCTGGGGGCGTCGTCCGATCAGGATGGCACTGATCATCGATACGATGCCGGCGAAGACGACATAGCAGCACAGCCAGAAGGGATCGTTGTCGTTCACAGCCATCAGACCCGTTGCGATCATCGGCGTTATGCCTGCCGCGAATATTCCCGAGAACTGGTAGACGAACGAGACGCCGGTATAGCGGACCGTGGGATCGAAAAGATCCGCGAACAACGCCGCCTCGGGTCCGTAGCACATTGGATAGACGATACCGAACGGCAGCACGATCCCAAGGATGACAAGGAAAGGATCGCCGCTGGACATCAATGCGAATGCGGGAAACACGCTGAGGACCAGAAGAAACGAGCCGATCGCATAGGTGCGCGGGCGACCGATCCGGTCGGACAGCCGGCCAAAGAAGGGAATGCAGAAAATCATCACGACCGCGGCACCGCAAACAGTCCACAAGGCAAAAGATCGCTCCATTCCGACGTAACGCGTCAGGTAGACGATCGAGAAGACCGCAAAGATGTTGAAGAACACGCCATCGATATACCGGGCGCCCATGCCCAGCAGCACATTGGCCGGATAGCGCTTCAGCATCGTGACGATGGGCAGGCCCTGATCACGCCCGCGGGATTCGGCCTTTGCCTTTTCGAATTCGGGGCTTTCGTTGATCGTGGCGCGGATCCACGTGCCAAGGAAAACAAGAATGATCGAGGCCACGAAAGCAGAGCGCCAGCCCCAGGCCATGAACGCGTCATCCGGCAAAAGGGTCAGCAGCGCCATGACGCCCGATGCCATGAACAGACCCAGAGACAGCCCGATCTGGGGGATGGACGCATAAAAGCCCCGCTTTCCCTGTGGCGCGTATTCATAGGCCATCAGAACCGCGCCGCCCCATTCTCCGCCGATTCCGATACCCTGCGCGACACGCAGGATCAGCAACAGTATCGGCGCCAGGATGCCGATGCTGTCATAGGTCGGCAAAAGCCCGATCATGACCGTGGCGCCGCCCATCAGCAACAGGGAAATCACCAGCATCGTCTTGCGGCCAATCCGGTCTCCGTAATGACCGAAGATCAAGCCACCCAACGGACGGGCGACGAAACCCACCGCGAAAGTCGCATACGCCAGAAGAATTGAAATCGTCGCATCGTCGGAAGGAAAGTAAAGTTCGTTAAAGACGATTCCGGCAACCACGCCGTAAAGAAAAAAATCATACCACTCGATCGTGGACCCGATGAGACTTGCCAATGCGACCTTTCGCACATCGTTAGTAACTACCTCTTTGGAATAGCCGCTCAAAGCTGCGTCCGACATTACGCCCTCCCATGCGTTGTGACGGTTGTCATTGACATCTTCATGTCTGCGCCGCCGCCTCCTCGCGACGATCTGGACCGGATTTGACATTGGCGGATATGCAGAGTCAACGTAAAAATGAGACTACCAGTCTCATTTTTTGGACAAGTAGACGATCATGTAAAGAGCGATTAGGTTGTCGCTGCGCAAAAAGGAAGTTCGAATGCCGCTCTCTGCAACACCCGAAAAACCCGCGACCAGTCTAAGAAATCTGCTTATTCTTGAGGCGCTTGCGTTAAGCTCAAGACCGATGACGGTTACGGAGCTGAACGCGTCTTTGCACTTGCCCAAGCCGACGATCCACCGACTTGTCGCAACGCTGGAGGAAGAAGGCTTTCTCATCCGGCATATCGACAGGCGCAGCTACCTTCCCGGCGCGAAACTGCGGCAAATGATGCTGGGAGTCATGCGGCTGGGTCAGCACAATCTGGCACAGCGTGAAATCCTGATCAGGCTGAACGAGCGCATCCGCGAGACATGCAACCTTTCCATCCCCGACACCGATGCGATGATTTATGTCGATCGTGTCGAAACCCAATGGCCGCTGAGAATCCAGCTGCATGTCGGCTCGCGCGTGCCGCTGCATGCGACCTCGGCCGGCAAGGTTTTCCTTGCTCATATGGCGCCCGAACTTCTCGACCGTTTTCTGGCAACCGCTCAATTGCAGGCATACACCGCCAACTCCATCACCGATCCGGCGCAGCTTCGGCAACAACTGGATCGCATTCGCGATCAGGGTTACTCAACCGATAACGAAGAATTCGTTCAGGGAATGATCGCGATTGCCGTTCCGGTTCCCGGTCAGGACGGAGATCTGGCGGCGACCGTGTCGTTTCACGCCCCTCATCAGCGACTGACGCTGGAGCAGGGGCTGACGCATCTCGATGACCTGCGAAACGCGGCGGGTGCCCTGTCGCAGGTAATCGGTTAGACCCATGCCGGATTGCGGCAAGGATTCATCAGGCGCTCTCCCGTTTGGGTTTACCAGTTCATCCGCAGCGCATCGCCGCAGCAGTGGCAGCTGTTCCGCATAAAAGCCCGGATGAGGGTCGGGCACTCTGGCTCTGTTACAGGATCCCTACTCCACGCACCGCCATCTTACCCCTCTACCCGTCCGGCCGCCGATACCTTGCCAGAATGTCGTCCGCGGCGGCCATGGCCGCATCCAGATCGGCAAGCGCCTGCGCCTCCCCTGCCCCGTCCGGCTCTGCCATCGGGCGAAGCGGGTGCGGCATGGCGGCAGCCTCAGACGCCCTGCCCCGCTGCGCCGGCCGGGTCATGCGCAGGCGCAACCGCTCGGCCATCGGCAAGGAAGCCCAGGCCCGATAACTGCGCCGGCCGGTGATCGGCGCGAAAAGCTGCTCTGCCACACCCGCATGAATCAGATTACGCGCCGTCCGGTCGGTTACGCCCAACCCCTCGGCAATCGCCCTGCCGGTCAGGATCGGCTGCCGGATCGCCAGCGTCACCAGATCATCAAGATGCGACTTGCCATGCGCAGCCGCCGCCCAGCCCCGCGCCCGGTCCCGCCAGCGCCGCAAAACCGGCACCTGGCCCAGCGCCCTGCCGGTCTCTATCCGCAATCCGGCCAGAAGGTCGTGCAACCCCGTCCGGCTCACCGGCGACCAGGCCCGAAAGCCCTGCGCCGTCATGGCCAGAGAGGGCAGCAGGATCCAATCCGCGCTCATCTGCCCCAATATCGCATCCGCGCCAGCCCCCTCGGCCCCGGTATCGATATCCATACCGCCCTCGCCGCGCCGGCAGGCATGATCCGCGCAGATGAACAACAGCCGTTCGGCCGCCGGATAGCGCGACCCGGTGGCCAGCCGCAAATGCGCAGCCGCGCGGATCGCCGCAAGCGCCGGACCGGGCGCCGCCCCGGCCGCCGACAGGATCCGCGCGGACAGGATATCGATATCCGGCCAGTCCTCCCCTGCCCCGTCGGGTCCCGCACCGCCACCCATGCTTGCGCCCGAACCGGCACGCAGGCAGCGCATCAGCACGGTTGTCGGATCCGCAAACAGATCACCCGGAGAGACCATGATCCGCAAAAGCGCCTCGGCCTGGGAACTGCCCCGCGCCGTGGCATAAGCGGTATCCCGGTTCTCGAAACGCCGCAGCACCAGATCACCCTCGGACAGATGAATATCTTCAAGCGCCACCGATTTGCAGGCTTCACCAAGGGCAAGCTGCGCGCGCCACATCCGGCCAAGTTCCGGGTCGGCCTGAAAGGCCCCTTCCATCCGGCCTGCGGCGATCTCGACCGCAAGGATATCATCCAGCAGCCTTCCAGAGCCGTTCCGTTCCTGTTGGTGCTGTTTTAATCTCATGGAATAACGATATTTTCGTGATATACGGAAATCAATCTATATTTATTTTCCGTTGTCTCGGTGATCTGGAAAATGCATTATCACTTCCGATAAGGAACAATTATCAGCAATATCGACGAAAACGGGAATCCGCAGGCTTAATCCAGCTGAAACCGCCGCAGGCCGCCCCGGCGCAACACCCCTGTCCGCCCTGCTGCAACGCCGATAACGCGACGAAACCCGCCTAGGGGTTCACCGGTTTCAGACAGGTCATGGCGATATGATTTTCTTGCCGGAAACAGGTCTCGTAACGGCTGGGCCCTCGCGTTGGCAGGCACCAACCCTTAACCGCGGCATGGGCGCCGATATAGAAGCCCGGCAGCAAAGAATGGCCTGTTCCGCCTCTGTGGCGACAGGCAGGAAAAGTTCCGCCGCAGAACAAAGCCTCGCGGCGAAACCCTGGCTATTTCTCCAGCAATGCCTGAATTTCCAGCATCAGGCTGTCCATGATGTCATTATCGATCCCCCGCCCTTCGAAGCGCAGGATATGGCCCTTGCTATCCGTGGCGCGGCGGATGGTGATCCCGCTGGATGTGCGGATCGTCTTGCTGTCGATCCAGCCGTGCTTCATCGGATTCGAACGCGGCCGCCCGCCCCGGCTTTTGTCCGTTTCACCCTTTTCAAAGCTCAGGATAACCGGCTCGATCACCGTCCATTCCTCATCGGCATTGGACGGCAGATGATCGGACAGGACTTTTCGCAACGATGCCTCGGCCCCGTGGCGCAAGGCAGTCGAAAGGCGCAGCCCGCGCTTTTCAGTCAGACCCTCGGGAAATTCCAGCATGTCGCCCAGCTCCTCGAATATCAGGGCGAATGAGCGGACCTTGGACCGCTTGGCCTTGGAGCCGCTGGCGAACAGCTTGTTCACCGCGTCCTCGGTATTGGCAAAGGCCCCCTGCTGACCGGCGATGACCGCGATCCGGCCCCGCTCGAAATGGCTAAGCTCGGCCCGGACCTCGTTTTCCTCGACCATCGACACAAATGCCGCGTCGGCATCGGCGCGCGGGCGGATAATGGCCCGGATCCGGGCATATTTTTCGGCCTCGGTCAGCTCATACAGACCCTTGACCGCCAGCAAGCGGCGATAACCCGACAGCAAGCCGTAGCGGTGGCCTGTATCGCCGGGGCGGTCGAGCTCGAAAACCTCGATCGGCATCCGCAATCCGTGGGCGGCGATCGAGTAGCGCATTTCCTGCATCTGCTCTTCGCTCATCACCATCCGGTCGCGGATCATGGCGACCTCGTTGATCTCTTCCAGCGGAATCTCGACCATCAGCAGGCCGCTTTCCTCTGCGGCGTGCAGGCGGGCGGCGTCGGCCTCGGATTTGGCGCGACTTGCCCGGGCATCGACATCTTCCGCATGGGCCTGCGTGGCGCTGTCGGCCGCGACCTGAGCAATCGGCGCAAGCCCCCTTCCCGGCCCGCCCTGAGAGGTTTCGCGGCGAAACTCTGCTTCGATGCGATCAAGATCGGCGCTGCTTGGTGTTTCCAGCCGTCTGCGCTTAGCCATTTACCCGCTCCTTCCGCATCGTCTCTTCCAGCTGCTGATCGCGCCACCATGCGCCAAGAATAAGTTCCTTGACCTCGGCCCATGTCCTGTCGAACGTCTCGCGCCCGCGAACATAGGTATCGCGGTTGAATTCCCTGTAATCGGCCTCGTATATGCCATTCACCTGCTCCCCGGCCTGCCCGATCATCGCGGTCAGATCCTGCCGGAACGTCGTCATGAAATCGCCGAAATAGGCCTGAATGACATTGGCAAGATCGGTCTGCTGCGCGGCATCGAACCGGGTGATGATCGCACGGACGGCATCCCATTCAAAGCGCATCTCGGGCAGGCCGTCCTTCCTGCGGGCCGCATTCTCGCCGTCTTCCACGCTGGCGAAGGTGGAATAAAGCATGTCGAAGAACCTGCCTGTCGAATCGAATTCAAGAAACGACGCGCCAAGCGGCACCAGCAGGATATCCGCAGCCGCCAGGGCATTGATCGTCAGGTAACCAAGAGCGGGCGGCGTATCCAGGATAATGATGTCGTAGTCATGAACGATTCCATCATTGGTCAACGCATTGCCAAGCGCATCCCAAAGCGGCCAGCTTCGCAGGCCCATCCGCCAGACCGGCACCTGAAATTCGGCCCAGTAAAGGTTAAGCTGTGCGCCCAGAAGATCGATATTGGGCCAATGCGTGGATTGGATGAGGTTTCGCGGCGAAACCTCCAGCGCTTCGGTCAGCGTTTCGTCGAAGGGCAGGGGAGGGCGGCCGGCCGCTTCGCGCACGAGGTTTTCATCACGCAGGGCGGCAGCGTAATCCTTGGCCAGCAAGGGGAAGGCGGTCGACCATTCATCCGCAACCTGCCCCCCCATGATCGAGGTCATGCTGGCCTGACTGTCCAGATCGATGACCAGCACCTTGTAGCCATCAAGCGCCGCCGACATGGCCAGATGAGCTGCCGTCGAGGTCTTGCCCACGCCGCCCTTGAAATTGGCGACTGCGATGATTTTCGCGGGAAGTCCCTTGGGCCGCCACGGACGGTATTCCCGACCCGCGGCACCTTCGGCCGCGAAATGATCCCGCAGACGCAAGACATCTTCCAGAGAGAACCATTTTGAATTACCTTCACCCGTACCCTGAGGCAGTTCCGGGTTCTTTCCCAATACGCGCCGGAAATGGGCCGGAGCGACGGGAATGAGATAGCGGCAAACTTCCCAGGTCGAGAAGCGGCGCAGGCGTTTGCGGCCATCGGGCGCATAGCCCCGCTTGGCGAGATCCTGACGCCCGCGCGCGGCAAAAGATGCGGCCCTGGCGAATCGGGCAGTATCGACGGGTTCTGATAGTTGTTGCGCCGCCTTTGCCGGGTCAATATTGAAATAAGGGGGCTGGTGGTCCTTACCTGATGACATGTCACTGCCTTTGTCATGTGCGGTTCTGTTGTGCGTATTGGAAAATCTATGGCACATCGAAACATGAAAGTGAATCGTCAAAGCAGGTTTTCCCGCGAAACCGATCTGAATAATGATTAAAACAGCAACATAAAGATTGTAGATCTTTGACTCCTTTATAAGATTTGTTGATATTTAATTGTTTAATTACAGCTAGTTAAGTAAGTATTGGCACCGCTTTACAGGCGGACAGGGACCAGTTTACGGGATGAATGGTGCCCGCATACGGGCGCATGAGGACTGATTCGCGGGAAGATGGGTTTCTGATTGCAGGACCGGCCTGAAACCACGCGAAATACGCCTTTGCCGGGTGAAACGGCCCGAAGATCATCCCGTATCCGGGTCCCTTAACCACGGATAAAATATCAAAGGAACCCGGATGCGGGACGGGTCCGGCCCATAATGGGGACCTGATTTTCAGTTGCTAACAGGTACCTTTTGCGGCAAAATGGCGTCAATAAAAGTCCGGGCAGAAAAATGGATGAAATCCCTCGTGAGCAGTTGACCGGCGCCCTGAGGCGGGGAACGGTCAAGAAACATGTCGCCGCGATCCATGTATCGGGGAAGTTGACGCTATTGCAGCGGAAATTGTCCAATGTCCTGCTGCTGAACGCCTATGACACACTGACCAGCCAGTCGCGGCATCAGATCGATGCGCGGACGCTGTGCCTGATGATCGGGTATAACTCGAACGATATGGAGACCCTGAAGCAATCCCTGCGCGGGCTGGCGGAAACCGTGGCCGAATGGGACATGCTGGACGAGAAGGGGCGGCAGGAATGGGGCGTGTCCAGCCTGCTGAGCTATGCCAAGCTGAAGGGCGGGATCTGCGAATATGCCTATTCCCCCGCGCTGGCCGAGAAACTGCACGACCCGAAGGTCTTTGCCCTGATCAATCTGAACATCCAGCGGCGCTTTACCTCGGGGCATGCGCTGGCGCTTTACGAAAACTGTTACCGCTTCATCCGGACCGGATCGACGGGATGGTGGACGCTTGATCTTTTCCGGCGGCTGATGGGGGTGGACGGGTCAAGCTATTACGAGACCTACAAGCATCTGAACGCCAAGGTGATCAAACCGGCCGTGGCCGAGGTGAACAAGACCAGCAATATCATCCTGACCCCCGACACGCGGAAAATGAGCCGGACGGTCACTCATATCCGGTTCCGCATCGCGGAGAATCCGCAGCTTGCGATTCTTGATATCGATGACGGGGAAGGGGTGCGTCACGGTCCGGTTTACACGCGGCTGCGAGAGCTGGGCGTGAGCGATCGTCTGGCGAAGCAATGGCTGACCTCGCACGGGGAAAGCTCGGTCGCGGCCAAGCTGGATTATGTCGAGGCGCGCAGCAATGTCAAAAGCAAGGTCGGTTACCTGAGCGCGGCGCTGGAGGGCGATTACGACGGGGAAGAGGGCAGGGCAGGGGAGCAGGCGCCCGCCCATCCCCGCGCGGCCTATCTGCGCCGGGTTCTGGATGCCATAAAGGAGCGTACGCCAACCCAGCGTGATGCGGATAAACGGTTGTTTGTCAGCCAGTTGACCGAAAACCGCGCGCGCGAGGACTTTTCGAGACATGGCTGGTTGTCGCCGCTGAACGCAGCAAGGATCATTGCGTTCTGGGGTGAGATGTCGCCGGGCCTGTTCGATGATATCGCCGAAGGTGATCCGGCCCTGGCGGGCGGTTCATGAGGCGACCGGGCTGCTGAAGACGGGTATGGTGGCGAGGCATCGGAATCGCCGCTTGCAACGGTGGGAGCAAAGCGAATAAAATAGCCCGGAAGCACGCCCGGGTTTTCATTTTTTAACGATTAGCGTCCATGTTTTGATGGCGGAGCAAAGAATATATGACTGATCCAAGCAGCCACGATATTGCGCCTGATGCGGATCGCGCCGAGTCCGCGCCCAGATGGCTGATCAATTTCCGGCGATCGGATCATCGCAGGGGCAGCTATATATCCGGCGACGGTTTCGGCGTCGTGTTCACCGACCGGGGCGACGATGTCCTGATGGTCAGTTTCGACAATGTCTCTTCCGCCGCCGAAGATACGCTGGATCGTCTGCCCTGGGGCTATGATTTCGTTGCCAAGAATGGATGGTCGCAACTGGGGGTGATGACCTTCGGGGCCGACTGGTACCGGAATACGGGGATTCTGGAACATCTGGAAAATCTGCGGGAGCAGGGGTTTTTCCGCCGGTTCGGAAAGGTCGTCATGACCGGCACCTCGATGGGGGGATATGCGGCCTGCGCCTTTGCCTCGCTGGCGCCCGGCTGCACGGTGATCGCCTTTTCACCGCAATCGACGCTGAAACCCGAGCTGGTGCCGTGGGAAACCCGGTTTCCCGCCGGGCGCCGCGCAGATTGGAGCGGGGCTTTCGTCGACGGGGCCGCCGAATCCGCTGCCGCCGGACAGGTCTTTCTGGTTTACGATCCGGGCTTTCAGCCTGATCAACGCCATATCGACCGCTTCACCACGCCGAATGTCATTCATCTGAAGGCGCGTTATGCGGGGCATAAATCCGCGCTGTTCCTGCGCCGCGCCGGACTTTTGTCGACGGTCGTGCGGCAGACTGTCGCCGGAAGGATGTCGCCGGGGGAATTCGCCCGGATCTATCGCGCCGCCCGTACCGTGCCATGGTTTTTATATGCGATGAAAGCCAGGATCGGGGAGGGCGGGCATGCGCATCTTCTGCCGCGTTTTGCAAAGGCCGTCAGCACTCTTGGACACGAGAAAATCGCCCGTTCGGCGCGGGCGATGGCAAAAGACCGAAGCGGTCCACCTCTGGAAAACGCGCGACTCAGACCGACCTCGCATGAGATGATCCTTGCCGCGTCGGCAAGGATGACCGTGAATTCCGAAGAGTTGCCCTGGCAAAATGTCCAGAAACACCGACAGAAGAATCTTATGAACTGGAAGTGACGACAAGGCGCAGGATCCCGGGCTGCGGCGATGGGCCGGCAGGGCAGGGGCCGGCGATTGCCCTTCGCGATTATTTTAACTTTGGATGATAATGACGCTGGAGCTTGTGAACGGTTGGCGGTAATGATGCTCTGTTTATGAGTTCAGGATATGTTTATGAGTGACCCACGTTTCGCGATTATCGATAAAGACGTTAAGGTCGTTATCTGGGATCTGGATGAGACCTTCTGGAACGGCACATTATCCGAAGGCGATATCACACCGGTCCAAGCGCATATCGATCTGGTACACACGCTTGTCGACCGCGGGATCATGTGCTCGATCTGTTCCAAGAACGATTTCGAGCAGGCGAAAGCCGAACTGGTCAGGCTGGGCGTCTGGGATAAATTCGTATTTCCGCATATCGAATGGAGCCCGAAAGGTCAGGCCATCAAGTCGATCCTGGAACGGATGCAGCTTCGCGATGAAAATGCGCTGTTTCTGGACGACAATCACCTGAACCTTGAAGAGGTCAAATATTTCTCGCCCCGCATCGCCTGCCTGGATGCCACCGGCTCGACAGATGGGTCGCAGCCCGATCTTTCCGGGCTGGCCGGGTTGCCTCAGCTGCGGGGCAAGGATGACCGCGATCACGCGCGTTTGCAGCAATACCGTGTTCTGGAAACCAAGGAACAGGCGCAGATTTCCGGCAACCTGTCGAATGAGGAGTTTCTGCGGCAATCCGATATCCAGATCAAGATCATCGCGGATTTCGAAGATCGGATGGATCGGGTCTATGAACTGATCAATCGCACGAACCAGCTGAACTTTACCAAGCAGCGGGTGACGACCGATGAGCAGAAGGCCGAATTGCAGGAGCTTCTGCGCATTCCCGGCGTTCATGCCGGGCTGATCCATGTCAGGGACAAATACGGCGATTACGGGCTGGTCGGATTTTTCTGCCTGCGCCGCAGGTTCAACGGCACGGTCGTGCATCATTTCGCCTTTTCCTGCCGCACCCTGAATATGGGGGTCGAGCAATGGGTCTGGAATCATCTGGAACGGCCCGAATTCGAGATCGCGAAGCCTGTGGCCAATTCGCTGGATATCCCCGCGGAAGTGGGATGGATCCGGCAGGTCGACGAATTCGGCGATGCGGAGGCGGCTGCCGGGGGTCAGCTTTGCCTTGTCGGCGGATGCGACCTGCAGCAGGTATCCTTCTATTGCGGCACCGAACGGGATGAATTCGTTAACAAGCCGGACGATGACGGCCTTATCGTCCGCTATGACGATGCCGGATTCTTTCTGAACCCTCGTGAACAGCGGATTGCAAATCACTGGGCTCTGAACCATGTGGCGGGGCATAACCTTGCCGAGATGGAGGCGTTGGACAAAAGCCTGAAGACATCGGATGTGATCATTCTGTCGATGCTTTTCGCTTTCCTGACGAGGAATCTTTTTACCTATGGCTTTCCCGATGAGACGGACCGCTATCTGCTGACGATCCCGCCCAAACGCCTGTCCGGTCTTGTCCGGACGCCGAAGACCGCCATTCAGATGTTGAACCATTTACATCATCTGGATCTGGATGAGGCGCAGCGGCTGAACCTTGTGCGGCGGAGTTTCGAGAAAGCTATCGGCCTGATGCGGCCTGATGCAAAACTGTTCATCCTGGGCGCGGCCGAACAGATCGGTGAGCAGGCCGCCCGGACGTCCGGGGCGCGGGCCGTCTATAATACCATGTGCCGGGAATTCTGCGAGGCTCATCCCGGGGCCATTTTCATAGATGTGGAAAAGCTGATCCCGGCCGAGGAATTCGTGGATAGCGATCATTATACCCGTAAAGGGTATTTCAAAATTGCGAATTTCATCAATATGGCCTGACCGCACCGCTTTCAGTTACTTTTGTTGCATTGTAGAAACTTGTTGCATTGTAGAAAAAATGAATAATTTCATCGACTATTCGAAGCAAAGCGGGCAGCCCGATATCAGCCTGCATATGCTGATGAACGATTCCGGACCGACGCTGGTTGAATGGGTTCTGCATCATCGCCGCATCGGGTTTCATCGAATTACCGTCTATGGCGACAGCGCGAATGAACAGGCGGATGCGCTGGGTCGCGCCCTGGAGAATGCGGGGCTGATAAGCTATCGCCCAAGCGCGCATCCGGGTCTGGCCGCGGCGAATACCCGGCAGCGCGTGGTGACAGAGACCGTTCTGCGGGAAGGCCGAAAGGATGCAGAATACCTGTTGTGGCTGATGCCCGAAGATTTCGTGCATATCGAGACCGGCGGCGGCATGCTTGGGGATTTGTTCGCGGCGCTGCCGCAGATCCCCGATGTACTGAGCCTGACCTGCCAGATTGCCGGCAGTTCAGGTCAGCGGCGTCATTCAGGGGAACTGCTGTGCCAGCGGTTCGGCCGGGGAACGAGCGACGGGCTGCGCGGGCCATTGCTGGCGGCGACAATGCGATCGTTTTTCCGCCCCCGGGTGGCCCGCAGGTTACAGTCCGGGCGACCGGTTCTGAAACCGAAATTCGCGAAGCGGAAAGAGCCGCTGATCTGGCTGAACGGCGCCGGCGCGGATACGGAGGGCCGTTTTCTTGAGGGTGGCTGGCTTGCGCCGCGGGAAGCGCCGGGCTTTGGCCTTGGACGGGTGGTTTCCTATGTGTCGCAGGATGCGGAAACCTGGTTGCTGCGGCATGTCGGCGCGGGTCCGGATTTGCCATTCATAACGCCGGATATGCTGAAAGCCACGATCACCCAGTTCTTCCGGTGGAATTTCAGCTTTATCGATGTCATCCTGCCGCAGGACAGCTGTCAGAAGCTGGAGAAGCTGCGGCAGGATCTGTTTCAGGAGTTTCCGGATATCCTGCGCGCGCATCAGGCCGTGATCGCCGAGTTCGGATCGCGGCTGGACCGGTTGCTGGCCGGTCAGGATCCGCAGGCGCGTCAGGCCATCGCGCTGTTTCTGGAGGGCAAGAATCCGCCTGCATCCATGTTCCAGTGGCATGTTCCCTTCGGGGTCGAGGTGACGCGGCCGTTTCTGGATGAAAGCAATATGCGCTGGACATCCGAACTGACGGCGCGTGAGGCGGAACCCGACAATGAAGAAGAGACCTGGGCCGGAACGGAACAGGACGATCAATCCGAGGAAGATGGCGCGGACAGGGCCGCGGATACCGAGGGAAAGAACATGCCCCGCCAAAGCCTTGCCCCCGGCTGGTTGGGGGATTTCCGGCTGTCGGGGCAGGCGCATGGATTCTATCATTCGATGCCGAATTATGCATGCGTACATGCTGCGCGCAGTCACGAGCATCTGCTGGTTTCCTTTGACAATCTGTCCTCGGCCCGTGAAAATCCCGTGGCGCGCGATCCCTGGGGCTATGATTTCGTCCGCAAGGCGGGCTGGTCTCATTTGGGCGTGATGACCTTCATTCCCGCCTGGTATCGCAATGATGGGCTGCATCGTTATCTTCTGTCGCTCAAGGAAAGCGGCTTTTTCCGGCAGTTTCAGTCGGTAACCATGTTCGGAACCTCGATGGGCGGATATGGGGCTGCGGCTTTTTCATCCCTGGCGCCGGGCTGTAAAGTGGCGGCGTTTTCACCTCAGTCCAGCCTTTCAAGCCGGATTGCCGGCTGGGATGGCCGCTATCTTTCCGGGCGGATGGCGGATTGGGACGGCGCCTTTTGCGATGCCGCCAGGGAATCGGCCTCGGCGGGGCAAGTCTGGTTGTTCTACGATCCGAAAGTGGAGCTGGACCGGCGCCATTGCGAACGGTTCAGCCCCGCGAATTCCTGTCACATTCCGTTGCGCCATGCCGATCACAAGACCGCCCTGATGCTGCGCAACGGCAAGGTGCTTAGCAAAACCATGCGCGGCATCGTGACGGGGGAGGCCACGCGCAGCAGCCTGCTGAAACTGTATCGCAACTGCCGCCTGACCCCGGATTATCTGGAGGTTCTGCGAGAGCGGGCGCTTGTCAGTGGTGGCAAGAAACGTCTGGATCGGCTGGAACGCTCTATCGCAACGGTCAGTTCGGGACCTGATCACCCGTTATGACCTGACCGCTCCTGGAAGAGCGGCGTTTCCGGATGCGGGAATGATACAGGACATTGGCCAGCAGGATTGGCGAATTCCGGTTCTGTATCGCAGGCTGTTCCGTATCGCAGCAATTATGCCCGCGATAAAACTTTCTGTCGTTCGGGGGCTGAATTCTGCAATATTCGTCTTTACAGTCGCAATCGAACGTGAATAGTTAATCCTCCGGGGTGACGAATATTTTAATGTAGAGTCCGGTTTAACTAGTTGTTTTTTAAGGGGGGGTATTATGGACAATCCAGCAGTGGCTTCTGAGGGGGCCTCTTCTGCGTTGCTGCGGCGTGCGATTGCGGCATCGGCAATCGGAAATGCGACAGAATGGTTTGATTACGGGGTCTACGCGTATGGCGTGACCTATATTTCGGCGGCATTGTTTCCCGGCAGCACGGCCGAGGCGACGCTGTTTGCACTTGCGACATTTGCGATTTCTTTTCTGGTTCGCCCGTTGGGCGGATTGTTCTGGGGACCCTTGGGCGACCGGCTGGGGCGCAAGACCGTGCTGGCCTGGACGATCATCATCATGTCGATGGCGACATTGGGCATCGGGCTTCTGCCGACCTATGATAGCATCGGCTGGGCCGCGCCGGTGCTGCTGATCATCCTGCGCATGGTGCAGGGATTTTCCAGCGGTGGCGAATATGGCGGGGCGGCAACCTTCATGGCCGAGTATTCCCCCGACGACAAGCGCGGCTATTACGGCAGTTTCCTTGAATTCGGGACACTGGCCGGCTTTTCGCTGGGCGCTTTCCTGATGCTGGGCTGCTCGCTTGTTCTTGGGGATGAAGCGATGGGTGAATGGGGATGGCGTCTGCCCTTCCTGATCGCGGCGCCGCTTGGCCTGTCGGGACTGTATCTGCGGTCGAAAATGGAGGACACGCCGGTATTCCGGGAACTGGCTGAGGCCGCTGAGCAGGAAGAGAACGAAACCGTGCCGCTGCGGAAATTGCTGAGCGGATACTGGAAACCGCTGCTGCTGCTGAGCGGCCTTGTGGTGACCCTGAACGTCGTCAATTATGTCCTGCTGGCCTATATGCCCACATTCATGAGCACGACCCTGAAGATGGGAAATAACGCCTCGTTGCTGGTGCCGTTGCTGGCCATGCTGGCGATGATGGTGCTGCTTCCCTTTGCGGGCGCGCTTTCGGATCGTTACGGGCGCAAGGCATTGTGGTGGTTTTCCATCATCGGGCTGTTCATTGCCGCCGTGCCGATGTTTCAGCACCGGTCAGTGCCCTTGTCGGCCTTGGGGTGCTGGGTCTGCTTTATGTTCCGCAACTGGCGACCATCTCTGCCACCTTCCCGGCGATGTTTCCCACCCATGTGCGATATGCGGGGCTGGCGATTTCTTATAACGTGTCGACCTCGCTTTTCGGGGGTACCGCTCCGCTGATCAATGACTGGCTGGTTGCGAAAACCGGAAGTCATCTGATACCGGCTTATTACATGATGGGCGCTTGCGTGGTCGGGGCTGTCGCCTTGCTGTTTGTGACCGAAACCGCTGGCGCGTCGCTGCGGGGACGTGGGTTCCCCGGGCTGCGCCCACGCCACAAACCGGCCTGATCATGATTTCAGCAACTTGCATCGGTACCGGCCATCACCGGTTTTAGGTCTGATGGCCGGTGTCTGGCGCGGAAATCGAGCTTATCGCCGAATTTGTGCCGCTTCAGTCGCGGATTCCGGTCTTCAGCCGGAATGAATCCGCCTGCGCCGGCGTAAAGCAGGCCAGCCGCAAATCGCGTAAATAAGGGCCGAAAGCGTCGTCGATCTGGGGACCGAAACGCTGAAAAATCTCGGCCATGTAGAAATCATGTCGCACAAGGGATTCGGCCATGGTGACGATTGGTTCATTGCGGGTATGGACAGCCACCACCACTTCGAGGATCTGAGCCGTTACCATCTCTACATGGTCGGCCGCGATGGTGAACAGGTTATCGGTCTTGCCCATCCGGACCCCGTTGCCCTCGTGGCTGTAGACCTTGCAGTTGGGGCCGAAGCGAAATTCGCTTACATCGCTGGCGAAAAGGACCATCAGCATCTCGACTCCGCGCTCGGCGGCGGCGCGCAGGCTGTCGGTATGGCGGCGGAGGATCTCATCGCTGGCCTTGATCATCAAGGACTCCTGACTGCCATCGATCAGGGAGGCGATCTTGTCATGCACATTGGTCACGCCGCGTAATGTCCAGACATACTGGTCATCTATCGGCCGCGCGACATCCTTCAGCCGCGAGGTGATCGCAGTGCAAAGCGTGCTGGTTCGTCTTGCCACCGAATCGAGGAATTGTTCGGGCGGTGCCGCGACATAGCGTGCAGGGGATTCGCTGACTGGCAGCACGGCACCGCGCTGCACGAGGCTTTCCAGCGCGTTATAGGTATTCGGTCGTGGCAGATTTGCGGCTTTGGCGATCTCATAGGCCGTTGCCGGGCTTTCGCAGAGCAACTGAAAATAAACCCGGCCTTCATATTCCGTTAGCCCCAGCTTGCGCAGATCGGAAATTACATCCGCAGGGGCGTTGCTTGCTTCTGACACTCGTGCCGTCATGGTTCACCTTGCATTGCGTTCAATCTGTCCATTAGCCGGGGCATTCCGTCTCTGCCAGTCAGGACCGGTTCTGACGACAGCGTGATTGCGGTATTCCCCGTGCTGTTCATTGCAGCTTATGCGCGGGCTGCGCCATGTCCCGGACTTGATAGGAGTAGCAAGCGGAACAACTAATGGCGACCCTCGAAATCCTGATTCTCTTCCTCTTGCTTATCCTCAGGGCGTGTGATGCCGGGCGGATAGTCCACGCGGCCGCCGGATTGACGAAGGATCGGCTTTGCGTCACCTGAGCTGATTCCAAAAAGTAGTTGTTATTGCAACTACGAATACCTCATGCTATTTCTTCTTTCAAGAAAGGCGATCTTGCGCCGGAGCGAAGGAGGAGACCGAGGTGACAATCATCGACATCAAGACCGAGATCACAGGGAATATCTGGAAGATCGAGGCAAAGCCGGGTGACAGGATCGATGAAGGCGAGGCGATCATGATTCTTGAATCCATGAAGATGGAGATACCCGTATCCGCGCCCGAGCCGG
This sequence comes from Paracoccus wurundjeri, assembly GCF_030678915.1. Classification (GTDB taxonomy): domain Bacteria; phylum Pseudomonadota; class Alphaproteobacteria; order Rhodobacterales; family Rhodobacteraceae; genus Paracoccus; species Paracoccus onubensis_A. The sequence continues at coordinate 214,017 of NZ_JAUUTZ010000002.1, read as the reverse complement.
GTGTGCTGCACGAGATCCTGTTCGAGGAGGGTGCCACCGTGACCGAAGGCACGGTTGTCGCCCGTCTTGAGGCCTGATCGTGATGCGAAGGCTGCTTATCGCCAACCGTGGCGAGATTGCGCGCCGGGTGATCCGCTCTGCCCGTAAACTCGGTATCGAAACCGTTGCGATCTATTCAGAGGCGGATGCCACGCTTGCTCATGTGGAAGAGGCGGATATTGCCGTGGCTATCGGTCCTTCACCCGCACGTGAAAGCTATCTCGACATGGGAAAAGTGCTGGCCGCCGCAAGGCAGACCGGTGCCGATGCGATACATCCAGGCTATGGGTTCTTGTCCGAAAGCGCCGAATTCGCGGGCCGTGTCGTGGCGGAAGGGCTTACCTGGGTTGGTCCTGCGCCCGAAACGATCCGCGCCATGGGCGACAAGGCGCAAGCACGCGCTTTGGCCGCTGCGGCCGGTGTGCCGGTGGTTCCGGGTTCGGGTGTGATCGGCCCCGACAGCGATCTGGATGCCGAAGCCGCGCAAGTGGGCTATCCGCTGCTTGTCAAGGCTGTGGCCGGTGGAGGCGGGATCGGTATGCGCCAGATTGACGGCCCGGATCAGCTCGGCCGGGTTGTCACTGCCACGCAGTCCATGGCCGGCAGAGCCTTTGGCGACAGCAGCGTATTCCTGGAGCGCTACGTGCCCAAGGCCCGCCATGTCGAGATTCAGGTGTTCGGTTTCGGGGCGGCGGGTGCGGTTCATCTTTATGAACGTGACTGTTCGCTGCAACGGCGATTTCAGAAAGTGATCGAGGAAAGCCCCGCTCCTCTGCTTCCGCCTGAAACTCTTGAACGGATGACTGCGGCTGCGGTTGCGCTTTGCCGCCACACCGCCTATCGCGGCGCGGGTACCGTAGAATTCATCGTCGATGTCGAGAGCTTCGAGTTCTTTTTCCTCGAGATGAACACACGCATCCAGGTAGAGCATCCGGTGACGGAGATGGTCACCGGTTTTGATCTTGTTGGAATGCAGTTGCGTTTTGCCCGTGGAGATCTTGGACCGATGGCGCAGACCGAAATCGCGCCAAGCGGCCATTCCATCGAATGCCGCCTTTATGCCGAGATGCCGGAAAAGAATTTCCTGCCTTCGCCGGGACCCCTTACCCGCTTCCAGCTTCCGGCCGAGACAGAGGGCTTGCGGATCGACAGCGCCTATCGCGAGGGTGATGTTGTGACACCCTATTATGATCCGATGGTGGCGAAGGTGATTGCGCATGGACGGGATCGCGCAGATGCCTGCGACCGCGCTGTCGCTGCATTGCAGGGGATCGCGATCGAAGGGTTGCGGAGCAATCGGGACTTTCTGATCGCCTGCCTGTCAAGCCCGGGATTCCGCCGTGGCGATATTTACACCGGTTTCATAGATGACAAGCGCGTCACGCTACTTGAACCCGCATTGGCCGAGGATAGGTAAACCGAAATCCCGCCGCGATGCCTGTCATACTGGAGATGCCATAATCTTTCGCTATGCATCCTTTCTGTCAGGCAGCGTCGTCAAGCAGCCGACCAAGGATCTGTGGCAGGATGCCGCCCGCGCGCAGGGTCTCGATTTCTGACTCGGATTGCACGTCCAGCCTGACGGGAAACAGGATTTCGCTTTCCTGCCCGGTTCCTTGTTCGCGGCGGATACGTAACCGCATCCGGCAACGGGGGGCGAACATGGCTTCGGGCAAAATATCGAACAGCTCCGTTCCTGTCAGGGCAATTCGCGCCGCGTTCCAGCCCGACGCAAAGGTCAGCGGCAATACGCCCATCCCGACCAGATTGCTGCGGTGGATCCGTTCGAAGCTTTCCGCCAAAACCATGACGACGCCCAGCATTCGCAATCCTTTCGCCGCCCAGTCGCGCGATGAACCGGCGCCATAGTTGCGCCCGGCAACGATGACCGAGCTTTCGCCGCGCGCCACTCGCTCTTGCGCGGCGGTCCAGACCGGAACGGGCTCACCAGAGGCAGCGGGCGCGAGATTGCCGCGAAGTCCGCCAGCCAATGCGTTTTCAAGAAGTGGATTGTCGAACATTCCGCGTGCGCAAATCTCGGGGTTTCCGCGGCGCAGGCCATAGTTTCCGGGTCGCGTTGCGCCACGTTCAGTCAGCCATTCTGCTGCCGGCGTGCCGGGACGGATCGCCCCGTTGGGCGAAATATGATCGGTGGTGATTCCATCGCCCAGCACCAGAAGCGGCCGCATTCCTGCGGCGCCCGTTTGTGGATCGAATGCCGGCGGAAGTTTGGGAAAATCCGAAGAACGGATGAACAGGCTGTCATCCTTCCAGGGAAAACGAGCGGTGGCGGGGGCGGGTAATAAGCGCCAGTCTTCCGTCGTCATCTGCCCCGATGAATAAGTATCGCGGAAACGTCCGGCGGTAACGAAACGCCGCACCGCGTCCTCGACCTCATCGGGGTCAGGCAGGATTTCGTCAAGATGCACCGGGCGGCCCTTTGCATCCACACCCAGCGGATCGCGCGACAGATCGACCGAGATCGATCCCGCGATCGCCGCCGCGATCACCAGCGCCGGAGATGCAAGATAGGCGGCTTTTACCGAAGGATGAATGCGTCCTTCGAAATTCCGGTTACCGGACAGAACCGCGACGGTGGCAAGGTTGTTTTGGGTGATTTGCCTCTGCCATTCCGGATCAAGCGGTCCGGAATTTCCATTGCAGGTGGTGCAACCGTAGCCGACCGTGTGGAAACCCAGAGCCTCGAGCGCAGGCGTCAGGCCGGCGGCGTCGAGATAATCCGTAACCGCGCGCGAACCCGGCGCCATCGAGCATTTGACCCAGGGTTTTGGCGTCAGACCTCGTGCCGCAGCATTGCGAGCAAGCATTCCGGCTGTGATCATCAGCATGGGATTGGCGGTGTTGGTACAGCTTGTGATCGCCGCGATGACTATCGCGCCATGGCCGAATGTCCCGGATGCAGCCGGTTCGTCCACCTTCAGGGCGGCGAGCCGCGCATCGAAGGATGCCGGCACCTGACCAAGCGTCACCCGCTGTTCGGGGCGGCTTGGTCCTGCCATGACCGGCTCGACCGTAGCAAGGTCAAAGACGTGATTTTCAGTCAGGCCGGTTGCCGCCTCGCCCGTTTCGGACCAGAGACCCTGCACGCGGGCATAGTTCTCTATCTCGGCAAGATGATCGCCGCTGCGCCCGGTCATGGCGAGATAGGCAATCGTTGCCCGGTCGATTGGAAAATAACAGCAAGTGGCGCCGTATTCCGGGGCCATATTTGCGATGGTCGCGCGGGTGGCCAGCGATAGGCCGGCAAGCCCCCGCCCGTGCATTTCGACAAAGGCGCCGACCACGCCGATCTGGCGTAGAAAAGCGGTGATATGCAGCACGAGATCAGTCGCCGCCGCGCCGGGAGGCAGCACGCCCCGCAATTCCAGCCCCACCACTCTCGGCGCTTCAAGCCCAAGCGGCAGGCCAAGTATCGCGGCTTCGGCCTCGATCCCGCCGACACCCCAGCCGAGAATGCCGAGCGCGTTGACCATCGTGGTGTGGCTGTCGGTTCCGATCATTGTATCGGGGCGCAAAACCCGGCGGCCGGCAACGCGCGTGTCCCGGATCACGGTGCTTAGCCATTCGATATTGACCTGATGCATGATGCCGCGGCCGGGTGGAATTACCCGAACCGTTTCGAACGCATTCTCGCACCATTTAATGAATTCGAAGCGTTCGGTATTTCGCTGAAATTCGATCTCTCGATTGCGAAACAATGCATCGAGCCGGCCCGCGATCTCGACGGAAAGCGAATGGTCGACCACGAAGTCGACCGGGATCCGTGGCTCCAGCCGGTGTGGTTCGGCCCCTGCATGCGCCAGCACGTCGCGCATCGAAGCGAGATCGGTCATCAACGGAATTCCAAGGAAGTCCTGAAAAAGCGCCCGGCCCGGTGCAAAGGAGATCGGGGCACCATCCATGTCTCCGGTCACGGCGGCGCGTAGCGCGTCAAGTTCGGTCCGGGCTGCATCCCCGCGCTTGCGCCAAAGAATATCCTCGGCCAATACCAGCAGCGATCTGGGTAAATGGCAAAGCGGCCCATACCGGGCTTCCGCAGCGGCAAGGCTCAGATAATGGTTACCCGGCGTTCCACCGCCAAGCGGGCGAAGCAGTTCGGGACTTGCACAATCCTGCATGTTTTTTGGCCTTCCATTGGGATCGCCGATCCTTGGCTGATCTCTGGCGCTGTTCGGCCCATGGTTATGATCCCACCGGCGGAGCCAGCACCGCAGTCGGAACGGCGATGGTGGTTCCTGATGCCGGAGGGGCCATCGGTTCAGTTTGCGGCTGGCTTCCGCCCGAAGAGCGGTGACGCAAGTACCAGGATCGAGGCAAGGATCAGCCCCGCCGTAATCGGATGTGAAATCACGGTCAGGAAATTATCATTGGCGAGGATCATCGCCCGGCGCAGGTTTGCTTCCAGCATTTCGCCCAGCACGAGGGCCAGCACGATCGGCGCGGGATGAATGTCGCAACGGCGCAGTACATAGCCGATCACCCCAAAGGTGGCCGTCACCATCATTTCGAAAGTGTCATTCGCGGCGGCATAGGATCCAAGCATGCAGATCGAGGCCACGACGGTCGCGATGATCGGTCGTGGAATACGCGTGATCTGCACCCAGAGCCTTGCGCCGAAGAGGCCGATCAGCAGCATGATCGGCAGGCCAGCCAGCAGGCCTACGAAGATCGAGAAAGGGATCTCGGGGTTGTCTGCAAAAAGAAGGGGTCCAGGTTGCAGCCCTTGAATCGTCAGCCCGCCGATCAGCACCGCCGCACTGGCCGAGCCGGGAATGCCAAGAGACAGGAGCGGCGCGAGCGCCCCCGAAACCGAAGCATTGTTGGCCGCCTCGGAGGCCACGATCCCTTCGGGGTTGCCTGTCCCGAAGCTCGTGCCGGTGCGCGACAGTTTCTTGGCCACGCCATAGCTGACCAATGAAGCGATCGAGGCGCCTGCCCCGGGAATTACTCCGATGAAATAGCCAATCAGCGACGAGCGCAGCACCGTTCGCCGATAGGGCATCAATGTGCGCAGCGAATGGTTGGCCGAAGATGCGTGCTTTACCCGGTCGATCCGGTCATTCGCTGTCTCGATCATCACGAAGACCTCGGAAAGCGCGAAAAGCCCGATCAGTGCAGGCAGAAAGGGAATCCCATCGATCAGATAGGGGTGGAAAACGAAACGTTCGGTTCCGCGGATCGGGTCGATGCCAATGGTGACGACGGTCAGTCCGAACAAGAGCCCGATGATCGCCTTGAGAGTGGAACCGGCGCTTAGCACTCCGATCAGGGACAACCCTATGATTGCCAATGCGAAATATTCCGATGGGCCAAATGCAAGCGCGGACGAGGCCATCACCTGCGCTGAGACGACAAGCAGCAGCAAGCTGATGAACGCCCCTGCCCCCGACGCCATGATTGCAAGGTTGAGTGCAAGACCCGATTCACCCCGGTTGCACATCGGATACCCGTCAAAGGCGGTCACCGCAGAGCCCGGCTGGCCCGGCGCGTTGACGAGGATCGCCGGGATTCCGCCGGCATAGTCCGAAGCCATGTAGATCGACACAAGCATGACAATGGCCGGGATGGGTTCGAGACCAAAGGTGAAAGGAATGAGCAGCGCCATCCCTATGGAGGATGTCAGTCCCGGCATGGCCCCCACGAAATAACCGACCAGTACCCCGAAAAAGAGAGCTCCCATCACTTTGACCGTCAGCACCAACGCCGCGGCATGCAGAAAATTCTCGATCATTTCCAACCTCCGGTCATGGCAGCGGTGTGCTGAGCAGCATCTCGAAAACGAACTTCCCGAGCGCCAGAACGATCAGCGTGGCGGCAATAAGTCCGACGGGGCTGCGGATGCCGGCGATCCAGCCGAAAACCGGCACCCAGATCACCGCTACGGGATAATAGCCCAGCCTTTCCACGGCGGCCGGAAAGGCCAGTATCATCGCCATGCTGATCATCAGCCAGAGCGGGCGTTGCACCTCGACTGCCGCCCATTGCCTGCGCGCCGAGATCGACAGGCCAAGTTGCAAGAGGGAAAAAAACGCAAGCGCTCCTCCGACAATGATCGGGAAGGTGCCGGGACCCAGAGCTTCGCGACCCGAGGGCATATGTAACGCTTCCACCACGAACCAAATTCCCATGGTCAAAAGCGCCAGACAGACGATGATATCGACTATTCGGCCCGACAGGCGGAGGCTTTTCTCTGTCCGTGCGAGGTTTTCAACCTGTTGTTTGTGCTTGATGTGCCTGGTCAAGGTTATGTCCTGACTATTCATTGCTCAATTACTCGCGATGCCGAGCTTTGCGGTCCAGGTCTTTGCCGCCTCGTCCTGCGCATGCACAAATTCGGTGAACTCCTCATGTCCCATGAAGCCCGGAACGAGATCGGAATCCTCGATATATTTCACCATTTCAGGGGTTTGCATGACTTCTTGGACCGTACCGCAAAGCGCGTCCTGAATCTCGGCCGGGGTTTCGGCGGGCATGACGATACCCCGGAACTGCTGCCATGTGGTATCGACCGGATAGCCAGCCTCGGCATAAGTCTGCGCGTCGGGGAATTTCGGCAGGCGTTCCGTCGACATGACGCCGATCACCTTGAGTGTGCCCGCCTTTACATGCTGTTGAACAAGGTCGGTATAGGCGATTGCGATATCGTTATGGCCGCCGAGAGTTGCGACCACCGCGTCGCCGACGCTGCTGTAAGGTACCCAGTTTATGTCGCCATCGCCAAGCTTGGCCGAATCGGCAAACATCTGCCAGGCGACCTGTCCGCCCGAGGCTTCGCCAAAACCGGCGACCGATAATTCTCCTGGTGCAGCTTTTGCCTTCTTGACCAGATCGGCGAGCGAATCGATCCCGCTGTCGGGCCGGACGGCAAGCAGATATGGGTCAAGTACCATGTTACAGGCCCATGTCACCGAATCTGCGTCGAAAGTATTCGATTGCAGGAACATGCCAAGATGGGACGCGGTAACCGAACCAATGGTCTGGCCATCCGGCTTGGCCCGGGCGAGTTGTGCCATTTGTCGCGCGCCGCTGCCGCCGTCGCGGTTCTCGACGACGACATTCACGCCCAATGCCTTCTGTAGCCCGTCCGCCAGACGCCGTGCCATCACATCTGTCGCGCCGCCGGGTTTCACATGCAGGATGTAGCGGATGTCACCCGAAGGGTAGTCCTGTGCCGCGACAGGAGCGGTCAAGCCTGCGGCTGCAGCCGCAAGCACGGCCGCCTTCATCAAAGCTCTCATGTCTTCCTCCCTTTTCGCGCTTTCCCCGACAACAACGCTGTTGCATCGGCGGGGAACGCATGGCAAAGGTTAGGATAGAGTAGTCGCTAACGCAACTACTAAATAACCAGCCATACCGCCCGCGTCTTACGCCGCTTCGATCGCGGAAAGACCGGTTGGAAAATGCGGCAGACTCTCAGGAGGAATCCGGTGCCGAGACTTAAGAAAGCTGTATTACGCAGATTGAAACTGCCGCTTATCCGCCCCTATCGGCTGTCCTACCGCACCTTTGAGGAATTCGAGCCTTTCCTGCTTGAACTCGAGGACGAGGATGGCAATTGCGGTTTTGCCGATGGTCACGTCTCGCCGGGATCGAGTGACGAGACGCGCGACGGAGCCTGGGCATTCCTTGACCGCCACCTGCGGGTTGCATGTGGACGCGAACCGGCCGAAGTGTTGGAGCAGGTGCTTGAGGAATTCGGTCAGAGCAAAGTCGCGGCCACGACGCTTGCCACCGCGCTTGAACATCTGGGCCGTCATCCGCTGCTTGACGTGACAGAGGTCGCGACACTGCCGCTTCTGACCCCGATCAACCAGACCGATCTTTCCCGGATTCCGGCGGAAATTGAAGGATGGCTGGCGCAGGGTTTTCGGACCTTCAAGGTAAAGGTTGGCAAGGATGTGGTTTCAGATCTTGCCCGGGTGGCCGCGATCCAGACCACGGTTGCCGGGCGCGCCACGTTGCGCCTTGACGCGAATCGCGGGTTCAGCCGCGATGAGGGTATTCGTTTTGCCGCCGCGCTCGATCCCACCGGGATCGAGCTTTTCGAACAACCCTGTCCCGCCGAAGACTGGGAGGCGAATGGCGCGGTGGCCGCGGCCTCGACAGTGCCGCTGATGCTTGATGAGCCGATTTGTGCGCTGGAGGATATCGAACGCGCCGGCACTATCCCCGGCGTTGGCTTCTGCAAGCTGAAGCTAAAGCGCTTCGGCGGGTTGCAGCGGCTGCGGGAAGGGCTGGAGGCCGTGCGCGCTCATGGCATGGAGCCGGTGCTGGGTGACGGTCTGGGTTCAGAGATCCACAATTGGATGGAGGCATGCATCGCCCGCGGCGTCGTCCGTAATGCCGGCGAATTCAACGGCTTCCTGAAGCCAAGGGATCGGTTGTTCGCCGAACCCATGCAGTTCCGTGACGGGGCGGTTCATCTGCCCGCGAATTTCCATCCCACGCTGGATTCCACACAGGTTGAACGGCTGACCGCCGAACGTCGCGACTACGTTAATCGAGGAGGATAAAGATGCCGCATGAAACCCTGATGGCCGATCTTGACCAAAGGCGCGAGGCCGCTTCCGCCATGGGTGGCGAAAGGAAATTGACTCAGCGTCGCGAAAAGGGCCAGCTCAATGCTGCCGAACGGCTTGCTGCTTTGGTGGATGAGGACAGTTTCTTCGAGACCGGTCTGCTTGGCCGTTCGAATTATTCCGCAGATGAGGCCGCACGCACGCCTCGCGACGGCAAGATCACCGGTTTCGGTCGGATCGCCGGGCGCGACATCGGTGTGGTGGTAAACGACTTCACGGTCAAGGGCGCCTCGACCGGCAGCACCAATTCGAAAAAGATGGGCTATATACGGCGCACCTGCACCGAGCGCGGAATGCCTTTTGTCCATATCGGCGAATCGACAGGGGCGCGGCTGCCGGACGCCATGGGTTCGAAGGGCATGGGTATGCTGCTGGGCAACGACACCACCCAGTTTCGTCGGATGCGCGACACGCCCTGGGTGGCGGCGGCGCTGGACACATCCTTTGGCTCATCGGCCTGGCTGTGCTGCTGTTCGGATTTTTCGGTCATGCGCAAAGGCTCGATCATGTCGGTCTCAAGCCCGCGGCTCGTCTCGATGGCGATCGGCGAAAAGGTCGATCTCGAGGAACTTGGCGGCTGGCGTATCCATGCCGAAATGACCGGCCTCATCGATCAGTTTGTCGATACCGATGAAGAGGCGATGGCGGCGATCCGGCAGTTCCTGTCCTATATGCCGTCGCATAATGGCGAGACCCCGCCCGAAGCTGCCGTCAGCGATGGTTCGGGCGACGATCAGGATCGGATTCTCGCTGTCCTCCCCGAGCGGCGCGCGCAGGTCTATAACATGAAGAAGATCCTCGAGGTAATATTCGACACAGGCAGCTTGTTCGAATTCAAGGCTCGCTTCGGCAAATCCGCAGTGGTGGCGCTGGCGCGGCTTGACGGCAAGGTGGTGGGCGTGATCGCTAATAACCCGCAGGTTGGCGGAGGTGCGCTGTCGGCCGAAGCCTGCCGCAAGATCATCGATTTCACCGTCCTTTGCGACAGCTTTAACATCCCGATCGTGCGGTTTATGGACACGCCGGGTTTTGTCGTCGGAACCGATGCCGAAAAGCGTGGCGCGCCGGGCCATATCATGAATTTCATGAATGCCACCTGTCTGACCACCGTGCCGCAAGTAACCGTGATTTGCCGCAAAGCCTATGGCCGCGCCTATGTGGCGATGGGTGGAGGCGCACATAACGATGCGATGATCGCCTGGCCGATGGCCGAGATTTCATTCATGGATCCCGTCTTCGCAACCAACATCGTTCACAACCTCTCACCCGGGCAAGAGGGTTTCGATGACGCTTTGGCCGAGATCCGGAAAGACCTTGAAGTCTGGGATATGGCGGAGATTTTCTCGACCCAGGACGTAATCAAGCCCCAGGAAACCCGTGCCTATCTGATCCGCATGTTTGACATCCAGCGTCAGCGGCGGACCGGCGGCATCGGCCAGCATCTGATGCGCACCTGGCCCACGAGTTATTGAGGGGATTCTCATGAACGCCGAATTTAAGACCATACGCGACATCATCGCTCGGGCCCGTGCCAGCGGGCGGACTGCGCTTGATGAGGCTGCGGGCAAGGCGCTTCTTGCCCGCGTCGGGATTCATGCGCCTCGCTCGGCGGTGGTGATTACGCCCGAGGAGGGCGCCGGGCATGCTGCAAAGATGACCGGCCCTTTCGTGGTCAAGGTCGTCTCTCCTGAAATCATGCACAAGTCGGATGCGGGTGGGGTGATCCTGAACCTTGCGGGTCCCGCCGATGTTGCGGATGCCATTCGCGAGATGTCCCGCCGTCCGAAAATCGCAACTGCCCGAGTCGAAGGCTGGCTGGTCGAGGAGATGATCCCGACTGGCCGCGAGATCGTCATCGGCGGTTTCCGCGATCCCGAGTTCGGACCAATGCTGATGGTTGGTCTCGGGGGGATATTCGTCGAGGTGCTGAAGGATGTATCCTTTCGTATCTGTCCGATCGATCGTCGCATGGCGGCCGAAATGCTGGCAGAACTGAAGGGGCATGCCCTTCTTGCCGGTGTCCGCGGCGAGGCGGCGGTAAACCAAGAGCCGCTGATCGACGCAATGCTTGCCCTTGGTGGCCCCGAAGGGCTGCTTGTCAGTTTCGCCGATGAGATTGCCGAGGTCGATCTGAACCCGGTGATCCTGTCCGAACGCGGCATGATGGCGGCGGATGCGCGTTTTATCCTGATGACCGAAGCCGGGCAGCCCGAAGCGCCTGCCCCCGCTGGCGCGAAGGATCCACTTGTCGAATTCGCACCGCTTTTCTTTCCCGAAACCGTTGCGGTGCTTGGCGCATCCACCAAAGACGTCGCGATTGCCAATACCTTCATCCGCCGGCTTAAGGATTTCGGCTATACCGGTCAGATCTTCCCGATCCATCCGAAAGCTGCCGAGATCGAGGGACTGCCCGCCTATCCCGCAATCTCGGCTGCTCCTGCACCTGTAGACTATGCCTATATCGCTATCGGCGCACGGCATATTCCCGACGTCATTGCCGAAGCGAAGGGCCGGTTGAAGATCGCTCAGGTCATTTCTTCGGGCTTTGGCGAGGTCGCAGAGGGGCGCGAATTGCAAGCCGATCTGGTTGCCAAGGCGCGCATCGCCGGGGTGCGGGTGATTGGTCCCAACTGTCTGGGCACCTATTCGCCGCGCGGCGGGCTGACCTTTCCGGCCGGAGCCCCGACCGAAACCGGGCGGATCGGCATCGTCTCGCAATCCGGCGGGCTCTCGACCGATATCATCAAACGCGGACAGTGGCGTGGTCTGCGTTTCTCGGGGCTCGTCACTATTGGTAACAGCGCGGATGTAACGCCGCATGAACTTGTGGAATTCTACTTCGCCGATCCACAGACCAGGGCGGTCGGTCTTTATATCGAGGATATCCGCAAGGGCCGAGAATTCTTTGATCTGCTAAGTCGCTATCCGGCACCGAAGCCGGTGGTCATTCTGAAGGGCGGACGCAGCGCGCATGGCCGGGCGGCGGCGGCCTCCCATACCGGGGCGCTTGCCGGTGACGACAGTGCGTGGGATGCGCTTGCCGCGCAGCTTCCAGTGGCGCTGGTAACGACGATCGACGAATTCATCGACGCGCTTCTGGCGTTGCAGTCGCTGGAACTTCGGCCGGGCAGGCCCACGCAGGAAGTTGTTCTGTTCGGTAACGGTGGCGGATCAAGCGTGCTGGGTACCGATGCGTTCGCGCAATATGGGCTGAACGTCTCGCCCTTTTCCGCAGAGGCGATGGCGCCGCTTGCCCAGATGGGTTTGCCGCCGGGGACGAGTGTCGTCAATCCAATCGACACTCCCGTCCGTACCCTTCAGGAAAAGGACGGCTGGATTGCTGGCGATATCCTTGGGCATGTGCTTGAAAGGGCCCGGCCAGACGCGATCGCATTACATCTGAATCTTGCAGCTTTTGTTGGCCGGGGCAGCGTTGATCCGATAGGTAACCTTTTCACGGTAATCGAAAACGCGATACATGAATATCCTGATATTGCGCATTTCGTGCTTGCGCTGCGCACCGATGGCTCGGCGGAGCTTGACGAGAGACGGCGGCAATACCGGGAAAAGGCCCGGCTGATCGGGTTGCCGGTCTTCGATGAAATTGCGCCGATGGCCCGGGTTCTGTCGATCATGGGCCATCTTGAACGGCGGTTCGCTGCCCGAGGCCAGGCTTCCTGACCTGCTCCCGTATCGCCTTCGGCCTGATAGTGACATCTGGTGATACGGGATTACTTTCGAACGAAACCCCGATAGCGTGAAGCTGAAGCGAGATCTGCCGAATGACGGGTTTCATCGCTGCCTATCCTCTGGATTCAGGCATCCGCAGCAGTAGCCGGTATTAAGATTGCGGTTAGGCAGCGCCGGAATGCGGGGGCATATCCGGGGCGTCGGTGAATGTGCTGAGTTCTGCCGCGATATCGGCAACGGTTTCCGGCAGCCTGCTGACATTCGTGCGACTGGCAAGCGCCCGAAACGGGATAATCGGAAATGACGGTGTGGTCTGCAGCCGGATCAGCTTTCCCTCGGCCAATGCGCCGGTGAAACATTGCACCGGCAGCAGGGTAATGCCCAGCCCCATCATCGCAAGTGATCCCGCAACCCCCATGCTTTTGCAAATGCCGACATAATCCGGGCTGCCGACCGAACCGAACCATTCGGCAATGGTAACGGCATGAAAACTTTCTTCGGAAAGCGTGATAACCGGAAGCTCGACCAGATCGGCGGGCGTCAGCGGGTGCCCGGGTTCGCACAGGGAAGGGCTGGCCATCCATGCGAATTCCACCGATCCAAGCGGGCGGGTCACATGCCGGCTGTTCCGATCCCCGCCGGGGGCAAGCACGACATCGAGACTGCCGGCATCCAGCCTGGTTTCCAACTCGCGGGTCAGGGCTTCTTCGATCTCGATCTGTACCTTGGGGAACCTGTGCCGCATCTCGCTGATGAAAAGCGGCAGCCAGGTCATCGATACGACCTCGGCCACGCCGATACGCACCAGCCCCGAGATGCTTCCCGTCGCCGAAATGCGATCGCGCATCTCTGCGGTGCTGCGCAGCACCTTTTCGACATAGGGAAGCAGTTCGCGGCCAAGATCGGTTGGCCGGGCGGCCCCTTTGGCACGGTCGAACAAAATCACGCCCAGCTCGCGCTCGAGTTCCTGAATTCGCATCGAGACGGTAGATTGGGTCGAGTTGATCTTTTCCGCTGCGGATTTGAAACTGCCCAGTTTCACGGCCCAGTAAAAGGTTTCAAGTCGTCTGAGATTCACGTCACATCCTGCCAGGCAAAAATGACCGGACCAGTCATGAGGAACCGCCCGGCCAGGTTTTCAAGAGAGCTTTCAGAACAACCAAAGACCGCTGATGACCAACACGCCCGACGCAAAGGTCTGCATCATGCAGAACCCCATAATATCGCGTGCCTTCAGCCCTGCAATGGCCAGGATGGGAACTGCCCAGAAAGGCTGGATCAGGTTCGTCCATGCGTCGCCCCATGCCACGGCCATGGCGACTCGTGGAAGATCGGCATTCAATTGCAGGGCGGCCTCCATCATGATTGGACCCTGCACGGCCCATTGCCCGCCACCCGACGGAATGAACAGGTTCAGGACGCCGGCGGACAGGAATGACCAGATCGGCAGAGTATCGGCATTCGATACCTGGATGAAAAAGTCGCTCAATGCGGATGACAGGCCGGACAGCGACATGATTCCCATGATTCCGGCATAGAAGGGAAACTGGATAACGATTGCCCCGACATGCTTGATGCCTTCGTTCAGTGCCGCGATAAAGCGCCTTGGCGTGCCATGCAGGATAATGCCCAAAGCCAGGAACAACAGGTTGATGGTGTTGATATTCAGCCCGCTTTTTCCGGTCACAAGACAGTAGATCACATAAAACATGGCGGCCCCGCCGATCAGCAGGGACAGAAGCCAGCTGTTTTCCAGCTTGTCGGCAAGGGTTTCATTGCCGGGATCGACCGGAAAACTGTCCTCTGCCTTCAGCTTTTCAGGGTCGACGCAGACCGGCTTATCGATCCCGCGCAGCATCAGCAGGTTTATTGCGGGAACGGCAATAAACAGCGAAATGACGATGAACAGGTTGAAGGCGGTGAAGATGGTTTCGGACGCCGGAATGACCCCGATCGTGTCGACCAGAAAGTGATCGGGCGTTGCGATCAGCAGGGGAATTGATCCCGAAAGCCCGCCGTGAAACACGATCCAGCCGGAATAGGCGCTTGCCACCAGCAGGCGGTAATCGACCTGCGGCACACGCGCGGCGATCCGGCGCGCCAGAATGGCGCCGACGATCAGACCTAATCCCCAGTTCAGCCAGCTTGCGGTCAGGGCGCCCAGACTCACCAGCAGGATGGCCTTGACCGGCGATGTCGCCAGCGAGGCGAATTGTGTCAGCATCCGGCTGAACAGCGGGGTCGTCGACAGCACGAAACCGCTTACGACGATCAGCACCATCTGCATCGAAAAGGCCAGCAATTCCCAGACTGAATCGCCCCAGTAATTGACCAGCTCGACCGGCCCCGTCCCCATCAGCACGATTGCGGCGATGGCCGATAGAATCGTCAGGATGAAGGCAAACAGCAAAGGGTCGGGCATCCATCTTTCGACGGCCCGGACCGATAGTTTAAATATCATTCCAAACATTTGCAGGCTTCCTCCCTTCGCGCGGCATGCTCCGCGATTTTGTTACTTCTCAGGTAACAGCAAGGCCGCCGGACACCCCCCGTGCCCGGCCCGCTCCCTATATCGCGCTGGTAAAGGCTATTGCGGAAATCACTGATGCAATGTTTGATTTCCCCGCCAGTTTGCGCAATCCGGCTTGCCTGAAAAACATTGCTGAATTCATGCCGTCGCTCAAGCGAGTTAAATTGGAGCGTTCGGATCAAGGGATTTGAACCATCAGCCGAAAGTCCCGGGTTCGGGAATCCTGATATGAGAAGATCAACAGATGTGGTTTGCCTTATGCGGGTTTGGGCGGTTACCACCGAAACAGAACGGTTTCGCGATGGCCGGTCGACAGGAGGGCGAATGCGCAAGACCCGATCCGAATACGCGCTTATTCTGGCAGGCGCGGCGGCGCCGTTTGTTGGGGTGGGGCTTGGGCGTTTCGCCTATAATCCGCTATTTCCCGAAATGGTGTCCGCCGGCTGGCTTTTACCCGCCGGCGGCGGCTATGTCGGGGCATTCAATCTGGCCGGTTATCTGTCAGGGGTGATGATGGGCCGCAGCGTGGCTGCACGCGCCGGCGTGCCCTTCACGATCAATGCGGCCATGGGACTGATGGCCCTTTCCTTTCTTGCCTCTGCCGTGAATCTGGGATTGGCGTGGCTGTGCGGCGCGCGATTTCTTGCGGGATTTTCCGGGGGTGTCCTGATGGTGCTGGCCGGCCCGGTGGTTCAATCCTGTGTCTCGGCAGGCCGGCGTGGCATCGCGGGCGGCATCGTGATTTCGGGAGTTGGAACCGGGATCATATTCGGAGCGGCGATCATGCCCTTGCTTCTGGGCTTCGGCATTGTCGGTGCATGGACCGGATTGGCACTGATCACACTGGCGATCTGGGGCCTGACCTGCCATTTGTGGCCTGCGGTCAGCATAAGCGCCGGTTTCGGAATGACCGTGACGGCCCGCAACGCCCGGTTAATGGTTGCGGCTTACGGGCTGGCAGGTGCCGGAATGGTGCCGCATATGGTCTATCTGTCCGATCTGTTCATCCGCGGCCGAGGCTATTCCTTCGGCCTTGCCTCGGCCGCCTGGTTGTTATTCGGTGTCGGTGCAATTCTGGGCTCATTGCTTGGCGGGAAAGCCGTTGACCGGCTTGGCGGCTACAGGGCAACGCTTATATGGCTGGCGGTGCAGATTGCGGGAATTGCGCTGCTGTTGATATGGGGAAAACAGGCCGCGCTGGCGGCGGGTTTTCTGGGCGGTTTTGGCGGGATCGGGTTAACCGGCGTAGTTCTGGGCTATGCGCATGAACTGAACCCCGCGATCTCTGGAATAATCTGGAAAGCCGCAACCGCCGCATTCGCGATCTGTCAGGCCGTGGGATCCTTTGCGCTCGCATTCCTGTTCGACATCAGTCAATCGCATTTCCCGGTGGTTGTGGCGGGCCTGTTGCTGTCGGCCGCAGCTTTCGGACTTCTGGTGATCAGCCCGCGCAATGCACCCGGGAAAAGCTAATCGACCATATCCACCGGGGATTGATCCGTGAAGGTGCCATAGCCGCCGCGATAGAACAGCAACGGCGTTCCCAGAGCGCCGGCCGACAGCGTTTCGACCCGGCACAGGACGATCTGGTGGTCTCCGGCATCAAGGACCGCTTCGCGCCGGCACCCGATATAGGCCAGCGAGCCGGCGATCATCGGATTGCCCCGCGCCGAGGATGCCCAGGGCAGCTTCCTGAACCGGTCGGGGCTTTTCGAGGTCAGGGTGCGGCAGATATCTTCCTGATCCGCGCCCAGAATGTTGATGCAGTAGCGCCGCAACGACGCCAGTCGCGACCAGGATGACGACGCCTTGCCCGGCATGAAGGAGACCAGCGGCGGTTCCAGCGATACCGAACTGAAACTGCCAAGGATCATCCCGACAGGCTGGCCGTCGCCGCCAAGGCCGGTCACCGCCACGACACCGGTTGGATATTGCCCAAGCACCTCGCGAAACAGGCCAGAGGTGATGTTGGAGTTATGATCGGACATGGTTTCCCCTTTGGAAATGGCGGGTTGTTGGCGTGGTGACGCTAAGCGCCGCAGTTTCCTTCTACGGGCGCGAATCCCGTGCTAATCCCACCCGATCCGGCATGGTTGTTCAGCCCGTGATCCGTATGGGGCAGGGGGCTGCTGATCCCCAGACTGGTCAGGATCTGCGTCGCCAGCCCGATCTCGGACCAATGGCGTTCGCGCCTGCGCTCCGATGCGGATAGCTGGCGATCCTGCGATGCCAGCCGGATGCCGCCTGTCTCATCGCGCAGGTAGATCAACACTCCGCGACCCAGTTGCCGGATCTCGTGCAGGCTTTGGTGAAGACTGGTGTCGCCAAGGATCACATCGGCCACGACAGAGGATCTGTGTATCCGGATCGGGACTCCTTGCCCGTCAGAGATATCGCCATGCACGAAGGCGAATTGACGGACCGGATCGAACGGAGTCGAAAACGCATATCCGGTAACCGGCCCGATCATGCTGTTGCAGGAAAACGGCTCTGACCGGGTGACCAGAAGCTCGTTTTCGCGCCGCCAACAGATCAACTCATCGACCGAAACGACCGGAAGGGCTTCACGCGCTGCGAAGGCGCGGATCTGCGCGCCCTTCATGACCGTGCCGTCGTCATTGGCCAATTCGCAAATGACCCCGACCGGCGGCAGCCCCGCGAGCTGACACAGATCCACCGCGGCTTCGGTATGACCTGCGCGGACAAGTACCCCGCCATCCCGGGCGATCAGGGGGAACACATGGCCCGGCCGCACGAAATCCCGCGGGCCCATATCGGGATCCGCCAATGCGCGGACTGTATTGCTGCGCTGCCCGGCCGAGATGCCGGTCGTCAATCCATGAACGCAATCCACTGTCACGGTGAATGCAGTGCCCAATGGCGCGTCGTTTCGGGCGACCATCGGCGCAAGATCAAGACGGGAGGC
Organism: Paracoccus wurundjeri; assembly: GCF_030678915.1. Classification (GTDB taxonomy): domain Bacteria; phylum Pseudomonadota; class Alphaproteobacteria; order Rhodobacterales; family Rhodobacteraceae; genus Paracoccus; species Paracoccus onubensis_A. The sequence continues at coordinate 196,232 of NZ_JAUUTZ010000002.1, read as the reverse complement.
CAGATCCGTGGATAAGGGGGCACAAACGATTCCGCAGGAATTCCGGATGATGAACGCCATGTTCTTGGCCGTGCAATGGCTGGCAGCCATGACCAGATCGCCTTCGGCCTCGCGGTCGGCATCGTCGGTGACGATGATCATCCGGCCTGCGCGGATGGCTGATATCGCCGTGGTGACCGCGTTCATGCCGCACCTGCCCGAAGATAGGCTGCGATGCGGTCCTTCAGCCCCGGTTCGGCCAATGACCGCACCATATCCGCAAGATCGGCATCATCGGTATCGGTTCGTGTCATCCTGATGATTCTAGCGGCGGCACCACCGGGCAGATCCGCCGGCGCCCCGGCCAGGGTGGTGATGGTGGTTTCGATCTCTGCGGGTTGGACCAGATGGGTCAGCAAGCCCCATTCCAGCGCCTCTTCCGCAGGGATCATGCGGTTTTCAAGCAGGATCTGCCGCGCCCGGCCCTGACCGGCAATCGCCGCTAGATGCCGGGTGCCAAGAGCCACTCCGAACCGGAACCCCGGAAACCGGAACCGCGCGCGCGGCGTGCCGATACGCCATGTGCAGGCAGTCGCCAGATCGGCCCCGGCACCATAGGCCGCACCGTCGATGACCGCGATCGAGGCCAGAGGCCCCCTGCGCAGGCGTTGCAGCAATCCCTCGATGCGCACAAAGCGCAGGAGGATGTCGCCTTCGGTCTGATCCTCGACGCCCGACAGGTCGAAGCCTGCTGAAAAGGCCCGATGCGCCGACCGAAGCACAACCGTCGCCCCTTCATCCGTTGCGGCCGTCAGGCCCGCCAGTGCGGCATCCAGCGCCTGCACCATTGCGGCGTCAAGCGCATTGGCCTTTTCCAGCCGCTGCATGGTCAGGATCCGGATCATCGCCCTTTCATCATGGCGAATATCAAGAAGGCTTTCGCGGGCCGTGGTCATGACAGCCATTCCTGGAAAACATCGTCGTCATGTTGCCCCAGGCCGGGCGGAGCGCGACGGATCGAAAAATCGAAATCCGTCAGGCCAACCGGAAAGCCGACAGTGGCAACCGTCGCGCCATTGGGCATCGTCGTTCGGGTGATCCAGTCCTTGCCCTTTACATGGGCGTCATTCAGGATTTCGCTGAAATCATTGATTGGTGCGCAGGGAATGCCCTTTGCGTCGAACTGCCGAAGCCAATGCCCGGCGGGTTGTTCCAGAAAGATCGGCTGCAGAATAGCGGCCAGCTCATCCTGATTTTGCGCGCGTAACGGCTGGGTCCGGAAGCGCGGATCATCCGCAAGTTCGGGTTTGCCGATGACGACGCAGGTATCGCGCCAAAGCTTGTCGTTTCCTGCCGCGACGGTAAAGGGCCTGTCCGCCGATTCGAAACCCTGATAGGGCGCATTGCGCGGATGCTGCGATCCCAGCCGTTCGGGGGCCTTGCCGGTGCCGAAATACTGACTTGTCTGCAAGGCAGAGATCCCCAGCAATGCGCCCAGCAATGAACAATCGACATGCGCGCCAATCCCCGATGCCTTCGCCCGGTTCACGGCGGCAAGGCTGACAAAGGCCGCATAGAGGCCCGCTGCGAAATCGCCGACCGGCACACCGCATTTGACCGCCGGCCCATCGGCCTCGCCGGTGACGCTCATCAGGCCGCTCATGGCCTGTACCGTGACGTCGAAAGCGCCCTTTTGTGCATAAGGGCCCGACTGGCCGTAACCGGTGATCGAGCAGTAAACCAGTTGCGGATTGATCGCGCGGCAGTCCTCATAACCGAAACCGCTGCGGGCAAGGACTCCGGGGCGAAAATTTTCGATCAGCAGGTCCGCTTTCTCGATCAGACGGCGAAATCTGGCGGCGTCACCGGCTTTCTTGATATCGATGGTGACGGATCGCTTGTTGCGATTAAGCGAGGTGAAATTGCCGCTGAAGACGCCGTCCGGGGCCTCATGCAGAGGCGGCCAGCTTCTCATGCCGTCACCCCCGTCGGGCCGCTCGATCTTGACCACATCGGCACCCAGATCCGCGAACAGGCTGCCGGTGAACGGCCCGGCGGCGATCTGGGCGAATTCCAGCACCCGAAGCCCCGCCAATGGGCCGGGTTGGTGACTTACATCGTCCTGCATAGGATCAATGCTCCTTCATGAATAAGATTGTGGCGCGAATGGCCGAGAGATTGTCAGATGCGCAGTCCGGCCTGTTTCATCAGCGGAATGACCCGGTCGCCGAAAAACTGCAGATCGTTGATATAGTCATAGAAATTCACCTGTACGCCGTCGCAGCCTGCGTCCTTCAGTTTCTGCAAACCGGCCACGACCTGCTCGGGCGTGCCAACGATATGAACGTTGCCGCCGATGACCCATTGATCCCGGCTGGCCGCTTTCCATGATGATTGATCGCCGCCCATGAATGTCGCATAGAAATTATCGGCGGCAACGCTGTCCTGCTGTTCAAGAATGCGGTCATATTGCGCCCGGGCTTCTTTTTCCGTTTCACGGCAGATGACATGGGGATTGATGACCGTGCGGATATCGCGCCCGGCTTGTTGCGCCAGATCCTTGATCCGGCGGTTGTGATCCGGAAGCACTGCGGCTGCCGCGTCCAGATCGGCGCCCGCCGGGCTGGTGATGAAGATCAGGTCCGAGTTGCGAACCGCGTATTCCAGCCCGGCCTTTGAAGATGAGGCATTGACCAGCAGACAGCGAGCATTCACCGGCTTGGGGGATACAAAGGCGTTTTTGGCCTGCCAGAACTTGCCGTTGAACGTCACCTCTTCCGGGTCGGACCACAGCCTGCGCATCAGCGATACGAATTCCTCGGCCATGACATAGCGCTGGTCATGTTCGACCAGACCCAGTCCGAACATCTCGACTTCGGATTTCTTGTAGCCGGTGACCATGTTCAGGCCCCAGCGCCCATTGCTCATCCGGTCGATCGTGGCACCGAATTTGGCCAGATGCAGCGGATGCCAACCGTAAAGGATATGCACCGTCGAGACCAGCATGATGCGCTTGGTCAGGGCCGCGAGCCCCGCTGTAATCAACAGCGGATCATTGGCATCCTCGCGAAAGCGCATTTTCCCGCCATAGCCGCCCTTGCCCATCCACTGGGCCAGTCCGAAAACCAGATCGAAGCCCATTTCCTCGGCCATGACCGTGCAGCGGGCATTGTACTCGAACCCGGGATCAGTGTCGCGCGGCGCCAGAGACGGGCTCCAGGCGCCGGATTGCAGGGGCAGGAACAGCCCAAGCAGGAGTGCGTTTTTCTTGGCTTCCTCGAGTGCCGGGATCGGCGCTTCAATCGTCGCGGTCGTCATCGAAATCCCCTTTGGTTATCCTGTTTTCCGCCCAAGGCGCGGCGATCGATCATATCGGCGCCGATCGGCAATAACATGATGGCGAAATCGCATCTCAGGTCCTGATTGCAGCGTAACGTCGATAAGCCGCGGCAATCAAACGAGATAACCTGAAGGTCGCCCATCAAGGATTTTGAACCCTTCGCCGAAGATGCAGCGCAGAATTGCCGTCAATCCGGGTACGCGGTTCCTCTTTGCTTTTTCGAACAACCGTCACCCGGGCAAACCTGCGACCACCGTCAGATTTCATAAGAATTCCAAAGAATTGGTTTCTGGACTCATCAGTTTAGTTAACGTTATCGTGATTATAAGCCAATCCGGCGCTTGGAATTGTTCCCGCATCAAGCTGTTCATTCGTCCCGAGTGTCAAAAATGGAAAAATCACCGGGATGAGGCCGCGAGGAGGGGTTTATCCCGGAATTCGCCACCCGAAGCGGCCGGGCGATGACGAGGGAAATGGGCAATGGGATATCCGGCACGATTTCTGGGCGGAGCCCTTCGGTTTCTGCTGGTTCTGTTCTTGCTGGTTCTACCGGCCGGCGCAGGTGTCATGCTGACCGGCGTCACGCCGATAACATTTTCCGGACCGGGCGAGTCGATCACATTTCAGTATCGGCTGGAGAGAGAAAATATTGTCGTCAATGGAATGACGCTGAGTGGTTCGAACTTGCCCATCTCGGACCCGACCTGCACACCGGATTTTCCGCTTGAGGTGAACGGCACGGCCATTTGCACCGCAACCTATATCACAACAGAAAACGATATTTCGGATCTCGTGCAGCTTGGCGGGACTTATGAGCTGGAGACCATTAGCGCTCCGCGAGGGGGGCCATCGCCGGCGGGGCGAGGGTGATCTATAAAGGTTCCACTGGCGAGCCCGCCGCACCGGAGATCGCCGGTGTTTCGCCGGATAGCGGGCCGGCCATTGGCGGAACGGTTGTCACCATCACCGGCACGGATCTGACGGGCGCGACGGGGGTGTCGTTCGGAACCTGGCCGGCGACCAGCTTCACGGTCGACAGCGCCACGCAGATCACTGCAACCACGCCGGGTGGCGCGGCGGGGCCGGTGGACGTGACGGTGACCACTCCGGGGGGCATCGCTACAGCCACCCGCGCATTCACCTATGAAGAGCCCGCCTCGGCCGATGCCAGCCTTTCGGATCTTGCGGCAAGTGCAGGCACGCTCGCTCCGGATTTCGCACCGGGAACCGTCGCTTACGTGGTCTCGGTTCCCTATGCCGTCACCTCGCTGACCCTTACGCCGACCGCCGCGGATGCCGGGGCAACAATCACCGTCGCGGGGCAGTCCGTCATGTCGGGATCGGCATCATCTGCGATTCCGCTTATGGTTGGCGATACGCCCATCGAGATTGTCGTGACCGCAGAGGATGGGGCGGCAATGCGGATCTATACGGTTACCGCGATGCGTGAAGCGCCGGTGATCATGCTCGATCCCGACAGTTTGCCGCAGGGCGTGGCCGGTTCCGACTATGGTCCGCTGTCCCTTACCGCAGAGGGCGGTACGGCGCCCTATATTTTCACCCTTGTCGAAGGTGTACTGCCCGACGGGCTTGCTCTTGGTCCGGGCGGTCAACTGTCCGGTATTCCTGGGGAAGCCGGTAGTTTCGACATCACTGTCATGGCTACCGACGCCAGTAATTTCACCGGCACGCGCGATTACAGGCTGATCATTGACCCACCCGGGATCACTCTTGGCCCGGACGGCCTGTCCGGGGGCGAAGCGGGCACGGCCTACGGTCCGGTGAGTTTCGTCGCGGATGGCGGCACGGAACCTTATAGCTTCGCCCTGACCGGTGGGCTCCCCAAGGGGCTGAAATTCGAAGATGGCGCTTTATCCGGCACACCGGTCGAGGCAGGCAGCTTCTCCTTTACCGTGACGGCCACCGATGAAAGGGGATTTTCGGGGCAGCGCGACTTCACGCTGTCCGTCGACGCACCCGAGATCACCCTTGGCCCCGACGATCTTCCGAATGGTGTCGCGGGCATGGCTTATGACGAATTGTCCTTTGCCGCCACGGGTGGCCGCGCGCCCTATGGCTTTACCCTTGAAGGGCAGCTTCCCGATGGGATGAGCTTCAAGGATGGCATCCTCAGCGGCATGCCGGCCGAGAACGGGGATTTCGCATTGACCGTGACGGCGACCGACGCGGATAATTTCACAGGCCAGCGCAGTTACACGCTGAGCATCGGCGCCCCCGGAATTACCCTGCTTCCCAGGCATCTGTCGGAAGCGGCAGTCTATGTGGATTATTCGGTGAAATTCTCAGCTCGGGGCGGCAAGGCGCCCTACAGCTATGAGATCACCGAGGGCGATTTGCCGCAGGACATGAGTTTCGAGAATGGAACCCTGTCGGGAACGCCAACCGAGGCGGGGAGTTTCCCGATCACCGTATCCGTCGCCGATGATAACGGGTTTACCACCACCGGGAATTACACGCTTTCCGTGACCGCGCCCAAGATCGTGCTGGCGGCTGATAGCCTGCCGGAAGGAACGGTCTATGCGGATTACTCCGGGAATTTCTCGGCAAAAGGCGGCGATGGAGCCTATAGCTACAAGGTGACCGGCGGCAGCTTGCCCGAAGGGTTGGAATTGGCGGCCGAAGGGGCGCTTACCGGCACCCCCGCAGAAAGCGGTGATTTCCCGTTCACCGTCACGGTCACGGATGGCAAGGGCTTCACCGGCACAGGGGATTACACGCTGGCCATTGCCACCCCCAACATCGCCCTTGCACCACGGAACCTGCCCGATGGTATCGCCGGAACAGGATACGAACCGGTGAAATTCACCGCGGAGGGTGGTGAAGCGCCCTATGATTTCACATTGTCCGGCAAGCTTCCCGACGGTCTGAACTTCAAGGGCGGCACGCTTTCAGGGGTTCCGGCCAGGGACGGTGCATTCACATTCACCGTTACGGCAACCGATGCGGGCGCATTTGCAGGTGAACGGGAATACACGTTGCGCATCCGGGCGCCGGAAATCACGATCGGTCCGGACAGTCTTCCGAACGCAGCGGTCTATGCCGATTATTCAGAGAGCTTCATCGCTGAAGGCGGCATGGGCTCCTATCGCTATGAGATGACAGGTGGCGATTTGCCCGGCGGGATGAAGCTGGCGGCGGATGGAACGCTGTCCGGACAGCCGGGCGAATCCGGTGAATTCGCCTTTACCGTCACGGCCACGGATGACAATGATTTCGCCGGGACGCGGGAATACACGCTGATTGTCGAGGCGCCCGAGATCGCCCTTTCCCCGAAAAGCCTGCCAGCTGGCACGGCGGGTATGGTATTCGGGCCGGTAAACTTTACCGCAAAAGGCGGCGACGCGCCTTATAGTTTATGCTGGACGGGGATTTACCCGAAGGGCTGGTCTTCCGGGATGGCACGCTGTCAGGGACTCCGACCGTAGCCGGCGAGTTCGCCTTTACCGTGTCGGCAACGGATGCAGGCGAGTTTTCGGGTGAACGGGAATACCGTCTTACCATCGCAGCCCCGGATCTCGTCCTGACTCCGGGCAATTTGCCCGCAGGCCGGGTGAACGCCGCCTATAACGCTTCCCTTGGGGCGGAAGGCGGCACAGCCCCTTATGGGTTTGCGGTGACGCAGGGCAGCTTGCCCGAGGGGCTTGCCCTTGCAGAGGACGGCACACTGTCCGGCACACCATCCGAGCCCGGCAGCTTTTCCGTCACCATGACCGTTACCGACAGGCTCGGATTTACCGGCAGCCGCGACTACATGATCGCCATCGAGGATATCGCCCTGCCGCAGCCGCAGAATCACGCGTTGACGGTCATGGCCGGAACCGATGGCACGATCGATCTGACCCTGGGCGCGATGGGTGGCCCGTTCATCAAGGCCGCGATCGTGGCAAATCCGGCACATGAGGCCGGGATGGTGCGGATCGCCAGCCGGGGCGGCAGGCATATCCTGCATTTCTCGGCTTCGGGGGGTTATGCCGGTACGGCCAGCCTGCGCTATACGCTTTCCAATGCCGGTGGCATCTCTGAACCGGCAAGCGTCATGATCACCGTGGTTGCCCGGCCCGATCCTACGCTGGATCCCGAGGTCATCGGGCTGGTCCGGGCGCAGACGGAAACGGCCAAGCGTTTCGCAAAGGCCCAGATCAGGAATTTCGGCCAGCGGCTTGAACAGCTTCACGACGAGGGCACGAGGCGGCGGAACTCCCTTGCGCTCAATCTTACTGCCCAAAGCTCGCGCGGGGATAGCGACGCGCTGTCCCTGCGCGGCCCCGAGGCTTTCGGAAACCAGCGTGACGAACTTGCGTTCTGGAGCAGCGGCTATGTCAATTTCGGTTCCAGCGACGATGGCGCGATTGATCTTGACCATACGCTGATCGGGGTAAGCGCCGGCGCGGATTATCGTTTCACGCCGAAATTCACGGCCGGTCTTGGTCTGGGCTATGGGCGCGATGTCACCGATATCGGCTCGAATGGCACCGAAAGCCGCGCCGAAGCCTTTTCACTGGCCGCCTATGGCAGCTATCGCCCCAAGCCGGGGTTTTTCATCGACGGGCTTGCCGGTTACAGTTCCCTGAATTTCGACAGCAAGCGTTACGTGACCTGGACCGGCGACATGGCGACCGGAACGCGGCGCGGCGAGCAGTATTTTGCTGCCCTGACGGCAGGTTACGAGCTTCGCCGGGACGGGGTGCTGATCTCGCCTTACGGGCGGCTGTCGGGTTCGCGCTCGACGATGGACATGTTTACCGAGAATGGGGGCGGGGTCTATAATCTGACCTATGACGAGCAGATCGTCAAAACGCTCTCGGGTACGCTTGGCCTGCGCTTCGAGCAGTCCAGACCTACCGGCTGGGGCCAGCTGACTTCACGTGCAAGGTTTGAATATACCCATGAGTTCGAGAATTCGAGCCAGGCCCGACTGGGTTATGCCGATCTTGGCACATTGCCCTATATCATTGATGCCGATGGATTCTCGCGCGATCAGCTGGCCATCGGCCTTGGGTTCGATGCCCAGATCGGTGAATTATGGACCCTTGGCCTCGACTATCGCACCGCCTTCGGCACGGATGGCGACAGTCAGGATCACACGGTCGCGTTCAAACTCGATGTCCGGTTCTGACGGGTTACGAGCGCCTGTATCACAGGCACCCAAGGCTTCATGAAAGCAGGGTAAAGCCTTCCATGAGGCCGTGGAATTCGCTTTGCCTTCAGGCGCGCTTCTTCTGTTCGTCGATGATCAGGGCCGAAAGGCGGAAGAACCCGTGGACCATCTTGGAAAACGGCATCAGCAGGAATAGGGTCAGCACGGTGCCCAGATGCAAAGGCAGCAGCAGAGCCACCGCCGCCGTGCCGCTGGCGGTATAAAGTACAAGCCCGGTGGCCGCCGTCAGGCCCAGCAGCAGGATAAAGGCCATTTCGCCGCCCCAGACCCGCCGTGACCCGAGACCGGGATCGCTTTTCAGTTTCAACCGTATCATCTCGCCCGTGCCCAGCACCATCAATACCCCGCCTGAAAGACCCAGAAGCTTTGGCGGGCTGAACAACGGATAGGGGGCGGGCATGGCCAAAAGGTAATGCATCAGCGTGGCGACCGAGGTCGAGGCGAAACACAGCAGGAAGCCGTACATGACCGCCTGATGGGCGAACCGGCGGGCATTGGAATAGCGGTCCTCGCGTTCGAAATTGCAGCCCTCGCCATGGCCGCCCGCCAGATTCTTCATTCTGGCGACCGAAGCGAAGGCGCCCTTCAGATCGGCCAGCACCACTGCCTTGCCACCGGTCAATCGCCAGTATCGCCGCAGACCTACCGCCACGGATATCAGCGGCAGAAGGAAGGCGGGCAAGAAGATGGCTACCATCAGGTTATGCGCCATATAGGCATAGAAGCCCGTCCCCCCCTCGGAGCGCAGGTTGATCACCAGCCAAAGCATTGCCATCGTCGCGACCACCAGCAACGCCATGATCATCACGCCGCGCTTGTGAAAGGCGCGGGCCAGCGGCTGCGGCCAGACCAGCGCTTCCCAACTGTCCTGCCGCACCTCGGCCAGCGCGGCGGGCAGGTTAAGCTGGAATTCATGGGGTGGGCTGTACTGGCAGGAATAATAGCAGCCCCGGCAATTATGACAAAGATTCGCCATATGGCTGATATCGCCATCGGCGAAAAGCTTATGCCGGGTCATCTCTGGGAAGACGGAACAGAACCCCTCGCAATAGCGGCAGGCATTGCAGATCTCCAGCTGACGGCGGGCCTCCTGGAGCAGGGCGTTGGTCTCATGCGACATGGGCGGCGGCCTCCTGACCGGCGATGCGGCCGAACACGGTTCCGATCGTCATGCCGAAACCGGCCAGATAGCCCTGGCCAAGGATGGACCCCGCGATCATCTCTCCTGCCGACCAGACATTGGTCAGCGAGCCGTCGGGCATCTGCACCCGCGCACGATCCGAGACTTTCAGCCCCAGATAGGTGAACGTCACCCCGGTGCGCAGCTGATATCCGTAGAATGGGGGCTTCTCGATCGGGCGGGCCCAGTTGGTTTTGGGTGGATCGAGCCGCTGGGTCGTCAGTCCGTCCAGCTCGGTCGGATGGAAGCTGCCCGGGCGGCAGGCGGCGTTGAATTCCGCGACCGTCCGGCTCAGGCGCTGCCCGTCGAGACCCAGTTTCACGCCCAGTTCCTCTATCGTATCGGCGCGCATGGCGGGAAAAACCGACGGCATGAACAGATCGATGGACTTCGCATCGATGATCGCATAGCCCACCTGATCGGGCTGCGCAGCCACAAGGCGACCCCAGATCGCATAGCGTTTGGGCCATGTATCCTCGCCTTCATCGTAGAACCTTACGCAATCGCGATTCACCACGATGGAGAAGGGTACGCAGTCGAGCCGGGTGCAGATTCCGCCGTCAAATTTCGGCGCCCGCCCATCTATGGCCACGGCGTGGCATTGGGTGGGATCGCCGACTGACTGACAGCCCTGTTCGAGCATGTCGCGCAGCACCACGCCGCGATTATAGGGTGTGCCGCGGATCAGGAAATTCGCCGCCGCCGGTCCCCAGGCCCGGATCAGCCAGTCGATATCCGACTGGAACCCGCCCGAGGCAAGCACCGCGGCTTTGCCCCGGAACCGCTGCACAGGGCCGCCTGCGACCGAAACCTCCATATGGGTGAACCGGTCGCCCTCCAGATGCACATGCTGCACCTGAGCGTCGTAAACCACCGTCACCCCCAGACCCTCGGCAGTGTTATAATAGGCGTTCACCAGAGACTTGCCGCCGCCCAGAAAGAAGGCATTGGTCCGCGACAGCGACAGCGTTCCCGAAAGCGAGGGCTGGAACCGCACTCCATGCGCCTCCATCCAGGGCAGACATTCCTGCGAGCCCCGGATAACCAGACGCGCCAGATGCTCGTCGGTCTTGCCTTTGGTGACCAGCAGAAGGTCGTTGTAATATTCTTCTTCCAGATAGGCGTCGGTCAGCACCGATAACGGGCCTTCATGCATGCAGCGGAAGTTGCGGGTATGGCGGCTGTTGCCGCCGCGATAGGGCTTTGGCGCGCCTTCGAGGATGATGACCCGCGCCCCCGCCTCTGCCGCCGTGATGGCAGCGCATAGCGCGGCATTGCCGCCGCCCGCGATTACAACATCCCAAAGGATGCTGTCCGGCGGATCTAACTGGCGGGCGCGTCGCTTGCTGCAAAACATCAGGTCTTTCTTTCCGTTTCATCCTGTAGAGGGCGGCTTCCCGCAGAGTTGCCGAATGTGCTGACCAATATTGGATACTGGTGTATACAATAATGAGCAACAGGAAAACCCACCCTCTGACCAGTTTTCGGGATCGGCGTCAGGGCCGGGTGGCGAGCTCGATGATCGGCGTGATAGAGGGCGCCCCGGCCAGACCGGCCAGTGCATCAAGCAGGGCTTCGGTTCGCGCCCCGATTACCGGCGTGATCAGCTCACCGGCCTTGCTGCGCAATTCGGCGGCATTCATGGGATTATCCGGCGTGCCGCGGACGGCCGAGGCGTGGTGGCGCAGGTGGCGGCCATCCGCCATGACGATTTCCACAATCGCCTGCCGTGCGGGTTTCGCCGCGGTCAATTCGGCGCTGGGCAGAAGCGTGATCTTCTGCCGCAGGGCCAGCACCTCCGGGTCGGCCATCCGGTCCACATCATGGCTGGAGGCAAAGGTCACGAAGCGGTCAATCAATGCGATGGCCACCAGATGCTGCGCGCAGGTGGCGGGCATCTGGCGGTTGTTGACGATATGGATCCGGTCATCGGGCATGATGATCGTTACGGATTCTATCGCCGCCACCTGCGGATCATCACAGGCGATCAGGATCTCAACGGCGTCCAGCATTGCCTGAATGGGCGAGCCCACGCACCATTTCTTGGTCGTGGCATTCATGATCTCGAAACGATCGCCCAGACCCTCGATCAGCCTTTCGGGGGCGGCGTGCTCGGCAAAGGCTGAAAAGTAGTTATGCCGTCCGCTGAAGGGATCATCGATACCGGTGAATCCCGCCGCCGCAAGACTTGCCGCCGTTACGCCATTGCGCGCACCCATGCCTGCAAAATCGAAGGCTTTCTCGATATGATCGGGGTCGCGCTGCCAGAACGGCACGCCGGAACATTGCTGTACGGTATAGGACAACGCATGGCGCACCTGCCGGGGCGAAAGGCGATAGAGGCTGGCGGCCGCAGCGGCAGAGCCGAATAACGGACCGATGCTGTGGCTGGAATGCTTCGCCGTATCGGGGCGCGCGTGGCCCAAGGCCATCACCGCCCGCGCGCCGATGTCATAGCCCAGCGCCACAGCCCTGAGGAATTCGGCACCGCTGGACCCATTTGCCTCGGCCGCGGCCAGCGCGGCGGGTACAATGGCGCAGCCGGGATGAAACCGCCCGCCCAGATGTGAATCGTCGGTTTCGTCGGCATGGGCACTGAAACCATTGACCAGCGCGGCCAGTGAAACCGGCGCGCGCAGCCCGGTGCCCAGCACTGCCGCCACCCCGCTTTCGCCGGCACCCTGCGCTGCGGCATAAGCAATGGCAAGTTCGCCCGCCTGCAATCGCGAGCCGGACAGGATCGCCGCGACGGAATCCATCACATGATCCACCGCTTTCGCGGCCACATCCTGCGGCAATTCGCGGCTGGCAGCCTTGGCGATATAGTCCGCGAGGACCTTGGTCATGGGTGAAATCTGATCTTGCATCATGAGTGGCTTCCTGAGTAATGTCATTATTGTATCCACACGTATACAATTGTCCAGCTTCAACTTACAGGTTTTCTGCCCGCAATTTGGAAGCCCCGAGGCCGGGCATCTTCAGGAGGAGGGGAGCATGACGGGACGGACCATGGCAGAACAAGGGATATCCAAAGAGACTGCCGGGAACAGCTATGGCGCGGCCGCATTGGGGTTGGGGCTGACCCGGCGGCTCGCGGATCATGTGGCCTCCACGCGCTTTTCGGACCTGCCCTCCAATGTCGTTGCTGCGGCGCGGCGCGGAATCATCGATTGGCTGGGCTGCGCCATCGCGGGCAGCGGGCAGCCGGGTCCGGGGATTGTCTATCGCACCTTGAGCGCGGCGACGCCGGGCAAGGCGGTAGCGATCGGCCGGTCATCGGGACTTGCGCCACGCGATGCGGCACTGTTCAACGGCACGGCGGGCCATGTGCTTGATTTCGACGATACGCATATGGGTGGGGTGATCCTGCATTGCAGTTCGCCCGTCTTGTCCGCACTGCTGGCGACGCGGGCCAATGTGCGGTTCAGCGGGGCGGATCTGGTGCTAAGCTATGTTTTGGCTTTCGACGCTGCGGTGCGAACCGGGCAGGCGGCGGTGCTGCATCACGATGGCGGCTGGCATCTGACCGGCACGCTGGGCACGATCGGCGCTGCCGTGGCGGTGGCGCGGGTGCTGGGGCTGGATGGTCCCATGACCACCCATGCCATTGCGTTGGCGGCGACGCAGGCATCGGGCATGCAGCAGAACCGGGGCACGATGGCGAAATCCTTTCATGCCGGAAAAGCGGCGGCAAATGGCCTGCTTGCCGCGCAGCTTGCCGCGAATGGCTTTGATGGCTCGACCGAAAGCCTTGAAGGCAAGCGCGGCTTTATCCGTATCTACAGCGCGAAATCCGCACCCGAAGCCTTGGTCGACGGGCTGGGTCAGCGATGGGAGATCCTTGCCAATGGGTTCAAGCCCTATGCCTGCGGGGTGGTGCTGCATCCGGCCATGGATGCGATGATCGGTCTGCGCGACAAGGTGGGTGATCCGGCGCATGTGCGGGAAGTGGTGCTGACCGTCAACCCGGCCGCCCTGCGCATCACCGGAGTTGTCTCGCCCGAGACCGGGCTGAAATCCAAGTTCAGCATCAGCCACGCGGCGACGGTTTCCTTTCTTGATCAGGCGGGCGGGATTACGCAATTCGCCAATGATCGGGCCACGGCGGCAGATGTGCGGGAATTTGTTGCCAAGATCCGGGTCGAAACCGATAAGGCGCTGGCCCGGGATCAGGCAAGGGCCGAGGCGGTTCTGCTCGATGGCAACAGTGTGAGCCATGTCGTTGCCCATGCGACCGGCACGGTCGGAAATGCCATGACCGACACGGCTCTGGACGCCAAATTCCTTGCCAATGCCGCGCCGGTATTGGGGGATGCGGCAGCGACACGTATCCTTGAACTGGGCCGGGAAATCGACCGGCTCGACGATGCGGCCGAACTGTTCGCGCTGCTGGCGGCACCTGGCCCCGGCGGAGGGGGTGGAGTGTGACGCCATGGCGTCGGGAAATCCGGCAAGCGGCGTAGCCGTTTGTCTTGTCGCGGCGCTTGGGGGCTGGGCTGCCGCGCTGCTGGGCTTGCCGCTGGCCTGGGTTCTGGCCCCGATGGCGGTGACGGCCGCAGCGGCCTTTTCGGGTATTGGCATTCTTGAGATGCAGCCCGGCCGCAAGATTGGCCAGCTGATCGTGGGTTCTGCCATCGGTCTGACCATGACGCCCGCCGCGATCCGCATGCTGATCGAATGGTTTTCAGTCATGATCCTTGGTGCGCTGGTCGCGATAATGCTGACCGGTCTGCTGGCGTCGCCTTTTGCGCGGCTTGCGCGGGTCAATCTGGCGACCGGGTTTTTCGCCCTGACCCCCGGCGGCCTGTCCGAGATGGCCCGCATGGGCGAACAAGAAGGTGCGACATCCGAATTCGTGACGGTGGCGCAGGCATTGCGCGTGGCGATACTGGTCTCGTTATTGCCGGTGCTGCTGCTGCATTTCGCGGCGGTCGGGAAAAGCATCACAGGGATCGAACCGCCGGTGCTGACCGCCTCGGCATTCCTGTGTGTGCTGGTGGTCTCGGGTCTTGCGGTGTTTCTGGTCAAGCTGATGCGGGCGAATAACCCCTGGATGATTGGCGGGCTATTGGGCGCCGGTCTGCTGGCGGGCTTCGATCTGGTGCAGGGACGGGCCCCCCATCTGCCCTTCATCGCGGGCCAGTATATGATCGGCATCACCATCGGCGCCCGGTTCAAGCGCAGGAACCTGATCGGAGCCGGACGAATGCTGCTCATCGCGCCGCTGTTCATTCTGCTGATGAGCGGGTTGCTTGCCTGTTATGCGCTGGGCATGCACCAGCTTACGGGCCTTCCTGTCGCCACGGCGATTCTCGCCGCTTCACCCGGCGGCATGGCCGAAATGGCCCTGACAGCAAAAATTTTGCAACTGAATGTGGTTCTTGTGACCGCTTTTCACTTCGTGCGCTCTTTCATTGTAAATGCTTACTGTTTACAGTTTTTTCGGCTATTCCGGCGCTTGGGCATCTTCAAATTGACCGAGAAAATCTGCGATCGCGTCGGATTGCCACAAAAAAAAGGCTAGCCAAACTGGATATAAATTGGATACATGAGTATGCAATCCGTGCGAAGGTTCCTCGTTGACCTCTGCCGGAAGGGGAGGAAATCAGTATGAGCGCAGTCACTGTAGCCGGTTCCCGGCCGCTCTTGGGTCAAGTCGCTCTTGTTACCGGCGGTGTGCGT
Source organism: Paracoccus wurundjeri (assembly GCF_030678915.1). Classification (GTDB taxonomy): domain Bacteria; phylum Pseudomonadota; class Alphaproteobacteria; order Rhodobacterales; family Rhodobacteraceae; genus Paracoccus; species Paracoccus onubensis_A. The sequence goes on along the minus strand of NZ_JAUUTZ010000002.1, from coordinate 180,872 downwards.
CGGATCGGTCGGGCCACGGCGTTGGCGTTGGCCGGTGCCGGCGCGGATATCGTCATCAATGCGCGCAACTCCCAGCAGGAGGCAGAGGATACCTGCCATGCGGTCGAGGCGCTTGGCGTACGGGCAATGACCCATCTGGCGGATGTGACGGACGAGATCGCGGTGGCCGGTATGCTGGCCGAGATCGAGGCGAGAATGGGCCGTCTCGACATTCTCGTGAATAATGCCGCGATCCGGCGCGAGGCCGCATTGATCGACATGATGCTTGCAGAATGGCGCGAGATTCAATCGGTAATCCTTGAAGGCGCCTTTCTCTGCAGCCGCGCGGCGCTGCCCGGTATGGTCAGGCGTGGTCATGGCCGCATCATCAATATCGGCGGGGTCAGTGCCCACACGGGTGCAATCGAACGCGCCCATGTCGCGGCGGCCAAGGCCGGGCTGGAGGGGCTGACCCGTGCCGCCGCTGTCGAGTTCGCAGGCCACGGCATTACCGTCAATTGCGTGGCGCCGGGCAAGATCGGCGGCAAGCGATCCGGCACCTCGGGCAATACCGTCAGCCTGCCTGGCGGCGCCAGCCCGATCGTACCGCGTGAAGGCGCCCCCGAGGACGTCGCCGCAATGATCCTGACACTTTGCGGCCCGGCCGGTGATTTTGTGACCGGACAGACAATTCATGTGAATGGCGGCCTGTTTCTGACCTGACGGGCCGGCTGCGAAGGAGCGCAGAATAAAATCATGCCCATGGGAGGAGACCCGGAGGGCATCAGCAAGGAGGAAGAAATGAAGCGTAAATCCATAGGCGCAATCGTCGGAGCCATCACCGCTCTGGGCATCGGTGCAGTACCGGCCATGGCGGAATATCCGGTTTCGACCGTCAGGCTGATTACCCATTCCAGCCCGGGCGGCGGGACCGATGTGTTCCTGCGCAAGATCGCGACTACGTTGGGGCCGATCATGGACGTGAATTTCGTCGTCGAAAACGTGACCGGTGGCGGTGGCGCGAAAGCTATGGCCGAGGTGGCAGCGGCCCCCAAGGATGGCAGCGTCTTCTATGGTTCGACACCCAGTTACATCATCACCTCGCTGCTCAGCAAACCCGAGGTGGGTTATGACCAGCTCGATCCGATCGTGAACATGTTTTACGATCCGCAGACCGTCTTCGTAAAATCCGACAGCCCCTATCAGAACCTGCAGGATATCATCGAGGACGCGCAGGCCAGTCCGGGCGCCGTCGTGGCTGCCGTATCGACACCAAGTTCGCTTGATCGTCAGGTTATGGAAGAGTTTCAGGCCATTACAGACACGCAGCTGGTTACTCTGACTCATGATGGCGGCGGGGATGTGCTGATGTCGGTTCTCAACGGAACGGCGGCGGTGGGCATTGGCGAGATCGCCGAAATGCGTGGCCAGCTTGATGCCGATGCGATGCGCGTGATCGCCACCTATACCGAAGAGCGCGTGCCGGGCTTCGATGATGTACCCACCGCTCAGGAGCAGGGCGTTGATCTGGTGGTCGCCAAGTTCCGCGGCATCGTTGGTCCCAAGGATCTGCCGCCGGAAGTGATCACCGCCTGGGAAGAAGGTGTGCAAGAGATGATGGCCGATCCCGAGTTCAAGGAATGGTACGAACAGGAGGGCGTTCAATACGGCTATCTCGGCCATGACGACGCCAATGCAGCCCGGGAAGAATTCGTGGCTTCGCAGACCGAATTCTTTGAAAAATTCGACATCAACTGAAACCGGAGGCCAGCGGATCGATGCGAGCTACATTCATTGTCTCCTGCTTGCTTTTCCTGCTTGCGGTAGCCTATTGGCTGGGGGCTGACCAAATTTCGGTCAGCCGCCTTGCAGGGGGTGTCGGCGCGGATGGTATGCCCAAGCTTCTTGCGGTAGCGCTTGGTGTGTTGTCGCTTGCCCTTGCCACCCAGACCTTCTTCCAGATGAGGGCCGGCAAGCTTGCGGCTCCAGCCGATCCCGTCAAGGAAGGTGACGAACCGACCAATTGGCACCAGCATGCCCGCGCGATGGGTCTGATTGTCCTTGGCGGGTTTTATATCCTGCTGCTGCCACATCTGGGCTACATGCTTAGCTCCATGCTGATGTTGGGCGGGGTGTCGTTCTATGCCGGCCTGAAACCATCATTGCGGATGCTGGTCTTCGCGGTGATCGGTGGCGTGGTCTATTATCTCATATTCACGCGCATTCTCGGTATCCCGCTGCCCTCCGGTTTCTGGCCCCGGCTCTTCTGAGGAAGATCCGGCGCCCGAGACATGAAGTAACCCCTGAATTACCGGATAATCACCATGGATGGACTGAGCTACGCACTCACGGCGCTAACCACGCCGACAATCGTTCTGTCGGCGGCCGGCGGTGTCCTCTGGGGCATTCTGGGCGGGGCGCTGCCGGGGCTTTCGCCTTCGATTGCAATGGCGCTTGTGCTGCCCTTCACTTTCGACATGTCGCCGCTGGCAGCGATCATCATGCTCACATCGGTTTATATCGGTGCGGAATATGGCGGCTCGATCCCCGCGATCCTGATCCGTACGCCCGGAACCAATGCCGCCGCCGCCACCGTCATCGACGGCTACACCCTGCACCAGCAGGGCCGGGGCGGCGAGGCTCTGGGCCTGTCTCTGGTCGCGGGCACGATCGCGGGGCTTGTCGGGCTTATCTGTCTGGTTTTTCTGACCAAACCTTTGGCGATGGTTGCGCTTTACTTCACCCCGCCTGCGTATTTTGCGCTGGCCTTTCTGGGGCTTAGCATCATTGCAGCGCTTTCCGAAGGATCGCTGATCAAAGGGCTGATCATGGGGGTTATCGGGTTGATGCTGGCCATGGTCGGCACCGATCCGCTGTCCGGCGCCCCGCGCTTTACCTTTGGCGAGCCGGATCTGCTGGGCGGAATCGACTATATCTTCGTGATGCTTGGTGTTTTTGCCGTGGCCGAATTGATGAACAAGGTCGCCACTCCCGATGACGGCGCAGGGGGTGTCATCAAGAACACCGTCACCAGGATGCGCTTGCCCGGCCTGCGCAAGATGTGGGAACTGCGCCGCGCGCAGACCATCGGCACCGGCCTTGGCATCATCGAGGGTCCGATCCCCGGCGCCGGCGGCACGGTTGCGGCCTTCCTGTCCTATAACGAGGCGAAGCGCTGGTCCAAGACACCCGAGAAATTCGGCCACGGTTCCGAAGAAGGCGTAGTGGCGCCCGAGGCCGCAAATAACGCCGTGACTTCTTCGGCACTGATCCCGACGCTGAGCTTTGGCATCCCTGGATCGAACTCGATGGCGATTCTGCTGGGCGGGTTGCTGATCCACGGCATCCAGCCCGGCCCGATGCTTCTGAGCAATCGGCCGGATTTGGTCTATGGGCTGTTCGGCGGTCTGTTCATGGCGAATATCTTCATGCTGATCCTTGGCATGCTGGTGCTGACGCCCTGCATCTGGCTGGTGAACCGTCCGAAACCCTATCTGACTGCCTGTATCATGATGGTGGTCCTGTCCGGCATCTATTCGATCAATCAGAGCCTGTTCGACTTCTGGATCGTGCTGGTGGCCGGGGTCGTGGGCTATGTGATGCGCCGACTGGAGTTCCCGGTCCTGCCGCTGATCCTGGGTATCGTGCTGGGATATATGATCGAGTCGAGCTATCGTCGGTCTCTGCTGCTGACCAATGGCGATCATATCGTCTTCCTGCAGAATCCACTGAGTCTTGGTCTGCTTTGCTGTGCCGCGCTTATCATCGGTCTTGCCGCCTATGCCGAGGTCCGCAAGGCCCGCAAACCGCAGGATATGCACGGCTGAAATGACCGGCGCTCTTTGATCATACGAGAAATATAATGGAAAAACATATGCCTACGCCAAACAGAGATTGCGCCATCGCGGAGATATTTGCCAGCTGGGCCGCAGGACTTAATCTGGATCAGGTTCCCGACGGGGTGAAGGCTCGGGCGATCGAGGCACTGATCGACCATGTAGGTCTCTGCGTTGCGGCTCGGCATCAGGATTACGTCCGGGCCATTATCGACAGTTGGGATGGTCGCGGGAATTGCACTGCCTTCGGCCAGACCGGCGGTTTCGATATGGCAGGTGCCGCACTGATCAATGGCACCGCATCTCATGGCGAGGATTACGACGATACGTTCGAAGGCTCGCCCATGCACACCAGCGCGGTGATGATACCGGCGGTTCTTGCCGCGGCCGAGCAGTTCGGCGCCTCGGGTAAGGATGTGCTGCGCGGCATTTTGGTCGGTGGAGAACTGATGTGCCGCATGGCGATCGTAGCCCCCACCACCCAACACCGCGCCGGGTTCCATCCTACGGCGGTGGCCGGCGCGATGGCTGCTGCGGCAGGGGTTGCCGCCACGCTGGGGATGAATCGCCAGCAGATCACCAATGCGCTGGGCGTGGCGGGCAGCTTTGCCTCGGGCATTATCGAATATCTGGCGGAAGGCACCTGGACCAAGCGGGTCCATCCCGGCTGGGCGGCACAAAGCGGTATCCGGGCGGCACTGCTGGCGCGAAGCGGCTTCACGGGGCCACGGACCGTATTCGAGGGCGAGCACGGATTCTATTTCGCCTTCAGTGCCAAATCCATCCCGCCGGATTTTTCGAAACTGACAAAGGAACTGGGCAGTCTTTGGAATATCGGCAATATCGCCTTCAAGCCCTATGCCTGCGGCACCATGGTGCAACCTTTCATCGACTGCGCCATCCGTCTTGCGCGCGAGGGCGTACCGATTGAGCGGATCGCTAATATCACCTGCCGCGTGGGCGAGGGTACCGTGCATCGTCTGTGGGAACCGCTGTCCGAGAAACGCAAGCCCTCGACCCCCTATTCCGCCAAATTCAGCGTTCCCTATGGCGTTGCGGTCGGGCTTATGGATCAGGCGGCGGGTCTGAACCAGTTCACCGATACACGGATCACCGACCCGGCGCTTTTGGCGCTGGCGGCGAAGATCGGCTACGAGATCGATCCGAAAGACGAATATCCCCACAATTACACCGGAACCGTCATCGTCACGCTGGACGATGGCCGGGTCCTCAAGGCCAGCCAGCCGCATCTGCGCGGCGGTATGCGCGAGCGCCTGTCGCTGGAGGAGATCCACGCCAAATTCGATGCCAATTGCAGCTATGGCGGCTGGTCACCCGGACTCAGCCGTCAGTTGCGCGATTATGCAGGCGGGCTGTTCGAGGCGCCGGATCTGTCTGCATTGGCGGGTTTCCGGGGCTAGAGCTTGTCGCGCCGCATCGGAAATGCCGGTTATTTGCGTCCCGCGATGGCCGGGGGCGCTGCTCCCGGCCCCCCGAGATATTTGGACAAAGAAGAAGCAGAAGGGGAGGAAGAAGCGAAACGGGGCAGGCGCGACAGGCTAATGATCAGTCCCGCCCGGCAAGGCTTGACCCGGGGGCGGCGCTTCACGATCTTGGTACGGAACGAATTCCGGCAAACCCCGCCGGGCCAGGCGTGATGGCGGGTTTCCGGGCATTCAGGCTGGCTCTGGCTGCCGAAAGTAAATTAAGCAACGGCGAGTGATTCCGGAGCCTGTCATGAGCAAGAAACCCATCGAGACGAAGATGCGAGGCGAAACGGCCTATCAGCGTATCAAGGAAGAAATCATCGCCGGGCATCTGCTGCCGGGCAGTCGGGTACGCGAAACCGATTTGGCAGAGCGTCTCAATACCAGCCGCACGCCGGTGCGCGATGCGCTGCGCAGGCTGGAGGCGGACGGTCTGATAACGCATCAGCCGCATGTCGGCGCCGTCATTACCAAGCTGGACCAGCAATCGATCATAGAGCTGTACAGCATGCGCGAGGTGCTGGAAGGCACGGCCGCGCGCGATGCCGCCATCCATGCTTCCAGCGTCGAGATCGAGGATTTGCGCGAGATCCTTGAATACGAGCGCAAGCATGGCGACACGCCAGCCGCCGCCGCGCAGATCAACCGCACATTCCATTCCGCCCTTTATCAGGCCGCGCATAACCGCTTTCTGGTCAAGACGCTTGAATCGCTTTCAACCGCGATGCTGCTGCTGGGGCCGACAACGCTGGGGCTGGACTTTCGGTCCGCCACCGCCCGGGAAGAGCATGAGGGCATCGTTGACGCCATCTCTGCCCGGGACAGCGCCGCCGCCGAGGCCGCAGCGCGCAAACATATCCGCAATGCGCAAAAGGCGCGTCTCAGCATGAACCGCGCGCGAGAGGTGGGCGGTCAGTTTTCGCAAACGAAATGATCTGTTCCAGCCATGCGATAGCTGCGTTTGGGTGGCTCGTATCCGGCGGCGCGGATGGGGCTTGGAATTTCATCATTGGAAAGCATCGGCTTGCGATCGCGTCGTGAGGGTTCGAGCTTTGGTACTGCGGCCAGAAGCTTGCGCGTATAGGGGTGCTGCGGATTGCCGAAAACCGCATTTCGCGGGCCGATCTCGACCACTTCGCCCAGATACATTACCGCGACACGATGGCTGATCCGCTCTACGACCGCCATGTCATGCGAGATGAAAAGATAGGCCAGCCGCAGGCTTTCCTGCAAATCCAGCATCAGGTTCAGAACCTGTGCCTTGATCGAGACATCAAGCGCCGAAACCGCCTCATCCGCGACGATCATCGCGGGTTCCAGCGAAAGAGCGCGCGCAATGCTGATCCTTTGCCGCTGGCCGCCGGAAAATTCATGCGGATAACGGTTGGCGGCATCGGCGCTAAGGCCCACGCGCTCAAGCAGGCGGGCGACGCGTTCCTGTGCCTCGGCGCGGCTTGCCAATCCGTGGGCCAATATCGGTTCCGCAATCGTGGTTCCCACCCTGTAGCGCGGATCGAGGCTTGCATAAGGATCCTGAAAGATCAGCTGGGCGCTTCTGCGCATCCTTCTTAGTCCGGCGGTGTCCAGCTTGCGGATATCGGTACCCTGCAGCTGAATCTCGCCGGATTTCGGTTCCACCAGCCGCAGGACCGAACGGCCAAGGGTGGATTTGCCGCAGCCGGATTCACCGACCAGCGCCAGCGTCTCGCCCTTGCGCAGATCGAAGGATACGTTTTCAACCGCGTGGATGGCGAATTTCGGCGCGCCGATCAGGCGGCGGCCGACGGCATAGCGCGTGGTCAGATTTCGCACGCGAAGCACCGGGGGTTCATCCGCGCTTACCGTATCGACCGGAGGCGGCGGCGGTGCGGCCTTGCCCGTGACGTGATCGATCGCAGGAAAGCGTTGCGGCAAGGCCACGCCCTCCATCGTTCCAAGGGTTGGAACCGCCGCCAGCAGCGTCCGCGCATAGGGGTGGCGCGGGCTGGCAAAAAGCTCTGCGGTGCTGCCCCGCTCTACCGTCTTTCCGCGCAGCATCACCAGGGTCCGGTCCGCTACTTCGGACACGACCCCCATGTCGTGGGTGATGAAAAGGATCCCCATTCCCTCTTCTTCCTGAAGTATCTTCATCAGGGTCAGCGTCTGGGCCTGAATGGTCACATCCAGCGCGGTGGTCGGTTCGTCCGCGATCAGAAGGCGCGGCTTGCAGACAAGCGCCATGGCGATCATGACTCTTTGCCGCATCCCCCCTGAAAGCCGGTGCGGATATTCGTCCAGCCGGGCGCGTGCCTCGGGTATGCGCACCCGCTCCAGCATATGCAGGCTTTCCTTGCGCGCTTCGGTTTGCGTCATGCCCCGGTGGCGTATCAGAACCTCGGTGATTTGGGCGCCCACGGTCATCAGCGGGTTGAGGCTGGTCATCGGTTCCTGAAAGATCATCGCGATGTCATTGCCGCGGATCGCGCGCATTTGCGGTTCGGTCAGGTCCAGAAGATTGCGCCCGGCCAGTTCCACGCGCCCGCTGATGCGGCTGCTCTTCCCACCAAGAAGCCCCATGATCGAAAGCGCGGTGACGCTTTTTCCCGAACCGGATTCACCAACGATCGCAAGCGTTTCCTTTGGAGCGATATCGAAAGTGATGTCGTCGATGATCGTATGGAAACCGCCATCCCGCTGACGCAGGGCAGTTGTGAGATTCGCGACCGACAAGACGGGTCTAGCTGAGGCGGGGCTGTGGGTTTCGGGCATCTCGTTATCCTTGGGAAATTCTTGACCGCTCGCCATCGTCATCACGATAGCCCGACACGGCTGGCGTGGGTGCGCAGAAACTCTTGCATCAGGGAGATATTCTGCTGGAAATGCGCGATCCTGATATTCTCGTTGGCGGCATGGTCGTTGGAGCCTGCCCAACTGCAACCGGGATCCTGCACCAGATTGAACCCCAGATGCCGCCGGAAAAGGTATCGCGGACCTGAACCCGCTCCCATGGGGTGCAGACAGCATTCATCATGCACCCGCAACGCGGCTTCATGCAGGGATTGAACAACCGGATCGCCAAGATCGCATTTATCGGGTTCACTGCCGCCGCTTGCTTCGATCCCGACATCGGCAAAACCCGCATTGGCAAGATGCGTGCGGATCATCTGCTCGACCTGCGCCGGGGTTTGGCCCGGCACCAGACGCAAATCCAGCATCGCCGACGCATTGCCGGGCAGGACGGTTTCCCCACCCGGCCCACTGCGCAACCAGGCGATATTGAAGGTCGGCTCGAACATCAGGAGCCGCAGGGGATCGGCCACGATATCGCCACGCAAACCTTCATATCCCGACGAAGCCAGAAAGGCATTCGTATCGAAATCCAATTTGCCCAGCGCGGCCTCATCCGCCGCATTCGGGCCGACGCAGGCATCCCTGTAACCTTCGACAAGAACCTGCCCGCGCTTGCCGTCATAAAGCGTGGCAAGCGCCGCAATGAGCCGCCAGGCGGAATTTTGCAAAAGTCCCGCCCATTTGGAATGATTGTCACGCGGCGACAGCGCCACCGTCAGTTTCAGGCCGATCCTGCCCTTGCAGCCAGCGCGGATCACCGGCTGACCGGATTCGGTGCGTGCGCCCCCCGAATACAACCCGCCCCCGGCCCGCAGCAGGTCGCGATTTCGGATGATGATCCCCTTCAGCGAGGTGCTGCCCTGCTCTTCCTCTCCTTCGACAAGAAAGCTGATGCCCAGAGGCATGGCATTTTCCGATTGCAGGCGACGGATCGCCTCTAGCCGCGCGATGAAGGTCGCCTTGTGATCCGATGTCCCGCGCCCGTGCAATGTCCCGTCCACGACCTTGCCTGAGAAGGGCGGATGATCCCACGCGGCAGGATCGCCCGGGGCGACAACATCGTAATGGCTGTAGAACAAGAGCCGGTTCGGCGCGTCGGGATTGAGCGTGGCAATCACTGCGGGCGCCTTTGCCGGGCCATCGAATTTCACGGTGAATCCTGCGGCTTCCAACAATGCCCCGCAATATCGGGCGGCCTCGGTCTTGGCATCAGCGGTGCCCGCATGGCTGGGGATGCGGACCCATTCGATCAACTCGGCAAGCGCGCGATCCGGTACATCATTTACGCTCACTGATCGCTCCTTGTGTCCAGCCTGTCGCGCAGCCAATCGCCCAGGAAGATCAGGGAAAGTGTCAGCAGCGTAATCATCACCCCGGGCAGTGCCGCCAGCCACCATGCGGTCGCGACATAGTCGCGGCCATCCGCGAGCATGCGCCCCCAGGTGACGGTAGGCGGCTGGACGCCAAGGCCCAGAAAGCTGAGCGTCGCCTCGAGAATGATCAGCATTGCGACATTCATCGTTGCGATCACGATGATCGGGCCCAGCACATTCGGCAGGATATGGCGGATCATGGTGACGATGGGACGTTGCCCGATGGCGCGGCTTGCCTCGATGAATTCGCGCTGCTTGATGCTGAGAACCTCGCCCCGGACGACGCGGGCGAAGGTGGTCCAGTTGATGCAGCCGATGACAATGATCAAAAGTGTGAGGCTTTGTCCGAAAACCGCCAGAACGGTGATGTAAAGCAGCGTATTCGGCACAGCGAGAAGCGTGTTGACCACCGCCATCAGGACCGAGTCCACAGCACCGCCGACAAAGCCCGCGATAAGGCCGATTGCCGTTCCGATCAGGGATGCGACGATCACGCCAAAGAAGCCGACAAGCAGTGCGATCCTGGAACCGTAGACCAGACGCGAAAGCATGTCCCGCCCCAGATGATCGGTGCCGAGGATATGGGCCATGGTGCCGCCCTCGTTCCACACCGGTGGCGCGAGGCGGGCGCGAAGATCGGGCAGCGACGGTTCATAGGGCGCAATGAAAGCGGCGAAAATCGCCATCAATATGAAGATGGTAAGAATGCCGATGCAGACGATCGCTACCCCGGAAAGGCGCAGATCCGCCAGCCGGCTTGATGCCCGCCCGGTGGCAAGAATGTGAATGTCAGCCATGCTGGATCCTCGGATCGATAAGCGAATACAGGATGTCCACGATCAGGCTGGTCATCATCACGATGATTGCCGACAGGATGATCACTGCCTGCACCACGGCCATGTCGCGAAAATTGATCGCCTGGATCACCAGCAGACCGATGCCCGGCCAGGCGAAGACCTGCTCGGTTACCACGGCCCCGGCCATCAGTGCCGCGGTCTCCAGCCCGATCACGGTCAGATAGGACAGGATCGAATTCCGCAGGACGTGGCGAAAGATGATCGTTCGGGGGTGCAGGCCCTTGGCGCGGGCGGTCCGGATGAAATCCTGATTCATCACTTCAAGCAGGGAAGAGCGCAGCAGCCGCGTCAATACGCCCGCAAGGCTGGCCCCCAGGGCAAGGCCGGGCAGGATTACCGCGCCGGGCTGATCCTGCCCGGAAACCGGCAGCCATGACAAGGTGATGCCGAAGATGAGGATCAGCATGATCCCGAACCAGAAACTGGGCATTGCCTGCCCCAGAACCGACAGGAACGAGGCGATGTAATCCGGGATACGCCCACGCCAATAGGCCGCGATGATTGCAGCAGGCAGCGAGATGACAATCGCGACGAAAAGCGCCATTCCCGCCAATTGTGCCGTGGCCGGAAGCCGCTCCAGCACGACCTGCAGGGCCGGCTGGTTATTGTAGCGGATCGAGGTGCCGAAATCCCCACGCAGCAGGTCCGACATATAAGAGATGTACTGGACGTGAAGCGGCCGATCGAGGCCCATCGCGGCGCGCAGCTGGGCAACCTGTTCCGCCGTCGCATCCTCGCCCAGCATCAGCTGGACGGGATCGCCTGACACGCGCAGCAAGAGAAATACCAGCAGCGTGACCCCGAACAGTACCGGGATCATCTGCAGGATTCGCCGGATGATATAGTTTGTCATGGGGCAATATGCCTTTCTCTGGCACGACGCGGGCCAGACGCTTGCAGGTGCTTATTGCGGCTGCGCGTCATACATCCAGAGCTGCTCATCCGGAGAAGGTGACCAATCGACAGAGGTGCTGACGCCGATCAGGTTCTCGACCTGGAACAGATGCAGCACGGTATTCGATTCGACGAACAGATCGAAAGCGTCGGATATTTGCTGCGCGCGTTCCTTGGGGTCCACCGTGGCGGCGGATTGTTCGATCAGCTTATCGAATTCCTCGTCGCACCATCCGGTTTTCAGGCTGAATTCAAACCCGCAACGCGCGCGCTGGACCGCGTGATAGCCATCCTGCAATGAGTTTGCGTGACCGATCAACGCAATCCCGTCAATCGTGTTCGGAGTCCAGACGCGGCTTTCATACGCGCTCCATTCCAGGGTTTCGATATCTGTCTGGATACCGACCGCATTCAGCATCACCGCGACGATTTCCAGCGTCTCGACATCCAGCGGATATCGTCCGGCAGGGCCTTGCAGCTTGAGTTGCAGCTCGTTAGGGCCGTAACCCGCTTCTTCCAGAAGCTGCACGGCACGTTCGGGATCGAAATTGTAGGTGTCGTAATACGCCATCGGAACGGCACTGAGACCGGGGGTGACCGCGGCGCGCACCGGGGTTCCAAGGCCGTTCGTCACCGTATCGATCAGCATCTGATTGTCGATCGCCAGATCGATCGCCTCGCGCACCTTCGGATCGGCCAGCGGCGAGTCGTCCTTGGTGTTGAGGAACAGCTGCATGACACGAAAGGACGGCCACGGAACGGCATGAGCGATGCCCGAGCCCTCTACGCGGTCACGATCCTGACTGGGGATGTTGGTCGCGATATCGACGCCGCCGCTGATCAGTTCGCCCACCCGGGTGGACGCTTCCGGTATCGTGCGGTGGATCAGACGGTCCCAGGCCGGGGCGCCACGCCAATGCTCGTCAAAGCCTTCCATGATGATCCGGTCATCGCGCAGCCATTCAACCACTTTGAAAGGGCCGGTGCCGATGGGCTTTTGGGAAAAACCCTCCCAGCCCACCTCATCCACATATGCCTTGGGCACGATGCCCGATCCGATGCGGCTGATCCGGTTCAGAAGAATGGGATCGGGGCCATCGGTATGGATGATGATCTCGTGATCGTTCACGACTTCGACCTCGGTAATCGTGTCGTAGAAAGAGTGCTGCAGCACGGCAGGATCAAGCGCCGGCCGTTCCAGCGAGAATTTCACATCCTCGGCGGTCATCGTGGTTCCGTCATGGAACAGTACCCCCTCGCGCAGATGAAAACGCATCGCGCTATCGCTCACCTGTTCCCAGTCGGTCGCAAGTGCGGGCTGAAGCTCTCCGGCCTGATCACGCATCACCAGATAGTCGAAGATGTTGACATGGATCGCCTCGACGGCAGAGGTCGAATGATTGTGGATGTCGAAGCCCGGCGTATCGATGCCCTGAGCGATGACCAGTTCCCGGTCCTGCGCAAGCGCACCGCCGGTCATCAGTGCGGCAAAGACAGCGCCGAGCAGCATCCGCTTTGGGTTCAGTCTCGACATGATGTTCTCCTTGTTGGAATGAAGGCTTTCCGGGGACTTACGCCCCGGTTTCGGCCCAGTCGCGCAGGATTTGCGCCACATGTTTGGTGGTGAGGTGCTGATCTTCGACTGCGATGTTTTCGTCAGGCGCATGGGCACGGCTATTGGCATGGCCCACACCCAATGCTGCAATCGGCATTTGCGGCTGGTACCTGAAGACGAAGCGGGGACCGGTTCCCGGTGAACTGGGCAGGATGACGATATCCTTGTCATATACCTTGGCTGCGGCACCGGCGACCGTTTTGACGAAGGCATCGTCCGGCGCGGTATAGCTTGGCCATGCGCCTGCCTTTTGGCTGACAACCTCGATATCGTCATAGCCACGAGAGGCAAGATGTTTTTGGATCATGCGCTCTACCTCATCCGGATCCTGGTTCTTGACCAGCCGGCATTCCAGGCGTGCCAATGCTGTTGACGGATTGACCGTCTTGTGGCCTGGCCCCGTATAGCCGCCTTCGATCCCCTGAATGTTCAGCGAAGGCGTATAGAACAGCGCCTTGTTGACCGCGAAATCGTCATTGCCGGGCAGTAATGTTTCCAGTCCCAGTTTGCGCGCCTGCTGCGGACCGTTGGCGGGGGTGTTGCGACAGATTTCCGCCTCGGCCTCCGTCAGATCGCCCACCGCGTCCATCAGGCCATCTATGGCGATGCTGCCATCGGCGGCTTTCATGCTGGACAGGGCCATCACCAGTCGCCAGATCGCGTTGGGGTAAATATTTGCTTTGCCGGAATGGGAATCGGCGCTTGCCGTGCGGACCCTGAGCTCGAACGAGAACATGCCCTTGTTGCCCAATGTCGTGGTGGGATTCCCGGCGTCGTCGCGCCGCGCATTCTCCCAGATACAGGCATCGGCGCGCAACAGATCGCGATATTGCTGAACCGTTGCCGGCAGGCTGGCGGAACCGGATTCCTCTTCGCCCTCGAACAGGAATTTCACCGTCACCGGCAACGAGCCCCGTTCTTTCAATACAGCCTCGACCGCGTGGATTCGCGAGATGAGTGAGCCCTTGTTGTCGTCGGCGCCGCGGCCAAAAAGGATACCATCGCGGATTTCAGGTTCGAATGGATCCGAGCTCCATGCCTCCAAAGGCTCGACCGGCTGTACGTCATAATGGTTGTAGAACAGAACGGATTTGTCACTGTCCCCCTTGATTTCGCCGTAAACGATTGGGAAGCCGGTGCTGTCCAGCAGCTGCGTCTTGGCGCCCAATCCCTGAAGCCGCTTCATCAGCCAATAAGCGGCATCCTGCATCGGTTTCATCTCGCCCCGGGCCGAGACGGTGGGCATGCGAAGAAATTCGATCAGTTCCTTGATATTGCGATCGCGCACGTCCTCACGGTCAAGATAAGCGTTCATCTCTCGTCCCTCTTTTGAAAGCTGTGTCCGGAGCTTGATGCGTCCGGCTACTCGTCATCGCGAACTGCCGACAATTCACAATAACATTGCCTGGATGAGAAGACAGAGCGGGGCGTTATGTCAAATTGTTTCTAATCACGGAAATTTATTACTAATTCGCATAGATGAACATTTCGCCAGATATGCCAAACGCCGCAGCTCATATATATTCGCCGCCACTCATCCCCTGATTTCACAGATCGTCCGCGCTCGCGTTTGTGGTGGTTTCGCGGCTTTCAAACTGGCCGATCTTAAGCCCCTGCTCCACACAATTCTTAAGCTCCTGAGCGGCTGGCGTAAGCGTTCGGTCCCGATGCCGCATCATCGACAGCTTCGAACTCATGCATGGTTCGACCAGGGGCCGGGTTTCGATCATCGGGCCAAGATGAGAATCGACCGACAGGCTGCTTTGGATCGCGATACCCTGCCCGCTTTGAACCAAATCGAAGATGGTGCCGATAGTGTTGACCGTAACCGCATGATTCAGCCGAAACCCCTTTCGCGCGGCGGCGGCATCAAAAATGCTCCGCACGATCGAGGTGGGAGGTAAGGATATCATCGACTCGCCCTGCAATTCCGACAGGCTGACTTTGGCCATCCGGGCGAAACGGTGGTGATGGTGGAAAACGACATGATAATGCACGTCATACAGATCTTCGATCAACATGTCCTCGTTGCTTTCCATGAAAGAGCCAAGGGCAAAATCAACGGTGCCGTGCCTTACCTGCTGAATGACCGCACTGCGCAAAGCTTCCCGTATTTCTATCGTGACTCGCGGATGGCTTTGCCGGAATTGCTTGATAATGCCGGAAAGCATGCGATTGGCTACAGCAAGCGGGCAGGCCATGATGACATGCCCGGACTGATCTGACTGCATTGACGCAAGATGAGCCACCGACAAATCCATTTCAGCTAAAATGCGGTGGATGGTCGGCAGGAAGATAAGCCCTTCCTGTGTCGGCATGACATGGCGCGTACTGCGATGGAATAACCGGACACCAAGGCTTTCCTCGACGCCCCGCACAAGCCGCGAGACACCGGGTTGCGACATATGCAGCTCGACCGCCGCCGCAAGAAAGCTTGAATAGCGCGCGACCGCCTGAACAGCGCGAAGCTGTTTCAGCGACAGGTTGTAAATAGCGTCGTTCATGCGCGATCCCCATCATCAACAGAAAGCTTGCTCAACGCAGCCGTGGCAAGCTTAGTCGTGGTGGCGCCGATGACGAAACCCCAGCTTGCGAAGAACCGCGATTATGCATCACAATGCCGAATAATGACGGAACCGCCCTGCGACGCTGTGCATGCGTCGCAAGCATAATTGCATTTTCCTGATCGCTGTTGTCAGGCGGCCTCTGCCGGTTGCGGTTCGATGCCGGAAAAGAAGCTGCGAAACGGCGCCAACACCACTTCGGGACGTTCCTCGGCGGGATAGTGCCCGGTCGGAATCGCCCAGCCTCTCAGATCGGGCGCCCATGGCGCCCAGCCGTCCAGCGGGTGGTAATGACGGCCGCAATGACTGTTCGAGCCCCACAGAACCAGCACCGGGCATTCTATATGACGATGCCCGAAGTCGGCTTGATCCATTGCGAAATCCAGCGAGACCGTCGCGCGGTAATCCTCGCAGACCGCATGGATCTGTTCGGGGGTGGTGCAGCGCTTGTATTCGGCCATCGCGCGGGCATCGAAAATCGACAGACCAACGCCCTTCTTGTTCAGTTTATAATCAATATAATAATCAAGATCGGCACACAGCAGTTTTTCGGGGAAAGGTGCTTTCTGGGCCATGAAGAACCAGTGATAGGCTTCAAGCCCCCAGCCAAGGCTTACATTGGTCAGGGCGTGATAGGTCGGCACGATGTCAAGCGCGGCCAGCCGCCTGACCCGCTGCGGCGCGTCCAGCGCCATGCGGAACGCGACGCGCGCACCGCGATCATGTCCCGCCACCTGAAACTCCTTGAAATCCAGAACGCTCATCACTTCCAGATTGTCCTGCGCCATGGCGCGGAAACTGTAGCCCGCGTGATCCTCGCCGCCATCCGGCTTGGAACTGTCGCCATAGCCGCGCAGATCCGGCAAGATCACCGTGAAATCCTTTGCGAGCATCGGGGCCACGCGATGCCAGCTGATATGAGTAAGCGGATTGCCGTGCAGCAGAAGCAAAGGCGTACCCGTGCCGCCTACCGCAACGTTTATCTCGGCGCCGGTTGTCTTGATCCGCCGATAACTGAAGCCCGGCAGCAGCGGCGCAGAATCCTGTTCTGAAGCGATATCTGCTTGCATTTTTCCCCTCCTCATCATGTGCAGGCAGTAATCCTCGTATTTGGATTATTGTCAACAGTATCTCGTTGACAATAAGATCTGATTCAGTCATCACGGCGAAGCATCTGGCCGGGAACGATCGGAAGATTGCCAGTATTGCCGGTGCCGGGATCGGTAAGGAAGTTATGCGCGAAGGGATGATTGCCATGAATCATGACATTGACCAGAACCGCCCGATCATTGCTCTGACATCAGGTGATTGCACGGGTATCGGCCCCGAACTCACCGCCAAGCTCCTTGCCAATTCCGCGCTGCGGGAGGTCGCCCGCTTTCTGGTGATCGGAGATCGCCGCGTGATCGAGCAAGGCATGGAACAGGCCGGGACATCTTTCCCGGTCGCATTCTGCGCGACGCCCGCCGATGCGGACTGGAAAAGCGATGCCGTGCAGATGATCGATCTTGGCAATACCGATCCGGCGAAACTTCCGATTGGCGCGATCAGTGCCGAATCCGGTTTTCGCACCGGCGAGACGTTGGCCAAGGCAATCGAATTCGCGAAGACCGGGCAGGTGGATGCGATCAGCTTCGCCCCGCTCAATAAGCGCGCGATGTTCGATGGCGGCTGGAAATTCCCCGATGAGCACAAGATGTTCGCCAAGCTGCTTGGCCACAAGGGCTATTTCAGCGAGATGAATGTGCTGCACGGTCAATGGATGTCGCGGGTCACCAGCCATGTCTCACTGCGCGAAGCGCTTGAGCAGATCAACGAGACCTCGATTGCGGATGCGATCACGCTTGCGCATGAAACCATGCAGAGGGCAGGTATCGGAAGCCCGCGCATTGCTGTCGCCGCTCTTAACCCCCATGCGGGCGAGAACGGGTTATTCGGCCGCGAGGAAATCGACCTGATCGGCCCTGTTGTTCAGAGGATGGCCGCCGCAGGTTACGACTGTAAAGGTCCTTTCCCTGCCGACACCATCTATCTGAATGCCTTCGCCGGGGATTATGACAGCGTGGTTGCCATGTATCACGATCAGGGCCAGATCGCGACCAAGCTGCGCGGGTTTAATCAGGGCGTGACGGTGACGGCCGGCCTTGACGTCGTATTCACTACACCGGCGCATGGCACGGCCTATGATATCGTGGGTACCGGCACGGCTTCGCCAGAGGCATTCGAGACGGCAATTCGCCTGGCCGCGCAACTTGTCGTCAGCAAATCGGCGCAAGCCGCGACATCCGTCTGAAAGGAAACCTGCCGGATCCACAGGGGATCGGCCGGTTTTACCTCTCCGTCAAACGGTCACGGCTCTCCGGCCTTGCGGGTACGCTCGATCCCGTTGCGGATGTGATCGCGCCCGGCAAGGAAAGCGGCGACCGGATCACGATCCTTAAGTGCTGTGACGATCGCACGATGTTCGAGATTCGAAACTGCCAGCGTATCCGGGCTGGACAAAGCGCGATATCGCTGGATATGCAATTCGCGCACAAAGCTTTGATAGGTCGCTTCCAGCCGGTTGTTGCCCGCCATCTGTCCGATCTGGCGGTGGAATTCCAGATTCACCGGATAATAGTCATGCACGTCGCCGGTGGTGTTGACGATATCGTCCATCTTGTCCAGCAAAGCCTCGAGCATGGCAATCTGCTTGTCGGTAACATGTTCGGCCAGCATCGAGGCCATGCAGGCGAAAACGCTGGCACGCGCGACGGAGAGGTCAAGAGCCTCGTCATTGGTCAATGCTTTGATGAAGAAGCCGCGATTGGGAACGATCTCGATCAGTCCGATCGCGGCCAATCCGCTGCAAGCCTCGCGGATCGGACCACGGCTGACGCCCAGCCGCTGTGAAAGCCCGTTCTCGTTGATCCGCTCATTCGGCTTCAATTCGCCATCGATGATCATCCGTTCGATTTCCGCCTGTACGACATTCGTCAGGGATCGTGTTCGCAGGAAATCGATAGCTGCAAGGCCTTGAGTCTCTTCCGGGGGTTTTGACATGCGCGACCATTCCATTGGTAAACGATAGGCCCACAAGGGGCATCTGTAGAGGATTAACCGTAGACAGTCGGTTTGACCACCCGTTATTGGGGTGGTCAATGTTTTGGCACGGGCTGCTCATCCGCGCGGCACGACGTTTCTGGCCCTGCCCAATACCGGGATATTGTTGGCAATACAGACCACGGTGAAGGATACGGCCAGCAGGATGATGCCCAGCACACAGATCGCGCCCAGATCGCCGCTTTCGTTCAGATCGTAGATGATGACCGAGACGAGTTTGGTGTTGGCTGTCGTCAGCAGGATCGTTGCGGATAGCTCGCGGATCGTGCCGACGAAGACGAAACACCATGCGGCGATGATGCTGGTGCGCAGAAGCGGCGCGGTGATGTCCCAAAGTGTCCGCAGCCGCGAAGCGCCCATGATCCGTCCGGCGTCCTCGAGTTCCGGATGTATCCCGGCGAAAGAGGACGACATCTGCTGATATCCCGCAGGAAGCTCGATCGTCATGAACGCGATCAGCAGGATCCAGAGCGTACCGTAAAGCTGAAAGGTCGGGTTGGCGTAGCTTAAAAACAGCCCCACCCCCAGCACGATCCCGGGCACGGCGACCGGTGCAGTGGCCAATATACCCAGATAACCAGCGCCGCGGATCGATCGGCGGGTTACCAGATAGGCGGTCACCACGGCGATGGCGGTCACCGCGGTTGCGGTCACGATGCCAAGGAAGAACGTATTCTTCAGTGCAAGCTGCGTCGCCGAAAACTCGAACAATACGAAATTCCAGTGCCGCAGGGTGAAATTCTCCCAGTTCAGCCCGGCGCCGGGTGTCTGCATGAAGGCCGTCTTCAGGATCGCGCCATAGGGCAAAAAGATCGTCAGTGACAGGATGAAGAGAACAAAGGCCATCGACGGCCATTTCCACCGGCCCAGTTCCGTAATACGTGGCGTGCCGCTTTTGCCGCCCATCACCGTATAGCCCTTGCGCCCCAGAATTGCCTTTTGGGCGCGCAGCAGCATCACAGTTATGACCAGCAAAGGAATTGCCGCGGCTGCGGCGCCGCCCCGCCGCGGCGGAAACTGGAACAGGCTCCAGATCTTGGTGGTAATGACGTGAAAGCCTGCCGGCAGCGCCAGGATCGCAGGCGATCCGAACATCGTCAGTGCCTGAAGAATGGCGATCAGTGTCCCCGCCAGCATCGCAGGCAAGACCAGCGGTAATGTCACCTTGCGTACGGTTGTTAACGCCTTGCCGCCAAGAATGGCAGAGGCGTCTTCAAGATCGGACGGAACCCGGTCCAGCGCATTGGAAACCAGCGTGAATACATATGGAAAGGTGAAGCAGGCGATGGCGAAGACCAGACCGGAAAACGTGTAGATATTGAACATGACGAAGGACGAATCCTGCCCAAGCAGTTTGCGGGCCAGAACGTTCAGCACACCGCTGTTTGGCGCCGCCAGGATTTCATAGGCAATAGCGCCGAGAAAGGGCGGAGTCACAAAAGAAGCGGTCACAAGGATGCGGATCAGTTTCCGGCCCGGCAGATCGGTCCGCGAGACCAGCCAGGCCATCGGGGTCGCAACGATGCAAGACAGGATCCCCACTCCGAAGGACATGCCGATCGCCAATATGTAAGCGCGCAGCAGTGTCGGGTCGGTGACCAGCGACGCAAAGTTCTGAAGGGTAAAGCTTCCGTCCACATCGTTGCGAAAACTGTAGAAGATGATCCAGAACAGCGGCAGAACCACCAGAATCGTCAGCAATCCCCCCAAAAGGACGAAAGTCGGGATGGAAAGGTCGACGCGTTTGCGCCGACCCTCCCCCACGATTCCGTTTGCAGCCTGGGTTGCAGTCATTATTGGCCTCGCTCAGGTACCGAAGAATTTTTCGTAATTCGACTTGATCTCAAGGATCATCGCTTCAAGCTTTTCTGCATCGACATGAAGCAGCGGGATTTCACTCAGCGGGGTCCGCGAATCCTTTTCGACCACGTCCGGATGGAACGAGCGCAGCCCACCGGAATCGCTGTTAAGTTGCTGGGCCTCGTGCGAGAACAGGAAAGCATAGAAAAGCTTGGCGGCGTTCGGATGCGGCGCCCCGGCCAGCACCCCCGCATTTCCGACCGCGATCGGTGTGCCTTCTTCGGGATAGACAATAGTGATCGGAACGCCTTCATCCTGCAGACGGAAGATGTTGTATTCGTTCCCGTCGGCCTGGATGATCCGCTCGCCCTGCGCGAGTTTCTTCGGCGGCTCGGTCGAGGATTGCACCTGCATCACATCCTGGGTGCCAAGCTGCTCGAAATAATCCCAGCCCAGCAACTCGACCAGGCTATAGGTGGACGACATCACCGTACCTGAATAGCCCGGATGCGCCTTGACCATCTTGCCGCTATATTCCGGTTTCAGCAGATCGTTCCAGGTTTTGGGGGCATCGGCCTCGTCAAGCATGTCGCTGCGATAGGCAAGCACCGAAAGATGGGCGCGATAGGCGGCAAAGTAACCGTCCGGATCCTTTTCATCCTCTGGCCATTTGTCGGCGACTTCCTGTGGCACCATCGCCTCGAGCCACTCGTGACGCTTGAAATATTCGAAATGCACCGCGTCCGAGGTTTCGATCACATCGGCATTCTGAATGCCGCTGGACGCCTCCTGCCCGATGCGCTGGAACACGCGCTCGGAACCGGCACGCTCCACCTGAACCTCGATCCCCGGATAGGTGGACTTGAAAAGTTCAGCCAGCTGCTCGGCCACGGCGACATCCGTTGCGGTATAGAAGACAACGCTGCCTTCGCTTGTCGCAGCTTCGATCAGCTCGGGCGTGATGTCATAAGGAGCGGGCGCCTCGGCAAAGGCGCTGCCGGCGATTGCAAGGCCACAGGTAAGGGCCGTCGTTCGAATCAGTTTCGTCAACACGTGTAGATCCTCCCTTCTACATATCGAGAAATTGTCTTTTCTTACCGGGACAGCGCCCGGCATTTCTCCTTCGGGAAATGCAGCCAGGCACTGTCGCCAACCGGTAACTTGACCTCGACCGGCGCGATGGCGCGGATCGTTTCGCCGCCGGGAATGGTGACAAGATAATCGCGATGAGCGCCCATATAGATCTGACGCGCCACAGTACCCTGCACGCAATTGGCATCTGCCTGGCGCGTTTCGCCGACATGAATGTCGTGATGCCGAACGGAAGCGATAGCCTTGCCATCGGCGGCAAGCTTTCCACTGCCGCAGTCAAGCACGAAATCGCCATTGCAGCGCAAAGTGCTGTCCGACAATCGGGTTCCGGACAGGATATTCGTTCCGCCGATGAACCGGGCTACGAATTCGGATTCGGGCCGGGCATAGATATCCTCGGGCGATCCCGCCTGTTCGATATAACCGTCATTCATCACCACGATCACATCGGCCGTGGTCATCGCCTCGGATTGATCATGCGTGACATAGACGGTCGTGTATTTGAATTCGTCATGCAGGCGGCGGATTTCGAAGCGCATCTCTTCGCGCAGATTCGCATCGAGGTTGGAAAGCGGCTCGTCCAGAAGCAGGATCTCGGGTTTGACGACCAGCGCGCGTGCAAGCGACACGCGCTGCTGCTGACCGCCGGAAAGTTCGCCGGGATAGCGATGTTCCAATGGCAGAAGCTGCGTGACGGTCAGGATTTCATGCACCCGCCGTTTGACCTCGCCGGCCGGAAGCTTGCGCAGATTGAGCCCATAGGCCACATTCTGAAAAACGGTCATATGCGGCCAAAGAGCATAGCTCTGGAAGATCATCGACATGTTGCGCCCTTCGGGCGGCACCGTAGTCCCCGCGCTTGAGACGACCCTGCCCTCCACACGCACCTCGCCATTGCTGGCATCCACGAAACCGGCGACAAGGCGAAGCGTGGTCGTCTTGCCGCATCCGGACGGCCCAAGCAGGCAAACCAGCTGACCTCTTTCGACAGACAGATTTACGCCTTTGACAACGGTCAGTGCCCCGTATTTCTTCTCGACAGCGGCCAATTCGAGAAACGACATCACTCCTCCCATTCGTGATATTTCGCGGAACCGTAACAAGGTCTTTTAAATTGTCAACATTTTACTGTCGTCAATTATACGCAGATGCTCAACTCATCCACGCACCGCCATTGGCGTGCAGCGTCTGGCCGGTGACATACCGCATCCCTGATCCGGCCAGCGCGAGGACGACCCCGGCGATCTCGTCCGCCGTGCCGTGTCGGTCCAGAACATTCTGCATCGTAGAGTGATGTGCGGGTGTCCCACCGCTGCGCTTGGTGTCGATAAGGCCCGGCGCCACGCAGTTCACCGTGATACCTGCACGGCCCCATTCATGGGCCAGCGCGCGGGTCAGACCGCCTAATCCTGCCTTGGCGGCAATGACATGGACGCGGTCCGATGCACCGGTTTGCGCCGTCATTCCGCCGATGGTGATGAAAGCGGCCCGGTCACTTCCGCGCAGCGGTGCCTCTGCCGCCTTGGCCAGCAGGAACACGCTATCAAGTGCGATGCTCATCACAAGCCGCCATTCATCATAGCTGGTGTCCTGAAGCGTGCTATGGGGCCGGATCGCCGCATTTGCGACGACGGTATCAAGCCTTCCGAATCGCTGTATTGTCGCTTCGATCAACCGGGCAGGAACGTCAGGATCCGCCAGATCGCCCAGAATCACCTCGGCCTGACCACCCGCCCCACGGACTGCTTCGGCCGTCGCTTCCGCCGCTGCATGATCGCTATTGGCATGAATCATCACCGACGCCCCGCCAGCGCCAAAATTCGTCGCAATCGCGCGTCCGATATTGCGCGAAGCTCCGGTCAGCAGCACGGTCCGATCCGTGAATTCCCTGTCTTTCATTCCGTTCTCCCGATCTTGACTCGGTTTCAGTTGGCGGTCAATTGTTAACAATTGTCAATATGAATCACGACAACGGCTTTTTCATTTACTTTGATGACTGTCATTAGACGACTGTTGACAATTATTGGAAAGCTTTGCACAAGAACCCACAAAACCATCACGGATCGGAGAGGATTCAATGAACAAGGACGCCCGGATCGATATCGAGCTGACTAGATATGCTGCTGATTTCATAATAAAATCCAAGCCGGAGGACCTGCCTTTCGAGGTCGTGGAAAACGGACGCAAATCGATCCTGGATGGTTTCGGGCTCGCCGTATCGGGTTCGGTCGCGAAAAGCGGTGAATTGGTACGGCAGCACCTGTCCGATCTTGGGCTTGCCGACGGAGCCGCGACGGTGATCGGCGCGGGCCGCAAGGTCGCGCCACGCTTCGCCGCTTTTGCCAACGGGGTCGGAATTCACGCCGATGATTACGACGATACCCAGCTTGCGGTGGCGAAGGACCGGGTTTACGGCCTTCTGACCCATCCGACCGCCCCTGCCCTTCCTGCCGCCTTTGCCGTGGCGGAATCGAAGAAATCCAACGGTCTGGCGATGATGCATGCCTATCATCTGGGCGTGGAGCTGGAATGCAAGATCGCTGAAGCGATCAATCCGCGCCATTACCAGACCGGTTTTCACGCAACCGCCACCTGCGGCACCTATGCCGCCGCCGCTGCCGCCTCGAAGCTGCTGGGCTTCGATATCGACACCACGCTTCGCGCCCTTTCGATCGCCGGAAGCCAATCCGCGGGCCTGCGCGAAAATTTCGGCACCATGACCAAGCCTTTCCATGCCGGCCGCTCTTCCGAAAGCGGGGTTGCGGCCGCGCAGTTCGCCTCTTACGGCTGGACCGCCACAAGCCGCATCCTGGAAGCGCCTCGCGGTTTCTTCTCGGCGGCGGGCGGCGGTTTCGACATGAACGCCATTCATGGAAAGCTTGGCGCGCCCTGGACCTTCGCCGATCCCGGCGTTTCGATCAAACCGCATCCGTCAGGGTCGCTGACCCATCCCGGCATGACCGAAATGCTGCGTCTGATCACCGAGCATGACATCACGCCTGAACTGGTGAAGCATGTCCGGGTGGGCACCAATTCCAACATGCCGAACGCCCTGATCCATCATCGCCCCAAGGACGAATTGCAGGCCAAGTTCTCGATGGAATTCTGCATGGCGATCCTGCTGCTGGAACGCCGTGCCGGGCTGGCCGAGTTCACCGACGAGGTGGTGCTGCGCCCGGATGTGAAGGCGATGATCGAGAAGATCGATTTCGTGGTGGATGACGAGGCCGAAGCCGCAGGCTACCACCTGATGACCACGATCATCGATATAGAGCTGACCGATGGTCGCAAAATCTCGGGGCGCGCCGATTTCGGAAAAGGCTCGCCCGCTTTCCCCATGTCCTATGACGAGGTGGCCGGAAAGTTCCGCGAGAATTGCGAATTCGCCGGAATGTCGCGCGACCGGGCCGATGAGATCGTCGATCTGGTGCGCGAATTGGAAAACCTTTCCTCGCTTGACCGGCTTTCGGAATTGCTGATCTCGATCCGCTGATACCGAAGGAAGATCGCAATGATCTTCCTGCCCCTCAACTTCCGGCAGTTTGAATGGCTGTCGGACCGCATGGGGATTGGATGCTTTGAAATTCTGCCCCATCCGGGCAAACCACTTGGAAAGGCCTGTATATGACAAGACCCGTCACCAGGGAACTCGCGGAATGGACCGTCTCGCTGCGGGGAGACGACATTCCTGAACCGGTCCGCGCGGAAGGTGTGCGCAGCTTCGTGAACTGGCTTGGTTGCGCGGTGGGCGGCAGCGCACATGAGACCGTAGACCGCGGACTGGACGCGGTGCGTCCGTTCACCGGAACTGCCCGCGCACAGGTCATCGGCCGCAATGAGCGGCTGGACGAGTTGCATGCCGCATTGATCAACGGGATTTCCTCTCATGTTCTCGATTACGATGACACGCATCTGAAAACCATCATCCACCCGGCCGGTCCGGTTGCCTCCGCCGCCTTTGCCGTGGCCGAGTCGCGCGGGATCAGCGGCCGCGATGTCCTGACCGCGCTGGTGGTGGGAATGGAGGTTGAATGCCGTATCGGAAACTCGGTCTATCCGGATCACTATGATCGCGGGTGGCATATTACCGGCACCGCCGGCGTCTTCGGAGCAGCGGCAGCAGTCGGCCGGCTGTTGGAGCTTGATGCCCGGCAGATGACCTGGGCATATAGCCTTGCCGCCACCCAATCTTCGGGCCTGCGCGAGATGTTCGGAACCATGACCAAGAGTTTTCATCCTGGCCGGGCTGCGCAGAACGGCGCAATGGCCGCCTTTCTTGCGAAAGCAGATTACGACAGTTCGGAACAAGGGATAGAGGCACCGCGCGGCTGGGCCAATGTGGCGTCCACCAAGCAGGATTACGACGAAATCCTGGGCGATCTGGGCAAGACATGGGAAGCGGGGCTGAACAGCTACAAACCCTATGCATGCGGAATCGTGATCCATCCGGCTATCGACGGATGTCAGCAACTACGCACGAAACTGGGCGACCGTATCGCATCCATCGCTTCGGTCGGCCTTCGCACCCATCCGCTGGTGCTGGAACTGACGGGCAAGAAGACCCCTGCGACCGGTCTGGAGGGAAAGTTCAGCGTCTATCATGCGGCGGCAACGGCACTTCTTTACGGCGACGGCTCGCCCACCGCATTTACCGACGAGATAGTGCGCGATCCGCGCGTGATCGCCTTGCGGGACCGGGTGTCGGCCCAGACCGACAATGCCATTCAGGAGGATGAGGTATATATCTCGGTGCGTTTCGAGGACGGAAGCACAACCGATCTGCATGTCGAGCATGCCATCGGCAGCATTTCGCGACCGTTGTCGGACGAACAGATCGTGACCAAGTTCCGCAATCAGTCGATAGGCATTCTGGGTGAAGCGGCAACCGACGAACTTATCCGGACGGCGTGGCAACTGGAAGATCACGACGACATTACCGTGATCACCCGCCGTTCTGCGCCCGTCTGATTGAAGGAGAGTCGCAATGTCTTTCCACCTTACATTGGGGGTCCTGAACGGCGACGATATCGGGCATGAAATCGTCCCCGCCACTGTCAGGGTCATCAAGGCGGCCTGCGCCAGAACCGGGCTGAATATCGACTGGCGCCCGCTGCCCATCGGGCGCATCGCGCTGGACAGCCACGGCTCGACCTTTCCCGAAGGCACGATTGAGGCGCTGCGCGGAATGGATGGTTTCATTCTTGGCCCGATCGGGCATCAGGCCTATCCGAAGGTGCCCGGCGCCATCAATCCACATCCGATCCTGCGCAAGCAGTTCGATCTCTTCGCCAATATCCGTCCGACGCGATCCTATCCGGGGCTTGGCGCATTGCGCGACGATATCGATCTGATCATCGTGCGCGAGAATAACGAAGGCTTTCAGCCCGATCGCAATGTCGTGGCCGGCTCGGGTGAATTTCGGCCCACCAAGGATGTTACCGTTTCGGTGCGCGTCATCACCCGCGCTGGCTCGTCGCGGGTTGCCCGGGCGGCCCTGAACCTTGCCCGACAGCGTCGCCGCAAGCTGACATTGGTTCACAAGAACACCGTGTTCAAGCTTGGCTGCGGCATGTTCGTCGAGGAATGTTACAATGCGGCAAAGGATTTCCCGGATGTGGAAGTCAATGAGGTTATCGTGGATACGATGGCCATGCGCCTGATCCGCGAACCCCAGAATTTCGACGTGATCGTGACGACGAACATGTTCGGCGACATTCTGTCGGACGAAGCGGCGGGCCTTGTCGGCGGCTTGGGAATGGCACCGGGGCTTTGCATCGGCGAAGGAAACATCGCCATGGCGCAGGCGACTCACGGTTCGGCGCCCGATATTGCCGGCAAGGATATGGCGAATCCATTCGCGATGATCGAGTCGGGGCGCATGTTGGTGGATTGGTTGGGACATAACCGCCAGATCCCCGAGGCCATCGCCGCCTCGGGTCTGATCTCGAATGCGATCACGCGCATGCTGGCGGATCCGGCAAAGCGAACCAGGGACATCCGTGGAAGCGCCGGCACGAAAGCAGCAACCAGCGCAATCGTAGAGGAAATCGCCGGGGCCGTTACGGCTGGCTGAACGATACCGGGATCATTTCGTTATCGCACACCGTTCCGGGTCTGAGGCTTTACGCCCTGCAGGATCGCGCGAGCGCGGTCAAAGAAGTCAAGCCCGCCCATCTGCCCGCCTTTTAGCGCCAGCGGCAGTTCTCCTGCAGGGCCGTCGCTTCCAAGTATCGGCACACCGGGGCAAAGCATCCCCGCAAAATCAAGCCATGCCGGGGCAAGCCGATCGACGATGGCACTGGATGTGTCACCGCCCGCCACGATCAATGCGCCGGGATAGGCCTTTTCGACCAGGCGCGCCACGAATTCTGCCGAAGCCTCGGCCAGATCCGCCGGCGTGATAGGACCGGCGTGATCGGCGGTCAGGAATATGATGCAATTCTCGCGTCGGGCAAGTCGTTCGGCGGCCCAATCACGGGCCTCGGCGAGCCGGGAACCCTTGCCGATCATATCTGCGGGATTGATCGGAAGCCGGCTATAGCTTTCGGCAGCGGCGATCTGTGCGGTGGTCAAGGATGAACGGCTGCCTGCGAAGGCAAGGATCGGGCCGTTATTGATCGGGGTGTCAGGCGGCAAGACGGGTGCGGTATATCCGCGGGCTGCCAGCCAGGCTTCGGCAACCGAAGAGGCGCCGATCACCAGACAGCGGTTGGTGCCAGAGTGCAGGTCGTGCCCGGCGGCCTCGACATCGCTTTGATCCAGCGCATCGTAATAGCGCGGAAAGGCGTTTCCGGACATGCCGCGCGATACGAGGTTCAGGCCGTGCAGGCCAAGCGCTTCCAGATGATGCAGCATGTCGGCTTCGTGCATCGGCGTCACCGGATGGATCGACATCACCGGATGCCGGTCGATGCGATGTACGCGCCCGTCGGGTCCGCGCGCGAACAGCGTGCCGAAAATCGCATGACGACCCAGCGAGGGCTGCCCGCCGATCACCGCGATATCCGCGATCCCGAGCGCGCCCGAAAGGATCTCTGCCATCAGGACGAAATTTCCGGTTCCGGGGCTGCTGTCGAAAGTCGAGCAGATCTTGAGATGCAGGAAATCGGGCGAAAAAGCCGCGATTCCTTTACCAAGCCGCTGCCCAAGCGCAATCGTCGCCGCGCGGTCAAGCGCGCGCGCCTTGGTAGCAATTCCCCAGGCCTCGAGCCCGACCAGATCGGCCGGGGCAGGCAGGTCCCGGAACAGCCTTGCTTTCAGCCCCGCCCGCGCCAGCGTCGCCAGAGTATCGGAGGCGCCGGTAAAATCGTCGGCGATAAAGACATAGGCCACGGCTTTCAGCCCTTCGTGCCAAAATTGGCAATAGCCTGCGCCAGTTCCCGATGGGACTGCGCGTAATCCGCAAGCGGGATGCCTGCCATCATAGCCTCATGCGCCTGCCGCAGCGAGATCAGTCCCGCCGCCGGGCCGCCCGGATGCGCCATGATCCCGCCGCCGGACAGGAACATCAGGTCATCCGATCCCAGTTGCGTCAGCGTGTGCGGCAGCGTGCCAGCCCATTGGCCGGACGAAAAGATTGGCATCACCCGGTCATCGCCTGCCAGAAACGGGGTCAGGCAATGCCGCGCGGCGTCGGTCACATCTTCGTTGAGATCCGAGAATTTCCCGCCCATCCCATGCACATGCATGTGGTCTATCCCGGCCAGACGGTAAAGTGTCTGATAGGCGCGTACCCCCATGCCCAACAGCGGATGCCGCCCCATGCCGCCATAGCCGTTACGATGGCCGTGGATGGCAAGGGGGCTGTGGCGCCGCAGCGATTGCACTGCTGCCATGCCGACCCAGTTCAGCGAGACCATCGCGCAAGAACCCTCTTCGGCAGCCAGAAGATCGGCGTGACGACGCATCGCATCGGTTTCGTCGGTGATATTGAAGGCGACCATGACAAGCTTGCCGGTCCTGTCCCGATATCGGCGGATTGCGGCCATCACCGCGCGTATCCTCGCATCGACCGGCGCATGGGGATGGGTTCCGGCGATCTCGTCATCCTTGATGAAATCGGCACCGGCCTCGCATAGCCGTCCGACCAGATCTGCGATCTCGTCTGCCGAAAGGCCTATATTCGGTTTGATGATCGTGCCGAATATCGGACGATCCCCGACGCCCACCGAGGCCCGGGTGCCAGCGATCCCCATCGAGGGCTGATCGTAGCGTGCGCGATATTCGGGGGTCACCTCGACATCCATAAGCTTCAGCCCGGTCACTTCGCCCAGATCATAAAGATTACCGGCCACCACCGAGGCCAGCGTAGGAAGATTTACTCCCACATTGTCCTCGGGATAGTCGATCACCACGCGGAAGATGCCGCGCGGCCCGGTCAGCCCCTTGCGCTCTGCCCAGGCCGAGCGCAGCGTAGGCGCTTCCGACTGTCCGATTTCTTCGGCGGTAATCACGGTTGCACCAAAGCGGGCGCGCAGATCGTCGGTTTCGCCTTCGACGCGGACAAAGGTACCCGCGCTTTGTTCCCCGGCCATCATTGATGCGACTTCGGCAATCGGACAGGGCGTTTCGACGTGATAAGTTGCACGGATCATCTGGTCAGATCTTCGAAAGATCGGGGAAAGGGCGGACACGATCCTGACCGTCCCAGCCTTCCGAGGCGGCGCGGATCAGATCGAACATGCGGCCCTTGGGGCCCTTGACCTCGGACAGTTCGATACAGGTGCCGGGATGCGTCTCGCGGTCGAAATAGGCAAAACGCCCGTTTTCTCCAACCTTGCCGGACATCTTCACGCGGAAGCCCTCGGCCTCCATCAATGCCAGATCGCGGTCATAATCCTCGGTCCAGCAGGCGGTATGTTGCAGGCCCCAATTCCCCGCATCGGTGAATTCCTTGTAGCATGACGGGACCGTGTTGCGGCACTGGATCAGCTCGACCTGAATGTAGCCGGAGTTCGCCAGCGCGACCGAATTATGCGGCTCGTAGCTTGTGCCTTCGAAAACGTAATCTTCGATCGGCACCCGTGGATTATAGAAGAAGGGGCCGATGCCCATTACCTCGGACCAGTGCTTCATCGCCGCTTCGATATCCGGGACGACGAAGCCAAGCTGGCGGATCGGGCCAATAAGACGGCTCATGGGTTACTCCATCAGATAATTGGGCAACCAGGCACTGAGGCCCGGAAACAATGTGACAAGCGCAAGCGCCACGACAAGCGGCAGGAAGAACGGCGCCACGCCGCGCACGACCTCGCCGAAGGGCATCTTCGCAGCGATGGACATCATGTAGAGGCTCATCCCGACCGGAGGCGTCAGCAGGCCGATCATCAGGTTCAGCACCATGACCACGCCGATCTGCTCCGGCGGGGCTCCGGCCTCCAGAAGCGCAGGCGTGACGATGGGCGCAATGATCAGGATCGCGGCGATGCTTTCAAGAAACATGCCGGCGACCAGCAGGACCAGATTCAGGATCAGCAGCAACACCAGCGGATTATCTGAAATCCCCAGCATCCATGCGCCGGCTTTGGCAGGGATCTGATCCATCGTCAGCACCCAGGCAAAGACCGCTGCCGCTGCCACCACGAACAGAATATTCGCCGTGGCAAGAACCGTCTCGCGGGTGGTGTCGATCAATGCGCGCAAGGTCAGCGTGCGGTAGACCAGAATGCCGATCAGGATCGCATAGGCGACGGTGATGCCTGCCGCCTCGGTCGGGCCGAACATTCCCGAAAGCAATCCGCCGATCAGCAGAACCGGCGTCAGCAATGCCGGAAACGAAATCAGCGAAAGTTTCAGGAAGGCAGGAAGCGTCGGAGAGACATCATCGCGCGGCAGATTCTGCCGTCTGGCGACAAGCGCGATATAGCCCATCAACATCATGGTGATCAGCAAGGCGGGTACAATGCCGGCGAGCAGCAGTTTGACACCTGACACCTCGGCAGCGGTGGCGAAAATGATGAGCGGGATCGAGGGCGGAAAGATCGGGCCGATGGTAGCCGCGGCGATCGAAAGGCCTGCGGCAAAGCGGCGGTTGTAGCCCTGCGCCTGCATTTCACGGACCTGCATAGCGCCCATCGCCCCGATATCGGCCAGCGCAGCGCCCGACATGCCGGCAAAAACCAGCGAAAGCAGCACGTTCACATGCGCCATGCCACCGCGGACCCGCCCCACCACCATGCGTACCAGATCAAACATGTAGCGCGTGACGCCGGTGGCGGTCAGCAGCCCGGCAGCAAGGATGAACATCGGCACGGCCAGCAGGGGTGAGCTGTCGATGGAGTTGACGGCGCGTTGCAGAAGCACCGAAAGCGGCAGCGAATACCAGAAGATGGTAATGCCCGAAGACAGGCCGAGCGCAACCGAGATCGGCGCGCGGATCACAAGAAGGATCGCGAAGATAACCAGAAGTGTAAGGGTCACGCCGAGCCCCTTTCATTGATCAGGATCGACCAGATCCGCCAGGCCGCCATTACGATCACAAGCCCAAGGCAGAGAAGGATCGGAGAATAGAACCAGATATTCTGCACCCCAAGCGCGGGCGTCCGGAATTTCCAGGCACGGAACAGATAGAGATATCCGCCCAGGATACTTAATGCGGAGAAGGCGATCACCGAAAGCTCCGCCAGGATCAGGCACAGTTTTTGCGGCATGGGCGGCATCAGGTCGACAAAGACGTCGACGGCGACATGCTGGCCCCTTAGCGCCAGAACCGGCGCCGCCAGATAGACGCAGAGCACGCCCGCCACCCGAGAGATTTCCTCGGCCCTGGGCAGACCCATGTTCCAGACGTTGCGGGCCACGATCTGGGAAACGATCAGTCCTACGATCAACAGCATCAGCCCGGTCGCGACCGCCAGCAGCGCATCGGAAATCCGCACCAGCGCCCGCGGCGCGGGCACCGGTTCAGGAAGGGCAACGGGATCGGTCATCTCAGGAGATCGCCTCGACCTGAGCATAGAATTCGCCATACTGACTGTCGAATTCCTGGGAGATCCGCGCGGTCACCTTGTCGCGGAAGGCAGACAGATCGAGACCCGCGGCCTCGTCCACGACGGTCATTCCCTTTTCTTGCAGCGCCTCGAGGTCGGATGTTTCCGAAGCCTGCATCTCGTCAGAGGCACGAGCGCGCGTCTCGGCTGCCGCCGCGGTGATGGCCTCTTTGTGGGGATCGGCCAGACCTTGCCAGACATCATCATTCATCATCACCATCTGCGCCGCGGAG
Organism: Paracoccus wurundjeri; assembly: GCF_030678915.1. GTDB lineage: Bacteria > Pseudomonadota > Alphaproteobacteria > Rhodobacterales > Rhodobacteraceae > Paracoccus > Paracoccus onubensis_A. Next base: position 148,223 of record NZ_JAUUTZ010000002.1, on the reverse strand, counting down.
GTGTGCCCGGTCAGCACCAGATGCGTCTGCACATCGGCCAGATTTGCCGTGAGGATGACATTCAACGGGTTTTCCTGACCGTTGACAACGCCGGTTGCCAGCGCGGTCGGTACCTCGGACCAGTCGACCGGGACCGGAACGGCGCCCAGGCCCTCGACCGTCGCCATATAGATCGGGAACGGGATCGCCCGGACCCGCTGACCCGCCAGATCCCCGGGGTTCTGCACCATCTGGTTCGTCGTCAGATGCCGGGTGCCGAAATAGAATCCATAGACAACCCGGGTCCCCGAAGCCGCCACCAGTCCCTCATTGAGTTCCTGCATGAGCGGTCCGGAAGTATCGGTCACCTTCAGAAGGTGGTCCACATCGCGATAGAGATAGGGCGTATCGAATGCGGCAAACGGTGCGTAAAGAGAACCGATAGCGCCTGCGGTATTGTGCGAGAAGGCGATGGAGCCGGTCGAGACGGCTTCGGCCAGTTCCTGCAATTTGCCAAGCTGCGAATTCGGAAAGATCTGGATGGTGATCTCGCCGCCGGTCTTCTCGGCCACGGCCTCGGCGAACCATTCGGCCTGAGCGCCGGCAATCGAGTTGGGCGTGTGCATATGGCCGTAACGCAAGGTTGTCGCGGCATTGGCGCCCTTGCCCAGCATGGGCATAGCCAAGGCGGCGCCACCGGCGATGATCAGGCCACGCCGCGAGATGCGGATCGCGTTCGTCATTATGTCCTCCCCCTGTTCCATTTTGCGCAGAAAATCCGCTCTGGCGCATTGACCTGCAAGCTAGGCGATGCACATATGCGTCACAACGAAAGTTTTTTGATGGATTTTGATGGGTTCTTCCCGACCAGCCCGTTCCGGTATCCGCGACATTGCCCGCGCGGCGGGCGTTTCGGAAGCAACCGTCGATCGTGTTCTGCACGGCCGGCCGAATGTGCGCCGGGCCACAGCCGAACGGGTCCTAAAGGCCGCCGCCGAAAACCGCTATCTGCCCGATGCCGAACTGGCGAAACTGGCCCGCAGGGACAGAAAACGCCTGATCGTGGTGCTTCCCGGCAGCGCCAACTCCTATATTCGCGGCCTGAACGACGAGTTGCGGATATGGGCACAAACACGCGATCGCGGCGCTCGGATCCAAAGCTTTCTGGTGGATTCGATGGAACCGGGCGAGATGGCCCGCTGTTTGCGACGGCTGGGGCGCAAGGCAGATGCGATTGCGTTCTTTGGTGTCGACCATCCGGTGGTGCGCGATGAGGCCGATGCTCTGGTCGATGCCGGCAAGACGGTGATGACACTGATCAGCGACGTCACCGGCTGCCGCCGGCAGGCATATATCGGCATCGACAATCTGGCCGCGGGACGCACGGCAGCCTTTCTGATGGCCCGCGCCGCGCCGCCCGGGGGCGGTAAGGTGGCAGTGGTCGCCGCCACCCGCCATTATCGCGCCCATGTCGAGCGGGAGCTTGGCTTTCAGGAACTGATCCAGCGTGATTGGCCGCATCTGCAATTCGCGGGTACGGTCGAAGGGCAGGACGACCCGCAGATCAACGCCCGGCTTACCGCCGAATTGCTGGAAAGATCGCCCGATCTGATCGGCATCTACAATGTCGGAGGATCATCCGAGGGGATCGGGGCGGAACTGCGCCGCCGCACGAATACGGGACGTGTCCAGCTGATTGGCCACGGTCTGAGCCCGGGAACCAGAAGGATGCTATCGGAGGGCGTCATGAGCGCCGTACTGACACAGCGAAGCCAGACTTTGCTTGAGGTCATGGTCGATCAATTGCATACGGCCGCGGCACCCACATTTCTGCCGCTTCAATTCGTGTTTCCGACCAACCTGCCATGACCGGCCCCGCGGAAACCGATTCCGTCGTGATGCCGACACCAGAGCGAAGATCGGGCAGACAAGGGCTTAAGCAGGCAAGGGCTTGAAACGTCATCTCGAAAATGCGCGTCCGAACCATCCGGAAACACCGCTTGCAGAACCAATCGGCGGCGGCCTAAACTCGAACAGAATCCGAAACAGGGGCCCCGTTCCCAGACAACCTATGCGTTCCGGAAAACTCTGATGACGGACAGTTCCGACCGCCCCTGCATCCTGATCCGACGAGACAGGAAGCCTGCGCCAGCTTCACCGCCTCCCAGCCCTTGCCAGGAAAAGCACCATGCGCATCGACCGACGAAACGACCTGGACCTGCGCCTTGTAGAGTCATTCGTTGCGGTCATGGAGCGAGGGACGACGCCGGCGGCCGCCGAATATCTGGGACTGTCGCAATCGGCGGTCTGGAATGCGATCCGAAGCTTTGAGGCTCAGCTTGACGTTACGCTTTTCCAGCGTCAGGGGCGACGGTTGGAGCCGACGGATGAGGGCAGGCTGATCTATGATGACCTTCGCCCACTGATCGGGGTTCTTGAGGATCTCTCGAAACGTCTGCATGCGCTTAAACACAGGAAACGCGGGCGAATTCGGATCTTCGCGAGTCCGCCGATGGGGCATGCAGTGCTGCCGCCTGCATTGCTGCGTGCCGTCGCCGGTTGCGAGGGCCTGGATGTCGAAGTCACCGTTCAGGAACCCGAAAGGGTCAGGCATTCGGTCGAACTCGGCCTCGCGGATCTGGGGCTGGCGATGGGTCAGCTGGAGAATCCGGGCGTTCAAACCAGACGATTGGGCGAAGCCGAGCTTGTCGCGATCCTGCCGCGGGACCATTTGCTGACCATGCGGGCCGTGCTGGGGCCTTCGGATCTGGCTAAATATCCGGTGATCGGTATCGGGCCGGTTCTGTCCACGCTGGTCGTCGGCGCTTTCGCTCAACAAGGTGTCCGCTACGAGCCGCGGCTTGAAACGGCTCAGGCGCAGACCGCTTGTGCGATGGTCAATGCCGGCCTTGGGGTGGCGGTGGTCGATCCATATACGGCAGCCCTGTCTGCCGGCCTTGGTATCGTCACCCGCAAATTCGCGCCGGTCACGCGGGTCGCCGCGATTGCCATGTTACCCGAATGCGCCGAACCGAATGAGATGATGAGCCTGCTGCTTGAAAATCTTGCCGCGACCGTCGCCGAAATGGAACCGGTCGGCTGGGGCTGAGCATATCATGAAATCTTCTTAAAAATTATCAAATCTGAATAATAATTCATAAGCTCATGCCGAAGGATGAGATGGCGAACGGATCCTCATAAGATAATTTTATATATTTCAATAAATTAAAAGTTTATTGCTTAATATTTTAGCTGCGTCGCAGCAAGGCTCTGGTTTTCGTTGACGGATCAGCTGCGCCCCCGCGTATCATGGAACCATACAAATAACATGATCGGATCGGAGGGCGGAATGAACCCGGCAACCACGGTGATCCAGCGGTGCGTCTCATGAATGATCACGCTGATTTTCTGCTCGTGAATGGCAGGATCTGGAAGGGCTTGGGACTTGGATTCGCAGAGGCGCTGGCCTGCAGGCAAGGAAAGGTTCTTGCGACGGGTGCGGATGCCGAGATCATGACGCTTGGCGGGCCGGATACGCGCGTTATCGATCTGAACGGGCGATTGGCGACTCCGGGACTGAACGATGCACATCTGCATCTGCACATGTATGGGTTGGCCATGGCCGAGGTCGATTTGCGCCCCAAATCCGCGCCTACACTGGCGGCCCTGCTTGATGCGCTGCGGACCAAAGCGGCCGACACACCGAAAGGAAAATGGATCACCGGTCGCGGTTATGATCATTTCAAGCTGGAGACCGGTCGCCATCCTTACCGCGAAGAGCTGGACGAAGCCTGTCCCGATCATCCGGTCTATATCGTGCGCACCTGCGGACATCTGGCTGTCGCCAACAGTGTGGCGCTTGAACTGGCGGGCATTACCGACGACACGCCGTCTCCGGAAGGCGGGCTGATCGAACGGCAGAATGGCCGGCTGACCGGTCTTCTGGCTGAAACCGGCCGCGAGGCGGTGATTGCGGTGCTGCCGGAACTCACAGTCGAGATGCTGATCGACGCCATCGAACGCGGCGGCAGGGATCTGCTGTCTTACGGCATCACCTCTTGCATGGAGGCCGCTATCGGCATCCGTGAAGGCTGGCCCGAGATGGAGGCTTATCTGGCCGCGAAAAAGCAGGGACGACTGCCGCTGCGCGTCTATGGCTGCGTCATGGGCGACAAGACGCGCTCGATTCTGGAAAAGGCGACCGAAGCGGGGATGATCACCGGTACGGGTGACGAGATGTTCCGGCACGGACCGGTCAAGATCTTTACCGATGGTAGTGCAGGCGGGCGGACGGCAGCGATGACCTGGCCCTATCTTGGCGACGATCCCGACGACAAGGGGCTGTTGTGCATCCCGGATCAGGCAGAGCTGACCGGCATGGTCGTGGCGGCCCATCGCGCGGGCTATCAGATGGCCATCCATGCCATTGGCGATGCCGCGATCGATCAGGTGCTGGAGGCCTATGAGGCGGCCCTGACCGATATGCCCGTTGCCGACCGCCGTCACCGGATCGAGCATTGCGGATGGCTGCGCCCCGATCAGATGCAGCGGATGATCGACATGCATATCATCCCGGTGCCTCAGCCGTCTTTCCTTTACTGGTTTGGCGACCTCTACTGCACGGTGGCGGAACAGGAGCGGGTCGAGGCTTCGCATCCGATGCGGACCTGGATCGAGGCGGGGCTGAACCCGTCGGCTTCGACCGATTGCCCGGTGACCGAGGTCGACCCGATGCCGGTGATCTACAACATGGTCACGCGCAAGACGTCGAACGGCACGGTTCTGGGCCCCGAACACCGGCTGAGCATGGAAGAGGCGCTGCATGCCTATACCGGTGCCTCTGCCTACGCCTCGCATGAAGAGACGATAAAGGGGCGGCTGGAACCCGGTCAGCTTGGCGATATCGCGGTGTGGGAACGCGATCTCTTCAGGATCGATCCCGAAGAGATCACCGCCACGCGCTGCGATATGACGATCCTTGGCGGGCGGATTGTTCACGAGCGGGAAGGACAATGATCGAAACGATCCTCAACCGGATACTGGTATCCATCCCGGTTCTGTTCGGGGTGCTGTTCCTGGGTTTCGCCCTGGTTCAGCTTGCCCCCGGAGATCCCGCGCGGGTACAGGCCGGGCCGACCGCGCCGCCCGAGGTGGTCGAACAGATCCGGGCGGAAATGGGGCTCGATCAACCCGTGATCGTGCAATTCGGCAAATATATGGAGCGGCTTGCCCACGGCGATCTGGGTCGTTCGCTGATTTCGAACAAATCTGTCACAAGTGAGCTTGCCGCGGCGATTGTTCCGACGATCGAGCTGATGGTGGCCAGTCTGTTCTGGTCGATCCCGCTTGGTATCGCGATGGGAACGCTGGCGGCGGTCTGGCGCGGCTCGCTTTTCGACCGTTTCATCATGGCGATTTCGGTTGCTGGCGTATCTCTGCCGATCTTCTTCATCTGCCTGATCCTGATCCAGTTCCTGGGCGTCAAATTTCCGCTTTTTCCGTTTATCGGGCGGGGCGGACCGCTTTGGACGATGGAAGGGCTAAGCCATATCGCATTGCCTGCATTGTCGCTTGGGATGATCTTTATCGGGCCGGTATCGCGCATGACCCGCTCTTCGGTGCTCGAGGTGCTGCGGCTGGACCATGTCCGCACCGCCCGCGCAAAGGGATTGCCCGAATGGCAGGTCATCCTGCGCCACGGGCTTCGCAACGCCCTGATCCCCGTCGTCACGCTGGTGGGCTTGCAGATCGGTTATCTGCTGGGCGGTGCGGTCGTGACCGAAACGATCTTTTCCTATCCCGGCATCGGCAGGCTTGCCGTCGGCGCAATCCTGTCATCGGATTTCCCCTTGACGCAGGGAACCATCCTGGCCCTGGCAGTGGGGTTCATCCTTGTGAACCTGATCGTCGACATTCTCTATACCCAGCTTGATCCAAGGGCGCAGAAAACATGACCGCAACCGGGACAGAAGGCGGCGACCAGGCGATCCTGCCCGAAGCGCCGGCGCCCGCCCGACGCCGCGCATGGTGGCGGGCATTGCTGCGCGATCGTGCGGCGGCCCCTGCCATGCTGTTGCTTGCCGCGATCGTGCTGGCAGCAATTCTGGCGCCGTGGATCGCGCCCCATGATCCCAGCGCGAACTCGCGGGCGGTCATGCAGCCCCCCGCATGGACAGAGCGCGGGACATGGGAATATCTGCTGGGGACCGACAGTCAGGGACGCGATATCCTGTCGCGCGTCCTTTACGGAACACGGCTGACATTGCTGATCGGCCTCGTGGCGGTCGGGATCGGCGGTATCGTCGGCTCGGCTCTCGGTTTGTTGTCCGCGATGTATCGCCGGATTGACCCGTGGATCATGCGGCTCAACGACATGATGCTGTCATTTCCCGCGATTCTGCTGGGGCTCGCGCTGGTTGCAGTGGCGGGGACCGGGGTCCTGCCGGTTATCGTCGCGCTTGGTATCGCATCGATACCCGACTGTGCCAGGATTGCCAGATCGATTGGTATCGGCGTGATGGGTCAGGAATATATCGAGGCCGGACGCGCCGTCGGCCTGTCGGATCTGGCGATTTTCCGGCGTTACCTGCTGCGTAACTCGATCTCTTCGATCATGATCTTTCTCAGCCTGCGTTTCGGGCAGATCATCCTGATCGGCGCGGCGCTCAGCTTTCTGGGACTTGGGGCACAGGCGCCTGCCTCGGAACTGGGGATGATGGCGGCACAGGGGCGCGACACGCTGCTGTTTGCGCCACATATCGCCACGATCCCCTCGGTTGTGATCTTCGTTATCGTGCTGTGCGCGAACATCACCGGCGATGCATTGCGCGATGTTCTGGACCCTCGCCTTCAAACATAAACAACAGGGAAGCCCATCATGAAGAAATCATTGCTTTACGGAGCCATCGCGCTGGCGTTGGCACTGCCGGCCTCTGCGCAGGAGATCAATATCGTGCGCGAAGTGGACAGCAACAATTACGATCCGCATAAATCGACCGCGCGATCCGCATCGGAAGTGCTGTTCATGCTGGGCGATACATTGGTATCGCTTGAGCCCGACATGAGCACCCTCACCGACGGGCTGGCAAAGGATTGGGAGGTCTCGGATGATGGTCTCACCTATACTTTCCATCTGAAAGACGGAATCAAGTTCTGCGACGGCCGGGAAATGACCGCCGAGGATGTCGTCTATTCGTTCGAACGCTGGATCGATCCGGAAACGAATTCGCCGGTGGCCTGGCGCGCGGGCGAGGTCAAGAGCATCACTGCTCCGGATCCCAAAACCGTCAAATACGAGTTGGAGGCGCCGTTCTCTGAATTATTGTATCAGCTGACGCAAAGCTTTGCGACGGTGGTCGACAAGAACAATGTCGAGGAACTGGGAGACGATTTCGGCGTAACGGGGTTCAACGGGACCGGCCCTTTCTGCTGGCAGGAATGGCTACCGCGCGACCGGCTGACCATGACCAGGCATGAGGAATACAGCTGGGGACCCGAATTCTACGAGAACAAGGGCGCTCCGCACATGGCCGCGATCACCTGGCAGATCGTGCCCGAAGGCAATACCCGGACGGTGGCATTGATGACCAATCAAAGCCAGATCACGCAATATATTCCCGCCATCGCGCTTGAGCAGGTGCAACAGGCCCCGACCCTTGAGACGGTTCGCTCGGACGCGGCATTCTGGACCTATTTCATTGGTTTCAAGATCGACAAGCCGGCGGTCGAGGATCCGGCGGTGCGCAGGGCGATCAATCTTGCCGTCGATCAGGAGGCACTGGCCCGCGATATCATGTTCGACGAGGTGACCCCCGCTTACAGCTATATTTCCGAGAATGCCCTCGACTGGGACAAATCTCTGGAAGACAAGCTGCTGCGCTATGATCCGGAAGAGGCGAAACGGATCCTCGACGAGGCCGGCTGGATGCCGGGATCGGACGGGGTTCGCGAAAAGGATGGCGTAAGATTGGCACCGGTTGCCTATATCCAGGGCGGTTCAACCTGGCAGGGCCTTGCGGAATTCGTACAGGCCGAGCTGCTGAAAGTCGGGATCGGGATGCAAATCCAGACCTTCGACGCCACCGTCTTCTGGGGCAAGATTTCCACGCAGGAATTCGATATGTTCGGCATGAGCTATCCCTATATTTCGGCGGGGGACGCCCTGAACCTTTATTTCCTGTCCGAGAATATCCCGACGCCGAACCGGATGAACTGGAACGATCCGGAAACCGATGAATGGCTGGCCGAAGGGCGTCACGCGACCGACGACAACACCCGTGCCGAAGCCTATGCCAAGGTGCTTAACAAGGTGCATGACGCCGCTGTCTGGCTGCCGCTTTATCACGAGCCGATGACCATCGTGCAATCCGCGGAACTGGAGACGGTCGTGCCGCACAACATCTATGGCTCGGGTCTCTACAAAGGGCTGGATTTGAAGTTCCGGGAGTAACGGATCCGGCGGGGCGTTGCTGCGCGCCTCGCCTCTGACAACAGGAGGCTTGAATGGACAGTGCAGAAGTCACCGTTATCCGGAAGGCGGACTGGATTATCGGCTGGGACGGGAAATCGAACCGCCATAATTTCCTTCGCGGGCAGGATGTCGCCTTTGCGGGTGACCGGATCTTGCAGGTCGGCGGGCGCTATGAAGGCCCGGCTGCACGCGAAATTTCTGGCGCGGGGCGGCTTGTCGCTCCGGGGCTTGTCGATATCCATTCGCATCCGCTTTCCGAGCCGCTGAACAAGGGTTTCCTGGACGAACTCGGCAGTCCCGGCCTGTACCAAAGCTCGCTTTACGAATTCATGCCGCTGTTCGGTGCCGATGATGAAGGACGCCTTGCCTGCACCGAGGTCGCGCTGTCCGAACTGATGCTGTCGGGGGTGACGACGCTGGTCGATCTGTCGGTGCCCTATGATGGCTGGCTTGATTTGCTGTCGCGCTCGGGTCTGCGGGCTGTGGCGGCGCCGATGTATCGCTCGGCCAGGTGGTTCACCAAGGACGGCCATGTCACGGAATACGAATGGGACAAGGCGGGCGGCGAAGCGGCGATGGCGGCTGCGATGGAGGTCATCGACAGGGCGGCTGCGGATCCTTCGGGACGCCTGTCCGGCATGATCGCTCCTTCGCAGATAGACACCTGCACGCCCGAACTGATCCGCGACAGCCATGCCGAAGCGGTCCGTCGCGGTCTGAAGATGCAGATCCACGCCGCGCAATCGGTTGTCGAATTTCACGAGATCACCAGACGCCACGGACGGACCCCGATCGAGTGGCTGGACGATCTTGGCGTGCTGGATGGCACGACTATCATAGGACATGGCATCTTTCTGAACGATCATCCCTGGGTGCATTGGCCACAGGCGCAGGATCTGGACCGGCTGGCAAGATCGGCCGCGGCGGTCGCCCATTGCCCCACGGTTTTCCAGCGTCGCGGGATCGCCCTGCGCAGCTTTGGCCGCTATCGCCGCGCCGGTATCCCGATGGGGATCGGCACCGATACCTATCCCCATAACATGCTGGAAGAGATGCGCCATGCATTGATCAATTCCCGCCTGATGAGCGGCGATGTCTTCGATCTGCGCACCTCGGATGTCTTTGATGCGGCCACGGTCGGCGGCGCGGCGATCATCGGGCTCGAGGATATCGGGCGGCTGGAGGCCGGAGCCAAGGCGGATCTGCTGATCGCCGATGTGACTCACCCGGCCATGCGGCCTGTCCGCGATCCGCTGCGCTCGCTGATTTACGTGGCGGGGGAACGGGCGGTAACCGACGTGTTCATAGATGGCCGTCAGGTGGTCGCGGATGGCCAGGTCGCGGCATTCGATCTTCCGGCCGCGCTGGACCGGCTGGAAGCTGCCCAGCGCCGGGCGGAAAAGGCGTTTACGTCAAAAGACTATGCCGGCAGATCACATCTGGCCGCATCACCGTTATCCTACGAGCTTGCCGATGGTTGACCCGGTTCTGTCGCTGCGCGATCTCGACGTGCGGTTCAACTCGGACGGCCATCAGCTGCGGGTGGTGAACGGCGTCGGTTTCGATCTGATGGCTGGCCAGACGCTGGGACTTGTCGGTGAATCGGGCTGCGGGAAAAGCGTGACCTCGCTGGCGATCATGCGGTTGCTGGCCAGCCCGCCGGCAGAGATTGCCGGTGGCGAGGTGATCTTCGAGAACCGCGATCTGCTGAAACTCTCGAAACGCGAGATGCGCGAGATGCGAGGCGGTCGCATGGGCATGATCTTTCAGGAGCCGATGACAAGCCTGAACCCTGTCTATACATGTGGCAGCCAGATCATCGAAAGTCTCAGGCGGCATTCGGGGCTTACCGGCAAGGCGGCGCGTGAGCGCGCGATAGAACTGCTGGACACCGTTCGCCTTCCCTCGCCCGAGAAGCGGGTGGATGATTATCCGCATCAGCTTTCGGGCGGGCAGCGGCAAAGGGTGATGATCGCTCTGGCGTTGGCCAATGATCCCACCGTGCTGATCGCCGATGAGCCGACGACCGCGCTGGACGTGACGATTCAGGCCCAGATCCTTGATCTGCTGCGCGACCTGCAAGAGCGCACCGGAACGGCGGTACTGCTGATTACCCATGATCTTGGGGTCGTGGCCGAGACCTGTCAGGCGGTGGTCGTCATGTATGCCGGGACCGTCGTCGAACGTGGCGAGGTCGGCGCGATCTTTGCCGATCCGCAGCACCCCTACACGGTTGGCCTGATGGCGGCGGTTCCGCGAATGGATGCGCTTCAGGGCCGGCTGACGGCTATTCCCGGATCGGTGCCGCCGCCATGGGAGCGCGTGGTCGGATGCCGCTTCGCGCCAAGATGCCCATTGGCAGACGATCGCTGCCGCAATGAACGCCCCACCCTGCGAGAGATCGCGCCGGGGCATGAGATCGCCTGCTGGAAAGCACCTATCGAAGGCGTCTCTGCGACAGGAGGACAATCATGACCGCGCTGCTGAGGACCGAGGGGTTGACCAAGCATTTTCCCGTTCGGCGCGGTACTTTGCGCAGGCAGGCCGGAACGGTGCAGGCGGTGACGGATGTGAGCTTCCAGCTTGAGGCGAATGAGACGCTGGCCATCGTCGGCGAATCCGGCTGCGGGAAATCGACGCTTGGGCGTGCGCTGCTGCGTCTGCACGAACCCAGTGGCGGCAAGGTCTGGTTGAAGGACATGGACATCACCGCACTGAACCGGCAGGGGCTGCGCGAAGCGCGAAAGCATATGCAGATCATCTTCCAGGATCCGTTCGGTTCGCTCAACCCGCGCATGACGGTGCGCGAAACGCTGTCCGAGCCGTTGCTGCTGCACGGGCTGGCGACATCCGCCACCGTCCGCGCCGAGGCGGATCGGCTGATCGATCTGTGTGGGTTGGCACGCTGGCATGCAGAGCGCTATCCTCATGAATTCTCGGGGGGGCAGCGGCAACGGGTCGGCATCGCACGCGCACTTGCCACCCGCCCGATGCTGATCGTCTGCGACGAACCGGTTTCGGCACTTGATGTCTCGGTTCAGGCCCAGATCGTCAATCTGCTGCAGGATCTGCAGCGCGAACTTGGGATGGCCTATGTTTTCATCAGCCACGATCTGGCCGTCGTGCGTCATATCGCCAGGAAGGTCGCGGTCATGTATCTTGGGCGGATCGTGGAGGAGGCGACGACCGAAGCCCTGTTCACGGCGCCGCGCCACCCATATACCCGCATGCTGATCGATTCGGCGCCACGTCCGGATCCGGCGGCGCTGCGACACAAAGCCTCTGCCAAGGGCGGCACGCCAAGCGCCTTGGCGATGCCCTCGGGCTGCGCTTTCCATCCCCGCTGCGTGCTTGCTGATGACCGTTGCCGCGCGATACGACCTGAGTTACGGCAAGTTGGTCAATCCCGCGTGGCCTGTCATTTTGCTGAAGCCGCGATCAGTGACAATGTTGTCCCCATCAAGGCGGATAGTCCAGCATTGATGCGCCGGTTGGCGGTTCTGGAACAGGCAAGGGCAGGACAGAAATGAAGGATCAGACAGCCATGAACGGCGCGGAAAGCTTGGTGCGCAGCCTTAGCGCAGGAGGGGTCGAGGTTTGCTTCGCCAATCCCGGAACATCCGAGATGCAATTCGTCGACGCACTTGACCGGACACGCCTGATGCGCTGCGTGCTGGGGCTTTTCGAAGGTGTCGTCTCGGGTGCGGCCGACGGTTATGCAAGGATGGCGGGCAAGCCGGCGGTGACGTTGCTGCATCTGGCGCCGGGTCTGGCGAATGCCGGAGCAAATCTGCACAACGCCAAAAAGGCGCGTTCGCCGATGCTGAATATCGTCGGCAACCATACTTTGCGGCATCTGCGTTATGATGCGCCACTGACGGCTGACGTGCCGGCGACGGCTTCCGTCTTTTCCGATTGGGTCCGCACGGCACAGACCGCGGATACGATTGCACGGGACGCGATCGAAGGACTGGCCGTCGCAACCGGTCATCCGGGCCGCATCGCAACCCTGATCGCACCGGCCGATATCGGTTGGCAGGAGGGCGGGGTAATCGCCCCGCCGATGCAGCCGCACGGGCCACGCGCACTGGATCCGCAGGTCATCGCCCGCGCTGTGTCCGCGCTTGGTCCCGATGCATTGATCCTGTGCGGAGGAACGGTGCTGGAGGATCCCGCCTCCACCCGGCTTCTGGCGGGTATCGCCAGACAGACCGGCGCGAAGCTGATGGCGCCGGGATCGAACCGCCGGATCGAACGCGGGGCAGGACGGGCGAATATTCCGCGCATTCCCTATCCCATCGACATGGCGATCGAACAGCTGGCTCCGTTTCGCCGCGCAGTGCTGATCGAGGCGCAGCCCCCGGTGGCTTTCTTCGCCTATCCGAACCGACCCAGCCTGTTGCTGCCAGAGGCATGCGAAGTCATCCAGCTTGCCGAATTCGATCAGGATGGCAGGGCGGCGGTGCAGGCATTGGCCGACAGTATCGGCGCAAAATCCGCACGTCTGACGGATCCTTCCCGCGCCGAAATTCCGCAAGCCGGACCGTTACAGGATCTCGCCCTGTCGGCGGCCATTGCCTCGGCGCTGCCCGAAGGGGCGATCATCATCGATGAAAGCCTGACCAGTGCCAATCAGGTCGACAGCATGTCGGCCGGGGCACCCCCACATTCCTGGTTGTCGATCACCGGCGGCGCGATTGGGATCGGCCCGCCTCTCTCTGCCGGGGCGGCGGTCGCCTGTCCCGATCGGCCGGTAATCGCGCTGCAGGCCGATGGCTCGGCCATGTATACGCTGCAGGCATTGTGGACGCAGGCACGCGAGGGACTGAATGTCACCACCATCATTTTCGCCAATAAAAGCTATGACCTGCTGAAACACGAGTTGTTCAAGGTAGGCGCCAATCCCGGTCCCGACGCCCTGAACCTGCTGGATCTGCGGCGGCCCGAGCTTGACTTCATATCGCTTGCTGCGGGTATGGGCGTACCGGGCCGCCGGGTCGATTGCGCAGCCGAGTTGCACCGTACCCTGTCGGACGCGGTTATCGAGCCCGGCCCATTCCTGATCGAGGCAATCCTGTGACCCATTTCGACTTTCTTTCCGGACGACGCCCGCCAAGCTATGCCAGCCAGGCGATGATCGCGACGTCACATCCCCTGTCGACCTCAGCAGGGCTTGCGGTTCTGTCCGAAGGGGGCAATGCGGTCGATGCGGCGATCTGCGCCTGCGCGGTCCAATGCGTCACCGATACGCATATGACCGGGATCGGCGGAGATTGCTTCGTTCTGTATGCGCCGGCAGGCGGCGGGGTTCGGGCGTTGAACGGGTCGGGCATGGCCCCCGCCGCCGCCTCGCCAGAGGCGTTGCGGGCAAAAGGGATCACCGAACTGACCCAGACCAGCCCGCATTCGATCACCATCCCGGGGGCGATCTCGGCATGGTGTCTGCTGCATGACGAATACGGGACATTGCCGCTTGACCGGCTGTTCGCTCCGGCGATCCGTTATGCGGAAGAAGGATTTCCGATCACCGCGCGGGTAGCGCGTGACTGGGCAGCCTTTGGCGACAGCCTGCAGCCGGGCGATCACGCCGCGCGTCTGTTCCTGCCCGATGGTCGTGCCCCGCGCGCCGGTAGGGTTCTGCGCCAGCCTTTGCTTGGTGCAAGACTGCGTGAGATCGCGTCAAAGGGTGCCGCAGCGTTCTATACCGGCGAAACCGCCGCGAAAATGTGCCGCTATCTGCAAGAATTGGGCGGGCTGCACAGCGAACAGGATTTTCATGATTCACTGTCGGTCGCGCGATGGGAAGAACCGATCTCGGCGTCTTATCGCGGTTGTGAGGTTCTGGAATGCGGGCCAAATGGTCAGGGGCTGGCGGCGCTTCTGATCCTGCGGATCCTCGAAGGCTTCGACATGGGGCCGCAGGTTTCGCAAGCGGATCGGATCCATCTTCTCGCCGAGGCGACCAAGCTTGCCTATCATCACCGCGATGCATTGATCGCCGATCCGGCATATTGCGAAGGACTGGCGCAACAGCTGCTATCGGACAAGGTGATCGAAACGCTTCGGGCGCGCATAGATCCCTTGCGGGCGGGTAAGCCGGTCCTGTGGACCGAGCCCGAGCACAAGGATACGATTTATCTTTGCGTGATCGATGCGGAAGGCAACGCGATTTCCTTTATCAATTCAATCTTTCACGCATTCGGATCGACCCGGCTCGATCCCGAAACGGGTATATTGTTCCACAGCCGGGGCTTGTCCTTCAGCCTGGACCCGTCGCATCCGAACGCCATCGGGCCAGGCAAGCGCCCGATGCATACGATCATTCCGGGAATGCTACGGGAAAACGGCCGGGTGACGATGCCGTTCGGAGTCATGGGTGGGCATTATCAGGCAGCCGGTCATGCGGGTTTCCTTTCGGCGGTTCTGGATCGCGGGCTGGATATCCAGTCCGCGATGGAAGAGCCGCGCAGCTTTGCCTTCAACGGCGAGTTGCAGATCGAACCCGGATTGCCGGATCCGGTTTGTCGGGAACTCGAAGAGCGCGGCCACCATCTTTCCGTGCAGGCGGGACCACTCGGAGGGGCTCAGGCGATCCGGATCGACAGCGAAACGGGGGTGCTGATCGGCGCGTCCGACAGCCGCAAGGATGGAATGGCTGCGGGTTATTAACAAGCGTCGACCGAGAGGCAGCCATCCCGGCGGGTTAACCTGTATGGTACCTTAACACATTCATAAAATTAATAAAATCTGAATTGCATTTGAGCATATCTGCACTGACAACCCGATAGCAACAAAATGCACCGGATTTGTTTTAGCTCATGATGACACCGTCATCTTCCCATATTGGGAAGCCCGTCGTTATCCCGATTGACGATGCCTTGTATTGACCCTGTCTGCCTCGGATCGGACAGGGCTATGCATGCTTTGTTTCTGGAAGCGTCAGTTCCCGGATTTGACGCAATTTCCACATCCTTCCAGCAAGAACATCCCGCAGTTACCCGAAGGGCGCAGGCTGCCTTCGATGCCTCCTGTCAACAGCTGATACCAAAGGGGGAGATTCTGGTGAGGTTTCGGTTGAAAGGTGGCATTGATTATGCCAGAGTTTGCCGAGGGGAGCCCCGCGGCCTTGTCGAATCAGAACCTGACGACGGCAACTGCCCTGCGGCCAAGAGACAAACGACACGTTGAACAGGAGGAGCAATAGCACATGACTGTCGTCACAAAACTCGAACCGTCCAGGGCCGATGCAGAGCCGGAACTGACGGATGGTTTTCATCTCGTCATCGATGCACTCAAGCTTAACGGTCTTACCACGATCTATGGTGTACCCGGCATTCCGATCACGGATCTGGGACGGATGGCGCAGGCGGAAGGCATGCGCGTTATCTCTTTCCGGCACGAACAGCACGCCGGTTATGCGGCGTCGGCTGCGGGGTTTCTGACGAAAAAGCCCGGGATCTGCCTGACGGTCTCGGCGCCGGGCTTCCTGAACGGGCTGACCGCGCTGGCCAATGCGACGACGAACTGCTTTCCGATGATCCTCATTTCGGGATCCTCCGAACGCGAGGTCGTCGATCTGCAGCAGGGCGATTATGAAGAGATGGACCAGCTGGCCATCGCCAAGCCGCTTTGCAAGGCAGCCTTCCGGGTTCTGCATGTCGAGGATATCGGCATCGGCATCGCGCGGGCAATCCGTGCCGCCGTTTCGGGACGTCCGGGCGGGGTTTATCTTGATCTGCCCGCAAAGCTGTTCCCGCAGGTCATCGAAAAGGAAGCCGGGCGGAAATCGCTGGTCAAGGTCATCGATGCCGCGCCGGCGCAATTGCCCGCACCGTCATCCGTCGAACGTGCTCTGGAGGTTCTGAAACAGGCCAAGCGCCCGCTGGTGATCTTCGGTAAGGGCGCGGCCTATGCTCAGGCAGATGATGATATTCGCGAATTCGTCGAGAAAAGCGGCATTCCCTTCCTGCAAATGAGCATGGCAAAAGGTCTGCTGCCCGATATTCATCCGCAATCCGCCGGGGCGGCACGGTCCACAGTGCTGAAGAATGCCGATGTGGTGATGCTGGTCGGCGCACGCCTCAACTGGCTGCTGTCGCATGGCAAGGGCAAAAGCTGGGGTGAGCCGGGCTCGAAGAAATTCATCCAGATCGATATCGAACCGAAGGAAATGGATTCGAATATCGAGATCGCCGCGCCAGTCGTGGGCGATATCGGCTCCTGCATATCCGCGCTGCTCAAGGGGTTGGGCGAGAACTGGCAGAAGCCACCCAGTGACTGGACCGACATGATCGATGCCAAAAAGGAAGAAAATGTCGCCAAAATGGCAGGGCGGCTGAAAAAGAACTCTACGCCGATGGATTTCCACGGCGCGCTTGGCGCTTTGCGCACGGTCATCAAGGAACGTCCCGACGCCGTTCTTGTGAACGAGGGTGCGAATACGCTCGACCTTGCCCGCGGCATCATCGACATGTACCAGCCGCGCAAACGGCTGGATGTCGGCACATGGGGCGTGATGGGCATCGGCATGGGATCGGCAATCGCGGCAGCGATCGAAACCGGCAAGCCCGTGCTGGCGATCGAGGGCGACTCTGCCTTTGGTTTCTGCGGCATGGAGGTGGAAACGATTTGCCGGTATAATCTGCCGGTCTGCATCGTGATCTTCAACAATAACGGCATCTATCGCGGCACCGATATCAATCCGTCGGGCGGCTCGGATGTCGCCACCACCGTTTTCGTCGATAATGCCCGCTATGATCAGATGATGACGGCCTTCGGCGGCAACGGGGTGAATGTGACAACTCCCGATGCGCTGTATAATGCGGTATCCGAGGCCATGGATTCGGGGAAACCCACTCTCATCAACGCGGTCATCGACCCGGCGGCTGGAACCGAAAGCGGCCGGATCGGCAATCTCAATCCGCAAAGCACGGTTGGAAAAAAGGCAGGAGGCACGAAATGAAAGCTCTTGAAGGAGTCCGCATTCTCGATTTCACCCATGTTCAGTCGGGCCCGACCTGCACGCAGCTGCTTGCATGGTTCGGCGCCGACGTGATCAAGGTGGAACGTCCCGGCGTGGGGGATATCACCCGCGGTCAGCTGCGGGACATTCCCGATGTGGACAGTCTGTATTTCACCATGCTCAACCACAACAAACGCTCGATCACGCTCAACACCAAGAACGAGAGCGGCAAGAAGGTTCTCGAAGAGCTGATCCGGAAATGTGATGTGATGGTCGAGAATTTCGCGCCCGGCGCACTTGACCGCATGGGCTTCACCTGGGAGCGGATTCAGGAAATCAATCCCTCTATGATCGTGGCCTCGATCAAGGGTTTCGGCCCGGGGCCATATCAGGATTGCAAGGTCTATGAGAATGTCGCGCAATGCACAGGCGGCGCGGCCTCGACTACCGGTTTCCGCGACGGCCTTCCGCTGGTCACCGGTGCGCAGATCGGCGATTCCGGAACCGGGCTGCATCTGTGCCTTGGAATCGTGACGGCATTGTACCAGCGAACCCGCACCGGGCAGGGCCAGAAGGTCTCGGCGGCGATGCAGGACGGCGTTCTGAACCTTTGCCGCGTCAAGCTGCGTGACCAGCAGCGTCTGGAGCATGGCCCGCTGAAGGAATACAGCCAGTTCGGCGAAGGGGTCGAATTCGGCGATTCCGTCCCGCGCGCAGGTAATGATTCCGGCGGCGGCCAGCCCGGTCGCATCCTGAAATGCAAAGGCTGGGAAAACGATCCGAACGCCTATATCTACTTCATCACCCAGGCCCCGGTCTGGGAGGCGATCTGCGACGTGATCGGCGCACCCGAATGGAAGACCGATCCCGATTATGCGACGCCGAATGCCCGCCTGCCGCGTCTCAATCAGGTGTTTGGCCGGATCGAGGATTGGACCCAAACCCGCGACAAGTTCGAGGTGATGGAGATCCTGAACGCGCGCGACATCCCTTGCGGGCCGATCCTGTCGATGAAGGAACTGGCAGCCGATGCGTCGTTGCGGGCGACTGGCACGATTGTCGAGGTCGATCACCCGACGCGGGGCTCTTACCTGTCGGTCGGCAACCCGATCAAGCTGTCGGGAAGCCCGACCGAAGTCACCCGCTCCCCTCTGCTGGGAGAGCATACCGACGTCATCCTGCGCGAAGTGCTGCAATTCGACGAGGGCATGGTTAAGGAATTGCAGCAAAGCGGGGCGCTTGGCGATCCTGCCAAGCTTGCAGCGGAATAGGCAATCGCCCTGTTCTTCAAGACGGGCCGCCATCTGTTGCGGCCCGTCTTGTTGTCATAGGAATGCCGTATCCCCGGCAAGGCACTTCTCACGACAACCCGCAACAAAAGGCGGCAGAGAATGTCAAAACCCGATGTCAGCTTCGATGCCTGGAACCCGGGTTTAAACTCGGCACTTCCCTCGGAACTTATGCCGGCGATCACGCTTTTTCGCCCGGAAAATTCTGAAACGGGATATCACGATGCCAAACAGGCCGCTGATTTCTGCGGACTGAAACCCGAAGAGATGATCGCATTCAAAGCCGAGCGATTGGCAATGCACGACATCCTGATCCGGGTAACGACAGAGCTTTTCGTACCCGACGGGCCGAATTACGAAGAATTGGGGATCAACCTGCGGGGCATGGCAAGCCGGATCCTGGACAACTGGATCCAGCCAAGATTACCGGAACTCGAAGCCGAATTCGCCAAGCTCCGCACCCGGGTGGAACAAAGCCTGGCAGATCGCCTCGACGCGGATATATTCAAGCGACGAGCCCCGAACCCGATTAACGACAAACCGGGGCTTTTGGGAAAGCTTTTCGGAAAAAAGCAGCCCTTGGCAAAGGCTTCAGTTCTGCCAGAACTTGCGGCGCTTTCGGAATGGCAAAACCGTGTCGACGCGACAGATGATCCGCTGGAGCAGGCATGTCTCAGGGCGTTGCTGGCTACCGTTGGCGGGATTGTCGGCCAGCGTGGCCGTCTGATGGCCGACAAGGATCTTGTGATCTCCCTGACCTCAAGGCTGGTCTGCAATTCATATGGCAGCCGCATGATCAGTTCGCTGATAGAGCCCATATTTCTGGAAGCAGTGGACAAGGAGGGATACAGGCTGCTGCCTTACCAGGCACGCCCCTTCGTCATGAATGTCAAAGGCGCCTCTGCTGCGGGCAAAAGTACGATCCGGCCGCTACAGTTGCAGCTGGCGGAACGGCTGGGCATAGATTGGAAGGATTTCGCCCTCGTCAGCCCTGATTACTGGCGCAAGTTCCTGCTGGATTATAACAGTCTGGGCGAACATTTCAAATATGCCGCCATGCTGACCGGACATGAGCTGGAAATCATCGACAGGAAACTTGACAGCTACATGGAAGAAAAGGCGGCCAATTCGAACATGCCGCATTTGCTGATCGACCGCTTCCGTTTCGACAGTTTCAAACTGTCGACCAATCAGCAGACCGACGGTCGGTTGCTCAGCCGTTTCGGCCATACCGTATTCATATTCTTCATCATCACACCTCCGACCGAAACGGTGGAGCGGGCGTGGAAACGAGGTCGGGAAACCGGCCGCTACAAGGCCGTCGATGATCTCCTCTTTCACAATGTCGAGGCCTATACAGGCATGCCCGAACTGTTCCTGACATGGGTCGGCAAGAAAAGCCCCAAGGTGCATTTCGAATTTCTCGACAATAGCGTAGCTTTCGGAGAACGTCCCCGCACCGTCGCATTCGGATGGAACGGCGAAATCACCATCCTCGATCCGGACTGCATCCGCCGGATGAATGATTACAAGCAGATCAATATCGATGCCCAATCTCCGGCAGAGGTCTATCTGGACATCGCGGACAATCGCGACATTCTTGCGACCTTCATCGCGCGGATTCCGAAGGTCTCGTTCATTCACAAGGACAAAGGGGATCTTCTCGCGCAATTCCTTGGCGGTGAATGTCAGTTCGAGTCAGGGGATTTTCTGAAGCAGGTCGGATTGGAAAGAATGTCTCGTGAGGAAACAGCGGGACTGTCCGGGCAAAAACAGGTTGCCGATATGGTTAAGATCGATTGTGACCGCGAACGGCATTACACTCTCGGAGACTGGTAAGGCGCAGCTATGCGCGGGGATGCGCATAGCATCGGTCTCCTAGGAGGAAAAGCAGGAACAAGGGCCGCATCGGCGGGCAATTCCCGTCATATGGTGCGCTTATGGCTTTCCGCGACAAGAGCGCAGAATCCGCATGCAGTCCCTACAACTTGTTTCGCCGCTTTTACCCGGCGTTGAAGTTCTGTTAACACGCTCGTAAGGCCATGTTTTTATTTTGTTAAGGGTCTTGCTCTGCATGCATAGCGGACTTGCGCCAGACGACCCTACCGGATCGGAAGAGCCTTCTTATATGCGGGGCATGAACGGCATGAAATATGTAGAAGGTAGAGTATCATGACCTATGCAGACCCCAAACACTACGCCTCCGCCAGCCAAAAGCGCGGTGGTTTTTTTGCAGCTCTTTTCAATGCTCTGCGGGCTGGTGCTGCGGTCAGAAGCGGGCGCAAATCCGCTACCGGGCCTCTTCGTTTCCACGGCTCACCCCGGGCTTTCTGAGCTCTTCGAGGCTTCGCCCTCGCCGGGTAACTGATTTGCAACCCGGCTTTCTTCCGGAAAACCTGTAAATGCTTTCGGTTGGCCGATCACCGGCCAACCTGATCAATTGTTTACCCGCTAGTGAAGAAATACGGCTGCAGCCGCTGACTTGATAAGCGGGATGGCTGGCAGAGTATGCCCCATCAGCTGATCGGCGCCTTCGTAGAGCATCTTAACGGCCACATAAAGGATGAGGATAAGCCCGACCCATCCGATCCAGCGAAAGCGATGAAGAAGCCGCGCGATGAAAGTCGCGGCAAATCCCATCATGACCACTGACAGCGCAAGACCAAAGATCAGGGCTTCAATGTGGTGTTGCGCAGCCCCGGCCACAGCCAGCACATTGTCGAGCGACATGGAGACATCGGCAATGATGATCTGGGTGGTTGCCTGACGCAGGGTCTTGCGCGGCGCTCCGCCAGCCACGGTGCCGTCCGCGTTCGTGTCACTGTCGGACAGCGCCTCGGTCGCGCCATGTTCATCCTCGTGGGAAACGCTGAGTTCGCGATACATTTTCCAGCAAACCCAAAGCAGCAGGACGCCCCCGGCAATCAGCAGGCCACCGCCAAGTGACAAAAGCTGAGTCGTAATGAGCGCAAAGAAGATACGCATGAGCGTCGCGGCTAATATGCCGATCATGATGGCCCGTTTGCGCAATTCAGGGGGGAGGCCGGCAGCAGCCAGGCCGATAACAATCGCATTATCCCCGGCCAGTACCAGGTCGATCATGATCACTTGTAGCAGGGAAGAGATAAAACTCGGGTCAATGCCAAACATAGGCACTCCTCAAAACAGCGGCTGAGGTGTGGTGGTTCCCGACATCACGAATCGCCGCCTGAATCGCCAGAGGGGCCCGGTCACCGTTATTTTAATCCGCATAAAGCGGAAAGATTGTATTCAGGTCTTCTGACTAGATCCTCTGTCGCCTTTCTGCAATTGGATAAATTTCCTTTCAGTTCTGCTCAGGTGCGCGTCGCCTGTTCCTTGGTTTGCTTCGTGTACACAGCCTGTTGCGTATATGCGGCCACATACGCGGCAGCAATCGGGTTGCGGTCGCGGATATGCACCCACCACATCGGGGCGATGTTTTCATGAAGCCACATGAAGCCTACCGCGAAACCCGTGCTGACGAGAAGCTGAAACCCGAAGAACGCAAGCACGCCGTCGGAAAGGAGGGACGGGCTGCCGAGATAGAGATTGATCACCACCTCGTAAATGGTGCGTGAGACCGTGTAGCCGATCAGCCAGTAACCAACGGCCGGAGTAATGCCCCCGATCCGGATCCGGGCCTGGGCCAACAGTAAACTGTAGCCCGCCCCGAACAGCGCCAGTGGGATGCCGAGAGCCAGCACCGAAACCACAACGTAGCCGATAGGTAGCCCTCCATAGAGGGCTACCCCGCCGACTGCAAATGACGCGATGACACCGAGCATAGAGCCGGGTAGCAGAAGCTCGGTCATTCGCTTGACGGAATTAGTCATTGCATTTCACCTTAATCCGGCAGCGCGCCAAAGACGACCAGACTGATAAACAGCGCACCGAAGTACAAAAGCGCGCCAAGCCCGATAATCACGTTGAACACGATATGTGGGCGAATTGCTTTCGGCAACAGCAGGTTGTTGACCAGCAGAAGCACGATGCAGTAGCCGCCCATCGAGAACGCCGACAGGAATGCCAGCATGCCCAGGATTGCCGTAGGTCCGTCGGCGGGTCCGAACAGCAGGATAAGGATCCCGAAGATCGTCGCTCCCCACAGGAAGCCGAAATAAAGGTGGCCCATTTTGAACTTCTGCGCCCCCGGGACGAAGAAATAGGTCATATCCGCCTGACCGCGGGCAAACGCGTCGACGATACCCATTGTTCCCTTATAGCCGACCAATATGATGAAGATGAAGAACAGGGTGCCAAGGAACGCACCGCCCGCTTCCGAGAACGCGTTGGCCATCGCGCTCAGCGCGGCTTCCTGGTTGCCCTGCTCGAACTGTGCCACCACTTCGGGGCTTATCCGTGATGCGGCCATGGCAAGAATCGTGAAGATGATGGTCACGATCATGGTGGTGCCGAAGAACATCAGGATCGCGTCATAGCGTACCCAGCGATACCAGCCCTTCCACTTTTCCAGTTCTTCCGCGTCGTCAGTGTCGACCATGTAACCGGCAACGGGATAGGTTTCCTCTTCCTCGCTATGCGCAAGTCCGCGGATTCTCGGGATATGGGCACCGTTACCGGCTCCTTTGTCACGCAGCCACAACGTGTACCACATCTGCTGCATGCCGGATGGCCCTGCAAAGGCGATCGAGCCGACGATGATCGGGAACCAGGCCGCCGTCATCATCTCATCGGGAATATAGCCAAATGCCACCATGCCGGTCAGGGTAAGCCAGAGATCGTTCCACGACCCGATTATCCCCGCGATGACGGCAGAACCGATGACCAGAAAGCCGATCAGGAACGCCATCAGTTTTTCGAGCAGGTCATACACGTATTTCGCGTAGCTGAAGACCAAGGCGATGGAGAGTAGGCCGAGACAGGCGAACCATAACCAGTTGATCCCCGTGATCTTCTCGAACGCCAGCGCGCCCGCCGAGATATGCCCGGGCCAGATATAGGTTACCATGGCCAGCGCGAAAAAGAACCACATGAGGGGCTTCCAGACACGCGCGGCGCCCATGAAGATGCTTTCACCCGTGGCCATGGCCCAGCGGGCCATTTCCATCATCACAGCCGTCTGCACCACGACACCGATCAGGAACAGCCACCGGATTTCCGGCCCGAACATCAGTACCAGTCGCGGCCACATATAGGTCTCACCGAGACCCACGCCCACCGCAACAAGGATCATCGCCGGTCCGACAATATGGATCGCCTGAGGTGCGACCGGAAGTTTGGCGATCCGCAATGGATCTAGCCCCCCCGCTTTCCAGTATCTTGGTTCGTCTTCGCCCGGCGCTGCTTTGCCTGCCTCGGGAAACGACGAGTCTTTGTTATCGTAATTCACAACAATTCTCCTCCCTAGGGTGAGTCCCTATAAACTTCTCTGCATACTAGTGCTTTGAGTGGTTCAGCCTGATCATGAGCAAAAGAGACACGCGATACTCCTGGCTGCGTGTTCGTCAGATGCGGCTTGAGGCCTTTTTCCTCAAGCTCCGGGGGGTCGCCCGATTCAACGGCTGCATATTGCTGAGCGGGATCATTTATACCGAATGGTATGGGTTCCGATGGCAGGATACGTCCGGAATCTGCGGACCTCGCGTATTCGCCAGAATATTTCAGGAACCGGCGTGGCATGGAACCCAAGGCGTTCGCCCGATGATCGACAGCGCATTCGTAAAGGCGCACCGCAACAAGCTTGAAAAAACGGTGGCCACCCGAAAGCGATCGGACGTACCGGGGGCGGCCCGAATCCCAAGCCGACATGCTCAGCATTGGCAAGGGCGGCCCGTTATCGCATCGCGAACGCCTTCGGAAAGCTGAAGGACCGGCACAGCATCGCTATATGATACGAGCGATGCGATGACATCTTCCCCAGCCTCATTCTCCTCCTTGCAATCGTCATTCTATTGATCTGCTGCTCACCGTGACCAACGCCGAGTTCATGCATGACGTGGCTGGTACCGGTTTTGTTCATCCTTACCGCGACACCGGGCCCCATCATCTTCCATGACGGCTCCCCTGCTACGGTATGCAGCGCTTCCAGCTTTATGATGTTGTCCTGTCCGGGTGATTCAGCCCCCTCTCCCCGGGCCGAAGCATCCATCAGGTCATACGTATCCAACTGAGATGCAGTATTCACATCATCCCTCCCCGTTTGATGTTTCCTACAACTGGTTACTCCTTCAATTGCAGGGCCGACTCGTTAAGCACTTTTCCCGGGGCAAGTTGTCCTGCGGCAAATCGCCTCATGGCAAACACTTCTGGTATAACGTATTACCAATTTGTCATACATGCAACAGATTTGATCAAGCGCTATAGCCAGCTTAAAAATTCGCGGGATCAACAACATCAAATTCCGGAATACTTCATTTCTGACTGCATTGTTCCTGCACATCCAGTCCTTTTTCACCCACTCACGAATCAACTCGGCATAATCAGCAGAGATTGACTTGGTAAATTTTCTGGTATTACATATACCAGAAATATCTCGCAGTATCCCCTTACCCACGCAATCCTTGGTCAGGAGATAAATATGAGAATCTGCGTTTATGGCGCCGGTGCTATCGGTGGTTACATGGCAGTCATGCTGAAACGTGGTGGCGCCGATGTTTCGCTTATTGCCCGCGGACCGCATCTCAGGGCGATTCAGGAACGCGGCCTCACAGTGCGAGCTGATGGCGAAGAGATCGTCGAGCGGATGACCGCCAGCGAGGATCCTGCCGCAATCGGCCTGCAGGATTACGTGATTATTGCGCTCAAGGCGCATCAGGCATGGGAAACCGCCGCAGCGATCACTCCGCTATTGCGTGACGAGACAGCGGTAGTGACAGCGCAGAATGGGCTGCCGTGGTGGTATTTCCACGGGCTCGACCCAGCCTATGCGGATCTGCAGCCAAGGTGGGGGCGCATCGCACATCCATGTTGCAGGATGTTTCTCGCGGCAGGCCCATCGAACTGGACGCCCTGCTGACCTCTGTCCAGGAAATGGGCCGCCTTGCCGGTGCCGAAACACCGCTGATCGACAGCGTATTGGCGCTGGCCCAACAGATGGGACGCGTAAAGGGGATTTACCCCACATTCCCGGAAACTGATCCGAACGACGGGATTGGCGCCCCGAAGCCCCCGCTAATCCCGGCTGCGAGCGGTTGTGTCAGTCGAACAAGTCTGCGCTATGATTCTCGATATAGTCGGCCAGACCAAGCGTATGATCGCGGCAAAGCTTCTCTGCCAGTACGGTGTCACGTTTTTCCAGGGCATCGATAATTGCCAGATGATCACTGATCGATTGCTTTGCGCGATCGTGACGGCCAATCGTCATTTTGCGGATGCCGCGCACATGCAGGACGATATCCTCGATCATTTCCTGAAGAATGGGGGCTCCGGCCATCTGGATCAATGTCTGGTGAAATAACAGATTGGCCTCGGAATATTCGCTCGGATAATCCTCGGGGGCGTGACCGTCATTGAATTTCTCGAAGATTTTCCGCAAGCGGCCGATGTCGGTTTTGCCGGCATTCAAGGTGATCAGCCGGGCCGCCATGCTTTCAAGAGCCGCCCATATATGGATCATTTCGATCACTTCGCGCTTGGTCTTGCGCAAAACGATGATCCCCCGCCGCGGGACGGATTTCACAAACCCCTGCTGCTCAAGCATGGCCAGTGCCTCGCGGATCGGGGTTCGGCTAACCCCCAGGCGCTCCGCCAGTTGCCGTTCGTCAAGCCAGGTGTCCTCGGACACGCTGTAGATATCCATCCCCGTAATCGCCTGTTTCAGCATCGCATAGATACGTGTCTTGAAATTAGGCTCTGCAGCGAAAGGCTCCAGTACAAGGTCCGGGCCTGTCTTGTCGGAAACCGGCCAACGCGTCTGAGATTTGGAACTCACAAGTGTCTCCTGCAGTCAACGGGTGGAATTTATAATAACATATCTCAACTGGAACAGATCACTGGATAATGCAAGGATTCGGGCTCCGGGCAAATCCAAAGGGACTGCCCGGGACAAGCTTGCAATCGCGACCAATATCCGGGACGAGGAACCAGCCGCATTGGGTTCGCTATTCCGCAGCTGTTGGCTGCGCCTCTTCCGGTTGACCCTTGAGCAGCCCAACCAATGTCTCGCCGATCTTTGCGGGCGTGGGCGAGACCCGGAGTCCCGCATCCCGCATGGCCGCGATCTTGTCCTCGGCCCCGCCTTTGCCGCCCGAGATGACCGCCCCGGCATGTCCCATCCGACGTCCCGGCGGCGCAGTGCGCCCGGCGATGAAACCGACTGTCGGCTTGGAGCGTCCTCGTCGCGCTTCATCGGCAAGGAACTGGGCGGCGTCCTCTTCCGCCTGACCGCCGATCTCACCGATCATGACAATGGATTCCGTCGCCGGATCCGCCAGGAACAGCTCAAGCACGTCGATGAATTCCGTGCCCTTGATCGGATCCCCGCCGATCCCGACCGCCGTCGTCTGGCCCAGCCCCTGCTGCGATGTCTGGAACACCGCCTCATAGGTCAGCGTTCCCGAACGCGAGACGATCCCGACCGAGCCCTTGCGGAAGATCGAGGCGGGCATGATGCCGATCTTGCACTCATCTGTGGTGATCAGCCCCGGGCAGTTCGGACCGATCAAACGGGATTTCGAACCGGAAAGCGCCCGGTTGACCCGTTGCATGTCCAGAACCGGAATGCCCTCGGTGATGCAGACGATCAGCGGAATTTCCGCCTGAATCGCCTCGCAGATGGCGTCGGCGGCGAAAAGCGGCGGCACATAGATGACCGAGGCATCGGCATCGGTCGCCTGACGCGCCTCCAGAACCGTGTCGAAAACCGACAGGTCCAGATGCGTCGATCCGCCCTTGCCGGGGGCCACGCCGCCAACCATTTTCGTGCCGAATTCCAAAGCGGCCTTGGTATGGAAAGTGGCGGTCTTGCCGGTCATGCCCTGGCACAGAACCCGGGTATCCTTGTTGATGAGAATGGACATCAGCTTAAATCTCCGACTGCCTTGACTATTTTTTGCGCGGCATCGTCGAGATCATCGGCGGAAATGACATTCAGTCCCGACTCTTCGATGATCTTCTTACCCTCGGCGACTTTCGTGCCTTCAAGGCGCACCACCAGCGGTACCGAAAGCCCGACCTCTTTCACGGCCGTGATGATCCCCTCGGCGATCACATCGCAGCGCATGATGCCCCCGAAGATATTGACAAGAATGCCTTTTACATTGGGATCCGCCGTGATGATCTTGAACGCCGCCGCCACTTTTTCGGCAGTCGCGCCGCCGCCGACATCAAGGAAATTGGCAGGCGTTCCGCCGTGGTACTTGATGATATCCATCGTTCCCATGGCCAGACCGGCCCCGTTGACCATGCAGCCGATATCCCCGTCAAGCGCGATATAGGACAGGTCATGGCGCGAGGCCTCGATTTCCTTGGCGTCCTCTTCGGTTTCGTCACGCATTTCCGCGATATCCGGATGGCGGGACAGCGCATTGGAATCGAAACCCATTTTTGCATCGAGACAGCGCAGTTGGCCGTCACCGGTCAGCACCAGCGGGTTGATCTCCAGCATCTCCATGTCGCGGGCCATGAAAGCCGTGTAAAGTTTACCGGCCAATGCTCCCGCCTGTTTGGCGAGATCGCCGGTCAGTCCCAGTGCCTTTGCCACAGCGCGGCCATGATGAGGCATGAACCCGGTTGCCGGATCGACGCCAAGCGTCAGGATTTTCTCGGGCGTTTCATGCGCCACCGTCTCGATATCCATCCCGCCCTCGGTCGACACCACGAAAGAGGTGAAGCCGGTCGCGCGATCGACCAGCAGGGACAGGTAGAATTCCTTGTCGATCTGTGACCCTGCCTCGACGTAAAGCCGGTTCACCTGCTTGCCATCGGGGCCTGTCTGCACCGTGACCAGCGTATTGTTCAGCATCTGCGCCGCGTGTTCGCGCACTTCATCCGCCGATCGGGCCAACCGCACACCCCCACCGGCATCCGCACCCAGTTCCTTGAAACTGCCCTTGCCGCGCCCGCCGGCATGGATCTGCGCCTTGACGACGAAAACCGGCCCGGGCAGCTTCCCCGCTGCGGCCTGCGCTTCATCGGCATCCATCGCGGCGAACCCGTCGGGAACCGGCACGCCATAGGATCTCAGGACATCCTTGGCCTGATATTCATGTATATGCATCTTGTGATTTTCCTTGTTCGGACAGCCCAAATCCCGAAGCGACCCGGCTCCGGCGCAAAGCCGGAACCGGACCACCCGAAAGGATCAAAGCAGGCCCGCGCCCCTAGCCCATTTATATTTGGCGCCCAGCACTTCGACCGGGAGTTCGGTGGAATAGGCATAGGCAGGGATGCCGTGCTGATAGAGATATTCCGCCGCTTCCTCGACCTCGACATCACCGGCAAGCGAAGCCACCATCGGCTTTTCGATACCTTTGGCGGCCATCTCTTCCTTCACTTCGACCATGAGCTTGGCGAAGACCATAGGCGGCGTGACGATGGTGTGCCAGTAACCAAGGATCAGCGAATGGATGCGGTCATCCTCCAGCCCCAGACGGACCGTGTTCTTATAGGTTTCCGGCGGCTCGCCCCCGGTGATGTCCACCGGATTGCCCGCCGCACCGAAAGGCGGGATGAACTTGCGGAAAGCCGCATCCAGATCGTCCGGCATCGACATCAGGTTCAGGTCATTGTCGACGCAGGCATCCGACAGAAGCACGCCGGAACCGCCCGCCCCGGTGATGATCACCACATTTTCGCCCTTGGGCACCGGCATGACCGGAATGCCCCGCGCGAATTCCAGAAGCTGTTTCAGCGACCGGGCGCGGATCACCCCCGATTGCTTGAAGACATCCTCGTAGATCTTGTCGTTGCCTGCCAAAGCCCCGGTATGCGAGGATGCGGCCTTGGCACCGGCCGAAGTGCGCCCGGCCTTCAGAACCACCACCGGCTTGGTTTTCGAGACGCGCTTGGCGACCTCGGCAAAGGCCCGCCCGTCCTTCAAATCCTCGCAGTGCTGGGCGATAATCTTTGTGTTGTCATCCTGTTCGAAGAAGGTCAGCAAATCGTCTTCATCGATATCGGATTTGTTACCCAATCCGACGATTGCCGACACACCCATCTTCGCCGAGCGCGAAAAGCCGATGATCGCCATGCCGATCCCGCCCGATTGCGATGACAGCGCCGCCGAACCCTTCACGTCAAAAGCCGTGCAGAAGGTCGCGCAAAGATTGTCGGGCGTGTAATAGAACCCGTAGATATTCGGCCCCATCAGGCGGATATTATACTTGCGGCCGATCTTTACGATCTCTTCCTGCAACTCCGGCTCACCCGCTTCGGCGAATCCCGACGGGATCAGCACCGCGCCGGGGATTCCCTTTTCGCCACATTCCGTCAATGCGCCGGCCACGAATTTAGCCGGGATGGCAAAGACAGCGGTGTCAATTTCACCCGGTACATCCTTGACGCTTTTATAAGCCTTGTAGCCAAGGATATCGTCAGCCTTTGGGTGGATCGGATAGATATCGCCGTTATATCCCCCGTCGATGAGATTGCGCATGACCGAGTTGCCGATCTTGCCCTGTTCGTTCGAAGCTCCGATGACGGCCACCGCACGCGGGCGCATCACCTTGTTCATGGCCGTCACGATCTCTTCCTGGCTGGGTCGGTGACGGGGCTCGGGCTGGTCATGATCAAGAACGATGCGCACATCCGCGGCAATTGCGCCGTCCTTGGTTGCAAAGACCGGGTTCAGGTCAAGTTCCGAGATTTCCGGATGATCGCTGATCAATTGCGAAACTCGCACGATCATATCGGCCAGCGCCTCGCGACTGACCGGGTCGCCGCCGCGGACCCCCTTGAGCATTTCAGAGGCCTGAATGCCGTCAAGCATCGACAGCGCCTCGGCATTATCGACGGGTGCAAGCCGGAAGGTGATATCCTTCAGGACCTCGACCAGCACACCGCCAAGGCCGAAGGCCACCAGCTTGCCGAAACTGCCATCGGTCACGGCGCCGATAATGACCTCTTGCCCCGCCGGCACCATCTGCTGAACCTGAACGCCACTGATATCGGCATCGGCCTTGTAGTTTTTCGCATTGGCGATGATCGTGTCGTATGCCTTGCGCGCATCGTCGGCCGTTTCCACGCCGACGATCACCCCTCCGGCATCTGTCTTGTGAAGAATGTCCTGCGAGACGATCTTCATCACCACCGGGAATCCCATATCAGAGGCCAGTCTGGCGGCGTCGTCAGCACTTGTCGCCAGCCCCTCGTCAGGGACCGAGATACCATAGGCATCGCATAACAGCTTGCCTTCAGGCGCGGTCAGAGCCGTGCGGCCCTCGGCCTTTACCGCCTCCAGCGTTTTCCGGACATTGGTCTTATCAAGCATGTTTCCCCCTCCTGACGGACATGTCGTCATCGAACCACGCCGCCCATGCCGGAGCATCGTAGTTCATCTTCTGGTATTATGAATGATGGATGCCAGAAAGCAATCCTGTCAACCCCAAGTTTCCGGAACAGGGAAAAGAAGACAACAACATGGCCAATTTTGGCCATTCCGGTCAGTGCTATAACCGGATTCCAATCATTTTTGCCGCGCCCTTGAAATACTCGTGGGCGCGACAGAGAAAACCCGGATCGCAGGCAATTCTTGGGTCAGGTGCTGATATCTTTCCGCGGATTCTTACCTGTCAACAAGGCCGAATGCCCCGAAAGCTACATCAGAACGTCAGCCCCATGGCGAAACCGCCGATAAGGTAGCAGGTGCCGGTAATCAGCAATATACCGATTATGTTCAGCACCACTCCGCCTCGGGCCATCTGGGCAATCGTCACCCTGCCGGTACCGAAGACGATAGCATTGGGCGGAGTGCCGACAGGCAGCATGAAGGCACATGTGGCGGCAAAGGCTGCCGGGATCAGCAAACTCATCGCATCAGCCCCGATTCCAAGCGCGACACCACCAAGAATCGGGATGAAGGTCGCCGCAGTTGCGGTATTCGAGGTAATTTCGGTCAGGAACAGGATAATCGTGACGACCGCCGCGATCAGAAGCAGGTTGGGAAGCGCACCAAGCCCCTGCACCTGGGCACCGAACCAGCTGTCCAGCCCTGAGGCCGCCACCGCCGAGGCAAGGCTCAGCCCCCCGCCAAACAGTAACAGCACTCCCCAGGGCAGACCGTTTTCCGCATCCCTCCAGTTCAGCACCATCTGAGTCCTTCCCTTGCCGGGCAGAATGAACATCGCTAGCCCTGCCGCGACGGCGATCGCCGTATCGTCCAGACTGCCAAGCCAGGGCAGTGCTGCATCGACGGCCGGGACGCTGCTCAGAAGGCCCGGCACCACCCACAGGACAGCCGCGGAAATAAAGACGAACATCACCATGCGCTCTCCCTGGCTAAGCGGGCCCAACGCGGCAATCTGATCGTCGATCATCTTCCGGCCACCGGGGATCTCGGGCAGATCGAAACGATAGAGAAAGCGTGTCATGAATATCCAGGCGATAAAGATGAACCCGAAAGCCAGCGGTACACCCAGAAGCATCCATTCCAGAAACCCGATCTGGCGGCCAAGCTCGTCCGAGGCATAGCCCGCGACGATGGCGTTAGGTGGGCTGCCAAGCAGCGTACCCAATCCACCCATCGAAGCAGACCATGCAATCGCCAGCAGCAGGCAGATACCGAATGACGCAATATTGCGATCCTCGGTCACGCGGGTAAGCTCCGCGCTGGCCGGTAGCGTCTGCGGTGATTCATCTTCCCCCTGATGTGCCTTGCTGCGATCCATCATCAGGGACAGGACCGACATCCCGATGGGCAGCATCATCAATGTCGTTGCGGTATTCGATACCCACATGGACAGAAAGCCGGTCGCCAGCATCATCCCCAGCACGATTTGTCGCGGCTGCACCCCTACCCTGCGCAGGGTCAGCAGTGCCACGCGACGGTGCAGGTTCCATTTTTCCATTGCAATGGCAATCAGGAAGCCGCCAAGGAAAAGAAAAACGATGGAACTTGCATAGGGTGCGGTGGCCTCGCCGACCGTGCGCCCGGTCAAAGCCGGAATCAGAACGATGGGTAGCAGGGCAGTTGCCGACAGGGGAATTGCCTCGGTCATCCACCAGATCGCCATCAACGTGCCAATCGCCGCGACGATGCGGGCATCGGCCGGCAAATCGTCCGAACCACCCAGCAGCAACCACACAGCTCCCGCCGCAACCAGTCCCATCAGGCGCAGAATCCAGGTTAACCGCGCCGACCGTTCACTACCTGCACCGTCGTCGTCGTATTCACCCTGCTGGTGCATTTCTTCCTCGAGCTTCATTTCTGCGCCTTTCCCTACTCGTACGATCTACTCCGTCCGATCAGAGCACGACATCCAGTCGGGTCGATCCGGCCTCTTCCCTTGTTCGGCACTTCATAGCCCCCGGTCCGAACCAACAAACCCCGTGCGTTTCCGGATGGCCGAAATTCCCGGCCCAGCGGCACCGCCGCTATCAAGGTTCTCGTGATAGCCGCAATCCTCCGACACCCGCAGTGATCCGATATTCGCACCGTTCCGTCGCGTCTCCCATCAGAGCCGGACCTTCGGACAAAAAAGGGGCATGAGTCTATTGTGGTTATCCGAAACCATGCGTCACGCCAATTCCGGCGCCTGCGACCTGTTCGGCTTCGGGGCCATGGCATAACGCCGGATTCGCGCGGCGGATTTTCCGGGCTACCGCTATGGGCGGCGGATGGAATCGGCTAACCGCGCGCCTGCATTTTTTCTTTCACTTTCTGCGCTTGCCGGGCACCGAATCCGAAACTGAATCTGCATAAAACCGAAAGAAGCAATGAAACGACGACCAGAATCCCGGCAAGGATCGCAACCGAAGCAGGTTCGCGCAGCATCTCGTCCAATTCGGGGAATAGCCCCAACAGATAAACCGCGATGAACACCGCAACGCCCAGCAGGGTCGAAGTCAATGCAAAACTGAAACCCGCCTTCCAGGCGAAACCGCGCTGGGGACGCTGGCCGGTCCGGTTGAAATACATCGTGCCGACCTGCATCGCCGATAATGTGGGAATGACAACACCCATTGCGCTGCTGTCGAAGCTGAACTGGAAGAACATCTCCAACGCCACGAGCAGCAAAAATACCGCGACCGAAATCAGCAGATACAATCCGGCAAAGATCAGGATCAGCGTTTTCAATGATGCGTTGGACTGTGTCATGCTGATCGATATCCCCTGAATCAGGCCATCAGAATCTCACGGTCTCATGTATGTCGCAAGTGGTATTGATGGTCAGCTTCCCGGAAACAAGAATTGAACCCGCCGACACAATCTTTTCAGGATCACCGGTTACGAACGGGGTTCAGTTGCAGTTCATGGATTGCCCTGAAAACTTTTTGCAACAGTTCCAGCTGTTCTTCCGTAAATGTGCTGGCTTGTTCGGTTTCATATGGCACCTTCAGATCAGACATGTCGAACAACGTGGCCGAATCCACGAAATATTCCTTCCGTATTGCCTCATTCCCCTTGGTGCAGTCATCCATGATTTGACAGCGCAGATCATATGGCAAGATCACCCTTGTCGCGCCGGTATCCGGAATACCCAGCTTATGAAGTCGGCGATAGATTTCTCTGGGCTTGTAGTTCTTGAAACGGGCCAACTGGCTCATCACGGCAAGCGCATCCGCATGAGGCGCATTATTCCCGAATGATCGTCCTTCCGCGGAATAAAGGTTCTCACGGCCGATCAATGACAGGAAATCCGCTGCGACATCCCCGGAAACAAGATGATCCTTCTCGTATCTCCGCACGATAATCCGGGCTTCAGGAAATACATCTTTCCAGCTTTGGATGATGTCATTGTAATTCGTACCCCCCGCAGCTTTTTGTTTTGCAACGTAATCCTCAAGGCTTCCGACGAAACTCCCGGTCTTGGCGCGCTGGGCATATAGAGATTCCAGATACCTGTCCTGCCGCCTGATATAGCAGACGATTTTCAAGTTGATATCGGCCCCGTTGATATGCTCCCTTATGATGGTCGACAATTTGGCAGCCGGAATTCTGAACAACATCTCGCTGGAGACAACGACATCGCGCATATCTTCAAACTGCGCGTTTTTGAAAATCTCGGCGCAGATATTGGCTGCTTCTCCTGTTTTGCCGTTACCAAGGCTGATGGCAAGGCGATTGGACTCCCGCATTTTCGGTGCGGGAGTCACATATTGCAGCCCCTTCTTCTCAAATGCTGCGCGATTCCTAAGCAGATAGGTCTGCAGGGATGACGAACCCGTCTTTTCCGACCCAATATGCAGCCATAAATTCCTTGCATCGGTCATTTATCCTCTCCTGTTTTCCTGTCGCATAAATTTCCAAGCTGTCTCGCGTCCTGAAATCCGCATCGTGATTTCCGTGCTTCTCATCGCCATTCACGCATTGCCCCGATTGTCAGGATCAACAGACACAAGCAAACCAAAGGAAAAACCGGCATCAAAAATATACATCAATATCCCTGCGCCACAGCGGATCCTGCGAAATTTCCGGGCAATAATCCAGCACCAAAAGGCACCGGTTCGATCAACCCATCTGAATGGTCCGGCATGACTGTCTATGCATGATCGGTCTGGGGCCTATCGGAACGACGGTTCTGCCATCAGTGGCTGGTCTAAGACGGATGGGATCCGCTGTACCACGCTGCGGATGGCTGCCGACGCAATAACATATCACGTCAAATGGCTGCACCATAACAAGCCCCGATCCCGGTCAAGCCAAAAGCCTGCGACAGCAACTCGAACCGCGCGGTAAGTTTTCGCGCCTCCATGGCTACAGCGGGAATTCGCCAAGCGAGCTTCATGTAAATGGCTTGTTTTCGCTTGCTAATTCAGTGGAGGTCTGGTCGCTCCGGCGCGAATGGATTAGATCATGACAGGCAGCCTGCGATGCATCACCAGCTAAGCGCATACGCGCCATCGTGGGAAGCGAAACGAAGTTGCAATGGAGATACAGCGGAATGTCTATTAACCCGAAGCCCCTGCGCGCATTTGTTATTGTCGCCGCACTTGCTGCCACCACGGCACTTGGTGCCTGCAAGGAAGAAGGTGAAGGCGGCGATGCCATGACCACAGATCCTGCCGCTGCGCCCGCGACGGAAGAACCGGCTCCGGGCCTTGAGTAGGTTTCTCTTCTGGTAAAAAAGTGTTTCTAAGTTCGGAAATGAACAGTTGCAGGGATCGCCGCTATCTTGCTGGCGATCCCTTCTTTTTGGGGTAGATGATCCCGCAGCCCTGCACTGGACACCATTCCTCCCCTGAATGTTCTCGATAATTCGGGCATACTACCGGATCCACCGCCGTCGACGCCATAAGAGCCGGTGAAGTAATCCGAGCTCTTGTCGATAATCCTTGAAGCTCTTCGGGTGTCGGCATGGATCCGGACCTGCATCCCGATCAGCACCATCCGTAAATGCTAAGCCAGCATCTTCAGATCACCGCAGATCGAGATCGCCTGCCCCGAGATCGTGCCGCCCCTGCCGCTGGCCAGGTACAGGATCTGATCGGCAATCTGCTGCGGGGTGACATAATGCCGGATAGAAGCGAAGGAAAAAGCCTCCGCCTCGATCTCGGCGACGTTGCGCCCCTGGGACTGCGCCTTGGCCTCCAGTACCCGGCGCTGCCGGTCGCCGCTGACCAGTCCCGGCAGGATGGCGTTGACGCGAATATCGTCGGGACCAAGTTCAATGGCCAGCGATTTCGTCAGCCCGATCACCCCCCATTTCGCCGCCGAATAGGGCGTGCGCAGCCGGAACCCCATCCGTCCCGCAGCCGAAGACAGATTCGCGATCGAAGCATTATCGCTTTTCCGCAGATACGGCACGGCGCGGGCGCAGGCCGCGAACTGGCTGGTCAGGCAGATATTCATGCACTGTTCCCACGCCGCCAGGTCGATATCCTCGATACGCGCGGTCGGCCCGGCGATACCCGCATTGTTCACCAGACAGTCGAGCCCGCCCAGATCGGCGGTCGCCGTATCGATAAAATCGCCCAGCCCCTTCGTGTCACCGACATCGACGCGATAGCAGATGGCCCCGGATGGCAGGCTTTCCAGTCCGGCCTCATCGATATCGCAGGTCGCGACCCGGGCGCCCTCGGCCAGAAACGCCTCGACAATGGCGCGTCCTATGCCATTGGCGCCCGCGGTGACGATCACGCGATGTCCTGCTAGCTGCAAGTCCATCCTTCCCCCTCCCGTTTCAGCCGCGCAAGGCGTCACGCGACAGGATGAATTCAGCGGCCGAACGGATATCGGCAGCCAGCGCCGTGGCCGCCGCCCCGCCGTCCCGCCGCTCGATGGCCGCGACGAGATCCGCATGGTTGCGCACCGATGCGGCATTGCGATTGCGGCGCGAAGCATTCCCCAGATCGAGATTAATCACCGGCCCGGCCTTGAGCCACATGGTCGAGATCACCTCGTACAGCACCGGAGATCCGGCAGCTTCATAGATATGGAAATGCAGCGCCTTGTTGGCCCGCACCGCTTCGCGTCCATCGGGATTGACCAGCGAATCGCGAAAACGCCGGTCAAGGTTTCGCATTTCATCCATCGCGCGCACCGGCATGCGTTCGGCGGCAAGCCGTACCGCATATGTCTCGTTATGAATCCGGACCTCGGTCAGGTCCTGAAATCCAGCTCGCGTCAGCACTGGCACCGCCACAGCACGGTTCGGCCTGACCTCCAATGCCCCACTGGCGACCAGCCGGCTGACTGCCTCCCGCACCGGCATGACCGACACGCCCAGCCGGTCAGCCAGGTCGCGCATCGACATGCGGTCATCGGGCCGCAATTGCCCGGACAGCAGCATTTCGCAAAGAATGTCATGCACCTGCCGGGCAAGCGAACCGGGGCGCGTAACGGGGGGAGAATCCGGGATCATTTATTCATCCTGATCATATCACCAGTTTGACGACTGTGATCTCATTCTGCAAGAGATATCCAAATGAATCGTTGACAAATGTTCCATAAAATAAAACTGTGATCTCAGATCGCAGCGGTGGGGAGGCCGCGTGATCCGACACCGAACAGAGGAGGAATGTTCGATGACTCTCCGTTCCAGTTTCGACCGCCGCGGGTTCCTGCGCACCACGAGCGCCGCTGCCCTGGGAACGCTGGCTGCGCCCTCAATCCTGCGGGCGCAGGACGGCCCCATCATCCTTGGCCACCTGACCCCACATACCGGTTTCCTTGGTCCGCTTGGCGAATATGCGGTGATGGCTGCCGAACTCGCGGTCGAGGAAATCAACGCGGCGGATGGCATCGATGGTCGCCAGCTGCAACTGATCAAGGAGGATTCGGTCAATCCGCAGACGGCCTCGACCAAGGCGGAACGGATGATCGGTCGCGACAAGGTCGCCGCCATTATCGGCGAGATCTCGTCCGCTTCCGCACTGACCATCGCCCAAACCGTCGAACGCGGCAAGACACTGTTCCTGAATACCGGCGCCAATTCCGATGCTTTGCGCGGGGCCGATTGCAAGCGGCACATGTTCCATGTCGAGACGCAAAATGCCATGTATGTGAATGCCGAAGGTCAGCATTTGCTGCAAAGCGGGCTGGTCGAGGGCAAGAAATGGTATGTCCTGACCGCCGATTACGCCTTTGGGCATGACCTGCTGGCCGGAGCCAAGGCATTTCTGGAGCGCAATGGAGGCAGCATCGCGGGCGAGGATCTGGTGCCGACCGATGCGACCGATTTTTCGTCTTTCATGCTGAAGATCCGCGCCGCCGAGCCCGATCTGGTCGCCCTGAACCTCGCCGGCACGCAAATCACCAGCTTTTTCAAGCAATACGGCGAATTCGGGCTGGATTTTCCCGTCGGCGGCTTCGGCTTCGACACGGCAATGGCATGGGCTGCCGGGGTGCAGAATTTCCGCGGCACCTGGCCCTGCGTCTGGAACCACCAGATCGACACTGAACGTTCCCAGGCGTTCACCAAGGCGTTCACCGACAAATACGGCATGCCGCCGGAAAATCAGGCCTGGGGCGACTATATGGCAATCCAGATCCTGGCCCAGGCCATCCGCGAGACCAAGGGAACCGATGCCGCAGCGATCATCGAATATTTCGAAGACCCGGAGGCGAAGTTCGACATGATGAAAACGCGTGAGGGCTATTTCAACTCGGAAAATCACCAGCTGCTGCAGGAAATCTACGCCATCACCGCCGTGCCTGCCGGTGATGCGGAAAACGAGTGGGACATCTTCACTACCTCGGAACCGCTGCCTGCGCCGGATCAACCGCTGGAGACCCTGATCGCCGATGCGGTCGGCGGCAGCTGCAGCTTTTCCGCCTGATACCGGCGGGGCGCATTCGCGGCGCCCCGACCCATGCAAGGGAGTACCATCGGGATGAGTCTGTTCCTGTTTCTCTCCCAGCTTCTGAACGGGTTGCTGGACGGCTTCTATTATCTTCTGATCGCTATCGGCCTATCGCTGATCTTTTCCCTCGGCGGGATCGTGAATCTCGCCCACGGGGCGTTTTTCGCCATCGGCGCCTATCTGGCCATCGCACTGACGCCCTATACCGGCTTTTTCGGCGCGGTCATCCTGGTCCCGCTGATCGTCGCCGGGCTGGGCATGATCGTCGAAAGGCTGCTGTTCACGCGTTTCTACAGGGCCGATCCGCTTTATTCGCTGCTGTTGACTTTCGGTCTGGCGATGATCATCGAACAGGCCCTGCGGTGGAGTTTCGGAGCGGCGCCCCTTGCCTACAACATGCCCGAGCTTTTGCGCGGACAGGTTTTCATCGGAGATTTCATCTATTCGCGCTATCGCATTTTCCTGATCACGGTGGCGGTTCTGGCGGTAGCCGCCCTGTGGTTGCTGCTGAACCGGACGGCCTTTGGCCGGATCGTGCGGGC
The DNA here is from genome assembly GCF_030678915.1 of Paracoccus wurundjeri. GTDB lineage: Bacteria > Pseudomonadota > Alphaproteobacteria > Rhodobacterales > Rhodobacteraceae > Paracoccus > Paracoccus onubensis_A. The sequence continues at coordinate 108,599 of NZ_JAUUTZ010000002.1, read as the reverse complement.
GGGTATCCAGAACCCGGACGTCCTTGGCGCCATGGGTATCTCGCTGCGGCCCTATCTGTCGGTGGTCGCGGGGATTGGCATCGGACTGGCGGGGCTGGCGGGCATGCTGATGGCACCGATCGTTCCTGTTCATCCCGCGATGGGTACCGAAGTGCTGACCGCGGCCTTCGTGGTGGTGGTGATCGGCGGGCTGGGATCGTTCTGGGGGGTCGTTCTGGCCGCGATCCTGGTCGGCGTGGTCAAGGGCTTCGTCATCGGTATCAATCTGCCGTCATGGTCGCTGGCAGCCATCTACCTGCTGATGTTCCTCGTTCTGCTGCTGCGTCCACGCGGGCTGATGGGCGAACGAATCCTGCGTTTCGAGTGATCCCATGCCCGCAAGACATCCGCTTCTTCATCCCCTGGCAATCGCACTGACCGCCACGGTCGCGCTGCCGCTGCTGATGCAGGCGGTCGGCCTGACCATGACCTCGGCCACCGAGGTCGTCATCTTTGCACTGGCCTGCATGGGGTTAAACCTGCTGGCCGGTTATACCGGGCTGGTGTCTTTCGGGCATGGCGCCTGGTTCGGCTTCGGCGCCTATGCGGCAGCCCTGATCGCCCTCGCCTTGCCGGGAAATGCCTTCGTCCTGCCGCTGATTCTGTCGGTAACACTGACGGCGGTGGTCGCCTTGCTGTTCGGCTGGCTGATGCTGCGGCGGCGGGGGGTCTATTTCTCGTTGATGACGCTGGCGCTGTCCGCGCTTGGCTTTACCGTCGCCTTCCGCTGGACCTCGGTAACCGGCGGCGAGAATGGGCTGGGCGGGGTCGAGCGACCGGTTCTGCTGGGCATCGACCTGAACGACAATCTTTACTTCTATATCGTCGTTGTAATCATCGCGCTCCTTGTGGCCGGAGCGATGTGGCGCTTTGTGAATTCCCCGCTTGGACGGGTGCTGGAAGCGGTCCGGGAAAACGAAACCCGCGCCACCGCGCTGGGCTACAGCACGCTGCGCTACAAGCTTGCGGCCTTCGTCCTGTCGGCCAGCGTCACCGCGTTGGCGGGCGGGCTTTTGCTGTACAAGAACCGGCTGACCTCGGCCGAACCGATGTCGATCATCTTTTCGGGCGAATTGCTGGCCATGACCGTGATCGGCGGGATGCGGGGTTTTCTGGGTCCGGCATTGGGGGCGCTGTTCTACATCATGTTCCGCGAATACCTGTCGATCTATACCCAGAACTGGCTGTTCTGGTTCGGGTTGGTCTTCGTGGGATTTGTTCTGTTCGCCCGCGACGGTCTGATCGGCATCGGGCGACAGGTCTCGGCCCGGCTGTTCCCCGGCCCCGATCTGAACGCCGCCATGGCCGAACGCCGGGTCGAGGCGCTGCCCCTGCCCGGGATGCTGCGCGCCAAGGGCGATCCCGCCGGATCGGTGCTGAAGGCGCAGGATCTCGTCAAATCCTTCGGCGCTTTCAAGGCCGTCGATGGCGTCAGTATCGATGTGCAGGACCGCAGCCTGCACGCGCTTATCGGACCGAACGGCGCGGGCAAGACTACCGCCTTCAACCTGATGACCGGGATGCTGACGCCCGATAGCGGGAATGTCACGCTGGCCGGACAGCAGGTCGCCGGCCTGTCCGCCGGGCGGATTGCCGAAATGGGCATGGGCCGATCCTTCCAGATCACCAGCCTCTTCCCCGATCTGAGCGTCGAGGAAAATATCCGGCTGGCCATTCAGGCCGAGGATCCCTTGCGCATGAATCCATGGCTGCGCACCGAGAGTATCGACCGGATCAACGACAAGGCCCGGCAGATCCTGGCCTGGGTGGGTCTTGCCGGGATGGAGCGGGCCAAGGCAAGCTCGCTGTCCTATGGCGGTCAGCGGCTGCTGGACCTGGGACTGGCGCTGGCCAACCATCCACGCGTCCTGCTGGCGGATGAGCCGCTGGCCGGCCTGTCGGTTGCAGAGCGCGAGCGGGTCGGTGATCTGATCAAACAGGTCTCGGCCGATATTCCGGTACTGCTGGTCGAACATGATATCGACCGGGTCTTCAACCTTGCCGATCATGTGACGGTGATGAATGAAGGCAAGGTTCTGCTGGATGGCACCGTCGCCGACGCCCGCGCCTCGGATGCCGTACGCGAGATCTATATCGGCTCAGGCACTGCCGAGGTCGCCGCAAGCGCCAATCCGGGCGAGGTCGGCGCAGCGGTTTGCACGCTGGACAAGGTCAATGTCCATTACGGCAAAAGCCATATCCTTCACGATGCCAGTTTCGATATCCGCAAGGGCGAGATCCTGGCTTTGCTGGGGCGCAATGGCGCCGGGAAATCGACCCTGCTGAAATCCATGATCGGCATCGCTCCGGTCAGTTCCGGTTCGATCCGGCTGGAAGAACGCGAGCTCGCCGGGCTGGATTCGGCCACCATCGCACGGGCGGGGATCGGTTACGTTCCGCAAGGGCGCGGCCTGTTCGCCGGAATGACCGTGCGCGAGAACCTTGAACTGGGTCGGATCAGGCGGCGTACCGGCGCGGGCAGCCATTGGAGCGACGAGCAGATCCTGGAGTTCTTTCCACGTCTGGGAGAACGCATGGAGACCGAGGCCGACCGCCTGTCTGGTGGAGAGCAGCAGATGGCGGCAGTGGCCCGCGCGCTGTCGGGCGATACGAGAATATTGTTGCTGGACGAGCCATTCGAAGGTCTGGCGCCTGCCGTGGTCGAGCAATTGTTTCACAGCTTTGACCGGCTGCGCGAATATCTGTCCATCGTGATCGTCGACCACAATCTGGATTTGGCGCTGGCATTGTCGGATCGCACCGTCGCGCTGGAAATGGGGCGGGTGTTTCACGAAGGACCCTCGCGGGCATTGGCGGAGGATCTCGATCTGCGCCGCAAGGTGCTTTGGCTGTAAAGGAAAAAAGATGACCGCAATCGCTATCGTTGGTGCCGGACTGATTGGCAGATCATGGGCAATCGTCTTCGCCCGCGCGGGGTTGTCCGTGCGGGTCTGGGACCCGGATCCCGATGTTCTGGAACGCCTGCCAGCCGATATCGCGGCAATGATCGATGATGCCGGGGCCGATCCGGCTGTCGCCGATCAGGTCACCGCCATTCCTACCTTGGCCGAAGCATTGGACGGGGCCGAATGGGTGCAGGAAAACGGTCCGGAAAAACTGGAGGTGAAACGCGCTCTCTTCGCCGATATCGACCGGCTGGCCGCGCCCGGGGCCATCCTTGCCTCATCCAGTTCGGCTTTGATGCCCTCGGCCTGGTCCGAAGGGCTGGCAGGCGCCGCGCGCTGTCTGGTCGCCCATCCCGTGAACCCGCCGCATCTGGTTCCCGTTGTGGAACTTTGCCCCTCTGCCCGCACCGCGCCCGAAGCAATGGACCGGGCCGAAGCGCTGTTCCGTGATGTGGGACAGGTTCCCGCCCGGCTGAACCACGAGATCGGCGGCTTCGTGCTGAACCGTTTACAGGCCGTGCTGCTGGCTGAATCGCTGCGGCTGGTCTCTGAAGGCGTGATCAGCGTCAAAGGGCTGGATGACACAGTGCGGCACGGGCTGGGCCGCCGATGGGCATTCATGGGTCCACTGGAAACGATCCTTCTGAACGCCCCGGACGGCGTGCCCGATTACATGCGCCGCTATGGCCCCATGCTCGCCGCCCTGACCGATGGCGCGGCGCGCGGCGAAGCATTCACCGAGGATGCAGGCGGGATCGTTGCCGAAGCCTTTCCCGGCACCCTTATCCGCGACCGGCAGGATTGGCGCGACCGGGAACTGGCCGCGCTGGACAGGCATCTACGCAGCCGTATCGAAAGGAACAATTGATGGCCAAACCCCGCAAGACGATCATTACCTGCGCCGTGACCGGCGCGATCCACACCCCCTCGATGTCGGAATATCTTCCGGTCACACCTGCCGAAATCGCCGAAGCGGCCATCGGCGCCGCCGAAGCGGGTGCGGCCGTCATCCACCTGCATGCCCGCGATCCGCGGGACGGCCGCCCCGACCAGACGCCCGAAGCCTTCGAACCCTTTCTGCGGGTGATCAAGCAGCGTTCTGACTGCGTGGTCAACATCACCACCGGCGGCGCCCCGACCATGTCCATCAAGGAACGCATCCGGCCCGCCGCGACATGGCAGCCCGAGGTCGCCTCGCTGAATATGGGCACGATGAATTTCGGCTTGTTCCCGATGCTGGCTCGTTTCGATGGCAAGCTGAAACATCAATGGGAACGCGACTATCTGGCCAATCGCGACATCGTCTTCCGTAATACTTTCGGCGATATCGAGCATATCCTGACGACACTGGGCGCAAACGGCACCCGTTTCGAATTCGAATGCTATGACAGTGCACACCTCTACAATCTCAAGCATTTCTTCGATGCCGGGCTGGTCAAGGGGCCATTGTTCATCCAGACCGTCTTTGGACTGATGGGCGGGATCGGCGCGCATCCCGACGATGTCATGCATATGAAGCGCACCGCCGACCGGCTGTTCGGCGACAATTACCGATGGTCGGTCCTTGGCGCGGGCAGGAACCAGATGGCCGTTGCCGCCATGGCTGCCGCGATGGGCGGGCATGTCCGGGTGGGGCTGGAAGATTCGCTATGGAACGGTCCCGGACGGCTCGCCCGTTCGAACGCCGAACAAGTGACCCGGGCGCGGCAGATCATCGAGGGGCTGGGGCTGGATATCGCAACACCGGATGAGGCTCGCGAGATCCTCGCTTTGAAAGGCGGCGATCAGGTTGAATTCTGATCTGGTGGCTGGCCGCTCGGGCGGTCCGTACCCTCCGCAAGACGCTGCATGACCGGTTCGCCGGCCGGTCCCCAAGGTCTTTTACGGTTCCCCAAAGAAAACCGCCCCGGAGCAGTCGCGCGGGGCGGTTCCAGCGGTATTTCCGGGACGCGCTCAGTCGGCAGGCATTTTGATCGACTCGTCAAGGAATTCGTTCGTATAGGCCGTCCCGACATCGAAGGGCTGCTCAAGCTCGAAATAGGTTTCGACCGTTTGATAGTCGACTTTCATGCGCTCGTCGTTGAATGCGCCCAGCGCGACGGTCGTCGTGGTCTCGTCTGCCATCAACTCCTTGATGCGGTTCCACTGGTCGACCTGATTGTCGTGATCCAGTCCCGACACTTCGGCCATCAGGGCCTCGAGGCAAGGGTCTATGTCTTCCACGCAGGCAGCAAAGGCTCGCTGCGTGATCGCGGCAAATTGGGCGACGACATCTTTGTTCCCTTCGAGAAAATCGCCATTGACGACGACCGAAAGACCATAAGGATTGATGCCGATGTCGCGCCAGGCGACGAAACCGAGATCGTCGCCGAATTCGCGCAGCTTCAGATCATGCTCGTTATAGAAATCGCTGGTGATGTCGATCGCGCCACTCTTCAGCGAAGTAAGCTTGGCCTGAGGCGAGACATTGACGAACTTCACCGAATCCTCGGCGATGCCCACCGTCTCCGCGAAAAGAGGCCACATGATGCGGGAAGCGTCTGCCGGAGGATTGCCAATGGAATGGTCGGGGAAATCTTCCGGACCCTCGATACCTTTGCTCTTGAGCCAGTAGAAACCCTGTGGGGAGTTGGCATAGACGGCCATGATCGCAACGGCATCGGCGCCTTGACCCTTGGAAAGCAGCACGGTCGCCATGTCGGCAATGCCGATCTGCGACATGCCCGCGCCGACACGCTGGGCAGCCGCGCCCGACCCGCGGCCCGCCTCGATGGTCAGGTTGATGCCGGCCTCCTCATACCAGCCCTGCGACTTGGCATAGAAATAAGGCGAATGGTCCGCTGTGGGAACCCAGTTAAGCACCATGTTGATATCGGCGGCCTGAGCTCCGAACGAAAAGAGCGAGGTTGCAAGTGTCGTGGTCAGTGAAAAGGTTCTGCGAAACGTCATGTGGGTCTCCAGCAATGTAAGCGTTTCTTCCGATGGCGTGTCGGGCGGCCATCCCATCTTTCTTGGAATGAGCCGAGTGGCAAACTATAGGCACCGATGATACAGTTGTTCAACAAACAATCAACCGGTTGGTTATAATGGAGAGATAGCGATGGACGAAACGCCCGTTGCAGGACGGCCCGCAAAGAAGGCGAAGCCGCAGCGCCGAGACCCTGCCGCGACATGGAAGGCATTGCTGGATGCCGCCGTTATCGAATTCAGCAGCCATGGTTTCGAAGGCGGGCGCGTGGACCGCATCGCGCAGCAAGCCGGTGTGAACAAGCAACTCGTCTATCATTATTTCGGCAGCAAGGATGATCTTTATCGCGCAGCGCTGGAGGAAGTGTACCGGCAGATCCGCGAGCGCGAACAGGAACTTCACCTTTCCGATCTGCCGCCAGAGGACGCGATGCGCCTTCTGGTAGGCTTTTCCTTCGATTACCTCGCCGATCATCCCGAATTCGTCGCGCTCGTCAACGACGAGAACAGGATGGAAGCCCGACATCTGAAGGCTTCCGACAAAGTGGCAGAGATGCATTCTCCGATCGTCGAACTTGTCGAGGAAACGCTGGAGCGGGGCATAGCTGCCGGCGTCTTCAATGATCGTTTCGGCCCGGTGAACCTGTATCTTTCAATCGCCGCGCTCTCGTTCTTCTACTTTGCCAATCGCAATACCTTATCCGTGATCTTCGACCGCGACATGGCATCCCCTGCTCAGGCCGCGCGCCGGCGCGAACATGTTGTCTCTTTGATCGTGTCCGCGTTGCGGCCATGATAATTAATCAACCAGTTGGTTGACTGTGACGATTTTGCGAATTAATGTGCCGTTACGAATTGGCATGCCGCGCAAAAAAGGGAACTGGAATGGTCTCAGTAGCCGAGGTTTCACCCGCCGCAGAAATCGCCCGGCTGGAGCGGCGTCGCGCCAACCGGATGCGGCTCGTCGCGGTCATCGCGCATCTGACGGCGTTCGCGCTTTGGGAAATCGTGGTGCGGATGTTCGAGGTGCCACGCTTCATCCTGCCGGCACCTACCGAGATTCTGTCCACGCTCGGCTCGGCCCAGTACGACTGGATCGGCAATAGCTGGGTCACCGGCCTCGAGATCGTGGGAGGCTATCTGCTCGCGCTGGTTCTGGGTGTCGTGACGGCATTGCTGTTTTCGTGGTCGCGGATCCTGCTGATGGTGCTTTTCCCGCTTCTGGTGACGCTTAACATGATCCCCAAGGTGGCGCTTGGGCCACTGGTGATCGTGTGGTTCAGCTATGGCATCTCGACCAACATTCTGATCACATTCTCGCTCTGCTATTTCCCGATCCTGCTCACCACCGTACGCGGTCTGCGCGAGGTAGAGCCCGACCTGCTTGATCTGGTGAAATCGCTGCGCGGATCGCGCTGGCAGATGTTCCAGTACATCCAGCTTCCCGGCGCGTTGCCCTATATCATCTCGGGCATGAAGGTCGCCGCGATCCTGGCCGTCGCCGGTGCGGTCGTGGGTGAGTTCATCGCATCGGATCGCGGCCTTGGCTACCTGATGATCCAGGTGCAGGCCGCGCTTGATACTCCGGCGATGTTCATGGCTGTCATGCTCATCACGCTTATCGGCATCGCGCTTTATCTCGCGGTGCTGCTGCTCGAATACCTGATCGTTCCCAAAGATGCGAGGATGTCGTGAACGCTGATCCCAACCTGAACGGTATCGAGTTGCTGGATACCTCACGCCTGCCCGATCGCTTCGAGAATCCAGAGCAACTGGACGATTTCCTGGCACGTCCTTCACGTGCTCTGGTCCAGGACATGGCCGCTCTGGACGGCGATGTCATGATCCTCGGCGCAAGCGGCAAGATGGGTCCGACATTGGCGCGGCTGGCCCGCAATGCCGCGCCCGGCAAGCGCATCGTCGCCGTGGCGCGCTACAGCGACCCCGCAGCGCGCGCGGAACTGAACAGGCATGGCGTCGAGACGATCGCCTGCGACATGCTTGACCGCACCGCGCTCGGGGCCCTGCCGAACGTGCAGAACATCATCTTCATGGCCGGCCGCAAATTCGGCTCGGGCGGCAGCCAGCCGCAGACATGGGCGACCAATACGCATATGTCGGCGCTCGTCGCCGAGACCTTCAGCAAGTCGCGCATCGTCGCCTTCTCGACCGGCTGCGTCTATGCGTTCGCGCCGGTGGACAGCATGGGATCGGACGAAACCTCGCCACTGGATCCGCCCGGCGAATATGCGCAATCCTGCATCGGACGCGAGCGGATGTTCGAATATTTCTCGGGCATCCATGAAACGCCCGGCCGGCTTTACAGGCTGAACTACGCCATCGACCTGCGCTATGGCGTGCTGCACGACGTGGCGGTGAAAGTGCGCGACGGCCTGCCAATCGACGTCTCCATGGGACATGTGAACGTGATCTGGCAGGGTGACGCCAATGCGATCGCGCTGCGTTGCCTGAAGCAGGCAACCGTCCCGACAAGCCCGATCAACGTCACCGGCCCGGAAGTGATCCCGGTGCGCTGGCTTGCCGAAAGATTTGCCGAAAGGCTTGGTCGCGATCCCGTCATCATCGGTCAGGAAACGCCACAGGCATGGCTATCCAACGCGCGCCAGTCCAATGGTCTGTTCGGCTATCCCCTGGTGTCGCTTGACAGGATGCTGGACTGGACGGCCGACTGGGTCTCCCGCGCGATGCCGTCCCATAACAAGCCAACGCATTTCGAGGCGCGCGATGGCGCATACTGAACAATTCGCTCCGGTCATCCTGTCGGATGATGACATCGCGCAAGCGATGGAATTGTCTGCGGAAGCCGGCTGGAACCAGCTTCCGGCGGATTGGCTGCTTTTCCTGAGACAGGGCCGGGTATTCGGATTGTTCGACAGCGACCATCTGGTCGCCACGGCGGCGATCATGCCTTACGGTGACAATTTCGCCTGGATCGGAATGGTGCTGACGCGCAAAGCCTGGCGCGGGCGCGGATTCGGGACATCCCTTCTGAAAACCTGCATCGCGGAACTGGAAAGTCAGGGCCGCAGCGCATGGCTTGACGCGACGCCGGACGGTGAGCCGATCTATCAGGGTTTGGGTTTCGAACCGGTCAGCCGTTTTACCCGCTGGCAGGGAACCGGTACCGGTAACCGCGGAAACGCGCCCCGGCCAGCCGATGCGGCCAAAACCGACGCTGCCGCGATCGAGGCCGCGAACATTGCCTTCGGCGCGAATCGATCTGCGATCCTCCGCGATCTTGCTGCCCGTTGTCCTGCTGCGCATCAAAGTGCGAATGGCGCTTTCTCGTTCGGACGCGACGGACGGGTCGCCACGCAGATCGGCCCGGTGGTCGGAACCGATGACACGGCCATCGCCGGGCTTGTCGATCATGTTCTTTCGGCACTCGAAGGTCCGGTTTTCCTCGATGTCGCAGAGCGCTGCAGAAAGCTGACCGGACTCCTGAAAGCCAGAGGGTTCACCCGTCAACGCCCTTTCCTCCGCATGAGGAAAGGCTCGCATGGAATTCCCGGAAACCCGCGCCACACCGCAGTGATCGCCGGGCCGGAATTCGGATAGGACGTCTTCGACATGGGTCTTCATCATTCCAATCTGCCGCAAGACGTTCTTGCCATCCTGCGCAAGGGCGCGGTGATCCCCGCGCATCCTCTGGCGCTCGATGCGAATCGCAAATTCGACCCGGTCCGCCAGCGCGCGCTGTCGCGCTATTATGTCGATGCGGGCTCTGGCGGGCTTGCCGTCGGCGTGCATACGACACAATTCGCCATTCGGGATACGGGGCTTTACGAACCGGTTCTCAAAGCTGCGGCAAACGACGCGGCCGGCTGGACGGATCGGCCGCTGGTGATGATCGCCGGCGTGGCGGGCAAGACGGCGCAAGCCGTCAACGAGGCGGTTATCGCCCACGATCTCGGATATCATGCCGTACTTGTCAGCATGGGCGCAATGCGTGGCGCTTCGGGTGACGAGCTGATCACCCATTGCGAAACCGTTGCCCGCGAGATGCCGATCATCGGCTTCTACATGCAGACGGCGGTCGGCGGCATCGATCTTGACGCTGCGTTCTGGACCCGCTTCGCCGCCATCGACAATGCCGTTGCGATCAAGGTGGCGCCGTTCAACCGCTATCGCACGCTCGACGTGATGCGCGGTGTCGTGGAAGCCCGCGCGGAAGATCGCATCACGCTTTACACCGGAAATGACGATCACATCGTCGCCGATCTCGCCACGCCCTTCGATATTCCGCGCGGCAACGATATGGTGCGGTTGCGCTTCCGCGGCGGCCTGCTTGGCCATTGGTCGGTCTGGACGCGCAAGGCGGTCGAATTGCTGGACAGGATTCATGCGGCGATCGATGCCGGGAAGGCGATGCCGGCAGAGCTTATGGGCCTCGACGCGCGCGTGACCGACTGCAACGCGGCCTTTTTCGACGTCGCCAATTCCTTCCACGGCTGTATCGCCGGCTGCCATGAAGTGCTGCGCCGGCAGGGGCTTCTGGAAGGCATCTGGTGTCTCGATCCGGAAGAAGGTCTTTCGCCCGGACAGGCCGCCGAGATCGACCGCATCTATGCCGCCCATCCCGACCTCGCCGACGACGATTTCGTCGTGGCCAACCGCGAAAGATGGCTATCATGAACACTGCCGCGCAAACCGCATCCCACACGGAAGCTTCGCCGCTGATCCGGCTGCAGAATGTACGCAAGGTCTATCGCACCGGAGGAACCGAGGCGCTTGCCATCTCGGATGTGACGCTTGACATCAACGAGGGCGATTTGCTCTCGGTCGTCGGGCCATCGGGATGCGGCAAGACGACCGTGCTGAAGATCCTGGCCGGGCTGCATGACGCGGATGGCGGCACGGTGAGCATCGGTGACGGTCACGGCTCATTCGTAGAGGGGCGTGATGTCGGCATGGTGTTTCAGCAACCGCTGCTGCTCAAATGGCGTACGATCTCGGATAACGTCATCCTGCCGGCGCAGATTCTCGGCCTGCCGATGAAAGCAGCGCGCGAACGCGCGCGCGATCTGCTGCAGATGGTTGGGTTGGGCCAGGCAGGCGACAAATATCCGTTCGAACTTTCGGGCGGCATGCAGCAGCGTGCCGCAATCGCGCGCGCCCTTATTCACGATCCGAAACTGGTGCTTATGGATGAGCCATTCGGCGCACTTGACGCAATCACGCGCGAGAAGATGAATCTCGAAATGCTGCGCATCTGGCAAGAAAGCCGCAAGACATTCGTTTTCGTGACGCATGGTATCCAGGAAGCGATCTTCCTTGGCTCGCATTGTGCGGTGCTGACGGCCGGACCTGCGCGCATGGCGGATTTCTTCCGCATCGACCTGCCTCATCCGCGCCATCTCGACATCAAGACAAGCGCAGCGTTCGGCGATTACGTTAAAAGGGTATATCGCCAGCTCGGCATGGAATAGGGCCAGACGTCACAACCGGTTGACCACCAACAGATCCATCATTGCCGCCAGATGAAGCGCGGAACCCGAGACGACGAAACCGTGCCAGATGGCCGACTGGAACCGCAAGCTGCGCCAGATGAAGAAAAGAACCCCGATCGAATAGGCGACACCGCCCGCAATCGTCAGCCACACGGTGCTGGCAGGCAGGATTGCGGCGAGGTCGCCGGCGATCACGACTCCGCTCCAGCCGATGGCAAGGTAAAAGAGGATGGCCAGCCGGTCAAAGCGGCCGGGCAGAAACAGCTTCGCCGCAATCCCAAGCGTCGCGGCCACCCAGACGAATACAAGCATGGCAGCCGCCGACATGCCGTCAAGCTGGGCAAGGAAAGGCGTGTAGGTTCCCGCGATCAGAAGATAGATCGCGGCATGGTCGAAGCGGCGCAACACGGCTTTGACCGCGGAGACGGGCCACAGATTATAGGCGCAAGAGACCGAGAGCACCGTAAGCAGCGACGCGACGTAAAAGACGACGGCCACATATTCCGCAGGGGCCGCGCGCATGGCGGAAAGCGCCAGCAAAGCCGAACCCGCCGTAATCGCCAGCACGATACCCACGGCATGCACGATGCCATCGGCCCATAACTCGGCGCGCGAAATGCGAAAGCATTCGCGAAAGAGATCGGGCGTCCCTGCCGGGGGGCGATTGCTATCCTTCATCATGTCAATATGGCACTTTGCGGTGAAAATAATACCGGCGTTACTCTACGACAGAATCGCCTTCGATTCGATCTTTCCCATCTGCCATTGGACAAGCCGCTGTCAGTTGATCATTCTCCGGTGCCGGGTAACACGCTGGTCTGACGGAATAATCCTGTCAAACGCCGTCAATCAGAATGTCCAGAGCCCGTTTGAGCGGATCACGCGCATGATTAAGATTGCCGACGCAATCACGCAATTCCGACCCGGGCACGGCGGCCATTTCCTGAACCCTCACGATCCATCTGCGTCCGCCGACCTCCACAGCGGGCGTTAAGCCGGGAAAGGCGGCATAGGCTCCCTCTTCCCGAAGCGGTGCGACGATCCGCGTAGCATCGATCCCGATCAGATCGGTCTGCAAATCGACGACAAGAAGATCATCAGACAGGCGAAAAACGTCAAACTGCGCCATTGAAAACCCGATCAGAAGCTACGGTAACGCGCCAGCGGCACACCATTCTGCTCGACCTCATGGCTATATGCATGAATTGCTTCGCGATTTTCCTCGCGCCACCGCCGATTACGTTCCTCTTTGGCGGCTGCGGCGATCGCGGATTCCGCCAAACGCGACATGTTGAGCCCGTAAGCGCGCGCCGCCCGCGAGAGTTCTTCATCGATCGTCAGATTTACCTTGATGCGCCCCATGAAAGACCTCTTCTCATATAAGTATGAAACAGGAGTATATACTGACCACATCAATTCCGCAACCTGCCACTGAACGCGCCGACAAGGCAAATCCTTTCATTGCCTTATCAGGTGCCAAGTGGCGCCGGAGCGTTCCCGTAATATAGCTGCACCACATGTTCCGCTTCGGCGAAGAACAGCCATCGCGATACACATATGCCGGCAAGATGGAATGCGAAGGCCAGAATCAGTGAAACGATACCGCCTCCCAGGAAGATAAGCAGAACCGGGATCATGCCGAGGGTCGCAATACAGATGACCTTCAGCTTCACGGCGTGGCGGCGGGCAACCTGAAAGCCGAACTCTTTCAGCAGATAATTGCTGCCGCTATGCGGGGCTTCGAAGAGCCGGATACTTCCGGGCGTACCCAGACCCGTCGCCGATGCGATGCTGTGACCGCGCTCCGCGAAGCGGCGATCACCGCGCAACCAGCAGGCAATCTGAATCAGCGTCAGAACAAGCAGCAACAGAATTGCCGTCGCGCCTTGCCCTGCCAGCATCGCTCCGGCGGCAAGTGCGGCGGCAACGAAATAGATCGGCGTCAAAACCGTGTTCCACCGGGGAACAGTCGCCATCTGCGCATAAATCATCGAGGTTACGAAAACCGTCGCGATACACATCGCCGCGACCAGCCATCCCAAAGACGTAATACGGGTAGCGAAGAATATCACGCCAATCGCATAAAACCCTGCAATCAGCAGGGTGGCGACCGCCGCCCATGCCTCACGGCTGAGCCAGCTTGTCCGCCACTGGGTAAACGCCAGCAAAGCGCGCTGCGGATTGCCAAGATGGAATGTCGATGAAATCAACCCGCCTACCGCCATCGAGAATGCCAGAGTGAATTGCCAGAAGGCCGTAAAACCGGTGTCCAACGACAGTCCAAGGCCAAGAAACGCCAGATAGCCGAAGCCCGCTCCGGAAAGGACGGTGAAGATGATGACGGAAGGTGCCGGATGCATCAGATTTTCTCCAAAGCGCGGTCAAGCCAGGCAAAGAAGCCTTGCGCATCTGTCGCGCCGGCGGAAGGGCTGGCAAGGGGTGCGGATCTCGGGCCCGCGCCGTTCAGCCGATCCTTGGGCCGGGGTGGCAGATATTTGTTTACCGGGCGGGTTCCCATCTCGGGCATCAGGTCGAAGCCGCCCCGTTCAGTGACCAACTGACTAACGGCGCTTTCCCTGTCGCCCAAATCGCCGAAATGACGGGCGCCGGCAGGACAGGTGCGAACGCAGGCAGGCACCCGGTCCTCCTCTGGCAGGTTCTCGTTATAGATACGGTCCACACAGAGAGTACATTTCTTCATCACCCCCGCTGCACTATCCATCTCACGCGCGCCATAGGGGCATGCCCAGGCACAAAGGCCGCATCCGATGCAGGCATCTTCGTTGACCAGAACGATACCGTCCTCGGCCCGTTTGTAACTGGCGCCTGTCGGGCAGACGGTGACGCAGGGCGCATCTTCGCAATGCAGGCAGGATTTGGGAAAATGCACGATCTGCGCGGGACTGTTATCCTCCGGTTCGATCTCGAAGCTGTGGACACGGTTGAGAAAACTGCCCGAAGGCTCGGCGCCATAGGCATCCGTGTCGGACAGCGGCGCGCCATAATTCTCGGTATTCCAGCCCTTGCAGCTGATGACGCAGGCATGGCAGCCGACACAGGTATCCAGATCGATCACCAGTCCCATCTTGCGCTCGGTACTCTGCGGCAAAGACGTCATTCGCTTACCTTCCATTGCAGGTTTTTCGGCCCTCGCCCCACAGGCGAGCCAATCGCGGCGAAAGCCGGGTCGGTTTCGGCCTGCGGCGCGACTTTCTCGATGCTGACACGCAGATCGAACCACGCCGCCTGACCGGTGATCGGATCGGAATTCGTCCAGCGAAGGCCATCGCCACGCGGCGGCAGCAATTCGTGGATAAGATGGTTCAGCAAAAAGCCTCGTGTCGCTTCGGGGGCGTCAGGATCCAGAGCCCAGGCCCCTTTGCGTTTACCAATCGCATTCCATGTCCAGACCGTTTTCGCGTTCAGCCCGCCATGCAGCGCGACCGGCACGGTGATGCTGCCGTGGACCGAACTGACCCGCGCCCAGTCGCCATCCTGAAAGCCATGCCGGTCCCAGACATCACGCGGGACGTAAAGCGGGTTATGACCATGAATCTGGCGCAGCCATGCGTTCTGGCTACCCCAGCTGTGATACATCGCCATAGGTCGCTGCGTCAACGCGTGCAGGGGATAATCGGCGGGATCCGTATGATCATCTTCAAATGGCGGATACCAGATCGGCAGCGGATCCATGATCCGGCGCAATTGTCCGCGCAGATGATCCGGCGGCTGCCGTTCGCCATGCCCTTCGGCGGCACGCTGGAATTTGCGCATCGTTTCCAGATACAGGTTGAACAGGTACGGCTGCGGCTTGTCGTAGAAGCCCATGCCCACCGCCCAATCCTGATAGACCATGTTCCACGGCTTGTAGAAACCGGCCTCCCCGGGAATGTGGTTCACAAAGAAGCCCCCATTCTCGATATAGCGCTGCAACTGATCCGGGTTCGGCGCCCCGCGTCCAGTCTGATCGCCATTGCCGCGAAAGCCGGCCAGCGGACCGATGCCGGGCTTGCGTTCGTGGTTCACGATATAATCGGCATAGTCACGCCATTTCGGCGCTTTGCCCTCGTCCACGAATCCCGGCAATTCCATAAGATTCGCCAATTGGATCAGAACGGTCTGGAAGCCGCGCACATCGCGATCCGGCTCGACCACCGGCCAGCGGATCGCATCCGCCGCAGCCTCGGCCTCGCAGATCGGACGATCCAGCAGGCTGATGCAGTCATGCCGTTCCAGATAGGTCGTGTCCGGCAGGATCAGATCGGCATAGGCAACCATTTCGGAACTGTAGGCATCGGAATAGATGATCCGGGGGATGACATAATCGCCGTTTTCATCCGTATCGGTCAGCATCTCGATGACGCCACGGGTATTCATCGAGGAATTCCACGACATGTTGGCCATATACAGGAACAGCGTGTCGATCGGATAGGGATCTCCCGCATGGGCGTTCGAGATGACCATATGCATCAGCCCATGCGCCGACATGGGATTTTCCCAGGTGAACGCCTTATCGATCCGCGCAGGGGTGCCGTCTTCGGTCAGGGCCAAATCCTCGGGGCCTCTTACGAAACCCAGATGCGGGCCGTCCAGCGGGCAATCGGGCTGCGTCTTGCAATGCGGCACGGGATGCGCCTCGACGGGCTTGGGGTAAGGCGGCTTGAAACGGAAGCCGCCCGGCACCTCGACCGAGCCCAGCAGGATCTGCAGCACATGCAACGCCCGGCAGGTCTGGAACCCGTTGGAATGCGCCGAGATACCGCGCATCGCATGGAAAGCGACGGGACGTCCCGTCATGGTTTCGTGCCTTTCGCCGCGAAAATCGGTCCAGGCACGGTTCAGCGTGATTTCCTCTTCAAATGCCACGCGGGCTATCTCGTCCGCGATGGCGCGGATGCGCGGGGCCGGGATGCCGCAGCGACCGGCCACGGCTTCGGGCGCATATTCCGGGCACAGATAACGTTTCGCCATCAGTTGCAGCACGGTCTGATGACCGGGATGGCGGGCATTCGGATCGGGGCGCACGGCCTTGCGGTCAAAGGGCGCAAGCTCGCCTGTCGCGCGGTCGATGACCAGCGTCTTGCCATCACTGTCGCGCAGGAACAGGCCGGTTTCGTCATCGACCAGCAGCGGCGCATCGGTGTAACGGGCCAGATAGTTGAGATCGATCTTGCCCGCCGACATCAGGCAATGGATCAGCGACAGGATGAACAGCCCGTCGGTGCCCGGTGTAATACCCAGCCATTCGTCGGCCACCGCGTTATAGCCCGACCGGATCGGGTTGACGCCGATCACCCGCGCGCCGCGCGCCTTGAGCCTGCCGATGCCCATCTTGATCGGATTGCTGTCATGATCCTCGGCCACGCCGAACAGCATGAACAGCCGGGTTCGTTCCCAGTCGGGCTGACCGAACTCCCAGAACGCGCCACCCATCGTATAGATCCCGGCCGTCGCCATGTTGACCGAACAGAAGCCGCCATGCGCGGCATAATTCGGCGTCCCGAATGCCTGGGCCCAGAAGCTGGTGAAGGACTGGGACTGATCGCGCCCGGTAAAGAAGGCGAGTTTCGAAGGATCGGTTCCGCGAATCCGGCTTAGCCAGTCGCCGGCGATGCCAAGAGCTTCTTCCCATGATATTTCCTCGAACTCGCCCGATCCGCGCGGCCCAACCCGGCGCAGTGGCGCGCGCAACCGCGAGGGGGCGTTGACCTGCATGATGCCCGCCGAGCCCTTCGCGCACAGGACGCCCCGGTTCACCGGATGGTCCCGATTGCCCTCGATATAGGCAACGCGGCCGTCCTTCATGTGGACATTGATGCCGCAGCGGCAGGCGCACATGTAACAGGTCGTCTTGCGAACCTCGTCCGAAACCTTGGGCGACGTGTCTAGCTGGGGCTGGGTCATGGCAGGGCTGCTCCTTGGCGGACAGGTTGCGGCTGGGTCGTGGAATGGCTGGCCGCCTGAAGGGCAGTCAACGCGATCATATGAAATACATCTTCGGCGGAACAACCGCGCGACAGATCGTTTGCAGGCTGCGCCAACCCTTGCAGAACGGGTCCGATGGCAATCGCTCCCCCCAGTCTCTGGGCGATTTTATAACCGATATTGCCGGCATCCAGATTGGGAAAGATAAACACATTCGCGTTGCCGGCAATGGGTGAGTTCGGGGCCTTCCTCTGTGCCACCTCGGGCAGAAGCGCGGCATCGAACTGCAATTCGCCGTCGATCAGCAAATCCGGCGCCCGCTGCCGCACCAGCCGCGTAGCCTCGGAAACCTTTTCCGACGAGCGATGGGAAGCACTGCCATGAGTCGAGAATGACAGCATGGCGACACGCGCCACCTTGCCCGTCAGGCTTGTGAAGGAAGATGCCGAATCCAGCGCGATCTGGGCCAGTTGTTCGGCATCTGGATCTATCACCAGACCCGCGTCGGAAAATATGCAGCCATGATTCCTGCCATCGGCACGGTCGCAGAACATCATCAGGAAATAGCTCGAGACCAGCCTGCTGCCCGGTGCCGGACCAATGATCTGCAACGCGGTCCGGACGATCTGGGCGGTCGATAAGACCGCGCCGCCCACCGTGCCATCTGCATAACCCGCACGAACCATAAGCGCCGCATGAACATGCGGCAGACGGGCTGTCCGTGCGGCCTCGTCAGGCGTAATGCCCTTGCCGCGGCGAAGATGATGGAACAGCATCGCCAGTTCTTCCGAAAACGGAGTGACCGCAGGATCGAGGATGCGCAAGCGATCACTCTCGCCGCTCCCCGCCTCGGCCAGGCGCGCGGTCACGGCATCGGGCGCGCCCAGCAGAGTCACATCCGCCACCCCCCGTTCCACCGCCATCGCCGCGCCCTGTGCGATCCGTGAATCGTCACCCTCGGGCAGGACGATATGGCGGCGGGCACCCTGGGCACGCAGCAGAATATCAGCCAGCAGCTTCATCAGTCAATTTCGGGCAATCGCATGTCGGCAGCGTCTATTCCGGCCACGACAACCGGTTTCTTCATGGCATCGCGGCGGAAGGGTTCGCCCAGCTCCTGATTCAGCAACACCTCGATGAAGGTGGTTTTCCTGTCCTTCATCTGTGCCTCGACAGCGTCATGCAACGCGGCGGTCAATTCGGTCATATCACGCACCTGCACGCCCTCGACACCGCAAGCCCGCGCGATATCGGCATAGCGGACATTCTGCGACAATTCGGTGCCGACGAAATTATCGTCGAACCAAAGGGTAGTGTTCCGCTTCTCCGCGCCCCACTGATAATTGCGAAAGACCACCATGGTGATCGCCGGCCAGCCATCCCGGGCAAGCGAGACCATCTCGTTCATCGATATCCCGAAAGCGCCATCCCCCGCGAAACCGATCACCGGAATATCCGGACAGCCGATCTTGGCCCCCAGGATCGCCGGGAAACCGTAACCGCAAGGACCGAACAGGCCCGGAGCGAGATATTTCCGCCCCGCCTCGAAGCCGGGATAGGCGTTGCCGATGGCGCAGTTATTGCCGATATCGCTGCTGATGATCGCGTCTTTCGGCATCGCGGACTGGATGGCGCGCCATGCCATTCGCGGAGACATCCGGTCGGAATCCCGCTTGCGGGCACGCGCGTTCCAGTCAGTGCCGGGATCGTCCTCTTCGTGATCGAGGCTGGACAATTCCTGCGCCCAGCGGGATTTGGTCGTCGAGATCAATTCACGCCGCTCCTGACGACCCTGATCACCGGCGGTCTCCGATAGCTGCGACAGGATCCGCCGCGCCACCTTACCCGCATCGCCGACGATCCCGACGGATACCGGCTTTGTCAGCCCGATCCGGTCGGCATTGATATCGACCTGGATGATCTTCGCATCCTTCGGCCAGTAATCGATCCCATAGCCCGGCAGGGTCGAGAACGGGTTCAGCCGCGTACCCAGCGCAAGCACTACATCAGCTTTGGAAATCAGTTCCATCGCCGCCTTGCTGCCATTATAGCCAAGTGGCCCGACAGCCAGCGGATGCGATTGCGGGAAGGCGTCGTTATGCTGATAGCCGCAGCACACCGGCGCATCAAGCCGCTCGGCCAACGCGCGGGAATCACCGATGCCATTGGCCAGAACGACGCCGGCACCGTTCAGAATCACGGGAAAACGCGCCTTGGACAACAGGCTGGCCGCTTTCGAAATGGCTTCCTCGCCGCCCCCGGGGCGCTCGAACTCGACGATCTGCGGCAGATCGATATCGATGACCTGCGTCCAGAAATCGCGAGGCACGTTGATCTGTGCCGGGGCCGAAGCCCGCCTGGCCTGCAGGATCACCCGGTTCAGCACTTCGGCCATGCGCGAGGGATCGCGGACCTCCTCCTGATAGGCGACCATATCCTCCATCAGGGCCATTTGTTCGACCTCCTGAAAGCCGCCCTGCCCTATGGTCTTATTGGCCGCTTGCGGGGTCACGACCAGCAACGGAGTATGATTCCAGTAGGCGGTCTTCACAGGCGTCACCAGCGACGTGATGCCCGGCCCGTTCTGCGCAACCAGCATCGACATGCGGCCGGTCGCGCGGCTGTATCCATCCGCCATCATCCCCGCATTGCATTCATGCGCGCAGTCCCAGAAGGTGATGCCCGCTTTGGGAAACAGGTCCGAGATCGGCATCATGGCCGAACCGATAATCCCGAATGCATGCTGGATGCCGTGCATTTGCAGGGTTTTGACGAATGCTTCCTCGGTAGTCATTTTCATGGGTGATTTCCTTCTTCGGTCTTTGGCCAGAAGCGGTCGATCCGATCCGGCAAGCGGATTTGATGTGCCCTGCACGGGTTGAACTGAAGCCTTCCTGCTCAGGAGGCTGCCGAGCGGCGCCCGATCCGCGCCCTGACCGACGGCCATAGCGACCACAGCACGAAAAGGGCGGCGATAAACAGGATCGACCCACTGATCGGCCGGCTGAAGAACACGGTATAATCCTGATGCGAATTAGCGATCGATGTCAGGAAATAGCGCTCTGCCAGCGGCCCGAGGATCACACCCAACACCAGTGGCGCCGAGGGGAAACCCACGCGCTTCATCACCCAGCCGATAACGCCGAAGACGAGGCAGACATATACATCGAAGATATTGTTCCTCACCCCGTAGGCGCCGATCAGGCTCAGGATCACGATGAACCCGGCCAGAATTGCCGGCGGCGTTCGCATCAGAAACGAAAATATCTGCGCGACGCCGACGCCCGCCCCGATCATCAGGATATTGGCGATGATCATCGCCGCGAAGATAGTATAGACCATGGACGGGTCCATAACAAACAAGAGCGGCCCGGGATTGACGCCCTGCAACATCATCGCGGCAAGCATGATCGCGGTTGCCGCACTGCCCGGAATTCCCAGTGTCAGAAGCGGAATCATCGCAGCCCCGGTGGTGGCATTCTTGGCGGCTTCCGGCGCGGCCAGACCGCCCTCGACGCCGGTGCCGAACTCTGCGCCGCGCGGATTGACCTGTTTTTCCACCCCGTAGGATATGACGGCCCCCGGCGTCGCGCCCGCGCCCGGGATGATGCCGATAATGCAGCCCAGACCCGAGCCACGCAGGATCGCGCCCTTGACGTCAAGTATGTCGCGGAAACTGGCGCCGACCGCCTTGCCCTCGGTTTTCTTGGGGCGCAGATCGCGATCCGTGGCGACCAGATCGATGACCTCGCCGATGGCGAAAAGGCCAATCATGACGACAACGAAGCGAATGCCGCTTTCGATTTCGGGTACACCGAAACTGAAACGGGCCTGTCCGAAAAGCGGATCGACTCCGACCGTACCGATAGCCATGCCCACGAGCAGCGAGATCATGGTGATGACCGGCTTGTCCTTTGCGATAGCGATCACGCTGACCAACCCCAATACCGTCGCGGCAAAGAATTCGGGTTGCGAAAATTTCATCGCGAAGCTCGCGAAGGGCGCAGAAAGAAATGTCAGCATCAAAGCACTGATCAGCCCTCCGATAGCTGACGCGGTGACGGCAATGGTAAGTGCCCGCTTGACCTGCCCCTTCTTGGTCATCGCATAGCCATCCCAGGTGGCGGGCAATGACGCTGGCGTTCCCGGCACGTTGATCATGATCGCCGAGATCGAGCCTCCGAAGACGCCTCCGACATAGATGCCGCCCAGAAACAGCATCGCATGGGTGACATCCATCGTATAGGTGAAGGGCAGCGCCATCGCCATTGCGTTGACAAAGGAAATCCCCGGCAGCGCGCCCGCGATCACACCGACGAGCAAACCGATGACAACGGTCAGGAAGGCAGCGATCTGGAAGACGGACTGAAAGCCGCCCAAGATGAATTCAAGGGTCTGCATCACGTGCGTCCTTCTCTCAATAGATCCCGATAAGCTGCAATAGCGCGATGGTGAAACCTTCGAACGCCCCCATGCCACGGCTTAGCGGCATCAACGCCAGACCCATGAACACCCATAGCAGCGCAACCGTGCCGATACCCGGAACCAGCAGCAATACCAGCGGATTGCGCAGCCCCCCGTAGAGGCACCAGATGAACAGGAACAGCATCGTCGCAAGCGGGAAGCCCAGGACGGGCAGCAACCAGCCAAAGGCAATCACCAGCACGATGCCGATAATCGCCTTGCCGTAGTGATAAACGTCCTCGTCATGCGGGGCGGAGAGGCTGGCCGATTTCCTCGACCTGGCAAAGCCCCAGATCTCGATCGCCAGCCAGATCGCCGAAAAAACAGCAAGCGCCGCAAGAACCGCACCGGGCCAGGCAGCGGGGCCAAGGCCCGGAAGGCTGCCTCGCTGGCCGGCATGAAACATGAAACCAGGCAAAATCAATGACGCCAGCAGCAGCAAGGCCGGAACCAGCACCGGGATCAACCGCACCACTATCCCTTCGTCCTGCTGATTTTCGCTCGTATTGCTTTGGCTATCCCTTTCGGGCGCTCCATCTGCGTAAGAATCTGTCATTGCTGCCTCGCCCCGCCTTAGCTTTCAAGCTGCTCGGTGATCAGTTGCAGGAAATCCGTGACCATGCTCTGCGCTGCATCGCCGGTCACCGGCTCGATGCAACTGTAGGTTTCCGTGCAAAAATTCTGCCATTCCTCGCTGGCAAGAACATTTCCCAGCGCAGCTTCAAGTTTCTCGACGATGGCCGGATCGGTACCGGCGCGCACGGCAATCGCGCGGAAATTATCCAGTCCCGAAATATCGTGCCCCAGCTCGGTCGCCGTCGGCACGTCGGGAAACGCCGGATGACGCTCCGCCGAGAAAGCCACGATCGGTTTCAGCTGCCCGGCCTCGATAAATTGCGCGATATCGCCCGGTTCTTCATACAGTACCGCCGTATGCCCACCGATAGGCGAGGCATAACGTTCGCCCGGGGCCTGGAAGGGCACATTCTCCATCTGGATGCCATCCCTGGCCAGCAACTTGAGCGTGACATCGTCCTGCGTGCCATAGCCCGAGGTCGCGACGGTCAATTCCCCGGGATTGGCCTTGGCATATGCAAAGAGATCTTCGGCGGTCTGATATGGACTATTGGCCGCGACGAACAGAAATGACGGAGAGTTCTGCACGACCGAAAGCACATGGAAATCCTCGGGCTTGCTGTCGCCCAACCCTGCCGCCCAAGAAGCGACCGTCAGCGAGATCAAGGTACCGATCGTGTAGCCGTCAGCAGGATCGGTGCGCATCTGCGTCAGTCCGGCATTACCCGAAGCACCCGCGACATTGGAAGCCGGGATAGATACCCCAAGCTCTGCCTCCAGCATCTTCCCGATCTGACGGCCCATGATATCCGTGCCGCCGCCGGGACCAAAGGCCACCACCATCTGAATGGGCCGCTGGGGATAGTCCTGCGCCATCGCCGCCGGCGTGATCAGCCCCGCCGTGACAGCGCCGGCCAGCACCGTTTTAAGTGAATGATACAGCGTCATTTATGTCTCCTCCCTTTGTGACCGACATCCCTCATGGGGCTCCCCCGCCCCATTCCCTCCCACGGGCAGGCGCGGCGTCACTCGGTCATTTGTGCCAGCCGCAGGCGTTGAATCTTGCCGGACGGTCCTTTCGGTAATTCGTGCAGCAGATGAATGACATCCGGCGTCTTGAACTTGCCCAGGCGCTTCTCGCATAGCAGCGAGATGTCCTCGGCCCTGAGTACCGATCCCTCGCACAGGACCACGGCGGCCTCGACGCGTTCGCCATAGGTGGTGCATTTGCGCGCGAAGGCCGCGGCTTCGATCACATCCGGCAGCGCATAAAGCGCCTCGTCGATCTCGCGCGGGGCGATGTTCTCGCCGCCCTTGATGATCAGCTCTTTCAGACGGCCTGTGACGAAAACATAGCCATCCTCGTCGATCCGGCCCAGATCGCCGGTTCGCAGCCAGCCATCCGGCGTTAGCGCGACGGCGGTCGCCTCGGGATTATTCAGATAGCCCCGCATGATATTCGGCCCCCGCACGCATATCTCTCCCTCGGTCCCGGCAGGCAGGGGCGTCATGTCGCCGGACATGATCGCGACCTCGACGCCAATGCCCATACCGGGCGAGCCGATCTTGCGCAGCCCTGGCGGCAAGGGGTTCGACAGGATCTGTGCCGCCGTTTCCGTCAGCCCCATTGTTTCGATGATGGGAATGCCGAACCGCTCTTCGAAGGCGTTCTGTACCTCGACGGCCAAGGCAGCGGAAGCCGAGCGGCCGAACCGGATACGCTCGCGCACGGCCTTATCGGGCATCTGTGTGCCATGCAGGAGATGTGAAATGATGGTCGGGACGACCGAAAACCATGTTGCCCCGTGCTGCGCACAAATCTGCCAGAACCGGCTGGCCGAAAAACGTTCGCAAACGATCGCCGCACCGCCCGAGACAAGCGGCGCCATGATCGTCACGCATAAGCCGTTGATGTGATAGATTGGCAGGACGCACATCGCCCGGTCCGCGCGCATCAATTCATGCGCTTTCGCCGAGGTCCATCCGCCTGCAAGAAGGCTCGAATGGCTGTGCAGCACCCCCTTGGGACGCCCGGTCGTCCCCGAGGTATACATCAGCAGGGCATGGTCCGAGGCATCATGAAGGCACAACTCGCCGGGCATGGCATCCGCAGGCCAGGCAAATCCGCTCTCATCGGATGCGACGATCACCAATGGCCCGCCGTTTCCTTCAAGCGCCTGTTCCAGCAATTCGCGCTGCGACGCCGCAACCAGCACGATCCGCGCGCCGGAATGGCCAAGCGCATAGCCTATCGCATCCGCGCCCGCGACAAGGTTGATCATCGTCGCCCTGAACCCGCCGTAAAGCGCGCCGAACAGGCCCGCGACCGCGTTGCGCCCGTTCGGCAGCATCAGTGCAACGCTTTCACCCGGCGCCACACCCAGTCCCGCCAGCCGCACGGCGATATCCCGGGCTGCGTCGCGCAATTCGGACCAGCTCATGCGGGTATCGTCATCGGCAAAGATATGGCTGATCCCGTCCGGATCGTTACCGGCGCGGAAATCCAGCCAGTCGCGCACCGTTCCCACGGGCGGCCGGTTGGGATCGAACCTCATTCTCCGGCCTCCGCCCAGTATTCGCCGAAAATCTCTTCCACGGTCGGTTCACGTGACGGGATCTGCCGCACGATACGGGTACGCTGCATGAAATTCCGCCAATGCAGGTTGGAATCGATAGAGTTGCCGCCCCAGCTTCCGCAACCCATCGACAACGAGAAAGGCAATCCGTTGTCGAAAGCGCCGCCTGTCGCGAAACAATGCGCCTGATTGACGATGACGCGGCAGACCGGAAGGCTCTGGCCCATGCTGATCGCGCGTTCATCGTCCTGCGTATG
This sequence comes from Paracoccus wurundjeri, assembly GCF_030678915.1. Lineage (GTDB taxonomy): Bacteria > Pseudomonadota > Alphaproteobacteria > Rhodobacterales > Rhodobacteraceae > Paracoccus > Paracoccus onubensis_A. The sequence goes on along the minus strand of NZ_JAUUTZ010000002.1, from coordinate 83,418 downwards.
CAGGCCGATGGAATGTCCCGTTCCCTGATGGGCAAGGATACGGTGGGCGATATCCACCGCGTCCTCGAAATCCCGCGCCCGGTACAGCGCCGCGACACGACTAAGCTTTTCGCCGGATAGCGGGTGATCGGGGCCGATGCCCGCGGTCTCGACGGCAATGAAACGGGTGCTGGCTGGCAACCGGTCCGATAGCCCCAGCTTTTCCAGAAGCACATCGGCATCGCTGGCAATGATCTCGCGGTTCAGATGGCCATCGGGCCACAGCTGCGAAACGATCTCCTGCTCTTCAGAGGGCGGAATGACGGCGCCGCCTTCGGCCTCAAGCGCGGCACGGAACTCATCGAAGACGCTATCCGGCACGATCAGGGCGTTCTCCGAGGAACAGGAGGTCGCGTTGTCGAACGTCTTGGACGCGGCGATCTTGCCCGCCGCGCTCGCCAGCTCCGCGGTTTCATCCACGATTACGGCGACATTCCCCGCACCCACACCGATTGCCGGTGTGCCGCTCTCGTAAGCCCGGCGCACATTGTCCTGACTGCCGGTGACGACAACCAGATCGGCGGTTTCCAGCAGGCGCTGCGTCTTGGCCTTGGATCCCGGCGCAGGCAGCATCTGCACCAGCCGCTTGTCCTCGCCGATCCTGTCGAACTCCGCATGGATGAATTCCAGCAACAATTCGCAGCACGCGACCCCTTTGGGCGAGGGCGACAGGATGATCGCATTCCCGCATTTCAAAGCATTGATGACATTGTTCGCCGGCGTGGCGGCTGGATTGGTCGAAGGGACCACAGCGCCGATCACTCCGATGGGACGCGCAATTTCAATGATGCCGGTCGCAGGATCGTCCGACAGGATGCCAAAGGTCTGCGCCTCGCGGATATCCCGCATCAGGCCAAGCGTCTTCCGATGGTTCTTGATGATCTTGTCGGCGACGTTGCCAAGCCCGGTCGTCTGCACCGCCAGTTCGGCCAGTTGCCGGTTGCGTCCCGGCTCCATGATCGCCCATCCGGCAGCCTGCGCCGCCCGGTCATAGCGCTGCTGGCTGCCGCCTGCCTCATACCCGGCCTGCGCGGCGCGTGCCCGCGCCATCATGGAATCTACCGCCAACAAGTCGTCGGGAACATTCATATGCGCCACATACCTTTGCTTCTGAACGATGAAGCCGGCCGGAAACCGGCTGCCGGATCCGCCGCCTTATCGTTTGCAAAAAAGCGGTTACCGACTTGCGAATCTGACGATAAGGGATGAAAATAGTTATGCAAATGTTTTCATTAATTTTGTATAGAGGGCATATAAATAATGAAAAAACAGCGGCATAAAACAGATATCGTTTCCGTTGCAAACCTTGCGGGCGTCTCTGCCGCGACGGTTTCGCGGGCACTGAATCATCCCGATCTGGTGCAACCGGCGACCCGCAAAAAGATCGATCAGGCGATTCGCAAATCCGGATATATCCGCAATCGCGCGGCACAAACGATCCACGGGCGGCGCAGCGGCACGATCGGACTCGTGGTGCCAACGGTGGCCTATGCGATCTTTGCCGAACTGGTTCAGGCATTCAATGACGCGGTCAGCGAACGCGGTTTCACCCTGCTTCTCGCGTCACATGGCTATGATCTGGATACGGAATACGGGCTGGTGCGCAAATTGCTGGAACATCGGGTCGATGCCTTGGCATTGATCGGCCTGGACCACAGCGCGGACACCTATCGGGTACTGCGCGAGCAGAACGTGCCGACCCTGGCGATCTGGAATTTTGACGCGGAATCCCCGGTCTCCTGCGTCGGCGTGAACAATGCCGAGATCGGGGGTATCGCGGCCGATCATCTCATCATGCTGGGGCATCGTCGTATTGGTACGATCTTCCCCTCGACTGGCGAGAACGACCGCGCCCGTTCCCGGAAATCGGCTGCCTTCGAGCGTTTCCGCGCCGCCGAAGCCGATCTTGACGAAACCTGGCAGATACAGACCCCTTACAGCATCGCACAGGCGAAAGATGCCTGCCTCGATCTGCTGGCACGACAGGACCGGCCGACGGCACTGTTATGCGGCAATGATGTCATCGCGCAAGGAGCGATCTACGCGGCAGTGAAGCTTGGTTTATCGGTGCCGAAGGATATCTCGATCATTGGCATAGGCGATTTCGCAGGCTCTGCGGAACTGGAGCCCGCCCTGACGACGGTACGCATTCCGGCGCGGCGGATCGGCGCGATTGCGGCAGAGCATCTGGCCGCCGCCGTTGACCGGGCCGAGGAAGATTTCCTTGTCCGCACCCGCTTCGAGGCCGAACTGATCATGCGCGCAACCACAGCCGTGGCGCGCACGAAGTGACGCTTAAAAATCTGAATATGCGCCGCAGCGTCAGGGGAAGTGACGGCTGCTGATCAACGCCCGCGTCAAACGGAACCGCCCGGAAACACGTCGCGATCAGCCTGCCTGTATCGGCGCAGGCAGCAAGGCTTTCAGCTTCGCGAAACAGGCTGCTGACAGAAGCAGCGACAGCCCGAATTGCGCGGGATAGCCCAGCCAATGGATGATTTGCCCCGCAAGCACTCCGAACGCCATGCTTATCAAAGCATCGGCGCATTGGAATATGGTGAAGTCGACGCCGGCCTGCGCGGGATCTGACCATGCCATGAACCGCGCATATAGCGCCACGAACCCGACCGCCATGAAGGCGGGCGAGACGATCTGCACCATCCACGGCAATCCCGGCACCAGCATTGCCACACCCGAAGCGGCAAGCAGGCAATAAATCAGCACTACCGCCTGCGCCCCAAGCGCCGCCAGAAGCACGAAAGGCGCGCCAAGGGCGGATACGATCACCCCGCCCAGCAACGCTCCTGCCAGCCCGGTGATCATCGCTCCGGTCGCGCCGAAAACGCCGATATCGGTCAGGCTGAAACCGTTATCCACCAGAAACGGCCCGAAATACCCGGTCGAGGATTTCATGGCCGAAACGTAAAGCGCGGTAACCGCAAGTCCCTGCAAGGTCGTGGGCCGTACCAATGCCGCGCGCAGGCTGGGTCCGGCGGGTGCCGGCGGCCCCAAAGGCCGGGGCTGGCGAAGCAGCACAAAGGGCATGCTGCAGGCAAGCATCAAGGCCAGCATCGTCATCATGCCCGGCCCCCAGCCCCAGCGGCCAAGCGCGACCAGCACCAACCCTCCGCCAAGGGCCGCGCCGACATAGGCGCCGCCCACCTGCATCGCATTGGCCCAGCCGTAATCCTTTGGCGAAAACGCTTCGACCGCATGACCATCGCAGGCGATATCGACCGTGGCGGTCGCCGTGGCGATCAGCATCAGCCCGGTCAGCATGACAGCGAAAGGCGCGGTTTCCGCCCGGATCAGCATGATCCCGATCAGCACGGTTGCGGCCCAGCCAAACATGATAACGCCGCGCGTCCGGGTCCTGCCCGGAGCGGGACGGCGCCAGCTTTCGACCTGCGGGCTCCACAGCATCTTCAAAGCCCATGGCAGCACCAGCAGCGACAGCAGACCAAGATGGTCCAGCGCCATGCCCTGACTACGCAGATAGGCAGGCAGGGCCGTCCACATGAAACCGCCGATGACACTTTGCGCGACATAAAGCCCACCCAATGAGATCAGGGCAACCGGAAGGGCGTTTCTCATCGCTCGGGTCCGTATCCGCAACGCTGTCAGAAGCGGCGCGACAGATTCAGGTCGATGGTGCGACCCTCATCCTGGTAACACCAGCCGGCGGTGCAGGTCTGTTCCCTGCGGTCCAGCAGATTGCGCACGTTCAGTTGCAGCAGCGTCCCCGCATGGCCCTGCTTCGCAAAATCATAGGACAGGCCAAGATCGACATAGGTACGGCTGGGATTGCGCATTGTGTTGGTATCGTTCCCGAAGCTTTTGCCGACATACCGAATGCCGCCCATCAATGCGAGATTCTCCATCGCACCCGAGGGAATGGCGTATTTGGCAAACAGCGACAGCGTGTCATTGGGCGTGCCCGACAGTTCCTTGCCCTCGGTCCCCTCGGTTCCCTTGTCGATCGTCACTTTCATATGCGTATAGGAAGCGACAAGATTCAGGCCATTGTCCAGGGTGCTGTTCGCCTCCAGCTCGAACCCGCGCGAGGTCAGATTGTAATCTATGCCACGATTGCGCCCGTCATCCCCCACGACCAGCACCATGCCATGATCCTGCCGGATATCGAACACGGAAGCGGTAATCATCGTATTGCCATCCGGCAACTCGTATTTCAGGCCGACTTCCTTTTGCAACGCCTCGGTCGCCTCCGCCGGAGCGCCTCTGCTATCCGAAGCATTTTCATAGACCTGGCTGATATTCGGCGCGAATGAGGTGGATATATTCGCAAATGGCGTCACGCCATTGGCGAATTCATAGGAAATGCCCAGACGACCGGTAAAGGCTTCGTCTTTCTGCTGACCCGCACTGACCTCGCCGGTCTCAAGATCCACGTCGGCATAATCCGTCGTCACCCAGTCATAGCGCGCCGAGGCCGAGATGGTCAGTGCATCCCGCTCGATCTGGTCGGCAAGGTAGATACCTTTTTGCGTCTGCTTCCGCGAGGCATAAAAAGGCACATCCATGGCATCGTTTGCCGCCTGCCCCAACACCGTGCTGCCGGTATGCGCGTCATATTTCGCCAGCGTGTAATCCGCACCGAAGGCCAGGGTATGGGCGAAGCTGCCGGTCTCGAACCGATGCTCAAGTATGGCGTCGATCACATGCGTGCTGGCATCTTCATGGTAGCGCGTCCAATTGACCGGAACCAGATCATCTGCCGATGTGCCCGCCCGGGCGGCATAGCGCATGTCGCTGCGCACTTTCGTATAGCGATAGCTTTGGCGGAACTGCGTGCTGCTGCCCAGATCCTGCGTGTATTCATAACCCAGCAGGAATTGTTCCTGATCGTAGATATTGTAATCGGGATCGCCCGCAGGCTCGTCCGTCACCTTCCAGTCCGATGCGGGAAGACTGCTGTCGAACCAGTTATATGCCATCGCGCCGGTGCGGCTTTTGGCATATTCGCCCATGACCAGCAGCTTCTGGGTGTCGGAAATCTGATAGGAAACCGAAGGCGCAATCAACACATGGTCGTCGGCATAACCGTCCAGATGCGTATCGGCATCGCGCGCCACTGCGGTAAAGCGGTAAAGCAGGTTCCCGTCCTCATCCAGTGGCCCGGTAAAATCCACCGATGCCTGTGTCCGCGCATTGCTGCCATAACTAAGACTGGTTTCGTGGAAAGGTGTATCCTTGGGCCGCTTGCTGACAAGATTCACCACCCCGCCCGGCGTGCTGACTCCGAACATCGAGGATGCCGGGCCTTTCAGCACCGCGATGCCTTCCAGCGTATAGGGATCGTTCCGGTACCACGATGAAAGCCCGTTGAAGCTGCGCAACCCGTCGCGGAACACCCCCGTCTGATAGGCAGGGAAACCGCGCAGGTAAAAGGCGTCGTAGCGGGTGTCAAAGCCAAACACGCCCGGCGTTGCCGACGACGTATAGCTAAGCGCCTCAAGCATGGTGCGCGGGGCCTGATCTTCAAGCTGATCCTGCGTGATGACACTGACCGACTGCGGCAGGCGTTTGATTTCGGTATCGATCCGCATCGCCTGACGACCGGACCGGGCAAGATAGCCATATTGATCCAGCGTATCGCCACTTTCGGCATTCAGCACGATCTCGTCCAGCACCACGGTTTCCTGCGCAAGGACGAATGAAGGCAGAACCGTGCCGGCAAGCAGCACTCCCAGAAAGCGATTAAGCAATTCAGATCTCCTGTCAGGGCAACATGTCGCGCAGCTGGCGCGTGTGCGGGCACCATAGCGATGCCCGTTACCAGAGAAAATTGATTGAGTGTTTTTATCGGAAATTGCGACTTTCCTGCCACAGTAATCTTGTTGCGAGGTTACGACATCGTATGGCTCTGCCCGATGGATACCGTGACCGGCTTTCGATATGTAACCCGGCATGGCCCATTAAACCTGAGGGGGACAAATTGCGGATCACATGTCTCAACGGCTGGGGAGGAAAGCTTCACGCTGAATTGGCCGCCTATCTGTCCGTGAACAGCCCGGATCTTTTATGCCTTCAGGAAGTCATCCACAGCCCCGGCAGTGAAAAGGAATGGCTGACATACAGGGATGGCGATCACATGCTTGCGCAAAGGGCGAATTTCTTCAGGGATATCTGCGAAATTCTGCCCGACCATATAGCAATCTTCTGCCCCGCGGCCCAGGGGGTTCTGTGGGATGATGACAAGCCTGTTCCCTCGCAATGGGGGCTGGCGACCTTTGTCCACAGATCGCATACCATCATAGGACAGGTTCAGGGATTTGTGCACAAGGATTTCTCGCCCGATGGCTTTGGCGAACATCCGCGTTCAAGAAATGCGCATGGCGTTCGTATCCATGATAACAGCGCCGGCCGGACGATCAGCGTCACCCATATGCACGGCCTGCGCGATCTCAACGGAAAGATGGATACGGCCGCACGCGCGGCACAGGCCCGCCGGCTGCTGGAAATCTCGCAGCAGGTTTCGCGGGCCGACGATCTTGCCGTGATCTGCGGCGATTTCAATGTAGAGCCAGACAGTGAAACCATCGCCCTTCTGGAACAATCGGGAATGACCGAACTCGTAAGAAGTTGCGGCTTCGAAGGCACCCGGACCTCTCATTACAGGAAGCCCGGAAAATTCGCCGATTACATGCTGATCAATCAGCCAGAGGCGGTGCGGGCATTCGATGTGGTCCATGCACCCGAGGTCTCGGATCACTGTCCGCTTGTCCTGGACTTGTAGCGCCTCCCTCCCCCTGGCGTTTATTGCGGGTCATCTCCTCTCACATTTTTCGGTTATGTGCCGGTTGTGTTTTGCGGGATCGGGGCTGTGTTGTTGTTGATGTTTTCCGGCCTGCACTGCGGTGATCGCGGTGGCGTATATGATGTCCTCGGTGGTGCATCCTCTCGACAGGTCGTTTGCGGGCTTGGCCAGGCCCTGGAGGATCGGGCCGATGGCGGTCAGTCCGCCCAGGCGCTGGGCGATCTTGTAGCCGATATTGCCGGCGGCCAGATCGGGGAAGATGAACACGTTCGGGCGCCCGGTCAGGCGGCTGCCGGGGGCCTTGCGGGCCCGGATCGCCCCGTCAAGCGCCGCGTCGAACTGGATCTCGCCATCCACCTCCAGATCGGGATCGGCGGCGCGGATCAGGGCCAGCGCCTCGTGAAGCCTGATCAGGCTGGGATGCTGGGCCGAACCGGCGGTCGAGAAGCTCAGCAGCGCGATCCGCGGCGTCTCGGCCAGCACCTGCCGGCAGCTTCCGGCCGCCGAAAGCGCGATGGCGGCCAGCTCATCCGCATCGGGCGCGACCACCAGCCCGCAATCGGCGAAGATCATCCCGCCCCGGACCGGCGCATCCGGCGCGCAGGACAGCATCAGAAAGAAGCTGCTGACGATCCCCGCATCCGGCGCCCGGCCGATGACCTGCAGGGCCGCGCGCACGGTCTCGGCCGTGGTGGCCACCGCCCCGCCCACCGTGCCGTCGGCCTGACCCAGCCGCACCCGCATCGCCGCCTGACGGATCGGGTCGCGCATCTCCTCCAGCGCCCGGGCCGCCGTCATGCCCTTCGGCGCCCGCAGGCGATGCCAGTGATCGGCAAGCGCCGCCAGATCGGGCGCATCCGCGGCGCGCAGGCCCCTCACCCCCGGCAGATCCGGCCCGTCCATCAATGTGATCCGCGCCAGCCCCTCTTGCGTCAGCCGCAGCGCGGCCCCGGCCACGCGCGGGTCCCCGCCCTCGGGCAGGATGATATGGCGCGGAGTGGCGCGGGCATCGGACAGGATGCGTTCCAGCGGTTTCATGGATGTTCCTCATGCTGTGACATGCGGGCAAGTGACGGTGAAAGACGGCAGCCGCGACGGCAGCGGCAACGAGCGCGCCCGGCGGCGGCGGACATCCCGGCCGCAACATGGTGGGCGCGCCGGAATGTCCGGGCAGGAATTGCGCCGTCACCGCCACCGGAACCAGGGCGGCAAATCCGGGACAGACGGCCCCCGGCACATGCCCCGAGAGAAGCGGGCCCCGAGAGAAGCGGGCCCCGAAAGAAGCGGGCCGCGAGAGAAGCGGCGCCGTTCCCGTCATGATCGCCGGCCCGCGGAAAGAGAGCCGGCGGACACCCCGCCGGCGCCGCTCATGCGGGGGGTCTCATGCGGCGCCCTGCTGCGGGCGCATATCGGCGGGATCGATCCCCGCCACAACCACCGGCTTCTTCATCGCGTCGCGGCGGAAGGGCTCGCCCAGTTCCTGGTTCAGCAGCACCTCGATAAAGGTGGTCTCCCGCGACGCCATCTGCCGTTCGACCGCCTCGTGCAGCGCCGAAGTCAGCTCTTCCTGCGAGCTCACCTGCACGCCCCGCGCCCCGCAGGCCTGCGCGATCCCGGCATAAGAGGTGCCGCGGTCCAGTTCCGTGCCGACGAAATTGTTGTCGTACCACAGCGTCGTGTTCCGCTTCTCCGCGCCCCATTGATAATTGCGGAAGATCACCATGGTGATCGCCGGCCAGTCGTCGCGCCCGCAGGCGGTCATCTCGTTCATCGAGATCCCGAAAGCGCCATCCCCCGCGAAGCCGATCACCGGCGTGTCGGGATTGCCAAGCTTGGCCCCCAGGATCGCCGGGAAGCCATAGCCGCAGGGGCCGAACAGGCCCGGCGCCAGATATTTGCGCCCCGCCCCGAAGCTGGGATAGGCATTGCCGATGGCGCAGTTATTGCCGATATCGCTGCTGATGATCGCGTCTTTCGGCACCGCCTGCATGATCGCCCGCCAGGCCTGACGGGGCGACATCAGCCCGGCATCGCGGGTGCGCGCGCCGGCATTCCATTCGGTGCCCGGATCGTCATCCTCGTGATCCAGGCTGGACAGTTCCTGCGCCCAGCGCGATTTGGTCTGCGCCACCAGATCGCGCCGCTCCTGGCGCCCCTGATCGCCGGCGCTCTCCGAAAGCTGCGCCAGAATGCCCCGCGCCACCTTGCCCGCATCGCCCTGGATGCCCACCGTCACCCTTTTTGTCAGCCCGATCCGGTCGGCATTGATATCGACCTGGATGATCTTCGCATCCTTCGGCCAGTAATCGATCCCATAGCCCGGCAGGGTCGAGAACGGATTCAGCCGCGTGCCCAGCGCAAGCACAACATCGGCCTGCGCGATGATCTCCATCGCCGCCTTCGAGCCGTTATAACCCAGAGGGCCCATGGCCAGCGGATGCGCGCCGGGGAAGCTGTCATTATGCTGATAATTGCTGCAGACCGGCGCATCCAGACGCTCGGCCAGCCCGACCAGATCGGGGATCGCCCCCGACAGCACCACGCCCGCCCCCGACAGGATCACCGGGAAGGCCGCCCCGGACAGCAGCCTTGCCGCCTCGGCCACCGCCTGCTCGCCCCCCGAGGGGCGCTCGAACGCCACCACCTGCGGCAGATCCACATCGATCTCCTGCGTCCACATATCCCGCGGGATATTGATCTGCGCCGGCGCAGAGTTGCGCCAGGCCTGCAGGATCACCCGGTTCAGAACCTCGGGAATGCGCGAAGGGTCGCGCACCTCTTCCTGATAGCAGACGCAATCCGCGAAAAGCCGCATCTGCTCCATCTCCTGGAACCCGCCCTGACCGATCGTCCTGTTCGCCGCCTGCGGCGTCACCAGCAAAAGCGGCGTGTGGTTCCAATAGGCCGTCTTGACCGGCGTCACGAAACCCGTCACCCCCGGACCGTTCTGCGCGATCGCCATCGACATCTTCCCTGTCGAGCGCGTGAAACCATCCGCCATCAGACCCGCATTCGTCTCATGCGCACAATCCCAGAAACGCACCCCGGCACGCGGAAAAAGATCGCTAACAGGCATCATCGCAGAACCGATGATCCCAAACGCATGCTCAATACCATGAAGCTGCAATACCTTAACAAAAGACTCCTCAGTCGTCATTCGCATCACTATTAATCCTTATCTGCGCTCATCGCGGAAGTGGTAGAGTTTGTAGAGGCCCCATTGACCAAGCCGCCGGAACGGCGTCTTCCAGCCTTCATGCGGCAATTCGTTGTTGAAGATCGGCAGGTCGGGCAGGGTTTCCCCCGCGACAAGCTGCGCCATGCGGCGTCCGGCCATCGCGGAATACATCACGCCGTTGCCGCCATAACCAAGCGCATAGAACGCGCCCGGCAGGTCGGGCAGGCCGGTGATGCGGGGCATCATGTCATGGCTGACATCCACCCAGCCCCACCAGCTGTAATCCAGTTCGATCCCGCGCAGGGCGGGGAATTTGCGTGCCATACCTTCGCGCAAAGCGTTCAGATGCGTGGGATTTGCCGCATCACGCCCGGTAATCGCGGCGCGTGAACCGATTTGCAGCCGGTTGTCGGGCAGCAGGCGGTAATAATGGCGCAGCGTCCGCGTATCCGTCAGCGGCGAAAGCTTCCGGATGCCGATGGCTTCCAGTTCTCCCGCGTCCAGCACGCGGGTGACGATGCTGTTCGACATGATCGGCATCAGCCGGTCCTTCAGTTGCGGATGCAGCCCCCGCGGCGCATAGGCTGCCGTCGCCACCGCTACCCGGCGGGCGCGGACGGTGCCGCCCGGTGTGCGCAGATGATGGATCCCGTCGCGATAGTCCCAGCCCTGCACCGGGCTGTCGGTATGGACCTTCGCCCCAAGTTCCCGCGCCACCCGCAGATAGCCGAAGGCCAGTCTGGCGGCGTGGACGCCAAGACCGTCGGGTTCCCACATCGCGCCATGAGCCTCCATGTCGCGGGCGACGGTCTGGTGCAACTCATCGCGGGTCAGGATCCGGGCATCATAGCCGAAGCTGTCGCGCAGCAATGCGGCTTCCGTTTCCAGCGACGGCAGGACCGAGGCCTTGTGGGCGATGTAATAATGCCCGCCATCCTGTGGATCGCAATCGATCGCGTGGTCGCGGATCAGCCCCCGGAACAGATCGAAGGCTTCGCTGATCTCTGTATGAAGCCCCCTGGCCACGTCCAGACCCCAGCGGTCGATCCACTGGCTGCGCTTCAGCCGGCCGGAGCTGATCTGCGCCTGCCCGCCATTGCGGGTCGAGCAGCCATAGGCGACGCCGTTCGCCTCTAATACCGTGGCCTTGATGCCGTGCATCTTGGCCAGATGGATCGCGCAGGACAGGCCGGTATAGCCCGATCCGATCACCACCACATCGGCATCCATATCGCCCGTGACCCGGCCGTCATCCTCGGGCGCGGGACCGGCGGTGCCGATCCAGTAGCTTGGCGCATAATCGCTGCGCGGACCCAGTACGGGTGCGGTCATCGGATCGTAGAACGGATCGAAATCGACCGAACCCGCGCGTTTCGGGATTGCCTGCATCGCGGCCTCACCCTGCCGGAACGACCGGGGCCGGAATCGCCGGGCGCTGTTTGCGGATGGCCTGTTTTTCGACGATCCAGCCATCCCTGATCCGGAAAAGATCCACGCCCTGCACCTCGGTCCGGGTGCCGTCGGGATTGGTGGCGCGGAATGTCCATTGACTGACGCCGCGGGTGCCGTCCTCGGACAGGAAATGGCTGTGATCGGCCCATTGCACGTCCGGCATCGCGGTCCAGACGCCTTCGAAAGCCTTTGCAATGGCATCCCTGCCTTCGATCCGGTTACCATATTCGTGGTCGCCCGCGACGGTATAGAATACGCAATCCTCGGCGAAATGGGTCATCACCCCGGTGATGTCATGGCGGTTGAAGGCGTCGAAGGTGGCCTGCAAATCCTTGGCTGTCAGTTTATGGGACATGAAATTCTCCTTGGGTCAGTAGCCCAGCGCCCGTGGCAACCACAGGGCAATCTGGGGAAAACAGGCAATGACGAAGATCGCGCCGGTAGAAGCGAGCGCGAAGGGCAGCGCGCGCATGCTGAGCCGCTCGATCGAGGCCCCGGAAATGCCCGAGGCGATGAACAGGTTCTCGCCCAGTGGCGGGGTCTGGAAACCGACCGACAGCGTGCAGATCATGACGATGCCGAAATGGATCGGATCGATGCCGACCATATAGGCGACCGGTAGCACCACCGGCACAAGGATCATGATCGCGGCCAGCGTTTCCATGAACATGCCGACGATCAGCAGCAACCCGATGATCAACGCCCAGATGGCATAGATGTTTGTCGTCAGGCTCAGCACGCTTCCGGCGATCATGTCGGGAACGCCGTTCTCGACCAGGACCCGGCCGAAGATCGTCGCCGAGAACAGCACCAGCAGCACACGGCCGGAAAGCCATGTGGTTGCCTCCAGCGCCTTGCCTATCTCGTGCAGGTCAAGCTCGCGATAGATCACCGCGCCGATGAACAGCGTGTAGAAGATGGCGATGATGGCGGCCTCGGTCGGGGTGAAGAAACCGCCATAGATGCCGCCCAGGATAATCACCGGGGCAAGCAGCGCCCAGAAGCCCTGATAGCAGGCGCAGAAGAATTTGCGCAGCGACAAGGACTCGGCTGAGCCGCGGAAGCCCTGCATCCGGCAGCGGATATAGTTCATGATCAGCAATCCGCCCGCCATCACCACGCCCGGCAGGAACCCGGCGATGAACAGCTTCGAGATCGAGACGGACTGGAACTGCCCATGCGCCTCGACCGCTTCGGGTGCGGGCGCGATCCCCATGGCCGAGATGCCGAAGATAACCATCGGGATCGAGGGCGGAATGACGATACCCAGACCACCCGCCGCCGCGGTCACCGACCCGGCGTAATCCTTGCTGTAGCCGGAACGGACCATGGCCGGGATCATCAGCATCCCGACTGCGGCCGTCGTCGCAGGTCCCGAACCCGAAATCGCGCCGAAGAAAAGGCAGGCCAGAACCGTGGCGGCGGAAAGACCGCCGGTAAACGGCCCCGCAAGGCTTTCGGCCACGTTGATCAGCCGCCGCGACAGGCCCGCGGCCTCCATCAATGCGCCGGCAAGGATGAAGGAGGGCAGCGCCATCAGCGGGAAGGTCCCCACCGAGGACCAGGCCATCTGCACCATCTTGATCGGGCTGTCGCCCAGATAAAGCATGGCGGCCAGCGCCGCGACGCCCAGGGCCACGGTAATCGGCGCACCCAGCGCCATCAGCAGGACGAAGGCGCCGAACAGGACCTCTACAAGATAATCGTTCATTTCCTGTGCTCCCGCTCGTAGGCCCTCTGTTCATCCTCGGCCAGTTCAAGCATTTCCTCGATCTCGACCTTGTCCGGGTCATGCGGATCCTTCCCCATGACAAGCTTGAGATAATTCACCTGCAGGATACGAATGGTCATCAACGCGAATGCGATGGGCAGCACCAGATAGACATAGCGCATCTCCCAGCCCAGGGTCTGGGCCTTCACGAAGGGCCGCAACCGGCTGATGAAGATGGTGGCCTGCCAGATGAAGACGATGTTGAAGCCAACCCAGATCAGGTCGCCGATGGCCTCGATGATCCGGGCGGTCCGGCGCGGCATGGCCTTCAGATGAAACAGGACCCGGTTATGCGCCGATACCCGGGCGGCGTAGGATGCGCCAAAATAGGCGAACCAGACGAACAGGATCACCGACAGTTCCTCGATCCAGGTGACCGAGAAGCCGAATAGTTGCCGGGCAACGATCTGCGCGAATAACAGCGTCACGAAAACCGCCAGCAAGGCACGGCATATATAGCTTTCAAGCTTGTCCAGATGTGTCCAGAGCGTAGACATGACTGCCCTCCGCTGAAGGTTCAAAAGAGTGACGGGCGGGAAATGGCAGCGACGGGCGACATGGCGACGCCCGCTGCTGCTGCCGGCCTGTTCCTATTCGACCGGATCGCGTCCCAGCGCGGCCAGCACACCGTTCAGCACGTCCTTGCCACCGATCTGGTCATAGAATTTCGGCCATACGGTCGTCGTGGCCAGCTCGATGAATTCCTGTTCGTCATCTGCGGGCTCGGTGATTTCCATGCCGCGCTCGACCAGATCGGCCTTGATCTTGTCTTCTTCCTCGCGCAGGAACGACGCCGAGAACTGCGTCGCCTCCTGCCCGGCCTCCAATATCTGCTGCTGCTGTTCCGGCGACAGGCTTTGGAACAGGCTTTCCGAGACGATCAGCGGCTCGATCGAGAAGATATAGCGCAGGTTCGTGATATGCTTCTGAACCTCGTCGAATTTCATCGCATTGATGGTCATGTAGGGGTTGTCCTGCCCGTCCACGACGCCCTGTTGCAGCGCGGCAAAGGTTTCGCCCCATGCCATCGGGGTCGGGTTGATACCCCATGACTTGTAGCTTTCGATCATGATCTCGTTGCGCGGCACACGAACCACCAGCCCCTGCATATCGGCCACGCTTGCCACCGGGCGCTTGGAATTGGTCAGCACGCGAAAGCCCGAATAGCCCCAGGCAATGATACGCACCCCGGCGTCATTGATGGTCTGCTCGATCATCTGCTGGCCGACCTCACCCTGGGTCAGGGTCTCGGCATCGTCCTGGCTGAGGATGACATAAGGCAGGGTCAGCGTGCCGACACTGGGAGAAAACGGCATGACGTTGTTGATCGCAAGGATCGAGAAATCCAGCGTGCCGGTCGCAGCGGCGGTGACAGTGTCCTGTTCGTCGCCCAACTGACCGTTGAGAAACAGCCTGCCGGTCATCTCGCCGCCGGATTTTTCCTGAAGCGCTTCGACAAAGGCCTTGCCAAGCGCCTCTTGCGTGCCGCCGGCGCCGTCGCCGACGGCGATGCGGTATTCGGTCGCTGCGGCAGGAAGAGCAGGCAGGCCCAAAGACAGGGCAAGCACGGTTCCACCGAGGATCCGGGTGATGAATGACATGAAGACCTCCTTGTTGTGTATCGCGCCGCATTATTCGCGGTCGCCGGTGTGGCAAGATGTTGCAGGTGACGGCGCGTCAGGATAGGTCCAGTTGGAAACAAAGATAGGTCCAGATGAGCAATCGCATCCCCGTCGAGATGATCTTCCTGCGCGACAAGGATGCACCGACTCTGCAGGGCCGGCTGGCCGCCGCGATCGTGCGGGCGATCCTGGAAACCCGCGCCCGGCCCGGCATGCGGCTGCCCTCAAGCCGCAGTCTGGCCGCCGCGCTGGGTTTATCGCGGATGACGGTCACGCTGGTCTATCAAGAGCTTGTCGGACAGGGCTATCTGGAAACCCGCGCCCGGTCGGGGATCATGGTGGCGGGAACGGTACCGCATCGAAGACTTCGGGTTCAGCAGCCGCAGCAGGGCGGCACCACGCTGGACTGGGAAAGCTGGCTGGCGGATCATCATCCGCAACAACGGGTCATCCGCAAACCCGCGAACTGGCGCGAATACCGCTATCCGTTCATCTACGGGCAGCCCGATCCCAGCCTGTTCGATCACAACGCCTGGCGCGACTGCGCGCGGCGGGCCTGGGGCACGCGGGATTTTTCCGATCTGGCGGTGGATCAATACGGAATCGACGATCCTTTGCTGATCGATTTCATCTGCTCCAACACTTTGCCGCGCCGGGGTATTCATGCGCAGCCAGACGAGGTTCTGGTGACGCTTGGGGCGCAGAACGCATTGTTTCTGGCCATCGAATTGCTGGCCCGCCGCGACCGGCTGGCGGTGACCGAAGAACCCGGCTATCCCGACTTCGCCGAAACCCTGCGCCGGGCGCAAAGCCCGACCACTTTCCTGAACGTGGATGAGGGCGGCCTGAACCCCGAGATGCTGCCCGAAGGGACCCGGCTGGTCATCGTCACCCCCAGCCACAACATCCCGACCGGCGCTACCATGCCGCTGGAGAGGCGACACGATTTGCTGGCCCGCGCCGCCAGCCATGATTTCCTGATCGTCGAGGATGATTATGATTTCGAAATGTCCTATCTGGCGCCACCTGCCCCGGCGTTGAAATCGCTGGATCAGGCGGGGCGGGTCATCTATATCGGCAGCTTCTCGAAATCGCTGTTTCCCGGGCTGCGCATCGGCTACATGGTCGCGCCTGCGCCGCTTATCACGCGGGCACGCAGCCTGCGCTCGATCATGCTGCGCCATCCGCCGAACCATTTGCAGCGCATTACCGCCTATTTTCTGGCATTGGGGCATTACGACGCGCATATCGTGCGACTGCGCGGCGCATTGAAACACCGGCGCGAACTGATGAAGACCGCTCTTGCGCGCACATCGTTGCGGATCGCCGGGGCATCGCGGTCCGGCGGATCCAGCATGTGGATCGAGGCCCCCTCTGGCATCGACAGCCGCCTTCTGGCCCTGCGGCTGCAGGAGGACGGCGTGCTGATCGAGCCGGGGGACGTGTTCTTCGAAACTCCGCCCGATCCTTGCCCATTCTTCCGTCTCGGCTATTCCTCGATCCAGGACGCCAATATCGAGCCGGGTATCGGGATTATCGCCCGCCGCGCGCTGGACATATGACGCCTGCGCGAGCAGGGCGACGGCGTTCATCCTGCTGCGCAAGGCTTCCCGGAACGCTCTTCTTGCCGAACACCGCCTTGATCGATACCAAAGTCCGACAGAGCCCTTAATGCGGTGACGCCGGGTCAGACCGAAGGCGGGAGAATGATAAATACCGACCTGTTCAAGGACTTTCTGCATCTCGTGCAAAGCCGTAACTTCTCGACCACGGCACGGGATCGTGGCATGTCGCAATCCACTCTGTCGCGCCGCATCGCCACTTTGGAAGCCTTTGTCGGCTCTGTCCTGTTCGACCGGGCCATCCAGCCAGTCTCGCTGACCGAGGCAGGCGAAGCGTTGTTGCCACTGGCGCAGGATATTCTGGAAAAGATGGATACGGTTCACGGCATCGGCCATCCCAACGCCCGGCGCCCCGACCAAAAATGCCATCTCATCGCGCTCAGCACATTGGCGCTGCATTTCTTTCCGGGCTGGCTTGCGCAATACGAAACCGATCGGGTCTGGCAGGTGGACCTGCTGAACACGGAGCCGTTGCTGGCGGCCAATATCAGGAATTTCCTGAGGGGGCAGGCCGAATTCCTGCTGACCTTTGCCCATGACAGGGTGCCCGACCTGCAGGCGCTGCGCCACCACCGGTATATCGTTCTGGGACATGAAACCGCGGTGCCGGTCACCCGTTCCGATGGGTATGGGGGGCCGCTGTGGTCATTGGAAAGCAAAAACGAGATCGCCTATTGCGGCTACACCAGAGGCAGTTTTTTTCAGCAAGCGCTGTCACCATTCTTCAACAGGCTTGGGCCCCGGCTCCGCAAGGTCCGCGACAACTCGATGGCGGCGGTGATCCATGGGTTGGTCCGGCAGGGGCACGGAATGTGCTGGCTGCCCCGCATGATGATCGGCGACGACCTGAAATCCGGCATTCTCGTCAGAGCGGGCGGGACAGAATTCGACCTTGAAACCGAGATACGCCTTTATCGAAGCCACAACATGGACCGCTATGCCCAAAGCGTCTGGAACGCGGTCAGCGAGGGCCATCAGATCTGCCGAAAAGCGGTGCGAATTGCCTGAGATCGGGAGCCAGATCCAGCACCATCAGCCAGTCATGCAATCCTTTGGCCCAGGGCGCCCCGTCGCAACAGGCCATGAATTTGGCACGCATCGCGTCATCCGGGAACGGATCGCGCAGATCACCGCGGGCAAAAAGGCGTTCGGCCCGATATGTCTGGCCGGATGCCAGACGCAGCGTGACCTGATGGGGCAGCCGCGTGCCATCGGCGGCGGCTTCCTCCTCGGCGGTCCAGGAGGTCATGGTCAGACAGGACAGCAAAGGATCGCCGCGACGGGCGCGCACGGCCTCGGGCGTGAAATCCTGCAAGGTCAGATGCCCTTCCCGCAAAGCAACGGCGACGCAATAATTCATTGAAAAGCGGGCCTGCATTTCGTTTTCGGGAAGGGTATATGGCAGGTTGCGCAAATTCGCGATTCCGACCCTGATATCGATGGAACGCACCGCGTCGGCGCAGAAGTCATGTTGCCCGCGCAGATCGGCGATGGCATCGATGATCAGATGGGTCGAACCGCAACAGGGATGCAGCTTGGGCACCACCCCGTCGGTCTCGATGACATTGCGATCGGTCGCCTCGATTTCATGCGGGTCATAGCCGGGCATATTCGGGCCACGGAACATGTGGGAAAACCCCTGAGCGCCTTCGAGGGCTATGGGGCTTCCCTCGATCCCGGCAAGCGCAAGCCGGGCGGCCTCGACAGCGTTGCGCGCAGCAAGACCCGCGTGAAAAGGCTTGGCCGGCGTGCCGAACTGCCCCTTGGTCCCACAGGCGAAACTGCAGGCCAATGTCAGGGCGCGGCGCAGACCATCGATATCGGCGCCCAGAAGATGCGCAACCCCGGCGGCTGTGCCGACCGATCCGACCGTGGATGTGCCGTGCCAGCCCGCGGCATAATGCCCGGGGCCCATCCCTGCCCCCACGAATGCCTGTGCCTGCAGCGCCACCAGATAGGCATCGATCAGTTCACGCCCCGGTCGTGAGATGTCGCAGACCGCCAGCAGCGCGGGAAGGATCACGGCGGAAGCATGGGACATCCCCGGCCCGAAATTATCGTCGTAATCCAACGCATGCGCGGCGGTGCCGTTGACCATCGCCGCCATGGCCGGATCGGCAGTGCCGCCGGTCACCAGCCAGGCATCGCCCGGCGCCCCGGCAACGCTTGCCACGGCGCGGACAACGTTATCCTGGCGACTGGCATACATGCAGCCCAGAGTGTCGGCGATTGCCATCTGCGCCAGCGCGCGCCCCTGAGGTCCGGCCGCAAAGGGCCCCCGGTCATGGGATGCATGGAACCAGCGCGCTATCCGGCCGGCAATCGTCTCTTCATGTTTCACGGATCAGTCCAGATGTTGAAGGAGTGCGGCCAGCAATGCGCCGAATTGAAAATCCGATACCCTGTCGTCCTTTTCGGTATCCACGCGATGCAGGACGATGGCATTTCGGGCAGGCATGACCAGCGCGTAATGCCCGCCCGCCCCCATCGCGAAATAGCTGCCTTCGGGCAGCACCACATTGGGAATCCCGCAACCTGCACGCTCCAGCCACCACATATATCCATAGGCGCCATGCGTTCCGGCCTCGCTGTTGCGTAAGGTGCAAAGCCCTGTCCAGCCCGCTGGCAGAAGCTGGCGCTTTTCCCATATGCCACCTTGCAGATAAAGCTGGCAGAACCGGAGAAGATCGCGATTGGACAACCGGAACGGATAGGCGGCGTGCCGGGATTCGGTAAAGGGCTCGACCCAGGCGTCGGGCGTGGGCCCCTGCAATTGGAAATCCTGCATGTCCAGGGGCTTGGCAAGATGGCGGTTGAAGCCCTCGGCCACGCTGTGACCGCTGGACTGGACATAGATCGTTCCGAGCGCGTTGAAATCCCAGTTATTATAGCACCAGAATGTGCCCGGCGCATGGGAATGGCGCTTTTCCTTGATCATCCGCATCCATTCGGTTTCATACCCCGCCGGATGGTAAATGCCCGATCGGGCGGTCAGCAGGTCATAGACCGTCGCCTGACGCTCGACGGTCGACAGGGGATCGTGATCGTCGATACCCAACTGCTCCATCGTCGCGGCCAGATCCAGACGTCCGGCATCGACTTCGATTCCGATCAGGGCGGCCAGAATGCTTTTGCGGATTGAATGGCACAGAAACTTGCGGTCCTGAGGGCCGAACTGAGCTGCCAATCGGCCATTTTGCCAAACCAGAAGCGCGGCGGTCGGTTGTCTGTCGATATGCGGAAGCAATTGCTCGATCATGTGGCGTCCCCTTCCAGCGCGGCGGCAAAGGCCGCGCTGGCGTCCAGAAATTCGCGTGTATATTGCTTTTGCGCCTGTCCGTTGCGAACGGCTTCGGATGTCATCTCTTCGATGATACGGCCATGCTGCATCATGCCGATGCGCTGGCAGACATGCGCGATCACCGCCATGTCATGCGACACCAGAAGATAGGTCAGACCCCGCTCGCGCTGCACCCGGGTCAGCAGATTCAGGATCTCGGCCTGCACCGAGACATCCAGTGCCGAAGTCGGCTCGTCCAGCAGCAGAATCTCGGGCTCCATGATCAGGGCACGGGCGACGACGACCCGCTGACGCTGCCCGCCTGACAACTCATGCGGGTAACGGTAGCGGAACGAGGGATCCAGCCCTACTTGCACCAGCACTTCATCGATCCGTTGCCGCTGGCGGTCGAACCCATGGATCTGCAACGGTTCGCGCAGCACTTTATCGACCATTTTTCGGGGATGCAGCGACGCATAGGGATCCTGGAACACCATCTGCACGCGGCGCAGGAAACCGGCGCCGCGTCTTGCCTTTGGCTGCTTTTGAGCGTCCAGCAGGATCGAGCCGTCATAATCGGAATTCAAACCGGCGATTGCGCGCAGCACCGTGGTTTTGCCACAGCCGGATTCTCCGATCAGCCCATAGCATTCGCCGCGCCCGATGTGAAAGCCGACATCCTTCACGACATGATGACGCTCGTCCTCTTCTCCGAAGGACACATTGAGATCCGTCACCTCCAACAACGATTGCGTCATGATCCTTCCTCCGGTCCGAAAACGGGGCCATCCAGCCAGCTTGGATCGCGTTGCGGCACACGCAGCGGATCGACATGCCGGTCAAGGCGCGGCAGGCTGTCCAGAAGCGCGCGCGTATAGGGATGGCGCGCGTTTCGCAGGTTGCTGGCCTCGATCTCTTCCAGCACGCGCCCTGAATACATCACCAGAATGCGGTCGCAGAAACTGGCGACAAGGTTCAGGTCGTGACTGATCAGAATCAACCCCGTATCCCGCGCCTCGACCAACTCGTTCAGCACGCAAAGCACCTGTCTGCGCACCGTGACGTCCAGTGCCGAGGTTGGCTCGTCCGCGATGATGATGTCGGGTTCGGGGATCAGCATCATCGCGATCATGATGCGTTGGCCCATCCCGCCCGACACTTCATGCGGAAGCAGCGAAAACACCCGCTCGGCATCGCGGATATGCACCGCCTCCAGCATCTTCAGGGCCCGTTCCCTTGCGGTTTTCTGATCCGCCTGATGATGAACGCGATAGGCTTCGACGATCTGCTCGCCCACTTTCATCAGCGGGTTCAGCGAGAATTTCGGATCCTGCAGGATCATCGAGATCGAGCGCCCGCGGATCTCGCGCATCCGCCGCTCGGACGCGGTCAGCAGATCCTCTCCGCGAAATCGCATCCGGGTGGCGGTAACCTGTGCCGATCGTGGCGTCAGCTTCAAAAGCGCGCGCCCGGTTTGCGACTTGCCGGAACCGGATTCGCCCACGATGCCCAGCTTTTCGCGCCCGACCCGAAAGGACACGCCGCGAACCGCGTCCCGCCCGGTGCGGTTGCCCGCAAAACGAATGCGCAGGTTTTCAACCTCCAGCAGTGGTTCAGTCATGGCGGGGGTCCAATACATCGCGAAGCCCGTCGCCGGCCAGATTGACGGCAAGGCTGGTCAGAAGGATGGCGATGCCCGGCATAGCGGCAACCCACCATGCGTTCATCATGAATTCCCGGCCTGTGGACAGCATCGCGCCCCATTCCGGGCTGGGCGGTTGCGCGCCCAGACCCAGAAAGCCCAGACCTGCCGCCGTCAGGATCACGATGGCCATGTTCAGCGTCACGCGAACGACGACCGAGGGCAGGCACATCGGGATCACATCGGACCAGATGATCCGCAGATGCGACGCGCCCTGCATGCGCATGGCTGCCACATAGTCGGATTTGCGGATGGTCAGGGTTTCCGCACGTGCAAGCCGCGCGATTGGCGGCCAGGCGGCAAGCGACAACGCGATCACGGCATTCTCGATTCCCGGACCCAATGCGGTGACGAAGGCCAAGGCAAGGATCAGCGAAGGGAAGGCCAGAAAAACATCCACGATCCGCATCAGCACCAGATCGATCCAGCCGCCGAAATAGCCTGCAATCGTGCCGACGATCAACCCGACGGGGGCAACGATCCCGGCCGTGAGAACAGCGATATAAAGGGTGATCCGCGTGCCGTAGATGATCCGCGAAAGGATGTCGCGCCCCAATTCGTCAGTGCCGAACCAATGCGCGGCCGAGGGTGGCGTGAGCCGTGCGGAGAGTGATTGCTGAAAGGGATTGTAGGGCGCGATAAGCGGCGCCAGCCAGGCCACGATCACCAGCAGCAACAGGAAAACAAGGCCCGCCAGCGCCGAACGGTTGGCGGCGAACCGTTTGCAGCCCAACCAGATCTGCTGCGCCCGCGCTTGCGCCGCCGAGGCCGGGACCGGCGCAGCAAGCCAGCCGCGAAAGCCGTGCTGATGCATATCATCCATCGTCGCACCTACCGGGTTCTGGGATCGAGGACGCGATAGAGCACGTCGCAGATCAGGTTGATCGTCACGAAGATGATGCCGATGATCAGCGTGCAGCCCACCACGGCATTCATATCGCCCGCCAGCAGCGCGCTGGTCAGATAGCGGCCAAAGCCCGGCCATGCGAAAACCGTTTCGGTCAGCACGGCCCCTTCCAGCAGGAAAGCATAGGAGAGCGCGATGACGGTCAGCACCTGCACCGCAATGTTGCGGAACGCATGACGCCAGACGGTGCGGCGCCAGGACAGGCCCTTGACCCGCGCGGTGATGATATATTCCTGCGTAAGTTGCGCGGCCATGAAACTGCGCGTCATCCGGCTGATATAGGTCATCGCACTGAAGGCAAGGATCGCCGCCGGCAGCACGATATGCGACACCGCATTGCGAAAGGCGTCCCAATTGCCCGCCATGATCGTGTCGATCAGCAAAAGGCCCGTGCGCTGCTCGAATCCGTATTCATAGACAAAATCGATCCGCCCCGGGCCGGACACCCAGCCCAGACCCGCGTAGAAGATCATCAGCCCCATCAGTCCCAGCCAGAAGTTCGGTGCCGAATACCCGATCAGGCAGACGGTGCGCACGACATGGTCGATCCAGCTATTGGCATACATGGCCGACAACACGCCCAGCGGCACGCCAAGCCCGGTGCCGATGACCATCGCCACGGTCGCAAGCTCGATCGTTGCGGGAAAAACGCGGCCGATATCCTCCAGAACGGGGCGCCCCGAGGTCAGGGAGTTGCCGAGATCCAGGGTCACGGCGCTTTTGAGATAGCCAAGGAACTGGACGATCAGCGGCTGATCCAGACCCAATTCACGATAGACCCGGTCATAGGCCGCCTGCGGGGCGTTCTCGCCCACGATCTTGATGACCGGATCCAGCGGAAGCATCCTGCCGATGAAGAAGGTTAGTGCCACAAGGCCCAGAAGCGTCACACCGATCGAGGCGATGGCGACCAGCGTCTCCCTCAATCGCCGCCTGCGCCGGGGCGTCAGATATCCTCCTTGCGCTGCCACTCGCATGGTCCGGTCCTCCGTCTTGCAGAAAGTTGTCCGATGCCCGCCTGAAACGGCAGGCGGGCATCATGCGCATGGGGGCCTATTTCGAGACCATGTTGTAGAAAGCCCTGAACCCGTGGAAGGTCCAGCCCTTCAGCGCTGTCCGATAGGCAACGTTCTGGCTTGTCTGGAAGATGAAGACCTGCGGACCCTCTTGCATCTGGTCCAGTTGCAATTGGTGATAAAGCTCCTCGCGCTTGGCGGTGTCGGGCTCCAGCAAGGCATCCATGACACGCTGATTGTATTCTTCCGAGAAATAGGCCGAACGCCAGCTTGGATATTGGGTCAGCTTGGCCTCGGCGGCATTGTCGGGATTATAGAGCTGGCGCGAGGCCATTCCATGCGCGTCACCGACCGAGGTCTGCCAGCTCATCAGCGCCATCTCGAATTCGCGGCCGCGCACGCGCGCGAATAGCTGGGCGTTGGCCATCCGCTCGACCGTCACGTCCAGCCCCGCCTCGGCTGCATTTTCCTGAAAGTGCTGGCCGATAGGCATCGAATAGGGATGCGTTCCCAGAATCAGCGAGAACTTCGTTCCCGGTTCGACGCCGGCCTCGGCCAGCAATTCGCGGGCGCGTTCTATATCCAGAGAGAATGCCCGCCCCTCTTCCTCGCTCAGCGCCCCGAACGCGCCGAGTTGCACGGGGCTTTGCCGGATCACGCCAATATCGCGCAGGAACGACTGGCCCATCGCATCATAGTCCAGCAGATAACGCAGCGCGAGACGTGCCCGGGGGTCGGTGAACGGCCCGAATTCGTTGTTGAGGGCAAGATAGGTCAATTGCGGTTTCAGGGTCGTGGCAATCTCGATGCCCTCGATCTGCGACACATCCGCGATATCCTCGGGGGTCAGGTCGCGGGCGACATCGATATCGCCGCTGGTCAGCATCAGGCGCTGCGTGGCGGCCTCTGCCACATGGCGGATCAGGATTGTCTTCATCGCCGGCTGCTCGCCCCAATATTCCTCGTTGCGTTCGAGGATGACGACCTCGCCGGGGTTCCAGCGCGCCAGATGATAGGGCCCCACGCATTCGGTCCGCGTGGCCAGATATTTGTTGCCCATGTCGCCATCGACCTCATTGGCCATGATCGTATCGCGGTCCATAAGCGTCGCCACCGGATAGGCCGCGATGGCCTGCAACACCAACGAGATCGGATAGGCCTGATCGAACTGCATCACCAGCGTGGTGTCATCGGGCGCGGTAATCCGCTCTTCAGCGTTCTCGGCGGTGAACCCGTATTCGGTCAACGCGGCCGCGGCGCCCAGGCCGATTTTCAGAACGCGATGCAGCGACCATGCCATCTCCTGCGCGGTGGCCGGGTTGCCGGAAGGAAAGGTCAGACCCTCGCGAATCTTGAAGGTGATGGTGGTGCCATCCTCGGAAACCTCATAGCTTTCAGCAAGGCCGGGGACGATATTGGTCTCGTCCTCGGGATCATATTCCATCAGCCGGTCG
The DNA here is from genome assembly GCF_030678915.1 of Paracoccus wurundjeri. Taxonomy (GTDB): domain Bacteria; phylum Pseudomonadota; class Alphaproteobacteria; order Rhodobacterales; family Rhodobacteraceae; genus Paracoccus; species Paracoccus onubensis_A. The sequence continues at coordinate 58,597 of NZ_JAUUTZ010000002.1, read as the reverse complement.
CAGGTATTGGCCAGCAGTTCGATGGTGACGACCTCGCCCACCTGGGCCGGATCGAATGTCGATATGGCGTCGATATTCCACGCCATCGCCATGACATCGGGCGGTGTCTCGGCAGCGGTTTGCAGCGGAAAAGCCGCAGCCACAGCCGCCGCAAACGCCGAGGACAGCATCATGTGTTTCAGTTTCATCTCTTTGGTTTCCCTGTTGTTTTTTTGACGGTTCGTCAGGCCGGTTCCGGCCGGGGCTGAAGCGGTGGCCTGACTTCGGACGGGATGGGGCAGGTATAGGGCGCATCCGCCAGCTTACGATCAAGATCGGCGCGCGCACGGGCAATCAGATCCGGATCCGTCAGGCAGTCCTGCGCGGTCGCCGCCATCACCTTGGCCACATGGGTCATGGCCTTATGTGCCGAAGGCGTCTTGCCCTGCGCGGTCACCTGCCAGCTATGTCCGGGCGTCCCGATCGCCAGGGTGGCCGCATGAGCCTGAACGGTGGGCACGATCCAGCTGACATCGCCGACATCGGTAGAGCCGATCATCAGATCACGGCTGGTATCCCGCGGCACGATGAAATCGCAAAGCGGCGTGTTCCGGGGCGCCATCCCTATGCCACGATAGGCGCTGGCGATATCGGTGGGGGACAGGGTCGCCTGTATTTCGGCGGCGAATGCGCGGTCCCTCTCATCGAATGGCGGCGGGCCAAGGCGTTCGAAATTGGCCTGCATCGCCTCTTCCAGAGGGGTGTTCGGCAATAGGTTCGACACGGCGCTCATGATGGAAATGTCGACGCTGGTATCGGTCATCATCGCGGCCCCCTGTGCGATCCGCTTGACCCGTTCGTTCAGTTCGAACATGCCCGGCAGATCGGGCGCGCGGATGGCAAAGCGCAGCTTGGCCTTGGCCTGCACGACATTCGGGGCGACGCCACCTGCATCCAGGAAGGAATAATGGATGCGGCTTTCCTGCGGCACATGTTCCCGCAGATACTGCACCCCGGTGCACATCAGTTGCGCGGCATCCAGCGCGGAACGGCCCAGATGCGGAGCCGCCGCCGCATGGCTGGCCCGCCCGGTGAATTCGAAATCCATCCGCGTATTGGCAAGCGACTTTGCGGGCGCCACTTCGTTGAAACAATGCGGATGCCAGGTGATCGCGGCGGCCACGCCGTCAAAAGCCCCTTCGCGGGCCATAAAGGATTTGGCAGCGCCGCCTTCCTCGGCCGGGCAACCGTAATAGCGCACCCGCCCCGGCGTTCCCGTTTCAGCCAGCCAGTCCTTGAGGGCGCAAGCCGCCAGCATCGCGGCCGAGCCCAGCAGATTATGCCCGCATCCATGCCCTTGCCCGTTGCCCGGCAAGGGACGCGGTTCAGCCACGCCGGCCTCCTGGCTAAGGCCGGGCAATGCGTCATATTCCCCGAGAAAGGCAATGATCGGACCGCCCTCGCCCGCTTCGCCGATGACTGCCGTGGGAATGCCCGCTACGTTCTCGGTGACGCGAAACCCCTTTTCCTTCAGCATTGCCGTATGTTCGGCAACCGAGCGGTATTCGGTATAGCAGATCTCGGGCATACCCCAGACGCGGTCGGACAGGCCGATCAGATCGGGCGCGTGCTGGTCGACGCTGTTCCAGATATCGGGTTCGTTCTTCATGGTGCTTCCTCAGAGTTCTTTTGCGATGAAACCGGCCAGCGCCTGAAACACGCGGCGAATGTTCTCGATACGTTTGAAACCATGCCCCTCATGCGAGATGCGCATGAAATCGCAGCGCTTCCCCAGTCCGAACATCAGCGAATGGATAATCTCGCTTTCGCAGGGGGGAACGCGGGGATCACGGTCGGCATGGACCATCATCAGGGGCGCCCGCACCCTGTCGATCCGGTTGATCGGCGAGATGCGCCGCAGCAAATCCGCCTGCGTGTCGGGATCCCCGTATTCCGCCACCCGGATCAATCGCGCCCAGGGGCCGGTTGCCATCAGATGGGTGAAGAAATTCCCGATTCCGTAGAAATTGACGCCGCATCGCCATAATTCGGGATTCTCGGTCAACGCGGCCATGACCATATAGCCGCCATAGGATCGCCCGAAGATCGCGCAGCGGCCGGCATCCACCATATGCCGATCCGTCAGCGCTGCGCGCAAAGCGGTCAGGTCCGCCAGACTGTCCAGCCTTTTCTCGTGATCGTCCAGCGAATGAAAGGCCCGTCCATAGCCGGTCGAGCCGCGTATATTCGGCGCCACGACCATCACGCCCTGCGACAGCATCCATTGCACATCGGCACGCCATTCCGGCCGCCATTGCATCTCCGGGCCGCCATGAATGATGAACACCGCCGGCCACCCTTCCGGCGGGCGCGGTCCCCGGGGCGTATAAAGAAAATAGGGTACCTTCAGACCGTCAAAGCTGTCGAATGTCGCGATTGAAGGCGCCACCCCCTCGCCCAGTGCAGGCGATCCATGAAGACAGGCGGGGGCCTGACCGCCGAACGGAATTTCCCATATCGCGGGGGCGGAACCGGCCGAACTGACCGAACAAAGCACAGCGTTCCCATCGCCCGGAACGCTTAGCCCGCTGACGACGCCCGGCACAGGCATTTCAATGGATGAGACCTGCCCGGAGGCCAGATCAAGACCCGCAAGACGGCTATAACCGTCTTCGTTTACCGCGATCACCGCGCTTTGCTGATCTGGCGCCAGTGCAAGGGCATCCAGATCGCGGCCCGCGACCTGATGAAGACAGCCCAAGGAACCACCATCAGCACCAAAGCGCCAAAGCGCGATCCGGTCACCTTCCAGATCGCATAATGCCAGCCCGCCGCCCGCTTTCAGCAACCGCGCCGCCACGAACTTGACGCGATGGGCGGCATCCAGCACCGGCACCCGCCGCCCCGAGGCGATTTCGACCAGCTCCAGCTTCTGGTCGCTTGCGGCGCCCAGGGTGCGGCGCACCAGCAAACTGGCGCCATCGACGGCAAAGCCCAGCACTTCCTGATAACCCGAAGGATCGGCGACCGAGGTCACGGCTCCGGTCGGGATATCCATCACGCAAAGATCCAGCCGGTCCTTTTGCCGATGGTTCGCGGAATAGGCAATCCGGCTGCCATCCGGGGAAAACGCCCCCCACATATGGACCGTCATCGGATCGTTCGTCAGCGCGCGGATCGCGCCCGTCTTCACGTCCAGCAGGTGAAACTGCCATCGCTCGTCCCCTCCGCAATCTGCGGTGAACAGGATGGAATGTCCCGCCGGGTGCCAGGCAAAACTGTTGACCGGTTCGGCATGACCGGTCAGTTGACGGATTCCGGTCGTGTCCTCGATCCAAAGCTGCGGCATGCCGCTGGCATCATGGATGAAGGCCAATCTTCTGTCGCCCGGTGATCGGGAGGGGGCGCAATAGGACGGGATTTCCAGCAGTGGAAGAATGGTCTGCGGGTCAATCATCGGCAAGGCTCCCGATCCTGTCCGCCAACCGGTCCGAGGCCGCGCGCTGCGCTGCCAGCATCGCCGGAGAGCTGGTATGATTTGCAAGGGTAACGGTTTCGAACCGGGCCTCGGGCCAGGCCCGGTGCAGCGCCCAGGCCGAAACCATCGGCGTCACCATGTCATAGCGCCCCTGCAGGATCTCTGCCGGGATATGGCGGATCCGGTCGATACCGGCCAGCAATGCGCCTTCCGCCATGAAGGCATGGTTGATGCAGTAATGCGTGAACAGCCGCGCGACGGGCAGGTATTTGCCGGGGCTTTCCAGAAGCTGGGCGACATGCGCCTCATCCGGGCAAAGCGTCTGGGTGCGGGCCGAGAAGTTCCTTAAATGCCACGCGGCCTCTTGCGCGACGGTCGTATCCGTGGACATCAGCCGCCGGTAATATGCCTGTAGCAGATCGCCCCGTTCCTCGGCGGCGACAAAATTCGCGAAACGCTCCCAGTGATCGGGAAAGACCTGCCGGACACCGTGAAACCACCACTGAATCTCTGCCTGTCCGCCAAGAAAGATACCATGCAGCCGCAATGCCGATACCCGATTTGGATGTGCTTGCGCATAGGCCAATGCAAGGCAGCTTCCCCATGATCCGCCAGCGACCATCCAGCGCTCGAAGCCGAAATGCGCCCGGATCCTTTCCAGATCATGCACCAGATCGGCCGTGGTATTGCCCCGGATCTCTGCCAGGGGAGTCGAACGGCCCGCCCCACGCTGATCGAACAGCACGATGTCATGGCGCGCCAAGGCAAAACTGCGCAGCGCCGCCCGATTCAGCCCGCCACCCGGCCCTCCGTGCAGGAACACCGTCGGGATAGCGCCGCGTGTGCCATGCCGCTCAAGGTACAGATCATGCTGGTCATCGACCTTAAGACGATGCGCAGAAAAACTGTCCGCATCGGTGCCGGCCGGCAAAGAACTTGTGGATTCCATATGAAATTTCTAGGGACCTGAAGTCTGGCCCGTCAAATGCGAAATTCGCATGGACTATCCGTTTTAAGGATGGCATCGCGCACCGGCCCGCCCAGGCCCATGTTTTGCTGCCGCCCGGCTTGTTTTCCGGAAATTCGACCGATGCCGCGGCACCGGAAACATGATTACGAATTGAGCACCAAGTCGAAAACCCTTGCAAAGCGCAAAGCTTCCTGCGCGGGCAGAAGCCACCCGCGAACAGGATCATCTCTTCCGGAAGAGCTATTCCCGGCTTTCCGGATTCACCATTCTTCGATGACGGGTTCGGCATCCCATGCGGTCAGCGGAGCCTCGGACCAGGGGCCATAGCTGGCATTGGGCAGGACAATCCATTCGGCACCCCATTTCGCCGCTTCCTCGGCCACAGTCGCCTTCTGATCTTCCAGTGGCGTCTTGCGGAAACGTCCGTCGAAATCGTGCAGCGTATCGCCGATCAACAGGACGATCTGGTGATCCGCACTGATGATATCGCGCCGCTCGACCTTGGGCGGGCCAAGAAGCAGCACCGATTCCGGGCTGACCTGCGGCAGGCCAAGCTCGGTCAATGTGGCGATCGTATGCTCTTTCTGTTCATCCGACCGGTCCGAGACATAGCGGATCGTCACGCCAAGGCTATCCGCATGATCCAGAAACTCCTTGGACCCCGGGATCAGCGTCGGCTTGCCGTCACGCTCCCACGGAAGCCAGGTGTCCCAGGCGTCGTACATATGGCAATCGTTCAGATCGCGGGCCAGAAGCGGAGTGTTGTCGATCACCGTTTCATCCAGATCGGTCACCACGGCCAGTTTCGATGGATCCTCGGCGCCCTCGACCGCGGAATCCAGCCGTTCAGTCGCGATATTATAGGCCTGCAATTGCAATGCCCGCACCTCGGCCGATTGCTGCTGATAGCGCAGGCCCATGGTGAATTCGGCCACCGGGCAGTCCGCAGGTTCCGCGCCCGCGTCCTGTGCGACAGCGCCCTGGGCCGTGAATGCCAGAAAGGCACAGGTCAGCATAAGTTTCTTCATGTTGTTCCCCTGTTGGTGCTGGTCTTCCGATAACCATTGTAAATATTGATTGATTAGTCAATCAATATTGCTCACCGAAACAACGCCGCTTCTTCGCGACACGGGGCGCCGTCAGGAAGAGCTATCCGAAATCGCGATCCAGCGGCCAGAGAGGTCGTGGAACGCGGGTATAGGAACGGCGATCAACGCAAGGCGTCGCGAGGGCGCCCGAATCGCATATGATGACCCGGTCCGCGATCGGCTCAAAGGCGGCGCGGAAATGTTGCATTGATTTCAGCGCCAATACGCGCCGCTCCGTCGGCTCGATCCCAAAGGCGCGCAATTGCTGCAGATCGACCATCTGTTGTGCCTCGGACACGATCAGAACCTCGACGCCGCCAAGATCGATCACCGCGACCGGACCGAATGTATGCGCAAGCCCGCCCTGAATTGGCCCGTCGCCGATATAATTCCCATCCGACAGCCTGCGGATCGTCCCGGTTACCGTCAGCGGCGCGCCTCCGAATTGCGGATCGCCCTTGCCTCCGATGGTGACGGTCACGGTTTCCCCTTCACGATGGGAATGAAGTTCCGCCGCCGCCCCGGGATCGATCATCGGCGCGAAAACGGCAGCTTCGAGACCGGCATCCAGCAGGCCCTTTAACAGTGCGGTCGCGTCGCCATAGGCGCCCGCGCCGGGATTATCGGCATAATCCGCAATGACCAGTGGGCCGTTCGCCCCGTCATGGGCCAGCGCCTCGGCGCAGGCATCGTGCACCTCCAGAAAGTCGCGGTCATTCCGGTCACGGCCGTTCCAGATCGCCGTGGCGAGTTCTTCGGTTATCGCCTGCGCCGCCGCCTCCGCCGCAGGATCGCCGCTGTCATAGGTGGCCAGCACGGTCGGCCCGACGCAAAAGACATCCGCCCCGGTGAACGCGGCATTGACGGACACCGCCAGCAGCCCGTCGGCCTCTGCTTCGCGCGCACGCTTATAGAGCGCAAGGGTTTCGGGAATATCCGTCCGGCCGGAATTCGCCTCGTCCAGCATCGGAACATGGCTGCGTATCGTCCGCGGCGCGATCTGGCCTTTCATCGCCCTGTCGAGAAGCCGGGCGGCATGTGCGCCGGTCTCGCGCATATCCACATGCGGATAGGTCTTGTACGAAACCAGGATCTGCGCATCGCGCGCCATATCCGCGGATACCATCGCGTGCAGATCCAGCGTGACGGCGATGGGGATTTCCGAACCCAGCTCTGCCCGCAGCAGTCCAAGCAGATAACCTTCGCCATCCTGACAGAACTCGGGCACCATCGCGCCATGCAGGCCCAGAAGCACCCCGTCGATTTCTTCGCGATGCCGCCGCGCGGTCTTTAGAATGACGTCGGCAATGTGATCGAACGCAGCCCGCGCCACCTGCCCCCCCGGGACCGCATGGGCCGAGATACTGTGCAGCAAGGACCAGCCGGACGCATCCGCCACATCCATGAAACCGGCCAGTTCGGTATTCGCCTGCCGCCGCGCGCGTATCGCGTCGTCTCCGTAAAGCAACGTATCCGCACCGAATTGCGGCAGGTCGGTGCGGTAGCGCGAAAACGTGTTGCTTTCATGCATGAATTCGGCGCTGAGGACAGTTGGTTTCATAGGCATTCGAGCTTCTCTGATCTGCCGGCCGTCATGGTCCGGCCTGCGCAGATTATGCCTGTGATCTTGATGCCGGCAAGGGCCGAAGCGGATGGCCGCATAATCCGGCGCGGGCGACAAGCTTCCTTTCACGCCGGAACTTGCGACCAAACCCGCTCAGCTAGCCATCAGCATCATCCGGATGCAGACCATGCTCACGAAGCCAGCGTTCCGCCTGCGCATCGATATCAGCCGGCAGGCGGTGAGGAGGCAGCAGCGACCATTCCCAGAACGGATAACTCAGCCGCCGAGGCCGCGCCTCTGACAGCGTCGGGCCTTCGTAACCCAGCAGAAAATTCCGCATCTGCCCCAGCAATCGCGCAGGCTGGGATTCCAGTCGGCTGACATAGGGACCGACCTTGAATTTTCCCTTTCGCGCAGGGCTCCGGCTGTCTGTCAGTTCGATCACCGCCGGGCCGCGGCGTGAACTTTGCGCTATCGCGTCGTAAAAGTTCTTCTGTTTGAATTCGATATAGTGGCCGGAATGAATGAACAGCCTGCCCCGACGCCAGGAATAGATCGCCTTCAGGGCCTTGTTGCAACGTATCGGAGCAGGGCGGCGCCAGAACAGGAATATGGAGGGCAGGCCAAGAAAAACGCCCAAGTAGAATACATAATCCCAAATTTTATCCTTAGCCCGTGCAAGAAAATATTCTTGCGGCGTCACATCCGGACCGCATATCGGAAAATAATCAGCCCCTTCTTTGCAGGCCTCATAGGTATTGCTCATTAATTCGTTTTTACCCCATAAAACACCCTGCCCTAACAGTCCCAAAAAGCGATCATGGGTCAAGGGGCTGGTCATGATAAACCAGATCAGGACCCCGATCCCTATAATGGCCAAAGAACCGAAGACGATTTTCATCTTGCCGAAATAGGGCTTCAAATCCACACTATCCGGCCCAGACCATGCCGAGCCTTCCACAAGATAACGAGGATCGTCGTCCCGATTGGTTGACATCAGGGATTCTCCAAAATTTCACTATTTAAAAACACATGCAAGCCCGCTTCCCTGCTACCAAACCCGCTCAGCTAGCCGTCAGCATCGTCCGGATGCAGACCATGCTCACGAAGCCAGCGTTCCGCCTGCGCATCGATATCAGCCGGCAGGCGGTGAGGAGGCAGCAGCGACCATTCCCAGAACGGATAACTCAGCCGCCGAGGCCGCGCCTCTGACAGCGTCGGGCCTTCGTAACCCAGCAGAAAATTCCGCATCTGCCCCAGCAATCGCGCAGGCTGGGATTCCAGTCGGCTGACATAAGGACCGACCTTGAATTTTCCCTTTCGCGCAGGGCTCCGGCTGTCTGTCAGTTCGATCACCGCCGGGCCGCGACGTGAACTTTGCGCTATCGCGTCGTAAAAGTTCTTCTGTTTGAATTCGATATAGTGGCCGGAATGAATGAACAGCCTGCCCCGACGCCAGGAATAGATCGCCTTAAGCGCTTTGTTGCAACGTATCGGAGCGGGGCGGCGCCAGAACAGGAATATGGAGGGCAGGCCAAGAAGCACCATCGAGTAGAGTAAAACTCCCACGATTTCCTGCTTGATCATGGCAAGCATGAATTCTTGTTTTGTAACTTCGGGGCCACATACCGGAAAGAAATCAGCCCATGTCCGACAACTTTCATAGGTGTGACTCATTAATTCGTTCTCTCCCCAAAAAATACCCTCTCCCAATAATCCAAGAAAATTATCTTGGGTCAGAGGGCTGGTGATAACAAACCAAATATGGACCCCGATCCCTATAATGGCCAAAGAACCGAAGACGATCTTCATCTTGCCGAAATAGGGCTTCAAATCCACACTATCCGGCCCAGACCATGCCGAGCCTTCCACAAGATAACGAGGATCGTCCTCCCGATTGGTTGACATCAGGGATTCTCCAACATTTCGACGGTTTTCAACTCCATGCCGGTTCGCTTTCCTGTGACGGTCGCGGTTACCCTGACCGGTTTTGCCGTCGCGATTTGATCCGTCAAGGTGATGCGTATGGTATTCGCCCCGGGTATTGCGGTCTTGGCCGTGCGTAAATCACGCCAATAGGTGCTGAACTGCGGCCCCGACATTTCCTGTTCGACCTTGATGGATATCGCATCCGCGCCCATTTCGGTAATGGCTTCGCTGCGCACAAGGAAACTGCCGTCTCCGCTTTCAAGGTTAACAATTTCGGGTGCCCAGCCGAATTCCGCGAAACGGGCAACTTCTTCCTTAAAATGATCTTTGATCTCGCCCGGCAGGCCACGAGCGGTTTCAATCTGTGCGCTGAAACTTGAGCGTTGCCGGTCCCCCCAATACGGCACAGCCCACCCCCAGAAACTCAACCGAACGACATCTTCCATCGGTGTATAGGTTCCCAGCGTGAACAGGAAGCCGATAAACAGCAGAACGCCCCCTACCAATGCGGCGACCCAGCCAAACCCCGGGAACAACAGCAGGCCGCCGATCAGCATGGCGATGTTCCCGACGATCTCGTTATTATCCTGCCTTTCATAGCCCCGATAAGCGCCAGCAAGGGCAACCACGGATCCGACCGCCACGCTCACCCGTGGCAGCCAATACCCGACTGCGCGCCCGATTGCGCCTTGCGTCGGTTTGGCGATATCGACAAGCGCATTTCTGTTGGCCGCCCCTTCGTATAAGGTCGACAATGCTTCCGAAGAGATCTGGGACACCGTATGCCGGGTCGCGCGAAACTTGGTGTAGGTCGAGTTGAGCGCTTCCGCCATGCCGACCGCAGCCACACCAAGCTTGAAGTCGTTCCTTGCGGCAAAGCTTGTAAGCAGCCCCCGTTCGATCAATTCAGGGGTCTGGGCTTTGGCGCTTGCCTTTGTCGTCTCTACCAATGCCCAGGTGGCCAGAAACAACCCGAAGCCCGCACTGGTCATATCGGCCATTGCGATCCGGCGATGGGCGTCAATTCCTCCGACGAAACTTGCCGTCGTATTCGTCTCGATGAACGGAATATCGGCGGTCTGGCCTGCATCGATGACTCTTCGGGTGGCCAATACACCTCCGCCATGGTCAAGCGCGCCGGATACGTTGCTTGCCCGGTAGGAGGTCTGATCAAGATTGCCGGTGACGAATTTGACGGCATCTTCAAGGTTCATGGATCTTCGCGAAAATCTTAGCGCCTCTGATCCGTTGCGCTTGTATCCCGCATCCAGCGCGGCTTCCCAGCTTTCGATTGACTGGGTGCCCGCGGACAATTCCTGTGCAAGTTCTACCCCGATGGCCTCGAAGACGATCTGGAAGGAATATTGCTTTTGCTTGTACAGCTCGAAGGGTCGCTTGCTGACACCGTTCCAAAGGCTCCGGAACTTTCCAAGCCATGCCCGGAGTGACTGGCCCGCAGTCTCGATATCGCCGCCCAGACCCCCGCGTATCGCGCCCGATCCCTGCGCGGTGAAGCAAAGCGTCTCGACCGCACGTCCAAGGAGCACGCTGTAATATTCAAGCGCATCGAGATCACCGGCTTCGGCCTCCTGACTGCCCAGGGCAAGATGTTTGCCAAGCTGATGATCGGCCTCGTTGCCGATCATGTTCTGCGCGGCCCGCACAGTATCCCTGGTCTGAATGACCAGAGCATCCAGAATGCTGCGCAATCCCAGATAAGATGCCTGCCAATCTTCGCGCAGGGCGAATTTGTTGAACACATTCAGCAATCCGTCACGCTTGGGCAGAACCGTCTCCAATTGCTCGCAAAAGGCGCCGATCGTCAGCGGATAGGTGTTCTCCGAGCTGAAACGCGTCTGGTGATCATTCAGCAATTCAAGCCGGTAGCGCAGCTCGGCGATATCGCCCATCGGATCGAACAGGGCCGCCATCGCCACGCATTGCTCGGACTGGGCATTCTGGCTGATGGGAAAGTTCTGACGCGGCTCGAAACCGGTCTGCGACAGGTTGAGCCGCGCCTTCACGACCATATTGCGCCCCGATTCCGGTTTGAATTCTTCCACCAGCTCAGGGGCTTCACCAATATATGCCGCCCATTGGTTCTGGCCGCGCAGGTCGATCTTCTGCATGATCTGCGAACGGAACGCCTGACCGTGGCCCTTCTCGAAAAAGACCGGGGGCCAGCGATATTCGCTATAGGCGATCCAGACCGTGCTAGCCCATCGGGGAACCCAGCAATAGGGATGCCGCTCGCCGCTATAGGTCCAGTCTCCGCGTCCGTAATTATCGGTCCATTCATATTTGGAAAACATGAACTGGCCGGCATTTCGCGTATCCGTTCCTTCCGGGGCGACATCGGAATTGACATCCTCGGACGCCGTGCTGTGCCGGAACACATACCATCTGCCGTCGCGCGCCGTGGCATCTTCCCGATCCTCGGGGGATTCGATGAAGATATAGACATAGCCCTGGCGCAGCGTTCTGATGATTGAACTGCCCGGATTGCTGATCGAACTGGGTGGGACGACATTGCCAAGATCGAAGGGCTGCTGGGAGAACCGCACAGGAAAGATCGGGATCAGGCCGGGCGTACAATGCCAGGCATCGGCTTCGGCATCCGCATTGGCGGAAAAATTACCGTGTTCAGACATGACGTTCCCCCTCATTTTGCACTAGTTTCAACAATTCCCCCGCACGATGCGTATCGCTTAGGGTATGGGTCGCACGGGCCGCATCCAACGCAAGCAAATCCGTCTCTTTCCACCCGCGCCGCTCGTTCAGCCACAAGGTTTCCATGTAGCGTGCAACCGCCCGCTCACTGCGATAGCCACGGGTACGGGCGCGCAGATAGAACAGCGCAAGCCGTTCCTGTCCCGGTGCCTGTCCATGGGTTTCTTGCAAATGATCCCGAACCTTCGCCAGGAACCGCAGGCGAATCCGTGTACGACAGAACCAGCGGAACTCTTGCGTAAACCCGTCAGGGGGAACTGTCCGATCAGGGCGCAGTGTGGCCATCTGCCATCGATCTTGCTGAAGGCGGCACAATACGGCGCTGAAAGGGCTCAGGAAACCGCGCGGCAAAGCCCGCAGATCCGTCGAGCAGAGATAGGCCCGGAAATGCGACGACCAGAAACGCAGGAACATCCAGCGCCCTGTCTCGTCCCTGAACTTTGTATAGCGGCGGAAATGGCTTCGAATACTGTCGAAATCGGCAGTGCTGCGCAGGAAAAGACACGCGTCCAGATCATACAGATTGATCCAGTCCGCCTCGGTCCGGCGCGTGCTGAACAATCTGCGCAGGAAGCTTTCATGCCCGGAAAACTCAACAAGATATGGCGAGACATCTGCCAGAGACTCGGCCGCCTCTCCCTTGAACAGATTGTTGTGGTGCAGGCCGGATGAGGCAAGCCGCTCGGGCAGGCCCGGACAAGCGGCAGCATCGATCACGGCATAAAGGCTTTCCCCCTGCCCGGTCTCTGTTTTCAACCCGGCAAGGAATGCCTCTTCCAGTCCGGCAGGAACGGTTGCGTCATTGCCGATGCTTCCTTTGCCGGCGAAGGGTGGGATCCTGCCCAGATCGCGGACTCTCACCGCCCCCTGGGGATCGTGTGAAAAAACCTCTCCTGTATCGTGCCTGACCAAGGCAACCGGATGCTCTGGCGAAAGCCGCAGCAGGGGCTCGGTCAGTTCCGCCGGAATGTCTGTCCTGTTGTCCAGCACCATGTTGGCAGAAACGAGTCGTCCGGAAGAAACGATCCGGCCCAATCCGGGAAACGCGTCGGCCAATTGCGCTTCGATCGCGGCTGGCCTTGATGCCAGTATCGCGACCGAGCAGTCGATGGGAACGGAAATCTGGTCTGACTGCAGCCTGACCGGACCAAGGAAGATATCCTTCATGATTGTGGCTCATAGGATAATTAAGAAATATGGTGGCGTTCACCCTGAAAATAGGGATCGAGAATTGCGATCCCGTCTATGACCACATGGTCTTTGAAACTCGTACTGCTTCGTTCAGTATTTTGCAACGACACAACTCAAAAGCGAGAAAACCATGAATGAGTCAACGGAGTTATGACCGGTGATCGCATGCAGCCATCCGCATCACGACAGCCTCTCTGCCTTCGTCACTCTGGTTCCGATAAGCGATCATTATCGAAGATATTGACGAGGCCCGGGAAGCTTGGGCATGATCACCGCCATGACCCTGCCCATCGCCCCCTTTCACCTCTCTTCCGCCGACGAGGCCGCTTTGGCCGATCTTTACAGGCGCGGCACGCCCCAGAACACGTTGCGCGCGTGGGAACGGGATCTGGCCTATATTACGGCGTGGAAGCAGGCCGCCTTTAACGCGCCGCTGGATTGGCCGGAAAGTGAAAATGTCGCCTTGCGCTTCGTGCTTGATCACGCCGTTGACCTGAATGACGCGCAGGGTCCGGCGCGTGAGGTTGCCGAAGCCCTGATCGGGGCCGGATTGCGCCGCAGCCTGTCCTGCCCGGCACCCGCAACGCTGGACCGGCGCATTGCAAGCTGGCGCGCATTCCACAGGATGAAGAATCTCGCCAGCCCGTTTGAAGCGCCGCTGGTCGCGCAGGCCCGTGGGCGGGCTCGCCGCGCTGCAGCCCGGCCACGCCTGCGCAAATCCGAACATCCCATCACCCGCGATGTGCTGGAAGCGATGTTGGCCAGTTGCGATCACAGTCATCGGGGGTTGCGGGACCGGGCGGCGTTGATGCTGGGCTGGGGCTCGGGCGGGCGCAGGCGGTCCGAGATCGTGGCCTTGAATCGCGACGATATCGATAACGAGGAATTCGAGGATCGCGGGTTGCTGCGCATCCGTCTGCTGTCAACCAAAACCACGGGCAAGAACGCCGCCCCGCGTTTGCCGCTGAAGGGGCGTGCCGCGCGCGCCGTGATGGCCTGGATCACCGCCGCGAGAATCGACAACGGCCCGTTATTCCGGCCCATCAGCCTGTCCGACCGCCCCCTGCCGCGCCGCCTGACGCCCGAAGGTTTCAGCGAAATCATCCGCCACCGCCTTGAACGCGCGGGCTATCCTCCCGGCTTCGCCTCTGCCCATGGGCTGCGCGCCGGTTTCCTGACGCAGGCCGCCCTTGACGGAGCGCCCCTGCCCGCCGCCATGCAGCTTTCCCTCCACCGGTCTGCCAATCAGGCCCAACAATATTACGCAGATGTCGAAATCGCGGAAAATCCCGCAACGGATTTGCTGGACTGAGAATCATGCGTCTCTGTTGCCCATCGCGGCCTCCCTGCTCCGGCATCGGCAAAAAGGCATCCGCTGAACCCAAACCTGCCCGCTCAGCGATCCGGCTGCGCGGGTAACGCGACGACCGCCAGAAGACCACGACCCTCCGCCCCTCCGGACAATGTCAGCCTGCCGCCGAACAGATTGGCGATTTCCTCGACCACAGGCAGACCCAACCCCATGCCTGCGCCGATGGCCCGGCCTCGGAAAAAGCGGCTGATCACGGCCGCATGGGCATCGGATGGGATGCCGGGGCCGTTATCCTCGACCTCCAGCAGGACAAGATTGTCGTCGCGCCGTACACGTATGGTCACGACCGTATCGCGGCCACCATGCAGAATGGCGTTCGAGATCAGGTTGCGCAGCGCCTCGCCCAACAGGATCGGATTGGCATGAACCGACAAGGCTTCGGCACCTTCGAAGCCCAGATCAATGCCGGCTTCGGCGGCGGCGGGGATATGCTCGGCCGTCAGGTCGCGCGCCAGCGCGGTCAGGTCGACAAGTGCGCTGTCGGGCCCCGCTCCGGCCGCCCCGTCCACCCTTGCCAGCAGAAGAAGCTGCGCCAGCACGCGCTCGGCATGGCCGACCGCGGCATCACCTTTCTGCGCGGCCTGTTGCGCCTCGGACAAGCTCGATGCGCGTGCCATCAAGGCAAGCTGGGTGCGCACCACGGAAAGCGGCGTACGCAACTGATGCCCCGCATTGCCAGTGAAATTGCGCAACCCGTCCATCGACGATTTCAGTCGCCGCATGAAGGAATTGATCGTCTGGACCAGGCTGCGGACCTCTGACGGCACATGTGTTTCGATCGGGCTCATATCGGCCGGGTTACGTTCGGCGATGGCATCGCTTAGACGGTAAAGCGGCCGCAGCGACACGGTGACGGCGATCCAGACGATGGCGGCGGCGCCCAATATCATGGCCAAAAGCCGAAGCGCGGAACGGATCATGATGGCCCGCGTCAGCTCCTGCCGGGCAATGGTGGTTTCCGCAAGGGTAACGGTAAAGGGAATCTCATCGATGCCGGTCGAGGCCGCGCCGGAAACGCTGGCCACGCGAACGGGCGCGCTGCGAAATGTGGCGTCCGCGAAAGCCGGCCCCTGACCTTTGGCATGCGCCACGGGCAGATCGTCATAACCCGTGACCAGATGGCCGGGCGGACCGTCGACCCGGTAGAACACGCGATCCTGCGCGGCCGAACTGAGCATTTCGAGCGCCCCATAAGGGATTTCGATCGCGATCGTCCCCTCTTCGTCCAATGAGACACGCTCGGCGATGATCATGGCCGATCCGACCAGCAGGCGGTCGGCCAGCGCATTCGCCATGCGGACCGATTCGCGCCAGGTATCGATCAAGGCGCCCACGCCAAGAACTGCAGTCGCAACCAAAAGCCAGACCAGCAGCCTGCGCCGAAGCGAGAAGGATTCCCCTGCGGGCCATGGCAGTTTCATTCGTGAACCCGGTCAAGGAAATAGCCGATGCCCCGCGCCGTGCGGACAGTCAGCCCCAGTTCGGCCAACCGCTTGCGCAATCGGCTGACATATTGTTCGACCGCATTAGAGGACAGATCCGCATCAAGCGTCGTCAAGGAGGCAATGATCGATTCGCGCGCCACCACCTTGCCTGCGCGCAGCATCAGCAGTTCCAGCAGATCGCGCTCGCGGGTCGGCAATTCCAGCGGCAGGCCCGAGGCCGAGAAGCTGCGGGCATTCAGATCGAATTCGAGCGGGCCGAAACTGACGACAGAACTGCGCAACCCGGCCTGCCTGCGAAGAATCGACCTGATACGCGCTTCGAACTCGCCGATATCGAAGGGTTTGATCAGATAATCATCGGCGCCCAGATCCAACCCCCGGACCCGTTCTTCCGGGCTGCCACGAGCGGTCAGGATCATCACCGGCGCCGAATTTCGCCGCGCCCGCATTTTGCGCAGCACATCAAGCCCGTCCATTTTCGGCAGGTTCAGGTCCAGAATGACCAGATCGAAATCCACCGCCGCCGCCAGCGTCTCGGCCGTGGCGCCGTCCTGAACCATATCCACGGCATAACCGGACTGACGCAACAACGCAGCCAGGCTTTCGGCCAAGGACAGATTATCCTCCACAAGCAAGATGCGCATGGCTCATTCCCCCCGGCATGGAATCTAACCTTCGCCGTCAGGCTTGTGAACGGGTTATGGCTGTTTCAATATTCCGCCCATGCGGTTACCTGTTTCACGCCTGTTTGCCCCGATGATCGCCGTCATCATCCTGTCGCTGTCCGGGACCGCGCGGGCCGAGCTTGCGGAATTTCCCGCACCCTCCGACCAGGCCGAGGGATCAGTGAGGATCTATTCCTCGCTTGATATCGAACTTGCCCAACCTCTGATCAGGGCGTTTCAGGCCAGGCACCCTCAGATGAGCGTCCAATACGAAACCTTGCTGACGGAGGAGGTGCATGACCGGATCGTCGCTGAAAGCGAGGCGGGCACCGGTACGGCGGATTTCGCTTTCTCTTCGGCGATGGACCTTCAGGTGAAACTGGCCAATGACGGTTTTGCCCGGCCTGTCAGAACGCCCGACACGGCTGGTTGGCCGAATTGGGCAAATTGGCGCGACACGGCCTATGCGCTGACATATGAACCCGCAGTCTTTGCCTATCACAAGCCCAGTTTCGCCGGACAGGAATTGCCGACCACCCGCGCGGGACTGCTGCGCTGGATGGCTGAACATCCCGCTCAGGCGCAAGGCCGGATCGGCACCTATGACGTCGCACGTTCGGGTGTGGGCTACCTGTTCATGGCACGCGATCAGGATCTGTACCCGGATATCTGGTCGGTCGTGTCCGCAATGGGCAGGGCAGGCGTAAAGCAATACCCGACCTCGGCCGAAATCCTGCGGCGTATTGCCGATGGCGAACTGGTCCTGGGCTATAATCTGCTGGGCTCCTATGTGGCCGAATTCGCGCGCAAACATCCCGAGAAGGTTGGCCTGATCCTGCCGCGCGACTTCACGGTCGTCGTCTCGCGCATCGGACTTGTCCCCACAGCGGCACGCTCACCCCATGCAGGAGAGACATTCCTTGCCTTCCTGATGTCGCCCGAGGGTCAGATGCTGCTGTCGCGCACATTGCGGCTATCCGCCGTCAGCCTGGAGGTTGCGGGCCAGACCGGTCCGGCCGGCGGAATGCAGGAGCTGGCAGGGCTGCGGCTGAAGCCGGTCCCGGTCAGCCCGGGATTGCTGGCATATCTTGATCAGGCCACGCGGGCGCGTTTACTGAAACGATGGAACGACGCCCTGCGGGGCGATTGACCGCAATCTCCCGATTCATGAAAAAAACTGTTCCGATGTCAGGTGGATGACAGCTTTCTATGCTGGAATAACGCGCGGAACGGGTCATGACGCAATAAACCCTTCCTTAAGGTTGCAGCGTTTTGGGAGAGACGCAGCGTTCAGACCGACAATAACAATCAGCACCGGGGCGAAGCTGCAATCCCGGACTCGACGGAGGAATATCATGAAGACTTTTATACTGGCCAGCCTGTTTGCGGGTGCAATGGCGCTGCCTGCGGCGGCCGATTACACAATTATCGCGCCCGCCAATCCCGGGGGCGGCTGGGATCAGACCGCGCGCGCGATGCAGACAGTCATGCAGGAGGAAGGGATCTCGCCTTCGGCGCAGGTCCAGAACGTGCCGGGCGCAGGCGGCACCATCGGGCTGGCGCAATTCGCAAGCCAGAACCGGGGCAACCCCGATGCGCTGATCGTTGGCGGTTATGTCATGGTCGGCGCGATCCTGACCAACAATTCGCCCGTCACCCTGCAGGACGTCACCCCGATCGCACGGCTCACCGGGGAATATGAGGCCATCGTCGTTCCCGCCGCCTCGCCCATCCAATCGATCGAGGATCTGATCGAGCAGTTGAAGGCCGATCCCGGCTCGGTCAGCTGGGCCGGGGGTTCGGCCGGAGGGGCAGACCATATCGCGGTCGGGCTGATCGCCAAGGCCACGGAAGTCGATCCGACGACGATCAATTACATCGCCTATTCGGGTGGCGGCGAAGCGCTTGCAGCGATTCTGGGCAATCAGGTGACGGCGGGAATCTCGTCCCTGGGTGAGTTCGAGGCGCAAATCGAGGCGGGAACGCTGCGGCTTCTGGCGACCTCGGCCCCGGAACCCATCGAGGGCGTGGATGCGCCGACCCTGAAAGAGGCCGGGCTGGATGTCGTGCTGGAGAACTGGCGCATGGTGGCCGCCGCTCCGGACCTGACGGATGAGCAGAAAGCGAAGGTTTCAGCCGATATCGAGGCTATGGTGACCTCTGACAGCTGGCAGAAACAACTGTCCGACAAAGGCTGGGCCGACACTTATCTGGCCGGCGAGGAATTCGACGCCCAGCTGGAAAGCGACATCACCGCGACCGATGCGGTGCTCAGGGATATCGGTCTGATCAAATGAGACCCGCAACGCAGAACAGGAAGCGCAGCCGGGATACGGCTGCGCTTTTCATCGCGGCCGGCCTTGTCGTCCTTGGGTTGGTGATAATCTGGGACAGCGCACGGCTTGCCGATCTGGGCGGCTATTCCGGGCTGGGTCCGGCCAGCATGCCGCGTGTCGTGGGCTTTTGCCTGATCTTGCTGGCATTGTGGACGGCGACCGCCGCGTTGCGCGGCGAATTTCCCGAGCGCCCCCCGCAGCAGGCGGCGCCGGTCCTGTGGATCGTCGCGGGGCTTGCCGCGCAGATGCTGCTGCTGCACGCAGCCGGCTTTTCAATCGCAACGGGAATTCTGTTCGCCTTCACCGCAAGAGGCTTCGGCAAGCGGAACCTGGCAATGACGATTCCGATCGGCATCGTGCTGTCCTTCGCGGTCTGGTGCGTATTCTCGCAACTTCTGATGCTGCATCTGCCCGCCGGGCCGGTCGAGCAGCTGATCTTCCCAAGAGGTTAGCACATGGACGCTTATTCATTCCTTTTGCAGGGCCTTGTGACGGCGTCGGATCCGATGATGCTGTTTTACGCGCTGATCGGGGTGACGCTTGGCACGGCGGTGGGCGTGCTGCCCGGCATCGGTCCGGCGCTGACCGTAGCGCTGCTTCTGCCCGTTACCTACCGGCTGGACCCGGCCGGCTCGCTGATCATGTTCGCGGGCATCTATTACGGCGGCATGTATGGCGGTTCCACCACCTCGATCCTGCTGAATACACCGGGAGAAAGCGCCTCTATCATCACCGCGCTCGAGGGCAACAAGATGGCCCGCAAGGGGCGCGGGGGGCCTGCACTGGCCACCGCCGCCATCGGCTCGTTCATCGCCGGGCTGATCGCGACGCTCCTGCTGGCGTTCCTTGCGCCATGGATCGTCAAGATCGCGCTGGTTTTCGGGCCTCGCGAATATTTCGCGCTGATGGTGCTGGCCTTCGTCACGGTATCCGCCGCCTTCGGAGATTCCGCGCTGCGGGGGCTGACTTCGCTGTTTCTGGGCCTTGCCCTCGCCTGTATCGGCATCGATCAGCTTACCGGACAGGCGCGCCTGTCTTTCGGGGTGCCCGATCTGCTGGACGGGATCGAGGTCACCACGATGGCCGTCGCCATGTTCGCGGTGGGTGAGGCCCTGTATATCGCCGGACAGGGCATGCAGCACGATGATCAGGTGACGGCGGTCAAGGGATCGGTCTGGATGAACCGGCTGGACTGGATGAGGTCCTGGAAACCGTGGCTGCGCGGCACCGCCATCGGATTTCCCATCGGCGCCATGCCCGCGGGCGGGGCCGAGATCGGCACTTTTCTGTCCTATGCCGCCGAAAAGAAGCTGACCAGACATCCCGAAGAGTTCGGCGAGGGCGCGATCGAGGGTGTCGCCGGTCCCGAGGCCGCCAATAACGCCAGCGCGGCGGGGACATTGGTGCCGCTTCTGACGCTGGGTCTGCCGACTTCGGCCACTGCGGCGATCATGCTGGCAGGGTTCCAGCAATTCGGCCTGCAACCCGGCCCGCTGCTATTCGCGACCAACCCGACATTGGTCTGGGGATTGATTGCATCACTGTTGATCGCCAATGCGATGCTGCTTGTGCTGAACCTGCCATTGATCGGGCTGTGGGTGAAGCTGCTGACCATTCCACGCCATTGGCTTTATGCGGGGATCCTCTTATTCGCCACGCTTGGCACCATTGGCGCCAATCCTTCCAGCTTCGAGCTTGGCATGCTGCTTGCCTTCGGTGTTCTTGGCTATGTGATGCGCCTTTTCGGTTATCCGATCGCGCCAATCGTGGTCGGTCTGATCCTTGGCCCAATGGCCGAGCAACAATTGCGCCGGGCGTTGTCGATCAGCCAGGGCGACTGGACGACGCTGGTGCAGTCGCCGATTGCCGCTGTTTTGCTGGGCCTGGCGGCGCTGGCCTTTATCGTGCCGCTGATCATGCGCGCGCGCGGCAAGGGAGAGATGCTGTCGCAGATGGCCGGAGACGAGGACTAAACGAAGATCCCGCCCCCTGACCGGGGCGGGATCTGTCTTTTACGCTTGCTGCCTGTTCACGCCGCGGAAGAAGGGGATTTTCCGAAGAATCTTGCCCGTTCCCGGTAAATGGCGGGGATGGCAAGTGAGGCAACCGCCAGAAGCGCGATCGCGGTCTTGGTCAGTTCGTTATAGGGGCCGTTATGATGCTCGAAGCCCTTCAGCAGATAGATCACGACCACATGCCATGCATAAACCTGAAGTGAATGCCGGCCGATCAGGCGCAGGAAGGACAGGGTGAAGATCCAGCGCAGCCCGTTGCCCAGCGCCCTTACGATCCGGGGGCGCGCATATGGACCGGCAATGACCATCCAGGACACCAGATATCCGGTTGCCATGAAATTCACGAGATAGACGAAGCTGAACCGGGTCCGGTTATCCAGACTTCTGATCGCCTCGGCCATGTTCTCGGGCATGAACTTGAAGGTGAAGCCCATGCGTATGGACAGGAAGCAAAGCACAAGGACAAACGCCGCCCATGCCAGAACGACCGCTCCGTCCCGCGCGAAGACCTCGCGCCAGTCAATCTTCTGCGTCGCTGTCACCGAGCCCAGCACGAGACCGGTCATGAAAACGATCTGCCAGGCAAGGACGTTGAAGGCGGCCCGCATCAATTTGCCATCGTAAAGCTGGTCAAGCATCATGCGGATCCCGTCCGCCAGCGGAAAATGCAGGGTAAGCTGCACCGCGACCCATGTCACGACAGAGAAAGCGATGACCCAGGACCAGCGGCCGGTGACACACAGCCACACCAGCGGCGGCGATACCAGCATGTAAACGATATATTGCGGCAGGATGTCCATATAGGTGGGCTGATAGATCAGCAGCAGGGACGCCACCGCATAAACGGGATCATGGCTCGCAAGATCCCAAAGCCAGGGCTCCCAATAGGTGGCGGATTCCTTCAAGAACAGGCCAAGCACCATGATCAGCAGCAGGGAACCGGCCGCATATTGGTAAATGTCGAGGGCTCGTTTGCGGATCTGGCGGGCGCCCGTTTCGTAACCCGCTTTCAGCATGCGGCGCGCATAGACCATGCCGACCAGCATGCCCGAAAGGAACACGAAGCCCTGCGCGTCCTGCACATAGCCCAATTCGCCGTGATTGAACTTGACCAGCAGATAGCCGCCGGCAAAGGTCAGGTGATTCAGCATCATGAAAACGAGGAAATACCCTCGCATGCCATCCAGTATTTCCAGCCGCTGCATAATGCCCTTTCGGCGCTATGTTGTTTCGTGATCTTGGGATCAACGCAACTCGCGCAGGATCAGTTGCATGGCAATCTGTTCAGCGCATTTCCATGGCCGTTATTGCCCGGTCAGGAAATGCCGCCCATTTCCGTGGGTCACGCTTGCCTGCGGACCGGTCCGGCGCGGCACTCATTCCGCCAGGACGCCGACAGCTTTCAGCATTTCGGGCCGCAAGCCGGTAGCGCATCAGGTTTCCTTCCCGAAGCGCCGATATCGGCAATCGTTGCATTTGCTGCTATTCCCGCCCATGGAAAATGCAGTATTTCAACCGGATGTAACGAAGCGCTCCAGCTTGCCCAGCGTTTGCAGGCCCAGTTCCGCCGCACCGAATCCCTTTGCCTCCTGAAACTCGGCAGCCGTGCTGAACACCATGCCCAGCGTTACCTTCGTTACCCCGTCCTGCTCCTCGAACGAGACCCAGGCGTCGGCATGTTTCGGCCCGTTTTCACCCCAATGCAGCGTATAGCCGATCCTGTCTTCGGGACAGACCTCGTGATAGCGATGATGATTCGGGAAAACCGTGCCGTCCGGCGCGATCATGTCGAATACCCATTCACCGCCCGTTCGCAAATCGATCCTTTGCGTCCGGCAAGAGAAGCCATCCGGCCCCCACCATTGCGGCAGCGTTTCAGCGTTCATCCATGCCCCCCAGACGACGGATCGCGGTGCCTGAATCCGCCGCTGCAGCACCATGGTCCGTTCAGCCGTGCCCGCGAGATTATCCAGTCCGGCGGCGAAACCTTCCTGGTAGC
This sequence comes from Paracoccus wurundjeri, assembly GCF_030678915.1. Classification (GTDB taxonomy): domain Bacteria; phylum Pseudomonadota; class Alphaproteobacteria; order Rhodobacterales; family Rhodobacteraceae; genus Paracoccus; species Paracoccus onubensis_A. Next base: position 35,836 of record NZ_JAUUTZ010000002.1, on the reverse strand, counting down.
CTGCCTCCATGTCCTCTGCCAGCGAGGAAAGCTGCACCGTCAGGGCCAGCCGGCTACGTTCCTGCGTTCCCGAAATATCCGCTGTCACCAGCGCGACCGATTGCGTTACGCCTTCGGATGAGATCACCTCGTAATTCACGCTGCGCAACATGGGCTGCAACTCCAGCCAGCCGCATTCGCAGCGGATATCCGGATGGCCCGCCACCTTGCAAAGCGACAGCTCGCGCCCACCCACCCTGGTATCGGCCTCCAGAAACTCCACGGTGACCGAAGACGATGGCGCAGCCCAGATCGCCCGCGCCGCCGGAGTCGTCCATGCTTCCCACAGCACGGCCACTGGCGCGGCCACATCCCTGTCGAAAGCAAGTGTCGCAAAGCGACCCTTCCTGTCATCAGGTACCGTTCGGGGCGCAATATTTGTCGCGGGGTTCCGTGTCATTCTTTGCCTTCCTTCATCACATTCATCACAAATGCATCCAGCCGGTCCAGCCGGGCCTCCCAGATGTCCCGCTGTTCGTCGAGCCATGTCCGAACCGGATCCAGAGCCTGGGGCACGATGGCGCATGTGCGTATCCGCCCGTCCTTGGACGTCGTGATCAGCCCCGCCTGTTCCAGCACGGAAAGATGCCGCATCACCGTGGGCAGCCGCAGTCCCGTAGGCCCGGCCAGATCCGTTACCCGCGCCGGTGTTTCGGCAAGCCGGGTCAGGATCGACCGGCGGGTCGGATCGGCAAGCGCGCGAAAGAGCAGCGAGAGATCGGAATCATGCTTAGCCATATCGCTAACTATTCCGAAATTTTCCGATGACGCAAGCAAAACTTTGTCAAGTTGCTAAGTTTTATGCTCAGACCGGGTGGCGGTTAGCAGTTAGAAGACAGGAGCAGTCGGCGCTGCGGGTTATGTCTCTTCGCGATGCGGCAGCGGAAGGGGCTAGGGCTGGGGCAAAACAAGAACAACCGTTGACGAATTCCCCCCGCAACATGCTGCGCGGTGTTGTGTTACTCTGCCAGATAGCATCACGGCGCGAAAATCCGGCCTTCGCATGCAAGCATCGATTTTTGCCCTTGTTTCCTTGCCTGCCGATCCATATACGGATCGGTGGAGACGTGGCCGAGTGGTCGAAGGCGCTCCCCTGCTAAGGGAGTAGGCCCGGAAGGGTCTCGAGGGTTCGAATCCCTTCGTCTCCGCCATCAATCATACGATTGAATGCCCCTGCTCTGCCCCGCGGGCGGTGTCGCTCACCTTCTTCGGCTATGGACTGCGTGGCGGAAATCTGGCCTGTTGGTTTCGGTGGAATTCATCTGCAGCGGGCGGCCCGGTTCATGCATCAACTGACCTTGCGCCAGATCGAAGTCATCCGTGCCGTGATGCTGACCGGGACGATCAGCGGGGCTGCGCGGATGCTGAACGTATCCGCGCCCGGGATCAGCCGATTGGTCAAACATACCGAAGAAGCCCTGGGGCTGCGACTTTTCGAGCGGCGCGGCGGTGTCTACCTGCCGGCAGTCGAAGCCGGTTCGATCTTCGATCAGATTGGCAGGGTGTTCGGCAATGTCGAAAACCTGAACCGCGCCGTTGCTTCATTGCAGCGGGGCGAGGCGGTGGATCTGTCCTTCGCCTCGGCGCCGTCGGTTGCGCAGTTCATTGCCGCGCGGGCGGCGCGGTCGATCCGGCAACGCTATCCTGATCTGTTCATCGATCTGAATATCCTGAAGATCGAGGAAACCATCGACTATCTGATGCTGGAACGCGGCGAATTCGTGTTGATGAGCACCTCGGTGGAAAATGCCGGAATCAGCAATGAAATCGCCGCCCGCGGCCGTCTGGCCGCCATTGTCCCCGAAGATCACCCACTGGCGGCTTCCGTGCGGGTGTCGATCCATGATCTGGCGAAATATCCGATGATCGGTGTCGATCCCGAGGATCCCTATGGCAGGGTTTGCGCGACTCCGTTACGAGATGCCGGATTGCCCGTGCGCTATTCGATGCGCGGCCGTTTCGCCCAGACCGTCGTCAGTCTTGTGCGCCACGGGCTGGGCGTGGCGGTGATCGACGAATTCTCCGTGGCAGAGCTTTACATGCCCGGTGTCGTGCGGCTGTCGCTGATCGAGGAAACGCCGATTACCATCTATATCGTGACCAAGGCAGGGCGCGTGCTTTCCGGTTTTGCCGAATACGCGATTCAGCAGTTGCGGCGGGAACTGTCCCGCGCCACAGAGTCCCGCCCCTGGGAGCAGCGCAAGGCAAGGTGAGTCGGGTATATTAACATCATGTTAAGGATCGTGCCGAATTTGTATTTGCCGTAACTGAATTATAGCCAGATGATGCGTTTCAGGAGAACCGGGATTCGCCCGGAACAGGGGAGGAGCATCATGAATAAAACCCTTATCAGGCTGATTGCCGTCACCGCCTTGGGCATCGCGACAGGTTCAGCAGCATTCGCGCAGGACTATCCTGGCAAGGAAATCCAGGGCATCATCCAATGGGGCGCAGGCGGTTCCACCGATACGGTGATGCGCACCGTCACGCCGCATGCCGAAAAGATTCTTGGCGGCAAGGTGGTCATGAAGAACATGACCGGCGGGGTCGGCGCAATTGCGACGAAATTCGTCTATGCGCAACAGCCGGACGGCTACACCCTTCTGATGGGTGCTGAAAATCCGTTGCTCTACAAGGTTATGGGACTGGGCGACATCGACTATTCCGAATTCACGCCGATCAATATCCTGGCGCGGGGCGTTCCGATTCTGGTGGCCAATAACGACGCGCCCTTCGACAGTTTCGCCGAAATGATCGAATATGTTCAGGCGCATCCGAACGAGGTGAAATTCGGCTCGACCGGACCCGGGGGCGTGCCGTCGGTGGTCACCTCGATGATCGCCTCGAAAACCGAACTGCCGGTCACGCAGGTTCCCTATGACGGCGATGGCCCGGCCCTGACGGCGCTGCAAAGCGGCGCGGTGGATGTCATGCCTGCCGTGCTGGGCGCCGCGATCGAGGCAATCCACGGCGGCAGGATCAAGGCAATCACGATGATCGACAACACGCCAAGCGATATTCTGCCGGATGTGCCCGCGTTGGGCGAGACGAATCCCGAATATGCCGATTACTTCCCCTGGGGACCCTTCTTCGGCGTATTCGTCAAAAACGGAACCCCCGATGAGATCGTCGCCAAACTGACCGAGGCATATGCCAAGGCCGCGGAAAGCGAGGAATTCGTCAAGCTGATGGCCGACCGGGGTTATATCATCGAAAGCCTGTCGGGGCAGGAAGCACAGGATTTCCTGTCGACATGGCAATCGCTTACGACCTGGCTGCTGCATGACGCGGGCGAAACCAAGGCTTCCCCCGAAGAATTCGACATCCCCCGACTGTGACGGTAATCCGCTCCGGCCTGTACCGGGGCGGCCCATTCTGATCGAAGGAAGGGTCAGACATGCATAACAATCGTATTCGCAGCGCCGGAGAGCTTGCTTTCAACGCTGCAATGTTCGTCTGCAGCGTCGTGCTTCTGTGGTCGTCATATCGAATCTCGGGTTTTGAATCGCTCAGTTCACCGGGGGCGCTTCCTATGGCCGTCGCCCTGGTCATGATGATCAGCTCGGGGCTGATCCTGCTGAATTGCTGGCGCGGGGCCAAGCGTGACCGAACCCGCTTCATGCAAGATATTCTGCCGCCGGCAGTGATCGTGATGATGCTGTTCATCACCGGCTATGCGCTGCTGCTGACATCCTTGGGCTTCCTGCCGACCTCGCTGATCTTCCTGATCCTGTCCGTCCTTTACCTGCGGCGCGGCGGGCTGATCTTTGCGGTTGGCGTATCGCTGCTGGCGCTGGTTCTGGTCTATATCGTCTTCAGGCTCGTCTTCTCGGTGCTGATGCCCGCCGGTATCGTGCCCGAGGCCGAGATCCTTGCCACCATCGGCCAAATCTTCGGAGGTACCCGGTGATACAGGCGCTTGAATATTTCCTGATCCCGTGGCTGGACCTGAAGCTCCTGTTCCTGGTTGCAGCGGGCACCTTTGCGGGCGTCTATGTCGGCGCGATTCCGGGGCTGTCCGTTACCATGGCGGTGTCGATCCTGATCGGGTTCACCTTTACATGGGATGTCAATTCGGCGCTGTGCCTGATGGTCGGCATCTTCATGGGGGGCGTCTATGGCGGTTCGCGCACGGCGATCCTGCTGAATATCCCCGGCGCTCCATCGGCGATTGCCACTGCGATGGACGGCTACCCCATGGCGCAGAAAGGGCTTGCCGGCGAAGCGATCGGGCTGACGACGGTCATGTCCTTTATCGGCGGGCTGATCGGTATCATCGTGCTGGCCGTCGCGGCACCGGCGGTCAGTGATTTCGCCCTGACCTTCCAGCCGCGCGACTTCATGCTTCTTGCGGTCCTGGGTATCCTGCTGGTTGGGTCCTTATCGGGCGAAAGCCTTGTGAAGGGCATCTTTGCGGGCGCACTGGGGCTGCTGATCGGCACGGTCGGACTGGACCCGCTGACGGCGGAAGAGCGCCTGACTTTCGGGTTTACCGGCCTGTGGGGCGGCATCAGCTTTATCGCTGTCATGATCGGCATGTTCGGCGTCTCCGAGGCGCTGCTTCAACTGCATCATGTGGACAAGACCGCCGTCAAGCAGACCATCCGGCGTATCGTCCCGGACTGGGTCTCGGTCCGTCGTTATCTGCCGCTGTCGCTTCAGACATCAGGCATTGGCGTTATCATCGGAGCATTGCCCGGCACCGGCGGGGATATTGCGGCCCTGATGGCTTATGACCATGCCAAGCGCGTCACTCGCAATCCCGAAGTGCCCTTTGGGCAGGGCGCGAAAGAGGGTCTGGTGGCGCCCGAGACGGCGAATAACGCCGCGGTGGGCGGCGCCTTCATCCCGATGCTGACGCTGGGCATTCCGGGCGATGCGGTCACCGCGATCATGATCGGCGCCTTGTATATCCACGGGCTGAACCCCGGCCCGATGCTGATGGTCGAACAGCCGCATATGTTCTGGTTCATCACCGGCGCATTGATGCTCGCCAATATCTTCATGCTGATCTTCGGCCTGACCGGTATCCGGATCTTCACCAAAATCGTCGAGATGCCGCGGACGGTGCTGATCCCGCTGATCCTGCTTCTGTCCATCGTCGGCGCCTATGCGGTCAACAACTCGATCAGCGATGTCTACTGGATGCTTGGCTTCGGCGTGCTGGGCTATTTCATGAAATCTTACGGGTATCAGCTTGGTCCCGTGATCCTTGGTGTGATCCTGTCGCGGCTTCTGGACGAAAACTGGCGCCGTGCGATCATATCCGAACAGGGCAGCGTCTCGGGGCTGTTCAAGGGCATGCTGACCAGCCCCCTGTCGCTTGTGCTGCTGACGATGGTGGTGCTGATCTTCATCAGCCAGACGCCGATATGGCGCGGCATCCGCCGCAGACTGAAATCAGAGAGCAGGTCATGAAGACCTCGATCGCGACGGTTTCAATTGCGGGGAATCTGGCCGAGAAACTGGCGGCGATCGCTGCCGCCGGTTTCGACGGGCTGGAGATGTTCGAGCAGGATTTCCTGCAGGACGCTGCAAGCCCGCACGAGATCGGGGCGATGGTCCGCGATCACGGGCTGGAGATCATGCTGTATCAGCCCTTCCGCGATTTCGAGGGGCTGCCCGGGCCTTTGCGCGCCCGCGCCTTCGACCGCGCGCGGCATAAATTCGACCTGATGGCCGAACTGGATGCGGAACTGATGCTGATCTGTTCCTCGGTTCATCCGCAGGCCATGGGCGGCATCGACCGTGCCGCCGACGATCTGGCGGAACTGGCGGGAATCGCGGCCGAGCGGGGGCTGCGGATCGGATATGAGGCATTGGCATGGGGCCGCCATGTCAACGATCACCGCGACGCATGGGAGATCGTCCGCCGCGCCGATCATCCCGCGCTTGGATTGGTTCTCGACAGTTTTCATAGCCTTGGCCGCGGCATCGATCCCGATACCATCCGGCGCATTCCCGGCGACCGGATATTCTTCGTGCAGCTGGCCGATGCGCCGCAAATCAACATGGACCTGCTGTATCTGTCCCGCCATTTCCGGAACATGCCGGGCGAGGGTGATCTTCCGGTTACGGATTTCATGCGCGCCGTCGCGGCAAGCGGTTATGACGGTCCGCTGTCGCTCGAGATTTTCAACGATCAGTTTCGCGGCGGCAATCCCGCCGCCATCGCCCGCGACGGTCATCGTTCCCTGATCTGGCTTATGGATCAGGCCCGCCGTGCCGAACCCGCGCTGACCGCCGGCCTGCCCGACCTGCCCGCCAATATCCGTGTCGCCGGCATAGAGTTCATCGAATTCGCCTCGAGCCCCTCGGAGGCCCGCGAATTGGAGACGGCACTGACGCAGATGGGCTTTCACCGTGAAGGCGAACACCGCAACAAACAGGTCGCAGTGTGGCGGCAGGGCGATATCCGCATCGTCGTGAATGTCGAGGAAACCGGGTTTGCGCATAGCTTCTTTCTGAATCACGGCACCGGGGTCTGCGATGTCGGTCTGCGGGTCGCCGATGCACGAGCCACGGCGCAGCGGGCACGGGCTTTGGATGCGACCTTGTTCAGCCAGCCTCTGGGGCCGGGCGAGATGGAGATCCCGGCCATTCGTGGCGTCGGTGGCTCGATCCTGCATTTCATTGACGCGAAAAGCGGGCTGAATGACGTATGGGATGTCGAATTCAGGCCGACGGGGGAACAGGTATCCGATTTCGGGCTGATGCGCGTGGATCATCTGGCCGAGACGATGAATTACGATGAAATGCTTAGCTGGACCCTGTTCTACACCTCGATCTTCGAGATGGAGCGCCGCCCGATGCTGGACGTCGCCGATCCCGATGGGCTGACCCGCTCTCAGGCTATCGCTTCGCCCGATCGCGGCACCCGGATCACTCTGAACGGAGCGCAGTCGCACCGGACACTGGCCGGAGGCTTCCTGACGGATTCGATGGGTTCGGCAGTGCAGCACATCGCGCTGGCATCAAAGGATATCTTCAACTCCGCCGAAAGCATGGCGGGAACGGGTTTCCAGATGCTGCCGATCCCCGAGAATTACTATGACGACCTGCAAGCCCGCTATGGGCTGGACGACCGGGAAATCGCCCGCCTGCGTCGCTGGAACATCCTTTATGAAGCCGAAGGCGAGACCGAGTTCTTCCAGTTCTACGGCAAGCCGCTGCAAGGCGGGCTGTTCTTTGAAATCGTCGAAAGACGCGGCGGATATGACGGTTACGGCGCACTGAACGCCCCGTTCCGTATTGCCGCGTTGAAACGCCTGCTGCGCGGCAAGGACATGCCGCGTAAATGACATATGAGGAAAAGCAGATGATTTCCGGCCATACCCGGGTGATCGCCCATATCGGCGTGCCGACCGAAAGCTTCAAGGCGCCGATGATCTACAACCCCTGGTTCGAGGCCCGGGGAATCGACACGGTGGTTGTGCCGATGGGATGCGAATCCGGGGATTTTCCTGCCTTCATGCCTTTGGTTGCAAGGCTGCGGAACTTTGCCGGAGCGTTGATCACCATGCCGCACAAGGTCGCCGTCGTCGATCTGCTGGACGAGATCAGCACCGCCGTCCGCATATGCGGCGCCTGCAATGCGGTGCGCCGCGATTCCGACGGGCGATTGATCGGCGAGATGTTCGATGGCGAGGGTTTCGTGCGTGGTATTATGCGCAAGGGCTGTGAAGTAACGGGCGCGTCGGCGCTTGTGGTCGGAACAGGCGGCGTCGGTTCGGCCATCGCGGCGTCCCTGGCAGCCGCGGGCGCGGCACGGTTGGGGCTCTATGACATAAATGCCGCCTCGGCCAAGCGGCTTGCCGCCAATCTGCGCCGGACCTGCCCGTTTCTCGAAGTCACCACCGGCTCCAGTGATCCCGCAGGCTGGGAGATCGTCGTGAATGCAACGCCGATGGGGATGCAGGAGGGCGATCCGATGCCTTTGGACGTGACCCGGCTCGACCCGGCCAGTTTTGTCGGCGAAGTGGTGATGAAGCGCGAGGAAACCGCCTTTCTGGCCGCCGCCAGGGCGCGGGGTTGCCGGATCCAGATCGGCACCGACATGCTGTTCGAACAGATCCCCGCCTATCTGGAGTTCTTCGGCTATCCGGCGACTTCGGCGGAAGAGCTGCGCCAATTGGCGACGATCCGGTACTGAGCCGGTCACGCTTCCGCCGGTGGCGGGGACCACCCCTTCCGGAAACGCCCCAATCCCCCCGAAACAGCCTGAAACCATCTGACGGGAATGGTGGGCGGTGAGGGGCTCGAACCCCCGACATCTTCGGTGTAAACGAAGCGCTCTACCAACTGAGCTAACCGCCCGTCCGGGGGCTTTTAGCCCGAACTTCCGGCTAACGCCAGACCTCTTGTGCAGCATTGCGGATCACGTGAACGGCGCCCTGTTCCACCGTAAGCTCGCCGATCCGCGAAAGGGGCCAGCCAAGCGCGTGAATGCGCAGCATCCGCAGCGTGATGCCATGGGTGACGATCAGTGCCGGACCCGGCAGACCGGCCAGAAAACTGCGGCAACGTGCGGATAGCTGCTCCAGATGCTCTCCTCCGGGTGTGCGGTCGTACCAGTCTATCGGCGCACCGGTGAACAGCTCCGGCCTTTGCCGCTGCAAATCTTCAAGCGAATGCCCGGTGAACTCGCCCACATCGATCTCGCGCAACCGGTCGTCCGTTGTAAAGGGCATGTCGCCAAAGACGATTTCGGCTGTGCGGACCGCACGCCCCTGCGGGCTGGAATAGCGGGCCGCGCCGATCCCCGCGATCAGCCGCGCCTGCCGCCCGGCCTGCGCAAGCCCCCGCGCAGTCAACGGCGAATCGCGCAGGCCCTGCAACCGCCCCGCAAGGTTCCACTCGGTCTGCCCGTGGCGCATCAGATAAAGATCGGGGAACATCGCCTGCTTTCCTTCGGGCAAGACATCACGCGGCTGACACATGTTTCGCTTTGGGGTTTGACCACTTATCACGGTTGCGTCAATCTGCCACCGGGGAACCCAACAAGGCGGAAGGGAACGAACCATGAGTTTTCGCGTTCTGACGGCGGCCTCGGTCGTGGCCATGTTTGCCGGGACGGCCCAGGCCGATTACGTGCTGCATATCCTGCATACCAACGATCTGCACAGCCGGATCGAGCCGATCAACGAACAGGACAGTACCTGCGATGCCGAAACGAAAGAGGCGGGCGAATGCTTTGGCGGCGTGGCGCGGGTTGCCTCGAAAGTCAAGGAACTGCGGGACAGGATCACCGCCGAGGGCGGTAATATCCTGGTCCTCGACGCGGGCGACCAGTATCAGGGATCGCTGTTCTACACGACCTACAAGGGCGAGGATGTGGCCGAATTCATGACCGCCATCGGTTATGACGCGATGGCGCTGGGCAATCACGAATTCGACGATGGCCCCGAAGGCGCAGAGGTGCTTGCCGACGGAGTCGAATTCCCGGTGATCTCGGGCAATCTGGATCTGTCGCAGTCGAATATTCTCAAGGACAAGATCGGCGATACCCTGACGCTTGACGTCGGCGGACACAAGATCGGGATCGTGTCCGCGCTGGCGATGGATACGCCTGAAACCGCCGCGCCCGGGCCGAACGTCATTTTCATGGACGATATCGAAAGCCTGAAAGGCGATGTGCAGGAACTGACCGATTCGGGCGTGAACAAGATCATCGCACTGACCCATGTGGGCTATCTGCGCGATAAGGAATTCGCCGCGCAGGTGCCGGGGATCGACGCGATCGTTGGCGGACATTCGCATACGCTGCTTGGCGATATGGATGGCGCCGCGGGCGCCTATCCGACCATGGTCGAGGGGCCGGACGGCGCTCAGGTTCCGGTGGCGACCGCTTATGCCTATTCCAAATATCTCGGCCATCTGGAACTGACCTTCGACGATCAGGGCAATCTGACCAAGGCCGAGGGAGAGCCGATCCTTCTGGACAACTCGGTCCCCGAGGACGAGAAGATCGCCGCGCGCGTGACCGAGATGGCCGCCCCGATCGAGGAACTGCGCGAGAAGGTCGTGGCCGAAACCGCGCGCCCCATTGGCGGTGACCGCGAGACCTGCCGGGCCCGCGAATGCGAGATGGGCACCCTTGTCGCCGATGCCATGCTGGACCGGGTGAAGGATCAGGGGATCAGTATCGCGATCACCAATGGCGGCGGCTTGCGCGCCTCGATCGACGCGGGGCCGATCACCATGGGCGAGGTCTATACAGTGCTGCCCTTCCAGAACACGCTGGCGACATTCCTGCTTGACGGCGCGGATGTGGTTGCCGCGCTGGAAAACGGCGCAAGCCAGATGGAAGAGGGCGCGGGCCGTTTCGCACAGGTCGCCGGGCTGAAATATACCGTCGATCCGGCGGCGGAACCGGGCGGCAGGATCAGCGATGTGATGGTCATGCAGGATGGCGACTGGGCGCCCATCGATCCTCAGGCGGAATATGGCGTCGTGTCGAACAACTACATGCGCACCGGCGGCGACGGCTATGACGTTTTCGCCAGCAATGCACGGGACGCCTATGATTTCGGCCCCGATCTGGCCGAGGTTCTGGCGGAATATCTTGCCGCGCAGGGGCCGGATTACGCGCCATCGGTGGATGGGCGGATTACGGTGAAATAGGGCGGTTTCCGGGAGGTTCGGAAATTGTTGTGGGAAGGTAGGCCTGTGGGGCTGCCTTTTTCGCTGCGATTGGTGCGGGCCATCTGAAAAGCGGGAGTGACAGTGATCTGGTGATTCGCGGGAGTGTTGGAGATGAGGGCGCGTGACCGAGAATCGCCGAGGATGTGGCCTGCCTATATGGTTCAAAGAGGTGTTAATTAAATAGAAAAGATACCCGGATCTGTTCCGGGATCGGAACAGTTTCGCGGCATCAGGGGTGATGAACGGATTGCGGGAATAAAATAACGCTGTATCCATAGCGATATGGATTGTTGCAGTGAGTAGTAGCAACCTGAACCGAATGCGAAACAATTCAATCTCAATGGTGCGAAAGTCAGGTTGACTCTGAGAAAACATCGTTATTCATACTGCTGATGTTTCGGAAACTTTAGTGATGTTAATAGGTGAAAGTATGGCTGAATATACATTTACGCTAATTCGTGAATCTGCTCTCGTATTTACTGGAGCCAACCTTCTTACCTCATCATCTTTACGAATTGTTAGTGAAGATGACGCAATGCAAGTTACTGTTACTGACAATGATAGCTATTTGGAAGATAGCTCTGGCGGTGGAGGGCCAGATAATAATGGTGGACAATATCTGACTTCCGACTTTGATGGCCACGCCGCCGGTAGCTCCATTAGCACATCGATTGCAAAGAGTCTCGATGGCGATGGGTTACCAAGCAATGCTATTGCTGTACGCGTAAGTATTGGTGGTATTAGATATACTGGCTTCTACAATGCAACAGGCATTCAAGCTGGGGTAACGTATCGAACAAGCGGTTTAAGTCATACCTATGGGGTTACTAATGGCCAGGTTCCTGATCTTCTCTATACCGGGTTTAGTGACATCGTCTGCTTCACCCTTGGCGCCCTGATCGAAACAAACGAAGGCAACAAACCCATCGAGGAACTCCAGCCCGGCGACATGATCGCCACCATGGATGACGGCTATCAGCCCATCCGCTGGATCGGGTCCACCACCCGCGACGCCATCGATCTGGCGCAGAACCCGAAGCTGAAACCGATCCGCATCGCCGCCGGAGCACTTGGGAATGGCCTGCCGGAACGTGACCTGACCGTCAGCCGTCAACACCGCGTCCTGATCCGCTCGAAGATCGCCCAGCGCATGTTTGGCGCCGAAGAGGTCCTGATCCCCGCCATCAAGCTGGTCGGTCTGGACGGCATCGAGCTCATCGAGGATTGCGAAGGAGTGACCTATTTCCACATCCTGTTCGACAAGCATCAGGTGATCTTCTCCGAGGAAGCCCCCACCGAAAGCCTGTTCACCGGCCCCATCGCCCTGCAAAGCGTACCGCCAGAGGCCCGCAAAGAGATCGAGACCCTGTTCCCCGAGATCACCAAACCGGATTTCGTAGCCCGGTCAGCCCGCCCGATCCCTGAAAAGGGCGCGCAGATCAAGCAACTGGTCGCACGCCACAAGAAACGCGGCATGCCGCTGCTGAACGGCTGATTGGACGAATCCTTTCTTTTCAGAGGGCAGCCCATTTCGGGCTGCCCTTTACCATGAATCAATTATCGGTTGACTGGCTTATTTCCCTGCAAATGATATGGCAATCGTCCCGCCGCATCATCGAAATCTGTTAAATACGGAAAAAACGAAGCTCTTTCAGGTCGTTGTTAAGATAATCACAATAAATTTCCGCCATCATCATTGCAATGAAAGGTGGTGTAATGAGTAATTATTATCTTTACGAAAAAATTATTCTTGGCTCTCAAAGCAGTATAAATGGAGGTAGGGCAGATTATTCTGAAAGCTTACGTGGCGGGCAAGAGTGGAGTTATAGTGGTACGACATTCAAACAAATCGTTCGTTCGGATGTTCCTATCGAAGACGGTGCCGATTCCAGTAAATTTGAAGGCGGTTATAATAAGGACGATTTCAATCCATCTCTTCGGGTGGGAGGAGATAAAGAACAATCTATAAAAATAGACGGTGAATATCACACAGCCAGCTACGATTACAGCTTTGCGTTATATGATGAGAATTTCAATATCTACGAAATCGCTGTCATCGATATTGATCTTGATGACAGCAATGACTTTCGCTGGAATGGGGTGCCCGGCCAAGAGATACTTGAAGGAGGCCATTATCTGATTTTTTTAGGGGATATTCCACCACCAGATACAATATTGAGAATTCGGGGATATACAGGCCCGAAAAGTAATCATTTCGAAATGGGCGCGCAATCTGTCTGCTTCACCCTTGGCACCTTGATCGAAACCAACGAAGGCAACAAGCCCATCGAGGAACTTCAGCCCGGCGACCTGATCGCCACCATGGATGACGGCTATCAGCCCATCCGCTGGATCGGCCACACCACCCGCGACGCTATCGATCTGGCCCGGAACCCGAAGCTGAAACCGATCCGCATCGCTGCGGGCGCACTTGGGAATGGCCTGCCGGAGCGTGACCTGACCGTCAGCCGTCAGCACCGCGTCCTGATCCGCTCGAAGATCGCGCAACGGATGTTCGGCGCCGAGGAAATCCTGATCCCCGCCATCAGGCTGGTCGGTCTGGACGGCATCGAGATCATCGGGGATTGCGAAGAAGTGACCTATTTCCACATCCTCTTCGACAGGCATCAGGTGATCTTCTCCGAGGAAGCCCCCACCGAAAGCCTGTTCACCGGCCCCATCGCCCTGCAAAGCGTACCGCCAGAGGCCCGCAAAGAGATCGAGACCCTGTTCCCCGAGATCACCAAACCGGATTTCGTAGCCCGGTCAGCCCGCCCGATCCCTGAAAAGGGCGCGCAGATCAAGCAACTGGTCGCACGCCACAAGAAACGCGGCATGCCGCTGCTGAACGGCTGATCCACGCGTTTTATTCCGTCTCTGAAACCACGCTCTGCCCGATGCGAAACGATCGGGCAGAGCGATCCTGAACCGTCAACCCACCTGTCGCTGGTCACCTGTAACCGGCATCGACCGGTGTGACCCGCAGGGCCGTCAGGCCCCGCACGATCAGGCCCCGAGCTGTTAAGATTCCCGAACCGTCAGACCCGGTCCGCCGTATCCAGCCAGATCGTCACCGGTCCGTCATTCAGAAGCCGGACCTTCATATCCGCCCCGAAACTGCCCGTCTGAACCGGAACGCCAAGCTGGCGCAGGCTTTCAGCGAAATGCAGGTAAAGCCGCTCTCCCATATCGGGCGGTGCCGCTGAAGAAAAACCGGGCCGGTTTCCGCTGCGCGTATCGGCGGCCAGCGTGAACTGGCTGACGACAAGCGCCTCGCCCGCGATATCCGGCAGCGCGCGGTTCATCCGACCCTCGTCATCCCGGAATATCCGCAGTTTCGCGGCGCGCGCGGCCAGTTTCCCGGCGGCGGCCGGATCATCATCCCGCATCGCGCAGACCAGAATCAGCAGCCCCTGCCCGATCTTGCCGATGATCTGGCCGTCAACCTCGACCGAAGCCTCGCTGACCCGCTGGACAAGCGCCCTCATCCCAGCATGATCCCCAGCACAACGCACATCAGGCCGATCGCCGAGACCATCAACGCGCCCATGTTCACCGCAATGACGCGCTGCATCCGGGCGCGGAATTCCTCTGGCTCGGGCGCGGCGCGGCGCAGGCGGAAAACCGTGACGATGCACCAGAACAGCGCCGCCAGCCCCAGCAGCGTCAATGCCGCACCGCCCCAGACGAGCATATCGAAAATGGTCAAATCACGTTCCTTCTGATTGATCGCCGAAGACCCAAGGGCCCGCGCCCGCACCGGATTCGACGGCAATCTAATGCGTCATCATTGCGCTGGCAAACAGGGTTCCGAAGAGGGCGGATCGACTTGAAGGCATATACCGCGCTACAGTTTATCGACTTCGGATAACCGCATTTCTTCTTTGTAAAAATACCTCAGAGGCGCCGGAAGGTCGCGCCATTGGTCCAAGAGAGCTGTCGGCGACGGGACAGCGTCCCACCGCTTCCCGGCTTCGGAGATCACCGAAGAACGGTTCCCTCCAGACCCCGACAGCCCTAACCGTGGTGCAGCACAAGCGGGCGATCCCGATGGCGCGAGACCTGCACATCGGTATCGTAAAGCTCTGACAGAATCCGCTCTTTCAGCACGGTATCGGGATCACCCTCGGCCATGATCCGGCCATCCTTCATGGCGATGATATGATCGGCCCAGGCGGCGGCATAATTGATCTCGTGCACGACCATGACGACGCTGCGGCCCTGCCGCGTCACCAGATCCCGGACCCGTTGCATCAGGCCGCGGGAATGGGACATGTCCAGATTGTTCAGGGGTTCGTCCAGCAGAAGCCACGGCGTGTCCTGAGCAAAGCACATGGCGATATGGGCGCGCTGCGCCTGCCCGCCCGAGATTTCGTCAAGGAACCGGTCCGCAAGCGGCGTCAGGGCGAAATTCTCAAGCGCGGTCTCCACTCTGGCATGATCATCCGCGCGGGGACGGCCATTGTGATGCGGCCAGCGGCCGAAAGCCACCAGTTCACGCACACGCAGGCGGCTTGCAATCGCGGTATCCTGCCCAAGGATCGCCATCACCCGGGCCAGTTCCAGGGTCTGCGTTACGGCCAGATCATGTCCGTCAACAGAGATCCGGCCCGATTGAAGATTTTCCAGCCGGCCGACAAGCCGGACAAGGGTCGATTTCCCCGCCCCGTTCGGCCCGATCAGGGCGGTCAGGCCGCCTTTGGGAAACCCGGTGCGGATATCGTGCAGGATCCTTGCCGGGCCGATGGAATGGCTGACATCCTCGATACGGATCATCGGATGCGTCCTTTCAGCAGAAGGTAAAGGAAGAACAGGCCGCCCGCGAATTCGATCACCACCGACAGGAAGCTCGCCTGTCCAAGCAGCCGTTCAAAGACCAGCTGGCCCGCAATCAGCATGATGGCGGCGATCATTCCGGCGGCGGGAAGCAGCAGCGCGTGGCGGGGATTGCGCAGGATGCCGTGGGTCAGCCCGGCAACGATCAGCCCGAAGAATGTCACCGGCCCGATAAGCGCCGTCGGCACCGCGACCAGCACGGCCACCAGCCCAAGCGTCACGAAGACGACCCGCCGGTGCCGAAGCCCCAACGCAACCGCCCGGTCACGGCCAAGCCCCAGCACGTCAAGCTGACCGGCCATCGACAGCGCAAGGCCGACAGCGGCGGCGGTCAATATCGCGGCGACCGGAAGCAGGGCCGCATCCAGATGACCAAAGCTGGCAAAGCTGGATTGCTGGACGACGGCGAATTCGTTCGGGTCCAGCACCCGCCCGATAAAGGCGGAAAGCGAGCGGAACATGACGCCAAGAATAACCCCTGTCAGAATGGTACGGGCGATATCCCGGCTGCCGCGGCCAAGCAGGCTGCCGAACAGGATGCACCCCAATGCGATCATGACGGCGGTATCCAGCAGAAACTTGCTCCAGGTCGGAATGCTTGCAAAACCGGTGATGCCAAGCCCGGCGACGAGAATGGTCTGAAGCAGGATATACAGCGAATCGAAGCCCATAATCTGCGGTGTCAGCACCCGGTTTCCGGCAAGGGTCTGAAACATGACCGTCGCCACCCCCGTGGTGACGCCGACAAGCAGCAAACCTGCCAGTCGCTCGGCCCTGAGGCCAAGAACAAAGCTGCGTGCCCGGCCTTCGGGCAGGCCCTGCAGCATCCAGACCGCAATCGCGACCATCAGCACAAGCCCAAGGCCGGCGAAGATCAGGCGCAGACGCTTATCCACGGGCCGGCCTTGCATAGAGCATCCACAGGAAGATTGCCGCGCCGATCACGCCAAGAATCGTGCCTACGGGGATTTCGTAAGGATAGCGGATCAGGCGTCCGATCAGGTCGCAGGCCAGCAGCAGCGCCGCTCCGAACACCGCGACCACAGGGATCGAGGCGCGCAGATTGTCCCCCATGATCCGGGCGACGATATTGGGCACGACCAGTCCCAGAAACGGGATCAGTCCAACTGTCGTCACCACCATCGCCATCACCACCGCGACGACCGCCAGCCCCAGCCGCATCACCGCCTGGACCGACAGGCCCAGCCCGGTCGCCACCTGATCGCCAAGCCCCAGTATCGCAAAACGGTCCGCCGCGAACCATGCCAGCCCCGCCGCCAGTGCGGCGATCCACAGCAATTCGTAACGCCCCGCGATCACGCCCGAGAATTCGCCAGCCATCAGCCAGCCATCGACATATTGCAGCAGATCCGTTTGCCAGCCGATAAAGGTCGCGATGGCGCGCAGCACCCCGGCCAGAACCAGCCCGGCTATCGGCACCAGCATCACCTCGCGCACCGGAAGGCGCCGGATGATGGTCACGAACAGGGCGGTTCCCGCCATTGCGGCAAGGCTGGCCACCCCCATTCGCGCCCAGATCGGCGCGCCCGGCGCAAGGATGGTGATCGCCAGCAGCCCAAGCGCCGCGCTTTCGGCGGTGCCCGTGGTTTCAGGCCCGACAAACCGATTGCGCACCAGGCTTTGCAGCACCACCCCCGCCACGGCCAGCGCCGAGCCGGTCAGGGCGACCGCCAGGGTCCGGGGCAGTCGCGATTCCAGCAACACCAGCATCGCATAGGGATCCTGCCGGATCGTCGTCAGATCCACGCTGGCCGCGCCGACCGTAAGACTGGCCAGCATCAGCACCGCAAGGACCAGAATTGCCCCCGGCAGATATCGCATCAGTTTTCTGAAACGCTGTTCAATGCCTTGGCCAATTGCTCCAGCCCTGTACTCAGCGACCTGTAGCCGCCGCCCGAAATATAGCTGCTGGCCGGGTCAAGATAGATGATCTGGCCGGATTTCCACGCTTTGGTTTCTGCGATCAGAGGGCTTTTCAGCGTCGCCTCGGCGGATTGCCCGCCTTCACCCACGGCAACGCTGCGATCCAGCACGATCAGCCAGTCGGGATCGGCCTCGGCGATGAATTCATGGGTAATCGCATCGCCATGGGTGTCGCCCTTCAGCCCGTTGCTGGCCTCTTCAAGGCCGGTCGCGTCGAAAATCCAGCCAAAGCGCGAATTCGTACCGTAAGCCGCCATTTTCGGGCCGTTGGTCATGACCATCAGGGCGCTACCCTTCCCTTTTCCGGCGTCCCGTGTCCTGGCAAGTTTTTCATCAAGCGCCGCAGCCATCCTGGCCGCCTGATCCTCTTTGCCGAACAGGGTGCCATAGGCGGCAAGACGGGACTTGGCATCGGATATCAGATCGATGCCGATCGTCATGTCGATACTGGGCGCGATCTGCGACACCGACTCGAGCTGCCCGGCCGAGCGTCCGCCGATGATGATCAGATCGGGGTCAAGAACGGCAAGCGCTTCAAGATTCGGCTCGAAAAGCGTGCCTACGGGGGCCGCCGCCTCTTCGACATCCGGAAGGTAATCGATGTAAAGCTCGTTCGGCCGGCCATCGGGCATCACCCCAAGCGCCTGCAACGTGTCGATTGCGGCCATGTCCAGCACGGCGATCACCTTGGGTTCGGCGGCAACGGAAACCTCTCCCTGTGCGGTCGGGATCGTGACATCATCGGCAAGGGCTGCCGATGTCAGGGCAAGGGTCAGCAGGCCCGGTAAAATGAAACGACGCATGGCGGATTCCTTCAGGTCGGCGGGTTCCGGGCCTGATTAGCCCCGAGTTCCGGATAGGTAAAGATTTGCCTTAATGAATTTGTCGGGAATTGCGCTCATATCGCCCAGCGGTTAAGCCGGAATTTCCCTTGCCATGCAGATCCAAGGAACGTCATGAAACAGACCGCCGACTTTCCCACCGCCCGCGGCCCGCAGCTTCTGGCCACATTGTCGAAACATTTCGGCCACAAGATCGATGTGGAGATGCAGGATGATCGTGCGCAACTTCATTTTGAAATGGGTGACGCCACGATCGAAACGACCTCCGAGGGGTTGCGCCTGACTGCCGATGCCGCAGGGGAAGATGATTTGCAGCAATTGCGGGATGTGCTGGAAAGCCATCTCCTGCGCTTCGCCTTCCGGGAAGACCCGCAACCGCTAAGCTGGAGCGCACCCGCCTCCTGAGCCGCAACCGGGCTGACCTTGTCCGTCATATCTGATATCCGGCCCATGTAACCGTCGCCAAGGATCGATGAATGAGCGCCGCGAACTGGATAGCTGCTGAGTATGACGGAAAATCCCTGCGAAGCTGGTCGATGCAGGGGCCGACTCCGGCCGGACAGGACCAATGCGCCTGTGTTGGAATTCCGGGGCTTGCCGATGCGTTGCAGACATTCCCCGACCTGCCGTTACTGCTGGCGGATATGAGCGGGACGTATCCCGCCCGGGATTTCGCAGCCGCGCCGACCTCCGCAAAGCTTACATTGGTCAATACCACTGCAGGGGAACGACCGTTCCGGATCGCGCGGGGCGTGACGCAGGCCGAACCAGCGGCGCGGCTTCACGGTCAGACCGCGCTTGTCGCCGGGCTGGTGGCAGCCGATCCGCAATTCGATGGCGTGATCTGCATCACCGGCAGGCACAGCCATTGGATACGGGTATCGGCGCAGGAAATCTGCCATTTCCACGGCTATCTCAGCGGCGAGTTCATGGAATGGATTGCCAGCGATTGCGCAAATGCCGCTATCGCGGAACCCGATATTTTCCTGTCTGCGCTTGACGATGCGCTTAGCCGCCCGCACCGGGCGCATGGCCGCCTGCTTGCCTTGCGGGGGGCCATGGGATCGGGCGCGGCGCAGCTTGCCGGGCTGCTGATCGGCTGCGAACTGGCCGATGCCAAGCCCTATTGGCTGGGCGAAACCGTCGCAATCTGCGGAAACGGGCCGCTTGCCGGACTTTACGCGCTGGCAGTTGAACGACAGGGCGGCGCGGTTCTACGCCCCGATCACGATGCCGCATTGCTGGCAGGGCTGCATGCGGCGTGGAAAATACAGCCCAGGCTTCGGGCAACCCGGGCCTGATCGCATCACCCAAGCCTAAAATTGCCGGCATACACGCGAATATCAGTTGCCGCAGCCTGTCATTTGCGCGATTTTGACGATGGTTATCACATGTTATTGTCAGGCTTCGTCCCGTGGCCTCATTGCGTGCTGTCTGGAGTGAGAGATGCGTGCCCTCAAGGTGATTCTGGGTGTTTTGGTCATTCTGGCCGCAGCCGCGGGCGGCCTTTACGTGACCGACCGCCTGATGGCTGCACCCAATCTGGCCGTTGCGCAGGGGCCCGAATCCTCTTCTTCCCCCCTGACGGTCGAGACGATACCGGTCGGAACCGGGAATTTCCGCGATACGGTCCGCGCGGTCGGCACGGCGCGGGCGCGGAATGCGGTCAATCTGGTTGCCGAGACCGCGGGCCGGATCACCCATATCGGCTTTCGTCCGGGGCAAAGCGTGGCGAAGGGCGATGTTCTCCTGACGCTTGACGACCGCGCCGAACAGGCCGACGTCAAGGCCGCCGAAGCGACGCTTGCCGAAGCCGATACCGCCTTTACCCGGCAACAGCAGCTTAACAAAACCGGCAGCGCATCGGACGCCGCATATCAGACGGCCAAGGCCGCGCTGCTCAGGGCCGAGGCAGAGCTTGACCGGGCAAGGGTCATTCTGGACGACCGCCGGGTTCGCGCGCCGTTTTCCGGTGTCGTGGGGCTAACAGATCTGGTCGAAGGACAGGTTGTCGATGCCACGACCACGGTTACCACGCTTGACGACCGCTCGCTGATCGAAGTCGATTTCAGCGTGCCCGAGATCCAGCTGTCAAGGCTTGAACCCGGGCTTCGGATCGAGGTGACGACAGCCGCATGGCCGGGCCGGGTTTTCGAAGGCAAGGTCAGCCGGATTGATACGCGCGTCGATTCCGCCACCCGCTCGATTGCGCTGCGGGGCGAGATTCCCAATGACGACCGCGCACTGACCGGCGGAATGTTCCTGCAAGTCGATCTGGTTCTGGCAGAGCGGCAGCAGATCGCCATCCCCGAACAGGTCCTGACCGTCGAGGGCGACCGCCATCTGGTGCTTGTCGCCCGGGATGGCGTGGCGAAACAGGCCGAAATCTCGGTCGGCCAGCAGGTCGACGGATTGGTCGAGGTGGTTTCCGGCCTGTCGCAGGACGAGCAGATCATCGTGACTAATTTGCACCGCGTCGCGCCGGGAATGGAAATCGACGTCGTTGCCCGCGCCGCCGATGCGCCCGCGACGGCGGGTATCGACGGATGAGCTTGCCCGATCTTTCACTGCGTCGCCCGGTTCTGGTGACGGTTCTCAATCTTCTGATCGTGCTGATCGGCGCGGTTGCCATGACCCGGCTGCCGGTGCGCGAATTGCCGCAGGTCGAGGCCGCGCAGGTGACGGTCCGGGTGGATTACACCGGCGCCTCGCCGGATGTCGTGGACAGTCAGGTCGCCACGGTAATCGAAGGCGCGCTTGCCGGCGTGTCCGGCGTCGTCTCGATGTCAACCTCATCCGAACGTGGGCGCATGCGTACGGTTCTGGAATTCGATCCGTCGCGAAATATCGACAATGCCGCAAATGATGTGCGGAACGCGGTCGAAAGGGTGGTGAACAACCTGCCCGAAGAGGCCGACCGCCCCCGTATCGACAAGAACGACAGCGAGGGCGATCCGGTGCTGCGGCTTGCCCTGTCCAGCCCGGGCATGACGCCGCTGGAACTGTCGGATTATGCCGATCGCTATATCAAGGACCGTCTGGCGCGACTGCCCGGCGTCGCGAATACGGTCATTTACGGCGAACGCGCGCCATCCATGCGGCTCTGGCTGGATCAGGCGCGCATGGCGGCGCATGGGATCACGACCACCGATATCATCTCGGCGCTTGAAGCCAATAATGTCGAACTGCCCGCCGGCGAGATCGAGACAGGTGCAAGACAGTTGCAGGTTCTGGCGCAGACCCGCTTTACCACGGCGGATGCCTTCCGGCAGATGGTCGTGCGCGACGGCGGCGCGCGCCCGCTACTGCTTGGCGATGTCGCCCGTATCGAAGAGGGCGCAGAGCAGACCGAGTCGAATTTCCGCTCGAACGGGGTTCTGGCGCTGGGCATGGGAATCCAGCCGCAGGCGCAGGCGAACACGGTAGCCATTTCGAACGCCGTCCGGGCAGAGCTGGACCTCATTCGCCCCACCCTGCCCAATGGAATGACGCTTCAGGTGACAGCCGACGAGGCCGTGTTCATCGAAAGCTCGATCAAACAGGTCGCCAAGGTCTTCGGCGAAGCAGTGTTACTGGTGACTGCCGTGATCTTCCTGTTCCTTGGCTCGGCGCGGCTGTCGATGGTGCCGGTCGTCACCATCCCGATCTCGGCCCTTGGGGCGGGGCTGGCGATGATGATGCTGGGCTTTTCGATCAATATTCTGACGCTGTTCGCCCTGATCCTTGCCATCGGTCTGGTCGTGGATGACGCGATTGTCGTGCTGGAAAATATTCAGCGGCACCGCGCGATGGGTGCAAGCCGCGCCGAAGCCGCCCGGCGCGGCGCGGGTCAGGTCAGCTTCGCGGTTATCGCCACGACCGCCGTGCTGATCGCAGTGTTCCTGCCGGTCAGCTTCATGGAAGGACAGATCGGCCAGCTTTTCGCGGAATTCGGGATCGTCCTTGCGGTCGCCGTCGCGGTATCGGGTTTCGTCGCATTGACCATCTCGCCGGTGCTGGCCTCGATTGTTCTGCCGCGCGACGACAAGCCCGGCTTTCTGACCCGCATCGTGGACCGCGTGATCCACTGGCTGGAACGGATTTATGGCCGCCTGCTTGCCCGGATGATCGCGCGCCCGGTTCCGATCCTTGCCATATGCGCATTCGCCGTGGCTTCGGCATTCGCGATTTATCAGGGCCTGCCCCGCCAGTTGCAACCCGACGAGGATCGGGGTCAGTTCATGATCACGATCAACGCGCCGCAGGGATCGAACCTTTCCTTCACCGACGCAGCCACCCGCAAGATCGAGGCGATGCTGGAGCCGATGCGGGAAGAGGGTACGATCAGCAATGTGACCAGCATTGTCGGCACATGGGGCGAGTTGCGGCGCGCGATCCTTATCGTGACCCTGTCCCCCTGGGAAGAGCGCACGGAAAGCGTGAGCGATGTGATCACCGAGTTGCGGCCAAAACTCGACGCCGTCACAGAGGTGGCCAGCTTCATCAGACCGGCGGGTGGGCTGGGGATGCGGGGATCGCAAGGCAATATCAGCTGGATGCTGAGCGCGCCGGATATCAGCCGGGCCGAGGAATGGGCCAATCAGGTCGCAAGCGTGCTGGAAGAGGATCCCAGACTCGCCGCGGTCGAGGTGAATTACTCGGCGAACCAGCCGGGGGCCAATTTGCATATAGACCGGGCCCGCGCGCAGGATCTGGGCCTTACCTCGCAATCCATCGCACAGACACTGCAGGTTCTGTTCGCCTCGCGCTCGGTCGGGGAATACAGTTCGGATGGCAGGCAATATCCCGTCGTCCTGCAAGCCGCCCCCGAGGATCGCGATTCGGTCGAGGATATGCTTTCGGTGCAGTTGCGCAATGATCGCGGCGATCTGATCCCGCTTGCGGCCTTTGCCTCGATCAGCACGGGCGCGACCGCGCCCGAGATTAACCGCTACGACCGATTGATTTCGGTCGAGATGCAGGCCGACCTGCCCGAAGGCACCGATCTTGCGACCGGCATGCGCGCCGTGCAGGAAGCGACCGCCGGATTGCCTGCGGGCGCCGCGCTTTCGTGGAAGGGGCAGGCGCGGAATTACCTTGAATCCTCGGGCGGGGTGGCAACGGTCTTTGCAATGGCGCTTGCCATCGTGTTCCTTGTGCTGGCGGCACAATTCGAAAGCTTCCGCTCGCCCCTGACCATCATGCTGACCGTGCCTTTGGGGCTGGCGGGCGCGGCGGTGACGCTTTTGATCACCGGGATGTCGATCAATATCTTTTCGCAGGTGGGGATGATCCTGCTGATCGGGATCATGGCCAAGAACGGCATCCTGATCGTGGAATTCTCGAACCAGCTTCGCGCCGAGGGGCATTCCCTGCGCGACGCCGCGCGGGAAGGCGCGGTCACGCGCCTGCGCCCGGTGATGATGACCACGATCGCGACGGTTCTGGGCGCGGTCCCCCTTGCGCTGGCCACCGGGGCGGGCGCGGAAAGCCGCCGCGCCATCGGTGCGGTCATCGTCGGCGGCCTTAGCCTTGCATTCATACTGACGCTTTTGCTGACGCCGGTCATCTATGTGCTGATCGAGGGCGTCAGGCTCCGCCCCGACGACAAGGCACTGGCCAGGGATGACAAGCCGCAATCGCTTCCGGCGGAATAGCGCGCAACACCCGGTTTGCGTCAGGCCAAGGGAACCGGCTGTTCTTCCGGTTGCGGTTCATCCTCGGACGGGAACTCGGTCACGGTCTGGATATCCAGATCGTCCCCCGCGCCTGCCCCGGTCACCTGCGCCACTTCGACACCGTTGACCAGAATAAGCCGATCCTCACCGTTTTCACTGACATTCTGAGTGATCTCCGGCGGTTCCTCACCCTCGGGTGTGGGATCGACCAGCAGGTAGATCTGATCCTCATCGGCATTGTAATCCGAAATAATGGCGCTGCCTTCATCAATCCCAAAGCGATGATCGGTTATGAATGTGTCCGCCCCGGCGCCGCCTTGGCCGGTATCGTCGGCGGCAAGCCACAATTCGTCATCGCCATCCCCGCCGATCAGAATATCCGCACCATCCGCATCGGGATCGGCCGCGTTGCTGATGGCTGCCTGACCGGTTTTGAAACCGCTCAGCGTATCGTTGCCCGCGCCGCCGTCGATCGTATCCTGCCCGTCGAAACCGATGATCTGGTCGTTCCCCTCATCGCCCAGAAGAACGTCATTGCCATAAAGCCCGTTGATCGTGTCATCGCCGCGACCGCCCGAAACGAAATCATTCTGCCAGCCGGAATTCACGAAATCATTGCCGTCCCCGGCATAGACGATATCGCTGTCCAGACGCGACATGATCTCATCATCGCCGGCGCCGCCAAGGATATAGTCACGCTCATACGACCCGGTCAGCGTATCGTTCCCCCCAAGCCCCGCCATGGCATGAGAGACATCCCTGTCAGCCGTCAGGGCATTATCACCGCTGTCGCCGACCCAGATTTCGTCATATGCGTTGGGATCGAAATCCTCTCGGCCCTGAAACGGTTCAGGAACGGGATCGGGATCAGGGCCGGGCGAAGAACTGTGATTATCGTCATCATCGCTCAGGCTGAGGCCAAGCGTCACCGTAAGGCCGAACAGGGCCCACCATGACATGAGATGCATCGAATATTGATCATACATGAACCTTGCTCCGTAACCCTGAACTTCCCGACAAACACCCGGACAGGATTGCTGTTTCGGTCGGCATTGGCAATTGCCTTTCACGCAGTATAAGACGAACTGCAAGGAAAAGACAAAAGCAAGGTGCCTCATGGCTAATCAGAACGACAGCTTCTTTAACGAGGTGACAGACGAACTGCGCCGCGACAAGCTGTTCGGATTGTTCCGCCGCTATGGCTGGATTGCGATCCTGGTCATTCTGGGCATCGTGGGCGGCGCGATATGGCGGGAATGGTCATTGTCGCGCGAACGCCAGGAGGCCCGGGCATGGGGCGACGCGATCCTTGCCGCGCAGGCATCCGGCGATCCGGCCGCACTGACCAAGGTCGATCCGGATGGTTCTGACGGACGCAAAGCGCTTGGCACGCTGCTTGCGGCAGGCGAATGGGCCGAATCCGGCGGAACGGATGCCGCGGTTGAAGCCTTGCGGACGTTGGCCGGGGACAGCGAATCGGATGGCGTGCTGAAGGAACTTGCGCAACTGAAACTGGTGATGCTGACCGGATCGTCGATGGATGCCGCCGAAAAGGACCAGATCCTGACCCATCTGTCCCGGGCCGGCGCGCCTTTCGAATTGCTTGCGCTGGAACAAAAGGCGATCGCGTTGCTGGAAGCCGATCGGGAAGAGGATGCGATTACCCTGATTCGGCAGATTCAGCAGAAAGAGGGGCTGAGTGAAGCCTTGCGCCAGCGCCTTTCCGAGATGATGATCGTGTTGACCGGCGAACCCGAGTCCTCCGTTCCGGGTGAATGAGAGCCTGTATGATGACCGGACGGCAAATGATGAAAGACAAGGGAGGGACAAGCATGACCGCCACGCTGAAACTGACCATCGCGCTTGCCGCCATGGCGACTTTGACCGCCTGTGGAGAAAAGGAAATCATCCTTGCCGGCGAGCGACTTGATCCGCTGGCGGTGACATCGCCCGACGGCCCTGCGGTCGAAGGCAATGCCGCTGTAAGCTCGACCGCGCTTTCGCTGGCCGCGCCTCGGGTGAACGGCGAATGGACCCATCGCGGAGGCAATGCCGCGCATGAGCCGGGACATGTCTCGCTTGCCGCCGGGACCAGCCGCATCTTCTCGGCGAATATCGGGCAGGGCGACGATCGCCGCCATAGGATCACTGCCGATCCGATCGTGGCGGGTGGACGTGTCTTCACACTGGACAGCCGCTCGACCGTGACCGCGACCGCGCTTTCGGGCGGCACCGCATGGTCGACCAACGTAACCCCGCAGGGCGATAATCCCAACAGTGCCTCGGGCGGGGGGCTGGCATATGAGGGCGGGCGTGTTTTCGCGACAACCGGCTTTGGCGAACTTGTGGCGATTGATGCCGCATCGGGCGGTATCCTGTGGCGGCAACGGGTGGACGCCGCCATCGGAGGCGGTCCCGCGGTGCAGAACGGCACGGTCTATGTCGCGGCGCGCAACAATATCGGCTGGGCGGTGCGCGCCTCGGACGGCAAGGTGCTGTGGCAGACATCCGGTACGCCGTCCAATGCCGGGGTCATGGGCGTATCCGCGCCCGCCGTTCAGGGCGGCACGGTCGTGTTCCCCTTCACCTCGGGGCAGCTTCTGGGCGTGGACACCGAATCCGGGGAAACGCTGTGGTCCGCGCAGGTCGCCGGAACCCGCCCCGGACGGGCAATCGCCACGATCCGCGATCTGACCGGCGATCCGGTGATATCGGGCGGAGCGGTCTATGGCGGCACCTCTTCGGGCCGGATCGACGCGGTCGATATGGCAACCGGCATGCGCAACTGGACCTCGCGCGATGGGGCGAACGGTCCGGTCGTGGTTGCCGGCGGCTCGGTCTTCGCGGTCAATGACCAGGCCGAACTGATCCGGCTGGACGCGGCGACCGGCGGCCTGATCTGGCGGGTGCCGCTACCCTATTACACCGACGAGAGGGTCAAGAAACAAGACCGCATCTATGCAAGCTACGGCCCGATTTTGGCCGGTGGGCGGCTGTTCGTCGCCTCGACCGACGGGGTGCTGCGCGCCTTCGATCCGGCCTCGGGGCAACTTGTCGGACAGACCGAGATTCCCGGCGGCGCCGCAACCGCTCCGGTCGTCGCGGGGCAGACATTGTTCGTTGTCTCTCGCTCCGGACAGTTGCACGCTTACAGATGAGCTTTACCCTCGCCATCGTAGGCCGTCCCAATGTCGGCAAATCGACGCTGTTCAACCGGCTGGTCGGCAAGCGGCTTGCGTTGGTCGACGATCAGCCGGGCGTGACCCGCGACCTGCGCGAAGGCGCGGGCAGGCTGGGCGATCTGCGTTTCGTGGTGATCGATTCCGCCGGGCTGGAGATGGCCGATGACGACAGCCTTCAGGGCCGGATGCGCCGCCTGACCGAACGCGCCGTGGACGAGGCCGATATCTGCCTGTTCGTCGTCGATGCCCGCGCCGGCGTGACGGCGGCGGATGAATATTTCGCCGAGATCCTGCGCCGCCGCGCCCGCCATGTGATCCTTGCCGCCAACAAGGCCGAAGGTCACGCCGGAGAGGCGGGCGCGCTTGAAGCCTATGCGCTTGGGCTGGGTGAGCCGCTGCGCATCTCGGCCGAACATGGCGAGGGGATGGACGATCTTTATCGCGTGCTTGCGCCGCTGGCGGATTTCGTCGATGCCGAACGTCCCGCGCCGATCGAGGCCGCCACCGAAGTCGATCTGACCGAAGAGGAGGCCGAGACAGGCGGGGGCGCCGAAGATTGGCGGCCCTCGGCGAAGCGCCCCCTGCAACTGGCCGTGATCGGGCGGCCCAATGCCGGAAAATCGACGCTGATCAACAAGATCATCGGCGAAGACAGGCTTCTGACCGGCCCCGAGGCCGGAATCACCCGCGATTCCATCAGCGTGACGAGTGAATTCATGGGCACGCCCATGCGGATCTTCGACACGGCCGGAATGCGCAAACGCGCCAAGGTCACGGACAAGGTCGAAAAGCTGTCCGTGGCCGACGGGCTGCGTGCCGTGCGCTTTGCCGAGGTCGTCGTCGTGCTTCTGGACGTCGCCATTCCCTTCGAGCAACAGGATCTGCGCATCGCCGATTTCGCCGAGACCGAGGGCCGCGCCGTGGTCGTGGCCGCGAATAAATGGGATCTCGAGGACGACAAGCCGCATAAGCTGAACGAACTACGCGCGAATTTCGAGCGCTTGCTGCCACAACTGAAGGGCGCGCCGCTGGTAACGGTTTCGGCGCGAACGGGCAAGGGGCTGGACCGGCTGCATGCGGCTGTGCTGAAGGCGCATGAGGTCTGGAACCGCAGGATTTCCACGGCGCGGCTGAATCGCTGGCTGGAGGTGATGACCGAAAGCCATCCGCCCCCGGCCCCCGGTGGCCGCCGGATCCGGCTGCGTTACATGACGCAAGTCAAGACGCGCCCACCCGCCTTCATCGTCAAGGCGACCCATACCGACAAGATCCCGGACGCCTATCAGCGGTATCTGGTGAATGGGTTGCGCACGGATTTCGACCTGCCCGGCACCCCGATCCGACTGTTCTTCCGCGATCAGGGCAAGGATAACCCTTACCGCGCCAAGGCGAACAAGATCAGCCAGTCAGGGGCGCTGGCGAAGCACAAGAACCGGCAGAAGCCCAAGGGAGGGTGAGGGGCTATATCGCCCTGCGCCTTCGGGACGGCTGCCTTGCTTCGGTTGTTGGTCATTGGTGGCCAGAGGCGAAGGAGAATGCGCGAAAGGGGATGTTGCGGACGGAGCTGCCATTCACCGCGTTCGGTAGGGTCGCGCACCTATCGTTAGTCGCTGAAGTCTCCAAGTGGACCACTCACGGCAGTTAAAATTCCGCTTTGTTGCCCGTCCGTCGCAATAGTTCCTTCGTTGTAGGCGCCCCTGTAACTAAGTCTCGTTCGCCTGATGCCCAAGCCTTCAGCAACTGTTTTGTAATCGAGAACGACTTCTATCAAAATATCATATGCTTTCTCTCGAAGCTGTTTTGTCTCTTGTTCGTTAAGATGTATATCAAAGTGGCGCTCTTCTCCGGGTGCGAGCATCATCTGACCACATGTGCGATCTTCGCTAAAATATTCTTTGAAACTGAGTTGCGACCGCGGTACGATATCATATTTGGATTGTGCGTGAACCTGAAGCGCAGGTGTTTGGCCGCAATTTTTATATGCGATTCTGATTATTATGCCGTCGAGGACAAGTGAGCCATCAATAATCGATTCAGTCAGTTCCCCGCTTCTGTAGCTACTATGCGCGAGCCATGCGCGCCCAATAGAATGAGAAAGCTTAAGGGCTTCATTGGCAGATCTGACTGATTTTCTTGTTAAATACGCCGTCCAAAGTGCGGCGATGATGCCAAGTGATGAAATAACAGACACCGCGATAGACAGAAAGAAGCTTGCGCGGGCTAGATAAAGACCACCCTGCTGTATTTCCAGTGACCTTAAGGCAACTATCGTACTCGGGTTAAGGAGTTCTTCAATCCATTCCATAATCATCCGGCACCAGTTTTTGGCATGTAAAACCACTATACCTTAGCTAGCCATCGAATGCCCGCAAAGGGCTTTAAACCACATTTCGCAGCACCTTATTTACAATCGCCGTATCTTATCCCGCACAGGTGCAAGGCGTTCCGGCATGGAGTAGCCTTTACGCTCCATAGCCCGACTGCCACCTCGTTCAAACCAGCTTCCCCTCGGCACTCAACCGGGTCGCCCCCATCAGATAAGGATGCAGCGCAGCGGGCAGCTCGACGGAACCGTCCTCTTGCTGACCGTTTTCCAGAACCGCGATCAGGGTGCGCCCGACCGCAAGGCCCGAGCCGTTCAGTGTATGGACGAATTCCGTCTTCTTGTCCCCGGTTTCGGGACGATAGCGGGCATTCATGCGCCGGGCCTGGAAATCGCCGCAATAGCTGACGCTGCTGATCTCGCGGTATTTGTCCTGACCGGGCAGCCACACCTCAAGGTCATGGGTGATGCGGGCACTGAAACCCATATCGCCGGTACACAGCGCGATCGTGCGGTAAGGCAGTTCAAGCGCCTCAAGCACGGCCTCGGCGCAGCGGGTCATGCGGGCATGTTCGGCCAGACCGGTTTCCGCATCGGTGACCGAGACCATCTCGACCTTCTCGAACTGATGCTGGCGCAGCATGCCCGAGGTGTCGCGCCCGGCGCTTCCGGCTTCCGAACGGAAGCACTGGCTATGCGCGACCATGCGGCGCGGCAGGCTGGCATGGTCGACAAGATCGCCATGCACGGTATTGGTCAGCGTCACCTCGGCGGTCGGGATCAGCCACCAGCCCTCGCGGGTCTGATAACTATCCTCGCCGAATTTTGGCAATTGCCCGGTGCCGGTCATCATATCTTCCAGCACCAGAACCGGGGTCCATGTCTCTTCCAGATCGTGCCGGGTCACATGCAGGTCGATCATGAACTGCGCCAAAGCCCGATGCAGCCGCGCCACGCCGCCTTTCAGCAATACGAAACGGCTGCCCGAAAGCTTTGCCGCCGTCTCGAAATCCATGCCGGGCCGGACAGCCGCGATCTCGAAATGCTCGACTGGGGTAAAGCCGAAATTGCGCGGATTGCCCCAGCGGTGCAATTCGACGTTATCCTCTTCGTCCTTGCCGTCTGGCACTTCGTCAAGCGGCAGGTTCGGAATACCCATCAATAGCTCGCGCAGGCGGGCATCCATCTCGCCCGCTTCTTCGTTCAGGCGCGCAATATCCGCCTTTTTCTCGGCGACCAGGGCGCGCAGCCGTTCGAATTCGGCCTCATCGCCGCGCGCCTTCGCCGCGCCGACCTCTTTGCTGGCCTTGTTCTGATCGGCCTTCGCCGTCTCGGCCTCGACGATTTTCGCCCGGCGCTCGGCATCCAGCGACAGGATCGACGACGACATGCCCTCCAGCCCCCGCCGCGCAAGGGCGGCATCGAAACCTTCAGGGTTGTCCCGGATGGCGCGAATGTCATGCATGTCTGTCACCGTCTGATGTTGTTTTACCGCGCTTTCCCTACCCCAAGCCAGTGACGGACAAAAGCCGCTTCTTCACGACAGATATCCGGCGCTGCCCGCAAAGGGGCATTCACCGAAAGATGCCGGACAGGATCACCCCCCGGCCTTTCCGATATCTGCGTCGGACAGCATCTCGTCGATCAGGGGATAGAAATATTCATCGCCGGGATAACCCTCCAGCCGGGCAAGCTCGATCCCGCCGCGCAGCAGGATGAAGGTCGGCGTGATGGTCGGGCGACGGTCAAGCACGATACCATCGGGCCACGGGCCATCGATATTCACGCGCAGCAGCGGAGCGGCCTGCCCTTCGCTGGATTTGGGAAAACCGGGGCCGATCTCGCGGTCCCATGCGGCGCAATAGATGCAGCCCGCCTGCTCGATCATCATCAGCCGGACAGGTTGTGCCCGCCAGTCCACGGCATCGGCAGCCACCTGCGCCCTTTCCTCTGCGAAAACCGGCAGGGCGGACAGGCCCGCAAAGCCGAGTAACGCGATCACGGCATATCTGATAAGGGATGTCACGAAGCTTTCCCGTTTTTCTGCGGTATTCCTTGACCTTGGATATATGCATATCTACTCATCTTTGCATACCGGAACAATAATTCCGTCGGTCCCGCCCGTCAGAGAAGTGGATTTCATCCGCTTCGATACGGGCATATAGAGAATGCGGATTTTTACCGCCCAGCACGAGGATTGCCTCTGACCCATGAGGGTGAATGTGAGATACCGGATAGAAGACTGGCTGCCGCGTCACGCCATGACGGCGGCATTGGCGGCGCTGCTGGCGGTGGTTTTCGCCCTGCCACTGATCGCCGAGACAGCGCCACAGGACGTCGCTTTCGATGAAACCGGCGCTATCGCGGCCCCGCTTGGCGACATGCCCGGGGATCCCCGGGAAGGCGCCCGGATTTATGGTGACAAGGAAAGCGGCAATTGCGTCGCCTGTCATCAGATCAGCGGCCGCACCGATACCGAGTTTCAGGGCACGATCGGACCGGCGCTTGACGGGGTGGGGGATCGCTGGGAAGAGGCGCAATTGCGCGGGATCGTGGCCGATGCCAAGAGGACCTTTCCCGAATCGATGATGCCGGGTTTCTACAAAAGCACGGGCTATATCCGGCCCGGAGACGAATTCACCGGCAAGGCCGGGACCGAGCCACTGCCGCCCCTGCTGACGGCTCAGCAGGTCGAGGATGTCGTGGCCTATCTGGCGACACTGAAGGAGTAACAGGAAATGATATTGGACAGACGAGACGTTCTGGCAGCAGGTGCCGCCAGCGCCGTGGCCGGAATATTGCCATGGGCCGCCCGGGCGCAAGAGGCAGAGGCGGCGAAGGCCGTGGATGACCTGATCGCCGAATTCACCGGCGGGGCTGAAGTGACCGAAGGCGATGGGATCACCCTTGACGCGCCCGAGATTGCCGAGAACGGCAATACCGTACCGATCTCGGTCGAGGCCGAAGGGGCATCGGAAATCCTTGTGTTGGCACCGGGAAATCCCGTTCCGCCGGTCGCGACCTTCACCTTTGGCGAATTGGTCGGCAAGCATATGGCCTCGACCCGGATCCGGCTGGCCAAAACCCAGGACATCACCGCCATCGCCAAGCTGGCGGATGGCAAATTCGTGCGGACGGCACGGAATGTCAAAGTCACCATCGGCGGCTGCGGCGGCTGACCGGACAGGAGAACAAGCAAATGGCAGATAACGTCAAACCCCGCGTCCGTGTGCCGAAAACGGCCAAGGCCGGAGAGGTGATCACCATCAAGACGCTGATTTCACATCAGATGGAATCGGGCCAGCGCAAGGATCAGGACGGCAATGTCATCCCGCGCTCGATCATCAATCATTTCAGTGTCAGCTTCAACGGCACGCCGGTGCTGGACGTGAAAATGGAACCCGCGATCAGCACGAACCCCTATTTCGAATTCGAGGTTGCGGTGCCGGAATCTGGAGAATTCCTGTTCACATGGAAAGACGATGACGGCTCGGTCTACGAGGACAGGCAGTCCATCGAGATCTCCTGACCGCATGAATCGACAGGCAGCGCGGCCCCTCCGAACGGCCGGACGCCACCAGCAAAGGAAAACCCAGATGAGCTCGATCCGCATGAAAACCTGTGCCATGACGGCTGCGGTCGCCGCGCTTTTCCTGTCCGTGCCCTCCCATGCGGAAACGGAGCCTGAAACGACGGATCCGATCGTGATCAATGGTGGCGAGCTGGAACTGCCGACCGTCGCGCCCGCGCCCGCGCATCTGGAAGGCGTGTTCGACCAGATCTATTCTGGCTGGCTGTTCCGCGATGCCGCGACACAGGCGATGCAGATGGATGATTTCGAGAATCCCGGCATGATCTTCGTCGATCAGGGGATCGACGACTGGAACACGGTCGAGGGTAAGGCCGGCAAAAGCTGCGCCTCCTGCCACGAGGATATCGAAAGCATGAAAGGCGTGCGGGCCGCGATGCCAAAAGTCAACGAGGCTGGCGACCTGTGGTCTATGGAAGATTACATCAACGATTGCCGCACCAGCCGAATGCAGGCCGAGGCTTTGGAATGGGACAGCGACCGGATGAAGAACCTGACCGCCGCGATCTCTGTCCAGTCGCGCGGAATGCCGATGGATGTGGCCATCGACGGCCTCGCGGAACCCTATTGGGAACAGGGCCGCGAGATGTATTACACCCGTTACGGCCAGCTTGAACTGGCTTGCGCGAATTGCCACGAAGGTCATTATGGCGATTGGATCCGGGCCGATCATCTGTCACAGGGCATGACCAACGGTTTCCCCGTCTATCGCCTGAAACAGGCCGCTCTGGTATCGCAGCATAACCGCTTTCGCGGCTGCATCCGCGACACCCGCGGCGAGACATTCGACATGGGCAGCGACGAATTCCGGGCGCTTGAACTTTACGTGGCCTCTCGCGGCAACGGCCTCCCCGTCGAGGGAGTCAGCGTCCGGCATTGAACGCCACCCGCGCGGGCGTGCCGTGCCGTTTTTGGGCCCACAAGGTCCAATCATATGAATATGCAGGAGAATGCCGATGTTTTCGCGTCGCGAGATGTTGCAATACGGTCTTGCCGGTTCGGCCGTGCTGACAGGGTTGGGCTGTGGCAATCTGACCCGGGCCTTCGCGCAGCAGGCATTGACGCAGGACCAGTTGCTGCAATTCGAGGATTTCGGCAATCTGACGCTGATTCACCTGACCGATTGCCACGCCCATCTGCGCCCGGTCTGGTTCCGCGAACCCGATACGAATATCGGCATGGGCCAGGCGCGGGGTCGGGCTCCGCATGTGGTGGGCGAGGCGTTCCAGAAGATGTTCGGCATCGCGCCGGGCAGCCCCGAAGCCTATGCACTGACCTGGCCCGATTTCGCCGATCTCGCGAAAACCTATGGCCGGATGGGCGGTTTTGACCGTATCGCCACGGTGGTCAAATCGATCCGCGCGGAACGGCCCAACACGCTTCTGCTGGATGGCGGCGATACCTGGCATGGCAGCTTTACCAGCCTGAAAACCCGTGGCGAGGACATGGTGCGGGTGATGAACCTGCTGGGGTCAGAGGCGATGACCGCGCATTGGGAATTCACGTTCGGCACCGACCGCGTGCAGGAACTGATCGGGATGATGGATCAGCCCTTGCTCGGCGCCAATATCTTCGATGCGGAATGGGACGAACCCGCATTCGAGCCATCCCGGATATTCGAGAAGGGAGGTCTGCGGATCGGCGTCGTCGGGCAGGCTTTCCCCTATACTCCGATCGCCAACCCGAACTGGATGTTCCCCGAATACAGTTTCGGCATCCGCGAGGAACGGATGCGGCAGGTGGTGTATGATCTGCGCGCCGAGGGCGTCGATCTGGTCGTCTGCCTGTCGCATAACGGTTTCGATGTCGATCACAAGATGGCAAGCCGGGTCAAGGGAATCGACGTGATCCTGTCAGGCCACACCCATGACGCCATCCCCGAGCCTGTGCAGGTCGGCGAGACGATCATCATCGCCAGCGGCAGTCACGGCAAGTTCGTCAGCCGCGTCGATCTGGATATCCGCGATGGCAGGATGCAAGGCTTCCGCCACAAGCTGATCCCGGTATTTTCCGATGTCATCGAGCCCGATGCCGAGATGGCAGACCTGATCGCGGAAATCCGCGCGCCCTACAAGACCGAACTGGAAGAGGTGATCGGCAGGACCGACGGGCTTCTTTATCGCCGCGGCAATTTCAACGGCACATGGGACGATCTGATCTGCGACGCGCTGCTGTCCGAACGCGACGCCGAAATC
Source organism: Paracoccus wurundjeri (assembly GCF_030678915.1). GTDB lineage: Bacteria > Pseudomonadota > Alphaproteobacteria > Rhodobacterales > Rhodobacteraceae > Paracoccus > Paracoccus onubensis_A. The sequence goes on along the minus strand of NZ_JAUUTZ010000002.1, from coordinate 585 downwards.
GCCCTTTCGCCGGGGGTCCGCTGGGGCGCCTCGGTTCTGCCGGGCGATATCACCCGCGAAGACATCCATTCCGTCACTTCAATGACCTATGGGCAGGCCTATCGCAGTGAAATGACGGGCGAGACGCTGAAAGCCGTCATGGAGGACGTGGCCGATAATATCTTCAACGCCGATCCTTATTACCAGCAGGGCGGCGACATGGTCCGCACGGGCGGTCTGGGTTACAGCATCGATCCCCGGGCCGAAATCGGCAATCGCATCTCGGATATGATCCTGCTGAAGGATAACAGCCCCATAGACCCGGCACGGAATTATACGGTCGCCGGCTGGGCCTCGGTGAATGAGGGCACCGAGGGTCCGCAAATCTGGGATGTGGTCGAGAATTACATCCGCGCACAGGTCACCGTCAGCCCGGCACCGAACAGCGCAATCACCATCATGGAAGGCTAGAACGTGTCGCGCTGAATCGGAAATGCCGGTTATTTGCGTCCCGCGATGGGGGGGGGGGGGGGGGGGGGGGGGGGGGGGGGGGGGGGGGGGGGGGGGGGGGGGGGGGGGGGGGGGGGGGGGGGGGGGGGGGGGGGG
>NZ_JAUUTZ010000019.1 GCF_030678915.1 Paracoccus wurundjeri | reverse complement strand
CCCCCCCCCCCCCCCCCCCCCCCCCCCCCCCCCCCCCCCCCCCCCCCCCCCCCCCCCCCCCCCCCCCCCCCCCCCCCCCCCCCCCCCCCCCCCCCATCGCGGGACGCAAACCACCGGCGTTCCCACGTCAATACGCCTGGCTCTCAAGGTTCACTTCCCACCGTTTCCGGCAGGGCAATCCCGCTGGTGGACATGTCCGGCGGCCCGCCATGGCGTCTTTCATATCCCGGACGGATGCCTACAGGATGACGCCTACAGGATACGGCGGCGCATCATGGCCGAGGCGATTTCTCCCAGGATGACGAGGGCAAGGATGGCCAGCAGGACCATCGCCACCTCGGGCCAGTTGAACGTATCGATGGCGCCTTGCAGGATGATCCCGATACCGCCCGCCCCTACCAGCCCCAGCACAGTGGATTCGCGCAGATTGATGTCCCAGCGCAGGATACTGACCGCCCAGAAAGTCGGCATGACCTGTGGCACGATGGCATAGACGATCACCTTGAGACGCGACGCCCCCGTCGCCTCAAGCGCTTCGACCGGGCGGCGGTCGATCTCCTCGATTGCCTCGCCCAGCAGCTTGCCGATGAAGCCGACCGAACGGAACATGATTGCCACGATCCCCGCCACCACGCCGGGGCCGAAAATGGCAACGAACAGCAGCGCCCAGATGATCGTGTTGATCGAGCGCGAAGACACCAGAATGAACCGGCCCAGCCAAAGCGTGGCGCGGTTGGGCGTGGTATTCTGCGCCGCCAGATAAGCGACGGGAAGCGAGATCAGCACCGCGAAAAACGTCGCGATGGTGGCAATATTGACGGTTTCCCACAAAACCTGAAGGATATTCGGCAGATTGCGCGGATCGGGGGGAAACATCCGGGCCAGCAGATCTCCCATCTGGCTGGGCGCATCCCATACCCAGGCCCAGATCACATCGATACTGCTCACCGACCAGGCGATGACCAGCAATGTGACGATCAGGCTGCCATAGCGCGTCAGCCGCTGACGCAGGGTAAAGCGACTCCAGTCGTCGCGGTCCATATCCGGCAAACTCATATCCGTTTCCTGATCTGGCCGCTGACGGCCTCGCTGATAAGGATCACGCCGATGATGACCATGGTGATGGCCAGCGCGAAATCGTAATCATAGCGCCCGAAGGCATTGGCCAGAGTGGCGCCGATCCCCCCTGCCCCCACGATGCCGACAACGGCCGAGGCGCGCAGGTTACTGTCAAGCTGGTAGATCGTCAGCCCGATCTGGCGCGGCAGGATCTGCGGAAAGATGGCGTAGAACAGGGTCGGCAGAAACGACGCTCCGGCGGCGCGCATCGCCTCTACCTGACCGAAATCGATCTCTTCGATCCGCTCTGCCAACATCTTCGCGACGAAACCGATGGAATAGATGATCAATGTCAGAACACCGGCCAGCGGGCCGAAACCCACGGCCTTGACGAAAATGATGGCGACGATGACCGGATGAAAGCTGCGGGCAAGGATGATGATCGCGCGGCCAAGATAGAAGATCGGGCGTGGGGCGATATTTCCCGCCGCCATGAAGGCGATCGGGATCGACAGCAGCACGCCGCCGAATGTCGCCAGAATCGCGATCTTCAGGCTTTCAAGAAACCCGTCGATCAGCAGCCCGCTGCGCTCGAAGCTGGGCGGGATGGCGCCGCTGAATATCCGCTGCGCCCGCACCAGCCCCTCGGCAACCCTCTGCCAGTCGATGGGCAGCGTCGCGACGGACCAGACGATATAGGCGAAGATCCCCAGGATCGTGATCCAGCGCAGGACCGGGTTGGCAATCATCGGCGGTTTGCGCCAGCTATCCCTTGCGGCGCTCATGACGCGGGCTCCGGCGTTTGCATGGCGGCGGCGCGATCCGCCGCGGGACTGCCCGAATAGATCCGATCCATCGCCGCTTCGTCCAGTTCCGCCGGCGGACCGTCGAAGATAATCCGGCCATAGCGCATGCCGACGATGCGGTCGGTATATTGCCGCGCCTCGGCCACGTTGTGGATATTGATCAGCACCGGCAGCGACAATTCACGCGCCAGATCGCGCAGCAATTGCATGATCTGTTCCGAGGTCTTCGGATCAAGAGACGCGGTCGGTTCATCCGCCAGCAGAATCTCGGGCTCCTGCATCAATGCCCGCACCACGCCGACCCGCTGACGCTCGCCACCGGAAAGCTCGTCGGCGCGCTTGTCGGCGTAATGGGCAATGCCGACCCGCTCCATCAGTTCATAGGCGCGGCGGATATCCTGTTTCGGATATCTGCGGCTGATCGCCGACCAGGTCGAGATATAGCCAAGCCGCCCGGATTGCACATTCTCCATCACCGTCAGGCGGTCGACAAGGTTGAAGCCCTGAAACACCATGCCGATCTTGCGGCGGGCCTCGCGCAGCTTACGCCCCCTGAGGGTGGTCAGTTCCATGCCGTTCAGCACGATACTGCCCGAGCTTGGCTCGACCAGTTTGTTGATACAGCGCAGAAGCGTGCTTTTACCGGCGCCGGAGGACCCGATGATGGACACGACGCTTTCGCCCTCCACCGTCAGATCGAGATTCTTGAGAACCGGGTCACCGCCTGCATAACGTTTGACCAGATCGGTGATCTTGAGCATGGCAGCCCTCTGGAATGGCCCGGCCGGCAGCCGGGCAGGGAAAAGGTCGGAACGACAGGTTTATTCGGCGGCAAGGTCTTCGGGCGTGTAGGAAACGCCGTTGGCCTGCTGAATCTCGCGGATCACCGCCCATTGGTCGTTATATGTGATGGGAATGAACTTGCTGACCCCCTCGAATTCCTCACCCAGGGCGGTGCCGGCGAAGTCGAAGCTGAAGAATGCCTCTTCGATCTTCTCCTTCAAATCGGGCGCAAGGTTATGGGCATAGGTATAAGAGGTCGTCGGGAAGGGTTCGCTTTCCCATATAACACGGACATCTGCGGGATCGTAAAGCCCGCGCTCGGCCATCCGATCGACGACCTCGGACGCGACGGGCGCCGCATCGTAATCGCCCGCGACCACGCCCAGCATGGACTGGTCATGCGAACCCGAATAGATCACCTCGTAATCCTCGTCCGGGACGACGCCTAATGCCGGGAACAGTGCCCGGGGCGCCTGATTGCCGGAATTCGAGGTCGGCGAGGTATGGGCGACGCGTTTTCCCGCCAGATCCGACATTTCCTGGATATCGCTGTCGGCCTGCGTAAAGACCTGGAGGGTATAGCCGAAACGGCCGTCATCCGAACCCATCAATGCGAATGGCACCGCACCGGCAAGATTGACGGCAAAGGGCGTCGGGCCAGTGGAAAAACCGGCGATATGCAGGCGGCCCGAGCGCATCGCCTCGACCTCGGCCGAGTTGGACTGCACGGCAAAGAACTGCACCTTCTTGCCGGTCACTTCGGAAAGATGTTCGATGAAAGGATCCCAGATATCCTCATAAACCGCCGGATCCTCGACCGGCGTATAGGCAAAGACCAGCGTATCGGGATCGACCAGTTCGCTTTCATCGGTCGGGGCATCCGCCACCAGATCGCCATCGGAATCGCAATAGATCGGGTCGAGATCCCCGTGATCGGGGCAATCCTGCGCATGCGCGGCAGAGCCGAAGGCCAGCGCAACGGAAACCGCGGCACCAAGATATTTGTCGGGACTGAACATGATGAAACCTCCTCCTCGGGCTGGCACATCCAGAATTACACAGCCCCTTATTGGGATTTCCAACATAAACCTGTGGCTATTGCAACAAAATTGTCACATAAATCTGCGAAACAGGCATGAATCACCAGCAAAGGGACCTGGCAGATGAACTCGGTGCCCGAACGCATACGCAAATCGGACCGCAGGACACAAATCCTGATGGAACTGCGCTGGAAGCCGCATGTGCGCGTGAGTGAACTGGCCGAGCAATTCGGCGTCTCGACCGAGACCATCCGCCGCGATCTGCAGGAGATGAACGAGGCGCGGGAACTCGACCGCGCGCATGGCGGCGCTTCGGCGCGGATACCGGAAAACCAGCCCAGCCTCGACGAGCGTCAGACATCGCGGGTCGAGGAACGCGAACGCATCGCCCGCTTTGCCGTCAGACAGATCGCCGATGGCGCATCGCTGATGATCGACGCGGGGGCCTCCACCATCGCGCTTGCCCGCTGTCTGGCCGTCGCGGATCTGAACCTTAAAGTCGTGACCAACAGCCTGCCGGTCGCGATGATCCTTGGCCCCGCGCCGAAGATCTATCTGCGGCTATGCCCCGGCGATCTGCTTGCCCCGGAAGCGGCGGTGATCGGCCCGGACACATCGGCATATATCGCCCGGCACAATGCCGATTGCTGCTTTCTCGGGGCCTCGGCGGCAAGCGATCAGGGCATCAGCGAGGCCATCCCCGGTTTCGCCGATGTCAAACGCGCCATGATGGCACAGGCGGCGCGGTCGGTCTTCCTGATCGACCACAGCAAGCTTGGCCGGAATGAGCTCGACCGCGTCGCTGGCCCTGCCCCTGATCGCGCCATCTATACCGACCGCTTGTCCGATCCCGGTTTCGCCAAAGCATGGCAGGCCGGAGGAGGAGAGTTGCAGGTGATCGAAGCCTAGCGATCAAAGCCCATCAAAGGGCAGTTCCGGTCAGGCGGACAGACCATCCCGGTGGCTCCGCCCGCACCATGGCGAAAACCCCTCTCAGACCTGCCGCTGAGGCATGTTTACCTGCAAACCGTGCAAATCGCCTGTCACGGTGATCTGGCAGGCAAGCCGCGATGCATTCGGATCGGGCTCATACGCAAAATCCAGCATGTCTTCCTCGAGGGCCGACATCTCGGGCAGCCGGTCCATCCAACCGGCGGCGATATAGACATGGCAGGTCGAGCAGGAGCAGGCACCGCCGCATTCGGCCTCGATCCCGCGCACCCCTTCATTCCGGGCGGCTTCCATCAGTGACAGGCCGGCAACGGCATCCACGACGCGCTTGCTCCCATCGGGTTCGACAAAGGTGATTTCGACCATGTTGCGGTTCCTCAGTTCGATCTGGACGGGACAAGGGCCATCGCCTCGACTTCGACCAGAAATTCGGGCCGCGTGAAGCCGCTGACGATCAGCAGCGTAGAGGCCGGTTTGACCTTCAATCCCCGCACCCAGCGATCGCGCACCGCCATATAGGGGGCCATATCGTCGCGTCGCGTCACGAATGCCGTAAAGCGCAGCACATGCGAGAGATCGGCACCGGCCTCGGCCAGAATGGCATGGATATTCGCGAAACACAGTTCCGCCTGCGCGGTCACGCCATCCGGCACCGTTCCATCGGCGGCAAGCCCAAGCTGCCCCGAGGTCACGATCATTCCCCCTGCCGCGACACCATGCGAATAATCGCCGAAAGGCGAGGCCATACTGTCGGGAACCAGAGATTTCATGGCCGCGGCCCCCGCTCTTGCAAGCCGCAACGCAAAAGGAACAATTCCGTCGCTTCGGCAATGATCCGGTCGGCATCCAGCGGCGCGCCGTCCGGGACGTCCATCAACACACGCGCCTGCGCTTCATATTCCGCGTAATGCTGGGTCACCGCCCACATGTTGATCTGGAAAAGCAGCGGATCGACCGGCGCCAGCATCCCGGCCTCTATCCAGCCCCGGATCACCCCGCTCGCCTCGTTGACCGAGGCTTTCAATTCATCCCAATGCCCGGCCATCTCGGGCGCGCCGCGCGCGATCTCATTGGCGAAAAGGCGGGAAACATCAGGATATTCCAGCGCATGCCGCAGCTTGCGCTCGATATAGGTGGCAATCGCAGTCGCCGGATCGTCACGTGCCGGCGACAGAAAGAAAATCTCGCGCCATTGCCTGACGATATGGCCAAGCACCTGCTGATACAGCTCTTCCTTCGAGGAAATGTAGTAATGCAGCTGCGCCTTGCTGATCCCCGCGCTTTGCGCGATGGCCTGCGTCGATGTGCCGGCAAGGCCGTTCCGCGCGAATTCGCGAATCGCGGCATCGCGGATGGCGATATGCATTTCCCGGCGTTTTTTCTGCGCGGTGGTCATAACCCGCTCCCAATCATGCTTTACCTGCGGCACAACCGCCCATCTTTCCCGACAATGCGACACAATCGCGTCCAGCCAAAACCAGCATGCCCCTATTCTTCATGCAAATATCCCGGGGAAATCCGGCCCGGCCGGGCCGGATGGAGGCAGCGTCCCGATGCCGGGCACCATGGGTCCACAGGTCACTCGCCCCGCAGCTTTTCCCTGATCTCAAGCCCGGTCCCCCGGTTGACGAAAGCGCTATCGGCAACCATCGACAGATCGACGCTGCCGGCCTCGATGATCCCGGCCTCGACGGCCAGATCGTGGAACGCCTCGATCCGCGCCTCGTCCAGCGCGCCGATACCTTTCTTCTCAGCATCGCCGGAATCGATGATGTCCAGCGCCTCGAACTGAGCCATCTCGGCGTCCAGCTTCTCGACCGTCATTTCGGGATTGGCCGCGATGATGGCGTCATAGGCCGCGCTCCGGTCGCCATAGAGATAATTGTACCAGCCCTCGATCGAGGCATCAACGAAGCGCTGCACCAGATCCGGATTCTCGTCGATCAGATCCTGTCGGGTCTCGATCGTGGCGCCGTAGGTACTCCATCCCTGATCGGCCAGCAGGAAAGTGTCCACCTCGGCACCCTCGGCCTTGGCGTAAAGCGGCTCGGCGGTGCCATAGGCTTGCTGAACCATTGTCTCGTCACCCAGAAACTGCGCCAGGTTGTAGCCATATGGCCTGAGCTGTTCATCCCGGAAGCCCTTGGATGCGACCATCCATTGCCAGAAGCTGAATTGCCCATCCTTGCCCATCAGAACCGCCGGAGCCTGCGCCAGCGCCGCAAAATCCTCATACTTGCCCTTATGGGCCATAAGCGCCTGCGGATCCTTTTGATAGATGGCCGCGACGACCTTGGTCGGAATGCCGTTGCGAACATTGTCGAAGGACAGCAACAGATTGCCGGCTATCAGGAAATCCAGCCGCCCCGCAGCCAGCATCGGCCGGTTGTTCACCTGCGGCCCGCCGGGCTGAATTTCGACATCCAGCCCGAATTTCTCGTAGGTTCCGTCGGCAACGGCCTGATAGAAGCCGCCATGCCCTCCCTGCGCCAGCCAGTTCGTGCCCAGCACCACCTTGTCATTCGCCCATGCGGCGCCAGCGGCCAGCAGACCGCCAAATGCGCCGATGACTGCAATCATCCTGTTCACGCCGTTTCTCCCTGTTGATGATCTTGATCGTCGCGCGCCATATCGGCATGCCAGCCCCGCGTCTTTCCGGGATTCATCAGGCCATACGGATCGGCCAGTTTCTTGAACCGGATCTGCGCGTCGTCGATTTGCTTCATGCCGCCATCCTCGATGGTCACCACATGCGGATCGAAGATCGTGCAGCCATCCAGCCGTTCCAGCTCGTCGATCAGGCGATAGATCGCCTCTTTGCTGTGCCAGCGCACCAGCGGCAGGGCGAAAATCTGGATCTCGCCCTCCATCCGCGCCATCTCATGGTGCCAGAAAACCTCGTCGCCATAACGCTCCATCTGGCGCGTGACCAGATCGGGATCGAAGGGGCGCGGATAGGCGACCTGAAGATAGGTCCAGCCCCTGTCAACCTTGAGCGCCTGAAGCGTGGTGTGGTTCCAGCCGCATTCATAGGCCGGTTGCAGCCCGGCCTCGCGGATTTCCGGCTTGGTCATCGCAAAGGATACGCGGCCGCCGCAAGCCTCGGCCTTTTCGGTAAAGCGTCCCATTTCATCCGGGGCCACCATCGCGAAGATCGCATCGCGATCTGCTGGGAAAAGATCCCCGAACTTGCGGTAGAACGGCGCGAAACGACGCTCGACCGCGGTCAGCAGATAGCAATCCATCCCGCCAGACTGCGCCTGCGCCGCAAATCGCAGCGCCGTGTCATAGCCATCGAACAGAACCGCGGTATGGATCCAGTCGGTGGCGCGGGTCAGTGCAAGCCCCAGTTCCACCACGATGCCATTGGTGCCATAGGCGTGCTGGATTTTCTGCGTATCGTCGCCGTGAAGCTCTATCACCTGCGGCTCGGGCTCGACCGTGACGACTTTGGCATAGGTCACATTGCCCGGATCGCGCAGCATGCCGTGACGCAGCGATCCAATCCCGCCCGAACCCCCGGCGATGAACCCGCCGATCGTGGCCATCTGGCGGGTCGAGGGATACATCAGCAATTCCTGCCCGGTCTCGCGCGCGGCATCGTCCAGCCGCGAAATCCGCGCCCCTGCCTCGACCCTGACATGGCCATCGGTGATCTCGATCACCCTGTCGAGACGGGTCAGGTCCATGATGACCCCGCCTTCCAAAGGCACGCATTGCCCGTAATTGCCGGTGCCGCCGCCGCGCAGGGTCAGGGGTAATCTGTGACGGGCCACCAGCGCCGCCACCTGTATCACCTCATCTAGGTTTTGCGGCAGAACGACCAGATCACCGGTCAGATCCTTCAGCTGTTCGTTCAGTATCGGGCTGTACCAGAAATAATCATGCGACCGCGCGGCCAGATATTTCTTGTCGTCATGAAAGCGGATGCCACCCAGCGACGACTTGAACGCCTCCAGATCCCGGTCTCTGGTCATTCTTGTTCTCCTTGCAATTCCGGCAGCATCCTGCCATCGCGCCAGATCGCCCGTATGGCGCGGGGACGGCTGATTGCATCGCCCGCATCCTCGGCCGCGATGCGAATAAAACTGGCCGGCCCGCCTTCGGTCAGGCGCAGGCTGTGGCCCATCCAGTTCGCCGGTCTCTCGCTGATGGAATCCAGCCATTCATCGGGCGGCAGATGCCCGGCCAGAACGGCAAGGCGGAACATGTCGCCAAGATCGTAATCGCCATAAGGGAAAAAACCGTCCCGCACATTATCCGAGCCGATCATCACCGGCACGCCCGCCTCCTGCGCCTCGCGCAAAGGCGCCAGCCCGCGCAGGCGGGGCGTACGGCCCGGCGCGGCATCCTGAAGGTAACTGTTTGCCCCCGGCAGCACGGTCAGGCCGATCCCGGCCTCGGACGCCCTGTCCAGAATGCCCGCGACCTCCCGGGCATCACGGATCGACAGCGCGCAGCCATGCCCGCACAGCACGCGCCCCGCCATGCCACGCCGCGTGGTTTCCCCGATGATCGCATCGATACCGCGGGCATCGGGGTCCAGCCCTTCATCGACGTGAAAATCCAGATCCAGCCCGTATCTTTCCGCCAGATCGAACACCGTCGCGATTTTTGCCGGCAGATCGGCATTTCGATACACGAAAGCGCCCAGAACACCACCGCTGTCGCGAATCTGCGCGGCCACGGCGGAACCGATCTCGACCAGACGATCCAGCGGCGTCAGCGAAGCCAGTTGCAACCCGATCCGGCCGCGCCAGTCCTCGGCCAGCCCGCACAGGACCTGCCATGCCAAAGGCGCCTGCGCGTCGTTCCAATCCACATGGCTGCGCATCAGGGCAGTACCGTGATGAAAGGCCCGTTCCAATGCGCGGCCCGCACGGGATCGCAGGTCATCCTCGGTCCAGCCTTCGGCATCCCGGGCCATCATCTCGATGGCGTCAAACAGCGACCCGGCCCGGTGCGGCATCCGCGCGGCGGTGAACGTCTTGTCCAGATGCGTATGGATATCCGCCAGCAAAGGCATGACAAAGCCGCCGCCACCCTTTTGCGAGGGATGTAGCGCGGTGATCCGCCCGCCTTCATGCCGAAGGTCCCAGTGCCCGGCCCGCCCGGCCAGAGCGATGCCTGTCAGCTCGCCGCGATCATCCATGTCACGCATCCGCATCAGCCCTCGCGCTTGATTTCGCTTTCGTGCCAGTGCCCCAGCACGGCCCGCGACAACCACGAGGTGATCAGGAAGATGACGACCCCCAGAAGCGACACCAGAAACAGGGCGGCGAACATGCGCGGGATCTCGTTTCGGAAGCTGGATTCCAGAATGCGCGAGGCAAGCCCGGTATTCTGCCCTGCGGTCCCTGCGACGAATTCCGCCACCACCGCGCCGATCAGTGCAAGCCCGCCCGCGATCTTCAATGCCGCCATGAAATAGGGCAGCGCCGAGGGGATCAGCAGATGGCGCAGCCGCTGCCACGGCGTCGCCTGATACAGCCGGAACAGATCGCGCAGATTGTGATCCGCGCTGCGCAGCCCGATAGCCGTATTCGACAGGATCGGAAAGAACGCCACGATCCATGCGCAGATCAGCAACGCCACAAAGGTATTGCTGACATAGATCAGGATCAGCGGCGCAATCGCGATGACCGGTGTCACCTGCATGATGACGGCAAAGGGAAACAGGCTCATCTCAAGCGGGCGCGACAGGGCGAACAGCATTCCCAGCGCCACGCCGCCGATGATCGCAAGCGCAAGCGACATCAGGGTCAGTTTGACGGTGAAGGCAGCGCTTTGCATCAGGCTCGCCCAGTCCTGGACCAACGTCTTCGCGATCAGGCTGGGCGCCGGGATCAGGTAGTGCGGCACCTCATTGTACCACACCAGAAATTCCCAAAGCCCCAATGCCAGAAGAATCGTCGAAATCGGCATGATGATCCGCAGGCGACGCTCTTTCCGTTCGCGCAGGATACGGGGATCGGTCTGCTGCGGATCGGGCATCGCATTGTTTCCGGCGTCAATGGTTGAGCTCGACATGATCCATGGTCCCTTCCAATGCGTTGCTGACCAGCCGGCAATTCTCGGTATATTCGGGCGTCATCCGATAAGAGGCATCGCGCGGATAGCCGCCTGGCAACGGGATATCATGCACGACCCGGCCCGGGCGCGCCGCCATGACCACGACGCGGCTGGACAGATAGACCGATTCGAATACCGAATGGGTCACGAAGATCACTGTCAGCCCATGCGATCGCCATAACGACAGCACCTCGTCATTCAGCTTGGCGCGGGTCATCTCGTCCAGCGCCGCGAAAGGTTCATCCATCAGCAAAAGCTTGGGCCGGGTGACCATCGCGCGCGCGATCGATACGCGCATCTTCATCCCGCCCGACAATTCGCGCGGATAGGCTTTCGCGAAATTCGCCAGACCGACCATTGCAAGCGCCTCTTCGACGCGGGAACGGGCCTCGGCCCGGCTTCGCCCGCTCAGCTTCAGCGGCAGGTATACATTGTCGAAAACCGTGGCCCAGGGCATCAGCGTGGCGTCCTGGAATACAAAGCCGATATCGGCGCTGTCGCGGCCTTGGCCGGGGGGATGACCGTTCACCGCAAGCTGCCCGCCCGAAACCGACAGCAGCCCCGAGATCATTTTCAGCGCGGTGCTTTTGCCGCAGCCCGAGGGGCCAAGGAAGCTGACGAATTCACCGTCCTTTATGGTCAGGGACATGTCGCGTATCGCCACGGTTCCATTCGCGAACCGCTTGCCGACATCGCGCATCTCTATCAGGCTCGAAGCCTCGGGGCGGTCAAGCATCTTCATTCCTCCGGTACGCGGTCAAGCCAGTCGAGCGGGATAGCGTCAATCTCGGCCATCGCCTCAACCAGCCGTTCGACGGCAAAGGTCAGCGTCGCCTCGCCCTTTTCGGCGCTTGCCAGATGCGCTTCGCCGCAGGCGCCGGCAATGTTCAGATCCTGCGTCTTCCATCCCGGCTTCACCGCCCGGCCCAGCCCGACATGACTGAACCGCTCGGCCAGATCCTGACCACGCGACCGGAAATCCCGTGCAAGGCTCATATCCACATTCGCCGGATCCAGGGCCAGCATGACCGAGGTTTCCATATCGCCGGCATGGATGCCGTGGCTGCGCTCGGTCGGCGAATACAGCCCGTCGGGCATGCCAAAGCCGAACCAGTTCACCGAAAACGCCATCATGCCGTGCGAAATCCGCAATTGCCGCGCGGCGGTCTCCATGACCGGGATGTTGCCGCCATGACCGTTCAGCAGAACCATCTTGCGGACGCCTGCTCGCGCCACGCTTGCCCCAATCTCGGTCAGCACCCGGATCAAAGTGTCCGCAGTCAGGGTCAGCGTCCCGGGAAAGTCGATATGCTCGTCGCTCTTGCAGACGGCCTGTACCGGAAGGAACAGGACCGGGCTGTCGGCGGGCAGCGCCTGCGCCAGCCGGCGCGTGATGCCGTCGACGGTACAACTGTCGACGGACATCGGCAGATGCGGGCCGTGCTGCTCTATCGCGCCGATCGGCAGGACGGCGATGATCCTTTCACGGTCCAGCGCCGCGAATTCGGCTCGGGAATAATCGGCCCAGTACCGTTTCATCTCGGCAGCCCTCCGGCGCCGGTGGCCCCGGTCGGCGTGATGAATTCCGTCATGTGCTCCTCCACTGCATGGCAGGCTAAACAAATTCATAGCAATTGGTCAAACTAATTGATAAGTTTTTTTGAAAAGCCGGGAAGATGAACGGTTTGCCGGTAGTTCCGGCCGCCAGATCGTCACGAATCGCAGGCCGGTGAAAGACAGAGGAAGATCATCAGGATGAGCCATATCGCGATTATCGGCGGCGGACAGGCAGGGGCGGCGCTTGCTGCCAAATTGCGGCAGCTTGGACATGACGGGAAGCTTACGCTGATCTGCGGCGAAGACGTGCTGCCTTATCAGCGGCCACCGCTTTCCAAGAAATACCTGATGAAAGAAATGGCGCGCGAACAGCTTTATCTTCGCCCCGAACGTTTCTATCGCGACCACGAGATCACCCTGATCCACGGGCGGCAGGTCAGCGCGATCCAGCCCGGCTCAAGGCAGATCAAGCTGGCGGGCAACACTATCTCATATGACAAGCTTGCCCTGACGACCGGAGCCTCTCCGCGATTGCTGCCTGCCGCGATGGGCGGTGATCTGCCCGGCATCCATGCCGTCCGCACCCTCGCCGATACTGACCGGATGGCGCCCGAATTCCGGCCCGGACAGCGGCTGCTGATCGTCGGAGGCGGCTATATCGGGCTCGAGGCCGCAGCCGTCGCCGCCAGACTGGGCCTGCATGTCACCCTTGCGGAAATGGCGCCCCGGATCCTGCAACGTGTCGCCGCCCCCGAAACCTCGGACTTCTTTCGCGATCTTCACCGCGCGCATGGCGTCGAGATCCGCGAGGATGCCCGGCTGCAGCGTCTCCGCCCCGGGAATGGCATCACCGCCGAATTCGCCGATGGTCCGGAATGCGTGGCGGATTTCGTCATTATCGGCATCGGCGTGCTGCCCAATGACGATCTGGCGGCGGCGGCGGGTCTTGCCTGCGATGGCGGAATCCTTGTCGATGCGCAGGGCAGGACCAGTGATGCTCATATCTGGGCGGCGGGCGATTGCACCCGCTTGCCGTATCGCGGCGCGCGGATCCGCCTAGAAAGTGTCCAGAACGCCATCGATCAGGCCGAAGCGGTTGCCGCCAATATGCTGGGCCATGCGCAGGATTACATCCCGAAACCGTGGTTCTGGTCCGATCAATATGACGTCAAGCTTCAGATCGCCGGGCTGAACACTGGTTATGACCGGGTCATCATCCGCCCGGGAAAATCGCCCGAAAGCCGCTCGCACTGGTATTTCAGGGGCGAAACGCTACTGGCGGTCGACGCGATGAACGATCCGCGCGGCTACATGATCGGCAAACGCCTGATCGAAGCGGAACGCTCGCCACTGCCGGATCAGGTCGCCAATCCGGATTTCGACCTTAGGGAATTGCTGTAGCCACAACTCCCCTATGACAACGGACAATCCCGGCAATACCTGCCGCATTCCGGCCGGTCGCAGAGCGGAGCGCCCTTCCTCCTATCCGGGACGACGACCGGCGTTGCCGTCCCCGTACAAGGCGGTATGCTATGTGTTCGACAAGCCGAAAGACGATCATGACCACGCTATATATCGACGCCGACGCCTGTCCGGTGAAAACCGAGGCCGAGCGCGTGGCCACCCGCATGCAGGTTCCCATGATTCTGGTGTGCAATGGAGGTCTGCGACCATCGCAAAACCCGCTGGTGTCGCTGGTAATCGTAGACGAGGGGCCGGATGAGGCGGATCAATGGATCGCCGCGCATTGTGATCAGGGCGATGTGGTGGTGACCGCCGATATCCCGCTTGCCGATCGCTGCATCAAGGCGGGCGCCCGTGTTCTTACCCCGACCGGAGAAGAGCTGAAACAGACGAATATCGGCCAAAGGCTTGCGGTCCGCGATCTGATGAGCGACATCCGCGCCGCGGATCCCTTTTTCCGCGGGAATGGCCCGTCATTCACAAAAGCCGATCGATCCCGCTTCCTGCAGGCGCTTGACACGGCCCTGAACGCGGCGCTGCGCGGCAGGTGATCCCTGCTGCGGGATTCCCGAACCGGCAGGGCCTCCATTTCACCCGTGCCAGCCCGAGACCCTATATTTGCGGTCTTTCCCTGCGCCCGCCGGAAGAGTATGGCCGTGGGGAAGTCAACCAGACCAACTGTCAGGAAGCCGATTTTGCCGGAAGGTCCATATCCTTGTTGATCCAGCCTCATGAGACCGCCGAAAGGGCGGGGCCGGCCGTGCGGGTCGAGCATCTGTCGCTGAAATATGGCGGACAGGTGGCGCTTGACGATGTTTCGCTATCGGTCGGGCGCGGCAGTTCCTTTGCTCTGCTGGGGCCGAACGGGGCGGGCAAGACATCGCTGATCTCGGTCCTGGCGACACTGCGCGATGCCGATAAAGGGCTGGTCGAAGTGGCGGGGCATGATGTGTGCCGGGCCTCGCGTCAGGTGCGGCTGTCGATCGGGATGGTGTTCCAGGATCCAAGCCTGGACGACCGGCTTTCGGCCGAGGAAAATCTGGACTTTCATGGCCGGGTATACGGTATACCGGGCCGCCTGCGTGCCGAAGCGATCGACAGGGTGCTTGATCTGGTCGAACTGACCGGCTGGCGCGAGGCCATCGTGCGCAGCTTTTCCGGTGGCATGAAGCGGCGGCTCGAGATCGCGCGCGCATTGATGCATAAGCCGCAGATCCTGTTTCTGGATGAGCCGACAGTGGGGCTGGACGCACAGACACGGGCGCGAATCTGGGCCTATCTGAACCGGCAGCGGCGCGAACGCGGGCTGACACTTCTGACCACCACCCATTATATCGAAGAGGTCGAGGATGCCGACCGCATCTGCATTATCGACAAGGGCCGCATCATCGCCGAAGGCACGCCCGGTCAGTTGAAGCGGGAACTGGGCCAAAGCTTCCTGCATGTGGTTGCGGCGACCCCTGCCGATCATGCGGCGCTTCTGGCCGCCTATCCCGACTCTCATGCCGTCAGCCCTGAAGCTTTGGCCATTCCGGCCGGGGACGAGGATTTCGTCGCGGGATTTCTGGCCCGCTTCGGCAATCGCCTGCGCGAGATGCGGTTCGAGGGGCCGACGCTGGAAGGCGTTTTCCTAAGCCTGACCGGCCGGGTTCTGCGTGACCGCACCGATGGCGAACGCGAGGCGCAGCGCAATGCCGGGCGGCGGGCGGGGCGGCGATGAGCTCATTTCTTCCCATATTGCGGGGCATTCATGGCGTCTGGCTGCGCGAGATCATGCGCGCGACCCGCGACAAGGGCCAGCTTCTGGGGGGCGTCAGCCGCCCGCTGATCTGGCTGCTGATCCTTGGCGTCGGGCTGAATCCCTATTTCCGGGGCGAGGTTTTCGGCGAAGTGCGGCTGGTCCTGCCCTACAGCTATCTGCAATTTCTGTTCCCCGCCGTGATCGTGCTGAACATTATGTATACCTCGATCCAGTTCGCGGTCTCGGTCATCTGGGATCGCGAATTCGGGTTCCTGCGCGAAATTCTGGTCTCGCCCATGCCGCGATGGGCGGTGCTGCTGGGCAAGGTTCTGGGCGGTGCGACGGCGGCAACCGGGCATGGCACGCTGGTCCTGATCCTTGCGCGTTTCGCCGATGTCACGCTGACCGCGCCACAGGTCGCACAGGCGATTGCCTATATGTTCGCGCTGTCCTTCGCCTTGACCTGCTTCGGTGTGGTTCTGGCCGGAAAGGTCCGGAGTTTCGAAGGTTTCGGCGTGTTCTCGAATACGGTGATCCTGCCGCTTTATTTCGCCTCGTCCTCGGTCTTTCCACTGGATCCGTCGCTGACGCGCACCCAGCTGGTCGCCAGCTACCCCGAATGGCTGATCATGCTGATCTACGCCAATCCGATCACCTATGCGGTCGATGCCTTGCGAGGTATTCTGATCAACTTCAACCAGTTTCCGCCGCATATCGGCTTTGGTCTGGTGGGCATCGGCATGATCGGCTTCTTCCTGTGGGCCTTGCGGAGTTTCGGCAGGTGACCAAAGGCTGGAGGCGATGGCGGAAACCCGTAATCGATATCGGTGTGATTACGCTGCTATTGGTCGCGCTAAGCCATCTGCCGCCCGATACCTCGCTGAGCGAGCGGGTGGAGAATGGGATTTTGCGCCTTTGCGTTCCCGACAGGAACAGCGAGTTGATCCGCGCCGACGACGCGACCCGACCGGGATATGAGCTTGCCCTGATGCAAGGTGTCGCACGGGATCTGGACCTGCGGCTTCAGGTGGTCGAGATCGCGAATATGGGCCGGTCCTTCAATCCGCGCGACTGGCAAATCGGGCGCGGGCAATGCGATATACTGGGCGGAGGATTGGCCGACAGCGCAGCCAATCGCGGATTTCTGACGCTGCTGCCGAATGGCGGGCGGATCGGTCTGGTGCGGCTCGGCGACAGCGCCCCCCCTGCCCGGGGCGCCAAGGTCGGGGTCTTCATGGGTTCGGCGGGGCTGAACCGGGTGCAACTGTCAAGCTGGATGCGAGCCGGGGGCTGGCAGCCGCACCCACTGGCCACCAAGGCCGATCTGGCTGTCTGGCTGCGGCAGGGCGGCGAAGCCATCGCCTCGAGTCTGACGCCGCTGCCGGCCGGAACCCTCTCTCATGACCTGCCCGCGGCGGCAGGCGAAAGCACATCGCTTGCCTTCGGCCTCTGGCGCGGAGACGTTACGCTGACCCGCGCGATTCGTGCTGCATTGCAGAAAGAAATTCAGCACAAACAATTCGTTGCAAGAGCTAACTAATTCGAAACATTTTAGGCAAATTATCGACATCTTTAAGGGTTCCGGGCCTTCAGCCCTCTTGAACTTCGCCGAAAACAGGCGCATCCATCATCCTTATGGTTGATCATCAACAGAGCACTTCTCATGAAGATTTCCAAAATGACCAGCCGATAAAAATGCGCGCGAACACCCAATGACACGCAAATCAACCCGTATCCTTGCGAGGTTTACGCTTGATTTGCACAGCTTTGACATTCCCGCGAGCAACCAGGGGGCGGTGAAAGCCGCCTTCAGACCGAACCGTGGCGGTTATGCCGTCCCGGTCAACCTTTATGGAGGTTCTGGTGCCAGCCAAACTCTTTGGACGATCAGCCGTCCTGACCATCACATCTGCCATTGCGATGACCTTTTCATCATCAATCCCGGTTTTTGCCGCGGGATTCACCTCGGAACAGGCGTCGACAGGTCAAACCGATTATCAATCTAATTGCGCAAGCTGCCACGGCGTGCGCCTTGAGGGCCCCGAAGCGCCTGCGCTGTTCGGTCAGGACATCATGGGGAACTGGGACACCGCAGGCGGCCTGTATGACTTTATTTCGGTTGCCATGCCGCCGGCGCAACCGGGTCAGCTGGGCGAGGAAACCTATCTGAATATCGTTGCATATATCATGCAGCAAAACGGTGCCAAGCCGGGCGACACGGCGATGGACACCGAGAATATGGCTTCGATCGGCCTTGTTGCCGAAACCAAGGAGGGTGCGGCGGAGCTGGCGCTGGCCAATCAGGAAACCGCCGGCGAAGAAGAAGGCGATACGAATGTGCCCCAGGCATATACCTGGGGCAAGGAACTGCCGAAATTCAAAAAATAATTCAGATTCGGGCAGGCCATTCCGAAGCCGCCTGCCTTCAGGAGAGACCCAGAATGAAACTCGACATTCGCAAACATCTGCTGATCGCGTCTACCGCGCTGATCGCATGTGTTCCGGCGGCCTTTGCGCAAGGCGTGCTGGATAATTACACCCCCGTCACCTCGGAATTGCTGGCTAATCCGCCGAAAGGCGACTGGCTGCAATGGCGTGGCAACTATTCAAATACCGGCTTCTCGGAACTGGATCAGATCAACAAGGAAACCGTCAAGGATCTAGAACTGGCATGGGCCTGGCCGATGGCAGATGTCGGCATTCAGGAAACCGTTCCACTCATCCATGACGGCGTCATGTTCCTGCAAACCTCGGATGGTATCGTCGAGGCGCTTGACGCGAAATCCGGCGATCTGCTGTGGACCTATCGTCACGTCCTGCCGCAACTGAATTCGACCTGGTCCTATCAGGCCAATCAGGCCCGCCGTCAGAAGAACTCGATCGCGCTGGCTGGCGATAAGATCATCCTGACCACGCCGGACGCGAAACTGGTCGCTCTGGAAGCGAAGACCGGCAAGATCGCGTGGGAAAAGCAGGTTCTCGATTGGAAAAAGGGCTATTCCTACACGGTTGGCGCATTGATCGTGGATGACAAGATCATCTCGGCGATCTCGGGCTGCTCGATCGCGGGCACGGCAGGCGGATGCTATATCATGGCGCATGACCTGAACTCGGGCGAGGAACTCTGGCGGTTCAATACCATCAACGATCCGGAAAACCCCGAACAGCAGGAAAGCTGGGGCGAGGTTCCGCCGGAAAATCGCTGGGGCGGTACTCCGTGGACGACCGGCTCTTATGATCCGGAACTTGGCCTGACCTATTGGGGCGTCGGCATGCCGGGACCCTATGCCGAACTGATCCGGGGCTCGGGCGATGGCAGCGTGCTTTACACCAACTCGACGCTTGCGCTGGATGTGAATACCGGCAAACTGAAATGGTACTATCAGCATCTGCCGCGCGACAACTGGGATCTTGACAGCCCGTTCGAGCGTATTCTTGTCGATCAGGAAGTGGACGGCGAAACCCATAAGATGCTGATCTCGGTTCCGGGCAAGAACGGGATCGCCTTTGCGCTTGATCGTGAGACTGGCGAATATCTGTGGTCGAAAGAGACCGTGTTCCAGAATGTCGTGTCCAAGATCGACGACGACGGCACCGTGCATATCAACGAAGATCTGGTTCCGACCGCTGTCGGTCAACCGGTTCATGTCTGCACATCGGTTTCGGGCGGCAAGCTTTGGCAGGTGGGCTCCTATAGCCCGCTGACCCAGACCTATTACGTGCCTCTGACCGAAGCCTGCAACGAGGTGACGCCGACGCAATCCGAATTCACCGCCGGTAACGCGGTCGGTTCGGTCAAGTTCGGCCCGCGCGTTCTGCCGGAAGGTCAGGACAATGCCGGGTTGTTCGAAGCCCTGTCCGTCAATACGACGCAGGGCGATCACCTGTGGCAGCATCGGCAGCGCGAAGCACCGACCTCATCGGTTCTGGCAACTGCCGGAGGTCTGGTGTTCGGCGGCGACGCTGCACGCTATATCAAGGCATTCGACGACGAAACCGGAGATGTTCTGTGGCAACAGCGCCTGAACGCCCCGGTCGGAGGCTCACCGGTTACCTATGAGGTCGATGGCGAGCAATATCTGGTCGTGCCCACCGGTTACTCGAATTCGGCATCGTCGATTGCGTCGGCTTTCCCGGAAACGCCGCTGCCGAACGGCAATGGCAACTCGATCTTCGTGTTCAAGCTGAAAACCGAAGCTGAATAAAACCCGCTGATCTGCGATCGGGAAAGGGGGTTTCGGCCCCCTTTTCCATGTAAGGAAAGGTTTCGGGATGATAAAATGGTTATTGGCGGGGGTTCTGGGCTTTGCTGCCGCGACCTCGTCCTTTGCGCAAAGCTATGGTGTGCCCTCGGAGCTTCTGGATAATACGCGGCGGATGGATGGCGACAAATTGCAGGTCTGTCTGGACCAGACCGGCAAGACCCGCGAATTCGATCGCGCCGTGGCACAGGCGATAGCCGATGCGTTGTTTCTGACGGCGGAATTCCACGAAGGCTTTGGCGGCTATCCCACCAGCGGCGAAGGCTTCATGGACGAGTTGCAGATCGCGATGAATAACAGCTGCGACATCATGGTCGGTATGACCGTGCAAGAGAATTCGCCCTTCCCTGATTGGGCGGTCCTTAGCCGTCCCTATGTCAGCCTGCCCTATGTGCTGGCGGTCAAAGACGATTACCGGGCTTTGCCGGATATTCCGCGCGACCGCAAACTGGGCACCGCGCTGTCATCCATGGGTGAGCGTGTGTTCATCACCTGGAACCAGCAACAGCCCGAAGAACAGCGATTCATCAGGCTTCCCTATGCGGATATGGAACTGATGGCCAGACGGGTCGCGGATGGCTCGATTGCGGGAATGATGATCTGGCAGCCGGTTCTTGCGGAGCTTGAGAAATCCGGCAATCCCGACGCTGCGGCACTGCACGCTATTCCGATGAAGCCAGTGCCCGATACGGTGACGCGGGTCGGCATTCTGATGAAGGCCCGCGACAGTTATTTGCGGACTCAGGTTGATGAGGCAATCGACGCTTTGGTCACGGATGGCACGATCGCCGGCCTGATGCAGGATTTCGGTTACGAAGGAACAGCGGGCGACGCGGCAGGAGCACAATGACCCGGCTCTTGTGACGACTGATCGGCGCGATCTTCAGACCAGTCGCAGCGCCCTGACCAAAGGCGTTACATCCGGAAACCAGCCCAGAATGACAAGAATGGCCGCCAGTGCCATCCCGATCGGGGCCAGTTTGCGATAACGCTTTGCGATTGCCGGGAAAATAAAGGGCAGCGCCGTCCCGACCAGCAAACCCGGCAGCGGCAGCAATCCCAGCATCACGGATCCGGCCAGCATGAATTGCAGTGTATCGATGCTTGCCAGCGTCATATAGCCCACTGTGCGCGGCAGGGCAGCATGCAGCGGCGCACGTGCCAGATCAAGCAGCGGCACGAATGCCAGCATCAACCCGAAACTCAGCAGCACGGCAAGCAGGGGGCGCAACCGCGTCATGCGGTTATCCGCCGGGGCAAAGGGCATCGGTTCGATCCAGCTCATGCGGAAGGCGATGCCCAGAAAAATGCCCGACAGAAGGATATGACGAAACGGATTGAAACTGAATCGTCCCGACTCACGCGGGCGCGGATCCCCCATGAGCGTCAGGACCATGGCAAGGATACCCCCCTGCATCCCGGCATGGATCAGCAACGCAAGAATGCGGCGCAAAATCTCGGGCAGGGTCAGATCGTAAAGAAATACCATTCCGCAGCATCCAGAGTCGGCGGGCCTCCTCCTGCCGCAATCCGCAGGTCATGTCCATACAGGACGGTTTCGCGCACCCATCCGGGGCGGCGAATGACGTCAGGGGGTCGCGCGGCCTGCCGCTGGACGTTCACCCGGCCGCAACCTCTGCCCATGCTCATCGAAGTGAAACGCCCGCGCAGCGTCCGGCGTCAGCCAGACCGGCGCATCAACCTGATAATCATGCTCGCCGAACAGCCGCACCGTCAGCAGCCCGTGATCCTCGGTCAGAACATAGACCAGCGTCTCGCCGCCCAGCTTCTCGACATGGCTGATCTTGCCCGCGATCTGTCCGGCTTCGGTCGAAATCTCCAGATGTTCCGGGCGAATCCCCATCTGCACCGATGAAATTCCCAGCGGCCCGGATTTCAGGAAATTCATCTGCGGACTGCCGATAAACCCCGCCACAAAGGTATTCGCGGGATCGTTATACAGATCCATTGGCCGCCCGACCTGTTCGACCCGCCCGGCGCGCAGGACCACGATCTTGTCGGCCAGCGTCATCGCCTCGACCTGATCGTGGGTCACATAGACCATCGTCGCGCCCAATTCGCGATGCAGCCGCGCGATCTCGATCCGGGTCGCCACGCGCAGCGCGGCGTCAAGATTAGACAACGGCTCATCAAACAGAAACAGCTTTGGACGCCGGACAATCGCGCGGCCGATCGCGACCCGCTGACGCTGGCCACCCGAAAGCTCGGCGGGGCGGCGGTCCATCAGCGGTCCCAGACCCAGCATAGCGGACGCCTTGTCGGTTGCGGCAGAAATATCGGCGCGGGAGGCCCCCGCCTGTTTCAATGCCAGCCCCATATTGTCGCGCACCGTCAGATGCGGATAAAGCGCATAGCTTTGGAAGACCATCGCGATCTCTCGTTTGGCCGGGGCGACATCATTCACCCGCCTGCCCTCGATACTCACATCGCCCGAGGTCACATCCTCCAGCCCGGCGATCATCCGCAGCAATGTCGATTTCCCGCAACCAGAGGGGCCGACGAAAACGCAGAATTCGCCCGGTTCGACATCCAGATCGACGCCGGTGATAACCTCGGTCGTACCGAAAGTCTTGGTGACATTGGACAGGGTCAGGGCTGACACGTGGCCGCCTCCTTCACAGTTTGACCGGATCGCCGGTGCGGACGCTTTCATCAGCGGCAAGGCAGACGGCAAGCGAACGCACCGCGTCCTGCATATGACGGGTCAGGTCCAGATCCTCGGCAATCGCTTTCGCCACGAATGCCTGTTCGGCATCGCAAAGCTCCTGATGCCCCGGCTCGCCCGCCATCGACAGATCCTCATCCCCCTGCCCCACGCGATGCACCCGCAGGGTCGAGGTCATCGTATGCGCATCCACATCGTCCGAGCGAACGCCTTCGGGCATCCGGATCGAAACCGCGCCATTCGGGCTGACCACGTCTTTCACGAAGAAAGCGGTGTCCGACATCATCGGCCCCCAACCCGCTTCATACCAGCCGACCGAACCATCCTCGAACAGCACCTGAAACTGGCCGTAATTATACATATCGGCCGCGATCTCATCGCTGAGACGCAGCCCCATGCCGCGCACCTCGACCGGGGCGGCATCGGTGATCTGGCACATGACATCGACGTAATGCACGCCACAATCCACGATGGGAGAGGTGGTCTGCATCAGGGCCTTGTGAACCTCCCATGTCGGGCCGCTGGATTGCTGATTCAGGTTCAGCCGGAACACGAACGGCCCGCCAAGCGCCCGCGCCTCGGCGATCAGGCGCTGCCAGCTTGGATGGTGACGCAGAATATAGCCCACGACCAGCTTGCGCCCGGTCTCGACGGCGCAATCCATCACGCGCTGCGCATCCGCCACATTACTGGCCAGCGGCTTTTCGACAAAGACATGCGCCCCCGCCTGCATCGCGGCCACAGCGAAATCGGCATGGCTGTCGGAATAGGTGGCGATACAGACCAGATCGGGCTTCAGCCGCTGCAATGCCTCGGCATAATCATGGTTCAGGGGGTAATCCTGCAATTCCGGCGGCAGGTCCGGCACGCTGCGATTGACCAGCCCGACGATCTGAAAATCCGGATTGTGATGATAGGCCAAGGCATGGCTTAGCCCCATATTTCCCAGCCCGGCGACAAGGACACGGATCATTTCACTGCTCCTGCGGTAATGCCACGGATCAACTGGCGCGAGAAGATCAGATACAGGACCATCACCGGCACGATGGCCAGCGACAGCGCCGCAAGAACCGCGTTCCAGTTGGTGACGAATTGCCCGATGAAAACCTGAGAGCCCAGCGTGATCGTCTTTGTCGGCTCGGACGGCGCAAGGATCAGCGGGAACCACAGGTCGTTCCAGATCGGAATCATGGTGAAGACGGCAACGGTCGCCATCGCCGGGCGTACCAATGGCAAAACCAGCCGGAAGAAGATGCGATATTCCGACAGCCCGTCGATCCGCCCGGCATTCTTCAGGTCATCAGAGACGTTTCGCATGAATTCCGACAGGATAAAGATCGCCAGCGGCAAGCCTTGCGCGGTATAGACCAGCACCAATGCCGTCAGCGTATTGACCAGCCCGGTCGCCACCATCAGTTGCAGAATGGCGACTGTGCCAAGCCGGATCGGAATCATGATCCCAAGCGCCAGATACAGCCCCATCAGGCTGTTGCCCCTGAACCGGTATTCCGAAAGGGCGAATGCTGCCATCGCGCCGAACAGCAGCACGAAGAACAGGCTGGCAACGGTTACGATCATCGAGTTCTGGAAATATTGAAAGAAATCCCCCTGAGCCAGCACGGTCTGGAAGCCGATCAGATCGAATGTCTCGCGCGTTGGCAGCGCCAAAGGTTCCCTGAAGATCGCCTGCCGCGACTTGAAGCTGTTGATGACGATCACGAAAACCGGGAACAGCGCGATAAGCGTATAGGTGATCAGGATGCCATGGGCGGCGATGCTGCGGGGAAGGGAATGGCGGGCGCTGGACATCTTCGGGCCTCAGAACTGATAGCGGCGCAGCCGCGTCTGAATGGCGAACAGATAAATGCAGACGCCGACAAGGATGATCCCGAACATGGCGGTGGCGATGGTCGCCCCCATATGCGGATCGCCCAGTTGCAGCTGGAATCCGAAGAAGGTCCGATACAGGAATGTTCCCAAAAGATCGGTCGCGAAATTCGGCCCCGCCAAGGCCCCCTGACTGACATAGATCAGATCGAAGGCGTTGAAATTGCCGACGAAGGTCAGAACCGAGATGATGCCGATCGAGGGCAGGATCAGCGGCAGCTTGATCTTCCAGAATTGGGACCAGCCAGTGACGCCATCCATCTCGGCCGCCTCGATCACCTCGTCGGGGATGGACAGCAGGGCGGCATAGATCAGCATCATCGGAATACCCACGAACTGCCAGACAGAGACAAGCGCCAGCGTCGTCAGTGCCGTCCCCTCGCGTCCCAGCCACGGCGCGAACAGGCTTTTCAGACCCACCGCATCCAGCATATTCGGCGCGATCCCCCAAATCGGCGACAGGATCAGCTTCCAGACGAATCCCACGATCACGAAAGACAGGATGGTCGGAATGAAGATCGCGGTCCGGTAGAACGCCGCCATCCGCAGCCGGGAGGACGACAGCAACGCCGCCAGCATCACGCCGACCGGATTCTGAACCAACATATGAACCAGAAAGAACCACGCATTATTCGCCAGCGCATTCCAGAACGCAGCCGACCAGCGCGGATCGCCGAACAATGTCGAAAAATTTGCCAGTCCCACGAAAACGCGCCCGCCCTCGCCCCTGCCGAACAGCGACAGGTTCAACGTCCCGATCAGCGGAATGATCATGATCGCGGTATAGACCAGCACCGCAGGCGCCAGAAATACCACGATATGCCACCGAAACCCCTTCCGCTGCGCCATCCGCGCCCCTTCTTCTTTGCACAAATACCTTCTTCGGGGGACAGCCTGTCGCTGCGCCAGTGGTTCAGGAACCAGCAGACAATGGGCAGAACGCCCCCCGTATCACCATCAGTTCTGCTGCGGCTCGTACCATGAGGCCAGCCCCTCTTGCAGCCGCTCGGCCGCGGCCTCGGGGGTTTCGGTCCCATTGATCACATTGGCGCTTGCATTCCAGGTCTCGTTTTCAAGATTCGGTGTGCCGCGCGACAGGATCTGATAGGTGGACCGGATCGTCGGCTCGCAGTTCTCGCGCCAACTCACGAATTCCTGCGCCACGGCATTCTCCATCTCGACCGGGTTCGAATTTAGCGAGAAGAATCCCGGCAGCGCATTTGCATAAAGCGAGGCGAACTCGTCCGAACCGACCCATTCAAGGAAGGTCCGCGCCGCATCCGCATTCGGCGACGCCGCGTTCAGACCAATGCCAATATCGGTATGGTCACTGATATAGCATGTGTCGCCCTCGGCCACGACGGGAGGGGCGAAGGCGCCCATCTCGAACGCGCCCGCGATCTGCGGCTCGAAAACGCCGATCTCCCATGAACCGGCCGGATAGATCGCGGCGCGGCCAAGGGTGAACAGGTTCTGACTATCGGGATAGGTCTGCGCCTCGAACCCGTCGCCCAGATAGTCCTTCCACTTCGCCAGTTGCCGGAACGGCTCGACCCAGCCCTCATCGGTCAGCTTCTGGCTGCCGTCGATCAGGGCCTTGCGGCCTTCCTCGCCTTTCCAGTAGGTCGGGCCGATATTCTGATAACCCATGGTTGCGGCTTCCCATTGATCGGGCGTGCCCATGGCCATCGGGATATAGGTGCCGTCCTCCTTGATCTTGTCCAGCACGGCATAGAATTCATCGACCGTGGCGGGCGGCTCCAGCCCCAGTTCCTCGAACGCGGATTTGTTGTACAGAAAACCATGGATGACCGAAGCCATCGGCACGCAGAAGGTCGCGCTGCCGTCATCCGTCTGCCAGGCCGATTTCGCCACGTCGGAGAAATTGGCCATCGATTCCAGATCGGTCAGATCGGCCAACTGCCCCTTGTTGAACAATTCAAGCGAGGCATCGAAGGGACGGCAGGTGATCAGATCGCCCGCAGAGCCCGCATCCAGCTTCGAATTCAGCACCGCATTATATTCCGCCGGAGCGGTTGGCGCGAAATTGATCTTGATGCCGGGATTTGCGGCTTCAAAGGCCGGGATGATGGTTTCCTGCCAGATCTGCAGATCGTCGTTGCGCCAGCTTTCGACGGTCAGCGTGACGTCCTGCGCGGCGGCCGCGCCGGCCATGAATGTGTTGGCCAATAATGCCAGACGAATGGTTCGGGTCATGTTCTTCTCCCTGAATATGGACCTGTTCCCCAGCCCTTGGTTTTCGTGAAATCATGCGAGCAGCGGTTGCAGATGCCCCCCCGTCCGCTCCAGTTCGGCGGCGGCCCTTTCGGGGTCCATGCCTTGCGCCACCAGAATTGCGGGCTTCACCGCCCCCTGCGTGGCCGTAAGCGCCGCTTCGGCCACCGGCAGCGGCACCGAGGCAAGATTGCTGACGATCCGCGTGGCCCGGTCCACCAGCTTGGCATTGTCGGCGACAAGATTGACCATATAGCCGTCATGCACATGGCCCAGACGGATACCGACCAGCACCGACAGCATGTTCAGTGCCACCTTTTGCGCCGTTGCCGCCCCCATCCGGGTAGAGCCCGCGACGATCTCGGCACCGGTCTGCAGCAGGACGGCGATATCGGACATGTCCAGAAGAGGCGTGCCATCCACATTGGCGAAGCCGACAACAGTGATCCCGCGCGCCCGCGCCTCCTGCGCGATGGTCAGGGCATAGGGCGTCCTGCCCGAAGCCGTCAGGATCAGCACTACATCGCCCGCCTGCAGGCCAGAGGCATCCAGATCCGCCACGGCAAGCCGGGGATCGTCCTCTGCCGCGCCCTTCATGTGCAGAAGCGCATCCGCGCCACCCGCGAACATCATCGGCGTCCTTTCGGGAGGGAGTCCGAAGGTGCCCGCCAGTTCGAGACTGTCCGCCAATGCCATCAGGCCAGAGCTTCCCGCCCCGGCATAGCCCATCCGCCCGCCGCGCGCCAAAGCGTCGGCGCCAAGCTCGGCCGCTTTTTCGATCGCGGGTAAAGCGGGTTTCACCCCTGCAAGCGCACCGATCTGCGCATCCAGCAATGCCGAAAGGATCTGCCCCGCAGGTTGCAGGTGCAATCCATCCGCTGCGGGATGTCGCGATTCGGTATTGCTTTCGACCATCTGATTCCTCACTTCAGGTGATGATGCCAAATTAATACCAATTGTAAAGAGCGTTCGTGAAATCGCTGCTAATTGCCTATTTTCCGAGAAATTGCAGATTACTCTTTTTATTTGGTATTGCTTTGGTATCTTCGCGGCAAGGAGGCCCGAATGACGCTGTTTCTTGGAATCGATGGCGGTGGCACCGGATGCCGGGCGGCTTTGGCCGATGCCGAAGGGCATGTGCTGGGCCGGGGTCATGGCGGACCTGCCAATATCAACACCGATGTCGACGGCGCCGCGGCCAATATCCTTGCCGCGACCAGCCGGGCAGTTGCGGATATCGGCACCGACCCGCGCGATCTGATCGCCACGCTTGGCCTTGCAGGGGGCACGATCACCGCTGCGACAAACCGGCTGACAGAGCTTCTGCCCTTTGCGCGGGTGCAGATCGTGAATGACGCGATCACCGCCACGCGCGGCGCATTGGGCGCGGATGACGGCATTCTTGCGGCGCTTGGCACCGGCTCGGTCTTTGCGGTACAGCGGGCGGGCAAGGTCCGGCAGGTCGGCGGGCGCGGTTTCCTGCTGGGGGATGAGGGCAGTGGCGCGGTGATGGGCCGCGAGTTGCTGGCCGATGCGATGCGGGCAGGCGACGGCTTTTTGCCGATGACGCCGCTGCTGCAAGACCTGCTGGACGAATATGGCGGCGCCGAAGGGATCATCTCGTTCGGCAACCGTGCCAGCCCGGCGCAATTCGGTGAACTGGCCCCCCGGATCGTCAATTCAGGCGATCAGGCCGCAAATCGCATCTTCACCCGCGCTGTCGAAGAGATCCGCCATATCCTGACCGTATTGCAGGACGGCGACAATATGCCGGTCGTCTTCGTCGGCGGTCTTGGTTCGCATTACGCCGCGCGGCTGAACGCCCCGTGGCCGGTTCAGGCTGCCCGCGGTGACAGCGTCGATGGCGCATTGCTGATGGCCCGGCAGATGGCGGGCGCGGCATGAACGACCTGTTCTCGGCCAAGAATTTCAGCGACGGCGATAGCGGCCCGCTATATCTGCAACTGCATCGCCGCATCGCCGAGGCCATCGCATCGGGTCGTCTGAAGCCCGGCGACAGCCTCCCGCCCGAACGCGAGATGGCGATCCAGACCGGATTGTCGCGGGTCACCATCCGCAAGGGGATCGAGGCGCTGGTGGCATCGGGTCAATTGGTGCAAAAACGCGGATCGGGCACTTTCGTCGCGCCCAGGGTCGAACGACTGGAACAGGCATTATCGCTTTTGACTTCCTTCACCGAGGATATGGCGCGGCGCGGGCGGCAGGTTGAAAGCCATTGGCTGATGCGCGGCCTTCACGCCCCCGCCCCGGAAGAGGTGATGGCGCTTGGCCTTGGTGCCGGCGATCGGGTGGCACGGCTGGAACGGGTGCGCATTTCCGACGGCGTTCCGCTGGCAATCGAGCGCGCCTCTCTGCCTGCGGCCATCCTGCCCGACCCTCAGGCGATCGAATTTTCGCTATATGGGGCGCTGGACGCGCGCGGGCTGCGGCCCGTCCGGGCGGTACAGCGGATCTCGGCGACCAATCTGGGGCCAAAGGATGCCGATTTACTGGGCGTCGGCACGGGTGTCGCGGCACTAAGGATCGAGCGCGTCTCTTACCTTGGAACCGGGCAAGTGGTCGAGTTCACCCGCTCGGTCTATCGCGGCGATGCCTATGATTTCGCTGTCGAACTGAAACTGGCTGCAAGCGACGACCGGAGCGAGGCCGAAAGGAACAGCGCCTGACCCAAAGGCACATGATCCGTCTTACTCTTTCCGGATCGGTTCTGCCTCATCGCTGCGCCAGTTCAATCCCTCCGGAATCAGCCCGGCAACCACCTCCATCATGGTATCCCGTGACGCAACTTGCCGTAACACGCCCGGCTCCCTGCGCCGATTGACTGTCGCCACATTCATCAACAACGGCTGGATCACGACTGTATCAAAGTACAGCAAACCCAGAGGATCATTGTTATCCACATCTGATATATCTATTGCATTTTAATCGTAGATCTGTATGGCTGTCGCTGTGAAAGGGAGGAGTTCACATGACAGACCTGACGACAGGCGCCGGGGGGACTGCCGCCCCGAGCCCATCTTCCAAGGCTGTGCGCGGAGCCGCCGAAACGGCATCCGACGCGATGATCGCCGCAAGGCTCGACCGGTTGCCGATGACCGGCTATCAGCGTTTCATCTTCGGAATCATTGCCACTGCATGGTTCTTCGATTCGATTGATCTTGGTTCACTGACATTTCTGCTGGGCTCGATCCGCAATGAATTCGGCTTGACCACGGCTCAGGCTGGCCTGCTGTCCAGCATGAGCTTCATAGGCATGTTCCTGGGCGCTGCCATCGCCGGCATGGCCGCTGACCGTTTCGGACGAAAAATGGTCTTTCAGGTCAGCATGGTATTCTGGGGCCTCGGAAGCCTGTGGTGTGCCTATGCGCCGGATGCGCAAACGCTTGGCTATGCCCGGTTACTGCTTGGCTTTGGCATGGGAATGGAGTTCCCGGTGGCGCTGGCGATCGTCTCAGAGATTCTGCCGACTGCGAAACGCGGACGCTATCTTGCCATTCTGGAGGGGTTCTGGCCCATCGGCTTTATCGCGGCGGGCTTGCTGAGTCTGCTGTTCCTGACTCATTTCGACTGGCGCACAATGTTCCTGTTCCAGGCCATTCCAGCCGCTTTCCTGCTGATAATCCGGATTTTCGTACCCGAATCGCCTCGCTGGCTGGCGGATCGCGGCCGCAATGATCAGGCGGAAAGGGTCATGAGCCGGATCGAGGAAAAGGTCCTGAAACGGCTGCCGGAAGGACAGGCGTTACCTGCTCCGAAACCGATCGAAAGCCGCACCAGCGAAGAACGCCGTTTCTCTTTTCTCGAATTGTGGTCCAAGGGTTACGCCAGCCGGACGATGATGATCTGGACAGTGTGGTTCTTTGCCTTGCTCGGCTTCTATGGGCTGACGACATGGCTCAGCGCATTGCTGCAAGACGCAGGACATAGCGTTTCCCAATCGGTCACTTATACGATCACGATCTCTTTAGCCGGTCTGCCCGGATTCGTTGCGGCCGCCATCTTGCTGGACAAATGGGGACGTAAACCCACCGCAATGATGATGCTGATCGGCTCGGCGGTTGCGGCATATTTCTATGGCAACGCGACGACGACCGCCATGCTCATCTCTTACGGCCTTGTCATGCAGTTCTTCCTGTTCGGGATGTGGTCGGTGCTTTACGCATATACGCCGGAACTTTACCCGACGCGCTCGCGAGCCACCGGCGCGGGCTGCGCCTCTGCCATCGGTCGGGTCGGGTCGCTGCTTGGCCCGTATATCATCGGGATCGTCCTGCCTACATTGGGCAATAGCGGTGTGTTTGCGCTTGGGGCGGGCTCGTTCATTGTCGCCGCATTGGCCATCGGCATCTTCGGGATCGAGACAAGGGGCAAATCGCTCGAAGAAATCTCGCATTGATCGCAAGACAACAATCCGGCCGCCGGGACAGACTGGCGGCCGGGTTACAGATGCCGGTCCCGCCGCCGCCCGGTTGCCGGATATCAGATCGTCGAGCGCGTGAATTCGACAATATAATCCATCAGCTCATCCGATGCGTCGGCCGCACGATCGGCATCGCCCTCGGAAATCATCCGCGCAACCTTTGCATGCAGATTGGCGCAACGCTCCAGATCCAGCGCTTCGCGGTAATGCTGAAACCAGAAGCGGCGAGAGAGGCCCTGAATGCGGCGCATCGCGCGTTCGGCGAACTCATTGCGGCAGGCAGCCACCAATGCCTGATTGAATTCCAGATCCAGTCGCATGAAGGCCGCGTCGTCGCGATTTTTGGCGGCTTCGGCCAAAGCATCGGCCAAAATGCGGAACGCCTCGCGTTCATCGGGAAGCACACGCTGCGCGGCCTTGCGGGTGCAAAGGCGTTCAACCTCCCGGCGCAGTTCGAGCAGAAGCAATTGCCGTGAAAGATTGATTTCCGAGACAAGAATACCGCGTCGGGGCAGCACATTCACCAGACCTTCGCTGGCCAGCCGCTGCAATGCCTCCCGTACCGGGGTGCGCCCGATCCCAAGTTCCTCGGCAAGCTGCGCCTCGGACAGGACCTGACCGGGTTCAAGCTGCAAATTGACGATTCGCTCTTCAAGCTGATGATAAGCACGGTCGGTCAGAGTGCTGTTCTTGTCGCCGGTTAGACGAGATGGCGCAGTAATGTCTGATGCACTCATGACGTGACGATCATCCTGAATAGTTTACCCCGAGACTCGCGGATTGGCTCTGACGATCTCACATATATGGTTTATATACCATTGCGCCAAGAGCGCAAACGGCACCCTGCGCGGACCTGTGGGCCGGATGGCGGGCCAAACCACCTACAATCACGCAACACGACTTTGACATATATGGAAAAAATCCGCCACCTCGCGGGCAAATCGTTCCGGCGCATAAGTCATCGGGACATGGCCGCATCCCTCCCAGATGCGAAGTTTCGCGCCGGGTATGGAACGGGCGAATATACTGGCATGCGCGACGGGACATTCACTGTCTTCGGATCCGTGAAGAACCATGGTCGGCACGTCGATCCGTGGCAGGAAATCGCGAAAATCGGCAGCCCGAACGGCAAGCCACGAACCTGCGACAGCGACATCCGTCGCGGTTTCCGCCAATTGCAGCCGTTTCGCGCGTTGGGCGGCCTCGTGCGCAACCTGCTCTGGCGTGTCGCCATGAAACCAGTTCGCATCATTGCCGCCCGTCGCCCCGATGCAGGGCGTGCCGCTGACCAGCATCAACCCCATCAAACGATCCGCCCCGTGGATACGCAGATATTCAAGCGAGACCAGACAGCCCATGCTCCAGCCCACAAGCAGAACAGGCCCATGCAGCCCCGCGATCACCGCATGCAGATCGCTGGCGAATCCCGTCAGCCCATATGCTTCGGGCCGATCCGGGCTGTAGGAACCCGCCCGGCCGCGGAGATGAGGGGCCATGACCGGTCCAAGACAGGACAGACCGGGCATCAGCGGATTCCAGATCGTCGCCGTGCCCTGAATGCCATGCAGCAGCACCACGCTTGGACGCCTGTCTTCAACGGCGCCTGCGCCCAGACATTCAAGCGCGCCCTCGGGAATGGTTACAATCATGTCTCACCATAATTTCCGCTTGAATGGATAAATGCGGAGGCGGGAAACGATCCGCCGCTCGACAGACTCAGAATGTGACGATGCTGCGGATCGTTTCGCCAGCCCGCAAAGCTGCGAAGCCCTCATTGATCTGGTCCAGACCGATCTCCTGCGAGATCAGGGCGTCCAGATCAAGGCGGCCGTCCAGATAGGCGCGGCAAAGAAAGGGGAAATCCCGGGCCGGCCGGGCATCACCATATGAAGAACGGCGGATGCGCTTTTCCTGCATGAGCGAGCCCCAGCGGAAAGAGACATCCTTGTTCACATCGGTCTTGCCCAGCCAGATCACCTGCCCGCCGGGACGCACGGCCTCGACAGTCAGCCGGAACGCCGGTTCATTTCCTGCAGATTCCAGAATGGTGTCGACGCCGCGGCCCGATGTGATGTCCCGGGCTGCCTGAACCGCGTCGTCACGGGCCGGATTGACCAGCACAGAGGCACCCATCCGTTTCGCGACCTCAAGACGGCTGTCCTGCAAATCGACCGCGATGATCCGGTCGGCCCCTCCCAGAACCGCGCCCTGTATCGTCGCCAGCCCGACCGCGCCGCAGCCGATAACCATGACCGACGATCCCGGAGCGACCTGCGCCACGTTAATCGCCGCGCCGACGCCCGTCATCACGCCGCAACCGATCAGGGCGGCCTGCGGAAAGGGCATTTCCTTCGGGATCGGGATGGCCTGCTGATCCTGAACCACGCAGAACTCGCCGAAGGCCCCCATATACATAAGCTGATGCAGATCTTCGCCTCCGGAAAGCCGCGCCCGTGGCCGGCCATCGAAGGCAAGCGCCGCCGGAGTATTCGCAAGATAGGTCTCGCAAAGGATCGGCAGGCTGTGGTCGCAGTAGAAACAATGACCGCAATGGGGGTTCCACGACAGGATCACATGATCCCCGACCGCAACCTTGCCTGCTTCGGGACCGACTGCCTCGACCACCCCCGCGGCTTCGTGTCCCAGCACGATCGGCAAAGGCTGTCGAAGCGAGCCATCGATCACCTCAAGATCGGTGTGGCATAGTCCCGCGGCACAGATCCTGACAAGGACATCCCGCGCAGCCAGCCCGGCGACCTCTACCGTTTCGGTCCTCAGCGGGCTGTTCACTGAATGAAGGACCGATGCCCTGAAACTCAAATTCATTGCGGGTTTCCCTCGACGATATCTGTTTGGCGGTGCCAGCCGCGGTCGCATGCTTTTGCCCGATGGTAAGCATTGCAGTTCAACCCGCGCGCACGGGTTCGATTTGATCGATCGCGCTGTCCATGTCGGCGGATGTCATTTCCCAGTCATTACCGAAATTGGCCGTCACCTTTTCCATGAAGGCCGTGGCAAGCCGGATGGCCAGACTTGCATCGCCGGTATGATCGTAAAGCATCGCGAAAGCCAGCTGAGTAGCCGCCAGCCCTTCATAGCCCCATTCGTAATCCGCATTGGTGAATTTCCTGATATCGGTATGGCTGGGAAGTTCCTGCCCGTTCACCTCGACGACGACGCCGTCAATGGTGCGATCACCGGTATATGTTTTCATGATTTCCTCCCATCCGCTTTACCCCGCATCACCTCGGGGAAAATCCACAAGGAGAAGACACTGAAGGGGCCAAGAAATGTCAGTGCCCATTGCGGACCTGTCTGGCCAAGGTGACCCATAAAGAACCATCCGGCCAAGGCGGCGAGCGCCACCATCACGGACAAGCCAAATTTGATGTGGAAGGGCATATAAGTTCCTCCTGTAACGAATAAAGCGACCAGCCCCGGATATGCGTGGCGATCAGGCGATTGATCCAAGCAGATATGCCGTCGCGCCCAGCCCCAGCGTCACCGTGACAAGTCCGGCAACTCCGTCCCGCCATTTGCCCGGCCAGGCGTTGAAAAGCCCCGGCGTAAACAGAAACGCCATGCCGCCGACGATGACCATGCTGGTCCAGCGAAGCTCGTTCAGTCCGAAGCTGATCGTGCCATAGAGAACGGCGGCCAGCAGCAGCAGGTTCAGCACGATAAGTCCGATGCCCACCGGCCGTTTCAGTTCCGGGCGGGTGGCCAGAGGAAAGACGCCACTCAGAACCAGCACGCCCAGGCTTCCCACGCTGGCAAGGAGTGCGAAGATGAAAAGGCCGGTGATGTTCGGTTCGATCATATCCATGGTATTGCTTTCTCCTGGATCAGGACACGGCACCACCGGCGGCTGGACGCCGCCAACAGCGAATTCCGTTACGTATTTCGCCCGTTACCTGTTTCGATTGATGTCTATTCGGCTGGATGCGAGCCGGATGCCTGAACCGGTTTGCGAGAGGTCTTGCGCATGTCGCGGCGGACATAACGCGTCTCGTAGCCGTTAAAGAGATGGCCAAGCAGACCACGATTCAGGTCAGAGGTGCCGAACAGCCAGTCCATGATCGGAAAAGTCAGGTTCATATTCCGCTCCATCATCAGGGACTGATCGTGATGCGCGGTATGATGGCGCCGGTTGGTATTGATGAAGGGCATGTTCCGCACGAACCAGTTCTCTTCGACATGACAGCAGAAATGCATGAATTCATAAATCATGTAGACGCTTGTGGTGGTTGCGATGAACAGCCAGCCGACATTCGGCGTAAACAGATAGCCCAGAACAATGGCGCCGGGGATCGACATCAGCGTGAAGGCCGCCAGCGCATAGGGCGGAAAGAAAGTCACGCGATAATCCTTGTGATCCGCGAAGCGCATTTCTACTTCGGTGAAAAACTGATGATGCTGCAGGGTGTGGCGGTTATAGACCGCCCGGGCGATCGGGTTCTTCGAGGGCCGGTGCATGACATAAAGATGAAGCCACCATTCGAAGAAGTTGCAAAACAGAAAGACGACCGGGATCGTCAGCCATTCCAATGGCGTCACGTCATGAATGTTCGACACATAGACATAGAACGCCGTCAGACCGATCACATAGATGATGACGATATGCAGAAAGCCGTTATACCAGCCGGCCACCCGCTGACGATAATTGGCGCGGTACTTCTTCTGGCGTTCAGACATCTGGGTGTTCTGAAGTTCCATTGCCCTCTCCCTTAGACGATTCTCGGAGATGATATCTTACTGATATATCAATTACAAGCAAAGCTTTGATCAGTAATTAACCAATTGAAATTTGGTATTTTTAGTGGAAATAATCGCTTTCCAGCGGCTCGTGGGACAGAAGCTTTACCCGTCATCCGCGCGAGTATCGGCACCATGCTGATCCTGTTTCGCATCGGTGCGATGCCAAGGGCGGAATGGCAAAGCCACGCCATGCGCCGCGCCATGAAACCACCGGCCCGGATCCGCATCGCCGAGGGGCCGGAAGGTACGCAGAGAAATCAGCCGGGGTCGCTATGCTGGAATTTTCATATAGTTGAGGCTATAAGGTATAGATAATACCATTCACGCGACTGATGGCAGCTAAGCCGTTCAAGCTAAGCCCCCTGTTCAGGACAGCAATATCGTGAAGCGCCTCATCATCAGATTTGTCATTCTGCTTGCCATCGTTGCAGCGGGCTTGTTCGCCTATGCGTGGAAGCCGGCGATTGATCCCGCCGCGCCGCCGCAACGCGCCGATTTCGATCAGGCACTGATCGAGAAAGGCGCGCAGCTGGCCGCCGTCGGAAATTGCACAGCCTGCCATACCAATTCGGGCGGGCGATCATTCGCAGGCAGTTTCCCGATGCCCACGCCTTTCGGGATCATATATTCCAGCAATATAACCCCCGACCCGGAAACCGGGATAGGCCAGTGGTCCGAAGCCGCGTTCGGCCGCGCCATGCGCGAGGGTGTCAGTCGCGATGGCTCGCATCTTTATCCCGCATTTCCGTTCGACCACTTCACCCGGGTTTCAGACGAGGATAACAAAGCGCTTTACGCCTTCCTCATGACGCGGCCCGCGGTGCAGCAATCGCCGCGGGCAAACGAGCTTCCTTTTCCGCTGAACATCCGTTTCGTCCTTGCCGGCTGGAAATTGCTGTTCTTCGATGAAGGTGCCCATCAGAATGTCGCTTCGCAAAGCGACGAGTGGAATCGCGGCGCTTATCTGGTCGACGGGCTTGGCCATTGCGGCGCCTGCCATACTCCACGAAATGCCTTTGGCGCCGAAAAACGCGACGCATATCTTGCCGGGGGCGAGGCGGAAGGCTGGTCGGCCTTCGCTTTGAACGAGGCGTCGCCCGCGCCCGTGCCATGGACAGCGGACAGTCTTTACGCCTATCTGCGCCGGGGCTGGCATGCCGATCACGGCGTCGCCAACGGCCCGATGGCAGAAGTGACGGGCAATCTTGGCCTGCTTCCGGATTCGGATATCAGGGCGATCGCGGTCTATCTGGATTCGCTGATGGGCACGCCGTCGGCCGAACGCGAGCAGCGCGGTGAACAGGCATTGAAAGCGGCGGCAGCGGCATCCGAGCCGGTTCTGGCTGCGGCATCGGGCGCGCAGGGTGACACCCCGGCCGCACGCGGCGAGACCATCTATTACGCCGCCTGCGCGA
Source organism: Paracoccus wurundjeri (assembly GCF_030678915.1). Lineage (GTDB taxonomy): Bacteria > Pseudomonadota > Alphaproteobacteria > Rhodobacterales > Rhodobacteraceae > Paracoccus > Paracoccus onubensis_A. Next base: position 53,240 of record NZ_JAUUTZ010000019.1, on the reverse strand, counting down.
CATGCCATGACAGCAATCGCCCGCAGCCTTTCGGGGGAAGCAATCTCCATCTTTCAAGCGCCCTGAATGCGCCCGATTCCCAAAATGCAATCAATGTCATCCTGTTCGGCCTGCCGGCCGCAAGCGGGCGGCAAAGCTCGATCATGCCGGGTTTTGCAGCGATCATGAACGATCAGCAGGTGGGCGATCTGCTTGCCTATCTGCGCGAGGAATTCGCCCAACAGCCCGACTGGGACGATGTCACAAGCCGGCTGACCGATACCAGAAGCGGGAAATATCACGTCAGCGTGCGGCCTTCCGACGGCATCGAACGCGGCCCCGACAATGTAGGAGCGAAAGACCAATGAAACTGACCGTGAATGGCACGGCCCACGAGGTCGATGCGGATCCCTCCACCCCTCTGCTTTACGTCTTGCGTAACGATCTGGGACTCAACGGCGCCAAATTCGGCTGCGGTCTGGGCCAGTGCGGCGCCTGCACGGTAATGGTCGATGGCAAAGCGGTCTTTTCCTGCCTGACGCCGGTAATGCTTCTTGAGGATCGCGAGATCAAGACGGTCGAGGGGCTGGGCACGATCGACAATCCCGGCCCGATGCAGACGGCCTTCATCGAAGAGCAGGCCGCGCAATGCGGCTATTGCATCCCCGGCATGATGATGCGGGCGCAATCGATCCTGGAGGCCAATCCGGACGCAACCGATGATGAATTGCGCCACGGTCTTGAACCCAACCTGTGCCGTTGCGGCACCCATATGCGCATTCTGCGCGCCGTATCCAAAGCCCGCACCCTGATGAAATCAGCATCCGCCGCGCCTGCCGTAGAGAGGGCATGATGAATATTTCGACTCCTCTGAACGCCACGCGCCGCGGTTTCCTTGCCGGGACAGGCGCGCTTGTCGTCTCTTTCGCGATCCCCGCCGTGGCGCAGGAAGGCGAGGTGGCGACGCCCGCCACTCCCGCACCGCAGAATCCGGAGCTGCCCGGCAGTCTCGCCGAGACACCCTCGCTTGACGCGTGGATCAGGATCGATGCGAATGGCAAGGTGACGGTCTTCACCGGCAAGGTAGAGCTTGGGCAAGGCACGAAAACCGCGCTTCGGCAGATCGCGGCGGAAGAGCTCGAGATGGATCCGGCCACTATCGAGCTGATCACCGCCGATACCGGACAGACCCCGAATGAGGGATATACCGCGGGCAGCCAGACCATCCAGAACAGCGGCACGGCCATTCGCCACGCCTCGGCGGAGGTGCGCGAGATCATGATCCGGCAGGCAAGTGAAAAGCTTGGCATTCCGGCAAAGGATCTCAGGGCCGAGAATGGCCGGATCGTCGCATCCGATGGCCGCACGCTTGGCTATGGCGAGATCGTCGCGGACGATCTTCTGCATGTCGACGCAACCGGTAACGTGCCGCTCAAATCGCCCGACAGCTATCATGCCATCGGCAAACTCTTCGCGCGGGTAGACATCCCCGCCAAGGTCACCGGCGGCGCGGCATTCGTGCAGGATTTGCGGCCCGAGGGCATGCTGCATGCGCGCATCGTGCGGCCGCCCGCCTATACCGCACGGCTGGCAGAAATCGACGAGGATGCGATCACATCCATGCCGGGCGTGGTAACGCTGGTGCGCGACGGCGATTTCCTGGCCGTCATCGCCGAACAGGAATTTCAGGCCATCACCGCAATGCGGGCAGCCTATGCCACGGCGAAATGGGACGAAAAGGAAAACCTGCCGGACCAGAACGACATTCCCGCCTTTCTGGAAAGCGCGGTGTCCGAAACCGGGTCGGTCGCTTCGGTCGGGGCGGAATCCGTTTCCGGAGCCAGGACCCTGCAGGCCCGGTTCACCCGTCCTTACCAGATGCACGGATCGATCGGCCCCTCTGCCGCGATAGCTCAGTTCGAGAATGGCGCAATGACGGTCTGGACTCATACGCAAGGCGTTTATCCCGACCGCGACGCGCTTGCCGAGATGCTTGACCTTCCGCCCGAGAAGGTTCGCTGCATTCATGTCGAAGGCTCGGGCTGCTATGGTCATAACGGCGCCGATGACGCGGCGGCGGATGCCGCGCTCATCGCCAAATGGCTGCCGGGGAAACCCATCCGCGTGCAATGGACGCGCGAGCAGGAACATCTTTGGGAACCCTATGGAGCGGGCATGCTGACCCGCGTCAGTGCCACGCTCGACGACAGCGGCAAGATTGTCGACTGGCGGTACGATCTGTGGAGCAACAGCCACAGCACCCGGCCGGGCTCGGCAGGATCGCTGATCGCCGCCAGGCTGATGGGCAGGCATTTCCAGCTTGAGCCGGCCAAGCTTCAGATCTCGCCGTCAGGCAATGGCGACCGCAATGCCATTCCGCTTTATGATATCCCCAACCAGCGGGTGAACTGGCATTTCGTCCCCGATATGCCGGTGCGGGTTTCCGCGCTGCGGGGTCTGGGCGCCTATTGCAATATCTTTTCGCTCGAAAGCTTCATGGATGAGTTGGCAGAGGCTGCCGAAACCGATCCGGTCGAATTCCGGCTGCGGCATATGACGGATCCGCGGGCCCGAACAGTCATCGAGACCGCAGCGGAGAAATTCGGCTGGAGTGATGATCCCCTGCCGCAAGGGCGCGGACGGGGCTTCGCTTTCGCCCAATATAAAAACCACGCCGCCTATCTGGCGATCGCGCTGGAGGCGGCGGTCGACCGGGAAACCGGGATCGTGAAAATCTCGCATGTCGCTTGCGCCGTCGATTGCGGCGAGGCGGTTGCGCCCGATGCCATCATCAACCAGACCGAGGGCGGCATTATTCAATCGATGAGCTGGACGCTATACGAAGCCGTGCAATTCGACCGGACCCGCATCCAGTCGCCGGATTGGTCAGCCTATCCCATCGCGCGGTTCAGCGCCATTCCCGACAGTATCGATGTGGTGGTGGTCGATAATCCGGGGACACCTTATCTTGGCGTTGCCGAAGCGGCCCAGGGGCCGACCGGGGCCGCTATCGGCAATGCCTTCAGGCACGCGACAGGCAAGCGCATCTATGATCTGCCCTTCACCCGCGAAAGGGTGAAGACGGTGCTGGGCGTCTGAAGCCCGAACCCGTGAAATGCGCGCCACCAAGCGGCGGTTCGGCGGTCACGGGTCGCGCGTATATATCAAAGCGGCATACCATTGCGGCGACGCCATTCATCCGGGCCGGGGTGATGTCAGCCATTCAGCACCGCGCCAAGCGCCATCGCCACGGCGGCTTGAGTCGGGTCGATCACCGGGCGATGCAGCTTCGCTTCAAGCGCCGCGCGATGGCGGGCCATCCCCGCGCAACCAAGGATCAGGACATCGGCGCCATCCGAGATCAGGGCATGACCGACCTTGACCAGCCGGTCGAATGTGCCTTCGCCACGCGCGCTTTCATCGACGCTCATATTCAGTGCCCGCTCGCCCGCCAGCCGGTCGATGACGCCCATCCGTCGCAGATAGCGCAGATGGCGCGGGATTGACGCTTCGGCAATGGCGAGAACGCCGAAACGGTCGCCGCGCGCAAGCGCCGTCAGCACGCCGGATTCCTGAATGCCCAAGACCGGCACGGTCGCGGTCGCGCGGCACAAATCCAGACCGGGATCCGAATAGCATGCGATGACGAAGGCCGAGGCATCGGCCCGGCTTTTCACAAGCGCGGCCAATGGTAATGCGACCTGTTCGACGTGATACTGGCTTTCGATGCCAAACGGTCCTTCGCTCAGGGTCACGCAATCGATCCCAACTCCGCAGCGAAAAGCCGCCAGCGCCTGTTCCAGCCCATCGGTCACCGCCTGGTTCGAATTGGGATTGATGACGACGATGGGACCGGTCATGGCGCGATCTCCGCCCCGAAATTCCGCGCCGGATCAAGTTCGGGCGTCCGGGTGCCCGGATAGCCGGTGAAATCCGGCGGGCGACGGGCGATGAATTTACCGCGCCCCGGCTGCGCCACCAGCTTGCCGCCATCCATCACGGTTTCCCCGCGTGACAGCACGGTGACTGGCCAGCCGGTGATCTGCCGGCCCTCGAAGGGCGTATAATCCATATTGTCATGCTGATCGGCCACGGTGACGATCCGGGTCTCTTCGGGATCCCAGATGGCGATATCGGCATCCGCACCGATGGCGATCGTGCCCTTTTCGGGATGCATCCCGTACAGCTTGGCGGCATTGGTCGCGCCAAGCGCCACGAACTGGTTCAGCGTGATCCGCCCGGCCCGGACACCTTCCGAGAACAGCAGCGGCAGGCGCAGCGCCAGCCCCGGCATGCCATTGGCGATCTGCTTGAATGTCGCATCGGGGCCTTTCGCCAGCTTGCCGCTTTCGTCAAAGCGATAGGGCGCGTGATCCGAGGAAAAGACCGAGAATGTGCCTGCCTGAAGATGCCGCCAAAGTGCTTCTTGCGTTTCGGTGTCGCGGACGGGGGGCGAGCACATGAACTTGGCCCCCTCCATGCCGGGGCGGTCCAGATCCTCTTTGGTCAGAAACAGATATTGCGGGCAGGTCTCGCCAAAGATCTTCGCGCCCTCCAGCCGCGCCTGCGCCACCATTCCCGCACCTTCGGGTGTCGAGACATGCACGATCAGCAGCGGCGCATCGACAAAGCGCGCCAGCGTGATCGCACGGTTGATCGCCTCGGTTTCGGCCGCCGCCGGGTGGCTTATGGCGTGATAGCGCGGCTGCGTATGACCCGCCGCAACCAGCCTGTCCGAGATCCACCGGATGATGCCGGAATTCTCGGCATGGACCATCGTCAATGCGCCATGCGTCTTGGCCACCGACAGGATATCGAGGAACTGCCCGTCGTCGATCTTCATCAGATCATAAGTCATGAACACCTTGAACGAGGTGATCCCACGGGCGAATGCCTGCGGAAGTTCCTTGTGCAAAGCCTCCTCGGTCGGATCGGCGACGATCAGGTGATAGCCGTAATCGATCACCGAATTGCCCTGCGCCCGGCTGTCGTAAAGATCCAGCGTCTCGGTCACGCCCATGCCGCGATGCTGGGCGGCGAAGGGGATAAAGCAGGAATTGCCGCCGAATGCCGCCGAGATCGACCCGCTTCGGTAATCATCTGCCGTCATGCCGCCGGTCGCGCTTTCCTGCGCGATATGGCAATGCGCCTCGATCCCGCCGGGCAGGACCAGCTTGCCGCGTGCGTCGATCTCGCGCGTGCCGTGCAGATTGTCGGCGATGGCGGCGATACGCCCGTCGCGGATACCGATATCGGCACGGAACGTATCCGATGCAGTTGCGACGGTTCCGTTTGTGATGACGAGATCAAGTTCCATGGTCACACCGATCTGATCGAGCCGCCGTCACAGCGCACAAGGCTGCCGGTGATATAGCTGGCGGGTTCCGAGACAAGGAAAGTAGCGGTCTTGGCGAATTCCTCAACCCTGCCATAGCGACCCGCCGGGATGGTTTTGACCGAGGCGGCACGCACCTCCTCTACCGAAGTTCCAGTGCGCTTGGCGGCGGCTGCGTCCAGCTCATCCGTTCGTTGGGTATGAATGCGGCCCGGAAGCAGCATGTTGACGGTGATCCCCTCTGCCGCAAGGTCGTTGGACAGCGATTTCGACCAGCCCACCAGCGCCGAGCGCAGTGTGTTCGACATCGCCAGATTCGGGATCGGCTGGACCACACCGGAAGAACCGATGGTCAGGATACGGCCCCAGCCTGCGGCGCGCATCGCGGGCAGCAGCCGGTCGGCGGTTTCCATCACCCGCAGCACCATCTGGTTGAACTGTGCGCCAAGGGCCGCAAGATCGGCATCGACCATCTTTCCGGGAGGCGGCCCGCCGGTATTGGCCACAAGGATATCCGCCGCGCCCAGCTTTTCCTTGACCGCCTGCGCCAGCCTGTCGGCGGCATCCTCCTGCGCAAGGTCGCAGGTCACCCAATCGGCCCTGCCTGCACCCTTCGCAGTGATCGCCCCGGCCTCCTGCGCCAGTCTGTCGGCGCTGCGCCCCGTCAGCAGGACATCGGCACCTTCCTCAGCCAGGGCCTGGGCGATGCCCAACCCCAACCCCCGAGACGACGACATGACCAATGCGCGTTTGCCCTTTAGTCCCAGATCCATCAGCCCAGCTCCTTCAGTCGTTTTTCAAGACGCGATGTCAGCCGCGTCAGTTCATCATGGTCGGTCTTACTCATGACCGGACCCGGCGCGCGCACCCGGGCACAGGCGATAACCCCGCGGCGGCGCAGGGTCTCCTTGCGGATGGCAAGACCCAGCCCCAATTGCTGCTCATAGCGCACCAGCGGCAGATAAGCGTCAAAGATATCCTCAGCCCGGTCATGATCGCCTTTCAAAGCAAGCTCGACAACCTGCACCATCATCTCGGGAAAGGCGAAGCCGGTCATCGCGCCATCCGCGCCGCGCTGCATCTCTTGCGGCAGGAATAGCGCGGAATTGCCGGTCAGGATCGACAGGCGCGGCTGATCCGCCGTGCCGGTTTCGGCACGCACCCGCGACAACTTGGCAAGACCCGGCCAGTCCTCATGCTTCAGCATGACGATCTGAGGGTTGTCCCGCGTGATCCTCAGGATGCTGTCGACCGAGAAGCGGGCGTTGGAGGTCTGCGGATAGTCTTGCAGGCAGACCGGCACATCCGGGCCAAGCGCCTTGCAGACCTGTGCGAAATAGCCTTCCAGCCGGTCTTCCGGCCCCATGCCCTGCATGGGCGCGACCATGACGCCCGCCGCGCCCGCCGCCATGACATCGGCGGTCAGGCTACGCATCGGATCAAGACCGCCCCCCGAAACGCCGACGATAACCGGAACCCGGTCGCCGACACGGTCAAGAACGCGCTTGGCAAAAATGCGCGATTCAGCATCCGAAAGTTTCGGTGCCTCACCCATGATGCCAAGGATGGTCATGCCGGTGACGCCGCACTCCAGATAGAAATCGACCATCCGGTCGGCCGACCCGAGATCAAGCGCCCCATCCTCGGTGAAAGGCGTGGCGGCGATCACGAACACGCCTGAAGAGTTGCGGTGAATCAGTTCGGTCATGGCTGCTCCTTGGGTTCGGGAATGGGATGGCGGGCGATCTCTTCAAGCCGCGCGTAGCGGTCGGCAAAAAGCCGGGCGATCGGAAAATCTCCGCCCCAGTCGACATGCATCCTGTCGGTATCGATCAGCCCGTCGCGGGCGGAAAGCGCCAGCGCCTCTCCCACGACGATATCGCGTTCATCGGAATAGCGCAGCGTATCCCTTAGCCGGCATTCGATCGCGACGGGCGCGGCAGCCAGTCGCGGCGGCGCGACCTGGCCGGATGGGGCAAGCGCCAGGTCAAGCGCCTCCGGCTCGCTTACCCCGGGCGGATAGGAGGCGGCGGTTTCCACCATCGGCAGGATCAGATCGGGCGTCACGATATTGACGACGAACTCCCCGGTTTCCGCGATATTGCGGGCCGTGTCCTTCGGACCGCTGCCGTCGCGGGCATGTTCCAGCCCAAGGATCACCAGCGCCGGATCCTGCCCGAAGACATTGAAAAAGGAAAACGGCGCGGCATTGACCTGTCCAAGGCTGTCCTGCGTGGTGACCCATGCGACCGGGCGCGGGATCACCACCGCCGTCAGAAGCTTGTAACGCTCTTGCGGCGGCAGCGCGGTCAGGTCCAGCTGCGTGGTCATACCTTGCGCACCACCCCGGTCTGGCTGGTGATCAGGCCGTAATGCTCGATCCGGCGATGGCGGGCGAAGTCGAAGATGGTTTCCTTGCCGAAGACCGACAGATCCATGTCGCATTCATGAACCAGCAATTCGTCGCCATCGGTCTTGGCCCGCGCCACGACATAGCCATTGGGATCGACGATGATCGAGCCGCCCATCAGCGGATGCCCGTCCTCATCCCCCGCCTTGGCGACCCCAACCACCCAGGTGGAATTCTGATAGGCGGCGGCGGTCATCGACAGTTCCGAATGATAAAGCCGCTTCTCTTCGCCCTCGCCGCTGTTCTGACTGTTCACCGAGGGCGTGTTGTAGCCCAGGATCACCAGTTCGACCCCTTGCAGTCCCATGACCCGATAGGCTTCGGGCCAGCGGCGGTCATTGCAGATCAGCATGCCGACAATGGCGTCCTGTGTGCGCCACACGGGAAAGCCCAGATCGCCGGGTTCGAAATAGCGCTTCTCCAGATGCTGAAAGGCGCGTTCGTCATCCCATTCGGAATGCCCCGGCAGATGGATCTTGCGATATTTCGCGACGATATTGCCGTCACGGTCGGTCAGGATCTGGGTGTTGAAATGATGCCCGTCCTCGGTCAGTTCCGCATAGCCAAAGCTGATCGCAACCTGCAATTCACGAGCCTTGTCGAATAGCGGTTGCGTAGCGGCATTGGGCATTTCGGACTCGAACCAGCGATCGATCTCGGCCGGATCCTCCATGTACCAGCGTGGGAAAAATGTTGTCAGTGCCAGTTCGGGATAGACGACCAGCGTGCAGCCTTTCCGGGCGGCCTCTTCCAGCAGCGCGAGCATCCGGGCGACAATGGTTTCACGGCTGTCGGCTTTCTGGTTGGGGCCCATCTGGGCGGCTCCGATGACAATTTTTCGCATATTCTTCCTTTCAGACGACAAGACGGCGCTGGTAACGGCTAAGCAGCCGCACCACGGGCCATAACAGAACGAGATAGATCGCCGCCGCCAGCGTGAGCGGCGAGGCGTTATAGGTCACCGAGCGGGCAAGGCTGGCTGCGTGCAGCAGCTCTCCCAGCGACACCACCGAGGCAAGCGAGGTCAGCTTGACCACCTCGACCGTGTTCGAGATCAGGTCGGGCAGCACGTTGCGCGTCGCCTGCGGCAGGATCACATGGGTCAGGGTCTGCCGCTGCGTGAGACCGGTCGAGCGCGCGGCCTCCCATTGCCCCGTTCCCACCGAGATCAGCCCGGCACGGAAAACCTCACCGTAATAGGCGGAGTTGTTCAGCAGGAAAGCCAGCACCACGGCAACGAAAGGCGACAGGCGGATGCCCGAAAAGGGCAATCCGGCATAGATGAAGATCAGCAGCACCAGCGGCGGGATGGCGCGGAACAGATCCACCAGCGCCATGGCGGGCCAGCGCAGCCAGCGCGACCGGGCGGTCGAGGCCAGCGCGGCGGCCAGCCCCCCGGCCAGCCCAAGCGGGATGACCGCGCAGCAGATCAGTACGGTCATGCCAAGGCCACGCAGGATGGTCGGCAGCGCGTCCGCCATGATGGCGAGATTGAAGAACTGGAAAATCAGTTGATCCATGGCTCAGCCCTTTTTCCAGGCAAAGCGGCTTTCCAGCCAGCGCGACAGGATCACGAAAGGCAGGAACAGCACCACATAGGCCAGCGCGGCCAGCGTCAACGGCGAGGCATTGCCCGAAAAACTTTGCGCCGTGGTGGCCTGATTCAGGATGTCCGGCACCCCGATCACCGTGCCCAGCGCCGTCATCTTGGTGATGGCGATGGCGCGGTTGGTCAGCGGCGGGATCACCATCCGCACCGCCTGCGGCAGCACCACATAGCCCAGGGTCTGGGTAAAGCCGAGACCGGTCGAACGCGCAGCTTCCCACTGGCCCTTGTCGGTCGCGGTGATGCCGGCCCAGATGATCTCTTCGGCAAAGGCGCCAAGCGTCAGGCCAAGGATGACGAACAGCACCGCAAAGCTGGACAGGGTCACCCCCAGATTGGGCAAACCGAAAAAGACCAGCAGGATCAGCACCAGCGGCGGCAGGGCGCGGAAGATATCGGCATAGATGACGATCAGGAAAGAGATCGGCCAGATCCGATAGGCGCGGATACAGGCCAGCAACGCGCCCCAAAGCGTGCCCGCGATGACGATCAGCACCGACAGCTCGATCGTCACCCAGACACCCTGCAGGATTTCCGGCGCATATTTCGCCAGAACCGTCCCGTTCAGGAAAGTCTCGATAAACCGGTCCAGATTGGTCATTGGCTGTAACGGGCAAGAAAGGCGCGGGTGCGTTCGTGCTGCGGGTTTCCGAACAGATCTTCGGGCGGTCCCTCTTCGACGATCTCGCCATCCGCCATGAAGACGACGCGATCGGCGGCTTCGCGCGCGAAGGCCATTTCATGACTGACGACCAGCATGGTCATACCGTCCTGCTTCAGTTCCCGCATGACGCCCAGCACATCGCCGACCAGTTCGGGATCAAGCGCCGAAGTCGGCTCGTCGAACAGCATCACTGCCGGTTCCAGCGCGATGGCGCGGGCGATGGCGACGCGCTGCTGCTGGCCGCCCGAAAGTTGCGAGGGATAGTTTTCCGCCTTATCGGCCAGCCCGACCCGGGCCAGCGCGGTGTCGGCGCGCGCTCTGGCCTCGTCACGCGACAGCTTCAGCACCTTGCGCAGGGCCAGCGTGACATTTCCGCGGGCATCGAGATGCGGATAGAGGTTGAAGCTTTGGAACACCATGCCGATGCGGCGGCGAAGCCGGTCAAGATTCACGCCGCGCCCGGTGATCTTTTCGCCTTCCAGCAATATGTCGCCCGAATTGGGTTCCTCCAGGCGGTTACAGCAACGCAGCATGGTGGATTTTCCCGAACCGGAACGGCCGAGCACGAAAACCATTTCGGACTTCGCCACCTGCAGGCTGACATTCTTCAGAACTTCTACCGTGCCGAAGGATTTCTTCAGCCCGATGACCTCCAGCGTGGGCCGCTTTTCAACAGGCGCGGCCTTGCCCTGATTTAACGATGAATCAAGCACAACCGGGCTCATGATCGTCCTCGACATAGCCGGGCAGATCGGGCTCTCCCCAGCCGGGGCGCGGCGTGACGGCGGCGGAATCCTCGGCGGGCTCGGAATCGAACCATTTCACATGCAGCTCGGCGATCGTGCCGTCGGTTTTCAGGCATTCGATGACGCCTTCTATCTTCTCGCGCAGTTCGTCATCGCCCTTGCGGAAGGGCATGCCCCAGACAAGGCCGGTCGAATGCAGATAGCTTAGCTGCACTGCCGGGTTCTGCTTGGCAGCCCATGCGATGACGGTATTGCCCGCCACGGTCGCGAAGGCCCGGCCCGAGACGACCGCCTGAACCGCATCGGTCGCGGTGCCGTAGCTTTCGACGGTCCAGCCGATCTCATCGGCCAACTCGCGTGCCCAACTGTCATAGGCCGAACCCTTGTTGACCGCGATCACCTGCCCCTCAAATTGCTCGAGCTCGGTGATTTCCGGCCCGCCGGCTTTCACCAGAAACTGGAAATCGGTATTCAGATAACCTTCCGAGAAATAATAGGCCTCGGCCCGCTCTGGCGTGATCGTGGTCGGAGCGATCACGAAATCATAGGTTCCGGCCTGAAGCCCGGGCAGGATGCCCGAATACTGGGTGGCGACGATCTCGATTTCGGCACCAAGCCGTTCGCCGATGACATTGATCAAATCGATATTGAAGCCTTCCAGCCCGCCATCCATCGTCGGCATGGCATGTGGGGCAAAGGTTCCGTCCACTGCGACGACATATTTGTCTTGCGCCAATGCGGGGCCACCCAGTGCCAGAGATAATGCCAGCCCGCTGATCAGGTATTTCATGTTGTTTCCCCTCTGTTGGTTTGTCTTGGGACCAAAACGGTCCAATCGGCGATCAGGCCGAGAAGCATGAAACGACGCGACCGCGAACTCCGTTACGTCAAGTTCAGCATGGGCATGGCGGGTCGCGCAATATAGTAAGTTATTAATTATTGGATCAGAAAATAATATTTCATTATAATGCCGCCGAACCCGGCATTTTAAGGAGTTTCCATGTTCACATTGAGGCAGTTGGAAATCTTCCGCGAAGTCGTCCGCGCCCGGACCACCATCGGCGCAGCCAAGGCGCTCAACGTATCGCAGCCGCTGGTTTCGAACATGATCCGGCAGATGGAAACGAAAATCGGCTTTCCGCTGTTCGAACGCTTCGGCAACCGCTTGGTGCCGACACCGGATGCGGATGAAATCTATCAGGACAGCGATTCGATCTTTTCGATATATCAGGCATTTACCCATAGGATCGAGGCTCGTCAGCGCAGCGAAAGCGGGCATTTGCGGGTCGTCGGCACCCCGCCGATGGCCAATGCGCTGATTCCCCGGGCCCTGAAGGAATTCGTGTCGAAACGTCCGGCAGTGCGGGTGCATCTGGACACGCGGCGAATCACCGGAGTGCTGGAATCGGTACAGACCCGAACCGCGGATATCGGGCTGGGACTGAACCCGCCCGAGCGCGAGGGGCTGGCCTATGAAGTGCTGGCAATGGCGCAGATGGTCTGTGTTTTCCCCCCGGGCCATCCGCTTGAGAACAAGCTTGCCCTCACCTCGCAGGATCTTACCGGCGTGCCGCTGATCCTTTACGAACAGAATTCCAGCCTCGATCTTGCCATATCCCGCGATATCCTGACCGCGGAATTGCGATCACAGGCGATTGCCGAAGTGCGTTATTCCTCGGTGGCCTGCCTGATGGCCGAGGTGGGGATGGGCGTGGCCTTCGTGGATTCGCTGACCGCCTCGGTCGGCGACCGATACCGCCTGTCGGCCCGGCCGCTTTTTCCCAGCCAGCCAGTACCGATCTGCCTCATTACCCGGAAGGGTGAACCGGCCAAGCGCATTCAGGCGAATTTCCTTGCCGAATTGCGACGGTCACCGACGCTGACAGCGCTTCAGGAATTCGGAGGCGAGATGCCCGGCCGCGATCATTGAAACGGTTTCGCGCCAACGAAAGCATGGCCCGTGCCACAGACGATATCCTGCCCTGACCCGAATTCCGGAGCATTTCCGCAGCATGTCGTGCTGAAGCGGGCAGGCCGATTACCTGCGTCCCGCGATGGCCGGGGGCGCTGCCCCCGGACTCCCGAGGTATTTACCGCAAAGAAGAAAGAGAGGAAGGGGAAGCGACATGCTTTAATCCTGGTTCAACCGCTTTCCGTCTGCTCCGAACAGATGCGGCAATCCGTCGAAAGTCAGCCTGATGCGCTGGCCGGTCCCAAGGATCGGCTGACCGGACAGGACCGTCACCAGCGGCGTTCCATCCACCGCATCGGCATGGATGACGGTTTCCGCGCCAAGCGCCTCGATAAGCCGGATCTCGCCCTCCAGAGCCGGCGCGTCGTCACCGGCAAGTTTCAGATCCTGCGGGCGGATACCGATCGTGATTTCGCCGTCGCATGGCGCCGGAATCTTCAGGCCGCCCGGCAACTCGGCCGCGCCGGCGCTGGCGCGGCTGCGAAAGAAATTCATGTTCGGGGCGCCGATGAAGCCCGCGACGAAAAGGTTCTGCGGCCGGTTGTAAAGCCCAAGCGGCGTGTCCACCTGCTCGACAATGCCCTTGCGCAGGACAACGATCCTGTCGGCAAGCGTCATTGCCTCGACCTGATCATGGGTGACATAGATCATCGTCGTTCCCAGCCGTTCATGCAGCCGCGCAAGCTCTGCCCGCATCGTCCCGCGCAGTTCGGCGTCGAGATTCGACAAAGGCTCGTCCAGAAGAAACGCCGAGGGGTTACGAACGATGGCACGACCAATCGCGACGCGTTGACGCTGGCCGCCGGAAAGCTGGGTCGGGCGGCGCTCCATCAGGTCACCGATCTCAAGCATCCGCCCTGCCTCGTCGATCCGGCTGGCGATCTCGGGTTTTGGCATCCGGGTGTTTTCCAGCCCGAAAGACAGGTTCTGGCGCACGGTCATATGCGGGTATAGCGCATAGGACTGAAACACCATGGCAAGACCGCGATCGGCGGCGGAGACGCGGGTGACGTCCTTGCCGTCGATCCGGATGCTGCCGGTCGTCGGCTGGTCGAGGCCCGCGATCAGTCGCAGCAGCGTGGACTTTCCGCAGCCCGAGGGACCGACGAAAACGACCAGTTCGCCCTCGCCGATCTCAAGATCGATGCCGTGGATCACTTCGACATTGCCAAAGTTCTTGGTGATCCCCTCCAAGGCAATCCGTCCCATGCGTCCCCCTATTTGATGCCAGCCCCGGCGATTCCGGTGGTGATGAAACGCTGAAGGAACAGGAAGACCAGAATCACCGGAATCATCGTCACCACGGTCATGGCGAGAATATAATGCCATTGCACGTTCAACTCGCCCGCGTAAGTGTTGAGCCCGACCTGCAGCGTATAATGCTCGCGCTGTGACAACACGATCAGCGGCCAGAGAAAGTCGTTCCAACGCCAGACCACCGAAAAGATCGCAAGAACCGCAAGCGCGGGCGCGGCAAGCGGCAGGACGATCCGCCAGTAGATCTGCCATTCGCTGGCATGGTCCATCCGCGCGGCCTCCAGAAGCTCGTCGGGGATGGTAAGCATGTATTGCCTGAGCAGGAAGACTCCCGTGGGTGTCGCCACGGTGGGCAGGATCACCCCCCAGAGCGAATTAAGAAGCCCCATCGCATTCACCACCGAGTAAAGCGGCACGAGGATCACCGAAAGCGGCACCATGAGCGTCGCGACGATCAGCAGCATCACCCCGTCGCGGCCGCGGAACCGGTATTTCGAAAGCGCGAATGCGGCCATGGAATTGGTGAAAAGCGTGATCAGCGTGGCCATCACCGTCACGAAGACCGAGTTCCAGAGGAACCGCAGGAAATTGTTCTTCACAAGCGGCTCTGCATAGTTCCCGGTTGCAAGCCCGATCTCGCGGACGGGGCTGCGATCGGCGATATTCACGTTGATCCGTTCATCCGGGTTCCCGGGATCGACCATTTGCGAATTGACGCCGATACGCCGGATCTCTGCCAGGACTTTTGTCGAACCGTCTTCCTGCGTCGCCGTGTAAAGCGGCAGCGGTGCGTCATATCCCTCGACCATTGCCGTCTGCTGGACATAGGGCAAAAGCGTCGGCGGGAATTCCGCCAATTGCGCCGGCCCCTTGAACGACGAGGCGACAAGCCAGAGCGCGGGGCCGAACATCAGGATCGTGCCGCCGATCAGCCAGATCCAGGTGGCAATGTCGGTCCAGTGCCAGCCCCCGCCATGGCCCCTGCGCCGGAAGATGAAGGCAAGGATCCGGCTCATCGCGCCCGCCTTCCTTCTGCCCGGCGCGAGAGCCAGAGTTGCAGAAGCGTCAGCACCACGAGCACGGCCCCCATCAGAATCGATGCCGCCGCCGCCAATCCCGGATTGCGCAGGATCGAGGCGAAACCGACCTCATAGATATATTGCGTGAGATAGAGGGTCGAGGTTCCGGGCCCGCCGCCGGTCAGTACATAGACCTCGTCGAAGATCTGCACGCTGCGGATCAGTGCAAGCACCAGCACGACGGCGAAATTCGGTCCCAGAAGCGGCAGCGTGATGCGCCGGAACACGCGCGACGGCGGGGTCGCGTCCATCTCGGCCGCCTCGTAAAGATCGCGCGGGATCGCCTGAAGCCCGGCCAGAAGGATCAGCGTATAGAATCCCATATGCGCCCAGGTCGACACCCCGATCGTGGCGGCAAAGGCATAAAACCGGTCATTCAGCCAGATTTCGGGTTCCAGCCCCAGATTAACCGCGATCAGGTTCAAAAGTCCTTCCCGCTGCAGAATCCAGCGCCAGATCAACCCGACGACGACAGGCGACAGAAGAACCGGAAAGAAGAACACCGCGCGAAAGAAACCGCGGCCCCGGATGTTGCGGTTAAGGATCAGGGCTGTGATCAGCGAGACCACCACCATCAGCGTAACCTGGAATATCACGAAACCCGCGGTATTGGTTACCGCCGTCCAGAACTGATCCTCGCGGCAGGTGATACGGCGGGTGTAATCCTCGCATTCAAGAAGGCGCCCATATTGTTCCATCCCGATGAAAGGACGCTGATCAAGCAGGATTCCGGTTCCGCCGGTCATCGAATAGACGAAATTCAGGACCAGTGGAATCAGGACGAATACGCCGAAAATCGCAAGATTGGGCGCAAGGAACACGGCTGCCATGCCACCGGTGCCAGTCCAGCGCTGCCAGACCCTTAGCGGCGGATCGACGGCCCTTGCCATAAGGGTGAACGGCCAGGTGGCTGCCCGTCCAAGGGTTTCGCCAAGCCCGGCCATCGCTTATTGCGACGCCGCGCCGACCTGATCGGCGATGTCCTGGTCCATCATGCTGCGGGCCTCGTCAAGGCTGATCTCGCCCGCCATGACCTGACTGATACGGGTGACGAGCGTACCGTAATAGGCATTCCCCCATTTCCACGCCGGCAAGGCATCCGTAAGCGGCGAGGACTCGCCCGAGGCAGCGATGAATTTCTCGAGCGCCGGCGCGACATTCGGATCGTCGGTCTGAAAATTCAGGCCGCCCGCCTCGACCACACCCTTATGGGCGGGCAGGAACAGGGTACGTTCGGTGAATTCGCGCAGAACCTCTTCCGACGCGAGATAGTCCATTACCACCGCGACCTCTTTGGGATGCTGGGTATATTTGATCCCCACAAGACCCGCCCCGCCCGCAAGACCGGCGCAAGCCTCGGTCCCGCAAGGCGTGCCGGTGGCAACCCAGTCGAAGGCGTCGCCGATCTTGGTCGAGAGATTCGCGATCAGCCACGAGCCGGAATAATAGAACGGGATCTGGGCATTGATGAAATCGTCCGTCGCAGCGCGATAGGTGGTTCCGGCAGCCGAAACCCATACCTCGGGCAGCATCAGCCCTTCTTCGGTCCATTCGACAAGCTTCGTGGCGAAACTCATGGTGCCGTCGTCGATCGGCGCGGGCATCCCGTCATCGCCGATATAATTCGCACCATAGGACGCGGTGCCCGCCGAGATACGATGCCCCGACCGGTCGATCGCAAAGGCGGCGGGCAGTTGCTGGCTTTCCATCACCTCTTTCGAGGCCGCAATCCAGTCGTCCCAGGTCGCGCCCTCGCCGGGCATTTCCACGCCGGCCTGTTCGAAAAGCGTCTTGTTGGCGAAACCGCCGGTCAGGGTAAGCTGGGTCATGAAGCCCGGGATCGCATCCGAGCCGTCGGGCCGCATCCAGTCGAAACGGTCGCCGAAATTCGTCTCCCAATAGGCTGGATCCTCGACATATTCACGCAGATCCAGCCAATGCTCGGCCTGTTCCTTGAGATTCGTCACCCGGGCGATATCCGGCCCCTGACCGGAGGCAAGCTGGATCGGCAATTGCTCCTGAATCACCTGATAGGCGACATTGTCCAGAACCACGTCGATCTCGGGATGGCTTTCTTCGAACCGGTCGAGCAGATCCTGCATCACCTCGCCCTCGATCCCGTCAGAGTACCACATCACGCGGATCTCGGTCCTGCCCTGAGCGAACGCCACCGAGCCGAACCCAGCCACGGCCAGCGCCACAAACGATGTCATCGTGAACTTCATCCGGTCTTCCTCCCTGTCAATGGTCCCGGGCCGGTATCGACCTTGGTCCTTGCTTTGTCCTGCGGCGTAACGAACGGAACGCGGGGCAGGATTTCCCGCTGACCCGAAACGGTAAAATCGGCCGGATCGATCCGCCGGCCCTCTGCCGCCACCGAGCCGTCATCATGGAAGGTTACACGCCCGTAATCCGGATCCACAACCTTGATCGCCGTCGCCCCCTCTTCGGGGCATAATGCGGCAAATCGCGCCGCGAATGCCCCCTCGTCCCCGTGGGCACGGGCCGACCCGAGCCGCAAGAGCCACCAGTTTTCCTGTCCGGAAAGGCGCAGCTCGTTCCCAGCGGACGGGCCGTTGTCGACCAGACGGAACGGCAGGGAGCCGCGCAGCATCAGATAGGCCGACCCGGACCGGGCATAAGCCCTGTCACCGTCGATCCGGGCATTGTCGAAATCCCCGGTGGGAAACCAGGCATGGGTAAATGCCGGTTGCGAGGCCACCCCGGAGAACCGGACAAGGGCCAGATCGCGATATTGCTGAACGCGCGGAATCGACGCTGAGCCGCCCCAGTAAGAGGGCCGACCATAGCCCGAATGGGTCACCTCGCCGGGATGGTTGATCCATATCTGCGCATTCGGATTCTCGCCAAGCCGCGCATGGATCAGCGTTTCCTGATAACCCCATTCGTACCAGCGATAGGCCACGGCGCTGCCCATCGCATGATCGGCGGTCTTGTAATGGTAAAGCTTTGCAATCGCATCCTGACCTTGCGCGAACCGCCATTCCTGCGCTTGATCGCCCGTCATGATGGCGCGATCCGTCTCATCGGGCAGCACCAGCCCGTGATCCCTGAGGCAAACCGCAAGCTGCGGCGTCGCATGGAACCGGGTGCCGTAGCTTCCGGCCCCCCACAGAAGCCGCGCGATCGCCGAAAGCTCCAGCGTCATCGAAGCCCGAAGCGTGTGTTCATAGCTTCGGCCCTGCGCGGCAGTCAGCACGCCCTTATGCGAGGAGTTGGCCACGATCCCGATCAGCCGGCGGATCCCGCTTTCGGCACGCGCACGCAAACCGGCATCGGGCGAAAGCGCGTAAAGCGCCGTCAACCCCTTCAGATCGATTGGGAAATAGGGCGCAGAGTTGAACTCGGCCATCTCCCATTTTTCGAAATGGTCGAACCAGCGAGCAAGCCTTTCGGCGCCTGTCCGGGACTGCTCGGCGCCGGTGCGCCCCGAGCGAAGAAAGGTCCTGGTTGGTAAAAGCGCCCCGCCAAGATGCGCGGCGGTGTGAAACAGCAACGCGTGATTTTCAGAGAAATACCACTGCACATCGTTGCCCGGCTCATCCATCCAGTACCGGTAACCACAAATCGTCCGGTCGATGCGCGCGCAGAGATCCGGCCCCAGCAGTTCGGGCCAGCTTGTCCGGCACCAGATCAGCGGCACAAGCGCAAAATCCGCGCAATCCCAGCAGGCGTCGATCCGCGGCAGCGCCGCCTCGATCATGCTCCGGGTTTCCGCGCCGCCATCCTGCAATGCCAGCCGCGCCAGCGCCCGCACGGTATCGGCCTCGCCCCCCGTCGCAACGGCGGTCAGGGCCTCGGTCACGCGAGAGGCTCTGGCGGCAGGTGCCGCCCCTTGTTTCGCGCTATGGGCGATCTCGGTGCCATAGATTCGTTCAGCCGCGAAACCATCCACCGCAAGGCGCACCACGACATGCCGGAAATCCGCCGGAAGCGCATCGGCATCGCCAAGATCGATCTCGGTCGCGCCCGCGGTAAGCGCAATCCGCATCGGAGGAAACGGATCGTGGGACATGAAATCGCCTTCGACCCGGATCTCGGCATGACAAGGTATTGAAAGCGCATGCGGCAGAGTCAGCCGGACCGGCCCGCCATCGTGACTGCTTCGGGAAAAATGCATGGTTTCCAGCGCGGTCTCGATCTCGCGTGCATGCGCGGCATCTGCTTCGATCTGGATCGCCTGCTGCGCCGGAGGACCATCGGCATAGTCCAGTTGCGCATAGAAACGGGTATCCCGCTCGGCAAGATCGTCGAGGAACAATTCGATCCGGTTCTCGCCCGCCACGAGATCGACCCCGATTTCGACGGCAGTCTCGAAATTGCGCCGGTATTCCGCCATCCAAAGGATTTCCCGGCCATTCACCCGCAGTATCGCCCCTCCGCATGTGGCCAGACGCAGCGTGGCGCGCCCCGCGATCCTGGCGATGACAAGCGTCTCGGCACGTGCCGCCAGACGCGTGGCGCGAAACCAGAAGCCTGAGAGGTCAAGCCGTGGCGATCCGAAGCCAAGCCAGACCCGGTCCGGGGCGGCCAAAGCCCGCTCTTCGGGGCGCCGGCCCCGGAAACGCTGCGCGAAATCAGTCCGGCAGGGATATTCGTGCGGGATGAAATTCTTCTCCTTGGTCAGGAAGAAAAACGGATCCATCTCGCCCTCCATCGGGCGTTCGGACACATCGAACGGCTGTTCCGAGATGGGCGATACGCGCCAGAGGGTGATGGGCATACCGGCTTCAAGCGGGCGGGACAGGCGGCTCATCTGAAGGCCCCGGCCGGAACAGAACTCACAAAGAAACGCATGCCGCAAAACACCGGAACCTTCGCTCCGCCGATCGCCAGTGGCGCGGGACCATATCGGGTGTCTGAGATCATCGGAACTCCGGATCGTTAAGTGCCTCTGCAAGGCACAGGATGGCAAGCGACTGGCCATAACCGGTGGGTTGCAGCGGGATGTCGCGGTAGAATTGCAGATCATGGCCCATGCGGGTGCCATAGGACACACCGCCCACGATACCATCGGCATCTATCTGTCTCAGCACATAATTGACCGCACGGCGTCCCGCCCGCCGCGCCTCATCCGATGCGCGCCCGAGACGCGCGGCCTTCATCAGACCATAGGCGATCCCTGCCGTGGCCGAGGTTTCCTCGTATGATGAAGGATCGTCCAGCAGGGTCCGCCATGCGCCGTTCGCGGTCTGCAATGGTAAAAGCGCCGCGATCTGAGCGCGAAGCACCCCGTCAAGATAACGTGCGACCGGCGGATCAAGGCGGCAAAGTTCGGGCAGATCGGCGAGCCCCGCAGTGATCCACGCATTGCCCCGCGCCCAGCGGGCCCGGGCGAAATTGCTGCGCCGGGGAAAGCTCCAGCCGTGGAACCAGAGCCCGGTTTCCGGATCCGCCAGATAGCGCGCATGTACCAGAAACTGGTGCTGCGCCTCATCTACCAGCGCACGCTGGCCCGAAGCTTCGCCATAGGCGGCAAGGAAAAGCGCCACCATGAACAGCGTATCGTCCCAAAGCTCACCCTCATTGATCTTGTCGGACACATCGTGCTGAAATCCACCTTCCGGGGTACGCGGCATCTCGGCCAGCACGCGGTCAGCCCAGCCGGACAGCATCGCCTCCCATCGCGGATCGCGCGTGCGATCCCAAAGCAGGGTCAGTGCCAGCATCGGCGCCGTCGTGTTGACATTGAGCAAGGGCAGCCCGCGGGTTTCCTGTGCGGCGTACCAATCCTCCAGCACGGTGCGCAGCCGCTCTTCCCCGGTGTCGCGCCAAAGCCGGGCAAGGCCATAAAGCCCGATGCCCTGCGGCCATTCCCAGGATTGAAAGCTGATATAATCCCCGACCGTGCCGTCAAGATTCGGCTCGTCGAACCTTCCGGTGTCGCGCAGCGCGGTCAGACCGTCGACAACGCGCGTCAAGGCATTACGAACGACCGAATCGTCCCGCATCACGTTCCTCCCCTGGCGCAAGGTTAACTGACGGAAAATTGTTTGCACAATATGTAAATTTTTTGCAGTCTTGGTTCGGGCATCAAGAAAGCTGGTCATGGAACGGCGACGCATCAGGATGGAGGATCTGGCGGAACGCTGCGGCGTCTCGGTCGCCACGGTGAGCCGCGTTCTTGCGGATCGTCCTGGCGTCCGGCCCGAACTGCGCCGCCGTATCCGCGATGCGGCGGCACTGCTGGGATATGCGATGCCGTCAGCGGTGGCAGGGCGCAAGGCGATCCTTGTGGCAAGCCAGGCGGCCATGGTCGATTATGCCCGAAGCCAGTTCACGCTGCATGTTCTTGACGGTATGCGCGACCGCGCGGCGGCTTTGGGAATGACCCTCGAAACCCGCACTGCCACGGAACCGCTGGCCGCGAATCTCGCGGCTGACGAGGATGCGGCGGGCTATGTGCTGCTGACGCCCGAAAGCGATGCCGTGATCGCCGAGGCGGCTGCGCTCGACCGGCCGGTGGTGCTTGTCAATGCCGACGACCCGATGATGCGGTTATCCTCGGTCGCGCCTTGCAACCGCACCGCCGCGGCGCGGGCGACCGAACTTCTGCTTAAGCACGGGCACCGGCGCATCCTGTTTCTGACCCGCCCCGGCCGCCGCACCATCGAACGCCGCCGCGAGGGCTGGGCGGACCGGTTAACAGCCGAAGGAATCGCCCCTGAATCTTCGCTGGTCGTTGAAGTCGATGACTGGTTGCCCGATGCCGCCGCCGCCGCAATGACACGCCGTCTGACCGAAGGCCCCCGGAATTTCACGGCAATCCTCGCGGCCGGAGACAGCCTTGCTGTCGGGGCGCTTCTTGCCCTGGCCAGGGCCGGCATCGATGTACCGGGTGAGGTGAGCGTGCTGGGTTTCGATGGGCTGCCGCAATGCGATCTGCAGACTCCGCCGCTTTCTGCCGTCGAGATCCCGATGCGCACAATAGGCAGCCTTGCCCTCGATCTTCTGGGCGAGATCATCGCCGGACCCGGCCTGCCGCCCCGCCGCGTGGAACTGGCCTGCCGCATCGTCGAACGCGGATCGACCGGCCCCGCACCGACCCTGCCGACAGGCCCCACCGACTGATTTTCAGCGGGGCGCGCACCCCTTTATATTCAAGGCCGATCAAGCAGATGTTCCGCACTGTAACGTACATGTTACACGCAGTATCATTTTTGCCACATGCCGCCATATCCATCTTGCCGAGTTCTGGAATTGCACATTCTGCAATCCTAGCTCTATCCCAGAACAAGAAGGAGAACAGCTATGAAAACTGTTATATTGTCTCTCGCCGCATCGCTTGCCGCAACGGGTGCCTTTGCCGGTGGTTATGTCGCGCCGGTTGTCGAACCCGCCCCCGTGGTTGCGCCCGTCGCACCTGTGGAAGCCGGAACCGACTGGACGGGCTTCTATGCCGGTCTGCAATACGGCAAGGGCGATGCCGAAGTTTCCGGCATAAATGGTGACGCCGATTTTGACGGCTATGGTGTCCATGCCGGTTACCTGCATGATTTCGGTAAATATGTGCTTGGCGGTGAACTCGATTACAACAAGGTCGAGTTCGATGATGCCGATGTCGACGGCGACCTGATCCGTCTTCGCGGCCGCGCCGGTTACGACTTTGGCAAAATCCAGCCCTATCTGGCCCTGGGTGTCGCCAAGATTTCGGTCGATGACGGGACTACCGATGTCTCTGAAACCGGTGTCACTTATGGCGTCGGCGTCGATTACCTTGTGCATGACCGCTTTTCGGTCGGCTTCGAATACACCCGCAACGATTTCTCGGATGTGGATGATATCGGTGGCGCCGATTTTGACACCGAACTGGCACAGATCCGCGGAACCTTCCGCTTCTGAGCCGAACCTGTTCTTGACGAGTGCGAACGCGGATCTGAAAAGGTCCGCGTTTTTACATATGAGCGCGATAACCGGAAAGCGCCCGGAGTCACCATAACCTCTAACGATGACAGCCAGTCGGCCGGCGAAATCCGGCATTCGAAACCTGCCCTGCATCTCCGACTTTATCTGTGCCCGGCTGTTTGTGGAATTGCATCTCGCAATCACCAGGAGTAGCCACACGGCGCTGTAATTCAGGGAAGCCCGGATGCCGACACCCATGACCCATTTTCTGCGATCGGTCGGCCCGGCCGTCCCCCATGCCTCGCCGAAAGAGGCGGTCAGGGCGGGGGTGGGCGCACTGCTGGGCCTGCTGATAGCCGGGCTGTTCCTGCTTGCGCCTTCGATCGACAGCCGTCTGGGCCTTTATCTGATCGCACCTTTCGGAGCCACGTCGGTTCTGGTTTTCGCGGCGCCCAACAGCCCGTTGGCCCAGCCCTGGTCCGCGATCATGGGGAATCTGGCCTCTGCCCTGATGGGGATTGCCGCCTGCATGCTGATCCCGGATCCTGTCCTGCGCGTTGCGGTTGCCGTCGGCGCGGCGATTACCGCCATGATCCTGATCCGCGCGCTTCACCCTCCGGGTGGCGCCGTGGCCATGACAGCGGCCTTGAACCCCGAAGCGACGCTGGAACTTGGATGGAGCTTTGCATTCGCTCCGGTGGCCTGTGGCACCCTAGCCCTGATCCTGATCGCGGTCATCTATGCGCGCATCACCGGCCGGCGATATCCTTTCCGTCAGTTCGAGGAAAAAAATCCTCATGGCACCGGGGATCTGGATCCGGTGAAACGGATCGGTCTGAACGAAAACGAACTTGTCAGCATACTCGAACGGTATAACCAGACGATGAACCTGGGCGTGGCGGACCTTGCCCGGCTGATCGGCGCGGCGGAAATGGTCATCGCCTCGCATCGCGGGACCGGCTCGACCGCGGCCGATATCATGTCGCGCGACCTGATAACCGTTGGCCCCGACGCGCCGCTATTCGAAGTTGCCGAGCTTTTCCGCCGCCACGCCTTCACCTCTCTGCCGGTCGTTGGCGACGGGAATGAGTTTCACGGCGTGATCTTCCAGCTTCACCTGATCCGTCACGCGGATGAACGCGCGCAGCGCCGTGTCGGCGGATTTCTTTCGGCAATGGGGCGATTGATCGGCCATGGTTCGGGGGCACGCGCACGGGACGTCATGGATGTCCGGATTCCCCGTGCTGCCCCCGAAACGCCGGTTTCCGCGCTTTTGCCGCTTATGTCCGACGGTCATTGCGATGCGGTGCCGGTTCTCGACGGGACGCGCGTTGTCGGCATCGTCACCCGAACGGATATTATCGCCGCACTGGCCCATCAAAGCGTGCAGCGCGCATGAAAACTGCCCGACACTTGAAAAGCGTCGGGCAGTTCGGGAAGCGGCAGCTGTTACCCTGCCGGTTATTTATGGTGGGTAGTGACCTATTCGGATTCGGTCGATGCCGTTTGCAGCAAATCCGTAATACGGCGCACCGAAGCCCGGCGATTTTCGCGAAGATCACCCTCGCCACTCACCTTCGGGAACTGCTCGCCATAACCTTGCGTGACAAGGTTCTCGGGCGGTACGTCGAAATACTCGGTTAGCGCAAGCGCGACCGATTCAGCCCGCCGGTCGGACAGGGCAAGGTTCATTGCCGCATCTCCGACCGAGTCGGTATGACCCTCGATCAGGAAGATCTCGCGCGGGTTTTCCTGAATAGTCTGCTGGATGACCTTGCCAAGCGTCGACAATTGCTCCGCCTGATCGGATTTGATCGCTGCCGAACCGGTATCGAACGTGATCGCGTCGATATTGATCGGAGCGACCAAGGCGCGCACTTCCGGAATATTCCGGATCTGGCCAAGGGTGAAATAACGTCCGGCATCGACTTCCCGAAGCAATGCGGCGCGCAATTCCTCTTCGCTCAGGGAACCACCCGACGTTTCGATGGGCTCGGCCGGGGCCGGAAGGCTCGCGATATCAACCGGCTCGGCGCTTGTCGTATCGTCGATCAGCTGCATCGAGCCGCCATCCGCGGTGATCAGGGTACGGCGCAGAACCCGCAGATTGGCGTCGCGGATTGTCACGACCTTGCTGCCATCCGCACGTGTCACCGTCGTCCGCGACGAGCCGTCGTCGAAATTCTCCGTCGCCACGGTCGAACCCGGCTGCCGCAGCAATACGGTCTCATCCTTGATCACCTCCCGGCTGCCATCCGCACGCGTTACGACAAGCCGATCTGGCGTGCTGAGTTCGACTTCGCGGTTATTGCTCAGCATCGAACCGACAGCGAGCCCGCCAAGCCCCAGCAGCACGGCCTTGGTCAGATCACTCTTGTCGTTGTCTTTACTGTCATCATCCGACTGCTGCGCTTCCTGACCGGCAAGCCCGGACAAGGCGTCAGTCAGGCTGGTTCCGAAATCTTCCGAGGAGGAACGACTATTCTCTTCGGTCACTTCTTCTTCGGTCACTTCGCCTTCGCCCTCTTCGGAAGTCAGAGCGGAAAGTTCGGGAATTTCGGTTTCGGTCGCAGCCTCTTTGGCGGCCTCGGTTTCGCTGCTGCCCTCGGTTTCGCTGCCACTCCCGGCGGCTGTGTCATCGGACTCTGTCTCGCCTTCGGCATCGGCCGGTTGCTGCGAACTGTCCTCCTGCCCGGCTTCCTCGGCCTTTTTCTCCTGTTCGGCCAAGGCGTCGGCCAGGTCATCCTCGCTCGGGGACGCGGGATCTTCAGAGGCTGCGGCATCGTCCGGTTGAGCTTCCCCTTCCGATGCTTTCTCTTCCTCGGCCAGAGCTTCGGCGAGGGCGTCCTGATCCTCGGACGCGGCGTTGTCCGGCGCTTCAGCCTCTGCCTCTGCCGGAGCGGTCGTCTCAGCTTCAGCCGGCGCTTCAGCCTCAGCCTCTGCCGGAGCGGCTGTCTCAGCTTCAGCCGGTGCTTCAGCCTCTGCCTCTGCCGGAGCGGTTGTCTCTGCCTCCGCCGGCGCTTCAGCCTCAGCCTCCACCGGAGCGGCTGTCTCAGCTTCAGCCGGTGCTTCGGCCTCTGCCTCTGCCGGAGCGGTCGTCTCTGCTTCAGCCGGCGCTTCAGCCTCAGCCTCCACCGGAGCGGTCGTCTCTGCTTCAGCCGGTGCTTCGGCCTCAGCCTCCGCCGGAGCGGTCGTCTCTGCTTCAGCCGGCGCTTCAGCCTCTGCCTCCACCGGAGCGGCTGTCTCAGCTTCAGCCGGTGCTTCGGCCTCAGCCTCTGTCGGAGCGGCTGTCTCTGCCTCTGCCGGTGCTTCAGCCTCGGCCTCTACCGGAGCGGCTGTCTCTGCCTCTGCCGGCACTTCAGCCTCTGCCTCCGCCGGGGCGGCTGTTTCTGCCTCTGCCGGTGGCACAGGCTCTGCTTCGGCCTGGGCAAGCACATCGGCATTGGCCGGCAACTTGTCGGCATCCTTTTGCGCTGCAGCCTCGGGGATATTGGTTTGAGCCATCGCGATATGGGGCGCCATAAGCGATAAGCACGCGACGATGGCGGTTGTATTATGAACGATCCGGCGCATCTGTATTCCTCACAAGCTATGTTCTGTGCTGTGATGAACAACGAGCGGTATACCTGCCGGTTCCCGACAACCGCATGACCCTTTCGTGAACACAGGGCCGCGACCTGTACCGGCACCGCAATCCGGCCCCTGGAAACAGGCCGGACGCAACGGATGTATCAATCCTTGCCTGCTGTATATTTTCAGGGCGAGCCAGCCGCCGGCTTATCCCGTTCCGACAGCACCCGATCGACCATCACATAGGTAACGATTGCAACGATGATGCCGATAAGTGGCGGGATACCCGGGCTGAAATAGGCCGCAAGACACCCGACCACATAACCTGCCAGACCCGCCTTGTTGAAATCCGGCAGATCGGCCGAGGCGATTGGCGGATAGGATCCGCGGCGCTTGACCAGATAATCGGCCATGATGACCCCGCCGATGGGCGGAATGAAGGTGCCCAGCAGTAGCAGGAACGGGATCAGATACAGATCGATCCTGAGAAGCGCCAGAACCGTTCCGATCGCCGCACCGATGACCGTGACCATCCGCCGCTTGTCGGTGGCAAAGCCCGTGCAGCCCACAGCCGAAAAATTATAGATGGTGTTGTCCTGCGTGGTCCACAGATTCAGGAACAGCATGAGGATACCCAGCACTGTCAGCCCCTGAATCACCAGCACATCGACAATATCGGGCTGCTGATAGACCAGCGCCCCGATTGCTCCGGTCGTGATCATCAGCCCGTTACCGATGAAGAAAGCCACCAAAGAAGCCCAGACGGCCTGACGCGGGCTGGCTGCGAAGCGGGTCCAGTTTGTCGCCTGCGTGCCGCCTGACACGAAAGTGCCGAAAACCATGGTGATGGCGGTGCCGATGCCAAGCGCATGGCCGGGCTGGATCGCCATCAGCCCCTGACCGCCCGCGCCATCTTCGACCGCAATCCACAGCGATACCGCCAGAAGCAGGACCATCAGCGGCACCGAGACGATCGACAGAAGCTCGAGTCCGCGATAGCCGATATAGGCCGTCCAGCAGAAAGCGAAGCCGAAAAGGATCATCAATGCGTAAGCGAGAACCGAATGAGTCTCGGCATCTATCCCGATCAAGCGCAGCAGCACGACGGCCATGGTCGCCGTACCCCAGCCATACCAGCCGATCTGCGTGAACCCCAACAGCAGATCGGGCAGCTTCGCCCCGATCCGGCCAAAGCTGAAACGGCTGAGCAGCGCCGTGTTCAGCCCGGTGCGCGCGCCGATCATCCCCAGCACCGCGACATAGGCGCCCAGAAGCAGGTTGCCGGTCACGATGATCGCCACCAGATCCGGCCATAGCGGAAAGGCCGTGCCGATCTGACCGCCGGCGAACATCGTCGCGGTGAAAAAAGTGAACCCCAGCAGTACGACAGCAAGCGATCCAAAGCTCTTGCGGGCCGCTTGCGGCACTTCGGACAGCGGGTAATCCTGGCTTTTCTGATCCATGCCGCCGCCCCTCAATCCTCGGCTATGTCTTCATGCCACAGCTCCAGATTGCCGGGCAAAGCCAGAAAATGCCGCATCACCTCCTTGCAGCCCTCGTCATCCATCAACGTGATATCGACGCCACGGCCACGCAGAAAGGGGATGTCGCCCTCGAAATTCTCGGCCTCGCCGATGACGACGCGGGGAATGCCGAATTGCAGGATCGTGCCGCTGCACATCATGCAGGGGCTAAGCGTGGTATAAAGCACGGTGTCGCGATAACTGCGCTGTCGTCCCGCCTTGCGCAGGCAGTCCATTTCGCCATGCGCGATGGGGTCGCCATGCTGAACGCGCTGATTGTGACCCGAGGCGACGACCTTACCGTTCCGAACCAGCACCGCACCGATGGGCAGGCCGCCATCTGCCATCCCCTGCCGGGCTTCGTCCAGCGCCAGCGCCATGAATTGTCGATCCGCATCTTCCGTCATTCCGTCCCCCAGGATTATTGTTGTTCCAAACATCACGGAGCTTATGTGATAACACAAGGCAATCGTGACCACGAGAACCAACCCGATGTCAGGTTTTTATCCGATGCCCGGAATTTGGCTCGTATATTCAGCTTGCTGCGGAAATGAGCGGCCGGGTGCGGCGCAAAAACCGCAGGAAGATGTTCAGTTCTTCTGAGTTGTTGCCGCGCTCCCAGACCGCGGTGATGGGCAGTTTTGCCTCCATGTCGACCAGTTGCCGGATCGCGATGCCCTGTCGCGGCATATTTCCGATGCAGCTGGAATAGATCGCCACGCCGGCGCCCGCGATAACCAGACCGAAGATACCGTCGCTGCTTGTCGCCTCAAGCGATATATCCGGAAAGAACCCCCGGGCCCTGCATTCCGCAAAGACCTGCTTGCGGAAGATGATCCAGCTGTCACCGGTTCCGAACACGAATTTCTCGGCTTTCAGATCGCCGAGGGTCAGTTGTGCCCGCCCTGCCAGATGATGGTTCTCCGGCAGGATGGCCACATAGTCGTTTTCGTCAAAGGTCAGACTGCTGATCGGCTGCTGATCCGAGACGCCGTACAGGAAACCGATATCGATATGGTGCTGCAGGATCGCCTCATGCTGGTGGATCGTCGGCATGAAGATCAGATCAAGATAGATGTCAGGATGAGCCGTGTTGAACTCTCGCAGGAAATGCGGAAGGAGACCGTTGATCGCGAAATCGGTATAGGCGATGCGCAACTCGCCCCGCACGCCACGGGCCGCCTTCCTCGCACGCTCGACCGCGAGATCTATCTGGGCCGCCACGTTCGAGATTTCATTCAGGAACACGCGCCCGGCCTCGGTCAGTTCGACGCGGCGCGTGGACCTGACAAGCAGCGGTGCCCCGATATGCTCTTCAAGCTGCTGGATCGTCTTGGTTAAGGCAGGTTGCGCGATGCGCAGGCTCTCGGATGCGCGGCGATAGTGCAATTCACGGCCAAGCGTGCTGAAGGCGCGCAGATGGCGAAGATCCAGACTCATTGCCGGTCCCTTCGATTATTTCCTTACAATTATTAATAAAGCCAAAAATGATATTTTACAACGCTGATGGCTAAGCGGATCATCACCTCTGACAGGCGACAGAACCTGACAGAACGACAGCACAAATTTTCAGGGAGTTCACGTAATGACAAGTGATCAGCGATCGCAGCATGACGGGCACCGTCTGGCGGAAAGCGACGCACCACCCACGCTTGGCAAAGTCATCAGTGCGGCAGCCATTGGGAATTTCGTCGAATGGTTCGACTTCGCGGTTTACGGCTTTCTGGCGACGGTTATCGCCAACCAGTTCTTTCCCAGCGAAAGCGTCAGTCTGGGGCTGCTAAAGACCTTCGGCGTCTTCGCTGTCGCCTTCGCGATGCGCCCCCTGGGAGGGATATTCTTCGGCATATTGGGCGACCGGATTGGCCGGAAAAGCATCCTGTCCCTGACGATTCTGCTCATGGCAGGGGCGACAACGCTGATCGGATTGCTGCCGACACATGAAAGCCTGGGAATTGCCGCCCCGATCCTGCTGACCGTCCTGCGCTGTTTGCAGGGCTTCTCGGCGGGCGGCGAATATGCCGGGTCCATCGCCTATGTCATGGAGCATTCGCCCCGGCACAAGCGCGGATGGTATGGCAGCTTTATCCCGGTTTCGACTTTCACGGCTTTCGCTTCGGCGGCACTGTTGGTCTTTGCGCTGGAAAACAGTCTGACGCCCGAGGCTATGGCCGGCTGGGGCTGGCGGGTGCCGTTCCTGATCGCCGCGCCTCTGGGGCTGATCGGCCTTTACCTCAGGTGGCGCATGGAAGAGACCCCCGCATTCAAGGCGCTGGCCGCGGAAGACAGCACTCATGCGCATTCACCCCTGCGGGAAACCCTGAAAAGCCAGATTCATTCAATCCTGCGATTGGGGGCTTTCATCTCGCTGACAGCACTGTCCTTTTATACGTTCACCACCTATTTCGCGACCTATCTGCAGGTGGTCGGTGGTCTCACCCGTCCGGGCGCCTTGCTGGTTTCGCTCATCGCGCTTGTTTTCGCCGCATTGTTCTGCCCGGTCGCAGGGGCGCTTTCGGACCGGTTCGGCCGCCGGAGGACGATCGGCTTCGTCTGCGCCTGGTTTCTGCTGATGACCATACCGGCTTTCCTGCTTGCAAGCTCGGGGGAACTCCTGAAGGCGGTCCCCGGTGTCCTGCTTCTGGCGGTCGGCGCGCTTACCAGCAATGTGGTGACAGCGACGCTGATGTCGGAAACATTCCCGACGCGCACCCGCTATACGGCCTCGGCCTTCACCTACAATATCTCTTATACGCTTTTCGGCGGCACCGCGCCCCTGATGGCGACATGGCTGATCGATGTCACCGACAACAATCTTTCACCTGCGATCTATCTGATGTTGATTACCGTACTGGCCGCGGCAGGCGGACTGGCGCTGCGCGAGACACACCGCATATCGCTGGTCGATGGATTTACCGAGGAAGCGGAAGCAGACGCGCTGCCCAATTCGGCATAGCGATCCACGCGATGACCACCCCGGCCTTCCCGTTCATTCAATGGTTCGGGAAGACCGGATATCCGCCGGCCACCCAAGGGCATGGCCGGGAACCTGAAACCGAAAGGATGACGCAATGCAGCCCGCTGTTGAAATCGAGGTGGATGAGGCCAGTGGCGTCTGGCGCACCGATGGCATGCCCATGCTATACGTGCCACGGCATTTCATGGTGAACATGCACAGGGAGATCGAGGCGTCATTGGGGCGCGTGGCCTATGGCGCCGTTCTGGACCGTTCCGGCGCGAAATCCGCCTTTCACTGGTGCGAGCGTCAGGCCGAACTGTTAGGCGCCTCGGAGAGTGAGGTGTTCGAACATTACCTGAAGCGGCTTTCAGAGCGTGGCTGGGGCCGGTTCACCGTCGAAATCCTGGATCTGAACCGATTGACCGCGGAAATCACGCTTCGGGATTCCATCTATGTGCTGGAAGCGCGGGACCGGGCCACCGCCCCCACCTGCTACATGTTCGAGGGTTTCCTGATCGGCGCCATGCAATTCGTCTGCGCAGCGAGGGGCATCAGACCCGACACGATCTCTTGCCGCGAAACGCAATGCGCAGCCACCGGCGCCCCGGAATGCCGGTTCGAGGTTATCTACAAGCTTCCCGGCTGACCCATCACCCCAACCGAAACCACCGGATCGCGAACGCCGTGCGGCGCGCGGTCCCCGCCGCTCAGGACATATGAAACGGAGAATATCATGAAGGACAGCGCAACCCGCATCTATGAAAGCTCGATCGTCGTGGACGGGCTTATCATCTCGAAATGGAGCGGCGAGCTTTTCAGCGAGATGCAGCAGGCCGGTCTGACGGCCGCGAATTGCACCTGCAGCGTTTGGGAAAACTTCACGGATACGGTCGGCAACATTGCGCAGTGGAACAGCTGGTTCCGCGAATATTCGGATCATATCGTCAAGGCCGAAAGCGTCGCGGATATCCGGCAGGCCAAAGCCGACGGAAAGACCGCGATCATCCTGGGGATGCAGAACACCTCTGCCTTCGAGGACCGGATCGGCTATGTCGAGGTTCTCAAAACGCTGGGCGTCGGCATCGTGCAGATGACCTATAACACGCAGAACTGGGTCGGCAGCGGATGCTATGAAAGCCGCGACAGCGGGCTTTCCGATTTCGGGCGCGAGGTGGTCGCAGAAATGAATCGCGTGGGCATGCTGTGCGATCTCAGCCATGTAGGGCCCAGAACGTCGCGGGATGTGATCGATGAATCTTCGGTCCCCGTCGCCTATTCCCATTGCCTGCCGTCAGGGCTGAAGGCGCATCCCCGCAACAAATCGGACGAGGAACTGCGCTATATCGTCGACAAGGGCGGATTTGTCGGCGTGACGATGTTCCCGCCTTTCCTTGCCAGGGGCACGAACTCGACGATCTCGGACTATGTCGATGCGATGGATTATGTGATCAATCTTGTCGGCGAAGATGCCGTGGGCATCGGCACGGATTTCACGCAGGGCTATGACACGGAATTCTTCGACTGGATCACCCATGACAAGGGATTCGGCCGGAAACTGACCAGCTTCGGCGAGATCGTAAACCCGGAAGGTTTCCGGCAATTGCGTGATTTTCCGAATATCGCCGATGCAATGGCGCAAGCGGGCTGGACAGAGACAAAGATCGAAAAGGTTCTTGGGCTCAACTGGATCAATTTGCTTGATCGCGTCTGGGACGGATAGAAGCGGGCCGGCAAGCGATAAGTCAAATTTTCAGTATATTCCTTGGGCAGGCGCATGGTGAATGCCCGGGTCCGAAACGATTTCTTAGGAACAACCTCGCTACAACATCACATCCCTTAGCGAGGAATCATCATGCGCATTACCATCAAAGCCAAACTGGCCATCGCGTTCGCTGCCGTCCTGACGACGTTGGGGGCGGTGGTGTGGCTGGCGATCACCAGCCTATCCGCCGCAAACGAGCGAACGGAGGAATTAATCAATGTTTATCATGAACGGGTCAGACTTTCACTTGAAATGCAGGAATCCGAGGCGCAAGTCGGTCGTTCCGTCGGCATTGTCATGATGGCGCAGGATGAGGCAGCAAAACGGGCCGGTATAGCCCAAGCAGAAATGTATAATCAGGAAGTCGAACAATCTTATAATCAGCTTGTTCCCCTGACCACTGAAACCGGTCTCGGGCTGCTCGAAGA
This sequence comes from Paracoccus wurundjeri, assembly GCF_030678915.1. Lineage (GTDB taxonomy): Bacteria > Pseudomonadota > Alphaproteobacteria > Rhodobacterales > Rhodobacteraceae > Paracoccus > Paracoccus onubensis_A. Next base: position 20,084 of record NZ_JAUUTZ010000019.1, on the reverse strand, counting down.
TTTTTCGGCCAATCGGAAACGGGTTGCGGATACTTTGCAGGAGGTCTTCGCACTGGCGCTGGAAAACACAGGTACGCATGCTGCGGAACTGCTGCATAATGACGCGCGGGAAGCCCTGCGTCTCGCAGAGACTGCCGTAGATGCCGTTGTTGCGGCAACATCGCGAAATCCATCGGTCAATTCACCCGAAATGCGCCTTCTGACGAATGAGATCAAAGGGCATCTGCGAAACACGATGCGCCGGGGGGCCTATACAATTACGATGACGGATGAAGCCGAGGCTGCGGAACAGGGCGAGAAAGCCGTCCAATCCGGTATTGCGGCATCGGCAGCCGTAGATGCTATGCAAGCAGCGGCCAATGGTTACGCAAAAGCGGAATTTTCCCGGCTGCGCGATGCGGTCAAAACTCTGAACAGTTCAATTGCAGAGATCGTCAGTCTTGGACTGCGCAACAGCGAAGAGCGCGCCAGGGAACTGGTGACCGAAACACTTTTGCCGCTGGCCCGGGCCAATGAAGAGTTGCTTGAAGAATATGCACAGCGCAGCAATACACGCATGAAGGACTCGGTCTCTCGAACGGCCGACGAATATCAGGCAAGCCGTGTTCTTCTACTGATCGGTGCGGGAAGTGCGGCCGCAATTGGTATTGCCGCCGCCTTCTGGATTTCGATGATAGTCAGCCGCGGTCTGGGCCGCGCGGTTGCTGTGGCCGAAGGGGTTGGCAAGGGCGATCTTTCGGTCGACGCCAAGCCCACGTCCAACGATGAAATCGGCGATTTGCTGGGGGCAATGGATCGGATGAACGCTTCGATGCGTGATATCACCGGCGCGGCGGAAAAGATCAGCCACGGCGATCTGGCAGTGGATATCAAACCCCGGTCAGAAGAGGATTCCCTTGGAATCGCGCTGGAGCAGATGCTTGAAAAACTGCGCGACGTGATCGCGAATGCCAATGTGAGTTCGGATGGCGTCGCCGAAGGTGCGCAGGCCATGTCCGTCACCGCGGAAGAACTCAGCCACGGCTCGACCCAGCAGGCCGCCGCCGCGGAACAGGCATCCGCCTCCATGGAAGAAATGACCGCGAATATCCGCCAATCTTCGGACAATGCGGCGCAGACCGAAAAGATCGCCACACAATCCGCCAAAGAGGCCGCTCAAAGCGGCGAGGCGGTGGATGAGGCGGTACGCGCGATGAAAACCATTGCCGAGAAGATCAACATCATCCAGGAAATCGCCCGGCAGACGGATCTGCTTGCCCTGAATGCCGCAGTCGAGGCCGCGCGCGCCGGTCAGCACGGCAAAGGCTTTGCGGTCGTCGCTTCGGAAGTGCGCAAACTGGCCGAACGCAGCCAACAGGCCGCCGGCGAGATCAGCGAATTGTCCGGCCGCACGTTGGAGGTCAGCCAGAAAGCCGGCGAAATGCTGTCCGCATTGGTCCCCTCGATCCAGAGAACCGCGGATCTCGTGCAAGAGATCAGTGCCGCGGCACGCGAACAGAATATCGGCGTGGAGCAGATCAATCAGGCAATTCGCGAACTCGATACGGTGATCCAGCAAAACGCGTCAGCATCGACCGAGGCGGCAAACGTCTCTGCAAATCTGGCAACGCAGTCCGAACAGCTTCGCGGCGTCATTTCATTCTTCCGGCTGGGCAATAGCGGCTCCGCGTCGTTTCATGAAATGGCCGCTAGCCCGGTGATGGAAAGCGCGGAAATTTCTTCCATTACGCGCCGCGCGAATAACGACGCGCCCGCCATGGCAACCGCTCCGGCGGCAAAACGGGTTGCGAACGGAAACGGGCGATCCGGTGGCGTCGTGCTTGATCTGGGAGAAGATCAGATATCGGATGCCGAATTCGTCAGATATTGATCCGCTTCTCTGGGGCCGGTGAAGAACCGGCTTCATGTCATGTGAAAGAGATCGGTGGATACCCGCCGGTCTCTTTTGCATTTCATATTCCTTGCAGGTTGAGCCCGACATCGGGCGGGCCAGTCAGCGGATATCCGCGGAACGCCCTGGAACGAGTGTCAAGCTGTTCTGATTCTTTTTCAATCAAGGGGCGCAAGCCCTGATCAAGCGCCCCGGAACCTGCTTGTTTCGGAGGAATCGCGCCGATGAGGATTATTTTTCTTCAGATCCGGAAATATTTGGAATAACAATATACGACTAAGTTGGTAGTCTTTATGGGAAAGGAGTTTCGTCATGATCAAAACCCTCCTCATTCCCGGTCTCGACGGTTCACCTGCCGCACATTGGCAGCACTGGTGGGCGGCGACCGATCCCACTGCCAAGATCGTCGAGCAATATTCCTGGTCCAAGCCATCGCCGGAAGCTTGGCTTACCGAGATTGCCGCGGCGACGCTGATCTATCCCGATTCGGTTCTGGTCGGTCATTCGCTGGGCGCTATCGCCATTGTCCGCCTGCTTTCGTCCTGGCCCCAGATCAAGATTGCGGGTGCCCTGCTGGTCGCGCCGGCAGAACCCTCGAAAAGTGCCCGTACCGCATCCTTCGGTCCGATTCCGCAACGACCGTTGCATGACAAGGTGATCGTCGCCGCCAGCCGGAACGATCCATGGATGGATCAGAAACAGGCGCGCAGCCTGGCGGATAGCTGGAAGGCCGATTTCATCGACATGGGCGATGCCGGCCATATCAATATCGCCTCAGGCTATGGCCCCTGGGCGCAGGGCAAGGCCCTGCGTGAACAGCATTGGCCACAAAAAGGAACCGCCCGGCCGCGCGTTTTCCTGCCGGTCGAGCGCGCTCCGAAAGCCGTGGAGATACGCTGATGACACAACGATCCGCGATAATGATCCGGCAGGCCGAACCGGCACTCTTCCTTGGGACCTGCTATCTCATCCTGCTGGCATTCATCCTGTATTTACCACCAAACTGAGAGGAAAACTCCGATGTTTCCCTGTTGTGCGTATGATCCGAACTTTCTGTTGTTCGCCATGGACAAGGACGGGATTGAACCGGCACCCGATCACTGCGCCCTGACCGTTGCCGTCGCCCTTCTGGCCTTGGTCTGGACCATCGGCCTTGTGATGGCGGTATCGTGATGGACGGGGCATACAGGCAAGATCATCGGGATGGGCAGCATGTCCTGATCGTCGGAGGCGGCGCGAGCGGCGTGCTGATGGCTACCCATCTGCTGCGGCTTCCGACCCGGAAGGTCAGGGTCACGATCATCGAAAGGGCGGAACTGCTTGGCTGCGGCATCGCCTATGGCACCGATGATCCCGATCATTTGCTGAATACCCGCGCCTCGCAGATGAGCGCATTCCCGGATCAGCCGGACCATTTCGAGCGCTGGCTGACCGGCGAGGGTATTCCCGTCAGCGGCATGAGCTTTGTCGATCGCGGCACTTATGGCCGCTATCTGGCCAGCCTGCTTGCTCCATGGCGCGAAGAGGGTGCGGAAAGTGGGCGGCTTCACTGCATGCGCGGCGAGTGCCTGCGTATCCTCGAGACGGATGACGGGGTGACTGCCGAATTTGATGACGGCAGAACCGTCCGGGCGGATCGGGCCATTCTTGCGACAGGCCATGCCGTCCCGTCAGAGCCGCCCTACCCTTTGCGTGGCGGATGGGATTTCAATCCGCCCGCCGATGCGGATGCGACCGTTGCCATCATCGGAACCGGCCTGAGCATGGTCGACCATGTCGCGACGCTTCTGGGGGCCGGCCACAGGGGGCAGATTTATTGCCTGTCGCGTCGCGGCCTGCTGCCGCAGCCCCATGCGGACACATATGCGCTTGGGCTTGAACAGCACAGGATTCCGCTGGGCGCATCGGTCAGCAAGACGATGCATTGGCTTCGCGGATTGGTCCGGCTTGCCGAGGCGCAGGGCGGAACCTGGCGGGACGCGGTAGATGCGATCCGGCCCCATGTTGCGAAGATATGGCGCGCCTGGTCTCTGGAAGACCGCGCCAGATTCCTGCGCCACGCCGCCGCCTGGTGGGAAGTGCACCGCCACCGGATGCCTCCGGTTTCGGCGAATCGGATGTCGCGGGCAGCAGCAAGCGGGCAGCTTTCCATCCTTCGCGGCCATTTCCAAAGCGCTAAGGAACGTGACGACGGGCGCATAGTGATGCGGATTGTTCCACGGAAAAGCGGCAGCCCCGAACACTTGGTCGCCGATCATGTGATCGACTGCCGCGGCATTCGCCGCGACCCGGTCGAACATGCGGTCCCGGTGGTTCGCGATCTGCTGCTGCGGCGTGCCGCACGGCTTGATCCGCTTGGCCTTGGCCTGGATACGACCACCTCGGCCCAAGTGATCGACGCATCCGGCCAGACATCGCAGCGGATCTATGCGGTCGGCCCCGCCGCACGAGGCGCATTGTGGGAGATCACGGCGATTCCCGACATCCGCGAACAAACCGCCAATCTGGCGCAGGACTTCTTTGGGCCAAGCGATATCCATGTCGGCGAAAGGGTCTGAGTTTCTCCCGGAAGCGTAGCGAGCAAGTTGTTTACTCTCTCTGTGCGAGAATCTTTAGAATGGAGTAGAAGCCTTCCGTCATTTATACCTTAATCACGACAGGAATGATCGTGTAAGAGGATAAAATGGCGGAAATCATTGGCTTTGCGGGAAGTGTCAGCATCCCATCTCGTACCAGAGCGCTTGTTGACCTGGCGACACAACGAAGCGCGGATCTGTCAGGAATGAAAGGCGCGACCTTCGATTTGATCGACCTTGGCCGCCAGTTCGGGGCCGTTCATACGCTGGCCGAGCTTGATTCAAGGACCCGTGCGATCATTGACCGGATTATCGCCGCGGATGCGCTTGTGGTTGGAAGCCCGGTCTACAAGGGCAGCTATACCGGCCTTTTCAAGCATCTTTTCGATCTGCTCGAACCTGAAGCATTGAAAGGAAAGCCGGTCCTTCTGACTGCCACGGGCGGCGGGCATCGCCACGCGCTTGTCATCGAGCATCAATTGCGTCCGCTGCTTGGTTTTTTCGAGGCCACCACAGTTGCAACCGGCGTTTACGCCTCTTCCGAAGACTTTACCGATGGTCTGCCGACATCACTGACCCTGACCAAGCGGCTGGAAGATGCGGCGGCGCAACTGGCTTCGGCCATCTCTGCGCGCACAGCTGCCCGACAGCGCGAACCTGTCTTTAGTCCAGCCTGAGAACCAGAACCTCATCAGTCCGTCCTGTTCCCGATCCGGCTCATCCCTGAACCGGCAACGGCGGGCCTGTGCTCACTGAAAGGAGCTTTTCCCATGACTCAGCAAGATATCATTACCCACGGCACCCCGGTCCTTGAGACGCATCAGGTCACGCCGGTCATTGGCGCCGAGATCCGGGGCGTGCAGCTATCCGGGGACCTTGACGATCTGGTCGTCGACGAGATCAAGACGCTTATCGCCCGCCACAAGGTCGTGTTTTTCCGCGATCAGCACCATCTCGACGATGCCGGTCAGGAAGCCTTTGCCTCGCGGCTGGGCGAATTGGTGGCACATCCGACCCAGCATGTGCGCAAGGGAACGACAAGCCTTCTGGAACTGGATTCGTCTCATGGTGGCCGGGCCGATCAGTGGCATACCGACATTACATTCGTTCCGGCCTATCCCAAATATTCGGTGCTGCGTGGCGTCGTCATCCCCGAAACGGGCGGGGACACGATCTGGGCCAATACGAGCGCCGCATATGAGGCGCTGCCGCCCGCGTTAAAGCAGCTGGCCGAGTCCCTGCGGGCGGTTCACAGCAATTCCTATGACTACGCGGCCCAGCGTCCGAAAGCGACAGAGGTCGAAAAGAAACATTACCGCGAGGTCTTCTCGTCCAAGGTCTTCCAGGCCGAGCATCCCGTGGTGCGCGTGCATCCCGAAACCGGAGAACGGACATTGTTGCTGGGCAGTTTCGTGCAGCGCATTAACGGGCTGTCGCGATCCGATACCCACAAGATTTACGAGCTGTTCCAAGACTATATCACCGCCCCTGAAAACACGGTTCGCTGGCGCTGGCGTGTCGGTGACGTTGCGATCTGGGATAACCGCGCAACCCAGCATGTGGCAATCAACGATTATGGCGACGCCCATCGCGTCGTGCGGCGCGTAACCACCGAGGGCGATACGCCCGTAGGCATCGATGGCCGCAGGAGCGTCAAACTCTCCTGACCATGACCTTTCACATCTCACAGGACCCGCAATCATGACCAGACAGATCAAACTTGGTGCATTCCTGCCTGGCGGCGGTCAGCATGTGGCTGCCTGGCGTCACCCCGATCAGCCCGCCGATGGCGCCACGAATTTCGAGTTTCACAAGCAACTTGCCCAAACAGCGGAGCGCGGGCTGTTCGATGCCTATTTCCTTGCCGATGGTCTTGCCGTCTCATTCGGCGGCGGGACCGAGGGCGGCAATGCCAAGGTCGCAGGCTTCGAACCGGTGACCCTGTTCTCTGCTTTGGCGCCGCTGACAAAACATCTCGGCTTCATCGCGACGGCCTCCACAAGTTACGAAGAACCCTATAACATCGCCCGCAAATTCGCGTCTCTCGACCTGATCTCTGGTGGTCGGGCCGGTTGGAACGTGGTGACGACGGCAAGCGACGCCGCGGCCCGGAATTTCAACTTTGCCGAACAGCCGCCGCATGCAACGCGGTATCGCCGCGCGCGGGAACATGTCGAGGTCGTCAGGAAACTTTGGGACAGTTTCGAGGATGACGCATTCATTCGCGACAAGGAAAGCGGTGTCTTTTACGATACCGGCAAGATGCATTTCGCGGATCATGTGGGTGAACATTTCAAGGTCAATGGCCCGCTGAACGTGCCCCGTTCCCCACAAGGTCATCCCGTCATCGTTCAGGCCGGTCAGTCCGAGGACGGAAGATCACTGGCCGCCGCGACGGCGGAAGTCATCTTCACCGCGCATCAGCGGCTGAACACCGCGCAGGAATTTTATCGCGACATCAAGACCCGCGCCGCCGCCGAAGGGCGCAATCCCGATCATGTGCTGATCATGCCCGGTGTGTCGCCCTTCGTCGGACGAACCGAGGAAGAGGCGCAGGAGAAATACGAACGCCTCACCTCCTATATCCTGGAAGAGGACGGCATCGCGCTTCTGAACGGCCTGACCGGGGGAACACTGGATCTGACGGGCCATGATCTCGACGGCCCCCTGCCGCCCGCCCCTCCGACCGAGGGCAACAAGTCGCGTCAGGTGCTGCTTCGCCAGATCGCCGATGAGAACGGCTTCACGATCCGTCAGCTTTACCAATGGGTTGCGTCGGCGCGCGGGCATTACACGATCATCGGTACAGCCAAACAAATCGCCGATATGCTGCAGGAGTGGTTCGAGAGCGAAGCCGCAGATGGCTTCAACATCTTGCCGCCCTGGCTTCCCACATCGCTTGACGATTTCGTCGATCTGGTAATCCCCGAGCTACAGCGGCGCGGTCTGTTCCGCACCGCCTATGAAGGCCGGACCCTGCGCGAAAATCTTGGCCTGCCCATCCCCGTCAATGGATATGTGGCAGGTCGTAAAACGGCCCAGGCCGCAGAATGACAGGAGCGAATATCAATGACCTATGACCTGACCGGTGCCGCGCAGCGTGTGCGGCCGAAATGGACCATTGGCGCCAAAGGTATTTCGCCTGTGCTTGGCAAGGCGGCTGCCGATTATGGCCTGATCTTCGCCTTTTTCGCAGGCTGGCAGATTGCCAGCACGGTCGGCTGGCTGAATCCGGCGGTCTTTCCTCCGCTTGACCGCGTGGCGCAAGCGCTTTGGGGCGGGATCACCTCGGGGGCTTTGCTTGATGATATCGCGATCTCGATCCAGCGGGCGGGCATTGCCTTTGTTGCCGCCGTCGGGCTTGGGATCCCGCTTGGCCTTGTCATGGGACAGATCAAACCGGTGGAGCGTGCGCTTGACCCGATCCTGCAACTTTTCCGGCAAACCTCGGCACTTGCCCTTTATCCGGTCTTCATCCTGCTGCTTGGGCTTGGTGAAACCTCGAAAGTGTTTCTGATCTTCTGGGCGACGATCTTCCCGATCCTGCTGGCCACGATCGGCGGGGTCAAGGAAGTCGATGCGAAACTGATCGAGATGGCCCGCAGTTTCGGGGCCTCGCGCGCGACCATCTTTCGCCGCGTCATCCTGCCCGCTTCCGTGCCGTCCATCTTCGTGGGCCTGCGGCTTTCGGCGACGACGGCGCTTCTGCTGCTGATCGCGGCAGAGATGATCGGCGCGAATAAGGGGATCGGTTTTCAGGTGATGAATGCCCAGTACAATTTCCAGATCCCCCTGATGTTCGCCGCAATCTTCCTGCTGGCCTTTCTTGGCCTTGCCGCGAACGCGGTTCTGGTGCTGCTGCAGCGGCGTCTTTGCCGCTGGAGCGTCGTCAACCAGTGATCTCCGGATTTCACAATTAGGATAGACCCATGACCCACAGGTTCAGAAACCTTCTTTCCGCCGCGGGCGCCACGATCGTTCTGGCCGGCGCGGCACATGCCGAGGATGTCACCATGCGCTTCCTCGCGAGCCATGGCAGCATCGCCGCGCATGAACTGGCCCAGGAACTTGGCTACTTCGAAGGCACCGGCGTCAGCGTCGAAAGTATCGGCTATGCCGGCGGCGGCCCCGAATCCCTTTTTGCCCTTGCCTCCGGGGACGTCGATATCGGCTCGGCCGCGACCTCCGCCGTGCTCAATTCCATCGCAAGCGGCAATGATTTCGTGGCGGCTTACCCCAGCAATGGCATCAATGACGAGGTGCAATCCATTTTCTATGTGCTTGAGGACAGCCCGATCCATTCGATCGAGGATATCGCAGGCAAGACCATCGCGGTGAACACGCTTGGCGCGCATCTTGACTATACGGTGCGCGAGGCGCTGCATTCGGTTGGCCTGCCACAGAACGCCGCCAATCTGATCGTGGCGCCGGGCCCGCAGCTTGAACAGGTCCTGCGCTCGAAACAGGTCGATATCGCCGCATTCGGCTATTGGCAGACGACATTCGAAGGGGTTGCCCGCACGCAAGGCGGGCTGCGGGCGGTTTTCGACGATACCGATATTCTTGGCGATATCGCCGGCGGCTTTACCGTATTGCGCCGGGATTGGGCGGATGAGCATTCCGAAGCGGCCAAAGCCTTTATCGAGAAATCGGCCCTTGCGCTGGATTACGCGCGCGAACACCCCGAGGAAACCCGCGAGATCATGGCCCGCATGCTTGAAGAGCGCGGCGAGAATCCCGAGGTGGCACAGTATTTCGCAGGCTATGGCATCCGCGAAGGCGGTTTGCCGGTAGAGCGCGACGTGCAGTTCTGGATCGATGTTCTGGTTCGCGAAGGTGCCCTATCCGAAGGACAGCTTGACGTATCCGACATTCTTCTGGTCACGGGCGAGGAGGAAAAGACCGACAAGGGATCGGGCGCATGAGCGTTGCACAGATTTCCGCGAAAGGAGAGGTCACGATCCGCGACCTTTCCAAATCCTTCCGGATCGACGGCGATAGCCTGACGGTTCTGAAAGACATCAATCTCAACATTTCCGGCGGCGAAAGCCTTGCCATCGTGGGCGCCAGCGGTTCCGGCAAAACGACCTTACTTCGCGTGCTGGCCGGGCTGACAGAGCCGGATTCCGGCAGCGTTCTGATCGATGGCGAACCGGTCCACGGGCTTGGCAAGGAACGCGCGGTGATCTTTCAGGAACCCCGGCTTCTGCCCTGGCTCACGGTGCTTGGAAATGTTGCCTTCGGGCTGGAGGTTCAGGGCATCCCAGGCGACCAGGCCGCGGAAAGGGCGCGGCATTATATCCGCCTTGTGGGCCTGGCCGAATTCGAGGGGGCATGGCCCCGGCAACTTTCGGGCGGCATGGCCCAGCGGGTCGGCATCGCCCGCGCACTGACCGTTCAGCCCGAGATCCTGTTGCTGGACGAACCGCTTGGCGCGCTTGACGCCATGACCAAGATGACGATGCAGGAAGAGCTTGTTCGCATCTGGACGGAAGAAAGCGTGACCATGGTGCTTGTCACCCATGATCTTGAAGAGGCGATCTTTCTGGCCGACAGGGTGCTGGTCCTGCCAAAGACGAAGGATACTGCCATCCGCCTGATCGATATCGATCTGCCCCATCCCAGAGACCGCAGCGATCCCGACTTCGTACAGAACCGGCGGCAGCTTATGGCGGAATTCGGACTTCATTGAAATGGCTCGGGCCGGCGGATGGCTGGCCGGAAGTTTCACATCGGGATGCAGCATAATTCTCGAAAGGGCGGCATGTCGCCGCCCTTTTCATATCAGGAACATTCCCGCCGGTTCCGGGCCGGGTTCAGGCGACCCGGCCCTGCCCTCATTTCTTCTTATAAGCGATACAATCTACCTCGACCTTGCAATCCACCACCATCGAGGATTGTACTGCGGCGCGGGCGGGCGGATGGTCTCCGAAATATTTCTCGAAGACGCCGTTGAAGCTCCAGAAATCGCGCGCATCGTCCAGCCAGACCCCGACGCGGACGATATCTTCGACGCCATAACCGGCATCCTTGACGATCTGCAGCATGTTCTCGATGGCGATATTGGCCTGCTCGGTAATGCCGTGACCAGTGACTTCGCCGTCGCGCATCGGGGTCTGGCCCGAAACGTAAAGCCAGCCATCCGCTTCCGTCGCCTTGGCGAAGGGCAGCGATTTCTGTCCCGAACCTTTCGAAGCCCCGACACCGTGGCGTTTGATCGTCATGCTATTCTCCATATTAACAGGGTTATTGATTAATCGCCCAGAAGCTGGCGGTCGTCGCCATCGCGATTGCTGACCAGTTCTTCCTTGATCCGCCGCAGATATTGCAGCGATTTCTGGCGGTCGGCGTAAGCTACCAGATTGGCAAGAATATCGATCACCGCCAGATAGGCATAGCGCGTCGAGGTCGGACGATAAATATTGACACCCTCGGGCAGATCAATCGGAATCACGACCGAGGCCCGCTCGGAAACCGGTGATCCGCTTTGCGTAAGCGCGATGGTCGGCACGTTGTGGTGACGGTAAAGATCAAGGCACCGGACCAGTTCCACATCCCGGCCCGTCATTGACGACACGATCGCGACCGTATCAGGCGTTGCCGCCGCCGCCAGCATGACCGCCATCGCCTTGTCATTGGTGCTTTGCACATGACAGCCAAGCCGGAACAGGCGGTTCTGAATCTCATTCGCGATCATGGAAGAATTCCCGCCCGCGCCGACCGCCTGAATGAAGCCGGCACCGCGCAGAAGCCGCGCCGCATCCTCCAGCCGGTCGTGATCAAGCTGATTATGCAGTGAAAACAGCGTATCCTGCGCCTTGGCGACAATATCGTCGATGACTTCCGACACCGTCGTTGTCGGCATTTCCGGCTTCAGATAGCGCAGCCCGACATAGGTCATCCGCGCAAGCTGCACCTTGAAATCCGCAAAGCTCGCACAGCCCAGACGCCTGCAAAACCGTGTGATCGTCGGCGGGGATACCCCGGCACGCTCGGCCAGTTCGTTGATTGTCGAGCCCGTGACGAAATCCACGTCATCCAGCACCAGCGCGGTGATTTTCGCGTCAAGCCTGGATCGGCTGCGCTCTTCGTCGGTCAGGGCATGAAACAGGTCCACAGGGATATTCCTGATTGGTGTAATCGGCCGATAAGGAAAATTAATTACATAATTATGCTGCAGTCAAGCAAATCTGCTGGTATTTTATCCGAATCTACGCTGAAATATGAAAATTATAAACATTACCGATCGCGCCTCCACAAACACGAAGGACATGACATGAGCTATCCATGGCCCAAGCCCGGAACCCCGATTTCCGAGATTCCGACGCCAATGCCGATTATCGACGAAACGATACTTGAACGGAATATCGCGCGGGCACAGAAATATCTGGATGAATGCGGCAAAAGCTTCCGCCCGCATATCAAGACCCACAAGATCCCGGCGCTTGCGGGCCAGCAGATTGCTGCCGGCGCGAAAGGGATCAATTGCCAGAAAATCACCGAGGCCGAGGTTTTCGCGGATGCCGGGATCGACGATATCCTGCTTACATATCACATTCTCGGCCCCGCAAAACTGGCGCGGCTGAAGTTGCTGAACGACCGGGTCGCCAGGCTGACGGTCGTGGCCGACAGCAAGGCGGTGATTGACGGGCTGGCCGCAACATTCGACACATCGCATCATTTGCGGGTCATGATCGAATGCGATACCGGCGGGAAGCGCTGCGGCGTGCAAACCGCACAAGCCGCGATTGAACTGGCCGAATATATCGTTGCGGCACCGGGGCTCGAATTTGTCGGGCTGATGACCTATCCCGCACCCGGCGGGGCAGAGCAGGTCGAGTCCTTCCTTGCGACCGCCATGCAGGGGCTGGACGCGAAAGGCATCCCCTGCCCGGTCCGTTCCAGCGGCGGATCGCCCGATCTTTACAAGGCGCATCTGGTGCCTTCGGCGACCGAGCATCGGGCCGGAACCTATATCTATAACGACCGCAGCATGGTGCGCGCCGGGCAATGCGGATCCGATGATCTGGCGATGACTATTCTGGCAACCGTCATCTCGCGCCCTGCCGCGGATCGGGCGGTGCTGGATTCGGGATCGAAAGCCCTGACCTCGGATCTGCTGGGGTTCAGCGATTACGGGCAAATCTTCGGGGCCGAAGGCGCCCGGATCACCGGCCTGTCGGAAGAACATGCGGTGGTGGATCTGAGCGGGCATTCAGGGGAGTTTCCATCCTTGGGCGAGGTCGTGCGAATCGTGCCGAATCATACCTGTGTCGTCAGTAACCTGTTCGACCGGATGGTCTTTCACCGCGATGGTGTCGTGACCCGGGTCGAAGACGTCGCGGCGCGCGGTACGGTCTGGTGAACAGGACGGGCGCGGTCGGCCGTCAACACCGACCGCGCCCATGCAGACTGAAAATCTCTCTGCCGTGACCGGCGCGGTTTTCACCGCATGGCGCCGATGACTCCACTTGGCGTTACGCCCGGGACATTTCCGCCTTCGAATTTTCATCCGACCAGATCACGATCAAAGATCGCCCTAGTATCATCAGATGCATTTTATGAAAAGAATTTACCTTAAATTTCGGTAATTCCAAATTTTCTTGACATGATTCGCCAGATTACCGTAATTAATGTAAATTATTTACGAATGAGGGGGTGTATTGTAATGGCAAACGATCACAGGATGATCGCATCCGGCACCGTGACAACGCCCCCAGCGACAGTCGCTCGCCGGCCATTCCGCATCTTTATTCTCGCGGTCTGATCATGCGCATCTTCACCGCATCCCTTGCGACCGAAACCAACACCTTCTCACCGGTGCCGACCGACATGAATGCCTTTCGCGCGGCATTCTTCGCCACTCCGGGGCAGCACCCCGAAACGCCGACATTATGTTCTGCTGTCGTGCCGATTCTGCGCAGGCGCGGGAAACAAGAGGGCTTTACCGTCATCGAAGGCACCTCTTGCTGGGCGGAACCGGCGGGGCTGATCCAGCGTGCGACTTATGAGGAATTGCGGGATCAGATCCTTGATCAGCTTCGCGCCGCCTTGCCGGTCGACGGGATCGTCCTTGGGCTGCACGGGGCGATGGTGGCGCAGGATTACGATGATCCCGAAGGCGATCTGCTTCAACATATCCGCGAGATCACCGGCCCGGATGTCCTGATCTCGGCCGAATTCGATCCGCATAGCCATCTGACCCCGAAGCGGGTGCGCAATCTTGACCTGATGGCCGCCTTTCTGGAATTCCCGCATACCGATTTCGAAGAGCGCGGCGAGCATGTGGTCGAGCTTTCCCTGCGCGCGCTGCGGGGTGAGGTGAAACCGGTCATTTCGAGTTTCGATTGCCGGATGATCACCATCTATCCCACCAGCCGCGAACCGATGCGGTCCTATGTGGACAGGCTGGCCGACATGCAGGGCAAGGACGGTGTTCTGTCCATCTCGGTCATTCACGGCTTCATGGCGGGCGATGTCCCTGAAATGGGAACAAGGATCGTCGTCGTCACCGATAATGACCCTGCGGGTGGCGACGCATTGGCGAAACGGCTTGGCGAAGAGCTGTATCTGATGCGCCGCGATACCGTGATGCCCATGCTGGATACGGATGCCGGTCTGGATTACGCGCAGGCATTGCGCAATCGGTATCCCGACAAGCCGGTGGTGATCGCGGATGTCTGGGACAATCCGGGTGGCGGCGTGGCCGGGGATGCCACCTATATCCTGCGCCAGATGATCGCGCGCGGCATGACCAGTCTTGGCGTGGCGACCATTTGGGATCCGATCGCCGCCGGGTTCGCCCATGCGGCGGGCGAAGGTGCCGAACTGGATATGCGGATCGGCGGTAAATCCTGCGCACATGGGGGCGAGCCGCTGGACCTGCGGGTCAGGGTGATGCGCGTTCTGGACGCGGGCTGGCAAAGCTTTCGCAACAGCCGGGTGACGCTTGGGCGCGCTGCAGTAGTTCGCCCGGTCGGCACACAACTGGACATTATCCTGATCACCAGCCGGACGCAGACCTATGAGCCCGATATATTTACCAACGCGGGCATGGATTTCGCGGCCAAGGATTACCTGCTGGTGAAATCCACCAACCATTTCTACGCCGGTTTCGCGCCGATCACATCCGAGATCGTTTATATCGCCGCACCGACATCCTACCCCACCGATCCGGCAAAGACCGATTATCGCAAGGCCCCCCGGGACATATGGCCGCGGGTCGAGGATCCGCTTGGGCTGGAAGCCGAACCCAAAAACGAAACGTCTCAACAGGAAGTTTAATCATGAAAAAATCCGCACTCACGACAAGTACCATCGCATTGATCGCCGGACTGGCGGGCACCGCATTGGCCGACCCGGGCGAAGGTATCCTGACCGTCGCCACCATTGGCGAACCGCCCACGCTTGATGCGATGCAAACGCCGACCGATATCGTTCTGACCATCGATCAGCATATCTTCGAAACCCTGTTCACTTATGATGCGGCATGGCGCTCGGTTCCGCTGCTGGCAGCGGACATGCCCGAGATATCCGAGGATGGGCTGACCTATCGCATTCCGCTGCGCGAAGGGGTGAAATTCCATGACGGCAGCGATTTCGACAGCGCCGACGTGGTTGCCTCGCTTGAACGCTGGATGAAGATCAACTCCAAGGGCAAAGAGGTCGCCGAGATTGTCGAAAGCCTGACGGCCGATGGCGACAATGTCGTGGTTTTCAAGCTGATATCCCGGTATGCGCCGCTGCTTGCCACCATCTCGCAAGCCGCGATCATCCTGCCTTCGGAGAAAATCGGGGATGAGCTGACGGAATTCGTCGGCACCGGTCCCTATCTGCTGAAGGAGCGCAAGCCGGATCAATATACACAGCTTGTCCGTTTCGAGGATTATAAATCGCCCAAGGGTGAGGTCAGCAACTATGCCGGCAAACGCGAGGCTATCGCGAAGGAAATTCATTTCGTCCCGGTTCCCGATGCGAATACCCGCGTTGAAGGGCTGATTTCCGGGCAGTTCGATTTCGCGGACTCTCTGCCGGTCAGTGCCTATGAACGGGTAGAGGCCAGCGACAATGCCAAGCCGGTGATTTTCGAGAACTCGGGCTGGGCCTCGATGAACATGAATATGCAGGAAGGCCCCCTGACGAACAAGCAACTGCGTCAGGCCGTTCAACTTGCGCTTGATCCCAACGACATGATGCTTGCCGCTTTCGGGGATGAGCGGTTCTTTAGTGTGGATGGCTCGATCTTCCCGGAAGGTTATATCTGGCATACGGAGGAAGGCGTCGCCCGCTATGACGAGGCGGATCCCGAAGGGGCGGCGAAAATGCTGTCCGATGCCGGATATGACGGCACGCCCATCCGTCTGCTGACCAGCCGCCAGTATGAATTCCATTACAAGATCGGCGAAGTCGCCAAGGCTTATCTGGAAGCGGCGGGGTTCAAGGTCGATTTGCAGGTGGTGGATTGGGCAACCCTGACCGAGCGCCGCGCCGATCCGGGCAAATGGGATATCTTCATCACCCATTCGAATTTCCCCGGCGACCCGACCACGATCAATACGATCAATGACAACTATCCGGGCTGGTATGTCTCGGATCAGAAGGCGCAGGCCGTAGGCACTTATATGGAGGCGACCTCGGACGAAGATAAAATCGCGGCATGGGCTGGCATCCAGACGGCGATCTATGACGATGCGCCGCTGTTCAAGGTCGGCAATTTCAATGGTGTGTCCGGCGTCGCCAATACCGTCAGCGGCTACGAGCCGACCTATTGGCCGCATTTCTGGAACGTCACCCCAACGGAGTAATTGCCATGAACCGGGTCGTTCGTGCTTTCGCAAAGCGTCTTTTCGGCATGTTGATCGTGCTGCTGATTGTCGCAACGCTTGTTTTCATCATTGTCCGGGTCACGCCGGGCGACCCCGCCGCTGTCATGCTTGGCTCTGACGCCACGCCCGCAGATATCGCCCAATTACGCGAAAGGCTGGGGCTCAATGCGCCGCTGATCGTTCAATACGGGCAATTCATGCTGGGCTTGCTGAAGGGCGATCTTGGCCATTCGATTTTCCTGAACCAATCGGTGGGGCAGGCTTTGCTTGCCCGTGCCGAGCCGACATTTTTCCTGACACTGTTCTCGATCCTGATCGCCTCGGCCATCGCGCTGCCGGTGGGCATCCTGTCGGCGGTCAAGCGCGGGACGATCTTCGATCAGATCGTCGTCACCCTGACCATGGTGGCGGCCAGCGTTCCCAGCTTCTGGCTGGGCCTGATCCTGATTCAGGTCTTTGCGGTGCAATTGGGCTGGTTCCCCGCCTCGGGCTATGGCGGCCCCGCGACGCCCTTCGTGGACCGGTTAGGTCATCTGGTCCTGCCCGCCGTCGCTCTGGGCGTTGTCAATTCGGCACTGATCACGCGGTTTACTCGCGCGGCAATGCTGGACGTTCTGGGCGACGATTATGTGCGCACCGCCCGGGCCAAAGGCGCGAATGAGCGACGGGTGGTGCTGAAACATGCCTTCCGGAACGCGCTGGTGCCAATCATTACCGTCATTGGCCTGTCCATCGCCATGCTGGTCGCGGGCGCCGTTGTGACGGAAACCGTCTTTGGCCTGCCCGGCGTCGGAAATCTTGTCGTCTCGGCAGTGCTAAGACGCGATTATCCCGTGATTCAGGGGACATTGCTGGTCGTCGCGGCAATCTATGTCCTGATCAATTTCATCGTGGACATGCTTTATGTCGTCGCTGATCCGAGGGTGCGGCTATGATTTCCAGATTCCTCATCGCGATCCGCCCGCTTTTGCGGAACCGCGCCGTCGTGATCGGCATGATCATCCTGACAATCGTCGTGCTTGCCGCGATCCTTGCGCCGCTGATTTCGCCATACGCGCCGAACAAGCTTTCGATCGTCAACAAGCTTCTGCCCCCCTCGTCCGAGCATTGGTTCGGCACCGATGAATTCGGCCGCGATATCCTGTCCCGCGCGATCTATGCGGGCCGGATTTCGCTTCTGGTCAGCCTTGGCGTCGTGATCCTGTCCACCATTCTGGGCGTCATCCTTGGCGTCGCGGCCGGTTTCTTCCCGCGTCTTGATACGCCGATATCGCGACTGCTCGACGCCATGATGTCCTTTCCCGATATCCTGCTGGCCATTGCATTGGTCGCGGCGCTCGGACCATCGCTGGTAACGGTCATTATCGCGCTGGGCATCACCTATGCGCCGCGGCTGGCCCGGATCGTACGCGGCTCGACCCTTGTCCTGCGCGAAATGCCTTATATCGAGGCCGCGGTGACGCTTGGGCTGCCCACCCGACAATTGCTGCTGCGTCATGTGCTGCTGAACCTTGCCTCTCCGATCCTGGTGCAGGCAACATTCGTCTTCGCTTCGGCGATGCTGGCCGAGGCAAGCCTGTCTTTCCTTGGCGTGGGCGTTTCGACCGATATGCCAACATGGGGCACGATGCTGGCCTCGGGGCGCGAATATATGAACAACGCGCCCTGGCTGATGCTTTTCCCCGGCCTTGCCATCGTTTTCTCGGTCCTGTCGCTGCAACTTCTTGGCGACGGTTTGCGCGATCTGGTCGATCCACGTCTGACGAAGGAACGCTGATATGAATGATGTTCACAGCCAGCCGATCCTTGCGGTCGAGAACCTGACGACCTCGTTTCACACCCGCGACGGCTGGAAACCCGTCATCCGGGATATAAACTTCCATATCAACGCGGGCGAAACCCTTGCCATCGTCGGCGAATCCGGATCGGGCAAAAGCGTCACCGCCCTGTCGACGATGCGCCTTTTGCCGCGCGACAAATCCCGTATCGAGGGCCGGATCCTGCTGGACGGCCGCGATCTGCTGAAGATCAGCGAGTCAGAGATGCGCGGCGTGCGCGGCGGCGATATCGGGATGATCTTTCAGGAACCCATGACGTCGCTCAACCCGGTATTCACCATCGGCAATCAGCTTGCCGAAGCTTTGGTCCTGCATCGCAGCATGTCGTGGCGCGAAGCCGAGGCCGAGGCGCTGCGCCTGATGGAACGTGTCCGGATCCCGGCCGCCAAAGACCGGCTGCATGAATATCCGCATAAGTTTTCGGGCGGGATGCGACAGCGGGTGATGATCGCCATGGCGCTGGCCTGCCGCCCCAAACTGCTGATCGCGGATGAACCGACCACCGCGCTGGACGTCACCATTCAGGCCGAAATTCTGTTGCTGATCCGCGAGCTTCAGAAAGAAGAGAACATGGCCGTTCTGTTCATCACCCATGATATGGGCGTGGTGGCCGAGGTGGCGGACCGTACCCTTGTGGTGTTTCGCGGCGATACCGTCGAAACCGGCGAAACCGGCAGGATTTTCGCGAACCCGACCCGGCCCTATACCAAGGCCCTGCTGGCCTCAATCCCACGTCTTGGCTCGATGGGCGACGCCAAGGGTCCGCGGCGCTTTCCTGAGGTTGATCTGACCACCGGCATCGCAAGCGAAGGGATCGAAATGGTCCGGACATCCCCTGATGCGAAACCGGTGGTCTCGGTTTCGAACCTGTCCATCCGGTTCGATCTGCCGCATGGGCGGGTTCACGCGGTGGAGGACGTGTCCTTTCAGCTCTATCCTGGCGAAACTCTGGCGCTGGTTGGCGAATCCGGTTGCGGGAAATCCACCACCGGCCGCGCGATCATGCGTCTGCAAAAGCCGACCAAAGGGAATATCTTCATCGGCGACAAGGATATCGCCGATATCTCGGGGCAGGAACTGCGCCGGCTGCGGCGTTCCGCGCAAATGATCTTTCAGGATCCCTTCGCTTCGCTGAACCCGCGCATCAAGATCGGCGATGCCATCAAAGAACCGATGTTGTCGCATCGCCTGATGTCCGGATCAGAGGCAAAGGACCGGGTGGCGACCCTGTTGTCGCAGGTTGGCCTGTCGCCCGACATGGCGGAACGCTTCCCGCATGAATTTTCGGGCGGCCAGCGGCAGCGCATCTCGATTGCCCGCGCATTGGCGCTTAGCCCGCAGGTGATCGTCGCGGATGAGGCCGTTTCGGCGCTGGATGTCTCGGTCAAGGCGCAGGTCTCGAACCTGCTTCTGGATCTTCAGGCGGAACATGATCTGGCCTATCTGTTCATCTCGCATGACATGTCGGTCGTTGAACGGATCAGTCATCGGGTTGCGGTAATGTATTTCGGTGAGATCGTCGAAATCGGCCCCAGGGCCGCAATCTTCGACAACCCGCAACATCTCTATACCCAGCGGCTTATCGCTGCCGTTCCCATCCCCGACCCATCGCGCCGGGGGATCATGCAGCCCGCCGATTCCACCGAAATACGCTCGCCGGTGCGCCCGATGGATTATATCCACCCGACCCGGCAATACCGCGAGGTCTCGCCCGGCCATATGGTCCAACTGGACGATCATGTCGGGGCGGCATAAGCCCGGGGCAACGAAACGCAAAGAACAGGCTGCGGCATCTCTTGTACGTGCCGCACCCGCCCGGATTCGCCTTCTCCCCTTCTTCTTTGTCCAAATACCTCGGGGGTGCGGGGGCGGCGCCGCCCCCCCCCCCGGGGCGCCCAAAAACCCCCCGGGCGGAGCGACCCCCCCCCCCCCCCGGGGCGGACGCCGATCAATG
>NZ_JAUUTZ010000018.1 GCF_030678915.1 Paracoccus wurundjeri | reverse complement strand
CCCGGTTCGACTGGCTTACCGATTCCGACCCCCCGGGGGGGTTGCTGTCCCGCTGAGCGTGTGTGGTATATCGTATTGCGGGCTGCCGGGCTGTAAAAACAAGGCGGCGCGCCCCGCGACGGCCGGGGGCGCTGCCCCCGGACCCCCGAGGTATTTAGCACAAAGAAGAAGGGGAGGAAGAATTGGTGGGATGAAGGGAAATTTACATTTAAATACAATGCTATTTCATGCATTTTCTATGTGGAATCTAGGATTGAGATCGCAGTCATAGCTGGATTCGTTACGCTGCCGTTTCGACGGCCGCGACGATCTCATCGATGATCTCGTGCAGGAGAGCTTCGTCCTCTGCCTCGGCCATGACCCTGATCAGCGGTTCGGTTCCCGATTTTCGGATCAGCACACGACCTGAACTGCCCAGCCGCGCCTCGACCTCTGAAATGACCGAGCGTACGGCGGCGGCGGCCAGCGGATCCGTGCCGGCGGCATAGCGGACATTTTTCAGCATTTGCGGCACCGGATCGAATTGGGACACCAACTGGCTGGCGGATTCGCCGCTGTCGGACATGGCAGCCAGAAATTGCAGCCCCGCGATCAGCCCGTCGCCAGTGGTCGCGTAATCGGTCATAACGATATGTCCCGACTGCTCGCCGCCCAGATTATAGCCGCCTTCACGCATCCGTTCGACCACATAGCGATCGCCCACACGGGTGCGTTCAAGCCGCAGGCCAAGCCCGTCAAGATAGTGCTCCAATCCCAGATTGGACATCACCGTTGCGACCAGGGCATGTCCTTTCAGGCGGCCCTGCTGCGCCCAGCGCGAGGCAAGAAGCGCCATGATCTGATCGCCATCGGCCAGATTGCCTTTTTCGTCGATGATCTGCACCCGGTCCGCGTCGCCATCCAGCGTGATCCCCAGATCCGCGCCATGTTCGAGAACCGCCCTGGCGCAGGTTTCGGGATGGGTGCTTCCGACTTTGTCATTGATGTTGAAGCCATTCGGCTCGACGCCAAGCGGAATCACGTCGGCGCCCAGTTCCCACAGGACCTCGGGCGCGGCGCGATAGGCGGCGCCATGGGCGCAGTCGACGACCACTTTCAGCCCGTTCAGCCGCTGTCCGCCGGGAAAGGTCGTCTTGGCATATTCGACGTAACGCCCACGCCCGTCATCGATCCGCTTGGCGCGGCCGATATTCGCGGGCTGCGCGGGCGTGATCTCGCCCGAGACGATATTCTGAATTTCGTCTTCCGCGTGATCGGAGAGCTTGAAACCGTCCGGGCCGAAGAACTTGATGCCATTATCCTCGGCCGGATTATGACTGGCCGAGATCATGATGCCCAGATCGGCCCGCATCGAGCGGGTCAGGTAGCCCACTGCAGGCGTCGGCACCGGCCCCAGAAGAAGGACATTCATCCCTGTCGAGGTCAGCCCGGCGGTCAGGGCATTTTCCAGCATATATCCCGAAAGCCGCGTATCCTTGCCGATGACCACCCGGTGCCCGTTGCGCCCGTCCCGTCGAAAGAACCTGCCTGCCGCCGCGCCAAGGCGCAGGGCCATTTCCGCGGTCATCGGGTGGGTATTGGCGCGCCCGCGCACACCATCGGTTCCGAACAGCTTTTCGCTCATGTCTCTGCCTCTGTGTTTTGCCCCACCGCTTGCCACAGGCGCAGGCCCTGTGCAATCTCGGCGACGTCATGGACGCGGTGCATCTGAACCCCCTGCGCGATTGCGGCCAATGTCAGTGCCAATGTGCCCGGCATTCTGTCCGCCGGCCGTTCGGCCCCACCAATCGCGCCGATGAAACGCTTGCGCGACAGGCCCAGCAATATCGGGCTGCCCAGACCGTGAAACAGCGAAATCCGTCTTAGCAGGGCAAGATTATGGTCCTGGGTCTTTCCAAAGCCGATTCCGGGATCGACGAAAATACGGTTTCGCGGTATCCCGGCGGCCTCGGCACGGGCCAACCTTGCTTCCAAGGCGTCATAGACGTCCAGCAAGACATCGTCATATCGCGGATCGTCCTGCATGGTTTCAGGCCGCCCCTGTGCATGCATCAGACAAACCGGACAGCCGCTTTCCGAGATCACGGAGGCAAGCACGGGATCGAAATCAAATCCCGAGACATCGTTGACCATCGACGCGCCGGCCCCGAGCGCGGCGGCGGCAACCCCGGATTTGCGCGTATCCACGGATATGGGGATTCGCGCGGATAATTCCCGGATGGCAGGGGCGACACGTGCGATTTCATCTTCAACGGGGATTTCCTGTGCGCCGGGGCGGGTCGATTCTCCTCCGATATCAAGGATATCCGCACCCGCCGCGATCAGGGCGTTACCCTGATGAATCGGGTCGTAGCTGCCGCCATCCGAAAAGCTGTCCGGCGTCGCATTGACGATTCCCATCAGGCGGGGGCGGTCGAAACTCATCCCCATCATCGGCGGGCGGGCGGTGGTCAGCGTTTCAAGGATATCCGCCGGAACCTGATCGCAAATTTCCGGAGCCCGGCCACGTTCAAGCCGTTCGAGTTGCGAGAAACCGACCGGACCTCCGGCCAAGGGCCAGCGCCCGCCGGTATTCAGGGGGATTGGACGATAATAGATGCGCCGGGTTTCCATGATTTTCAGACTTGCTGGCCCGACCCGGAAGCACGGCGCAGCGGGACAGGGAAACCGGCAGGAGGTTCGGGCAGGGGCGTGTCGTCGGGCAATGTCACCAGGACGGCTTCCGCGCCAAGCCGGTTGGCCAGCCAACCCGCCAGATGCACTGGATCGGCCTCGATTTCCGGGATATCCGCCGCCAGCCTTGCCGGCGCCCAAACGACCGGACGCGCGGATCTGATCGCGTCATCCAGTTCGGTTCTGCTTTCTGCGACCTCAAGCCCAAGCCGGCCCGACAGGGCCCAGGCCGCCTGATCCAATGCCAGCATGGCAATTCGCCGCCTGTTCTGGCCTTCGGGAAGGGGAAGGCCGGGCGCATCGGGAACCAGGATAACCGCGCCGTCCGGGAAATCGCCCGATCCTTTCCACAGCACCACCGAAACCGGCAATTCTGCCTGCCCTGCGGTCATCCTGCCAACGGTTCGACAGATCGTGACGCCCAATGCGCCGGGAATCCGGTCCAGTTTTTCGACCGAAACTTCGATCCGGGCGGCGCGGGGATGCGCCAGCACTTCGGCGGCGATCTTTTCGGCCAGGGTCTCGACAAGGTTGTAACGCTGATCGGCCAATGCGGCGGCGACCGCCTGGGTCAGCACGTCATAAGACAGAACGCTGTCCACCTGATCGTCGCGACTTGTCGTCTGGTCGTGAAGTTCCACGGTGATATTGAAGCGCAGCCGCTGGGGCTCGCCCCGTTCGGACTGGAAGGCTCCGATATCGGCAAGAACGACATGGTCGCGAAGATGTATGCGGTCACAGGTTTCCATGATCGCCATTCACCCTAAATCCGCCTCCGGCGCAAGCCAGAGTTGCGTTGCGCGTCAGTTCGAGGCGATCAGTTGCTTGGGCGAATAAAAGATATGGCGACCGATTCTGGCGGTCTGGAAAAAGCGATGGGACCAGTTCGGCCGGACCGATGTGCTATGAAAATAGGTCGCGCCGTTGGTCAGCCCGCGCGGCGAGCCGTCAAGCGCCTCTTCCGCGACGGCAAGAACCCGGCGATAAGTGCTTTTGTTGCGGATCGTTTTGCGGCCGCCGATCGTATAGCTGAATTGGCTGGGCTGATTCACGACATCGCAAACACTCGACGGGAAGTTTTTGCTTTCGACGCGGTTCAGGATCACTTCCGCCACAGCGGCCTGACCGTCCCGGCCTTCGCCACGCGCTTCGAAATACAATGCTTCCGCAAGGCATTCCAGATCGGCGGAACTATAGGACGGGCCGGGCGTCGGCGGGTATATTTCTTCCGGCCCGCCCTCGATGGCGACAGGCTCGGCATCGGTATAAAGCAGCGGTCTGGGACGCGGCATATCCATTGGATTGGAAATGCTGCCGAACGGATCCACCTCTGCTGTAAACAGCGAGGCGCGGGATACCGAGGTCTTGATTCCGGAAACTGATTGCTCGGCCGAGAATAGCGAGGCATTTCCTTCAGAGGCAACGACGGGCGCGGCAGGCAGGGCGACAGCAACAGTTACACAAACCCCCATAAGCCGTTGAAGCAGCTTTGGCATTGTTAGTCCTGAATTTTATTGGCCCGGTGGGTGGGCAGAACGGGCAAACGACCGAGAGCAGACGGCCATTCAAATCAGAAATTGAATAGGCTTTTGGTTGTTGACAAATCCATATCACATACCCGTTAACGCCAAATATCCGATGCTGCAGCGCGGAAGCGGCGGAAAATCGCTGGAAAATACGTGGTAAACAGCTAGAATCAGCCATTCCCCGGCCCAAAAATGGCCGAATCGGAACTATTTTTGCGGCCCGGATGCCCGAATCGATTCGAAATCAAACGAATCGGTTTGCTTCTTCGCCCGGGGACAGCGAATCGAGGCTTGCGCAGCCGCCAGCCGGGCGATCGGTACCCGGAATGAAGAGCAGGAGATGTAATCGAAACCGGCTTCGTGACAGAAAGCGATGGATTCCGGGTTCCCGCCATGTTCGCCGCAGACGGCGACAGTGATATCGGGGCATTTGCGTCGGGCGCGCTCGGCGCCGATCAGCAGAAGCTCGCCCACGCCGTCCTGATCGAGAATGTGGAACGGGTCTTCGGAATAAACCTGCTGCTGAACATAAATGCCCATGAAACGACCGGCATCGTCGCGGGACAGGCCATAGGTCATCTGGGTCAGATCGTTGGTCCCAAAGGACAGAAAGGCCGAATGCGCAGCGATATCGCCGGCCCGCAGCGCAGCCCGGGGTGTCTCGACCATGACGCCCAGACGATAGGCGAAATTGGCGTGCCGGTCATTCCGGACGGCGGCGGCAACCGCATCGACGCGATTCTGGACCAGTTCCACCTCGCGCATCGCCGAGACAAGCGGGATCATGATCTCGGGAATGACGACGGCTCCCTTGCGGCTTGCGTCTATCGTTGCCTCGAAAATGGCACGCGCCTGCATTTCGTAGATCTCGGGAACGGCGATCCCAAGGCGCACTCCGCGCATTCCGAGCATGGGGTTGAATTCCTTCAGGGATTCAACCCGACGGACCACGGTCGCAAGCGGCAGATCAAGCGTTTCAGCAAGTTCCCGCAACCCGGTCCGGTCATGTGGCAAAAATTCATGCAATGGGGGATCGAACAGACGAATCGTCACGGGAAGCCCCGCCATGATCTCGAAAAGATCGGTGAAATCCTTGCGCTGCATCGGCAGGATCCGCTCGAGCGCGAGTTTCCGATCCTCGGGATTGTCGGCGAAGA
This sequence comes from Paracoccus wurundjeri, assembly GCF_030678915.1. Classification (GTDB taxonomy): domain Bacteria; phylum Pseudomonadota; class Alphaproteobacteria; order Rhodobacterales; family Rhodobacteraceae; genus Paracoccus; species Paracoccus onubensis_A. The sequence goes on along the minus strand of NZ_JAUUTZ010000018.1, from coordinate 94,121 downwards.
TCATCTCGCGCATTGCGGGCAGGCGTTCCGAATCGAAAAACATATGCTCGGTCCGGCACAGCCCGATGCCGCGAGCCTCGAACTTGCGGGCCGTGCGGGCATCTTCCGGCGTGTCGGCATTGGCGCGAACATCCATGTCGCTGACCGCATCCGCCCATTCGAGCAACTGGTTGAAGGCGTCGTCCAATGCCGGTTCCAGCATCGGAGGAGCCCCGGCCAGAACATCGCCGGACGTGCCGTCAATGGTGATCTCATCGCCTTCGTTCAGGACAAAGCTGCCAGTGGTCACGCTGCGATTGCGCAGATCGATATTCAGGGCCGAGGCACCAACGATGCAGGGCAGGCCAAGCCCGCGTGCAAGCACGGCGGCATGGCTGGTCATACCGCCCCGTTCGGTCAGGACCGCGACAGAGGCATGCATCCCGCGAATATCTTCCGGCAGGGTTTCACGGCGAACCAGAACGCAGGACTCTCCGCGTGCGGCGAAAGCCTGTGCGACCTCGGCGGACAGCACTATCTTGCCAGTCGCCGCGCCCGGGCTGGCATTGATCCCGCGGGTGATCACGTCGCGTTTGCCATGAGGGTCGATCTGGTGATGCAGAAGATCGGTCAATGCCCGCGGCTCGACCCGCATCACCGCCTCTTCGGGGGGAATGATGCCGTCACGGGCAAGCGCCACCGCAATCCGCACCCCCGCACGTGAGCTTCGGGGTACCCGCATCGCATCGATCAGCGAAATCTGACCATTCGTCACCATGAACTCGATCTGCATCTCTTCACGCAACCTCTCGCGGGCGGCGACGCCGAAGCGAACAAGATCGGCAAAAATTTCCGGTGCCGTCTCTTCAAGAGATGTGCCGCGCTCATCGCGGGTCAGAAACAGCGTTTCAGCCCCGGCGCCGACGGTTTCACCGTGTTTCTGGCCGCGAAAACGGCCGGTGACCCGGGGCTGGCCGGTTACAGAATCGGTGAACTGGATCGTGCCCGATCCGCATAAACCCGGCCCCAGGGCCAGCCGCATCTGTTGGACCACAAGGCCCAGGGGCGCGTCAGCGGGCGCGCCTTTGGCCTGTCGCAAAAGCCGTGCGGTCGGGCCGTCCCATGCGCGCGACATGGACCGCAGCACCCCGGCAAGCTGACGTTCGGGCTTTTGCGGGAAGGGCTCGTCCATCTCGTCGCGGTAGTTCCGCAGGGCCTCGGCCAGCGCATTCGCGCCCGACTGCGAGAACATGTCCGGATCGAGACGGGCGATATTGATGGCGTAGCTCTGCACGAAAGACAAATAGATCGCATCGGCATTGTCCTGACCGATCCGTTTGGCCAGCCGGTCATGTGTCTCATCGTTTATGCCGACATTCAGGACGGTTCCCGGTCCGCCCCATTCCGGGTTCATCGCCGAGGGCCGGACGCTCACCAGCCCGTCTTCCTGAGCAAACAGCGTGTTCAGCGGTTCGAGATCGACAGCTTGCCCCGAGGCGATCATCTGCACGACCGTATGGGGCAGGGCAAAACTGGCGGGGACCGGCAACTCCATCCGGATCAGCCTTTGCAGGCATTTCGCGCGCCAGCCGTGGCGGGCGCGATCGATCTTTGCCGATGGCGTGATCCGGGTCAGAATTGTCGTGGTCGGGTTATCCATGGTAGCCGAAGATAGGCGTCAGGGCCGTCTTGCCGCAAGTGCGAAAAGCGGGCAGGGGGCCGCTTTGCTTCATCCCGATGCTGAAATGCCGGAACGCAGATGGACCGAATGCAATTCGGCCCGCAATCCCGCCGGAAAAAGACTAGTCTGCCGCCGCGTAAAGCGCGGCGACACCCGGCAGATCCTTGCCTTCCATCCATTCAAGAAACGCGCCGCCCGCGGTCGAGATGAAGGTGAAATCCCCGGCGACTCCGGCCTGGTTCAATGCCGCCACGGTATCGCCGCCACCGGCGACGGAAACCAGCTTGCCCTCGCGCGTTGCCTCGGCCGCCGCCTGCGCAGCGGCGTTGGTCGCCCGATCGAAAGGCGCGATCTCGAAGGCGCCCAGCGGGCCGTTCCAGACCAATGTGCGGCAATTGGCGAAGATCTCGCGGATCGCGTTGACGGTTTCAGGCCCCGCATCAAGGATCATCGCATCCACAGGACATTGATCCACCGGCAGAACCTCGCTTTCGGCTCCGGCCTTGAACTCCCGTGCGACGACGATATCGGTGGGCAGATGGATCGTGCAGCCCCCGGACTCGGCTTTTTCCAGAATGGCGCGGGCAGTGTCCGCCATATCACGCTCGGCCAGTGATTTGCCGACCTCGACGCCTTTGGCAACAAGGAATGTATTGGCCATGCCCCCGCCGATGATCAGGTGATCAACCTTCTCGATCAGGTTCATCAGCAAATCCAGCTTGGTCGAGACCTTGGCGCCCCCGACCACGGCGGCGACAGGACGCTGAGGATTGCCAAGTGCCGCGTCAAGCGCCTTGAGTTCGGCCTCCATCAGGCGTCCCGCTCCGGCCTCGAGAAGCCGTGCAAGCCCTTCGGTCGAGGCATGGGCGCGGTGCGAGGCCGAGAATGCGTCATTGATATAGGCCCCGCCCAGCGCGGCCAGAGATGCCGCGAAGATCTGGTCGTTCTTTTCTTCGCCTTCGTGAAAGCGGGTATTCTCAAGCAGCGCGACATCGCCCGGCTCCAGCGCCGCGACGACCCGTTTTGCCGGCCCGCCGATACAATCATCCGCGAAAGCCACTTTTTGTCCCAGCGCTGCCTCAAGTGCCGGAACGATCTGTTTCAGGCTCATGCTTTCCACGGGTTTGCCCTTGGGGCGGCCGAAATGGGCCATCAGGACAGGAATGCCGCCTTTGGCCTGGATATCCTTGACGGTCGGGACGATCTTGTCGATTCGGGTGGTGTCCGTGACCCGGCCCTGATCTACTGGCACATTCAGGTCCACGCGGATCAGCACAGCTTTTCCGTTCAGATCCATATCGTCGATGGTTTTGAATTCGGCCATGTCGGGTCCTTTTCGCAAGCTGTGAGGCGTCATGGCGCTTGTCACGCATGATCGCGTTCGCGTCAACAGGTCCAAAGTCTGACGGGATTGTCAGTGAATGCCACGTTGCTCTCGGGCCGACATCCGCCTAGACCTAGTTCCAGACAGCTAAAGGAGCACCCAATGGCCGATATCAAGGATCCCGAGAACACTATCATCATCGAGCTGAAGGACGGCCCCGTGGTGATCGAACTGCTGCCCGACGTGGCGCCCAAGCATAGCGAACGGATGAAGGAACTCGCGCGCGCCGGCAAATACGACAATGTCGCGTTTCACCGGGTGATCGACGGTTTCATGGCGCAGACCGGCGATGTCGCACATGCGAATATGGAAAGCGACTGGAATCCCGGCCGCGCGGGCACCGGCGGCTCGGATCTGCCGGATCTGCCGGCGGAATTCTCGAAGCTGCCGCATGATCGCGGAACGTTAGGAGCCGCGCGTTCAGCCAATCCCAACAGTGCCAACAGCCAGTTTTTCATCAATTTCGGCGACAATCATTTCCTGAACGGTCAATACACGGTCTATGGCCGAGTGATTGAGGGCATGGAGCATGTCGACAAGATCACCCGTGGCGAGCCGCCTGCGCAACCCGACCGCATGATCTCGGTGAAGGTGGCTGCCGATGCGTGAGTTCCTGCTTGTTCCCGCCGCGCTTGCCCTGACCGCAAGCGCCGCCATGGCCGAGGGATTGCCCGGCGTCAGCGACGGTCCGGGCCCGAATATGGTGATTACGGTGGCCGCCGCGGATGGCACCGAGAAAGGCACCATCACGCTGGATTTGTATGAGGACAAGGCTCCGAACCATGTGGCGCGGCTGATCGAACTGGCCGAGTCCGGAGCCTATGACGGGGTGGTGTTTCATCGCGTCATCGATGGTTTCATGGCCCAGACCGGCGATGTCGAATTCGGCAAGCAGGACGGCGACACTGCGCGTGCGGGGATGGGGGGATCGGATTTGCCCGATCTCAAGGCCGAATTCGGTGACGTGTCCTTCCAGCAGGGAACCGTGGGCATGGCGCGCTCGCAAAACCCTGACAGCGCCAATAGCCAGTTCTTCATAGATCTCGCCCCGGCGACCTTCCTTGATGGCGAATATACCGCCGTGGGTCAGCTGGTCGATGGCTGGGATGTGCTGAACGATATCAAGAAGGGCGATCCCGATGCGAATGGGGCTGTGGACGACCCCGATTACATGCTGAGCGTCACGATCGAGAAATAACCGGGAAAGACGCAGGCCGGAGGTTCTCTCTGGCCGTTGTCCCGGCCATTCCGGCGGGAAACTGGCCGTTTTTCGCCCGCCGGAATGGATCGAAAAACTGTTAGCGAAAACAAGATTGTCAGTGCTGCTCTGCATGTTATGCAGCCCGCAATCAGGATAGGAGCATTTGATAATGATGACCGATACGGTGCGTCGCATTCTTTCGAATTACGAAGGTGAAACTCCGGGCGTAAAGGCGCAGCTCGCGCGGATGCTGATGACCGGTAAGCTTGCCGGAACCGGCAAGATGATCATTCTTCCCGTCGATCAGGGCTTCGAGCACGGACCGGCCCGGTCATTCGCGCCTAATCCGGGCGGATATGATCCGCATTACCATTATCAGCTTGCAATCGATGCGGGGCTGAACGCCTTTGCCGCGCCGCTGGGCATGATCGAAGCCGGGGCCGATACTTTCGCGGGCCAGATTCCGACCATTCTCAAGGTCAACAGCGCCAACAGCCTGATGTCAAATACCGCGGGCAAGAATCAGGCTCTGACGGCAAGCGTGGATGACGCGCTTCGGCTTGGCTGTGCGGCGATCGGATTCACGATCTATCCGGGCTCGGACATGGCGCTGGATATGTTCGAGGAAATCAAGGAAATGCGCCGGGAGGCCGCCGCCAAAGGCGTGGCGACCGTGATCTGGTCCTATCCGCGCGGCGAGGCGATCTCGAAAGACGGAGAGACGGCGATCGATATCGCGGCCTATGCGGCGCAGATGGCCGCGTTGCTGGGGGCGCATATCATCAAGATCAAGCTGTCCACCGATCATCTGGAACTGGGCGAGGCCAAAAAGGTCTATGAAGCGCAGAAGATCGATATCTCGACCCAGGCCAAGCGGGTCGAGCATTGCATGCAATCGGCCTTTGCCGGTCGCCGGATTGTCGTCTTCTCGGGCGGCGCGGCGAAAGGGGCCGATGCGGTTTACGACGATGCCCGGGCCATTCGTGACGGCGGCGGCAACGGATCGATCATCGGCCGCAACAGCTTCCAGAGATCGCGCGAGGACGCGCTGGATATGCTTCAGAAGCTGGTCGATATCTACAAGGGTGCCTGAGACGGCGACCCGGCTGTTCCGCCCTTCTCGGGGTGCGGCAGCGCTTATGCCTGACGGCACGAAATAAGGGGGCGCTTGCGCCCCCTCTTGCATTTTCGGCGCAGTTTTCAGCCCCGAGGATGTTTCGTGAAGAGAAGCTGCGCTTCAGCTGCGCAAACCGGTTTCTTTCAGAAGTCCTTTGCGCTTGGCCTCGTAATAATATCCGCGCGCATACCACATTACGGCCTTGTCGTGATTGCCATTGGCGACCAGATAGGCGCCGCGCAGGTATTTTACCGCATATTTCAGATTGGTGTCGGCATCGAGAAGCCCACTGGCCGGGCCGCGATAGCCCATCGTGCGTGCCGTTTGAGGCAGGATCTGCATCAGCCCGTAATAGGGGCCGTTCCGGGCCCCGGGCCGATGCCGGGATTCGCGGATGATGACGCGGTGAACGAGTGACGGAGGCACCCGGTAATATGCCGCCCAATAATTGATGCGCGAGCGGAGATAGGGCGTTTCATTGGGGTAAAGCCCCGAATGATCCCGCGTTTCGGTTTTCTGCCTTGCATTGCCTCCACAACCCGCCAATGCAAGACCGGCAAGGATCACGCCACGCCGGCCTATGCGCCGATAGGGCGCATCAGACATGAATTGCCCCGTCACCACAGGCCAGAGCGGCTTCACGAACAGCTTCGGAGGTTGTCGGATGGGCGTGGCAGGTCAGTGCGATATCTTCCGCCGAGGCGCCGAATTCCATGGCAACGCAGATTTCGTGAATCATCTCTCCGGCATTCGGGCCGATGATATGGCAACCCAGAATGCGATCGGTTTCGGCGTCGGCGATCAGCTTCACGAAACCTTCGGGCTGCATCATCGCTTTGGCCCGGGCGTTGCCCATGAAGGGGAATTTTCCGATCTTGATCTTGCGTCCTGTTTCCTTCGCCGCTTCCTCGGTCAGGCCGACATTGGCCACTTCGGGCGTGGTGTAGATCACGCCGGGGATGACGTCGTAATTCACATGACCATGTTTGCCCGCGATGATTTCGGCGACCGCCATGCCCTCATCCTCGGCCTTATGGGCCAGCATCGGGCCGGGAACGCAATCGCCAATGGCATAGATGCCTTTGACATTGGTTGTCCAATGCTCATCGATCTTGACGAAACCGCGATCGGTCAACTCGATACCCAGATTGTCCAGCCCCAGCCCTTCGATATGCGGGCGGCGGCCAGTGGCGACAAGGACGCAATCGGCCTCCAGTACATGTTCGTTGTCGTCCTTTTTCAACGCATAGGTGAGCCGGGTCTTGCCCTTGAGCGCCTCGGCCCCTTTGACCGCAGCGCCGAGGATGAATTTGAGCCCCTGTTTGGACAGGATTTTCTGGAACTGTTTCTGCACTTCGCCATCCATGCCGGGTGTGATGACATCGAGATATTCGACCACCGTCACCTCGGCGCCAAGCCGGGCATAGACCGAACCAAGCTCAAGCCCGATCACGCCAGCGCCGATCACCACCATGGATTTCGGGATCTTGGGCAGCGACAAGGCGCCGGTCGAATCGACGATAAGCCCCGCATCGTTATCGACCTCGACCCCTTTCAGAGGCGCGGGGCTGGAACCGGTCGCGATGACGATATTCTTCGCGTCATGCACCGTATCGCCGACCTTGACGCGGCCAGCCGACTCGATGCTGGCCCAGCCCTTCAGCCAGTCGATCTTGTTCTTCTTGAACAGGAATTCGATTCCCTTGGTATTGGTGCCGACCGTCTCGGATTTGTAGCCCTGCATCTTCGTCCAGTCGACTTTGATCCTGGCGCCGGTAAGGCCCATCTTGTCGAAATTCTCATGACTCTCATGCAGCATATGGCTTGCATGCAGCAAAGCTTTCGAAGGAATGCAGCCAACATTCAGGCAGGTGCCGCCAAGTGTCTCGCGCCCCTCGACACAGGCGACCTTGAGCCCCAGTTGAGCGGCGCGGATCGCGCAGACATAACCGCCGGGACCGGCACCGATCACGATCAGATCATAGGTGGACATGGCACACTCCTTTTATCATTCGGGTCGGGCGGTTCCCTGACCGTATAAATTCGGGGCACCGCATCAATCCGGTGCCTTCACTATCATCGGCCGGGTCGCCACGCATCCGAATGATCGCGCAATCGGCAATTCGTGGCTTCGGAGACCGGCTGGCATATGCGGCAAATATTCGTTTACACCGTCTCGACAAAGTGGAAATCCGTGGCCGTGACGCCTGCCTGGCTGTTGAACACATCTGCAGCGCCGTTCAGATAGGCACGCGCGGCCGCAGCATCAGCGACGTCGTATAAAGCCCATATATTCGAGTTGTCTTCCCGCCATAATTGCAGCAGCGACAGGCTGTTATGCCCGCGATCCTCCGCATCCGCGTCGAACGCGGACTTGAACCTGTCGTAGCCGGAACTGATCCGGTAATGCGCAAGCAATTGCATGATGTCATTCTCCTGTCATGGCAACGCGGATGACATGTCGGTCCGCATCCGTAATCTCGAACAGACCACGCCGTGTCAGCATTCCCCAGTTTCCCCGCATGAAATCCAGTTTTTCGCTGAGATCGGAGATCTGGACTTCCTTGGCTTTCATCCAGTCGATATCACGACGAAAAACCGTTTTCCCGGTTTCCATCGGAACCTGATAGGGCTCGGCATCGGTGACGCGGCCGATTGCAGTGAATTTCTTGAGCGGTTTTCTGTCGGACAAGGTGGCACGCGGCGAATAAAAGATCAGCCAGTCGCCGGGATTGAAACGCAGGAGGGGCCCCAGCTTACCCTGTTCCATCATGACAAAACCGCCGCTGACGCCCTGACGGACATCGTCACGACTGACAACGCCGATCCAGTTCCGAATCTGTTCGGGTTGAACCAGTGCGGCCTGTTTTGGAGTGGCGTCTGCCGTCGTTTCAGTCATGAAAACCTCTGCGCCGGGACGGTTATCCCGCCCCGGTCCTTTCGCGTTCTAGAGATCCATCAGCAGTCTGCGCGGATCCTCCAATGCTTCCTTGACCCGGACAAGGAAGGTCACCGCACCCTTGCCGTCAACGATGCGGTGGTCATAGGACAGCGCGAGATACATCATCGGCCGGATCACGATCTCGCCGCCGACAACCATCGGACGCTCCTGAATCTTGTGCATTCCCAGAATACCCGATTGCGGCGGGTTCAGGATGGGCGAGGACATCAGTGAACCGTAAACACCACCATTCGAGATAGTGAAGGTGCCGCCCTGCATCTCGGCCATCGACAGCTTGCCATCGCGGGCCTTGACGCCCAACGCGCCGATTTCCTTCTCGATCTCGGCAAAGCTTTTCTGGTCGGCGTCGCGCAGGACAGGAACCACCAGCCCCGAGGGAGTGCCAACCGCCACGCCCATATTGACGTAGTTCTTGTACACGACCTCGGTGCCGTCGATCTCGGCGTTGACTTCGGGCACTTCCTTAAGCGCATGGCAGCAGGCCTTGGTGAAGAAGGACATGAAGCCCAGCTTGACCTTGTGCTTCTTTTCGAAGGCTTCCTTGTATTCGTTGCGAAGCTGCATGATGCCGGACATATCGGCTTCGTTATAGGTGGTCAGCATCGCGGCGGTATTCTGCGCGTCTTTCAGGCGGCGCGCGATCGTCTGGCGCAGACGGGTCATCTTGACCCGTTCCTCGCGGGCGGCATCCTGTGCCGGGCGTGCTGCTGCCGGGACCGCTGCTGCGGCAGCGGTGGATGCGCCTGCAACATCCTGTTTCATGACCCGGCCATCACGACCCGAACCTTGAACCTGATCCCGGCTGATGCCCTTTTCGGCCATCGCCTTTTTGGCCGCCGGAGCATCTTCGACATCCTTGCCCGAGCCGGTCGTGCTACCGGTGAAAACGTCCGCAGGGGCAGGGGCAGGGGCTGAGGCCGCGCTGCCTGCACCTTCGGTAATCACCGCCAGCTTGGCCTTTGCGTCGACAACTGTCCCTTCGGGTGCAAGGATCTCGGCCAGAACACCGGCAGAGGGGGCGGGAACTTCCACCGAAACCTTATCGGTTTCGAGTTCACATAGCATTTCATCTGCCGCGACGCTGTCGCCAACCTGTTTGAACCAGGTGGCGACGGTGGCCTCGCTGACGCTTTCGCCCAGTGCGGGCACCATGACATCGATTGCGGCACCGCCTCCGGCAGGTGTTGCATCCGGCGCGTCCGTATCGGTTTCTGTCGTATCTGCCTTTGCCGCCTGCGGCTTGGGCGCATCGGCTTTCGGAGCATCACCGGCTGCCCCTTCGGTGATCTGCGCCAGCAAGGCGTCGGGGCTTACGGTCGTACCCTCTGCCGCGACGATTTCCGACAGAACACCTGCGGCAGGGCTTGGCACCTCGACCGTCACCTTGTCGGTTTCCAATTCGCACAGCATTTCATCGACCGCGACGGTATCGCCGGGCTTCTTGAACCAGGTGGCGATGGTTGCCTCGGTAACGGATTCTCCCAATGCGGGGACGCGAACTTCGGTGGTCATCGGATTATCCTTCGATATTGAGCGCTTCGTTCACCAGCGCTTCTTGTTCAGCTTTGTGGCGCGAGGCAAGCCCGGTTGCGGGCGAGGCAGCTGCATTGCGTCCGACGTAACGGGCACGGTTGTGCTTGGCTCCCAGACGCTCAAGCACCCATTCGATGTAAGGCTCGATGAATGACCAGCCGCCCTGATTCTTGGGCTCTTCCTGGCACCAGACCATCTCGGCCTGTTTGAAACGACCCAGTTCCTTGACCATCGCCTGCGCGGGGAAAGGGTAGAACTGTTCAAGTCGCAGCAGGTAGACATCCGTAATCCCCGCCTCATCCCGTGCCTTGAGCAGATCGTAATAAACCTTGCCCGAGCAAAGGACGACGCGGCGGATCTTGTCATCCGCAGCAAGTGTGGTCGGAGAATTGCCGCGTTCCGCATCATCCCAAAGAACGCGGTGGAAGGTCGAGCCGGTCTGGAACTCCTCGGCCTTGCTGATCGCCAGCGGATGGCGCAGCAGCGATTTTGGCGTCATCAGCACCAGCGGCTTCCGGAAATCGCGATGGATCTGGCGGCGCAGGATGTGGAAGTAATTGGCCGGGGTCGTACAATTGGCAACGATCCAGTTGTCTTCGGCGCACATTTGCAGGAAACGCTCAAGCCGGGCAGAGCTGTGCTCGGGACCCTGACCTTCGAAACCATGCGGCAACAGCATCACAAGGCCGGACATCCGCAGCCACTTCTTCTCGCCCGATGAAATGAACTGGTCGAACATGATCTGCGCGCCGTTGGCAAAATCACCGAATTGCGCTTCCCACAAGACCAGCGCATTCGGTTCGGCCAGCGAATAACCGTATTCAAAGCCCAGAACCGCATATTCCGACAGCATCGAGTCGATGACTTCGTAACTGGCCTGACCTTTTTCGATATGGTTCAGCGGGTAATAACGCTCTTCGGCGGTCTGGTCGATGATGGCCGAATGGCGCTGGCTGAACGTCCCCCGTGAACTGTCCTGACCCGACAGCCGCACGGCATGCCCTTCGGTCAGCAGTGAACCGAATGCCAGCGCCTCGCCGGTCGCCCAATCGAAACCCTCGCCGGTTGCGAACATCTTCTTCTTGGATTCCAGCAGCCTGCCGACGGTCTTGTGCAAGTTTATCTTGTCGGGGATCGTGGTCAGTGCCTTGCCGATCCGGGTCATCAACTCGGGTGCGATACCTGTCTGGCCGGGGACATACTCGGCCCCCTCCCGCTCCATGCCGGACCATTTTCCGTCCAGCCAGTCGGCCTTGTTCGGCTTGTAATTCTTGCCGATTTCGAACTCTTCGTTCAAATGCGCCTGGAAGGTGGCCTTCATATCGTCGATTTCGCCTTCGGGGATCAGCCCGTCAGCCACCAGCCGCTCGGTATAAAGCTGCAAGGTCGTCTTGTGAGACTTGATCTTGGTATACATGGCCGGGTTGGTGAACATGGGCTCATCGCCCTCGTTATGGCCAAAGCGGCGATAGCAGATGATGTCGATCACCACGTCCTTGTGGAATTTCTGCCGGAACTCGGTCGCCACGCGCGCGGCATGAACCACGGCTTCGGGATCGTCGCCATTCACATGGAAGATCGGCGCCTCGACCATCATCGCGATATCGGTGGGATAGGGCGATGTGCGGCTGAAATGCGGAGCGGTGGTGAACCCGATCTGGTTATTTACCACGATATGCATGGTGCCGCCGGTCTTGTGACCGCGGATTCCGGAAAGTTGCAGACATTCCGCGACCACGCCCTGACCCGCGAATGCCGCATCGCCATGCAGCAGGATCGGCAGAACCGCCGTCCGGTCAGGCCCGTCGGAAAGCTGATCGCTTTTCGCCCGCGCCTTACCCAGAACAACCGGGTTCACCGCTTCGAGATGGCTGGGATTGGCGGTCAGTGACAGATGCACCTTGTTGCCGTCGAATTCACGATCCGCCGAGGCGCCCAGATGGTATTTCACATCGCCGGAACCGTCCACCGCCTCGGGTTTGAAGCTGCCGCCCTGAAACTCGTGGAAGATCGCGCGGAACGGTTTGCTTAGCACATTGGCCAGCACCGACAGGCGACCACGATGAGGCATGCCGATGACGATCTCTTTCACGCCAAGCGCACCGCCGCGTTTGATGATCTGTTCCATCGCCGGGATAAGCGTTTCACCGCCATCCAGACCGAAGCGCTTGGTGCCCATATACTTGACATGAAGGAATTTTTCGAAACCTTCGGCCTCGACAAGCTTGTTCAGGATGGCGCGGCGGCCGACCTTGGTGAACTGGATTTCCTTGCCATAGCCCTCGATCCGTTCTTTCAGCCAGGCAGCTTCCTCGGGGTCGGAAATATGCATGTATTGCAGCGCGAATGTGCCGCAATAGGTGCGCTTCATCAATTCCGCAATCTGGCGAACCGAGGCGATTTCAAGACCCAGCACATTGTCGATGAAGATCGGCCGGTCAAGATCACCAGGACCGAAACCATAGGTAGCTGCTTTCAATTCGCCATGATCGGGAATGTCGCGCAGGCCCAAAGGATCCAGATCGGCATGCAGATGGCCGCGGATCCGATAGGCGCGGATCAGCATGAGCGCGCGGATGGAATCCAGCACTGCCTGCTGCATTTGCGCGGCCGAAAGATCGATGCCTTTCTCGGTGGCTTTCTGGGCGATCTTCTTCGCGGCGGCATCGGCTTCGGGTTTTGTCGCCTCGGGCCATTCGCCGGTCAGAGCCGAGATATTCTCGTCCGTGGCGGCCGGGGGCCAGTCCGTCCGCGCCCAGGACGCACCCTTTGCCTCACGAAGGGCGTCGTCCTGAGGGTCGCCAAGTGCCTGAAAAAACGCGCCCCAGGCTTGATCCACCGCTGCGGGATCCTTGGCCCACTGGCCGTAAAGCTGTTCCATATAGGCCGCGTTATGGCCCTGAAGAAACGAGGAATCGTGAAAATCTGAGTTTTTGGGCTGATCGGTCATGGCTTATCCCCGGTTCAGGGCTGGGAGGGTTTCAGACACAGTAGATATCGATAATTGCAGCGCCGTAATCGGCATAGGGGTCAATGCGGGGAATATTCTCGATCCGCTGGACCGAGCGGCTTTCCAGATTGCAAAGCGCCCGCGCAGCAGCCTGGCCGGCAGAGGCGGGTGCACGGGCGGGATGGTAAATCAGCCGCCAGCCATAATCCCGGCGGGCGACAGTTCGGACGGATTCCGGGGGCAGAGTGCTTGCCTCGTGCAGATTGGTTCTGGCCGGGATGCCGCCCGGAAGAATCAGCTCCTCCGATTTGCCGGCGCCACAAGCGGATAGCGCCAGTACCGTCGCGAATGACAGTGGCGCGATGGAACCGGAGCAGCTTCCAGCCCGCATTGCGGCGGAACTGATTGGCTGGGCATTTGCATCCTGTTCTTCCACGTCGTCCCCTCGCGCGGTACTTACGCCCCGTCCCCATACTTAAGTCGAGGGTCGGGACTGTCAATTCATCAACGCGTTAGCGTCCAATGGCCTTCAAAACCGCTTCGCCGAGTCCCGCAGGACTGTCGGCAACCACGACGCCGGCCTTCTTCATGGCTTCGATCTTGGATTCGGCATCGCCTTTGCCGCCCGAAACGATGGCGCCGGCATGGCCCATGCGGCGACCCGGAGGCGCAGTACGTCCGGCAATGAAACCGGCGACCGGCTTCCATTTGCCTTTCTTCTTCTGATCGGCCAGAAACTCGGCGGCTTCTTCCTCGGCAGAACCACCGATTTCGCCGATCATGATGATCGACTCGGTTTCGGGATCGTCAAGGAACATGGCCAGCACGTCGATATGCTCCAGCCCCTTGATCGGGTCACCGCCGATTCCCACGGCGCTTGACTGACCCAGACCGACATCAGAGGTTTGCTTGACGGCCTCATAGGTCAGGGTGCCGGAACGGGATACGACCCCGACCGAGCCCCGTTTGAAGATATTGCCGGGCATGATGCCGATCTTGCATTCATCGGGCGTCATGATGCCGGGGCAGTTCGGGCCGATCAGAAGGGAGTTACTGCCCTGAAGCGCGCGTTTGACGCGCAACATGTCCAGAACGGGAATGCCCTCGGTGATGGCGACGATCAGCGGCACTTCCGCGTCGATGGCCTCAAGGATCGAGTCGGCGGCAAAGGGCGGCGGCACATAGATCGCAGAGGCGGTCGCGCCGGTCTCCGCGACGGCTTCATGCACCGAATTGAAAACGGGCAGGTCCAGATGTTCGGTTCCGCCCTTGCCGGGGGTCACGCCGCCGACCATCCGGGTGCCATAGGCGATCGCCTGTTCGGTATGGAATGTCCCCTGCGAGCCGGTCAGGCCCTGGCAGATGACTTTGGTGTTCTTGTCTACGAGAATGGCCATGTTTGGCTCCTGCGATTCAAGGTTACTGTGAGATCGTGTTGGGTGTCATGGGGTCAGGTGGCGTATTTCGACACGCCGGTTTCTATCCCTTCACCGCCTTCACGATCTTTTCAGCTCCATCCTTCAGATCATCTGCAGAGGTGACATTCAGCCCGCTTTCGCTGATGATCTGCTTGCCCTTGTCGACATTCGTTCCCTCCAGCCGGACAACCAGCGGAACCTGCAATCCGACCTCTTTCACCGCAGCCACGATACCCTCGGCGATGATGTCGCAGCGCATGATGCCGCCAAAGATATTGACCAGAATGCCTTTGACATTGGGATCCGAGGTGATGATCTTGAAGGCTTCGGTCACCTTCTCCTTGGTTGCGCCGCCGCCGACATCAAGGAAATTCGCGGGTTCTGCCCCGTAAAGCTTGATGATATCCATTGTCGCCATGGCCAGTCCCGCGCCATTCACCATGCACCCTATCTCGCCATCAAGGGCGATATAGTTCAGGTCGAATTTCGAAGCGGCGAGTTCTTTGGGGTCTTCCTCTGTCTCGTCGCGCAGGGCCAGGATATCTGATTGGCGATACAGGGCATTATTGTCGAAGCCCATCTTGGCGTCGAGGCATTTCAGATTGCCGTCGGTCGTGACGATCAGCGGATTGATCTCAAGCATCTCCATGTCCTTTTCGATGAACATGCGATAGAGATTGCGGATCAATGCGACGCATTGCTTGACCTGCGCGCCCTTGAGGTCAAGGGCGAACGCCACGCGGCGGCCATGAAAGTCCGACAGCCCCGATGCGGGATCCACGCTGAAGCTGACGATTTTTTCCGGGGTCTTGGCCGCCACTTCCTCGATATCCATACCGCCTTCGGTCGAGGCAACGAAACTGATGCGCGAACTGCCGCGATCGACCAGCAAAGCAAGATATAGCTCGCGTTCGATATCAGAGCCATCTTCGATATAGATGCGGTTGACCTGCTTCCCCGACGGGCCGGTCTGATGGGTAATCAGGGTGCGGCCCAGCATCTGACGGGTCAGTTCTTCCGCTTCGGCCACCGATTTCGCAAGACGGACGCCGCCTTTTTCGCCGGCCTCGGCCTCTTTGAAGCTGCCTTTGCCGCGGCCACCCGCATGAATCTGCGCTTTCACGACCCAAAGGGGGCCATCCAGTTCACCTGCTGCGGATTTCGCTTCGTCCGCCTTCACGACGACGCGACCGTCACTGACCGGCGCACCGTATTGGCGCAGCAACGCCTTGGCCTGATATTCATGTATATTCATTGCGACCCCCTTGTCGGTTCAGCAGAGTTGCGGCAAGTCTTGACACAGCTTTCCTGCCGGATGAACCGTTTTTCTGGGAAAAATGGGTAAAACTGCATATATCATCGCTTTTGTGATCACCGGTTGAATGCGTGTGATCACAAATTTTGAAAATGCATCTTTTCAGCGGGCCCGCGGTTCGAGCCGTCGGGGCAATCAGTTGAAAAGAACCATGTACAGCCCGGCGCGCCCGCTGAACATTTCCGTGAAATCTTCCCAGGAGCCGCGATCCACCATCTCGCCCGGGCGCGTATAGGGCAGGGCGGCGCTGCCCTGAATCCAGGAAACCAGATCCACCGGTTTCGGATCGTCAATCCACTTTTGCAGATCGATCCCGTAACCGGGCGCGAACCGCCAGAACGGGATGAGCCTTTCACCCCGCAGCACCAACTCGGCATCGTCCAGCACCGCCAGCCATGCCTGACCGGCGCCCTTGGGAACGTCAAAGCCAAGCGCGGCCTGCTGATTGTCATTCGGGATCCATTCGCGGGAATTATCGGTCTCTTCGGCGGCCTTGGCCCAGAAATTCCGGTTGGCTTCAATCATCCGGACAAGATGTTGCTGCGCTTCCTCGATTTTTGCCTTTTCGGGCTGATTGCGCAGGGTGTGAATCACCACCGCGACCATGTCCACGATCGGGCCAAGCTCCATGGCGTCGGGTGACATGTACTCACCGGCCCCATCGCCCGAGGGCGTCGAGAATTGCTGATGCAATGCTTCGGCCAGTTCGATATTCTGTGCCAATGCCGGCTCGGGATCGAATGCCAGCAGCAGTGTGCATACAGCTTCGATCAGATGTGTGTAGGCACGCAGCCATTCGCTATCGGCCGCATCGAAGCGAACCTCGCCGTCGACACCCTCGGGCATAGGGATCATCACGAGTTCAAACAGACCTTCGGACGGGCCGCGATCGCCACTCCCGTCGACATCGAACCACAAATCCGGCAGGCGAAGGATAAGGGCACCCTCTGCCTCGGGCAGCACGTCGCGGGTCGAACGCATCGCGTTGACGATCTCATCCGCAATCCGGTTCAGGAAATCCGGCTGCATCGGCTCGGGCGACGGGTTCGGTGGCTCCAGCTCCGTGCCCAACACCGGAGCAGGAAAGATCGAAGATGTCGCCCCGATCCGCCAACGTTCCTGATAGGCTTTTTCGATCCCCGCCAGAAATCGCACCGCGGCAAGCGCCATGTTCCGATCCGCCGATACAGGCGCGGATTCAAGTTCCGCCATGGTGGCCGCCAAACCTTGTTCGGCGATCAGGCCGCTGGTCGTCGTATCATCCGCAAAGGCGGGCATGGCAGATAGTAATAATACGGCAAGGATGCGGCGCATGACATGATCTCGCAAATGAAAACGGCACGTCGATCGTGGCGTGCCGTTCCGAATTGCGCAAGGCCGCGCGTTATGCCAGTGAGTTGTCGATACCCTTACAGGCATCAACCAGACCTTTGACCGCGTCGACCGATTTGTCGAACATGGCCTGTTCGTCCTTGTCCAGCTTGATGTCGATGACCTTCTCGATGCCATTCGCACCGATCACAGTCGGCACGCCGACATAAAGCCCCCTGAGCCCGAATGCACCGTCCACATAGGCCGCGCAGGGCAGAACCCGCTTCTGATCCTTGAGATAGGCCTCGGCCATCTCGATGCCGCTGGTGGCGGGAGCATAAAAGGCGCTGCCGGTTTTCAAAAGGCCGACAATCTCGGCGCCGCCGTCACGGGTCCGCTGAATGATGGCGTCCAGTTTTTCCTGCGTGGTCCAGCCCATCTTGACCAGATCGGGCAGCGGGATGCCGGCAACGGTCGAGTAACGGGCAAGCGGAACCATCGTGTCGCCATGACCGCCCAGAACGAAAGCACTGACATCGCGCATCGAGACGCCGAATTCCAGCGACAGGAAGTGACGGAAACGCGCCGAGTCCAGAACGCCCGCCATACCGCAGACCTTATTATAAGGCAGGCCGCTGAATTGGCGCAGCGCCCAGACCATCGCGTCCAGCGGATTGGTGATGCAGATGACGAAAGCGTCAGGGGCATGGGCCTTGATTCCTTCGCCCACGGCTTTCATGACCTTGAGGTTGATACCCAGAAGATCGTCACGGCTCATGCCCGGCTTGCGCGGAACGCCCGCCGTCACGATGCAGACATCCGCACCGGCGATATCGGCATAGTCATTGGTGCCATTCAGATTGGCATCAAATCCTTCGGCGGGGCCGGATTCCGCGATGTCCAGCGCTTTGCCCTGGGGCGCCCCTTCGGCAATATCGAACAGGACGACATCGCCCAGTTCCTTCATGGCAGCCAGATGTGCCAATGTGCCGCCGATCTGTCCCGCACCGATAAGTGCGATTTTGGGTCGGGCCATGATTAACCTCCGAAATGGTGGGTGAATATTGCGGGGTGGTTAGAACCTCCCGAAGCGAATCGCAAGCCTTACACAGCGCGATGCGGCGATGCCTTGCCTTTCCCGGACGATAATATCGATATGTTGAGTTTTGGTTACGACAAGGAATTCGTGCCGGAATCCCGGCACGTCTTACAGCTGTTCCGGTGGGCGCCTATCGGGTAATGCCGCATTGCAGCGAAAAACTCCTTGCCATTTGTGATGCCTCGAGGCAGTTTCGCGCAAGAAAATTGCCCGGAGAATTTTATGGCTCGTGCTTACCGTTCCGTTCTTTACATGCCTGCGGCGAATCCCCGGGCAATGGAGAAAGCGCAGCAATTGCCCGCTGACGCGATCATCTTCGATCTTGAGGACGCGGTCGCGCCCGCCGCGAAAATCGCCGCCAGAGAACAACTGGTCGCCGCGCTTGAAGCGAATGATTACGGTCCGCGCCTGCTGATTTTGCGCATTAACGGTCTGGATACGGAATGGGGATCCGAGGATATGCGGCTTTGCGCCGGGCCGCTGGCGGGAAAGATCCATGCGGTGCTGATTCCCAAGGTCAACGGAACCGCAGATCTGGATCGGGTGGCAGAGATTATTCCGGACATGCCGCTTTGGGCGATGATGGAAACGCCTCTGGGCATGTTGAACGCCTCCGATATCGCGACGCATCCACGACTGGAAGGGATGGTCATGGGCACCAATGATCTGGCGAAGGAAACCGGCAGCCGCTTCCGCGCCGACCGCCTTCCGATGCAGGCAGGGCTGGGGCTTTGCCTGCTGGCGGCGAAGGCACATGGCCGGATTATTCTGGACGGTGTTTTCAATGCCATTCAGGATGAAGACGGTCTACGCTTCGAATGCGAGCAGGGCCGCGATATGGGCTTCGACGGCAAGACCCTGATCCATCCAGCCCAACTGGCCATCGCAAATGATTCATTTGCCCCGACAGCCGAGGAAATCGATCTCGCCCGCCGCCAGATCGAAGGATTCGAGCAGGCTTTGACCGAAGGCAAGGCCGTGGCCGTCGTTGATGGCAAGATCGTCGAGAACCTGCATGTCGAAACCGCCCGCAAGACGCTTGACCGCGCCGAGGCGATTGCAGCCATGGCGGGATGATGACAAAGTGAATGGGATTTACATCCAGCGAAAGGAAGCCAGATGCTGATCCTGATTCTTGGCGTAGCCCTGTTCTGGGGCGCACATCTGTTCCCACGCCTTGCCCCCGAACAACGAACCGCCATGGGCAAAAGGGGCAGGGGGCTGATCGCCGGCCTGCTATTTCTGTCGGTGATCCTGATGGTCTGGGGCTATAAGCTTTCGGACGGGCCCTATTGGTGGGGCCGCAGCGCGGCATTGGTGGGGATCAACAACCTGATGGTTCTGGTCGCCTTCTACCTGTTTGCCGCAGCGGGCATGAAAACACGCGTCACCGCATATATACGACACCCGCAACTCGTCGGATTCTCGCTTTGGGCGGCGGCGCATTTGCTGGTGAATGGTGATTTGCCGTCTTTCATCCTGTTCGGCGGGCTGCTGCTTTGGGCGCTTGCTGAAATTGCGGTCATCAACCGCGCCTCGGAATGGGTGCCCAATACCGGACCCTTTCCGGTTCGCAAGGAAATCATGGCCGTTGTCGGTGCAATCGTCGTGATGGCCGTCGTCGCGATCATTCACGGCTGGATTGGACCCCAGCCCTATGGAGGTTGATATGAGCAGGATCTACCGCTTGCTGACCGAAGACGATACGTCGGCTTTTTGCCACAAGGTCAGTGCGGCTTTGGCCGGGGGTTGGCAATTGCACGGCAGCCCTTCGATCTCTTTCGATGCAGGGCGGGGCGTGATGCGCTGCGCTCAGGCCGTCACCAAGGAAATCGAGGCCGAATATCACCCCGAAATGAAACTGGGACAGCAATGACAAAGACAAATCCGGGCCGTTTTTTTGAAGATTATCAGCTTGGTCAGGTGATCCGCCACGCCGTTCCGCGCACGGTCTCGGGCGGCGAACGGGCGCTGTATCATGCGCTTTATCCGGCGCGGCATGCGCTTGCCTCTTCGGATGAATTCGCACGGGCTTGCGGGCTTTCCGCTGCGCCGCTTGACGACCTGATCACCTTTCACATCGTTTTCGGCAAGACGGTCCCGGATATCAGTCTGAATGCCATCGCCAATCTGGGCTATGCAGAGGGGCGCTGGCTGCGGCCCGTCTGGCCAGGCGATACGATCCTCTCGGAATCCGAGGTGATCGGCCTGAAACAGAACTCGAACGGCAAATCCGGTGTGGTCTGGGTGCGCACACGCGGGCTGAACCAGTCGGGCGAGGCGGTGCTGGAATATGTCCGCTGGGTGATGGTGCGCAAACGCGACATTGCCGCACCGGCCCGAGAGACAGTGGTGCCAAAGCTTTCGAAAGCCGTCGAGCCTGCCGGTCTGGTCGTTCCGGATGGTTTGGATTTCACCAGATATGATTTTGATCTTGCCGGAGAAAATCACAGATATGCTGATTATGAAATCGGCGAGAAGATCGATCATGTCGACGGTGTGACCATCGAAGAGGCCGAGCATATGCTGGCCACACGCCTGTGGCAGAATACAGCCAAGGTCCATTTCGACGCGACCAATCGCGAGGACGGCAAAAGGCTGATCTATGGCGGCCATGTCATCAGCATGGCGCGCACGCTGAGTTTCAACGGGTTGGCGAATGCCCAGATGATGGTCGCGTTGAATGGCGGCGCTCATGCCAATCCCTGTTTCGCGGGGGATACGGTTCGTGCGTGGTCCGAGGTTCTGGACAAGTCCGAAACATCCGCACCGGGCGTCGGCGCGGTCCGGCTGCGGCTTGTGGCGACCAAGGGCGACAGTAGCGGTTTCGTCCTGAGAGGTGAGGACGGGAAGTATCTGCCCGAGGTGCTGCTGGATCTGGATTACTGGGTCTTGATGCCGCGCTGAGTCGCCGTCTTTGCTTCTATCCGATGAATATGCTGACAGAATAGCTTGGGAAGCGATGTTGTGATCACGCAGCGGCATTGTGTGATCACAAAGCGCAAATTCCGTTAAAATTAGGACCAAGGGCTGGCATATGCAGGTGACAGATGGCAAGAAAGAAGCCAGACACATTGCCAATTGCCAGCCCGAGCGGCCAGCCAAGCGCCTGCGACGGGACAAGTTCGAACCGACAGAGGAGGCCCGTATCATGGCCGATGTGAACCGAGGTAACAGGCCGCTATCTCCGCATCTTCAGGTCTACAAATTGCCGATCATGGCGGTGACCTCGATTTTGACGCGGGTGACCGGGCATGCATTGGTTGCCGGTATCCTGCTTCTGGTCTGGTGGCTGGTCGCCGCCATTAGCGGAGAAGGCGCCTTTGCGGTGGCGAACTGGGTCATGACCTCTTGGCTGGGCTTTCTGATCATGCTCGGGTCGGTCTGGGCGCTATGGTATCACACGCTCGCCGGAATCCGGCATTTGTTCTATGACGCGGGCCATCTGCTTGAACTGGACATGGCCCGGAAAGCGTCCTGGGCGATTGTCATCGGCTCGGGCGTGCTGACTCTGTTAACCCTGTTGATTTTCTTCATTTAAGGAGGGAGAGGATGCGTTACATCACCCCCCGCAAGGCCGCCATGGGGCTGGGATCGGCCCATTCCGGCACCTCTGATCATTGGGCCATGACAGTCAGTGCATGGGCGCTGCTTATCCTGACCCCGCTGTTCCTGATCACCGTCGGCTCGGCGCTTGGCCTGCCGCGCGACGAGGTGATCGCGCATTTCGGGCGTCCGTGGCCGGGTATTATCACGGCGCTGTTCGTCGTGGTGGGGATGGTCCATTTCATAAAAGGTACCCGGATCATGATTGACGATTATTTCCAGCATGCCGCGCGCAAGGCGGCGATCATCTTTTCCGTGATCTTCGGCTGGGCCGTTATCGCGGCGGCCATCTTTGCCCTTGCGAAGATGGCGCTTGTCTCGATCGGGAACTGAGGGAAATCATGACTGCATACGAAATTCAGACGCATGAATATGACGTGGTCGTGGTTGGCGCGGGCGGCGCCGGGTTGCGCGCGACGCTTGGCATGGCCGAACAGGGGCTGCGCACGGCCTGCGTGACCAAGGTCTTCCCGACCCGCTCGCATACGGTGGCCGCACAGGGTGGTATCGCCGCATCGCTGTCCAATATGGGGCCGGACAACTGGCAGTGGCATATGTATGACACGGTCAAGGGCAGTGACTGGCTGGGCGATACCGACGCGATGGAATATCTTGCGCGGGAAGCCCCGAAGGCGGTTTACGAACTCGACCATTACGGCGTGCCGTTCTCGCGCACCGAGGAAGGCAAGATCTATCAGCGTCCCTTTGGCGGCCACACGACCGAATTCGGTGAAGGTCCCCCGGTACAGCGCACCTGCGCCGCCGCCGACCGGACCGGCCACGCCATCCTGCACACGCTTTACGGCCAGTCGCTGAAGCATAATGCCGAGTTTTTCATCGAGTATTTCGCGCTTGATCTGATCATTACCGATGGCCATTGTACCGGCGTGATCTGCTGGCGGCTGGATGACGGAACCATCCATGTCTTCAATGCCAAGATGGTGGTGCTGGCGACGGGCGGTTATGGCCGCGCCTATTTCAGTGCGACATCCGCGCATACCTGCACCGGCGACGGTGGCGGAATGGTGGCACGGGCCGGGTTGCCCTTGCAGGACATGGAATTCGTACAGTTCCATCCGACCGGCATCTATGGCTCGGGCTGCCTGATCACCGAAGGCGCGCGGGGCGAAGGCGGTTACCTGACCAATAGCGAGGGTGAGCGCTTCATGGAGCGTTACGCGCCCACCTACAAGGATCTGGCATCGCGTGATGTCGTCAGCCGCTGCATGACGCTGGAGATTCGCGAGGGCCGAGGCGTCGGGGACCAAAAAGACCATATCTTCCTGAACCTGATGCATCTGCCGCCTGAAACCCTGGCCGAACGGCTACCCGGCATTAGCGAATCGGCAAAGATTTTCGCCGGCGTCGACCTGACCCGCGCACCGATCCCGGTTTTGCCGACGGTGCATTACAATATGGGTGGTGTCCCCACCAATTACTGGGGCGAGGTTCTGAACCCGACCGAATCCGATCCGGATGCGATCTTCCCCGGCCTGATGGCCGTGGGCGAAGCGGGATGCGCCTCGGTGCATGGCGCGAACCGGCTTGGTTCGAACTCGCTGATCGATCTGGTTGTGTTCGGCCGCGCCGCGGCGATCCGCGCCGGACAGGTGGTCGACCGGGAATCGGCAATTCCGGCAATGAATGACGAACAGGTGGGCAAGGCGCTTGACCGTTTTGACGCGATCCGCAACGCCTCTGGCGCGGTGCCGACCGCCGCGCTGCGCGATGAGATGCAGCGGACCATGCAGGCCGATGCGGCGGTGTTCCGTACCGATAAGACACTTGCCGAAGGCGTTGAAAAAATGACTGGAATCGCCGCCAAACTCGACGATCTGCATGTCACTGACCGGGGCCTGATCTGGAACACGGATCTGATGGAAACGCTTGAACTGACCAATCTGATGCCGAATGCGCTTGCCACGATCCACGGGGCCGAGGCGCGCAAAGAAAGCCGTGGCGCCCATGCACATGAGGATTATCCCGAGCGGGATGACGCCAATTGGCGCAAGCATTCTCTTGCATGGGTCGATGGAAACAAGGTTAAACTAGCATATCGCCCCGTCCATCTGGAGCCTTTGACCAAGGAAGAGGAAGGCGGGATCAACCTGAAAAAGATTGCTCCAAAGAAAAGGGTTTACTGATGCGTTTCATGTCTTTTACCGGAATTGGTGTTGCTGCGCTTGTCCTTGCTGGCTGTGCGGTGACGACTCCGATGCCTGGAACCACTCCGACGTCCCCCGCAACTCCGGCGACGCCCACCACGCTTGACGCCGCCTCGCGGCAGATTGCGCGCAACGTCATCAATTCCGAGATGGAAAAACGCCTGCCCGGCGCAAATGTAGCACCCTATACCGATTGCGTCGTCAATAACGCGACCACCGCTGAATTGATCGATATTGCACAGGCGTCGCGTGCCGGGGCCGGTGGAACGGCAAACAGCGTTGCGTCGATCGTATCGCGTCCCGAGACCACGCAATGTATCTCGAGCGCGGCGCAAACGGCCTGATGATACCGGGGCGACACGCATGCGGATTGATGCTCCTGCTTGCGGCAGGGCTGTCCGCATGCGGCCCCGTTCCTGTCGAACAGGCAGAGAGAAGCTGCATGCGTTCCGCCGAACTCGCCAGCCGGCCACGCGGTGAAGTCGCTATTGGCGCCATCGGCGGCGGGGGCGGGGGAACCCGTGCCCTTGGCCGTGTCGAACTGGAGGTTTCGTCGGATTATATAATGGGCCGTGACCCTTCGGATGTGTTCAACCGTTGTGTATCGCGCAAATCCGGCCAACTTCCGACACGATCACTGGCCGATCAGCCGGGCTGGCGCGGATAGGAAATATGGCAAAACTACGGAAAGCGACAGGGCCAGCAGGCAAGCGCCGTCTGATCGTGCATTGCGGCGTTCAGAAAACCGGCAGCACGTCGATTCAGCGGTATCTGATGCAGAATGCGGATTTACTCGCCGGTGATCTGATCGTGCGCACTCCTGCCGAAGGATCACCGATGCGGCCGCTGGGCCGTGCGGCTATTGATTTCAGCTTTCATCCCGATTCAAGTGACTCCAGGCAGACATTGAAGGTTGCGCTGGATGATGTGCTTGAAACATTGCCCGCGGATTCCCGGCCGGTCTTGCTCAGCCATGAAAATCTTGCGGGCGCGATGCCTGGAAATGGCGGTGAAACACGGCTTTTCCCCGCCTTGCCCCTGATACTCGCCATCGTCAAGCAGCATGCCACGGAATTCAACGTCGATTTCGTTTACTATACGCGCCGCATGTCAACCTGGCGGCCAAGCGTCTGGGCGCAGGCAGTGCGGACCGATGGCTATACCCGGACCGAAAAGGATTTCATGGCCGAAACCTCTGATCTGCCCGGATGGAAGGATCTGTCGGACAGGCTGACTGCATCGGTTGGCGCCGATTGCGTGACCCGCTTCAGGCTGGAGGATGAAACCGATCCCCTTCGTCCGGGCCTGCAATTGCTTCGTCATGCGGGCCTGAGCGATGACAGCTTGAATGCATTGCAAGCTTTACATGCCCCCTCCATGTCACGCCTGAATGGATCGGCGACTGAATTCATACGGCATATCAATGCGCTGAATATAAATCCTCATGCTCGACGGAAGGTGATCAACCTGATCGTGAACGAGCAGAATCTGTTCAATTCTGACCACCGGTCCGAAGGCACTCTTTGAAAGGAGCAACCCATGGTCCAGTTCACCCTGCCCAAGAACAGCCAGATCCGCGTTGGCAAGACCTGGCCCCGCCCGGAAGGCGCGACGAATGTGAAGAAGTTCCAGATTTACCGCTGGGATCCCGACACGGGGGAGAATCCGCGGCTGGATACCTATTTCGTCGATCTGGACAAATGCGGGCCGATGGTGCTGGACGCTCTGATCAAGATCAAGAACGAGATCGATCCGACCCTGTCTTTCCGGCGCTCTTGCCGGGAGGGGATTTGCGGTTCATGCGCGATGACGATCGGCGGTGGCAATCATCTTGCCTGCATTTATGGCATCGATGAAATCAGGGGCGATATAGCGATCTATCCGATGCCGCATATGCCGGTGGTCAAGGATCTGATTCCCGATCTCACGCATTTCTATGCGCAGCACGCCAGTGTGAATCCCTATCTGATCACCAAATCGCCCACGCCGGGGAAGGAATGGAAACAATCCATCGAAGATCGCAAGAAGCTGGACGGGTTGTATGAGTGCATCCTGTGCGCTTCATGCTCGACCGCATGTCCGAGCTACTGGTGGAATGGCGATCGCTATCTGGGACCCGCCGCCTTGCTGCATGCCTATCGCTGGATCATCGATTCCCGTGACGAGGCAACGGGCGAACGGCTGGATGAGCTTGAGGATCCGTTCAAGCTGTATCGCTGCCACACGATCATGAACTGCACGAATACCTGCCCCAAGGGGCTGAATCCGGCCAAAGCCATCGCGTCGATCAAGCATATGATGGTCGATCGGATGATCTGAATGGGGGTTCCCAACGCTTTGTTCGGGAATAACCGGGGATGAGAATCCGCTAACCGGCCCAGTTGATGGGCCGGTTTCCCTGTTTGATCAGCCAGTCATTTATGCGGCTGAAGGGATGGCTGCCGAAGAAACCGCGGCGGGCAGAAAGCGGCGAGGGATGTGCCGTGGAGATAGTCAAATCCTGATCCCGGGGCAGATCGCCGACTGCTTTTTGTGCGTGCCCTCCCCATAACAGGAACGCAAGCGCGGCATGGCCTTGCGCCTCGATAATAGCCTGTCGCGCCAGTTTCTGCCAACCCCACCGGGAATGGGCGCCCGCCGATCCGGCAGGGACCGACAGCGAGGTGTTCAACAGCAGAACACCCTGCCGCGCCCAATGCGTCAGATCACCGTTCGCGGGCATGCCGCCGATATCGTCCTGCATTTCAGCAAAGATATTCCGCAAGGAGCGGGGCAGGGAGATATCCGGCGCAACCGAAAAAGCAAACCCGTTGGCATGGCCTGGGGTGGGATAGGGGTCTTGCCCAAGGATCACCACCCGCACCTGTTCAGGGCGCAGGGCTTCCAACGCCGCGAATAGAAGCTCTGGCCCCGGCAGCCAGTCATCCATATGCGCAAGCCGGTCACGAATGACCGGCCATTCCTGCGTGAAAAAGGGCAGGTGGGCCCAGGCGGAAGGAGGTTTCACGCTTCGGGCGGGCCGGTGATTTCGGCCAGACGGGTCAATCGCGCTTTCGCCGCGCCGCTGTCAATGGACTGGGCGGCAAGCGATACCCCCTCGGCCAGATCATGCGCCTTGCCTACGATGAGCAGCGCCGCAGCGGCATTCAGCAGCACCGCGTCACGATAGGCGCTTGCCTCGCCATTCAGCAGTGCGCGGAAGGCGGCTGCGTTATCGGCAGGCTCTCCGCCAAGGATCTTTTCGAACGGATGGCGTGGAAGGCCGGCATCGTCGGGCGTGATGGTGAACTCGGTGACTTCACCGTTTTTCAATTGTGCGACATGGGTTTCGCCGGCGATACTGATTTCGTCGGTGCCGTCGCTGCCATGCACCAGCCAGGCCATATCCGAACCAAGGTCACGAAGCACCTCGGCCATTGGGCGCAGCCATTCGGTGCTGAACGCGCCGGTCAACTGATAGCGGACAGATGCCGGATTGGTCAGCGGTCCCAGCAGGTTGAATATTGTTCGCGTGCCCAGTTCCGCGCGCGGCGGCCCCACATGCCGCATCGCAGGATGATGCATGGTCGCCATCATGAAACAGATCCCCGCCTGATCCAGTGCACGTTGTGCGGTGACCGGGCCGCCCATGACATTGATCCCCATATGGGTCAGGGCATCCGCTGCGCCGGATTTCGAGGACAGGTTGCGATTGCCATGTTTGGCGACCGGCACGTCCGCGCCCGCGACGACGAAAGCGGTCGCGGTCGAGATGTTCAGCGTGCCCTTGCCGTCGCCGCCGGTGCCCACGATGTCGATTGCTCCTTGTGGCGCATTGACCCGGTTCATCCGCGCACGCATGGCGCGCGATGCCGCAGCGATTTCCTCGACGGTTTCGCCCCGGACCCGCAGCGCCATCAGCAGCCCGCCGATCTGGGCCGGGGTGGCGTCGCCGTCGAACAATGCGGAAAAGGCAGCCTCGGCTTCGGGGCCGGTCAGGGGACGCGTGGCAGCGATGCCGATCAAAGGGCGGATATCGGTCATGCGGCTTTTTTTCCGGGACGGCAGCGGGCTAGGAAGTTCCGGATCATTTCATGGCCATGTTCCGAGGCGATCGATTCCGGGTGGAACTGCACGCCTTCAATGGGCAAATCCTCGTGAACCAGTCCCATGATCGTTCCGTCATCCGAGGTTGCGGTGACGCGCAGGCAATTGGGCAGGCTGCCGGGCTCTACCGTCAGTGAGTGATAGCGGGTCGCTTTCAGCGGCGAGGGAAGATCGCGGAAAACGCCGGTACCGTCATGGCTGATATCGTCCACCTTGCCATGCAGGATACGGTTCGCGCGCACGACCTTGCCTCCGAATGCTTCGCCGATGGCCTGATGGCCAAGACAGACGCCGAAAAGCGGTATTTGCCGTTCGGCCGCGGCGCGGATCAGATCAATGCAGATTCCCGCCTGAGCCGGATCGCACGGCCCGGGAGAGATCACGATACCGTCAGGGTTCATCGCCAAAGCCTGTGGCACGTCAAGCGCGTCATTGCGCCGGACCGTGACCTCAGCACCGGATTCGCCCAGATAATGCACGAGGTTCCAGGTGAAGCTGTCGTAATTGTCGATCAGAAGGATCATTGTCTTGCCTTGGCTTCGGAGCGGTTTCCCCCCGCATCGGGGTCCGTTATAGATGTGCCGATATGCGTCGGAGGGTCAAGCCCGGCAGGAGGATGAAAAGGCGAATGGCAGGCGGATTCTGGAAAGGTTTGCTGCATGGTGCGGCCGTCAGCGTGGTCGGGCTGGGGGCTTTGTCCCTGCTGCCCCCTGTGCCTCATAAGGACAAAGCGCCGGAATCTGACGCGGGCAGGGGTGCTGGACTATCCGAATCGGCTCCGAGTCCTGCCCGGCAGAACCCGGAAGCGGAAATCGAGGCGGTGGCGCCCGATGACGAAACCGGTGAAGCAAGCGAAACTGCTGAACAACCGGATTCCGTTCCCGTAGATCAGGCAGATACCCCTGACGAAGGCGATGACGGCGGCGCGCCCCGGGCGGCAACGGTGGAGTTGCCTTCCGGTTCGGAATTCGGGCGCGGCAGTGATGCGGCGCCACAACCGCCTGCGGCTCTGCCGCCACATGCGGCCCGGGATCGTCCGTCGCCACTTGCGGCCACGGCACCTGCTGACGAACCTGCAACGGCCCGCGAACTGCCCGCCGATTTGCAACCCGATGCGGGGATACCGGCGCAATCTGAATTGCCTGAACCCGAAGCCGCGCCGGAATTCGGTTTACCGGAAGCGCAGCCCGCCCCATCCGGAGGAGAGGCACCGGGCCTAGCCGGGCTGGAGGCACCGGACAGCTTGCCCGAAACCGCGCCGCCGCAATTGGAAGAACCGCAGATCGAAGAACAGGATGGGCCTGCCGATCAGGATCAGTCTTCCGATATAGCCGGGCAGGATGCGGGGCAGGAAAATGCGATGCCTGCTCTGCCCGCGCCATCGCTGGATCTGTCGACGCCGCCGGACCTGTCGGAGCTTCGCGCTTTGGAACGGGATTAGGATGAAACCGATCAATCCGCATCTCCTCGCGACATTCGCACCACCCGTGATGCAGGCACGTCGCTGGCTGACGGGCATTACCTTTCCTTCGGATCGTCCATTGATCAATGTCAGTCAGGCAGCCCCGGTGGAGCCTCCGCCCAAGGGTCTGCGCGAGGCAATTGCCGATGCCGCATTGAATGAGACGACTGCGCATCTTTACGGACCGGTCATGGGCAATCCCGAATTGCGGGATGCGGTAGCGATGGAATTTTCACGCAGTTACGGCGGCGCGGTCACAGCCGATCAGGTGGCGATTACGCAGGGCTGCAATCAGGCATTCTGCGCCGCGATCAGTTCGCTGGCGCGAGCCGGGGACGAGGTGATCCTGCCGGTGCCGTGGTACTTCAACCACAAGATGTGGCTGGACATGCAGGGAATCGCAGTGCGCCCGTTATCTTGCGGGCCGGATATGCTGCCCGATCCCGCTGCTGCGGAAAGGCTGATCGGCCCGAACTGCCGGGCCATCGTGCTGGTGACGCCGAATAATCCATCGGGCGCGGAATATCCGGCTGCGCTGGTCGGGAGATTTTACGAACTTGCGAAACGGCACGGACTGGCCCTGATTCTGGACGAAACCTATCGCGATTTCGACAGCCGCAGCGGCGCGCCTCATGATCTGCTGACCCGGTCCGGATGGGACGAGACGGTGATCCAGCTCTATTCTTTTTCCAAGGCTTATCGACTGACGGGGCATCGTGTGGGCGCCGTGATCACCTCGGCGGAACGCTTGGGCGAGATCGAGAAGTTTCTGGATACGGTGGCAATCTCGGCCTCGCAGCTTGGCCAGATCGGCGCATTATGGGGAATGCGAAATCTTGGAGATTGGCTGGCGCAGGAGCGGATCGAGATCCTTGATCGCAGAAATGCGACGAAGCAGGCGATCCTTGGCCTGCAGGGCTGGAAGTTGAAATCAGCGGGGGCGTATTTTGCCTGGGTCGAACATCCCTATGCGGAATCTTCCGCTGATCTGGCGCCGCGCATGGTGGCCGAACTTGGCGTTCTGGCGCTGCCGGGAACGATGTTCATGCCGGAATCGGACCCCTATGGCGCACGGCATTTTCGTCTTGCCTTTGCCAATATCGACAGCGCCGGAATAGCCGAGCTTGCAGCAAGGCTTGAAAACTTCACCCCCTGAAGGCTTGTGGCCGGGGCATGCGCGTCATAAAGACGGCATGATACGATCTACAGGGAAAGCTGCCGTATGACGAACCTGCGCGCCAAGGGAAAATCGACCATCGTCTGGATTCTGATGGGCCTTCTGATTCTCGGATTGGGTGGTTTCGGCGTCACAAGCTTTACCAGCGGCTCAAGCGATATCGGCTCGGTCGGGAAAACCAAGGTCGATGGGGAAGACTATGGCCGCGCGATGCGTTCGGAACTGAACAACTATTCGCAGCAGGCCGGAGAGCGGTTGACGATGGAGCAGGCTCAGGCGATGGGTCTGCAGCAATCCATCCAGTCGCAACTATTCACCGCCGCCGCGTTACAGGAAGAGGCGCGCCGCATCGGCGTTTCGGTCGGGGATCAGCGTGTCGTGCAAAGCATCAGCGATGCTCCTGCCTTTCAGGGACCGAATGGCAGTTTCGACCGCACCGCCTATTCACAGATCCTTGCCCGCGAAGGTTTAACCGAATCCGAGTTCGAACAGAGAATCCGCGAGGACGAGGCGCGAATGCTGCTGCACCGTGCCGTCAGCGGTGGTGTTGCCTCACCCGCCACCATGGTCGAGCAGACCGTGGAATGGCTTTTGCAGACGCGCGATATCAGTTGGTACGAAGTCACCGAGGCGGAACTGACCACGCCTGTTTCCGAACCGGATGAAGAGACCCTGAAAGCATGGCATAGTGCAAATGCCGAACGGTTTACCGCGCCGGAAAAGCGCAAGCTCAGCTATATCTGGTTGACGCCGGAAATGCTGGTTGATGAGGTCGATCTGGACGAACAGGCGCTGCGTGACGCTTATGAGGAACGGATTAATCAATATCGCCAGCCCGAGCGCAGGATGGTTGGACGACTTGTTTTCCCCTCGGCGGAAGATGCGCAATCCGCCAAGGACAGGCTGGATGCCGGCGAATTATCCTTTGACGATCTGGTGGCGGAACGTGGCCTGACACTGGAGGATATCGATCTGGGTGAAGTGACCCGAAGCGATATGGGGCAGGCGGGTGATGCGGTTTTTGCAATGGAGCAACCCGGTGTGATCGGCCCGCTTCAGACGGATCTGGGGGCAGCGCTGTTTTCGATGAACGGAATTTTGGAAGCGGTCGATGTTTCCTTCGAAGAGGCGAAAGAGGAACTGGGCAGCGAAGCGGCTGTGGATCGTGCCGCACGCATGATCGAGAGCCAGATGAGTGAATACGAGGATATGCTTGCCAGCGGCGCAACATTGGAAGATGTCGCCGAGGAAACGCCGATGGAGTTCGGAACGCTGGATTGGTCCTCTGACATGGAACCGGAAGAGCAAAGCATCGCCGGCTATAATTCTTTCCGGGATATCGCCGAAGAAATCGGCGAGGACGAATTTCCTGCGATTGAACGGCTGGAGGATGGCGGCATCTTCGCGTTGCGGCTCGATGAGATTACACCGCCGACATTGATCCCATTCGAGGAAATCCGTGACCGGGTCGCCGAGGACTGGCGGCGCGAGGAACTCAAGCGTTTGTTGCTGGCGCGGGCGGAGGAGGTTCGTCTTGGGGCCGTCGCACTGGACAATATCGTTGATCGGAATGCGGAAAATGGGGATGATGTTCCTGCGGCCGAAACCCCTGCGGATGAGCCCGCATCACCAGAGCAAGCCGAACCGGCGGTCGAGCCGGTAGGCACGCCTTTGGATTGGACGACACAAACCGGGCTGACACGTGACGGCTGGATCGAGGGATTGCCGCATGAGATCGTTTCCCAGGCATTCACCATTGCCAAGCCCGGCGATATCGAGATCGCTGATGCCGGCGGCCGGGTGTTCCTGTTCCGGCTGGACGAGATAGGTGCAGCAGATCAGAAAAGCGAGGAGGCGACGCGCATCGCGGAATCGGTAAAACAGCGTATTTCCCAATCGCTGCAGAACGATATTTTCAGCTATTATACCCAGGCTGTGCAAAAAAATGCCGGAATCAGCGTGAATCAAGCAGCGATCGATGCCATCAACGCGCAGGTTCAGTGATGGATATGACGCCCGGTTTTGCGGAGTTTGAAGCTGGCTGGGCCGAAGGGCGTAACCAGCTTGTCACGATTCGCCTCGCGGCAGATCTGGATACCCCGGTCAGCCTGATGCTGAAACTCGCGGAAGCCGCACCAATGAGCTTCATGCTTGAATCCGTGACCGGAGGCGAGGTTCGCGGGCGTTACTCGATCATCGGCATGAAACCGGATCTGATTTGGGAATGCCGCGACGGTCAGGCACGGATCAATCGGCAGGCACGTTTCTCGGATGAATATCTGCCTGATGACCGGCCCGCGCTGGACAGTCTGCGCGCCCTGATCGCGGAAAGCCGGCTGGAGCATATGCCCGACGGGGTACCGGCAGCAGCGGCGGGGCTGTTTGGCTATCTTGGTTACGACATGATCCGGCTGGTCGAGCATCTGCCAGATGTGAATCCCGATCCGCTGGATTTGCCCGATGCAATGCTGATGCGCCCCTCGATCGTGGCCGTTCTGGATGGGGTCAAGGGCGAGGTTACGCTTTGCGCCCCGGCCTGGCATGTCCCCGGTGAAAATGCGCGCGCCGCTTATGCCCGTGCCGCCGAGCGGGTGATGGATGCGTTGCGTGCGCTTGACCGCCAACCTTCCGAGCCGCGCGCTTTGGGCCATGACGCGGAGATTGGCGAGCCGGTTTCCAATTTTGCCAAACCCGATTATCTGGCGGCGGTAGAGCGGGCGCGGGAATATATCCGCGCGGGCGATATCTTTCAGGTCGTTCCGTCGCAGCGCTGGCGGATGGATTTTCCCTTGCCGCCTTTTGCCCTGTATCGCAGCCTGCGGCGTACCAATCCGTCCCCCTTCATGTTCTTTCTGAACATGGGCGGTTTCCAGATCATCGGGGCGAGTCCGGAAATCCTTGTCCGTCTGCGCGACGGTGAGGTCACGATCCGCCCGATCGCCGGAACCCGTCCGCGCGGAGCGGATGAAACCGAAGATCGTGCGCTTGAAGCCGATTTGCTTAGTGATCAGAAGGAATTGGCGGAACATCTGATGCTGCTGGATCTGGGGCGTAACGATGTCGGGCGGGTGGCCAGAACGGGAACGGTGCGCCCGACAGAGCAATTCGTGATCGAACGCTACAGCCATGTGATGCATATCGTCTCGAATGTCGTGGGTGAATTGCGTGACGGCGAGGATGCTCTGTCCGCCCTGTTAGCGGGGCTGCCGGCGGGGACCGTATCAGGAGCGCCCAAGGTTCGCGCGATGGAGATCATCGATGAGCTGGAGCCCGAGAAACGGGGCGTCTATGGCGGTTCGGTCGGTTATTTCGCGGGGAATGGCGAGATGGATATGTGCATTGCGCTGCGGACTGGCCTGGTCAAAGACGGTGCATTGTATATTCAGGCAGGCGGTGGTGTCGTTTACGATAGCGACCCCGAAGCCGAATTCCAGGAAACCGTCAATAAAAGCAAAGCCCTGCAACGTGCAGCCGAAGGTGCGGCCCGTTTCGTTCGGGGGAATGGCTGAACCGTCGGGCAAGGGCGGTTAATTTATGGGTTGCCTGATCTGGCAGGCGAGAAATTACAGATAAATATCTATAATTTATATGCAAAAGGCGGCCCAGGTGGGCCGCCTTCCGTCTGCTTTACAGATAGCTTCCGTCAGTTGGTAGCCGGAGTTTCTTCGCCTTCGGCAGGTGCCGCGTCATCCATGGGATCGGTTTCGGGCATGGCGGAGTCGCTCTCCATGTCGTCGGCGGGCGCCGCGGCGTCATCCGCAGCAGGTTCCTCCATCGCGCCGTCATCCGGGGCAGCAGCGTCATCAGGCGCGGTGGCATCATCCGCTGGAGCGTCGGTAGCCGCATCGTCGGCGGGTGCCTCCATCGTCGTGTCATCAGCAGGCGCATCCATCGTGTCGCCTGCTGCCGGATCGGCTGCGGGTTCCTCGGAAACTGCGCCCGGATCCGCCGGTACCGCTGCGGGATCTGCCGCAGGATCAGCTGCCGGATCTCCGGCCATGCCGCCTTCAGCACCAGCATCCGGTGCAGGAGCCTGCTCGCGGAACACATAGGCCGGCGCGACATTGGCTTCTTCCTTGGTCAGATCACTGGTGATCTCACGCGCATCGGCGTTTACCGTAAGCTGTTCCCACGGAACGGCGATCTGCTTTTGGCCGATCCCAAGAAAGCCCCCAACCCCGATGATTGCGGCGATCATCTGACCGGATTCACCATCGACAATCAGGTCGTTGATACTGCCGATATCTGACCCATCCGGCGAGGTCACCGTGGCATCCGTAACCCAATCCAGACGCAACTCGTTAGACGCTTGTTCCTGCACCACCTTGCCGCTTTCGGCGACTTGAGCCTTGAGAGCCTCTTCTTCAGCTGCGGCGGCTTCAGCTTCGGCAGCGGCGGCATCGGCGCCGGGATCGGCTGCGGGTGCCGCAGGATCGGCGGTAGGCGCTGTGTCCTGCGCGAAGGCCGGAGTCAAAGCCAGAGGCAGTATGATTGCGGTCGTCATAAGAAACTTTTGCACGTCATTTCTCCTTTCTACCCAACGCGTTGCGCCATAACATTCGGGCGGCGCGTTTCGAGAACCCAATGATCTGTGCCCGGCTACAGTTCCGGTTTGCATGACCTGTCGGCAATAATTCGCTTATTTTTAAGGTGAAAGATTTCGACTGGGAAAAATGAAAGGATAAATTACTTTTTAATTTACAGCTTATTACAGAAGCTATTTCACGGGGCGCGGCGGCAGACCCACCCGGACAACTGTCAGCCTGCCTGCCATTCCGGTTTCAGTCCTCGCCGCGATAGGGCTGCACATATTGCAGCGCCATATCCCAGGGAAAGAAGATCCAGGTGTCCTGACTGACCTCGGTTACATAGGTCTGCACAACGCCTTTGCCCTTGGGTTTGGCGTATACCGTGCCGAAATGCGCCTTTGGATACATCTCGCGAACAAGTTCCAGCGTACGGCCGGAATCGACAAGATCGTCGATGACCAATATTCCGTCGCCATCTCCCATCAGCTCTTTGTCGGGATGTTTCAGCACCTGAATCCCGCCCTGTTCCTGCCTGAGATAGGATTTGACGCTGATGGTGTCGATGGTGCGGATATCCAGTTCCCGCGCCACAATCATGGCCGGAACCAGCCCGCCACGGGTCACGGCCACAACGGCGCGCCAATCCGTTCCGTCAAGCCGCCAGG
Organism: Paracoccus wurundjeri; assembly: GCF_030678915.1. Lineage (GTDB taxonomy): Bacteria > Pseudomonadota > Alphaproteobacteria > Rhodobacterales > Rhodobacteraceae > Paracoccus > Paracoccus onubensis_A. The sequence continues at coordinate 58,481 of NZ_JAUUTZ010000018.1, read as the reverse complement.
CAAGGGCGCGTGCGTCGCGGTGCAACTGATCCCAGCTCACGTGGAAACCCTTTTCGTGGGGCAAGCGGTCCATTCTCGTTCTCCTTGATTGTCGTCGGTTCCGGTCTGTGCATCTTTACGGGTTCCGGATAAACCGGATTCGTACCGTATAATATCCTTGCGACGTGAAAGGCAAAGCTATCTGCCATGTGGCGTCCGGCCCGTCTTGTGCGTATCGCGGCATCGTGCCAGACCGTCCACGAAAGGATTTTATGCCATGAGCGAATTACCCGTCCTCCGCCTGCGCCCGAAATCGAAGCCGCAGGCGATCCGTCACGGCTTCCCCTGGGTCTTTGCCGATGAGGCGGTGCTGGACCGGCGTACGCGGAACCTGGAGCCGGGCGGCTTTGCCGTGCTGGAGGATGCCGAGCGGCGGCCGATGGCGTTGGTGACAGTGAATCCGCATTCGAAAATCGTGGCGCGGGTTATGGATGCCGATCCTGCTGCGCAGATCGATGGCGATTGGTTGCGGGCGCGCCTGCGCCGGGCATTGCAGATGCGGGAACGGCTTTACGACGCCCCTTTCTACCGGTTGATCCATGCCGAGGCGGACGGGCTTCCCGGGTTGATCGTGGATAGATTCGGGGATGCGGCCGTCATGCAGCCCAATGCGGCATGGGCGGACAGGATGGCGGCGGATCTAGCCGATGCCATCGCCGATATTGCGGGTGTTACATCGGTGATCCTGAACGGGCAGGGGCGGGCCCGGTCGCTGGAAGGGCTGGAAGAGCGGATGGAGGTTTTGCTGGGCACGGCCCCCGACGCTCCTGTTCCGGTCAGGATGAACGGCGCGACTTATCTGGCGGACCTGATGGGCGGCCAGAAGACCGGGTTATTTTATGACCAGCGTCCGAACCAGGCCTTTGCGCAGAAACTGGCGCAGGGCGCAGAGATGCTGGACGTGTTCAGCCATGTCGGCGGATTTGGGCTGGCGGCTTTGGCTGCGGGCGCGGCGCGGGCCACTTGTATCGATGGCAGCGCGACGGCATTGGAACTGGCCGTGGGCGGCGCCGGGCTGATGGATATGGGTGACCGGTTGGAGATCATGCAATCGGATGCTTTCAAAGCCATGGAGCAGATGGCCGAAGAGGGACGCCGCTTTGATCTGGTGGTCTGCGATCCCCCTGCATTCGCACCCTCGAAATCGGCGTTGGACGCTGGGCTGCGGGCCTATGAACGGGTGGCGAAGCTGGCCGCGCCTTTGGTCGCCCCGGGTGGTTATTTGGTTCTGTGCAGTTGCAGCCATGCTGCCGACCTGACCCAGTTCCGCAATGTGAGTGCCCGGGGTATCGGTCGAGGCGGGCGGCGCGGGGTATTGATCCATGCCGGACAGGCGGGCCCCGATCACCCGATTTTGCCGCAATTGGCCGAGACCGGCTACCTGAAGGCGCTGTTTTTCCGGCTGGACGGATGAAAGCCGTTCTGGACGCGAATATCCTGTTCCCGACGATTCTGCGCGAGATCCTGATCGATCTTGCCGGGCCGGGCCTGTATCAGCCGCTATGGTCTGAACGGATACTTGCGGAATGGCGGCATGCTGCTGCCCGCTTGAGTGCCGAGCAGGAACAGATCGCCGGGGCCGAGATCGCATTGCTGCAAGCTCGTTTTCCCGCATCCGCGATGCCGGATGACGGAAACCGCGTCATTGATCTGGAACTACCCGATCCCGCCGATCGCCATGTGATCGAGGCCGCGCTGGCAGGTGGGGCATCCCTGATCGTGACGGCCAATCTGCGGGATTTTCCGCGCAGAATGATGGAACGGCTTGACTTACGGGCGATTCATCCCGACGCGTTCCTGCTGGATTTGCATACCGCCGATCCAGCCGCGGTTGCCTTGACTGTTCAGTCCGTGCGCGACAAGGCCGCAAGAATGGGTGGGGATATGACGATTGCAGAAATGCTTAAACGCAGCCGTTTACCGCGATTGAGTCGCGCTCTGAAAGGTTGAAAAACATTGCTGTTATCGCTAACAAGAGATATGGCATCTGCCGGTGACAAGGAGGATAGCATGGTTTCGCGCGTCATTCCGGTCGAGGATTTCGACCTCGTGATTTTCGGTGCTACCGGTGATCTGTCGCATCGCAAGATATTCCCGGGTCTGTTCCGCCGCTTTGTGGCGGGCCAGATACCCGAAACGTCGCGGATTATCGGTGCGGCGAGAACCCGGCAGGACGACAAGGCCTTCCGCAATGAGATCGCCGGGGCGATTGTCGAATTCACAGGAGTGAAGAAAACCGACCCGAACCTGACGAAATTCCTGGAATTGCTGGGTTATACGGCTATCGATGCCAAGGGCACAGACGGTTGGAACGAACTCAAATCCCGGATGCGCAAAGGTGCGATCCATGCCTTTTATTTCTCGGTCGCGCCTTCCTTGTTCGGTGATCTGGCCGAACGGTTGCATAGCCACAAGATTGCCGATGAGGGTAGCCGGATCGTCGTGGAGAAACCCTTTGGCCGCGATCTCGAGTCGGCGCGCGCATTGAACGCGATGCTGGCCCAGCATTTCAGCGAGCAGCAGATTTATCGCATCGACCATTATCTGGGCAAGGAAACGGTGCAGAACCTGATGGTCGTGCGTTTCGCCAATATCCTGTTCGAACCGCTTTGGAACGCACAGTTCATCGACCATGTTCAGATCACAGTTGCCGAGACGGTGGGCGTCAGCGGGCGCGGGGCCTATTACGACAAATCGGGCGCGATGCGGGACATGGTTCAGAACCATATGATGCAGCTTCTTTGCCTGATTGCGATGGAACCGCCTTATCATTTCGATCCCGATGCCGTACGGGATGAGAAACTGAAGGTCATCCGGGCGCTTGAACCGGTGGAACCGGACGATATCGTTCGCGGGCAATATCAGGCGGACGAGGATTCGTCGGGCTATCTTGAGGATGCGGAAGATCCCGAATCCCGTACCGAAAGCTATGTCGCCATGAAGGTGAAAATCTCGAACTGGAGATGGCAGGGCACGCCTTTCTATCTGCGCACCGGCAAGAAACTGCGCGCGCGCACCAGCGAAATCGCGATCACTTTCAAGGAACCGCCGCATTCGATCTTTGACATGTCCAGCGGACCGAAAGCCAATGAACTGGTGATCCGGTTGCAACCGAATGATGGCATGAATCTAAAGGTGATGATAAAAGAGCCCGGACCGGGCGGGATGCGCCTGGTGCAGGTTCCGCTGGATATGACCTTCGCAGAGGCTCTTGGCCCGGAGGGGGGCGATATGCCCGATGCTTACGAGCGACTGATCATGGATGTGATCCGTGGCGACCAGACCCTGTTCATGCGCGGTGACGAGGTCGAGGCCGCATGGGCATGGACTGACCCGATCATAGAGGCATGGGATGATAGCAAGGCGCGCCCTGAACCCTATGACGCGGGTTCAAGCGGGCCCGAGGAATCCCTGCGCCTGATGCATCGCGATAACCGAAGATGGAGGGAGATTCGCGCATGAGCATGGATTTCAAGGAATATCCCGACCGCGAGATGCTTGCGCTGTCATTGGCCGATCGGCTGGCGTCGCAGCTTGGGCAACATCTGCGCAACAGCGAAACAGCCACGCTTTGCGTGCCGGGCGGCACTTCGCCCATTCAGGTTTTCGAGACACTCAGCGGCACCGATCTGGACTGGGACCGGGTGACGGTTTTTCTGGGCGATGAGCGTTGGGTGGATGGCGAGCATAAACGCTCGAACGGTCGCCTGTTGCGGCGGTATCTGCTGAAGGACAAGGCGGCGGCGGCGAATTACATCGATCTCTATACCGGCGATCCGCTGCCCGATGACGCTCTCGGGAAACTTGGTGAATCTCTTGCTCCGCATCTGCCGATCACCGTCGCGCTGCTGGGCATGGGGAACGATATGCATACGGCCAGCCTGTTTCCCGGTTCTGACCGTCTGACCGAGGCTTTGGCCAGCGACGCGCCGCCGTTACTGCCGATCCGCTCGGAAGGCGCGGAAGAGCCGCGCATCACCCTGACCCGGCCGGTCCTGTCGAAGGCATTTCACATTCACGTCTTGATCATGGGTCCGGAAAAACGGGAGGCTCTTGAGCGTGCGCAGAAGCTCGATCCGGCCGAGGCACCGATCCGGGCCTTTCTGGATCAGGCCACGGTGCATTGGGCGGAATAAGAGGTAGACATGCAGGACATCTGGAACCGGCTGAAATCCCATCGCAGGATGCAGGGAGCGACACGTATTCCCGACCTGTTCACTGCCGATCCTGATCGCGCGACGAATTTTTGCACCAAAGCGGATGGCCTGGTTTTCGACTGGTCCAAGACAATGATTGATGCGCAGGCGCGCGATCTGCTGCTGGAACTGACCGCAAGCGCCGGAGTCGAGGCGCGGCGCGAGGCGATGTTCACGGGCCGGAAGATCAACGAGACCGAAGGCAGAGCCGTGCTGCACACCGCCTTGCGCAATCTTGACGGCAGCGTGAATGTAGACGGGCAGGACGTGATGCCCGCCCTGCGCGATACCCACGCACGGATGCAGGCTTTTGCCCGCGATGTCCGCTCGGGCTCTTTCAAGGGGCAGGGCGGCAGGATTACGGATATCGTGAATATCGGCATAGGCGGGTCGGATCTTGGACCCTATATGGCGACCCTTGCCCTTGCGCCGTATCATGATGGCCCGTGGACGCATTTCGTCAGCAATGTGGATGGCGCGGATATCCACGATACCCTGAAGGGGCTGGACCCGGAGACGACGCTGGTGATCGTCGCCTCGAAGACTTTCACCACGATCGAGACGATGACCAATGCCCGCACCGCGCGCGATTGGATGGCGCGTACCGTCGCCGATCCGGCGGCGCAATTCGCCGCGCTGTCCTCGGCCATGGACAAGACGGCGGAGTTCGGGATCGATGAAACCCGCGTTTTCGGTTTCGAGGATTGGGTCGGCGGGCGCTATTCCGTCTGGGGCCCGATCGGCCTGTCATTGATGCTGGCGATCGGGCCAGAGAGGTTCGATGAATTTCTGGCCGGTGGCGCGGCGATGGATGCGCATTTCCGATCTGCTCCGCTTACGCAGAACCTGCCGGTCCTGCTGGCGCTTGTCGGGATCTGGCATCATCAGATCTGCGGCTATCCGACCCGGGCCGTGCTGCCTTATGACAACCGTCTGCTGCGGCTGCCTGCCTATCTGCAACAGCTCGAGATGGAATCGAATGGCAAAGGCGTGGCGATGGACGGCAGCGATCTGGCCATGCCATCCGGTCCTGTGGTCTGGGGCGAACCGGGAACCAACGGTCAGCATGCGTTCTATCAACTGATCCATCAGGGAACATCGACGGTCCCCTGCGAGTTCATTCTTGCCGCGCGCGGGCACGAGGATGAACTGGCCCATCACCATATTCTGCTTGCGGCAAATTGTCTTGCGCAATCCGAAGCATTGATGCGCGGCCGCAGCCTGGATGAGGCGCGCGCCCTGATGGCCGCCAAGGGGCTGGAGGGTACAGAGTTGGAGCGTCAGGCCCGGCATCGCGTCTTTCCCGGAAATCGCCCGTCGACCACGCTGCTGATCGGGCAATTGACGCCTTATGCGCTTGGCCAGATCGTGGCGCTGTATGAGCATCGGGTTTTTGTCGAAGGCGTCATTCTGGGTATCAACAGTTTCGATCAATGGGGCGTCGAACTGGGCAAGGAACTGGCGCTGCAGGTGGAGCCTTTGCTGAAAGGCGAGTCCGCGCCGGGGCATGATGCTTCGACCGAACATCTGGCCGGGCTGTTCCGTGAAATGCGCGACTGAATGAAGGCTGTTCGCCCCAAATCTCATACGGAATTTCCCCCAAGGATATTTTCGTGAATAAGAAGCCGTCCTGGAGTGTCTTCCCGCCGGCACGACCTTTTCGCGGACGACGCAAGGGATTAGGGTCGGGCGGACGGAAAGGATGCGGATATGTCGTTTTTCTCGAAACTGCGTGAGCGGCTGACCCGCTCTTCCTCGAAAATCGGCGAGGGCCTGGACGATATTGTCGGCGAGGAGGTCCCCGGAGATTCGGAAGACGCAGAAGACCGGCAGGTAGAGCCTGCTCCGGCGACGCCGCCGACCGGATTGGTGGGGCGGCTCTTTAACCGGCCGGAAGCGCAGGCGGCAGAACCGCGCCGGGCGCTTGACGACGAGATGCTGGAAGAGCTCGAGGATATGCTGGTTCAGACCGATCTTGGCGTCGAAACCGCCATGCGGATCACTGCCAATATCGCCGAGGGTCGGATGGGGCGCCGCATGTCCTCGACCGAGCTTAAGGAATTGCTGGCCGCCGAAATAACCCGGATCATGACGCCGGTCGCGCGCCCTCTGCCGCTATATTCGAAGAAACCGCAGGTGGTGCTGGTAGTCGGTGTGAACGGCGCGGGAAAAACCACGACGATCGGCAAGCTTGCCAGCCAGTTCAAGGCGGCGGGAAAATCTGTGGTGATTGCCGCAGGGGATACGTTCCGGGCGGCGGCGGTCGAGCAGTTGCAGATCTGGGGAGAACGCGCCGGGGTGCCCGTCATGGTCGCGGCGCAGGGTTCGGATCCGGCAAGCCTTGCGTTCGACGCGATGACGAAGGCCGAAGCCGATGGCGCGGATTTGCTGATGATCGACACGGCGGGACGATTGCAGAACCGTCAGGATCTGATGGAGGAATTGGCCAAGATCGTTCGGGTGATCCGCAAGAAAGATCCGGATGCGCCGCATAATACCCTGCTGGTGCTGGATGCGACGACTGGCCAGAACGCCCTCAATCAGGTCGAGACCTTCCGGAAACTTGCCGATGTTTCGGGACTGGTGATGACCAAGCTGGATGGAACCGCGCGGGGCGGGGTTCTGGTCGCGCTCGCGGATCGTTTCGGGCTGCCGATCCACGCGATTGGCGTCGGCGAACAAATCGAGGATCTGGATGCATTCGAACCGGAAGAATTCGCCCGCGCTTTAGTAGGGCTGTAATCCTTCGATATTGCGTCGGCGCGACAAAGAAAAAGGGCCATCGCGACGGATCGCGGTGGCCCTTTTGTCTATGGTTATCGCGGTATTACTTACTGCTCGCCGCCCGGCTTCAGTTTGCCGTTGCGCTGCTGTACCATCATGAAGGTGTCGAAATTATATTCGGCTGTTTGCGCATAGAGATACCATTCGTCGCGGAATGGCAGCATCGCCTCGTATTGCTTCTTGAACCATTCATTCTCTTCGGAAAGTTCGGCATAGACCTCATTGGAGGCTTCGAAGGCGGCGGCCATGATCTCTTCCGAGAAGGGCCGGAGCTGGGCACCGGAACCGACCAGTTCCCTGAGCGCGGTCGGGTTCTTGATGTCATATTCCGCCAGCATGTTCTGATCGACGGCCTGACAGCAGGTCCGCAAGAGCGATTTATAATTATCGGGCAGTTCTTCGAATTTCGCCTTGTTGAAGAAGAAACTGACGGTCGGCCCGCCTTCCCAGAAACCGGGATAATAATAATAGGGCGCGACCTTCTGGAAGCCCAGCTTGCCGTCATCATAGGGGCCGACCCATTCGGCAGCGTCGATCGTGCCCTTTTCAAGTGCGGGATACACATCACCGCCGGCAACCTGCTGGGGCACCACGCCCAGCTTTTCCACGACGCGGCCGGCCAGGCCCGCAATCCGCATCTTCAGACCTTTCATATCTTCCAGCGTCTTGATTTCCTTGCGATACCATCCGCCCATCTGCACGCCGGTATTGCCGCCGGGGAAAGAGACGAGGCTGTATTGTTCAAGGAATTCGTTGTAATTCTCGATCCCGCCACCATGGTAATTATAGGCTGCCTTGGCGCGGGCACTGAAGGTAAAGGGCAGATCGGCGCCGCAGGCGAAGGCAGGATCCTTGCCCCAGTTGTAATAGCCCACCGAATGCGCCGATTCGACGGTGCCGTCGGTCGCTGCGTTAATCGAGTCGAGCCCCGGGACAATCTCACCTGCAGCGAAAACCTGAATCTTGAACTTGCCGTCCGTCGCTTCATTCAGCCGTTTCGACAATTCATCGCCGCCGCCATAGATGGTATCCAGCGATTTGGGGAAAGACGACGCCATGCGCCAGTTGATCGACGGTGATTCCTGCGCGATGGCAGGAGCGGCGAGTGCCGTTCCGGCAGCCGCCGCCGCACCGCCCACGGATGCGCGCGCCAGGAAAGAGCGGCGGTCCAGATTGCTGGTTTTTTTCATAAACTCTCCTCCGAGTTGGGCGGTCGGGTGTCTGCCCCGGTTTCGCCGCTTTCTTACTGTGCGCAGTTTAACCAGTGGGTGACGGCTGTCGAGAGGGATTGCGGCGTACTTGCGCGAAAAACACATGGTCTTGCGCGGCGGTGATACGCCGGTTTCCTATACCCAAATATTTGGGCGAGAGGTCGTCGCGGGAGGGCGGAGCGCGTTCCCGGTTGGTTCTGACCCGGACGAAGTTTAGCGCAGGACCGACTTGCCCGCGTAAACCGCCGTCGCGCCAAGCATTTCTTCGATGCGGATCAGCTGGTTATATTTGGCGAGCCGGTCCGAGCGGGACAGCGATCCGGTCTTGATCTGGCCGCAATTCGTGGCAACCGCGAGATCGGCAATGGTTGCATCTTCGGTCTCGCCCGAGCGGTGGCTCATGACACTGGTGTAGCGGGCGCGGTCTGCCATGCGCACCGCGTCCAGCGTTTCCGACAAGGTACCGATCTGGTTGACCTTGACCAGCAGGCTGTTGCCGCAGCCCTTCTCGATGCCCTCTGCAAGTCGGGTGGGGTTTGTCACGAACAGATCGTCGCCCACAAGCTGCACAGTTGCGCCCAGCCTGTCGGTCAGCAGCTTCCAGCCTTCCCAGTCATCCTCGGCGCAACCATCCTCGATGGACAGGATCGGGTAATCGGCGCAAAGCGCGGCAAGATAGTCGACATTCTCTTCCGGTGACAGCGATTTGCCTTCACCTTTCATCTCGTATTTGCCGCCGGTGAAATATTCGGTCGAGGCGCAGTCAAGCGCCAGCATGATATCGTCGCCGGGGCTGTAACCTGCCTTTTCGATGGATTTCAAAATGAAATCCAAAGCATCGCGCGAGCTTGACAGATTCGGAGCGAACCCGCCCTCGTCGCCGATTCCGGTTGACTGGCCCGCCGCCGAAAGCTCTTTTTTCAGCGTGTGGAAGACCTCCGAACCCATGCGCACAGCCTCGCGGATATTTCGCGCGCTGACCGGCATGATCATGAATTCCTGAATATCGATCGGATTGTCGGCATGTTCGCCGCCATTGATGATATTCATCATCGGCACAGGCAGAACATGCGCGGCTGCGCCGCCAACATATCGGTAAAGCGGCTGTGCGCAGCTTTCGGCCGCGGCTTTTGCCACCGCCAGCGAGACGCCAAGAATGGCGTTCGCGCCAAGACGGCCCTTGTTCGCCGTGCCGTCGGTTTCGACCATCAATGCATCGATGGCGCGCTGTTCGGTCGCATCCTCGCCCACCAGCATCTCGGCAATTTCGCCATTCACGGCGGCGACGGCCTCCAGCACGCCCTTGCCCAGATAGCGCGAGTTGTCGCCATCGCGCCGCTCGACCGCTTCATGCGCGCCGGTTGACGCGCCGGACGGCACGGCCGCGCGACCCAGCGAGCCATCTTCAAGCGTCACATCGACCTCGACGGTCGGATTGCCGCGGCTATCGAGAATTTCACGGGCGAAAATATCGAAGATGGCGGTCATGAGGTGTCTCCGTTGATCAGCGTTGACGTCTACATAACCGCCAGAGCGTCCGGCTGAAAGCAACAATTGTCATGGCAGCTGGATGTCGATCCAGATCGGCAGATGGTCCGAGGCTTCGGGCGCATATTTTTCCGAGAAGACCCCGCTATCCTTGACCTCAATTCCCGGGGTAACGGCAAATCGATCGAGTTTAAGACGTGGCAGGGGGGCAGGATATGACGGACCCGGAGCGAGAATCCGGAAATCCTCGATCGGCTCGAAGCCCCGGTCATCGCGCCATTCGTTGAAATCGCCCATCATGACCGCATGTTCCGACGGGAGCCGTCTCAGCTTTTCCGATATCCTGGCAAGCTGCGCACGGCGGGAGGATCGGGCAAGGCCCAGATGCAGCCCCACGACTGTGAACCCGGGCAGACGCAACGCAATCGCGCCCCGCGGTTCAAGCCCCGGCAAAGGAAGCCGGCGCAGCGTGGCAGCCCCGGCGAGTTCTGGTCGCATCAGGATGGTTTGACCGTGCCAGCCCAGCGAATTCCCGCCTGTTCCGTTGAAATCCGCCGGAATCAACCCGGTTTCCCGTTCGATCATCGCGCGGGGCAGGGCCTCGGGCCGGGTGCCAAGGCGGAAGTCGGCCTCTTGCAGGGCGATGATATCCGGGGCGAGATCGCGGATAACCGCAAGATTGCGCGCGGGCGCATGCGGTCCGGTCAGGCCGCGGCATTTGTGAAGATTGTAACTGGCCAGTCTTAACACGTGTCGGCCTTCTCTGTACTTAATACTGATTTATCTCGCAAAAGGATTAAAGAGAACCTTGCATGGCGATGCGCGATCAATTCTTCCTCCGGAATTACGCCAATCGCCGCTGCATCAGGTTCCGCAAAAGGTTTGCCTGACGGCCTCGTCCGGGTTTGGGGGCAGGGCAAACTCATCCCATTCGGAACGGGTTTCGCAGGGATGGGTGACCGCATCGCACAGCGTCTCGAACGGTACGTGATCACCTGCCACGGCTGCGGCAATTACCTGCTCGATCCGGTGATTCCGCGGGATACGCGCCGGATTGGCCTTTACCATGAGATCCGGATCCGGATGGCAGGAACGCCAGCTAGTGGCCCATTCGTCAAATGCCGCCGGCTCGGTGAATTCATCGCGTGCGGAAGAGTCGGAAAGGCCGTGGAAAACCCTCGTGAAATCCGCCTTCTGCCTGGCCATGATGGTCAGCAGGCGTTCCGCCAGTTCGCGATCCTTTTCTTCCGGGTCGGCAAGACCCAGTTTTGCGCCGAATTCACGCAGCCACGCGTCTTGATACAATGGCGCGAAGCGGTGAACGGACTGGGTCGCGGCCTCGATGGCCTTGTCGCGACCTCCCATCAGGGGAATCAGGCAGGTGGCGAGCTGCGCAAGATTCCAGACCGCGATCTGCGGCTGGTTCGCCCAGGCATAGCGCCCCATCTGATCTATCGATGAAAACACCGTATCAGGATGATAAATATCCATAAAAGCGCATGGACCGTAATCTATCGTTTCGCCTGAAATCGCCATGTTGTCAGTGTTCATCACGCCATGGATGAACCCCAGCGCCATCCATTTTGCGATCGTTTCCGCCTGCCGTCCAACGACCTGATCCAGCAGTTCCAGGGGTCCCGAGACCTGCGGGTAATGCCGTTTGATGACGTGGTCGGTCAGGGCGCTCAGGGCGCTTTCGTTTCCGCGCACCGCGAAATACTGGAACGTGCCCACGCGGATATGACTGGACGCTACCCGTGTCAGAACCGCGCCCGGCAAACCATCATCGCGCCAGACCGTCTCGCCGGTCGTCACCGCGGCAAGGGCGCGGGTGGTCGGCACATCCATGGCCGCCATGAACTCGCTGACGATATATTCGCGCAGCACCGGCCCCAGCCATGCCCGGCCATCGCCCATCCGGGAGAACGGGGTCTTGCCGCTGCCCTTCAATTGAAGATCGAACCGTGCGCCGTCCGGGGACACCACCTCGCCCAGCAGCACGGCGCGGCCGTCACCAAGCTGCGGCACGAAGCCTCCGAACTGATGCCCGGCATAGGCCTGGGCGATAGGTTCCGCGCCTTCCGGCAGGGAATTCCCGGCCAGCATTGCAATGCCGTCCGGACTGTGCAGCCATGTGACATCAAGCCCCAATCGCTCTGCCAGCTTTTCATTAAGCGCCATAAGCGCCGGTTCCGGTACCGGTGTGGGGTTGATCCGTGCGAAGAAGCCTTGGGGCAGCCGGGCGTAGCTGTTGTCGAAATGAATCATTCGGGTCTCCTGTTCCCTAAAGATAAGAAGCCCGGCCGGATTTGCTATCCCTTGCGTGAGGCCGCCCATCCGCGTATCGCGGAGTTGAAAAGGAGCAGCGCCGATGAAATTCCTCGATCTCGCCAAGGTCTATATCCGCTCGGGCGGCGGCGGTGCGGGCTGTGTGTCGTTCCGGCGCGAGAAATATGTCGAGTTCGGCGGCCCGGATGGCGGCGATGGCGGCAAGGGCGGCGATGTCTGGGCCGAAGCGGTCCCGGGGCTGAACACGCTGATCGATTTCCGCTATCAGCAGCATTTCTTCGCCAAATCCGGCCAGCACGGCATGGGTAGCCAGATGACCGGCAAGGGCGGAACCGACGCTGTGCTGAAGGTGCCGGTCGGAACCGAGATCCTTGACGAGGACGAGGAAACCGTCATCGCCGATCTCACCGAGCCGGGGCAACGCGTGCTTCTAGCGCGTGGCGGTAATGGCGGCTGGGGAAATCTGCATTTTAAATCCTCGACCAATCGTGCGCCGCGAAATGCCAATCCCGGGCAGCCGGGTGTCGAACGCACCATCTGGCTGCGGCTGAAGCTGATCGCGGATGCGGGGCTTGTCGGGCTGCCGAATGCGGGAAAATCGACATTCCTCGCAGCGGTCTCGAATGCCAAGCCCAAGATTGCCGATTATCCGTTTACGACCCTGCATCCCAATCTGGGCGTCGTCGGGGTGGATAACCGAGAATTCGTGATGGCCGATATTCCCGGCCTGATCGAAGGCGCAAGCGAGGGCAGGGGGATCGGCGACCGCTTCCTTGGTCATATCGAACGCTGCGCGATTCTGCTGCATCTGGTCGATGGCACCTCTGAAGATGTCGCCGGCGATGCCCGTACCGTGCTGACCGAGCTGGGCTCTTATTCTCCGGTATTGATGGCAAAGCCGCGGATTACCGCTTTGAACAAGATCGACGCGCTGGACGAGGAAACGATTGCCATGCGCCGGGCCGAGCTTGAAGCTGAAACCGGGGATACGGTTTATCTGATGTCGGGTGTGGCCAGGCAAGGCGTGACCGAGGTGCTGCGGGCGCTTTGGGCCGAGATCGGGCCGACACATGCACCGGATGACCACGCGGATGAAGGACCGTGGCAGCCCTAGCGTCCTGAGGTATTTGAACAAAGAAGAAGTCGGATGCGCGAGAATACCCGGAAAATCGCCAACAAGGCCCCTGCATTGGCGGATGCCCGCCGACTGGTCGTCAAGATCGGCTCGGCCCTGCTTGTCGGTCCCAACGGATTGGCCGGCGAGTGGTTGCGCGGTCTTTGCGACGATGTGGCCATGTGGCGGCAGCGCGGTTGCGACGTCGTTCTTGTTTCGTCGGGGTCCATTGCGCTTGGCCGCCGCGTGCTTGGTCTGCCCGCTGGCGCATTGTCGCTTGAACAGGCGCAGGCGGCGGCGGCGGTGGGGCAGATCCGTCTTGCCCGCGCCTATGAAGAAGCATTGGCGCCGCATGGCGTCACGACGGCGCAGATCCTGCTGACGCTCGAGGACAGCGCCGAACGCCGGCGCTATCTGAACAGCCGGGCGACGATGCAGACGCTGCTGTCTCTGGGCGTCGTTCCGATCGTCAATGAAAACGACACCATCGCCACGGATGAGATCCGTTATGGCGATAATGACCGGCTTGCCGCGCAGATCGCGGTAACCTGCGGCGCCGATCAGCTATTGCTCTTGTCGGATGTAGACGGGCTTTATACCGCCAATCCCAAGACCGATCCCGACGCACGTCACCTTCCCCTCATCGAACATCTGACCCCCGAGATCGAGGCGATGGGCGGTGATCCGGTCTCGGGCCTGTCCAAGGGCGGCATGAAAACGAAACTGCTGGCAGCCCGCACCGCTATCGCCGGCGGTTGTGCAATGGTGATTGCCGAAGGCTCGGTCTTGCGCCCCCTGTCCGCAGTGGCGGGCGGGGCGCGGGCAAGCTGGTTTCTGCCTGACAGCGACCCTCAAACAGCCCGGAAGCGCTGGATCGCGGCGATGAAGCCGAAAGGCGCGGTGACGATCGATCAAGGGGCGGTGAACGCATTGCGGGGAGGCAAGTCGCTGCTGCCCGCGGGCGTCCGGTCTGTTTCGGGCGCATTCGGTCGCGGCGATCCGGTGACGATCTTTGGCCCTTCCGGTGAAACGCTCGCGACCGGATTGACGCGCTATACCGCCGATGAAACGCGCCGGATCAGGGGACATCATTCAGCCGAGATCGAGGCGATATTGGGTTATCCGGGACGCGCGGCCTTGATTCATCGAGACGACATGGCGCTTTGACAGCCCGTCAGAAGCCCTGATATTTAATCTCCTGTCATCCGTTACGAACCGATACGGCAAAATCCTGCGCATTCACCATTCCGGGGGCCGCAATGAGACATCTGACCATCACATATTGCACCGGCTGCAATTGGCTGCTGAGGGCCGGGTGGTATGCTCAGGAATGTCTTTCGACTTTTGGCACGGCATTGCAGGTGACTTTGGTTCCCGACGATAGCGGCGGGGTGTTTCATATCATGCTGGATGGAGAATTTCTGTGGGAGCGGAAAAGGGATGGCGGGTTTCCCGATATCCGGACCCTCAAGCAACGTATCCGGGACGTCATCGAACCAGAGCGATCTCTGGGCCACCTGGACAATTAAAGCCCCAATGGCCCGCCGCGCCGACTGATTTGCTCAGGCCACTTTCTGCCGTGGCCGAACCAGCCTGCCACGCCCCCTTTCATGCATCAGACGGGCTGCGTCCGGTCCCGGGGCGGGCAGGGAAAGAACCGTATCACGCATGACGGCGATCGCTTCGTCGCTGGCACGGGGCAGGGTGGCGGGATCAAGCGGTTTGCCGATCGTGACCCGATAGGGTTGGCCGACCTTGTTCAGCACCTCGTTGAACAGCGTCACGTCGCGCAGGGTCGGATGAATCGCATCCAGCAGGTAGAACAGCAATGAATTGCGCGCGCGGATATTCATGGGAATAACCGGAACGTCGAATTTGCGGGCGATCATGGCGGCGCTGGCCATCCAGGGACGTTCGTGAAGGGTTATCCCGCGCCGCTTCGCCAACCGGCCTGAAGGGAAAATCAGCCCTATTCGACCAGCCTCCAAAGCGCGGCGGGTGTAATCCATCGTCGCCTTGGTCTTGGCATGGCTGCGTTTGTCCGCCCGCCATTCGACCGGCGCAATCAGATCCTCGGTCTGGGGCAGCACCCGGATCATGTCATGATTGGCGTAAATGAAAAGATCATCGCGCAGCGGAGTTATCAACGCATGCATGACAATACCGTCAGCGATCCCCGTCGGGTGGTTGGACACGATCAGGGCGGGTCCCGTCGCGGGCAGGTTCTCCATCCCTTCGACCTGAACATCGCGCACGATCAACTGGGTCATTCTGCGCATGATCTCGGGGGTCGGCAGGTCGCGGAATTCCGCGCTCAGCTCGATGGTGCGGGGGTATTGCAGCAGGCGCATCATGGCCTGCCTGGCGATCCGGTGATGCAGCTTCTGGGAAAAAAGCCACGGTGCCCGCTCGGCGATCAGCGGATCAAGGCGGGCCTGCATTTCGGCCCTCGCATGAAGATTTTGTTCACTCATCTCAGTTATTTTGCCCCGGGGGATCAATATCCACAAGCCAAGTTATTCGCCAGCGGCAATCATCCGCGTGACCATCTCGCGCAGGTTCCTGCTGATCCCTTTCATCGCGGCCATCCGTTCCAGCGCCGCCAGCGCCCTTTTGCGCCGATTTTCGTCATAGCGCGGCCAAGTTTCGAAAGCCGTGGACATCCGCGCCGCGATTTGCGGATTGACCGGATCCATTTTCATCAGCCATTCGGCAAGAAAATCGTAACCCTTACCGTCGGCAGCGTGAAAGCCCGCATGGTTCGCGGCCAGCCCGCCCAGAAGCGCACGGAAGCGATTGGGGTTCTTCCAGTCGAAATCGCGACGCTCGGAGAGCTGCCGGGCAATCGCAATGGCATCGGCGGGAGGAGCCGCCATCGGCTGTACGGTAAACCATTTATCCATCACCAGCCGGTTATCCTTGAACTGGTCATGCAATGCCGAAAGCGCGACGCCGCCGCGACCACGCCGGACGAGGCAGATCAGTGCCGCCATTCTTTCGGTCATATTGCTGGTGATACCAAACAGAACCTCGGCGCGCTCTCCTCCGTCGATTCGGGTCAGCAGCCCAAGCGCGGAAATGCGCAACGCCCGCCGGGCGGCAGAGTCGGCATCGGGCGAATAGGGTCCCGGTACCACCATCTGATCGTAGATCGCGGACAGGAGATTCGCATGAGCCTCTGCCATGCGGCGCGCCAGCCGGTTGCGAGCGTCGTGAATGGCATCGGGATCCGGGATCACCCCCGCGGCGTAAAGGCGGGTGGCAATCTCTTCTTCGCCTGGCAAATTCAGGCACAGGGCGCGGAAGGCGGGATCCGCGTCTTCATCCGCCACGAGTTGCCCGATGGCACCGATATAATCCGCACCGCCATCCTTCCCCTGAGATAGGGCGGTCAGGGCATGAAGCGCCAATTCGCGCCCGGTCTCCCATCGCGCAAAGGGATCGGTATCATGGGCCAGAAGGAAGGCGCGGGTCGCGTCGTCGATGTCCCGTTCAAGAATCACCGGGGCCGAAAAGCCGCGCAGGGCCGACACGACCGGGCGCGCGCCCAGGCCATCGAAGCTGAACTCCTGCTCTGCCTCTGACATTTCGAGCATCCGGGTCGGCTCGATCTCGTCGCCATTCGGACCGATCAGGCCGACGGCGATTGGAATGACGCGCGGGGGTTTGTCATTCTGCCCCGGTGTCGGCGGGGTATGCTGGGTGAAATGCAGGGTAAGGCGGCCGTTCTCCCATGTTTCGCGCATGGTGAGGCGCGGCGTACCTGCATCCGTATACCAGCGCTTGAATTGCGCCAGATTGCGCCCTGTCGCGTCTTCGAAGACCTTCAGCCAATCTTCGATCGTCGCTGCCTCGCCGTCATGACGCTTGAAATAAAGATCGAGTGCGCGGGCATAGCCGTCATCGCCGACCAGCCGTTTCAGCATCCCGATCACCTCTGCGCCCTTTTCATAGACGGTCGCGGTATAGAAATTGTTGATTTCCTCGTATTCCTCAGGCCGGACGGGATGGGCAAGCGGCCCCTGATCCTCGCGGAACTGACGCGCGCGAAGGGCCTGCACATCGCCGATTCTCTTGACGGATGCGCTGCGCATATCGCTGGTGAACTGCTGGTCGCGGAAGACTGTCAGCCCCTCCTTGAGACAAAGCTGGAACCAGTCGCGGCAGGTAATGCGGTTGCCTGTCCAGTTGTGGAAATATTCATGGGCGATGACGCTTTCGATCCGTTCGTAATCCGCATCCGTCGCGGTTTCAGGAGAGGCGAGCACCAGCTTGGAGTTGAAGATATTCAATCCCTTATTTTCCATCGCGCCCATGTTGAAATCATCCACGGCAACGATATTAAAGACATCGAGGTCGTATTCACGCCCATAGACATCCTCATCCCATTTCATCGACTTGATCAGCGATTCCATGGCGAATCCGGCACGATCTTCATCTCCGGGACGAACCCAGACATTCAGGGCGACATCACGGCCTGACGCGGTTGTGAACCGATCCTTGATCGCCACCAGATCGCCGGCGACAAGCGCAAAAAGATAGGCCGGTTTGGGCCAGGGGTCGTGCCACTCGGCCAGTCCCTCCTCCTGTCGGACCGGATTGCCATTCGATAGCAGAACAGGCTGATCGGAATGGATCGTGACCTGGAAAGGCGCCATCACATCCGGGCGGTCGGGATAAAAGGTGATATGCCGGAATCCTTCCGCCTCGCATTGGGTACAGAACATTCCGTTCGAGATATACAGGCCCTCGAAGGCCGTATTCGCAGAGGGGTTGATCTCGACCTCGGTGGAAAGGGTGAACTGCCCGTCGGGCAGGGCAGCGGCGGCAATGACAAGGCGCTCATCGTCGCGGGTGACCTGATCGGCCGCCGGCTCGCGCCCGTCGATGGTCAGCGAGATCAGGTGCAGATCCTTGCCGCCATCCAGCAGCAGATCCTCTGACCCGTTGCGCGGTCTGAATGTCAAATCCGCCCTGACGCGAGTCGCATCGGGCGCGAGAGTGAACTCGAGCCGGGTCTGTTCGAGGATGAAGGGATAGGGTCGATAATCGGCAAGAAATTGCCTATCCGGCGAGTCTGTTCGAGTCATATTCATTACTCCGCCTCAAAAAAGTGCCATTGTTCAGGGAACTGTGCACCTGTCAAAGTGTTAATCGCCTGTGAACCGGGCCGCAAGCCGGGCATCGCTGGTTGTCGTTTGACAGTTGGACAGCGCTGACGGACAGGTTGGCACACAGACAGGGTGTTAAAGAATTATTTAAGGAGGGCAGCAATGACCTATGATCCAAACGATCCTAACCGTAAGAACGTCGAAGGCGATCCGGCGGCACCGAAAGAAACTTATGTCGAACCGGTCGAGCGCAAATCTTCGCCGCTTCCACTGATCATCGGCGTGCTTGTCGCGCTGGCCGTGGCTTGGTTTGTCCTTCAGAAATTCACTGGAAGCGATGAAGTCACAACCGAAGGCGACAGCGCAACCGTCAGCACGACGGAAGAGCCCGCAGCCGGGGGCGCAGACAGCGAAGCGACCGAAGCCGAGGGCGAAGCTGACAATGCTGCGTCGGAAGCTGAAGCCGCCGCGGATGATGCTGCCGAAGCGACAGAAGACGCTGCCGAAGCAACCGAAGATGCTGCAAGCGACGCAGGCGCAGCAGCAGAAGATGCCGCGAGTGACGCGACTGATGCTGCAAACGATGCTGCCGAGGCAACGGAAGACGCTGCAAGCGATGCTGCTGACGCGACAGAAGACGCTGCGAGTGATGCTGCTGATACAACGGAAGATGCGGCAAGCGATGCGACGGAATCCGGCGAAGACGCCGCCGCCACGACCGATTCGGCTGGCGATGCGCTGCAAGACGCGGGCGATGCTGCGGCTGATGCCGCTTCAGATGCCGCTAATGCCGTCGAAGGTGCCGCTGAGGACGCTGCAGATGCATTGCAGGATGCCATGCCGGGCAGCGACGAGCCCACAACCGAGTCGACGACTCCCAGCAACTGATCTTTCTAATCAGAGCAGCCGACTATCATCAGGCCGTCCGTCACCGGGCGGCCTTTCTTCATGCGCAAAGAGAAGCCGGGAGAGTCGCAATGGCACCGCCGGCAATAACATTGCGCTGCGGCGCTTGTCGTTTCATATCGTCATATGGTCCTTTCGGACCCTTGTGAAAGATTATTGCGCAATGCTATGCATGCGCAAATTCGGACGCATAGAATGGGGGGCATAAACGCCATGAAGATTGGCGCTTTGAAGGAGAGCTATGAGGGTGAAGCGCGGGTGGCGGTAACACCGGCTTCGGCTGCACATCTCCAAAAGCTTGGACATGAGGTTTTTGTCGAATCCGGTGCGGGTGTTCGTGCCGGTTTCTCGAATGAGGATTATGAGAAAGCCGGGGTCACTGTCGCACGAACAGCGGCAGAAGTGATCGGAGCGGTCGATATCGTGGCCAAAGTGCGCCAGCCTTCCGATGGCGAGATCGGGCAGATGCGCGAAGGGCAGACGCTGATCTCGTTCTTCTATCCGGCGCAAAGCCCGGAATTGCTGGAAAAAGCCAAAGAGCAGGGCATCACCGCCATTGCCATGGACATGGTGCCGCGCATCAGCCGGGCACAGAAAATGGACGCTTTGTCCTCGATGGCGAATATTGCCGGCTACCGCTCGGTGATCGAGGCGGCGAATAATTTCGGACGCTTCTTTACCGGACAGGTGACAGCGGCGGGTAAAGTGCCGCCGGCCAAGATCCTCGTGGTCGGCGCAGGGGTTGCAGGTCTTGCCGCGATCGGCACCGCCACCAGTTTGGGCGCGCAGGTCTTCGCGTTCGACGTGCGCCCCGAAGTGGCCGAACAGATCGAATCCATGGGCGCGGAATTTGTGTATCTGGATTTCGAGGAACAGGCACAGGACGGCGCCGCGACGGGTGGCTATGCCGCACCGTCAAGCCCAGAATTCCGCGAGAAACAGCTGGAGAAATTCCGCGAACTTGCGCCTCAGATGGATGTTGTCATCACCACGGCGCTGATTCCGGGCCGCGACGCGCCGGTTCTGTGGACGAAGGACATGGTTGAGGCGATGAAGCCCGGATCAGTCATCGTCGACCTTGCCGCCGAAAAGGGCGGTAATTGCGAACTGACCGTCCCTGATGAGCGGACCGTGACGGAAAACGGTGTGATCATCGTTGGATATACGGATTTCGCCAGCCGCATGGGTGCGCAGGCATCCGAACTTTACGGTAATAATATCAGACATTTCATGACCGATCTTACACCAAGCAAGGATGGTGTGATCGTACATGACATGGAGGACGACGTGATCCGCGGCGCGACCGTGACGCATGATCACGATATCACCTTCCCGCCGCCACCGCCAAAAATCGCGGCAATCGCGGCGCAGAAGCCCAAGGAAAAGCCGAAGCAGCTGACACCCGAAGAAAAGCGGGCACAGGAAATTGCCGCATTCAAGGCAGAAACCAGATCGCAGGTTGGCTTGCTGGCCGGGGGCGGCATTCTGCTGCTGCTGATCGGGTTTCTGGCGCCGGCCAGTTTCATGGCGCATTTCATCGTCTTCGTTCTGGCCTGTTTCGTGGGCTTCAAAGTGATCTGGAATGTCGCGCATTCGCTGCACACGCCGCTGATGGCGATCACCAACGCGATTTCCTCGATCATCATCCTGGGCGCATTGATGCAGATCGGATCGGGTTCGGCATGGGTTTTGATCCTCGCGACGCTGGCCGTGCTGATGGCCGGGATCAATATCTTCGGTGGCTTCCTCGTCACCCGGCGCATGCTCGCCATGTTCCAGAAATCGTAAGGAGGGGATGATGGAGTACGGATTCACCACCGCCGCATATGTGGTTGCCGCGATCCTGTTCATCCTGTCTCTGGGCGGGCTGTCGGGTCAGGAAAGCGCGAAACGTGCCATCTGGTATGGTATCGTCGGGATGGGGCTGGCCGTCGTCGCCACATTGTTCGGCCCCGGGGCAGGCAACTGGCTTCTGTCGGTTATAATGATCGCCATCGGCGGCGCGATCGGCTGGGTCGTCGCCAAGCGCGTCCAGATGACCGAAATGCCGCAACTGGTTGCCGCGATGCATTCGCTGGTCGGTCTGGCGGCCGTGTTCGTGGGTTTTAACGCGCAGATCGAGAATGGCCGCGTTGCCGCCGCGAAAGCCGCTGGCGAAGCAGTCGAGAAGTTCACCGGCTTTGCCGCCATTCTGGCGCATAAGACCCCGGCGGAACTGACGATGCTGCAGATCGAAGTGTTTCTTGGCGTCTTCATCGGTGCCGTGACCTTCACCGGCTCGGTCGTGGCGTTCGGAAAGCTTGCGGGCAAGATCGACGGCAAGCCGAAGAAACTGCCCGGCGGGCATATGCTGAATGCCGGCGCGCTGGCTCTGTCGCTGCTGTTCGGGCTGCTTTACCTGACCGGCGTCGGCCCGGGGATGTTCTGGCTGATCCTGATCATGCTGCTGGCCTTCTTCATCGGCTGGCACCTGATCATGGGGATCGGTGGGGCCGATATGCCGGTCGTCGTCTCGATGCTGAATAGTTATTCGGGTTGGGCCGCTGCGGCCATCGGCTTTACACTCAGCAATGACCTGCTGATCGTGACAGGTGCTCTGGTCGGCTCCTCGGGTGCGATCCTCAGCTATATCATGTGCAAGGCCATGAACCGTAATTTCGTCAGCGTGATCCTTGGCGGATTCGGTGGTGAAACCGGACCTGCTGCCGAGATAGAAGGCGAACAGGTCGCCATCGACGCTGACGGCGTGGCCGCTGCCCTGAATGAGGCCGATAGCGTGATCATCGTGCCGGGCTATGGTATGGCGGTGGCGCAGGCACAGGGCGCGGTCAGCGAGTTGACCCGCAAGCTGCGGGCGGCGGGGAAAGAGGTGCGCTTTGCCATCCACCCGGTCGCCGGCCGCCTGCCAGGGCATATGAACGTGCTGCTGGCCGAAGCCAAGGTGCCTTACGATATCGTTCTGGAAATGGATGAGATCAACGAGGATTTCCCCTCGACCGATGTGGTGATCGTCATCGGCTCCAATGATATCGTGAACCCGGCCGCGCAAGAGGATCCGAACAGCCCCATTGCCGGCATGCCGGTACTGGAGGTCTGGAAGGCCAAGCAGGTCTTCGTGTCGAAGCGGGGGCAGGGCACCGGCTATTCCGGCATCGAGAATCCGCTGTTCTTCAAGGAGAACACAAGGATGTTCTATGGCGATGCCAAAGACTCGGTGAACAAGCTGTTGCCGATGGTCGAATGACCAACCAAAGGGCGGGGGATTTCCTCCGCCCTTTCGCGATGTTTTCACATCTGGGCTAGGAGGCGGCCCGTGAGTTCCGACACTGATCATCCGCAGCGATATGCTTTGGTGAACGAGCTTCACGCCCGGCCTTCCCCTCGATTAAAGGCACCGGCAACCTGCGCTTTCGTCGCCTTCAAGGAGCCCCGCGATGCTGCCAATCGCGACAGGTCGCGGGATGTGGCCCATCTGACCGAGTTGACCGAGCGGCATGGCGGCCAGCGCCCCGATCCCCAGGACAGCCATTATCAGGGCAAGCTGGGGCGGCATGATCTGAAATGGGAAAGCCATACCGAGTTCGTCACTTGCATGGCGATGACTCCGGGTCTGCCCATCCGGCCATTCGATCCAAGTGCCGGGGCTATATTTTCGCAGGAATGGCAGGATGATGCGCCGGGCAAGCGGATCGTGGCGATGCTGGTGCAGATCGACATTCTGCCAGAAGATCCTCAGGACGCATTGAACCGGATCGGCGACTGGTTTGCCCGCGACGGGCTGACCGCTGTCTGGGTGCTGGACGAAATGGCGGTGATCGCGGGTGATTTTCGTATCGATTCGAATGGCTGGATGCGTTTCGCGATATTCGTGCGCCCCGATCTGGGCGAGGGGCGGATCGGCCGGATCCTGCACAGGCTGGTCGAACTGGAAACCTATCGCGCGATCTCCATGCTTGGGCTGGATCGGGCACGGATCCTGAGCCGCCGCCTGAACGAATTGGAGCCGCGCCTTTCGGCCATCGTCGAAGGTATGTCCGATGAAAACCGATCCGCCGAAAATGTCTTGCAGGAATTGCTGACCGTATCCGCCGAGCTGGAATCCCAGGCGGTGCAGCATTCGTTCCGTTTCGGCGCGACCACCGCCTATGAGGCGATCGTCATGGACCGGATCAATGCCTTGCGTGAAACCCGGCTATATGGGCGGCAGATGCTGACGGAATTCATGCGCCGCCGCTACAAACCGGCCATGCGCACGGTGAAATCCGCCGAAGAGCGGTTGCGAAGCATGATCGAACGGGCCAATCGCGCAGGTGAATTGCTGCGCACGCGTGTCGATGTAGAACGGTCTGCCCAAAACCAGCTTCTGCTGGAACGGATGGATCGCCGCGCCGATCTGCAATTGCGCCTGCAACATACGGTCGAGGGCCTGTCGGTCGTCGCCATCAGCTATTATGCGGTGGGGTTGTTATCCTATGCTCTATATCCGCTTGCGGCCCGCATCGGTGTCGATAAAGCCTATCTCGTCGCAGCATTGACCCCGATTGCCGTTCTGACCGTCTGGTGGGGCATGTGGCGTATCAAGCGCCGCCTGCACCAGACTCATGACCGGAACGATTTGTGAGTTGCGCCGCCGCCCCGGTACAAGATAAATCCGGCAAGGATCGAAAAGGATAATATCATGAGACTTCTTGCCGTCATTACCGCTTTGCTGGCCCTGTCCGCCTGCGGTGTACCACTCGTTCCACTTGTGTAAGTAGAGGATCTCATGCCGAAGAATTTGACGCTTTACGGTCTTGCCCATTGCTCGACCTGTCAGAAGGCGCAGGCAGCGCTTGAAGAACATGGCTGGACCGTGGATTTCCGCGATGTCCAGAAAGAGCCTTTGTCCAAGGCGGAGCGCAGCAGCATGGCAACCGAGTGGGGTGAAAAGATCATCAACCGCGCCAGCCTGACCTGGCGCGGCATGTCCGAGGAAGAACGTCGCGCCGATCCGGTCACCATGATGGGAGAGAAACCCAGCGTGATGAAGCGCCCGGCCATCGCAGCGGGCGAACAGCGTCTGCTTGGCTGGACCGCCAATGTCAAACGCGCATTGGGCGTTCCGGCATAACCCGGAAGTGATGCTGCGGGGTCGATCTTCGGGCGGCAGGCGGACCTAATTCCTGCGGTTCGCCAACGAGGCCAGAAGCGGGCGAAGGGTCGACAGGTCATATCCTGCCTTGGCCGCCGTTTCGAGAATCTCGCTTTCCGGTCGTTTTCCAGCCTGTGTCAATGCCCACAGCACCGTGCAGCGGTTGCCCGAGCGGCAATAAGCAATGACCGGAGTCTGTCCGGCGGTAGCGCCGGCAAATTCCGAGATCAGGGCAGGGGTGATTTGCCCCGGGTGGAATGGCATGTAATAATAGGCCATTCCTGCGGCTTCTGCGGCGGCGGCCATGACCTCATGATCGATATCGGGTTCGATCTCGTCATCGGGACGATTATTGATCAGCACCCGGAATCCGGCCGCGGCAAGCTGAGGAATATCCTCGGGCAGAATCTGGGGCGAGACGGCAAGGTCAGGGCTAAGCTGACGCAGATCCATGACGGAGCCTTTCGGTTGCGCGGTTACGCCATGGATTGCCGTTTTTTTCAAGCCGATGTCAAGCACGCTGTCAGCTCAACTCGCGGTGACAAGAGGATATTGACACGAGTCGGGCCAATCGCTCCGATCATGCTACAGATTTTGCAGATTCGATCAGGGCCGGAAGTGCGGTGAAATCGTCAAATTCTGCCGCATGAGGAAGCTCTGTTATCGGTGTTTGCCGGTAGCCACGGCTGAAGATCATGAAGGGCACCGGCACGGCCGCCGCGCAATGCGCATCGAATTCGCTGTCACCGACATAGATCGCCTGAGGGTTTTCAGGATGCGCGCCAAGGCCGGTCAAAGCCGCGCGAAGCGGCGCCGGATCCGGCTTTTTTTCGGGCAGCGAGTCGCCGCCGATGATTTCTCCGAAAAGGTTGCGAATGTCGAAATGGCCCAGAATGGCTTCCGTCGGCTGTAGCGGCTTGTTGGTGCAGATTCCCAGAGGGTGCCCTCTATCGGTCAGAATTTCTAATGTTTCCTTGACGTTAGGAAACAGTCGGGTCAATGCTGTCGCCGTATGATAACGGGTCATGAAGGCCGAAAGCATGTCGCGCATTCTGGCCGGATCGGTATTTGTCGCGCGGATGACCTTCCGCCACAACACTTCGACGCCGCCGCCAATGAAGCTACGCACCTGATCCAGCGTCAATGGCGAAACATGGAATTCGCGCAGCACGGCATTGACGCAGGCATGGATATCCGGCGCACTATCAATCAGGGTGCCGTCAAGGTCGAAGACTATGGGGCAGGGGGTCATACAAACATTCATGCTGTTCTCCACTTGATCGAGCATCCCATCGAAGGTATTTGATCTTTCGGGCCTTTTCCGGTTTCGGCTATCTGTGTCATGGCCTCGAACAATTCGCGGCGGGCATCCGGCGCGGTAGCCTGGCGGCGTGAAGCGTCAAGCCGGCCGCGATATTGCAGCTCGCCATTCGCGTTGTATCCGAAGAAATCCGGTGTGCATTCGGCGCCATATGCCCGCGCAACCAATTGAGTTTCATCATAAAGATACGGAAAGGTAAAGCCGTGTTTCTCGGCCTCGGCCTTCATCTGCTCAGGTCCGTCCTGCGGATATTCCGCGACATCATTGGCAGAGATGGCGACGACGCCGATACCGGCTTGCTGTAATTCACTCGCATCGCGCACGATGCGGTCGATGATCGATTGGACGTAAGGACAGTGATTGCAGATAAACATGACCAGCGTGCCCTTGGGACCGGTGATATCGCCAAGGCTGTAATTCCGACCATCAGTACCGGGCAAGGTAAAGTCGTGCCATGGTGCGCCAAAATCGCAAACGGGGGGTGTGACTGCCATCTAAGCCTCCTTACTTTCTCGAGCTGAATCTTTCGGAACTTGGCCGTAAGAGCAAGATACGCAAAGGTCGCAGCATATTAATGAAAGCCGAATTCTCGTAAGATACGGGACGATATCGCACAGACGATGCCCAGTGATGAGCATTTCAATCCTAACAGTAATGTTCCATAATACTGATTATATGGAAATTAGATATCCATCACGATTTCGGCGTGGACAGTCAGCCATGCGTCCGGTAGCCGCCCTTGCGGCTTATCGGGCCTTCCCCTACATCTGTTAGCAACGACAAAAGGAACTTCAGATGGCGATGGAAGCTCACGAAATCGAAAAGCTCATCAGAGTCGCATTCCCCGACGCGCAGATCACGGTTACCGATCTTGCAGGAGACGGAAATCATTATGCGGCCGAGGTGGTCGATGAAAGTTTCCGCGGTAAGAACCGGGTTCAACAACAACGTGCGGTCTATGCCGCCTTGCAAGGAAAAATGGATGGCCCGGCGGGCGAATTGCATGCGCTTGCCCTGACCACCAAGGCGCCGGAGTAGTGCATGCCCCTGCCCCTGCATTCAGGCGGCAGACGGGAAATTCTGAGAATTATGATCAAAAGGACAGCGCAATGAGCGATGTGAAAACACAAATTCAAGAGACGATTGACACCAATGAGGTCGTGCTCTTCATGAAAGGTACCAAGGAAATGCCGCAATGCGGATTTTCCAGCCGGATCGCCGGTGTGCTGAACTATATGGGTGTCAGCTATCGGGATGTAAACGTGCTTGCGGATGACGGAATTCGCCAGGGAATCAAGGAATTTTCGGATTGGCCGACAATTCCGCAACTTTATGTCAAGGGTGAATTCGTCGGTGGATGCGATATCGTCACCGAGATGACCCTGTCAGGCGAATTGGACCAGCTTTTCGATCAGAAAAACGTTGGCTACGACAAGGAAGCCGCCGACAAAATTCGCGAGGCGAATGCCTGATCCGGCATGCCGCAACCGACAGTATCGATGTTGACGGCCGCATTGCGGATGTGGTTTTTCACTATTGCAAAATTGGCCAAAAAGCAGTCTCTGAAGTAAAACTTCCCTCGGCAGACTGCCGATGGTCATATGGTTATAAGGGAGGAACATCATGATAATTCATAAAAACATCCTTGCCTGCACGGCAGCGCTGGCACTTGGTGCCGCGCCATTGACGGCAGCGGCACAAGATTTCATCAATATTCTGACCGGCGGGACATCCGGCGTCTATTATCCGGTCGGCGGCGCGATGTCGAAGATTTATACGGACGGAATTCCCGACGCCAAGACCCAGGTGCAAGCGACCAAGGCAAGCGTGGAGAATCTGAACCTGCTTCAGCAAGGCAAGGGTGAGATCGGATTTGCGCTTGGCGATTCCGTAAAATTCGCGGTAGAGGGAGATGCCGAAGCCGGCTTTCCTCAACCCCTTGATAAATTGCGTGGAATCTCGGCGATTTACCCGAATTACATCCAGATCGTCGCAACCAAGGATTCCGGCATCGAGACGCTGGAAGATCTGAAAGGCAAGGCATTGTCGGTCGGCGCCCCTAAATCCGGAACCGAGCTTAACGCGCGGGCAATTCTGGAAGCCGCCGGCATGAGCTATGACGATTTGGGCAAGGTCGAGTATCTTCCCTTTGCAGAATCGGTCGAGCTTATGAAGAACCGCCAGCTTGACGCGACGCTGCAATCCGCTGGCCTTGGGGTTGCCTCGCTCAAGGATCTTTCGACTGCGGTCGATATCAAAGTGGTCGCCGTACCGACTGAAATCGCCGAGAAACTTGGCGCACCCTATATTGCCGAAACCATCCCGGCCGAAACCTATGATGGCCAGACAGAGGATGTCGCGACGGTTGCCGTCATCAATTATCTGGTGACCTCCAGCGAGGTCAGCGATGATCTTGCCTATCAGATGACCAAGTTGCTTTACGATAATCTGGATACGTTGAAAGCGTCACATGCGGCAACCGCCGACATGGACGTTCAGAACGCGTTGCAGGGCATGCCGGTGCCTCTCCATCCCGGCGCGCAGCGCTATTACGATGAGGTCGGCGTAAAGGCCGAATAGGCACGGGAAGGTCAGAGCCGGGTTTACCCGGCTCTTTTCTTCATTCGATTCCGATTTCTTCAGGACAGTGGCCATGACCGAAACGATCATATCCGCCCCTGCTGGTCAGGCTGGCGACTCTGGCATTCACGATCCGCTTGAACTGGGCTTTCCTGCAGGTCTGCAGGGCCGGATCCTGTATTGGATCGCAGTTGCGTTCTCACTTTATCAGATCGCCATCGCCGCACATATCGTCAATCTGTCCAGTCAGGTGCAGCGCGCCTTGCATCTGGGCTTCCTGTTGCTTCTGTGCTTTCCGCTGCTTGCCCTGCTGAATAACCGGGGCAAGGCAGGAATTACGCTGTCATGGATCGCAGCCGCGCTTGGTGTTGTTGCTGCAGCCTATCAATGGATCGAATATGTGCCGCTGATGATGCGATCCGGAGCGATCAACCAGGTCGATATCGTGATCGGTATCATTATCCTGATCACGGTATTCGCCGCGGCCTGGGTCGTGATGGGGCCGGCCTTGCCGATCGTGTCCGGGGTATTCCTGATTTATGCGTTGTTCGGGCAATATTTCCCGGGCCCACTCGCGACCCGAGGTTATGATCTTGCTCAGGTCATGGAACAGTTGAGCTTCGGGACCGAAGGGGTATACGGCACGCCGCTCTATGTCTCGGCGACATATATTTTCCTGTTCATCCTGTTCGGTTCATTTCTTGAAAAAGCCGGCATGATCAAGCTGTTCACCGATGTTTCGCTTGGCCTGGTCGGGCATAGGCAAGGTGGTGCAGCGAAAGTGTCCGTTGTCAGTTCGGGCCTCATGGGTACGATATCGGGCTCTGGCGTGGCCAATGTCGTTACCACCGGGCAGTTCACGATTCCGCTGATGAAAAGCTTCGGCTATCGCGCGGCTTTCGCGGGCGGCGTCGAATCGACCGCGTCGATGGGTGGGCAGATCATGCCTCCGGTCATGGGCGCCGTCGCCTTCATCATGGCCGAAACCCTGGGTATCGCCTATGTCGAGGTCGTGCAGGCAGCAATTATTCCCGCGATCCTCTATTTCGCCTCGGCCTTCTGGATGGTGCATCTTGAAGCCGGGCGCACGAATTTGCGCGGTATGCCTGAATCAGAACTTCCTTCGGCCCTCAACGCATTACGCGAAGGCTGGTATCTGATCCTGCCCCTGGCAGTTCTGGTTTACCTGCTGTTCTCGGGTTATACGCCGCTATTTGCCGGCACCGTGGGCCTTGCTTTGACCATGATGCTGATTCTTGGGGCGTCGGCTGCGTTCGGGCTGCCCTCGCAAGTGCTGAAAATCATATTCTGGATCGGTTTGGGACTGGTTGCGTCGAGCTTCATGAAATTCGGCAATAATGCCCTGTGGTTCGGGATCACGGTGCTGCTGATCTGGAACGTGATCAGTCAGGGCGGGCGCGGAACCATCCGGCAGGTTATCGACAGTCTCGCCGACGGAGCCAAGACCGCCCTGCCCGTCGGTATCGCATGCGCTTTGGTTGGCGTGATCATCGGCACCATGACCCTGACGGGCGCGGCGAATACATTTGGCCTTTATATCGTTTCGGTGGGCAAGGGCAGCCTGTTTCTGTCACTGATTCTGACGATGATCACCTGCCTGATACTGGGCATGGGAATTCCCACCATTCCAAATTATATCATCACATCGACAATCGCGGCCCCTGCTCTGCTGGAGTTGGGGGTTCCGCTGATCGTCAGCCATATGTTCGTGTTCTATTTCGGCATTATGGCCGACCTCACCCCGCCGGTGGCTTTGGCCTGCTTTGCCGCAGCGCCGATCGCCAGGGAAAAGGGTCTCAAAATCAGTTTCGAAGCGTTGAAGATCGCGGCCGCGGGTTTTGTCATACCTTTTATGGCTGTCTATACTCCTGCCCTTATGCTGCAAAATGGCGGACCGCTTACCGATGCCATCGGCTTTTTGCCGGCAGTCGC
This sequence comes from Paracoccus wurundjeri, assembly GCF_030678915.1. Taxonomy (GTDB): domain Bacteria; phylum Pseudomonadota; class Alphaproteobacteria; order Rhodobacterales; family Rhodobacteraceae; genus Paracoccus; species Paracoccus onubensis_A. The sequence goes on along the minus strand of NZ_JAUUTZ010000018.1, from coordinate 28,358 downwards.
CTATATCGTCGCCAAATGCGTGCTTGTCATTGGACTTTGGGGGCTTTCAGTCATCGGTTGGCTGGATCGGCACCTTACCATATGGGAGCGCCTACTGGCTGCCGCCGCGGCATTCCTTCTGATTGCGGCATATCCGATAGCTGATGCGATGGGCTTCGTGCTGACCGCGCTATTCGTGTTCATCTGGAAACGAAAGCTGCTGGCTTGACGGGCTGCCTTCTGGCCGGGGCGACGATGATTGCATTGAGCAGTGCGGATTTTCGGTTGGAATGGACTCATTCGATTGAACGGCAAGCATGGCGTGAATATTGGCGGATAGAGGAAACCGGCCTGCTTCTGACCAAAGCCGCAGTCAAGGGATCCGGTGCTGGTATGGAGCCGGGCGAAAACGCGGTCAAGCAGGGTGACTGGTGGGTCTGGCGGCCGAATTTGCCGATTCAGGCCGAACTAGTCCTAGCCGCAAGCGGTAAAACCGGCGATGGGTGGCATATCTGCGACAGTGAAACCTGCCATGAGATCGGCACGGATGCGGGCGCACCGATCATAGTTCGCCCCTGTCCGTAATCACCGAAGATCGCGCCTGAAAGATTTCGGACCTGTATGGAATGTGGTGAATCCGAAGCCACTCAACCAATCGATTGATGATGGTACCGCCTCCCCGGCTTGAACGGGGGACCTCTGGATCCACAATCCAGCGCTCTAACCAACTGAGCTAAGGCGGCCCGGAGCCGTTCTGTACCTCTGCTCTGCGAAGGATTCAAGCCCGTCTTGCCCGGAATCTCGTATCGGGATAGAGAAAAACTTCCGAAGAAAAGGGACAGCAAGGTGAGCATCAACAGCCAAAGTGAAATAGCGGCAAATCTTCAGGTCGGGCCGACCGATCAGGGAATGGTGCGTATTTATATCGAAGCCGAAGGCGTGGATCTGCCGTTGGATTTCGATGCCGACGAAGCGACAGAAATTGCGGAAGAACTGCTTGCGGCTGCCGAAACGGTCCGCAGGGCAGGATCGCAGAAGGGTGCGCCTAAAAAACCGCGCCGCTGAATGCCTGTGGGTCGAGACCGGCCTGCAGACGAATTGCGGCGGCGCGCGCGAAGCTTCGGGTGATCCTGCTTCGTCTGGCCCCTGCCAGTCGCGTTTCGGGAGGCATGCGCAGAATTTCCGCGCCATGCGCATCCGCCAGAATCAGACCATGCTCCTCGGGTAGTAATTCCTGTGGAAACGCGCTGTCGACGGCCCAGAAATAGCGATCGCACCATTCCAGATAGCCGTGCCATTTGCGGTCACAGGAAAAATCGGTGCGAGAACTCTTGCACTCGACAATCCAGATATCCCCATCCGGAGCAAGGCTGATCACATCGACGCGCAGGCCGCGTATCGGCGTGAACTCCGTCAGAATCGCATGATCCATCATGCGTAACAGCCGCCCGACGCCCCGCGCCAGTTTTTGACCTGCCGTGCCGGGAATATGTAGCATATTCGAAATCATCACCTCAGACTAGAACAAAGTAGAAACGCCTTGCAAACCGCCCTGCCCAAAAAGCCGGGCTGAAGTGACTTGAAAGCGGCGCGGTTTCAACCTATCTGCGGATCTGGCGGGTTTCTGCTCTTCCCGCGAGCGGCCATTTTTCCACTGGCCTATAATTTTTCCGAGGGAGCTGGCTCTGTCGAGGCTCTGGTCTTGTTATCTGGCGCCCACCTGATTGTTCAGGCTTTCGGGAAATCTCGCGCTGCCGCGGTTGCTGCGGTTCCCGCCACTTACCGAATTCCCGAAACGCAAAAAAGAAGGACGGGTCCAGGACCCGCCCTTCTCAGAGAGACTACTGATCAGAGGGAACGAGATCAGAAGCCGTAAACGACCGCGACACCCAAGGTATTGTCGGTGCGGATGGCCCGCTCGGACTGGTACTCTGTGGTGTAGCTAATACGGGTCGCTAGCTGGTCCGACATCTTGAAGTTGACGCCGAATTCGTTGGCCAGAACGTCACCACCTTCATCCGAGCTAAGGAAATCGGTATCGTTGGTGATGAAGATCATGTCGTTGAAGCGGTGATAGACACGCGAAGACGCGATGTAACCGAGTTCGGTTTCCGAACCTTCGTCGTTCAGGTGCTGCGCACCGGTCAGAGTATAGCGAACACCCAGACCCGCTTGCACGCGCCAAGTCGTCGTATCGGTGTTGATCACGCGGTAACCCGGACCGAAGCCAAGGAAGCCGTCACGACGCAGGTCGTCATCTTCTTCAGGATCACGCAGGCGCTCGTCGGCGTTGTCGAGACCGTCTACGAGACCGTCAATTTTGAAGCGGCCCAGTGCGAAGGCATAGAAACGGTCATTGAAGTAGTACTGCGCGTCATAGATGACGGCGACTTCTTCCTTGTCCTTGTTGCCCGCGTCATCTTCGCCGAATTCGATCGACAGACCGATGCTTTGTGCGAAAGGCGCCTGGTTATGTTGAATACGGCCGGCCAGCGCGAAGTCCTGGTTTTCGACGTTACCGGTGCGGCCCGTATAGGCCAGCGACATGTTCCCGAACAGGCCCTGCCGGCGATCCGACGGACCAAAGCGGTCCGCATCAGCCGAACGATCGAAGCTGTCTTCAACTGCATCTTCGATATCGGTGATGTCGTCGTCGACCCCTGCAACGCCAGTCACATTCGCACCGGTCGCGATTTCGGTCTGTGCGAATGCCGGAATCGACAGCGCCGTCAGGATCGCGGTCGCACCGCTAAGAAGGACAATCTTTTTCATCGCGAAATCCTCATCTGGTTTCAAATTCCTGACCCCGTACGGTGCCAGTGCATCTCTGCTGAAGATGGGATATACTGATGGTGCCCGTGTTCAAAGACCTTGAAAGAAACTCACAAACTATCACAGTCGTGAACAAAATGTGACCGTCAGAGAGGGCAGCGAAATAATGCCGACATATATTCGTGATGCAACGATTCACATGAATGTGAGTAGGGCTAATAAATTCTCGTATATGCGACGCATATTAAAGTTAACCAAACAAAACCGTTTATTTTAATTTGTTAAACTTTCTGCAACATTTCCGTGACTGCCTATTTTGTAATCACTCGAGCGGCAAAATTTAACGCAAAAAACTGTTGCGCAATCGACACTCGAAGGGTGTCTTAGGGCAAATAGGTAAAGCATATATGACTGCGGGGGCTGACATGGTGAGCCGCGACCTTTCCCGAGGCACGACTCACCCAGGTGAACATGCCCCGAAACATGCCGGATAATCCAGGGATGCAACGGCAGTTCCTGTCAATGACGGAACGTAAAGCCTCTATTTTTTCCGGACCTCGCTGACCGGTCCTCCTGCGAAGGCGTCCGGGCGCAAATCTCGCGCAACATGGTCAAGCACCGCATTGACGAATTTGGCCTCCCGACCATCGGGAAAGAATGCTTCCGCAAGGCGCACATATTCGCTGATCACGACTTTCGGAGGCGTTTTCGGAACCACGAGTTCCGCGCCGGCAGCGCGGAAAAGGGCTCGAAGAACCGGATCGATCCGATTGATCGGCCATTTCTCGACAAGTCCGCGATCGGTCGCCTGATCGATCTTGAATTGCCATGTCACCGCATCGTCAATGATCCGCGAGAACAGTCCGTCATCGGCTTCGGGATGCTTGCCCTCATCGTCGCATACGCCGATACGGAAATTCCTGAATTCCCCCATCACGCGATCTGCCGGTTGCCCGGCGGATTCCATCTGAAACAGCGCCTGCACAGCATAAAGACGGGCGGCACTGCTTAATGAGCGCTTGTCGGGCATGGTCATTTCCGTGTCGATCCTTCCAATTCTCCTGCCAGACGTATCACGTCCGTATCGCCGCCCGGCCGCCCCTTGTCGTCCTGCTTGCGCCATTTGCGGGACAAGGCGACCAGATGCAGCGCGGCTGCAGCCGCTCCGCCGCCCTTGTTCTGTCCTGCCGGATCCGCCCGGACCTCGGCCTGTTCCATATTTTCGACCGTCAGGATACCGTTACCGATCACCAGCCCCTGCAATCCCAACAAGGTCAGCCCACGGGAACTATCGTTGCAGACTGTCTCGTAATGGGTCGTTTCACCCCGAACCACGCATCCAAGCGCGACATATCCGTCATAATTCGCCTGACGTCCGGCGATGCCGATGGCTGTCGGGATTTCAAGCGCGCCGGGTACCTCGATCAGATCGATCACGGCCCCTGCCCGTTCGGCCGTCGCGCGTGCTCCGGCAATCAGACCGTCGGCAATCGCTCTGTAATAAGGAGCAACGACGATAAGCAGTCTGACCGGTGCGTCGAAAACCGGCAGGTCAAGCTGATAATGTTGGGTATTCGAAGCCATATACGTCACTCCTCCGGGATGGGGCGGGTGGAATGGATCGAAAGCCCGTAGGCGTCAAGTCCCACCACCTTTACCGGCGCCGAATTGGTCAGCAGAACAAGTTCGGTAAGCCCGAGACTCGAGAGAATCTGAGCGCCCAGACCGTATTGGCGAAGCGTATGCGGCCCTGTCTCGCCCGGTTCGGGCAGGCTGTTACCCAGATCGCGGATCAGCACGATGACGCCCCGCCCCTCGGCAGCAATGGCGCGCATGGCGGCAGGCAGGCTTCCTGCATCCTCACGCCTGATGCCCAGCACGTCATATAACGGATCAAGCGCATGCATCCTGACCAGAACCGGCTCGGCTCCGGTCAGATCGCCCTTGGTCAAAACGATATGCTCGGCGCCCTGCCTTTCATCGGCGAAGACACGCATCATCCAGTCGCCGCCATGAATGGATTGGACCATGCGCTGTTCCCGTTCAGAGATCAGATTATCGTTACGGCGACGATACCGGATCAGATCGCTGATGGTGCCGATCTTCAATCCGTGCAGTTGCGCGAACGCGACCAAATCCGGAAGACGGGCCATGCTGCCGTCCTCGTTCATGATTTCGCAGATCACACCCGAAGGGTTCAGACCCGCAAGGCGAGAGATGTCCACAGCCGCTTCCGTATGGCCGGCACGGACCAGAACCCCACCATTCCGAGCCCGCAGCGGAAAGACATGACCCGGTGTGGCGATATCCGCGGCGCCCTTGGACGGATCAATGGCGACCGCAACGGTACGGGCGCGGTCATGTGCGCTGATTCCGGTGGTCACGCCCTCGCGCGCCTCGATGGACATGGTGAAAGCGGTCTCGTGCCGAGAGGAATTCCTGGGGCTCATCAGCGTCAGCCCCAGCGCGTCAATCCGTTCCCCCGGAAGGGAAAGACAGATCAACCCACGCCCATAAGTCGCCATGAAGTTAATCGCATCGGGTGTGGCCATCTGCGCGGGAATGACCAGATCTCCCTCGTTTTCCCGATCCTCGTGATCGACAAGAATGAACATACGGCCGTTCCGTGCATCCTCGATAATTTCCTCGATCGGGGAGATCGCGTCCGAGAGCTCGTTCTCGACGGGACCGGGCTGTTCATATTGCATGGTTCTCTCCGGTGAAATAATGCGTGCCGGTAATGAACCCGGCCAGACCGCCCGCAGCCATCAATTCCCGTTCGTGATCCGTTTCCCCGATCATCAGAACGGCATTTCCGGGCAGCCCCTGCGCATGCAGCCATGCCTTCGCCTCGTTGCGCATTACAGCCCATTGACTGCCGAAAACAGGCAATGGCCGCGCCGACACAGCCTCGATCCGCAGCCCCAGGGCATGCGCATCCAATCCGGGGCCAACGCCGAGATGGCGATCCAGCGGCAAGATGTCCAGTTTCTCGGCCCTGCCCCGATCCAATGGCTGCCCATCGCGGAATACGCCAAGAGCGTTTGACGAAAACAGAAAGGCAACCAGATCGCGGCCGGTCGTCGCGCGCACTCCGGCATAGGTCTTGTAATCGAGACCCAGAGATTTCGCGCGCCGTACCCGCGTCCGCACGACCTCGACCGGCAGGACCGGAAGCAGATCCGCGCGTGCCCGCCGCCAGCAATGCGCCCGCCACGAGGTTGAAGCAACGGACGGTCCGCCGTTATGCCCGATCCCGGCGGTCATGCCTGATCCGCCTCGGCCAGCCGGGCCACGTATCGGGCCAATGTGTCGATTTCGAGATTCACGGCATCGCCCAGCGTAATATCTCGCCAGTTGGTCACCTGCCGCGTATGGGGAATCAGGTTCACACCAAAGCGGTTTCCCTCGACATCATTCACGGTCAATGAGGTGCCGTTAAGCGCGACCGAGCCTTTCGGAGCGATGAAACGGGCAAGATTCTCCGGGGCGGAAAAGGTTACCCGTGTGCTGTCGCCCTCGTCCCTGATATCGTCGATCAGGGCGACCCCGTCGATATGGCCGCTGACGATATGGCCCCCCAACTCGTCACCTACCTTCAATGCACGTTCGAGATTCAGTCTCTGGCCGGTTGCCCAGCCATTCTTTCCGATATTCGTTTTCGAGATCGTCTCGGCCGAGATATCCACGTCGAACCAGTCATCGCCCTTGGCGATCACCGTCAGGCAAACACCGTCACAGGCGATCGAGGCACCGATATCGACATGTTCCATATCATAATTGCAACCGATCCGCGCCCGCATATCACCGCGCAGTTCGACCTGTCTGACATCGCCGATATCGGTGATAATGCCGGTAAACATCCGTCTCTCCTGACTCTTGCCTATAGTGCAACTAGGATATTGAAATCACCCGCGCAAGATCACCTTAAGGGCGTCATGGCGGCAAAGCTTCGCACATATCTTGACAGCTTGCCAGTTTTTGCTGGCAATGTCGCCGTCACCATGCGATATCGCCGGCGGATAGAGTATAATACTTTCTTTGTAGTCATTTTCTTTCGGAGGCGGGATGTTTCACGCGAATCTGCCGAAATCCCAGTCCGGCGATGCGAACCAGAACAAATGCCTGTTGCCGGACGATACAGCACCTCGCAGTTTCCTGTTGCTTCAGGGGCCGCACGGACCTTTTTTTGACAGGCTGGGGCGGTTATTGCGTGCCTCGGGCGCGAATGTCTGGCGTTGCGGGTTCAATGCAGGGGATGAGTATTTCTGGTCCGACAAGCCAGGCTTTATCCGACATGATGGACCGCTGAATGAATGGCCCGAACATCTTGGGCGGATCCTGACGGAAAAGAAGATCACCGATATCGTGCTGTATGGCGATGTCCGGCCGGTTCACGCCATTGCCCGCGAACGGGCCGAGGAATTAGGGCTGCGCATCCATGTCTTCGAGGAAGGCTATCTGCGCCCCTACTGGGTCAGCTACGAACGCTACGGTTCGAACGGCAATTCAAAATTAATGCAGATTCCGCTTGCCGAGATGCGGACCGCCCTTCGCGACACCCGGAATGAAATCCGCCGCCCACCCGCGCATTGGGGCGATATGCGGCATCACAAATTTTACGGGGCATTTTATCATTTTCTGGTTCTGGTCGCCAACCGCGCCTATCGCCATTATCGCAGCCACCGTACGATTTCGGTAATGCGGGAGTTCCGGCTGAATCTTCGGCGGTTTTTGCTAACCCCGGCACATAACATCGCGACATCACTGCAATGGCGCCGATTCCGTCGCGCAGGCTGGCCCTATTCGCTTGTCCTGATGCAGCTGGAGCATGACTCGAATTTCCTTGGCCATTCACCTTTCGAAAGCAATGCCGATTTTGTCGAGAAGGTCGTGGCAGAATTCGCCCGCAGCGCGCCCCGGCATCATCATCTGGTGTTCAAGGCCCATCCGCTTGAAGATGGGCGGGCGCGAAACCGGACGGCGATCCGCAATGCCGCGATTAAAAGTGGCGTTTTCGAACGTGTGCATTATCTGCGCGGCGGCAAACTGGCGACATTGCTGTCGCAGGCCTGCTCGATCGTTACGGTCAATTCGACCGCCGCGCAGCAGGCGCTTTGGCGCAACCTGCCGGTCATTTCTCTTGGCCGGGCAATCTACAACAAGCCCGGTCTGGTCTCGGATCAGACACTTGAACAATTCTTCATGCAGCCCGATCCACCGGATCCGAATGCCTATCGGATTTTGCGGGATTACCTGCTTCAGACCAGTCAGGTTCCGGGCGGATTCTATTCGGATCGTTCCCGGGCTCATGCATTGCGCATCGTCAGCGATCTGATTCTTGCGCCCGATGATCCATATGAAACGCTGGCCACCGGCCGGTTTCTGGTTCGGCAACAAATAACCGATATGGACAATTAGACCCAAGTTATTGTGGGCAGGAACCAAATTTAACAATACTATGTCAAACACAGCGCCAGTAAGGCGTGACTAGAATAATAACAGGAGCTCAAGAGGTGACAGGACACTCTTTACGCAACCCCGCGATGCGTGTCGTGATGATCGCAGCGCTCGCCTTGCTTACGGCCTGTGGCCTGCCGCGATCTGGCCCGAGCAAGAAAGAGATATATTCCGGCGCAGTCGAGCATGGCGGGAATGCCGCAATTATCTATGTCAACGAACATGTGACTCGCACCGCGAATTTCAGCCCGAGTTACGGGTTCTCGCAAAGTTTCCGCAATTCCAGCGCGATCGGCGCCGATGAAATTCGTCCGGGCGATGTGCTGGGCCTCTCGATCTGGGAAAATGTGGATGACGGGCTGCTGACTTCACTTGGCACCAGTTCGACACAGCTTCAGGAAATTCAGGTCGATAGCGGTGGATATATCTTCGTTCCCTATGCAGGCCGGATTCAGGCTTCCGGAAACACCCCGGACGAGCTTCGCCAGATCATAACCGAGAAACTCAGCGACCAGACACCGGATCCGCAGGTTACCGTCGCCCGGGTGGCCGGTGATGGCGCAACCGTTTCGGTGATGGGGAAAGTTGTCAGTCAGGGCGTCTTCCCGATCGAGCGGCCGACCAGGACCTTGTCCGCTATGCTGGCAAAGGCCGGAGGCGTCGCGATCGAGCCTGAAATCTCGGTCATCACGGTCAAGCGCGGCAGTGAAACCGGCAAGGTCTGGCTAACCGATCTGTATTCGTCCCCCACGAATGATATCGCCCTGCGTCCCGGAGATATCATCCTTGTGGAAGAGGATCAGCGCAGCTTCACCGCACTAGGCGCTTTGGGCGGACAGACTCGCGTGCCGTTGGGCAACGAGATGATCAGCGCGGTCGAAGCGATTGCCATGGTCGGCGGTCTCAGCTCGAATCTCGCGGATCCGACCGGTGTCTTCATCATGCGGGACGAACCGCCATCCGTCGCGTCCAAGGTTCTGGGCAAACAGGTGAATGGCACCCAGCGTATCGCCTATGTTCTGGATCTGACACGGCCGAACGGGCTGTTCCTCGCACGTGATTTCCTGATCCGTGACGAAGACACGGTCTATGTGACCGAAGCGCCCTATGTTCAGTGGCAGAAAACCATCGGCGCGATTACTGGCGGGCTGAACTCGGCCAATACGGTGTCGAACCTCACCGACGGCAATAACTGAATGCAGCCAGCTTCTGGACAACAGGCCGCTGGGGCAAGTTCCCGGCGGCTTTTCGTCTATAATGGCGGTTTCTGGTTCAAGCCACGGCTTAAACGAATACTGGCGCTTGCAGGATGGCAAATATCGACAGGCTTGCCGTCACCGGGCGAATATGTCGGAATCTGGGGCGCGAGCCCGACCGCCTGGCGCGGCCGCAAGATGGCCGCAAAACGAACAGCCCATCTCATCACGGTTGAGGATGCATTCCTGCGCTCGGTCCTGCCGGGACGCACGCGGCATCATCTGGCACGGCGCGGCGCGATCGGCCTGTTGATCGATCCACATGGCCTGCATTTTGACCCGACCCGGCCGTCGCTGATCGAAAAGCTGGTTCCCTCGGCCAGGGCCGGCGAATTGGCCGATGCCGCGATGGAAGGGATTGAACGCCTTCGGCACGCGGATCTGTCGAAATATAACGCGTTTCGCCCGGATGCATCTCCGCCGCCGCCCGGATACGTCCTTGTGATCGATCAGACACGTGGCGACGCATCGCTGATGGGTGCGGGACGGGAAAAGTTTCTTGAGATGCTTCAGACGGCCCGGGATGAAAATCCCGGTGCCCGGATCGTGCTGCGCTCGCATCCCGAAACCTCGTCCGGCCTGCGTCCCGGGCATCTGGCTGCGGAAGATCTGCGTCCCGGTGAAGAGTTCTGCGATGCGCCGGTTTCCCCCTGGAAACTTGTCGAGAATGCCGATGCGGTTTACGCGGTCAGCTCGCAACTCGGCTATGAGGCGTTGTTGTCAGGGCATCGTCCCAAATTATTCGGGCAGCCTTTCTATGCGGGCTGGGGGCTTAGCGACGACCGCAATCCTTTACCGCCCGGCCGCAGAACCCCCGCGACGCGCGAGGCGCTGTTCGCAGCCAGCCATCTGCTTGCCCCGATCTGGTACGACCCGTGCCGTGACAGGCAGACGGATTTCAACGGTGCGGTCGATCAGCTCGAAGCCGAAACCCGGGCATTCCGGCAAGACCGGGACGGCCATCTTGCCTATGGCATGAGGCTGTGGAAACGGCGCGGCATCGCGCGCACTTTCAACAATGGCAAAGGGGTGCGCTTTACCGACAAGCCCAATGCGCAAGTAACCCTTGCCTGGGCGGGAAAAGCCGACCGGGTGCCGCAGGCGATCCGTGTCGAGGATGGTTTTTTGCGGTCTCGCGGATTGGGTGCCGCCCTTGTTCCAGCATTGTCGCTGGTGGCGGATGATCTGGGAATCTATTACGATCCCACCCGTGAAAGCCGCTTGGAACGGATGATCAACCAAGGCGCGACCGTCACGCAAGAAAAGCGCGCCCGCACGTTGATCGACAAGATTTGTGCCGCCGGCCTGTCTAAATACAACCTAAGCGGTTCAGCGACCTCTTTCCCGCGGCCACAGAATCGAAAAGTGATCCTTGTTCCCGGCCAGGTCGAGGATGATGCATCGATCCAGCTGGGTTCTGGCCTGGAGAAATCCAATCTCGACTTACTAAAGCGGGTGCGCGCGGAAAATCCTCGGGCCTTTCTGGTCTATAAGCCGCATCCGGATGTCGAGGCCGGGCTTCGTCCCGGCACGATTGCCCAGTCCGATCTGTCGCAGCTTGCTGACCATATCGCCTATAACGGCGACCCCGTGGCCTTGCTTGGTCAGGTCGATGAGGTCTGGACCATGACCTCAACACTGGGCTTCGAGGCTTTGATCAGGGAGGTTCCGGTCACGGTTCTTGGCGTACCTTTTTATGCGGGATGGGGGCTGACACGCGATCTTGGGCCGGTTCCGCTGCGCAGGCGGGGGCGTCCAAGCCTTGCCACTTTGGCCCATGCCTGCCTGATCGGCTATCCGCGCTATCATGATCCTGTTTCCGGTCTGCCCTGCCCGGTTGAAGTCGCTGTCGACCGTCTGCTGGAGTCGCAGTCGGCCCAAGGTGGCCCTGGTCTTCGGGTTCTGGCCAAAATACAGGGCGCATTGGCCGGACATTCATGGCTATGGCGGCGGTAAACCCGACCTCAGTCACGTCTCCAGCGATGAAACAAATCACCTCCTATCCGGCGGGATTCCACCAGTTGAAAGCGCGGCCCATCGGCAAGCCGCATCAGCTCCAATGCTCCGATTGCTGGCAAACCATCTGCACCGATGGCAAGACCGGCGGTGTAACCGACGATCTGATCCACGAGACCAGCATGCAACAGGCTTGCTGCCAACCGCCCTCCGCCCTCGCAGAAAACACGGGTTATGCCACGAGCGGCAATATCTTTCATCATCTCGTCCGCGGTGCCGGAAATATGCCATAACGGCCCGAAATCCGGTCCTTCACGCGGTAAACCCGGAATTTCCGTTGCCGATGCGATGATGCGCACCGGCTGCTGTACCGTACCCATGCCCCGGACATTCAGTGATGGCCGGTCAGCCCGCGCCGTGGCCCCGCCAACCATGATCGCGTCGTGGTTCATTCGCAGCCCATGCACATGACGACGGGCCGCCTCGCCAGTAATCCACTGGCTTTCGCCGCTGGCGGTCGCGATGCGCCCATCGAAACTTGTGGCAAGTTTCAGCGTCAGAAAGGGTCGACCGCCGGTGATGCGAAGCAGGAAACCTGCCTGCATCATTCGGGCCTCGGTTGCCCGAACGGATTCGGTAACCTCTATCCCGGCATCCCGAAGGATCGCATGACCACGCCCCGCAACACGCGGGTCAGGATCGGTCAGAGCCGTTACGACACGGGTAATTCCCGCCTTGATCAAGGCATCGGCGCAAGGCGCCGTCCGGCCATGATGGGCGCAGGGTTCAAGCGTTACATAGGCTGTCGCACCCCATGCATGTTTCCCAGCTTGCGACAGCGCGACGATCTCGGCATGGGGCCGCCCGCCGGGTTGGGTCCAGCCCCGTCCGACCACCCTGCCCTCGTTGACAAGAATGCAGCCGACAGCGGGATTGGGCCAGACATTCCCAAGCCCGCGCTTTGCAAGACGCAGGGCATGCGCCATATGCAGATCGTCGTCGGGTTGCGGTTTCACTCGCTCAAGGCGTCCGGGCGCAGTTCCGATACGAATTTATCGAAATCATCCGCATCCTGGAAATTCTTGTAAACGCTTGCGAAGCGGACATAGGCAACATTGTCGATCCGCGACAAGGCTTCCATGACGATTTCTCCGATCATTTTCGATGGAATATCGGTTTCACCGCTGCTTTCCAGCCGCCGCACGATGCCTGAGATCATTTGCTCGACCCGTTCCGGCTCGACCGGGCGTTTCTGCATTGCGATTCGGATCGACCGCGCCAGCTTATCACGATCGAAATCCTCGCGCCGGCCATTGGTCTTGACGACGACCAGATCCCGAAGCTGCACACGTTCATAGGTCGTGAATCGCCCGCTACAGGCCGGGCAGAACCGCCTGCGCCTGATTGCAACATGATCCTCTGCCGGGCGTGAATCCTTGACCTGCGTATCGACATTTCCGCAAAACGGACAGCGCATATGATGGTTCCCTCGACCCCAGATTCACATCCACTATAGGGATGGCCACAGGAATTGGGTAGCATTATCCACAGGCTACAAGATACAGATTCACGTAACTGTGACACGAATGCCGCGTTCCGGATTTAAATTGCGTTTGTCGCCGGTGACATGCTCCATGGACTCAGCTTGGCTGAAATATCACCGCAATCTCACGAGAATGCGGGGCATCGCGATGCTCAATCAGATATATCCCCTGCCACTGCCCCAGCATCATCCGCCCTTTCCGGACCGGGATTTGCAGACTGACCGGAAGGATCGCGGCTTTCAGATGGGCAGGCATGTCATCCGGCCCTTCATAGCGATGCGTGATCCAGCCCATTGAGGGATCATCGGCAGGTGGTACAATCCTGTTCAGCCATTCCAGCAGGTCACGCTGAACATCCGGATCGGCGTTTTCCTGTATCAGCAAAGAGCAGGACGTGTGCCGGGTCATCAAAGTCAGGACGCCGTCGCCGGCAGCCATCTCATCCAGCCATGATCGCAATTCATTCGTGAATTCATGGCAGGCGGGACCGTTCGTCCTGATGGAAAAGACCCTGTTCATCCGCCTGCCCCGTTATCCGTGCCGTCGTCCGGATCACGGGACTCCAGCATCGCAGTATCATCGCGATCATGATCGAGACCGATTCTCTTTTGGGTGCGGGCACCAAGTTGACGTAGCATTTCGACCTGCCGGATGACATTTCCTGGGCCGCGCGTCAGGCGATCCAGGGCTTGGCCATGGGCGCGACCGGCCTGATCCAGCGCTTTTCCAACCGTTTCCATCGATTCCACGAAGCCGGCAACCTTGTCGTAAAGCTGCCCCGCGCGGCTGGCGATCTCCATTGCATTGCTTTCTCGCCGTTCGACGGCCCAGATATGTTCCACCGTCCGCAGGGTCAGCATGAGCGTGGTCGGCGTGGTCAGCCCCACACCGCGTTCCATCGCATAGCCCGCCAGTCCGGGATCGCTGCGCAATGCTTCAGAGAATGCGCCTTCTATCGGAATGAACATCAGCACGTAATCCACTGACTGATCATCCATCCGGTGATACCCCTTCTCGCCTAAAGTCGCGATATGGGTGCGTATCGCCGCAACATGGCGGCGAAGAGCAGCCTGCGCCTGGGCCGGATCCTCGTTATTCACGGCCTGTTCGTAATCGTTCAGCGAAACCTTGCTATCGATCACCATGACCTTCTGTCGCGGCATCCTGACCACGACATCCGGTCGCCAGAGCTTTCCATCATCATCGCGCCAGCTTGACTGAATTTCGTAATGGATACGGGCCTCTAACCCGGATTCTTCAAGGATACGCTCAAGGATCATTTCGCCCCAGGCGCCCTGACGCTGCTTTTCGCCCTTGAGGGCGCGGGTCAGGTTCACCGCCTCGCGCGAGATTTCTTCGGACCGTTTATGCAGTGAAGCGATCTGTTCGCGCAGCCTTGCACCTTCTTCATCCAGAACTTTGTTTCTGCTTTGTAATTCTGTTTGGAATCGATGCACCTGATCGCGAAATGGTGTCAGGACAGAACTCAGTTGTTCGGTCTGCGCCTTCTGCATGTCCCGCCCTTGAACACGTAGGGTTTCCGCTGCCAATAGTTTGAATTGTCCAGTCATTTCCTCGCGTAATTCGCGCAGGGTCTTGATTTCCCGTGCAGCAGACTCACGATCCTTGTCGGCGATCAGCCGGGCTTCGGCCAGTTCCGTCCTGATATTGGACAGCTCTTGCCGGGATTGATGCAAGGCATCGGTCAGGCCGTCCCGCTCTTCGGATAATTCCGCCAGCCGGGATTCCTGCCCCGCCAACCGGACATCCTGCTGACCGCTGCGCAGTTCCAATCCGTGGCATCGGTCATTCAGTTCCGATCGCAGTCGTTCCAGTTCAGCAATGCGTTCGCCGTCCTGTCGTGCCGATTGCCGAAACCCCGCCGCTTCGCGTCGCCAGCGAGACGCAAGAACCACAAGCATAAACAAGGTGATAAGCGTTACCGCAAGCAATAACTTCAGCCGTCCCGGATCGCTGAACCAAAGACCAATCTGGGTATCCAGAACTTGCGGCATCATTCCTCCTGCTTGTGAAACCGCAGGCAGTGTTCACTTTTTGTGCCAGTCACGCAACCCGAAGATTGCATAAAATTGAAACGACCGGGAGCATAGTCCCGGCCGTCATGTCATCGCGACAGGAGTCGTTACTGGTCGAGGAATGACCGCAATTTACGGCTGCGCGATGGATGTTTCAGCTTGCGCAGCGCCTTGGCTTCGATCTGGCGGATCCGTTCACGTGTCACGCTGAACTGCTGCCCTACTTCTTCAAGCGTATGGTCGGTATTCATGCCGATCCCGAAGCGCATCCGCAGAACACGCTCTTCGCGGGGAGTCAGGCTGGCCAGCACCCGCGTCGTGGTTTCCTTCAGGTTTTCCTGAATCGCGGAATCCAGTGGCAGAACGGCGTTCTTGTCCTCGATGAAATCGCCAAGCTGGCTGTCTTCCTCATCGCCGATAGGCGTTTCAAGACTGATCGGTTCCTTGGCGATTTTCATCACCTTGCGAACCTTTTCCAGCGGCATCTGCAGCTTTTCGGCCAGTTCTTCCGGTGTCGGTTCGCGGCCGATTTCATGCAGCATCTGACGGCCGGTACGCACCAGCTTGTTGATCGTCTCGATCATATGAACCGGGATACGGATCGTGCGGGCCTGATCGGCAATGCTGCGCGTGATTGCCTGCCGAATCCACCAGGTCGCATAGGTCGAGAACTTGTAGCCGCGACGGTATTCGAACTTATCGACGGCCTTCATCAGGCCGATATTGCCTTCCTGAATAAGATCAAGAAACTGTAGCCCGCGATTGGTGTATTTCTTGGCGATCGAGATCACCAGACGCAGATTGGCCTCGACCATCTCTTTCTTGGCGATCCGCGCCTCTTTCTCGCCGCGTTGAACCTGGCTGACGATGCGGCGGAATTCCTGGATATCGACGCCGACATATTGCCCGACCTCGGCCATATCGTTACGCAGCTTCTCGATCTTGTCCTGCGAACGCTCGAACAGCGCCTGCCAGCCCCGGCCGGCATTCTGAAACATCCGTTCGACCCAGGTTGGATCCAATTCCGAGCCGCGATAGGCGTCGATGAACTCGCGCCGGTTGATCCGTGCGGCATCGGCCAGTTTGACCATGCTGCTGTCAATGGCGACGATGCGGCGGTTGATACCGTAAAGCTGATCGACCAGCGCCTCGATACGGTTGTTATGCAGGTGAAGCGAGTTGACCAGAGTCACAATCTCGCTGCGTAATTTCTGATATCCGGTTTCGGCCGCGGCCGAAAAACTGTCATCCTCGTTCAGTGTGGCGGACATGCGCTGGTCCTGCATGGCGGACAATTGCTCGTAATCACGGGCGATCACCTCCAGGGTCTCCAGAACCTTGGGCTTGAGACTGGCTTCCATCGCGGCAAGCGACAGGTTGGCGCCATCATCATCATCGTCCCCGTCGTCGTCGACGATGGGATTGCCGTCAGCGTCCAGTTCTTCCTGCTGCTTTTTTTCCGGCGGGGAAGCCGCACCGTTGACCTGGCCAAGAACCACTTCGTCCTCGCCATCCTCATCGTCCATCGACTGGCCGAAAGTGGTTTCAAGGTCAATCACGTCGCGCAGAAGGATCTCTTCCTCGAGAAGCTCGTCGCGCCACATCGTGATAGCCTTGAAGGTCAACGGACTTTCGCAAAGGCCCGCGATCATCGTGTTACGACCAGCCTCGATGCGCTTTGCAATCGCGATCTCGCCCTCGCGCGACAGCAGTTCGACCGATCCCATCTCGCGCAGATACATGCGCACGGGGTCATCGGTGCGGTCAAGTTTCTCGGTCTCGGTCTGGGCGACGGCCACTTCCCGCGATCCCGAACCTACCGGGACGATTGCGCCGCCTTCGGCCTCGTCCGCCGATTCCTCGTCTTCGATGATATTGATGCCCATTTCCGAAAGCATCGACATCACGTCTTCGATCTGTTCGCTGCTGACCTGTTCGGGCGGAAGAACCGTGTTCAGTTGATCGTAAGTGATATAGCCACGCTCGCGCGCTTCGGCGATCATCTTCTTGACGGCCGCCTGACTCATATCCAGCGAATGGGCGTTATCGTCCTTGTCTGCCTTGTCTGTTTCTTCGTCCTTGGCGGCCATCCATGGTTCCTTTTCAGGGCGGTCCTTCGCGGGAGGCCCGCGAATCGGGGATAAGAATCGGTTACTTTTATCGCGCTTGCGTCCCGAATCATAGGCGGGGCCGGCAATGATTCGCCAAACCGATTCGACTGATTCGGCGTCCGGGTCAACGGCGGGGCGGTTTGCGCCAGATCTGCTCGTTCACGAACTGCTCCAGCTGAGCCGATAAAGCGCCGCGATCTTCGTCCAGATCGCTTGAATCCTCCAATTCGGGGCGCTCGGCGCGATGCCGGGCGCGGGTGATCTGCTGCATGCGCCATGTCAGACCCTCATCTGCCTCGCCCTGGATTTCGGCTTCGGCACGGGCCAGTTCGGCGCCTGCGGCACGCTGAGCCTCCAGCCGGTCGAAAAGGTTGTTCAGAATCGCCAAGGCATTCTCGGCATCCTGACTTTCGATCAGATGGGGGGTGAGGCCCAGATGGGAATCGGCGCGCAGCGTTTCAAGGGCACGGCGCCCCGCATCGCTGTCATCACCCGTCAGCAAATCATGAAGCAGCGCCGCACGTTCGGAATCCCGGGGCAAAAGCCGCTCCAGCCGCTGTTCGATCACCGGTTGAAGCTCTGCCCGCAGGGCGCAGATCAGCAGGCAGGCCCCTTCCAGAAGCGAATCCGCGGCGCGCGGATCATCATCGGGAATCACCGGGGCAACCGCACGGATTGCGCCACCCGGGCGCCCTGACGACGCGCGACCATCCCTGAACCGTTTGCCGGATTTCCCGCGCTGCCAATCGCTGCCAAAGAGTTCCCGGCGCTTGCGACGGATTTCGTCGTTGTAATGCTGACGGGTCAGTTCATCGGGGATGCGGGCAATCGCCTCTTGCAGGCGGCGATCAAGTGCGGCCTTGCGTTCGGGACTGTCGAAACGATGGCCATCGGTTTCGCGATTCCATAGCAGGTCAACCAAAGGCCGGGCCTGATCCAGCAATGTTTTCATGGCACCGGATCCCGAGGATTTAATCAGATCATCCGGATCCTGCCCCGCCGGAAGCATGACGAAACGTAATGCCTGCCCCGGACCGGTCAGCGGCAGGGCCAGATCGATCAGCCGGTTCGCGGCGCGCTGTCCGGCTGCATCACCGTCAAGTGCGATAACCGGTTCCGGGCTGACGCGCCACATCAGCCGCAACTGATCTTCGGTGATTGCGGTGCCAAGCGGCGCGACGGCCCCTGCAAATCCGGCCTGCGCCAGCGCAATCACATCCATATAGCCCTCGGCGACGATCAGCGGCTGCCCCTTTGAGACCGCCACCCGGGCCGGACCGACATTGTAAAGATTGCGGCCCTTGTCAAAAAGCGGGTTCTCGGGGCTGTTGAGGTATTTCGCCCTCGCATTCGGGTCCATCGCCCTGCCGCCAAAGCCGATGCAGCGGTCGCGCCCATCCCGGATCGGGAAGATGATCCTGCCACGAAAACGAGAATAACTTGCGCCGCCATCATCGGGCTTTGCACCGATTCCCGCCTCGACGATGGCGTTCTCTTCAAAGCCCTTTTCGCGCAATGCCGCGATCAGAGCGGTGCGGCTGTCGGGGGCAAAGCCGATCTCGAACCGGTCCTGAGCGGCCTGATCCAGTCCCCGACGCACCAGATAATCACGCGCCTCGGCGGCGGCTGCGGTCTGAAGCTGCAGGCGGAACCAACGGCAGGCAGCCTCTGTCACCTCCAGCAATTTGCTGCGACGGTCGCTGCGCTGCCGTTCGCCCGGATCCTGTTCCGGCATCGCCATTCCGGCCTCGGCGGCCAGAACCTTGACCGCTTCGATGAATTCCAGACCATCCGCCTCGCGCAGGAAGGTCAGGGCATCGCCCTTGGCCTGGCAGCCAAAGCAGTAATAGAAGCCCTTCTGATCGTCGCAGTGGAAGCTGGCGGATTTTTCCTGATGAAAAGGACATGGCGCCCACCAGTCTCCGCGTGCCTGATTAGACTTGCGTTGATCCCAGATCACCTTCGGCCCGATCACACGACTGATCGGGACACGGGTCCGAAGTTCATCAAGGAAACCGGGCGGCAGACTCATACCGCTGATTATCGTGCCGAGGGCATATATCGGCAAGCGGCGCTGTGCGAAATTTTCCTGCGATGCCTGTCAGCCCTCATTTTCGGCCCTGACAGCGCCCTGCGCCAGGCGCCAATAGATGTCTCCGATCCGCTCCCGATCAAGCCGCCCGCCCTCGCGATACCAATTGGTAACGCCGGTCAGCATCGCGATCAGTGCCATCGTCGCAAGCCGCGAATCGTCGATCTTCATGACCCCTGCCCCCACCCCGTCGCGCAGAATGGCCTCCAGGGCATCTTCGTAACGACCGCGCAAGTCCGCAATCCTCGCGTGATTCTCGGGATCGAGATTCCGCAGTTCCATATAGGACAGAAACACCGCGTCCGAGCGGTCGAGGCTGAAATCGATATGAAAGCGCACGAATTTCTCAAGCCGGTCAAGTGGCATCCCGCCCGGATCGTCCCGCCATGCCGCCAGCAATTCCAGCATATGCTCTTCCAGCAGTTCGAACAGAAGCGTCTGTTTGTCCCTAGTATAGGCATAAAGCGCGCCGGCCTGCACGCCCACTTCCGCCGCGATCTGCCGCATCGACACCGCCGCATATCCCTGCCGCGCAAAAAGGCGGCGGGCCTGTTCGCGGATCAGTGGGCCGGTGATGTCTGCGCGGGAACCTTGGGTGCGGGCCATGCTCCTGTCATACGGCGAAGATCGTGATTGTAAAAGCTTTGATCCAGCCGTTGTGGAGGTCGGCCCGCGGACATAAGCTGCGGGCATGACACGCTTTGCCAGATATGCACTTTGCGCCACCCTGCCCCTGTTGTCGGCTTGCAACGGGCAACCCGGGGATTACCCCTCGCTTCTGCCGATGGATCAGTTGCTGGCCGAACCGGAACTGCCCGCCGCCAACATTGATCCTGCAGTTGCAAGCGACACGGCACGGTCGCGGGCCGATGATCTCGGCGCCCGGGCCGATGCCCTCCGCGGACCGGTGATCGAACCGGATCTGAGACGCAGGATCGAGGGAACCGAAGGCTGATTGCGTGAAGGAACAAAGGTTGGTAAAGAAAATTTACCAGCTATCCGGAGTATCCCATGACCGTCATCACATCTATCGAGGATCTCAAGACCCTGCACCGGTCCCGCACACCGCGCATGTTTTACGATTACGTTGAATCCGGAAGCTATACCGAACAGACCTTCCGCGAGAACACCAGCGATTTCGCGCGTATCCGCCTGCGTCAGAAAGTGGCTGTGGACATGTCGAACCGCAGCACCGCGTCGGAGATGATCGGCTTACCGGTTTCGATGCCGGTCGGGCTTGCGCCAGTCGGGTTAACCGGCATGCAACATGCCGATGGCGAGATTCTGGCCGCGAAGGCCGCCGAGAAATTCGGCGTCCCCTTTACCTTGTCAACCATGTCCATCTGTTCGATCGAGGATGTCGCCGCGCATGTGACGACGCCCTTCATGTTCCAGCTTTACGTGATGAAGGATCAGGAATTCCTGGAGAATGTCATCGAACGCGCCAAAGCTGCGGGCTGTTCCGCAATGGTGCTGACGCTGGATCTGCAAATCCTTGGGCAGCGGCACAAGGATCTGAAAAACGGCTTGTCCGCCCCTCCGAAACTGACCCTGCCCACCATGCTGAACCTTGCCACGAAATGGCGCTGGTGCATGGCGATGGCGCAGACCAAACGCCGCACATTCGGCAATATCGTCGGCCATGCGAAGGGCGTGGGTGATATAAGTTCCCTGCAAAGCTGGACCGCCGAGCAATTCGATGATCGGCTGGATTGGGAAAAGGTCGCGAAAATCCGCGATATGTGGGGCGGCAAGCTGATTCTGAAGGGTATTCTGGATCCCGAGGATGCCCGGATCGCCGCCGATTTCGGCGCCGATGCGATCGTGGTGTCCAATCATGGTGGACGGCAACTGGATGGCGCTTTGTCGTCGATCAGGATGTTGCCGCATATCGTCCAGGCCGTGGGCGACCAGGTCGAGATTCATATGGATAGCGGGATCCGCAGCGGTCAGGATGTGCTGAAGGCGCTTGCGCTTGGCGCAGATGGCACGTGGATCGGTCGGGCCTTCATCCACGGGCTGGGCGCCATGGGCGAGGCCGGAGTGACCAAGGCGCTTGAGGTCATCCGCAGCGAGCTTGACACGACCATGGCGCTTTGCGGCGAACGCAACGTGCGGGATATCGGTCGTGATAACGTCTTGCTACCCGAAGGCTTCCTGAGTGAATACGGGCTGTGAAGAGCGGGGCACCTGCCCCAGCCCGAACTGGCCCAAGATGATGCAAGGATCGGCCTGCGCTTCATCATGATCCAATGACCGTCCCGGCTTCACACATTTCCCCTTCACAACCTGCCCATCCTGCGCTATAGGCCCCACCTTGCCGTCATGCACCCTTGGAGGATGACGGCGTCAACACTTGTTAAGGATGAAAACAATGGCCAAAGAGATCCCGGATCTGGTGGCCGAGGCACGCGTGGGGACAGGCAAGGGGGCCGCCCGCCAGATTCGCCGCGAAGGCAAGGTGCCCGGTATCGTATATGGTGACAACAAGGACCCGCTTCCTGTCGCCTTCAATTTCAACGAACTGCTGACCAAGCTGCGCGCAGGACGTTTCCTGTCCCGGCTGTGGAACCTGAAGGTCGAAGGACAAGAGGACGTCCGCGTCATCTGCCGCGACGTTCAGAAGGATGTGGTCAAGGATCTGCCGATCCATGTCGACTTCATGCGCCTGCGCCGTACGTCGAAGGTGAACCTGTTCATTCCGGTCGAATTCGTCGGCCATGATGATTGTCCCGGCCTGCGCAAGGGCGGTACGATCGTGACGGTACGTTCGGAAGTTGAACTGATCGTAACTGCGGGCGACATTCCCGAGCAGATCACCGTTGACCTGTCCGGCCTGCAAATCGGCGACGGCGTGCATATCGAGGACGTCAAACTGCCCGCCGGAGCCAAGCCAACCATCGATCGTAATTTCGTGATCGCCAATATCGCTGCACCGTCGGCCCTGAAATCTTCGGATGACGAGGAATCGGGCGAAGCTGACGCACCCAAGGAAGAATCCGCCGAAGAGGCTGCCGAGGAATAATCGCCTCCTCCTTCATGGGAATGGTTCAGGGCGGTGCCGTCAGGCGCCGCCCTTTCCTTTTCCTGCTGGTGCTGCTACCCAGCCCCTCTGTCGAACATAGCCCAACGAGGACCGAATGGAGCCCGTCAATATCATCGGCGCAGGTCTTGCCGGTTCCGAGGCCGCATGGCAGATCGCCCGTGCGGGCGTGCCGGTCATCCTGCATGAAATGCGCCCCAAGGTCGCAACCTTCGCGCATAAAACCGGCGACTGCGCCGAGATGGTCTGCTCGAATTCCTTCCGGTCCGATGACGATGTCATGAATGCCGTGGGGCAATTGCATTGGGAAATGCGGGCGGCGGGCGGTTTGATCATGGCCATGGCCGATCGTCACAAATTGCCTGCAGGCGGAGCCCTTGCCGTGGATCGCGAGGCGTTCTCCCGATCGGTTACCGCCGCTCTGCGATCCGAACCGCTGATCGAAATGCGCCCGGCCGAGATTACCGAGCTTCCCGATTCTGGCAACTGGATCGTCGCCACCGGGCCGTTGACATCGGATCGGCTGGCCGCTTCAATCCGCGCAGCCACAGGTACCGAATCCCTAGCTTTTTTCGATGCGATTGCCCCAATTGTCCATGCCGACACGATCGACATGAGCATCGCCTGGGAGCAAAGCCGCTACGACAAGGGCGAAACCGAGGAAGAGCGCCGCGCCTATATCAATTGCCCGATGACGCGTGACCAGTATGAAGCTTTCATCGATGCTCTTCTGGCCGCCGAAAAGGCCGAATTCCACGATGGCGAAACGGCCGGTTATTTCGACGGCTGCCTGCCCATCGAAGTCATGGCCGAGCGTGGTCGCGAAACCTTGCGTCACGGTCCGATGAAGCCGATTGGCCTGACCAATGCCCATAAACCGGACGAAAAAGCTTATGCCGTCGTCCAGCTTCGCCGCGACAACGCATTGGGAACACTCTATAATATCGTTGGTTTCCAGACCAAGATGAAACATGGCGCCCAAACACAGGTCTTCCGGATGATTCCCGGGCTGGAAAATGCCGGTTTCGCCCGTCTTGGCGGCATTCACCGCAATAGTTTCCTGAATTCGCCCACCCTGCTTGACGATCGTATGCGCCTGCGTTCACGCCCAAATCTGCGTTTCGCCGGGCAGGTCACCGGGGTCGAGGGATATGTCGAAAGCGCCGCCATGGGGCTTCTGGCCGGGCGCATGGCAGCGGCGCATGCAAAAGGAAATGATCTGCCGCCACCCGCTTTTACAACAGCAATGGGCGCATTGGTGAATCACATCACCGGCGGAGCGGATGCGAAAACCTTTCAGCCCATGAACGTGAATTTCGGGCTGTTCCCTCCACTCGAGGACATGCGGGGCGGGCGCAGAGGACGCAAGGAACGCTATCCGGCCTATACCGCACGCGCCAAAGAGGATTTCAGATCATGGCTGGCGGCGCAGTAAGGCGCACGCGCTTCGCCCCTTCTCCGACCGGGTTGCTGCATCTGGGACATGCCTATGCGGCCTGCATCGCCGCGCGTTCGGCCAGTCCGGGCGAATTTCTTATTCGGATCGAAGATATCGACCGGGACCGGTGCAAGCCGGAATTCGAGACCGCGATCTATGAGGATCTCGCCTGGCTGGGACTGAACTGGCAGCGCCCGGTCCTGAAGCAATCCGATCGGATGGCGGCTTATGGCAAGGCCCTGAAACAGCTGGATTCCTTATGCTATCCATGCCGCTGCCGTCGCGGCGATATCCGGGCAGCGCTATCGGCCCCGCAAGAGCGCGCATTGCCTGCCGGTCCCGATGGTTTGATCTATCCGGGAACCTGTCGCAGCAGGTCCATGGCCGGGATCGGACCGGAAGATGTCATTCGCCTTGATGTAGCGCGTGCCTTTGATGCGCTTGGCCTTGACCGGCTGACATTCCGCGACGAGACGATCATGCCCGGCCATGATCACAACCTGAACCGGGAAGAGTTTCTGAATGGCATCGGCGATGTCATTCTATCGCGTCGAAGCATGGATACATCCTATCATCTTGCGGTCGTGGTCGATGATGCTTTGCAGCGGATTAATCTCATTACCCGCGGAAAAGACTTGTTTGATTCCACATGGATACATGTTCTTCTTCAGAAATTACTCGATTATCCGACACCGCTTTATCACCATCACCGGCTGATCCGCGACAGCGACGGCAGACGGCTTGCCAAGCGGGACGATGCACGGGCGATCCGCCATTACCGGGAAGAAGGCTTAACGCCTGACGATATCCGTCTCATGATCGGGCTGACGCCGTGATGCGCCGGCTCATATCATCGGTTTCATGATCTCGGTTTCTGCGCCTTCGCGGACAGCGGTGTAGAAGCAGCTGCGGCGGTTGGTATGGCAAGCTGGGCCGGTCTGGCGAACCAGTACCAGCAGACAGTCGCGATCGCAATCAACCCGAAGTTCGACCAGCTCTTGCACGTGACCCGAGCTTTCCCCCTTGATCCAGAAGGATTTCCGCGAACGTGACCAATAGGTGACGCGCCCAGTCTGCAAAGTCTGCGCGACGGCCTCGGCATTCATCCAGGCCATCATCAGCACCTCGTGGCTTTCGGCATCCTGCGCAATTGCTGGGATCAGACCATTCACGTCATATTTAAGGCTGGCCGGATCGAACATCGGGTTTCCTTTCGTTATCGGGACACCTATCTAGGACGGATGGACCGCGCGGAAAAGGACCGATGGGCGACAGCGATGTGATGCAGCTATATTCGCGCCGGATTCTGGCGTTGACGACGAAAATTCCGCATCAGGGCCGCCTGACGGCGCCTCATGGCAGCGCCATGCGCCGGTCGCCGCATTGCGGATCATCGGTGACCGTCGATGTAACGATGAAGGACGGCCGCGTCGCGGAATTTGCACAGGAAGTCCGGGCCTGCGCCCTGGGACAAGCCTCGGCATCCGTGCTGGGCAAGGCCGTGATCGGGCAGACCCGCGATCGTCTTGCAACCGCACGCGATCAGTTGCGGGCGATGCTGAAGCAGGATGGCGCACCGCCCACGGAACCTTTCGAGGAACTTGAAGCTTTGCTGCCTGCGCGGGAATACCCCAATCGTCACGCCTCGATCCTGCTGGCATGGGAGGCGGTGCTGGCTGCAATCGACGAGGCACAGGCAAAAGCCTGACCTGCCCAGCCCCGAAGCGTCAAGAAAAAACCGGCCCACAAGGGGCCGGTCAAGTTATGCGTGACAGGGAGACAGTGACGGCGCACAGGCGAAGGCGCCGGTCTTACACGCGGGGCAGAGAAATCAAGCCTGCAGGATGGCGGGCAACCAAAGAATGACAACTGTAGTCACGGATAGCGCGGCGACACCCAGCAGATCGGAAGCGAATTCGCGATTCATGGCAACAACTCCTTCGTGTTGCTGTTTTGTTCTCATATTGCGACGCCGATGTAAAGAACTTTTCGAGAACATTCAGGGCTGCCGGAACTTCCAGAAATGATCGAGGGGGCCGTGCCCCTGCCCTACACATAGCTGATCGGCACCGGCTATCGCATTGGAAACATATGATTTTGCAGACTTAACAGCCTGTTCCGAATCTTCAGACAGGACCAGCGCAGTCGCTAACGCCGAAGACAGGCTGCAGCCGGTACCATGACTGTTCCGGGTCGCATGACGGGGGCCTTCCAGCCAGATTCTCCGATTCGCGCTCATCAGCAAGTCGGGCGAATCATATCCGCCAAGATGCCCCCCTTTCAGCAGCACCAACCCGGAACCAAGCTCAAGCAACGCCGCCGCCTGTTCCTCCATCTGTGCGCGATCCTGCGCCTCGGGGCAGCCCAGAAGATCCGCGGCTTCCGGCAGATTGGGCGTGATCACCGTGGCGCGTGGGATCAAATGGTCGCGCAGCGCCGCCACCGCCTGCGCGGCAAGCAGGCGATCACCGCTTTTCGCCACCATCACCGGGTCCAGCACAATGGGACAGGCGCAACCATCCAGAGCCTGTGCAACCGCCGCGATCACCGCCTCGTCGCCAAGCATTCCGATCTTCACCGCATCCACGCGAATATCGTCGAAAACCGCCTGAATCTGCGCGGCGATAAAGGCGGGCGGCACCATGTGAATACCGCTGACGCCACATGTATTCTGTGCCGTCAGCCCGGTAAGCGCCGC
The DNA here is from genome assembly GCF_030678915.1 of Paracoccus wurundjeri. Taxonomy (GTDB): domain Bacteria; phylum Pseudomonadota; class Alphaproteobacteria; order Rhodobacterales; family Rhodobacteraceae; genus Paracoccus; species Paracoccus onubensis_A. The sequence goes on along the minus strand of NZ_JAUUTZ010000018.1, from coordinate 1,973 downwards.
CATAGCATAGCCGCCATTCGCCGAAATCGCCTTCAGATCGGCCTGTATCCCCGCACCGCCCGAGGGATCGGAACCCGCAATCGACAGGATATTCGGTATCATTTCGCCTCCCGCGGCGCAGCGCGCGCGGCATGGCGAATTTCCATGACAGCAACGCGACTTCCTACGCCAGCATGATCTGGTTCAGGTTCTAAGGGTCCATCTCAGCCCAAGGGCGCCCCCGTCACCGGCTCAGGAAAACAGAATGCGACGGTCTCTACAAGTCCGCCCGGTTCCCGGCATTCATGCCAGGGCGTGACTCTGCCGGGCACAGGCTCTAACCAGTATCCAAAAGTTGTAGGGAAAGGCGAGGCAATGGCAGACGCAGAGATCGGATTGATCGGACTTGGCACCATGGGATCGGCGCTTGCGCTGAATATTGCGGAGAAGGGCTTTCCGGTCGCGGTCTTCAACCGCACCGCGCAGGTCACGCGCGATTTTCACCGCGACGCAGCCGAACTCGCTTCGCGGGTGATCCCGACCGAGAGCCTTGAGGATCTGGTTGCCGCAATCAAACCGCCCCGCGCGATCATCCTGATGGTTCCTGCGGGTGATCCCGTTGATCAGCAGATCAAGGCGCTTGCGCCGCTGCTGGAACCCGAGGATCTGGTGATCGATGCCGGGAACGCGAATTTTCACGACACGAATCGCCGGGCGAATGCGGGATTGCCGGTCCGCTTCCTGGGCATGGGCGTTTCGGGAGGCGAGGATGGCGCGCGTCACGGCCCTTCGATCATGGGCGGCGGCAATCGGGCGGATTGGGACAGGATCGCACCGATCCTGACAGCTATTGCCGCCAAGGCCGAGGATGGCACGCCCTGCGCCACATGGATGGGCGAACAGGGTGCAGGGCATTTCGTCAAGGCAGTGCATAACGGTATTGAATATGCCGATATGCAGATGATTGCCGAGATTTACGGGCTGATGCGCGATGGCATGTCCCTGCCCGCTTTGCGCATTGCCGAAATTTTCGAAGGCTGGAACGAAGGTCCGCTGCAATCCTACCTGATCGAGATTTCGGGCAAGGTCGCCCGCGCCTCTGACCCGCATAGCGGCCAGCCGATGCTGGACGTGATTCTGGATCGTGCCGGCCAGAAAGGCACAGGACGCTGGACCGCGATCGAAGCGCAGCATCTTGCGGCGCCCATCCCGGTGATAGAGGCCGCCGTCATGGCGCGAAACATCTCTGCCCGGCTGGATGAGCGAAAAGAAATTCAGGACCGCTTCGGCCCGGCCCCGCAACCCTGCATCATCGAGGAACCGATACTGGAGCGCGCCCTGATCGCCGGCAAGATCCTGTGCTATGCGCAGGGATTCGCAATGATCTCGGCCGCATCCGAAAAATTCGGCTGGTCTCTTCCATTGCCGGAAATCGCCCGGGTCTGGCGCGCAGGCTGCATCATCCGCTCGTCCATGCTCAATGACATGGCCGAGGCCCTGACCGAACATCCGGACCGCAACCTGATCATGGCTCCGGCCTTTGCGACGCGATTGGAAGACAGCCTGCCCGCATTGCGGCAGGTCGTGGCCGAGGCGACCCGACAGGGCCATCCCCTTCCCGCCCTGGCACAGGGTTTGATCTGGTTCGACATGATGCGCACCGGTCGCGGCACCGCAAATATGATTCAGGCGCAGCGCGATTTCTTCGGCGCACATGGTTTCGAACGCCTTGACGGCCGCAATGAGCCGCATGGTCCCTGGGGAAGCTAGGAAGCAAAATCCGGTCACGGATGGAGTGCGATGACGGCGTTTGGCATCCGCTCCATGCAATCCGCAATCACTCTGTTACCTGCCGGACCCGACCGTTTTTTCCTCTTTCTTCTTTGCAAAAGTACCTCGGGGGTGCCGGGGGCGCGCCCCCCGCCCGGCGGGGGGGGCCAGGGAAAAGTTTGAGGGCACACCAAAAACCCACCACAAATTGGACACCCAAAACC
>NZ_JAUUTZ010000017.1 GCF_030678915.1 Paracoccus wurundjeri | reverse complement strand
TGAGACCCGATACAGCACGACCAGCCTCGGCTCGGTCAGTGCGGACAGATCCATGAAACCCTCAAGGGATCAACACCGCCTGAGCTATGCAATTACAGATCCTGACCCTAAGCTGCACGACGAGCAGCAGAAGGATTACCACGCGGAGGTCGAGAGAATCCGGAGGAAATACAAATCCCGACTCGGCAGGAGGGTCCCGGCTTAGGTTCGAAAAACCTGTGGCCGCTTCGTAAAATGGAGGGTATTGTGGCGTAAATTGTTGAAAATAAATGGATAATATGGTGGGTGATAACGGATTTGAACCGCTGACATCTTCGATGTGAACGAAGCGCTCTACCACTGAGCTAATCACCCGTGGAGGCGGGATTTAGCAGCAACTGTAGCGGGCCGCAAGACCGGAAAAATGGGACAGATTCGTGCTACCGGCCTGCAAAAGCCGGGCATGTTGCTGCCCGGCTTGCGATTTTTCAGGTCAATGCGCGATGGCACTGCCTCCGCCGATGTCCTTGTCACGTGCTGCGACCCTGGCTGCCTCGGCGGCTGCTTCCTCGGCCGCTTCGTCCCATTCGATGACATCCGGCGTTCTGACCAGCGCGTGGCCCAGCACCTCGCGCACATTACTGACCGGAATAATGGTCAGCCCGGTTTTCACGTTATCCGGAATCTCGGCCAGATCCTTTTCGTTATCTGCGGGGATCAGCACCGTCTTGATACCACCGCGCAGGGCTGCCAGCAGCTTTTCCTTCAATCCGCCAATCGCCAGCACATTGCCGCGCAGCGTGACCTCACCAGTCATGGCGACATCCTTGCGCACCGGAATACCGGTCATCACAGAGACGACCGAAGTCACCATGGCGACCCCCGCCGAAGGCCCGTCTTTGGGCGTCGCGCCTTCGGGGACGTGAACGTGAATGTCGCGCTTGTCGAATTCGGGCGGCTTGACCCCGATTTCAGGCGAGATCGAGCGGACAAAACTGGATGCTGCGTCGATCGATTCCTTCATCACGTCGCCCAGTTTGCCCGTCGTCTTCATCCGGCCTTTGCCGGGCAAACGAAGCGCTTCGATCTGAAGCAGATCGCCGCCCACCGAAGTCCAGGCCAGCCCGGTCACGACGCCGACCTGATCCTCTTTCTCGGCCAGACCATAGCGATGGCGGCGTACGCCAAGATATTCCTCGGCCTTCTCGGGCGTGATCTCGACCGATTTGACCTTGCCCTTAAGGATTTCAGTCACGGCCTTGCGCGCCAGCTTGGCGATTTCGCGTTCAAGCGAACGCACCCCGGCCTCCCGCGTGTAATAGCGGATGATATGGGTCAGCGCGTCGTCCGACACCGAAAATTCCCCCTTGCGCAACCCGTTCGCCTTGATCTGCTTCGGCAGCAGATGTTGGCGCGCGATTTCGCGTTTCTCATCCTCGGTATAGCCGGCAAGCGGAATGATCTCCATCCGGTCCAGCAGGGGCCCCGGCATGTTGTAGCTGTTAGCGGTGGTCAGGAACATGACGTTCGACAGATCGTATTCCACCTCAAGATAGTGGTCCACGAAGGTCGAATTCTGTTCCGGATCCAGCACCTCCAGCATGGCAGAGGCGGGGTCGCCACGGAAATCCTGGCCCATCTTGTCGATTTCATCCAGCAGGATCAGCGGATTGGTGGTCTTGGCTTTTTTCAGCGCCTGTATGATCTTGCCGGGCATCGAGCCGATATAGGTCCGCCGGTGTCCACGGATCTCGGATTCGTCGCGCACGCCGCCAAGGCTGATACGGATGAATTCGCGCCCCGTCGCTCTTGCGACCGAACGGCCCAGCGAGGTTTTACCCACACCCGGAGGACCGACAAGGCACAGTATCGGGCCCTTCAGCTTCTGGCTGCGGGCCTGCACGGCCAGATATTCCACGATGCGTTCCTTGACCTTTTCAAGGCCGTAGTGATCGGCATCCAGAACCGTTTCCGCGCGGTGCAGATCCTTCCGGGTGCGCGATTTCACGCCCCAAGGCAATGCCAGCAGCCAGTCCAGATAATTCCGGCTGACGGTTGCCTCGGCCGACATCGGCGACATGGATTTAAGCTTCTTCAGTTCGGCTTCGGCCTTTTCGCGGGCTTCCTTGCTGAATTTGGTACCGGCGATCTTTTCTTCAAGTTCGGCGATCTCGTTCTGACCATCCTCACCATCGCCCAGTTCCTTCTGAATGGCCTTCATCTGCTCATTCAGGTAATATTCACGCTGCGTCTTCTCCATCTGGGTTTTGACGCGCGACTTGATCTTTTTCTCGACCTGAAGAACCGACATCTCGCCCTGCATGGCGGCATAGATCTTCTCGAGGCGGGCGGCGATTTCCAGCGTATCCAGCAGATCCTGCTTGCGATCAAGATCAACCCCCAGATGCCCGGCCACCAGATCGGCAAGCTTGCCGGGATCCTGCGTCTCCGAGACAGCGGTCACTACTTCTTCGGGGATATTCTTGCGAATCTTGACATAACGCTCGAATTCGTCGGCCACGGTGCGGGTCAGGGCGGTTACCGACGCTTCGTCACCATGAGATTCAGCCATTGTCAGGGCGGCTGCCTCGAAATAGGAATCATTCGGAACGAATTCGGTGATTTGCACGCGCTCATGCCCTTCGACCAGCACTTTCACAGTGCCATCGGGCAGTTTGAGCAATTGAAGGACATTGGCCAGCACGCCTGTGCGGTAGATGCCATCTTCGGCCGGTTCGTCGACTGCGGCATCCTTTTGCGCCGATAACAGGATCGGGCTGTCATTTTCCATGACGGTTTCCAGGGCACGCACGGATTTCTCGCGGCCCACGAAAAGCGGCACGATCATATGCGGGAAAACGACGATATCCCGCAACGGCAACACCGGATAGGTCTGAGATACGAAATCATTCATGTTATACTTCCTTTCCTGCCCGAAGCCGCGGCCCCGTATTCGGCAACGCGCGGCCCCTGCGTCATGTCAACTTATGCGTCCGGTAACCGCCATTCAATACGAAGTGTGACACATGCCTAACTTAGCACGAATGGCACGAGGCCAGGCAGGCTTTCGTTTAACGATGTCCGGAACCTATCCAAGCACCCGCATCGCCTGCGTAAGCCCTTCCAGCGTCAACGGCATCATCCGGTTCTCGAATATCTGCCGGATCATGGTGATTGACTGGGTATAGCGCCAATGCGTTTCGGGAACCGGGTTCAACCAAACGTGATCCGGCCATGTCTCACAGACCCGGCGCAGCCATAATTCGCCCGGTTCCTCGTTCCAGTGCTCATTCGCGCCGCCTGGCACCGCGATTTCATAAGGAGACATCGAGGCATCGCCCACGAAAATGCATTTATAGTCGCGTCCGAAACGGTTCAATACGTCCCATGTCGGCGTCTTTTCGGTCCAGCGGCGGCGGTTGTCTTTCCAGACTCCTTCGTAAAGGCAGTTATGGAAGTAGAAATGTTCCAGATGCCTGAACTCGGATCGTGCGGCTGAAAACAACTCGTCCATCAGCCGGGCGTGATCGTCCATGCTGCCGCCCACATCCAGAAACAGCAGGACTTTCACTGCATTGCGCCGCTCGGGGCGGGTTTTCACATCAATATAACCATGATCCGCAGTGGCCCGGATGGTCGCAGGCAGATCAAGCTCTTCATGGGCGCCGTGCCGTGCCCATTGCCGCAGGCGTTTGAGCGCCACCTTGATATTGCGGGTGCCCAGTTCGACGCCATCGTCGAAATCCCGGAATTCGCGCTTGTCCCAGACCTTGACGGCGCGGCGATGGCGGCTTTCGTGCTGACCGATGCGGATACCTTCGGGATTGTAGCCATAAGCCCCGAAAGGCGAGGTTCCGGCCGTGCCGATCCATTTATTGCCGCCCTGATGACGGGCTTGCTGCTCGGCCAGCCTTTCGCGCAGTTTCTTCATCAGTTCCTCGAAACTGCCGCTGCCCGCGATTTGCGCCTTTTCCTCGTCGCTCAACAGTTTTTCTGCCAGTTTTTCCAGCCATTCCTTTGGAATGGACTGTTCATGCACCAGGGCTTCGACGGGAACATTCTCAAGTCCTGCGAAGGCCTCGCCGAAGGCACGGTCGAAACGGTCGATATGGCGCTCGTCCTTGACCAGGCAGGCGCGTGCGAAATGATAGAAGCCATCCACCGACCATCCGGTAACGCCGGCCTGCATTCCTCCCATCAGATCCAACCATTCCCGCAGGCTGACCGGAACTCCCTGACGGCGCAGATTGTCGAGGAAGGGAATGAACATCACGTCATCCGGTCAAGGAAGATCGTGGCGAACAGCCCAAGAACCGCAAAGGCCAGCGCGTAGCCGGCGGCATATTGGGCGCGGTCGCGCCGATTCCCGCCAAGTTTCGCGGCGCGGCGCCAGCCCAGAAAAGCGCCGATGACGATGGCGGCAATGACAATCATGATAGCCTCGGTTGATCTTTTATCTCAGCAGATAGACTTTGCGCCAATCATACGCAACTGCGGGCCGATTCGGGCAGGTAGCTGCGACGTCTTGCCGCCGGGAGGGTATCAAATGAGCCGCGTTGACGACATCCGCCAGACGATCCGTGAATTGCATCTGGGCGATGAGACGGAACTGATTGCTGATCTGGTGCAGGCTTTCGCCCCTGACGATCAGGCGCGGGGCAGGATCGCGGCAGAGGCCGCCGATCTGGTGCGCGCGATCCGTTCGGACAGCAAACCCGGCCTGATGGAGGTGTTTCTGGCAGAGTACGGGCTTTCCACCGACGAGGGTGTGGCCCTGATGTGTCTGGCGGAAGCCCTGCTGCGGGTGCCTGATGCCGAGACGATGGATGACCTGATCGAGGACAAAATCGCGCCTTCCGAATGGGGGCAGCATATGGGCAAATCCTCGTCGTCGCTGGTCAATGCCTCGACCTGGGCCTTGATGCTGACCGGCAAGGTATTGCGGGATGATCAGCAGCCGGGGATTGCAGGCCATTTGCGAAACGCCATCCGCCGGCTGGGTGAACCGGTAATCCGCACCGCCGTTCATCGCGCCATGCGCGAGATGGGGCAGCAATTCGTCCTGGGCGAGACGGTCAAGGATGCGATCCGGCGTGGACGTGACCGCGTGCGCGAGGGCTATAGCTACAGCTATGACATGCTGGGCGAAGCGGCGCGTACACAGGCGGATGCGGATTCCTATCTGGCAGCCTATGAAGGGGCGATCCGCGCCTTGGCTGGTGAGGCGCGGGCCAGCGATATCCGCGACAATCCCGGCATCTCGATCAAGCTTTCCGCGCTGCATCCGCGATACGAGGAACCGCAGCGCGACCGGGTCATGGCGGAACTCGTTCCCGTCGTTCTGCGTCTGTGCCGTCAGGCGAAGGATGCGAATATGGGCCTGAATATCGATGCGGAAGAGGCCGACCGGCTGGAGCTTTCTCTGGATGTGATTCAGGCTGTGCTTTCAGATCCCGCATTGACGGGCTGGGACGGATTCGGCGTGGTCGTGCAGGCTTACGGCAAACGCGCCGCGCCGTTTCTGGACTGGCTTGAGGCTTTGGCGGAAAGTCTTGACCGGCGCGTCATGGTGCGGCTGGTCAAGGGGGCCTATTGGGATACCGAGATCAAGCGTTATCAGGTCGAGGGGCTGGACGATTTTCCGGTCTGGACCCATAAATCCGCAACCGATGTGGCATGGATCTGCTGTGCCCGGAAACTGCTGGCCAGTCCGCGCATCTATCCGCAATTCGCCACCCATAACGCCCATTCCGTCGCCGCCATCCTGCATCTGGCGGGCGAGGACCGCGATTTCGAATTTCAGCGTCTGCACGGCATGGGCGAGGCGCTGCACGAGATCGTCAGGGCGAAACACCAGACCCGCTGCCGGATTTACGCGCCGGTCGGAGCGCATGAGGATCTGTTGGCCTATCTGGTGCGGCGATTGCTGGAGAATGGCGCGAATTCCAGTTTCGTGAACCGGATCGTGGACGAGGATATCGCGCCCGAAGACGTCGCGCCCGATCCATTTGCCGAATACGACGCCGTCGCGGGTAAGCCTGCTCCCGGCGTCACGCGCCCCGCCGAGTTGTTTGCCCCCGGGCGGGCGAACGCTCGGGGGTTCGATCTGCGCGATCCGGTTGAACAGGCGCGGGTCGAGGCGGCGCGTGCGCCCTGGCAGGGGCATCGCTGGCAGGGCGGGCCTTTGCTGGCCGCGACGGGTAAAAGCGAGCGTCATCGGGAAGAGATCGTCAACCCGGCTCAGGGCAACGACCGGGTGGGGGTCGTGGAATGGGCCGGGGGTAGCGATATCGCGGCTGCGCTGGATGCCGCGCAGATCTGGGACGCCTCACCGGACGAGCGGGCAGAGATTTTGCGGCGCGCCGCTGATCTGTACGAGGAAAATTTCGGCGAATTATTTGCCCTGATTGCCCGCGAGGCAGGGAAATCGCAATTCGATGCTGTGGCGGAGTTGCGCGAAGCCGTGGATTTCCTGCACTATTATGCCGGTTTTGTATCCGGGGACGCGCCGCGCGGTATCTTCACCTGCATCTCGCCCTGGAATTTTCCCTTGGCGATTTTCACCGGTCAGATCGCAGCGGCCCTGGCGGCAGGCAATGGTGTGCTGGCCAAACCCGCGGAAACCACCAGCCTGATCGCATGGCGGGCCGCGCAGCTTCTGCACGAGGCCGGAGTGCCCGTTCACGCGCTGCAGTTGCTGCCGGGCGAAGGGCGCAAGGTCGGTACCGCGCTTTGCAGCGATCCGCGCGTTTCGGGGGTCTGCTTTACCGGTTCCCTGCCGACGGCGCAGGCAATCAACCGGGCGATGGCGGCACATCTGTCGCCCGATGCGCCGCTGATCGCGGAAACCGGCGGGTTGAACGCGATGATCGTGGATTCGACCGCATTGCCGGAACAGGCCGTGCGCGACATCCTTGCCAGTGCGTTCCAATCGGCGGGGCAACGCTGCTCGGCGCTTCGGGTGCTGTATGTTCAGAAGGATGTCGAGGACAAGTTGCTGAAAATGCTGCACGGCGCGATGGATGAACTGCATATCGGCGATCCGTGGTATCTGGATAGCGATGTCGGCCCGGTGATCTCGACGGACGCGAAGAAGGGGATCGAGACACATATCGCCAAGGCGCGCAGCGATGGAAGAATCCTGCATCGACTCAAGACGCCGGGGCGCGGGCATTACGTTGCCCCGGTCACGATCCGGGTCGGCGGGATCGAGGATATCGAACGCGAAATCTTCGGCCCGGTCCTGCATGTCGCGAACTTCGAGGCGCGTGAACTGGATCAGGTGATCGAGGCGGTGAACAGATCAGGATACGGGCTGACCTTTGGTCTGCATACCCGGATCGACGATCGGGTGCAGCATATCGACAGCCTTGTGAGTGCCGGCAATCTCTATGTGAACCGAAATCAGATCGGCGCAATTGTCGGAAGTCAGCCCTTTGGCGGTGAAGGTCTTTCCGGCACCGGACCGAAGGCGGGCGGGCCACATTATGTTCCGCGTTTCCGTGCCGTGACTATAGAGCGCATGTCGGCGGATGAAGAAGCGGCCGCCGATCCGGCGCAGGTTCAGACGGCTTTGGATGCTGCCCATACCGATACGGCGACCGCACGGGAAACCACGCTGATGCCCGGACCGACGGGGGAATCGAACCGCCTGACAACGCATGCGCGTGGGACGGTGCTGTGTCTCGGCCCGGATTGCGCGGCGCAGGCGGCGGTTGCAAGGGCGCAGGGCTGTGCCGCAGTCGAGGTCAAAGGGACGCTGCCTGCCGAAGCATTGACCTTGCTGAACGGGATTGCCGTCGTAGCCTATGACGGTCCCGAGGACAAAGCGCGCGAGTATCGGATCGCACTGGCCGCACGCGACGGCGCGATCGTGCCGCTTGTGACATCGGCGGAACTGGCTGATTACGCGGTTCTCGAACGGCATCTTTGCATTGATACGACGGCCTCGGGCGGGAATGCTTCGCTGCTTGCTGCCGCGGGATAGGATCGGCACCGGGCTGACAGTGTTTGTATCCCGCGCCGGCCGGGGGCTCTGCCCGTCGCCGACTGGTCTCTTGAACCAGCGGCGCACCTGTTGGCGTCACCCGGGATATTTGAGTGAAGAAGAATCCGCGTGATGGGAAGGCCGGGCGCCTTTGATCGGGTTCCATATATAATAAGGCCCGCCTTGCAGAGGCAGGGCGGGCCTTTTGCCGGCTTGGCGGAACTTACTCTGCCGTCAGCAGTGGCGTTTTTGACTTGCCGATGCGTGGGGCGTCGGGGCCGGTGATATCGAAGGCGGGCTTGCCGTCCTTGATCTTGACGCGGACCACGCCGCCTTTCTGCAACCGGCCGAACAGAAGTTCTTCGGCCAGAGGCTTCTTGATATGCTCCTGGATGATCCGGGCAAGCGGACGTGCGCCCATCTTGTCGTCGTAACCCTTTTCGGCAAGCCAGTCGGCGGCCTGCGGGGTCAGTTCGATATGGACATTGCGGTCCATCAGCTGCGCTTCGAGTTGCAGCACGAATTTCTCGACCACATGCACCACCACCTTGCGTGACAGCGGGGCGAAGCTGATGACCGCGTCCAGCCGGTTGCGGAATTCTGGCGTGAAGGTGCGTTCGATTGCCTCGGTATCTTCACCCTCACGGCGGTCGCGGGCGAAGCCGATGGCGGCCTTGGCCAGATCCGTCGCGCCGGCATTCGAGGTCATGATCAGGATCACGTTGCGGAAATCCACCTGACGGCCGTTATGGTCGGTCAGCTTGCCGTGATCCATGACCTGCAACAGGATGTTGTAGACGTCGGGATGCGCCTTCTCGATTTCGTCCAGAAGCAGGACGCAGTGCGGATGCTGATCCACGCCGTCGGTCAGCAGCCCGCCCTGATCGAACCCGACATAACCCGGAGGCGCACCGATCAGGCGGCTGACGGCGTGTTTCTCCATATATTCCGACATGTCGAAGCGCAGCAGTTCCACGCCCAGAGTGGACGCGAGTTGCTTGGCCACCTCGGTCTTGCCCACACCGGTCGGCCCGGCGAACAGGTAGTTGCCGATGGGCTTTTCGGGTTCCCGCAACCCGGCCCGCGCCAGTTTGATCGCCGATGAGAGCGATACGATGGCCGCGTCCTGTCCGAACACCACGCGCTTGAGCGTCTTTTCCAGATCGCGCAGCACCTCGGCGTCATCTTTGCTGACGCTTTTGGGCGGGATGCGGGCGATCTTGGCCACCACGGCTTCGATCTCCTTGGGCGAGATGGTCTTGCGTCGCTTGCTTTCGGCCACCAGATGCTGTGCCGCTCCGGCCTCGTCGATCACGTCGATGGCGCTGTCCGGCAGTTTGCGGTCGTTGATATAGCGCGAGGCCAGTTCCACGGCGGTTTTGATGGCGTCATTGGTATAGCGCAGATCGTGATGCTTTTCGAAATGCGGCTTCAGTCCCATCAGGATCTTGATGGAATCCGGCACCGTGGGTTCGTTCACATCGATTTTCTGGAACCGGCGGCTCAGCGCCCGGTCCTTCTCGAAATGCTGACGGAATTCCTTGTAGGTGGTGGACCCCATGCAGCGCAGCTTGCCGCCCGCCAGGGCAGGTTTCAGCAGGTTCGAGGCGTCCATCGCACCGCCGGAAGTCGCGCCCGCGCCGATGACGGTATGAATCTCGTCGATGAACAGGATCGCATCGTCATGGTTTTCCAACTCCTTGACGATGGCCTTCAGACGTTCTTCGAAATCGCCCCGATAGCGGGTGCCGGCCAGCAGCGCCCCCATATCCAGCGAAAAGATGGTTGCGCCGGATAGTACCTCGGGCGTCTGGCCCTCGACGATCTTCTTGGCCAGACCCTCGGCGATGGCGGTCTTACCCACACCGGGATCGCCCACCAGCAGCGGATTGTTCTTGCGGCGACGGCACAGCACCTGAATGCAGCGCTCCACCTCGTGTTCGCGGCCGATCAGCGGATCCACATCGCCCTTTTCGGATTTGGCGTTCAGATTGACGCAATATTTCGAAAGGGCGGTTTCCTCTTTCGCCTCCTGCACGGGTTCGGCCTGTTTCGCCTCTTCCGGTTCTTCGGCGCCGATGACCTTGCGCGGTTCGCTGAAGGATGGATTCTTGGCCACACCATGCGCGATGAAATTCACCGCGTCGTAACGGGTCATGTCCATTTCCTGCAGGAAGAAGGCGGCATTCGATTCCCGCTCGGCGAAGATCGCGACCAGCACATTCGCCCCGGTCACCTCTTGCCGGCCCGAGCTTTGTACATGGATCGCTGCACGTTGAATCACCCGCTGGAAGGCGGCGGTCGGTACAGCTTCGGAGCCTTCGACATCGGTGATCAGCGTCGAAAGGTCGTCTTCGATAAAATCGATCAGAAGTTTACGCAATTCTTCCAGATCGACATTGCATGCCCGCATCACCTTGACGGCTTCGGGTTCGTCGGTCAGGGCCAGCAGCAAATGCTCCAGCGTGGCCAGTTCATGTCGATGTTCATTCGCCAGGGCAAGCGCCTGGTGAATGGCCTGTTCCAGGGAGGTCGAGAAACTTGGCACGGTCGTCTCCTGTCAGTCGGCTGGCGGTATGGGCGAGGTGCCCACCTGACCAGACTGTCATGGTAGTTTTAAGATTTGGTGGAATCGGCCCGGCTTCAAGCTGTTTTTTGAGTTTGCCCGGGTTTTTTGCCACGGTTGAGGCAAATGTGATATCACAATGGGCGGTTTTCAAGATGCGCCAGATCATGGACAGCGTGGATCGATGCCCTGATATGACATCAGAAATTGTCCTTCATGCTTCGCAACCGTGCGAATATTTCGGCTTCGGAGGCATTTTCCATACCCAGGGCGCGACATAATTCGTGAACGCGCAGGAACGGGTTCGTTGCGCGTTCTTCGGCCAGAGTGGCAGGAGAGCAGGGCAGGCGGCCTTCCGCCGTTCCGGCCATCCGCTTTTTCAGGGCGTCGTTATCCGGATCGACCGAAAGCGCGAAGGCGCCGTTGCTGGCGCAGTAATCATGCCCCGAGCAGATCAGGGTCTCTGGCGGCAGGGCGTTCAGGCGGCAGAGACTGTCCCACATCATTGCTGGATCGCCCTCGAACAGTCGCCCGCATCCCATTGCCATCAGGCTGTCTGCGGTGAAGGCAAAGCCCGATTCCGGGAAATGAAAGGCGACATGCCCCACGGTATGTCCCGATACGTCGATGACCTGAACCGTCTCACCCAGAATATCCAGCGTTTCCCCGGCCGCGGTTGCCGTGTCCAGAGGCGGCAGGCGGTGCGCATCGGCTTTGGCGCCGATCACGCGGGCGGCGGTTTGCCGGGTCAGGTCGGGCACGGCGTCGATATGATCTCCGTGATGATGGGTCAGCAGGATTGCGTCCAGCTTCCAGTCCCGGCGCTTCAGCTCTGTCAGGATCGGTGCGGCCTCGGGCGCGTCGATCAGCACGGTTCCGGCTTCGCCATGGAGAAGATAGGCGTAATTGTCCTTCAGGCAGCGGATGGTGACGAGTTCCAGCGGCATTGCAAAATCCTCTCCGTATGATCAGGTTGAACCTGACAAAACCACGCCCGGGACGCAATGCATCACGATATAGAGAATCTGCGGCGATTCTATTACCAGCAGGCGTTGGGCCGCGTGGTGCAGCGAATCCTGCGCGACCGGCTGACCGGACGCTGGCGGCCTGACGGTTGCACGGGAATGAATGTAGCCGGGTTCGGCTTTGCCGCGCCGATGCTGCGGCCTTATCTTGTCCGGGCGCGTCGGGTCACTGCACTGATGCCGGGGCTGCAGGGGGGCATGGCCTGGCCGGCGGGGCAGCCCAATCACAGCGTCCTGTGCGATGAAACCGCATGGCCGATCGAGACAGGCAGTATTGACCGGCTGGTATTGCTGCATGCGCTGGAGACAAGCGATCACCCTGCAGCGCTTCTGGACGAGGCGTGGCGGGCGCTGGGTCCCGGCGGCCGGATGATCGTGATGGTGCCGAACCGCGCGGGGCTGTGGGCCGCCTCGGATCGTACGCCTTTCGGATTGGGGCGCAGCTATACCGCCGGACAGCTTGAAGGGCAGATGCTCAAGGCGGGCTTCGTGCCTGAATGGCATGGATCGGCCGTCTATATCCCTCCATCGGCGCGGCGCTTCTGGCTGCGTAGCGCGCAGATGTGGGAGCGGACCGGAATAAAGATCAGCCGCGTCCTGATTGCCGGGGTCGTGTTGATGGAGGTCTCGAAACAGGTGCGCGGCCAGATCGGGCCGGGGGTGCGTGTGCAGGTACCCGGGCCGCTGGATATTCTTGACGGGGTCCGCTTGCCGGGACGAAATCGGCCGGTGGTGAAGGGTCGATTGATCGGCAGATCGCTCGACATGACGGAAAAGGACGAGTAGCGGGCCAGAGGCAATGATGGCCCGATGGTCTGCTGCCCAACTGGTGGGGGCGTTTTTTCTTGCGGGGGACCGGGTTCTGTATCGACAGAATCATAGGGAAGGCAATGTCAGGCCAGACGGTTCGGGATCCGGCTTTTTTCGCTTCTGAAACCCGAGATTCACACGCCCTGCGACAGCCTGTCGCAGGCAATGACGGCGGGCTATTGCCGGTCAAATTCCCAAACCCGCATTTTAATTCCTTCATTGGTCGCAACGGCTCTCATTTCCGTGTCCTAAGTGGTTGCCGGTCGGTAAACGACCTGCTAGAGACTGCGCAGAAAATCGGGCGGCCCTCCATAAGCTGCCGGAATGCGACCCGCACCCCGCGACAGACCGGACCTGGCTCCGGCCCGCCTGCGGGGTTGCGCAAAGGTAAAGGATGACCGTGGCCAACTCTGTTTCCATGTCCCAGAGCATTGCCGGGCGCTATGCGCAGGCCGTCTTCGACATAATCAAGGAAGAGGGGGGGCTGGACGATCTGGCCCGCCAGACCGACGATCTTCAGAACGCATTGGATGAAAGCAGCGAATTTCGCGACCTGATCGCTTCGCCGCTGTATTCCCGTGCCCAGCAAGGCGGCGTCATTTCGGAAATTGCCGGGAAAATGGGCCTTTCGGTCACGTTGACCAATACGCTGAAATTGATGTCGCAGAACCGTCGGCTTTTCGTTTTGCCCCAATTGATCAGCCGCCTGCGCGAACTGATCGCCGATGCGCGGGGCGAGGTGACGGCGGATGTCACAAGTGCCGTCGCCCTGACGGATGAGCAGCAAAAGCGCCTGACGCAAACGCTGGCCGAGAAATCGGGCAAGAAAGTCAAATTGAATACCCGCGTCGATGAAGGGCTCATCGGCGGTATGATTGTCAAGCTGGGCTCGCAGATGATCGATTCGTCGGTCCGCTCGAAGCTCGCCTCCCTGCAGAATGCTATGAAAGAGGTCGGATAATGGGAATCCAGGCAGCCGAGATTTCGGCGATCCTCAAGGATCAGATCAAGAATTTCGGACAAGACGCCGAGGTGGCCGAAGTTGGTCAGGTGCTGTCGGTCGGTGACGGTATCGCCCGCGTTTACGGGCTGGACAAGGTGCAGGCCGGCGAAATGGTCGAGTTCCCCGGCGGTATCCGGGGCATGGTGCTGAACCTAGAAACCGATAACGTGGGTATCGTTATCTTCGGTGACGACCGTTCGATCAAGGAAGGCGACACCGTCAAGCGGACCCGTTCGATCGTGGACGTGCCGGTCGGCAAGGCCTTGCTGGGCCGCGTCGTGGACGGTCTGGGCAATCCCATCGACGGCAAGGGCCCCATTGAGACGACCGAGCGCCGGGTGGCCGATGTCAAGGCGCCGGGCATCATGCCGCGCAAATCGGTGCATGAGCCGATGGCGACCGGCCTGAAATCCGTTGACGCCATGATCCCGATCGGCCGCGGCCAGCGCGAGCTGATCATCGGCGACCGGCAAACAGGCAAGACCGCTATTGCTCTGGACACCATCCTGAACCAGCAGAACTATAACGGCCGTGAAAGCGATGGCATGAAGACGCTGCATTGCGTTTATGTCGCCGTTGGCCAGAAACGTTCGACCGTTGCGCAGCTTGTGAAGAAGCTGGAAGAGACGGGCGCCATGGCCTACACGACCATCGTCGCCGCGACTGCCTCGGACCCCGCGCCGATGCAGTTCCTCGCGCCTTATTCCGGGACCGCTATCGGCGAGTATTTCCGTGACAACGGCATGGACGCGCTGATCATCTATGATGACTTGTCCAAACAGGCCGTTGCCTATCGTCAGATGTCGCTGCTGCTGCGCCGTCCGCCCGGACGCGAAGCCTATCCCGGTGACGTTTTCTACCTGCACTCCCGCTTGCTGGAGCGTTCGGCCAAGCTGAACGAAGCCAATGGCTCCGGTTCGCTGACCGCCCTGCCGATTATCGAAACGCAGGCAGGCGACGTGTCCGCCTATATTCCGACCAACGTGATCTCGATCACCGACGGTCAGATCTTCCTCGAAACGGATCTGTTCTTCCAGGGTATCCGCCCGGCTGTGAATACCGGTCTGTCGGTGTCCCGGGTTGGTTCCGCCGCTCAGACCAAGGCGATGAAATCCGTCGCTGGCCCGGTCAAGCTGGAACTGGCGCAGTATCGTGAGATGGCGGCATTCGCGCAGTTCGGTTCCGATCTTGATGCCGCGACGCAGCGCCTGCTGAACCGCGGTGCGCGTCTGACCGAGCTGATGAAGCAGCCGCAGTACCGGCCGCTGACCAACGCTGAAATCGTCATCGTCATCTATGCCGGGACCAAAGGCTATATCGACGATGTGCCGGTGCGCGAAGTCGTCACCTGGGAAGAGGGGCTGATCCAGTTCCTGCGGAACCAGAAGAAAGCCCTGCTGGACGATCTCACCACAAACGACCGCAAGGTTGCCGGTGATCTCGAAGATGCGATCAAGGCGGCGCTGGACGAATACAACAAGACCCGCGCCTGAGAGGGGGAATAGATGCCCAGCCTCAAGGATCTCAAGAACCGGATCGAAAGCGTCAAATCGACGCGGAAGATCACCAAGGCGATGCAGATGGTCGCGGCGGCGAAGCTTCGCCGCGCACAGGAAGCTGCCGAAGCCGCCCGTCCCTACGCCGAGCGTATGACAGCCGTCATGGCCGGCCTGACGGCAGCGGCCTCCGGGTCGGACAACGCGCCCCGGCTTTTATCGGGAACCGGCAGTGATCAGCGGCATCTGCTGGTCGTGATGACCTCGGAACGCGGGCTTGCCGGGGGCTTCAACAGCTCTATCGTCAAGCTGGCCCGCAACCGTGCAGAGAAGCTTCTGGCCGAGGGCAAGCAGGTCAGTATCCTGACTGTCGGCAAGAAGGGGCGCGAGCAGCTCAAGCGTGATTACGGCGATTCCTTCGTGCATCATGTCGATCTGTCCGAGGTCAAGCGGATCGGTTACGACAACGCCCGTGGCGTGGCTGATGAGGTTCTGGACCGGTTCGAGAATGGCGATTTCGATATCGCCACGATCTTCTACAACCGCTTCGAATCCGTGATCAGCCAGGTGCCGACCGCGCGTCAGGTCATCCCTGCGGAAATGCCCGAAGAAGCCGAGGCGCCTTCTGCGGTCTATGAATACGAACCGGACGAAGAGGCCATTCTGGCCGAATTGCTGCCGCGTTCCGTGGCGACGCAGATTTTTGCGGCGCTTCTGGAAAACGCTGCGTCCGAACAGGGCGCAAGGATGAGCGCTATGGATAACGCCACGCGCAATGCTGGTGACATGATCGACCGCCTGACCACTGAATATAACCGTTCGCGTCAGGCCGCGATCACCAAGGAACTCATCGAAATCATTTCGGGCGCCGAGGCGCTCTGACCGTAACGTAGAGGTGATAACATGGCAGATGCCAAAGGAAAGATTACCCAGGTTATCGGCGCCGTTGTGGACGTGCAGTTCGACGGAGAACTGCCGGCGATCCTGAACGCGCTGAATACCGAGAATAATGGCAAGAAACTGGTGCTGGAAGTTGCGCAGCATCTTGGTGAGAATACCGTTCGCGCCATCGCGATGGACTCGACCGAAGGTCTGGTTCGGGGCGAGCCGGTAACCGATACCGGCGCACCGATCTCGATCCCGGTGGGCGATGCGACCCTGGGCCGGATCATCAATGTGGTGGGTGAACCCGTTGACGAAGGCGGCCCGGTCGAGTCATCGGAAACCCGCGCCATCCACCAGCCCGCGCCGGATTTCGCCGCCCAGGCGACCAGCTCGGAAATTCTGGTTACGGGGATCAAGGTTATCGATCTGCTTGCGCCTTATTCCAAGGGCGGCAAGATCGGCCTGTTCGGCGGTGCCGGTGTCGGCAAGACCGTTCTGATCATGGAACTGATCAACAACATCGCCAAGGTGCACTCGGGTTATTCCGTGTTCGCCGGCGTGGGCGAGCGGACCCGTGAGGGGAACGACCTGTATCACGAGATGGTCGAATCCGGCGTTATCAAGCCGGACAATCTGCCCGAGTCGCAAGTGGCCCTTGTTTACGGCCAGATGAACGAGCCTCCGGGCGCGCGTATGCGGGTTGCTCTGACCGGTCTGACCCTGGCCGAACAATTCCGGGATCAATCGGGAACGGACGTTTTGTTCTTCGTCGACAACATCTTCCGCTTTACGCAGGCGGGCTCCGAGGTGTCGGCGCTTCTGGGTCGTATTCCTTCCGCCGTGGGCTATCAGCCGACCCTGGCTACGGATATGGGCCAGTTGCAAGAGCGGATCACATCAACCAAGGCGGGCTCGATCACGTCGGTGCAGGCCATCTACGTTCCGGCCGACGACCTGACCGACCCGGCGCCTGCGACCTCCTTCGCCCACCTTGATGCGACCACGGTTCTGTCGCGCGCAATCTCGGAACTCGGGATTTATCCGGCGGTGGACCCGCTGGATTCGACCTCGCGTATTCTCGATCCGGCGGTTGTCGGGGAAGAGCATTATCAGGTGGCCCGCGATGTTCAGGGTATCCTTCAGCGTTACAAATCGCTGCAGGACATTATCGCCATTCTGGGCATGGACGAATTGTCGGAAGAGGATAAGCTGACCGTGGCACGTGCCCGGAAAATCCAGCGCTTCCTGTCCCAGCCCTTCGACGTTGCGAAGGTCTTTACCGGTTCGGACGGGGTTCAGGTTCCGCTGGAGCAGACCATTGCTTCCTTCAAGGCCGTGGTGGCGGGCGAATACGACCACCTGCCGGAAGCCGCCTTCTACATGGTTGGCGATATCGAAGAGGCAAAGGCCAAGGCCGAGCGTCTTGCCGCCGAAGCCGCATAAGGGGGCATCATGGCCGATACCATGCAGTTCGACCTTGTCTCACCAGAGCGGAAATTGCTTTCGCTTCAGGTGCGCGAGGTACGCCTGCCGGGCTCTGAAGGTGATCTGACAGCGATGCCCGGCCACGCGCCGGTCATCGTCACCCTGCGGCCCGGTCTGGTGATTGCTGTCGGTGACGATGGCAATAACCATGAATTCGCCGTCACCGGCGGATTTGTGGAGATCAACGGCGAATCGGTCACTCTGCTGGCCGAGCGTGGACATCAGCGGGCCGAGATGACGCAGGAAATCTTTAACGAGATGATGCGCGAAGCCCATGTGAAACGCCAGGCAGTCGAAAAGCGGGCAAGCAGCCCCGGTGAAGAGATCGTTGCCGCCGCCGTTAAATTGCTGGCGGATATGGAAGCGCTTGGCACTCATATCGGATTGGATCCCAAACAGGCTTCCGCTCCTGAGTGATTCCTTGCTCATCCGGGCATTCTGAAGCTCCGGTTAATAACCGGGGCTTTTTTCTTGCCGCTATTAGCTTATACATGGCTGGAAAAAGAGTTCGGTGCATGCAGAAATTCGGATTTTCGGCCGTTGGTGTTCTACAGGGCTCCGTCCAGATGTTCTCGGCATTCGAGGATAACGGGATCATGTGGACCGGGCATGGCCCTCGCCGTGAGACGCGACGGATAGATTTCTCGGAACCGTTTCAAACGGTCCCGGTTATTCATGTTTCGATAAGCATGTGGGATATCGAAAGCAGCGCGAATCAGCGTGCGGATATCGCGACGCAGAACATTACAGCCGAGGGCTTCGATATCGTGTTCCGGACCTGGGGCGATACGCGGGTTGCGCGTATCCGCGCCGATTGGCTGGCGATCGGCGCGGTTCGGCATGATGATGATTTCGATCTATAGACCACCCTGTCCGGTCATATCAGGGTTTCACGTTTTCTCTTCCGGGAACGCTTTCTTGCATGCCTGCACATAGGCGTTCGCCGTGCCTTCCAATTCCGCCTTACGCTCTGCCAGCCCGTCGCGTTTGCGTTGTTCGGCCGCCGGGTCGATAGGAACGCGATAGCGCTCGATATCCACGTAATCGCGCCAGCATGGCCGGATGGTCGTCTGGACATTTCCTTTCCGGTCACGGTAGAGATCCCGGCAATGCGTCAGACGGTCACGTACCACCTGACGTTCTTCCCATGCATATCCACGTTCGAGATTGGCCTCGACCTCCTGCAACAGGTTGCTGACATTGCGGTATTCGCGGGTATGCTTGCTGATGCAGCGTTCCTGAGGCGTGCCACAGGCGGCAACAAGCAGCGGCAGGATGGCAAGGGTGGCGAGTGCAGTGTTACGGGGCATGGTCGGTCTCACTACTACGGGTTGGATATATGCTAACCGGCCTGATACAGGCTTGGCAATTCACGATAGGGGATGACATGGACGATCAACGCCGCCTTGCCGCAGACTGGTTTCGTGAATTACGCGACCGGATCACGCAGGCATTCGAGGCATTGGAAGATCGCGGACCCACGGACCGGCCCGCTGCGCGTTTTGCTGTGACGCCGACTGAACGCGCCGATAACGGCGGCGGCGGGCTGATGTCGGTCATGCGGAACGGCCGGGTATTCGAAAAGGTTGGCGTGAACTGGTCCGAGGTTCACGGAACCCTGTCATCCAAGGCCCGGGCGGCCATGGCCGCGCGGGGCGTTCCGGGACTGGAAAAGGATCCGCGTTTCTGGGCCAGCGGGATCAGCCTTGTCGCGCATATGCAGAACCCGCATGCGCCGGCGGTACACATGAATACCCGCATGTTCTGGACCCCGGAGGCCTGGTGGTTCGGAGGCGGCGCCGATCTTAATCCCTGCATCGAATACCCGGAAGACACCGGGCATTTTCATGATACCCTGCGTGCTGCCTGTACCCCGCATGGGGCGGATTATTATGAACGCTTCAAGTCATGGGCCGATGAGTATTTCTTTATCCCGCATCGAGGCCGCGCCCGTGGGGTCGGTGGTATTTTCTATGACGACCTGAACAGCGGTGACTGGCAGGCGGATTTCGCCTTTACCAAATCCGTGGGCGAGGCTTTTCTGCCCGCCTTCCTGCCTTTGGCCAAGGCCCGCATGACGCAGGATTGGACGGATGCGGATCGCGAGACCCAATTGATTCATCGTGGCCTTTATGCCGAATATAACCTTGTCTACGACAGGGGAACGAAATTCGGACTTGAAACCGGCCATGATCCCGATGCCGTCTTGATGAGCCTGCCGCCGCTGGTGAAATGGCCATAGGCTAGGCGCGCTCATCCTTGGGGCTGTCCATCACGACATGAGTGGTCATGGTGGCAATCCACGGGAAATTGCCCAGAACATCGGCGTGAAACTGTTTATAGGCGGCAAGATCCACAAGCTCGACCCGCAGCAGATATTCCACCGTGCCGGTGATATTGTGGCATTCGCGCACGGCGGGGGCGGCGATGCAAAGCCGTTCGAACGCCTTTTGCGCCTCGGTCGAGTGTCTGGACAGGCCGACCGTGACATAGGCAGTAAAACCCGCTCCCCGGGCCTGGGGGCTGATTACCGCCCGATAACCCATGATAATCCCTCGCCGCTCGAGTTCCTGCACCCGCCGGAGGCAGGCGGAAGGTGAAAGCCCGACCCGCGCCGCTAGTTCGGTATTGGGCAGGCGGCCGTCGCGGCGGAGTTCTTGCAATATTTTGTCATTGATACGATTAAATTGGGTCATTAATTGCAATAATAATGATAAAACGATGCTATTGGCAAGATGGTTGCGAGTAATAAGCGTTATTGTTGCGATATCTGATAGGATGGCGCAATGAATACCGATCTGTTTCTTGCTCTTGCCGGTTTTGCCTTTGTGACCTCGGTCACGCCGGGGCCGAATAACATGATGCTGATGGCCTCGGGCGCGAATTTCGGCGTCCGGCGGACGATTCCGCATATGCTGGGCGTTGCATGGGGTTTTGCCCTGATGATTGTGGTGATCGGACTGGGCGTGGATCGGCTGCTGGCCGCCAATCCGGCGATCGAAACTACGCTGAAATGGGCCAGTCTCGCCTATATGCTGTGGCTGGCATGGAAGGTTGCCAATGCGGCGCCGCCCCGGCAGTCGCCGGAGACCTCGCGGGCACGCCCGTTTACCTTTCTGGAAGCCGCCGCATTCCAATGGGTCAACCCGAAGGCGTGGGCCATGGCTTTGGGGGCGTTATCGGCCTATGCCGCGGGGGTTGGCGGCGCGCTGGTCGTGGGCGTGGTCTTTGCCGTCATCAACCTGTCCAGCGTTTCGATCTGGGCAATTTCGGGGCAGGGATTGCGCCGCCTGCTGACGACGCCCGTGCGGTTGCGCCTGTTCAATACAACCATGGCAATCCTGTTGGTGGTGTCCATGCTGCCCGTGCTGTTCGGCATGAGCTGAGCGGTCGGTATAAGAAATTATCCGCTGCTGAAGGACGACGGCAGGACTGTTTCTTCCAAACCTGACAAAACCGAATGTCTAACGTCGCAAGGCGTGCGCCGCGCCGTGCTGATCCCATTCCGCATTCGGGACGATCACCAGCTTGCCCAGAAAATCCGTGCCGCGCTCTACGAAAAGCCGCTCTGCTTCATGCAGTTCCGACAGTTTCATCGTGCCCGCAAGAACCGGGCGCAGCCGATCCGCGCGTATCCAGTCGATCAATTGCTGCGCCTCGGCTTGCGTTCCATGCGAGACGCCAAAAATCTGCACCTGATTGAGATAAATCTGTGTCCACAGGATTGGCGTGACATTTCCCGCAGACGCTCCGGCGATGGACAATCGCGGAGGCGTCCGGCGCGTTCCCAGATCGCGGCACATCGCATCGATCAGTCCCGGCGTGATATCGCCGCCGACCAAATCCATGACCGCGTCGATCTCATGCCCGCCCACCGCCTGCGCGATATCCCTGGCCCAATCGGTCACCGCCATGCGGTCGATTACCGTCTCGGCTCCCAAATCGCGCAAGACCTTGTCCTTGCCGGGACCCGAGATCGCATGCGGCACTGCCCCGATCACCCGGCAAAGCTGAATCAGCGCCGAGCCCACCCCGCCCGAGGCGCCGGTGATCAGCACATGCTCGCCCCTGCTTACGCTGGCCGAGGTCAGCATATGATATCCCGTCTGCCACGAGCACATGCCAAGGCTGGCGAGTTCGGCATCCGACAGGTTGTCATTCGGGACGTGATGAAACTGCGCAGAGGGGAAAACTCCGTATTCGGCAAAGCCGCCATCCGCGCCATGTCCGTAATAATCCGGCGTCAGGTTCAGATGTGGCTCCTTGCTGCGGTAGATGTTGAAGTCCAGCAGGCCGCGTTGTCCGATCCGGCGAGGGTCGACGCCATCTCCCACGGCAACCACACGCCCGACCACATCCGCTCCCTGAATGCGCGGAAAGCGCAGCGTGTCGCCCGCCATCTGGAAGCTGGTCGCCTCACCGGTGTCATGAGTGGCATAAAGGCCCTCGCGCACCTTGCGATCGGTATTGTTCTTGGCAGTGGCGGTGATGCGGACCAGAACCTCTCCGGCTTTCGGCTGGGGTACCGGATAATCGGTCCGCCATTCCAGCGCGTCGATCCCGCCGTGACGGGTCAGAACCATCGCTTGCATTTGTGAAGGAATCATCGCTAGGCTCCTTTGATATCCAGTGATGGTGAATATGCGGGAAACGCCCCTATGAAAGAACCCCGCGCGACACAACCCACAAACAGGATTGCGGGCAAAATCCAGCCTGTCTCGACCATGCGCGCCTGCATGATCCTGACGCTTGCTCTGCTGATCGTCATATCGATTCCGCTGATCTTTTTCTGGTATATGTCGCCGCTAGGGATGGGGTTTCATCAATGGCCCGAAGATCGTGAAAAAGCAAATCAAGCGCGGTCACTCTATCTGATATCGCTGAATGGCGGCATTCCTTTGCTGATCTTCGGGCAGCTGACAGCTACCGCACTGGCTTTCTATGGCAGGGTAAGGATGGCGTTGGCATTGTCTGCGATCAGTTTGACGGTCTTTCTGACACTGATCGGTTATGTCTTGTGGTTGATATAAGATTCATCGCGTCAATACCCGCGCCGCAGAACTCTTAGCCGGTCGTCGGCGCGGACCACGCCATCCTGTGTGATCGCGCAGAGGATGCCGCGCAATCTCAAATGCGGGTGGCCTTCTGCTCTGACCCAGCGCAAGGCATCCTCGCCATAGCGCTTCCGCCATTTGACGCAGGCGTCGTTGAAGACTGCCGAGACCTGCAAGACCGCGTCGCCTGCGCCGATTAGGCTGCCGGTGGGAAGATTGTCCAGACTGGTCTCGAGATCGGCGACGATGGAATCGCCGGGATGGGGAGAGACATCGCCCGGCTGCCAGACCAGATCGCAGACCCGCGCGGGCAGGATCGAGACCTGAATCGCCGGGTCGGGGCTGCCGTCGGGCAAACGCATCCAGGGGTGGCGCATCCATCTTTCGCCGGGGATACCCTGCTTGACGGTCAGTGTCAGTTCGCTGACGAAATCGCGTTGTCCGAAATCCGGCCTGTGGCACAGATAGCGGATCGGGCCGTGATTTGTCGGCGCGTTACGGATCTCTGGCAGGGCGGCCATCAGCGTGGCCATGGAGGGCTGGCGGTTCGTCATGATTGGTCAGATCAGATCCAACACGGTTTCCTTGGGGCGGCAAAGCTTTGCGCCTTTGGGCGAGAACACGACCGGACGTTCAATCAGCACAGGATGTTCGGCCATCGCCGCAATAAGCGCGTCATCGGAAAGCGACGGATCGTCCAGACCAAGATCGTGATAGGGCGTATTCTTTTGACGCAACAACTGGCGGGCGCCGATATGCAGCGATTGCAGTGCCTCTTGCAGTTCCGCAGGCGACGGCGGGTCGGACAGATAGTTGCGTATCTCGGGGTCCAGCTCGGCCTCGCGCAGCGCATTCAGCACGAAGCGCGATGTCGAGCATTTCGGATTATGCCAGATCACATATCTGTCCATTTATGTTCCCCTCGCTTTCGGGCGGACTCAGCGTCCTCTGATCCGCGGATCCATGGCGTCGCGCAACCCGTCACCGATATAATTGACGCAAAGCACCGTCAACGAGATGAACACACCCGGCAGGATCACCCGGCTGGGATACAGTACCATCTGATCCACCGCGTCATAAAGCAATCTTCCCCATGTCGGGAAGTCTGGGGGAAAGCCCAAGCCAAGGAAACTCAGCGCGCTTTCGGTGATGATCGCCGTGGCAATGCCCAGCGTCGCCGCGACCATGATCGGAGACATCACATTGGGAAGGATATGGCGCAGGATCATCCGGCGCGGCGGGGTGCCGATGGATTTGGCGGCAAGGATGAATTCGCGTTCCTTGAGGCCAAGCACATCGCCGCGCACGATCCGCGCCGCCTGCATCCAGCTTGTCGCACCGATGGCCGAGACGATCAGCAGGAAGATTCCCATTGCCGGACCGAATGACTGGGACAGCGGTTCGCGAAACAGCGTCACCATCAGCAGCAGAAGTGGCAGAAGCGGCAGGGCGAGGAACAATTCTGTCACCCGCATCAATGGCGCGTCGAGCCGGCGGAAATAACCCGAAAGAACGCCGATCGTACTGCCAAGGAAGATCGCGATCAGCATCGCGGTCAATCCGACCGAGATCGAGACCCGGCCACCTGCCATCAGCCGGGCCAGCATGTCGCGGCCAAGCTGGTCGGTGCCAAGAGGATGAACCGAGGTAAAGCCGGTATTTCGGGCGCGGATATCGACATATGTCGGATCGAGCGTCCAGATCAGCGGACCGGCCAATACGAAGAGCAGCACTCCGATGAACAGGATCAGGGCGACCATCGCTCCCCGGTGACTGCGAAACTGCCGCCAGACATCGCGCCATTGATTGCGGGTTTCGCCTCCTGCGATTTGCGGTTGGTCCGGGGGCAGGGCAGCCGTGGCGGCGGCCGCTCCGGCGGCTCCGTCGGTCAGTTCCTGGCGGTTCAGTTCCTGCTGGCGGTCTGTATCAGTCATAGCGAATCCTCGGGTCCAGCACGCCGTAGAGAATATCGGCAATCAGGGTGAATACGATGATCAGGATGGCGAAGATGAAGGTCAGCGTCAGCACCATCGGGATGTCATTGGCATGGATGGCCGAGATCAGAAGCTGACCAAGGCCGTTCACCTTGAAGACCTGCTCGGTGATGATCGCGCCTCCGAACACGGTGGGCAGGCCAAGCGCGATGACCGTTACTACCGGGATCAGGCTGTTGCGCAGCACGTGCTTCAGCACGACCTTGCGTTCGCCAAGGCCCTTGGCACGTGCCGTGCGCACATAATCCTGTCCCAGATTGTCCAGCATAGAGGCGCGCATGAACCTGCTGATCTGCGCGGCGTTATACAGCGCCAGCACCGTCACCGGCATGATCATCTGCCGGACCTGAACCCAGAAACTGCTCCAGTCCGTGACGACATGCGTAGTGTCATAGACCGAAGGGAACCATTGCAGCTTGACCCCGAAGATGATGATGAACACGACGCCCGTGAAGAAGGTCGGCATCGAAAAGCCGACCATCGAGACAAAGGTGCCCACCTGATCGAACCAGCTATATTGCTTATAGGCCGAGAGGATGCCGATAGGGATCGCGATCATCACGCCGACAATATAGGACATGCCTACGACGATCAGCGTCTGCGGCACGCGCTGCGCGATCACGTCGAAGACCGGACTGCGCGACTGGAAGCTGATGATCCGCTGCATCCCGTCGCTGAAATAGGTGCCCAGCAACTTGTCAGTCCAGTGCAGCGGTTCGACCCAGAAGAACTGCTTCAGCCACAGCATATAGCGAATATACCATGCCTGCCCCAGCCCGAGCGCCTCGCGCATCTTTTCTTTGACTTCGGGCGGCACGGTCAGCGGGACGTCCCCAAGGGGATCGCCGGGCGATGCCTCGAGCAGAAGGAAAATCACCAGCGAAATGAACAACAGGGTGGGGATCGCCAGCAGCAAACGGCGCATTGTGAAATTCAGCATCCGGAACCTCTTTGACGTGTCAGGAACAACATGGCCCGGCCCCAACGCGGCCGGGCGGGCTCGGAATCATTCCTCGACGCGGGTCCAGTCGGCCACGTTCCAGAATTCGCTGTCCCACGGGTTCATATGGACGCCGCCCAGACGGTTGGAACTGACCGAAACCCGGCCACGCGCGATCAGCGGCAGATGGGTCATCGAATCGCGGGTGATCATCAGGTTCATCTTCTTGGCGAGTTCGGCACGCGCCTCGATCCCCGATGTCTGGGCCATTTCCTTGATCAGCTTTTCGTATTCCTCGTCGCAATAACGAACGGTGTTTTCCCCCTGCCACTGGTTCTCGGGGCTGGGAATCGACGCGCAGGAGCGTTCCGAGAGGAAGCTGCCCGGATCGGTCCCATCATAGACATCGGTATACATCTCGACATCTGCATAGAACTTGACGATCGTATCGGGCGAGCCGGGATCCGAGCCGAAATAAACGCTTGCATCCACGGTCTTAAGCTCGGTTTCCACGCCGATTTCCGACCACCATTGCTTGATCAGGGCCTGAAAGTCCTGACGCACCGCGTTGACCGAGGTCTGGAACAGCAGTTTCAGCTTCACACCGTCCTTTTCGCGGATGCCATCCCCGCCAACGGTCCAGCCCGCCTCTTCCAGCAGAGCTTTGGCGCCTTCGATGTCCTGGGTCAGGCAATCGTCGTTATCCGAGGCGTAAATCTCGGGATTGGGGACCATGTTGCAGGTGGCCTTGCCGGTTTCGCCATAGCCGATCTCGTTCAGCAATTCCCGGTCGATCGCCATGGACAGGGCCTGACGCACCTTGAGATCCGACAGGATCGGATGCGGATGCTTCAGTGTCGCACGCTCACCCTCCGGCAGGCTTGGGGACGGATCGGACTGGTTCAGCAGGATATGCTCGACCGTTGCGCCGAAATCGACCTCCAGTTTGCCCTTGCCAGCCGCCAGCATTCCTTCCAGAACATCGGGGGCAAGCTGGATATTCCAGGCATAATCATATTCGCCCGTCTCCAGCACAGCCCGCGCTGCCGAGGTCGAATCGCCGCCGCCTTTCAGGGTGACGGTCGCGAAGGCCGGTTTGTCTGCTTCGCGATATTCCGGATTGGCTTCGAGCGTCACGACATCATTGGTCTTGAAACCGGTGGCCCGGAATGGACCGGTACCGATGGGGCCGAAATTCTCTTCGGTACATGTCGCGGCCTGGGCACCCGTGCAATTCTCGAATTGCGCTTTCTGGATGATCGGCGCCTGAGCACCGACAAAAGCCGCATAGGGATAGGGGCGCGGCGAGTCGAATGTGATCTTGACTGTCAGCGGATCGACAGCCTCGACCGAGGTCACGCCCTCGAATTTGGCGGCCTGCGCACAGCCGCCCTCGTCGTTCATGCAGTAATCAGCGGTGAATTTCACGTCCTCGGCTGTCAGATCGGTGCCGTCGGACCATTTCACGCCTTCTTTCAGCTTCCATGTGATCGTCGTCATATCGTCGGAAATGCCGCCATTCTCGAGCGTGGGAATATCCTGCGCCAGCGCGGGAACGATCTCGCCGTCAGGTGCGAAGATCGCCAGAGGCTCAAGGATCAGGGACGAGGCCAGCATTTCCTTGACGCCGGTCGAAAGATAGACATTCAGCGTCGACGGAGCCTGCCACAGCAGCAAGTTCAACTCTCCATCCGTGCCGCGTTCGGCATGCGCAGGGCTGGAGGCGAGCGCCAGAACGGCAGCCGCGCTGGTCAACAGACCTGTCTTTAGCGAATTGATGACCATGATTTTTCCTTTTCCGGTTGGACTTGTGCGATTCCTGACGCATTGCGCGGATCGCTTCTTATGGCCGGGTCATGCAGGCAGATCGCTGCATGATCCCTGTCAGGCCGTTATTCCTTGACGCGATACCAGTCCTGGACATTCCACAATTCGGTATCCCAGGCATTCAACTCGACTCCGCCCAGCGAATTGCTGACGGCCGAGGCCGTGCCGCGATAGACCAGTGGGATGATTGCATGGGAATCCTTGGTCAGCATCTCGTTCAGCTTCTGACCCAGCTTGCCGCGTTCGTCCTGATCGACGGTCTTGCCCAGTTCGGCCACCAGCTTGTCATATTCTTCGTCGCAGAGACGAACGATATTTTCGCCCTGCCACTGATTGTCGGGGCCCGGAGCCTTGTCGCAGGTAAATTTGGCCAGATAGGGTTCGGGATTGTTGCCTTCGAAGTTGTTGGCAAACATTTCGATATCGGCATAGAATTTCTGCAGCGTGTCGGGCGAGCCCGCATCACTGCCGAAGAAGACCGATGCATCGATGGTCTTCAGCTCGGTTTCCACGCCGATCTCGGTCCACCATTGCTTGATCAGCGACTGGAAATCCTGACGCACGGCATTGACCGAACTCTGATAGAGGATCGACAGGCGCATCCCGTCTTTTTCACGCACGCCGCCAGCGCCGGGAACCCAGCCCGCATCGTCAAGAAGCTTCTTGGCGCCTTCGATGTCCTGGGTCATGCAGTCGGTATTGGGCGATGCCCATGCCTCGGGCGCAGGAACAAGATTGCAGGTTGCCTTGCCCGTGGAACCATAACCGATTTCGTTCAGCAACTCACGGTCGATCGCCATCGACAGCGCCTGACGGACCGCCGGGTCAGACAGGAACGGGTGCGGATTGTCGAGCGTCGAACGCTCGCCTTCGGGCAGGCTCGAGGACGGATCGGTCAGATTGACCATCAGCCGCTCGACAAGGCTGCCGAAAGCCGCCTGAACCTTGCCCTTGCCCTGTGCTTCCATACCCTCGATCACGTCCGGCGAAAGCTGGGTGTTCCAGGCATAGTCGAATTCACCCGTCTCAAGGACCGCACGCGCGGCCGCTGCGGCATCGCCGCCGCCTTTCATGGTCAGCTTGGCAAAGGCGGGTTTTTCAGGGTCGCGATATTCGGGATTGGCCTCGAATTCGATGACGTCATTGGTCTTGAACGACACGACCCGGAACGGTCCGGTGCCGATCGGGTTGAAATTCTCCTCGGTACAGGTAGGCGCAGCGGCGCCGAGGCATTTCTCGAACTGGGCCTTCTGGATGATCGGTGACTGCCCGCCGACGAATGCCGCGAAAGGATCGGGGCGCGGTTCCGTGAAGTTCACCTTGACGGTCAGATCGTCGATTGCCTCGACGGATTCGACGCCCTCGTATTTCGCAAGCTGTGCGCAGCCGCCTTCCGGATGCATGCAATATTCGGCGGTGAAAACCAGATCAGCCGAGGTAACCGGCGTGCCGTCAGACCATTTCAGCCCCTCTTTCAGCTTCCACGTGATCGATGTCAGATCGTCGGAAATGCCGCCATTCTCAAGCGAAGGAATCTCTTGCGCGAGTTCCGGGAACAGGGTGCCGTCGGGTTGGAAGCCTGCCAGAGGCTCAAGCACCATGCTGGAGGCGATGATATCCTTGGTGCCGCTGGACAGGAACATGTTCATGGTGGATGGCGCCTGCCACATGATGATATTCGCTTCGCCATCGGAACCGCGTTCCGCCATGGCTGCGGGGGCAAGGACTATCGACGCGGCCGCCCCCATAAGCATGGTTTTCAGTTTCATGATTTTTCTCCCGTTGGAAGTGATTTACCGCGTTTTCTGCGCGCAAGCAGGAGATGTAAGATATTGTTTTTATATAGTTTATCAATTTCTTCCCCTGCTTTCCATCGGTCTTTGGCGCCGTTGGTTGTTCTTGCGGAATTCTGTCAGTTTCAAACAATCCTGAGGGTCATGGCAAGCCCTATCCTCAACAGCCTCACGAAGTTCGGCTTTGACATTCCACGGTCTCGCGTTAGCCTCGATTCGGATCGATTGGCCGGGGATAGCGGATGCTGGACGAAAAACCTCTTGTTTCCATTGAAAAACTGCGGGTCGAGTTCGAGACGAATGATGGCGTCGTCGTCGGCGTCAGGGATGTCAGTTTCAACATCAAGCCTGGCGAATGCGTCTGCGTCGTGGGGGAATCCGGTTCCGGGAAATCGGTCAGTTCGCTGTCGCTGATGAGACTGGTCGAGTTTGGCGGCGGGGCCATCACTAACGGCCGGCTGATGTTCGATACCGGCAAAGGCGAGGCGATCGATCTTGCAAAACAGGATACGCCGGTCATGCGGGATATCCGTGGCAATATGATCGGCATGATCTTCCAGGAACCGATGACCGCGCTGAACCCGGTTTTCACCGTCGGAGATCAGTTGACTGAAGGGCTGATCGAGCATCGGGGCCTGAAAAAATCCGATGCGCGCGCCCGTGCGATCGAGCTTTTGAAACAGGTGCGTATCCCCGAGCCGGAGCGCCGTCTTGATCAGTATCCACATGAATTATCCGGCGGCATGCGCCAGCGGGTCGTCATCGCCATCGCCATGGCCTGCGAGCCGCGCCTGCTGATCTGCGATGAGCCGACGACGGCGCTTGATGTGACCATTCAGGCCGAAATTCTTGCCCTGATCGACAGGCTGAAACGCGAAAAGCAGATCGCCGTGATGTTCATTACCCATGACATGGCGGTGGTCGCGCAAATGGCCGACCGTGTTGTGGTGATGTATCGCGGCGACAAGGTCGAGGAAGGCAGCGCCGAGCAGATCTTCGAAAATCCGCGCGAGGATTACACCAGGATGCTGTTGGCTGCCGTGCCGCGGCTGGGCGAGATGACCGGCAAGCCCGCGCCCGAGCGGCTGCGCCTGATGCATGACGGCAGCTTTGGCGAGCCAGAGCCGATTATCGTAAAGGATCCCCGGCCACTGCTGACGGTCAGCAATCTGACCACACGTTTTGCCGTCAAGGGTGGCATTCTTCGTCGCACGACGGCACTGGTTCATGCGGTTGAGGATGTTTCCTTCACCATCAATTCCGGGGAAACCATGTCTCTGGTCGGTGAATCGGGCTGCGGAAAATCCACCTGCGGCCGTTCCCTTCTTCGTCTGGTTGAACCGGAATCCGGCACCGTCAATCTGGATGGCACCGATATTCTGGCGCTGTCGCAATCGGGACTGCGCAAGGCGCGGCGCGATATGCAGATGATCTTCCAGGATCCCTTCGCCAGTCTTGACCCGCATATGAAGCTGTACGATCAGGTGGCCGAGCCGATGCAGAATTATGGTATCGGCAGCCGTTCGGAACGCGAAGACCGGATTGCCGCGCTGTTCGATCGGGTCGAACTGCCCCGAAGTTTCATGCGCCGCTACCCGCATGAAATGTCGGGCGGCCAGCGTCAGCGGATTGCCATCGCGCGCGCTCTTGCGTTGAATCCCAAGCTGATCGTGGCGGATGAGGCGGTGTCGGCGCTTGATGTCTCGGTTCAGGCGCAGGTGCTGAACCTGCTGATGGAATTGCAGCAGGATCTGGGTATCTCGATGCTGTTCATCAGCCACGACATGGCCGTGGTGGAACGGGTCAGCCATCATGTCGGCGTCATGTATCTGGGCCGGATCGTCGAGATGGGAACCCGGGCTCAGGTCTTCGAAAACCCGCAGCATAGCTATACCAAGCAGCTGATGCTGGCCGTCCCGGTTGCCGATCCGCGCCGGAAGAAGATCAGCGAGGATCTGACATTCAAGCCGATCCCGTCACCCATTTATCCCATCGGTCATGTTGCGCAACCATCGGTTTACGCGGAAGTCGCGCCCGGGCATCGTGTGCTGGTCGATCCGGTGACGCATTCATGAAGGGCGATCCGCCCATTTCTTCGGCGACACCGCCAGAATTCAGAGACGATCTGCCCAAGGCTGCCGATGCCATTGTGATCGGCGGTGGCATCGCCGGGGTTACGACGGCGCTTTATCTTGCCCGCGATGGCTTGTCGGTTGTCCTGTGCGAGAAAGGGTTGATCGCTGCCGAACAATCCTCGCGCAATTGGGGCTGGGTCAGGGCGCAGGGGCGCGACGAGGCCGAATTGCCGATCATGCTGGCTGCCCGGCAATTATGGCGTAGGCTTGCCCAGGAAATCGGCGGCGAGCTTGGGCTGACGACATGCGGGGTCAGCTATCTTGCCCCGGACGAAGCCACGCTTGCGAAATACGAGCAATGGCTGAAAATCGCGCTTCCGTATGGTCTGGACAGCCGGATCATGGGCAAATCGGAACTCTCCGGGAAACTGCCCAACGACATGGGATGGCAGGGTGCCCTGACCACGGCTTCGGATATGCGGGCCGAACCCGGCGTCGCGGTTCCGGCGATCGCGCGGCTGGCAGCACGTGAAGGGGTCGCTATCCGTGAACATTGCGCGGTCCGCGCCATCGAGACTGCGGCGGGGCAGGTGTCGGGCGTGATGACGGAAGACGGGCTGGTCAGGGCCGATCGTGTATTGCTGGCCGGCGGCGCGTGGTCGGGACTGTTCGCGGCCAATGCGGGGCTGTCCCTGCCGCAGCTTTCGGTGCGGGGAACCGTAGCGGCAACCGAAGCAATCCCCGAATTCTGGTCCGGTGCGGCGGCCAGCTCTGCTTTCGCCTTTCGCCGTCGCGCCGATGGCGGCTATACGCTTGCCCCCGGCACGGCGCATGACTTCTGGATCGGCCCATCCGCGTTTCGGCATCTGCGCCAGTATCTTCCGCAAATCCGCCGCGATCTCGGCCAGACCCGGTTACAGCTTTTCGCGCCCCGCGGTTATCCCGACGCCTGGACGACGCCGCGGCGGTGGGATGCGGATCGCAACACGCCTTTCGAGGCGATGCGCGTCCTGAACCCCGATCCCAATCCCGCCCGGTTAAGGCAGCTTCAGGACGATTTCGCCAAGGCATTTCCCCAAATCGGTCGTCCCCGGATACGGGCGGCCTGGGCAGGGATGATAGACACCATGCCCGATCAGGTTCCGGTGCTGGACGAGACGCCGGTCCGGGGCTTCTTCATCGCGACCGGCCTTTCCGGCCACGGTTTCGGTATCGGTCCCGGCGTGGGGCGTGTCATGGCCGATCTGATCCGCGGCGGGGAAACGCAATTCGACCTGTCCCGCTTCCGTTTCGGACGGTTTTCGGATGGTTCGGAGATTGTTCTTGGTCCCGATCTGTAGGCCGGATCCGATATTCCTGCCTCTTGCGCAAACTGCAATATGGTCGCATCCTGCTCGTAAAAGGAGAATATCATGCCAGTCAAAAACCGCTTTGCAGAACTTCTGCCCGAGATCACCGCGTGGCGACGCGATTTCCATGAGAACCCGGAATTGCTTTATGACGTTCACCGCACTGCCGGAAAGGTTGCCGAACTTTTGCGCGAATTCGGCTGTGATGAGGTGACCGAGGGAATTGGCCAGACAGGTGTTGTCGGCGTCATCAAGGGCAAGACCGACACGAAGGGCCGGGTGGTCGGGCTTCGTGCCGATATGGACGCCCTGCCGATCATCGAGCAGACCGGGCTGGAATACGCCTCGAAGACACCGGGCAAGATGCATGCCTGCGGCCATGACGGGCATACCGCCATGCTGCTGGGCGCGGCGAAATATCTGGCCGAGACCCGCAATTTCGACGGCACCGCCATTGTCATCTTTCAGCCCGCCGAAGAGGGCGGCGCAGGCGGCGAGGCGATGATCAAGGATGGTCTGGCCGAGCGCTGGGGGATCAATGAATTCTATGGGATGCATAATATGCCGGGCATTCCCACCGGCCAGTTCGCGATCAAACCCGGCGCGATGATGGCCGCTGCCGATCAATTCGAGATCACCGTGACCGGCAAGGGCGGTCATGCCGCCAAACCGCATGAATGTATCGACACGACGCTGACGGCCGCTCAGATCATCGTCGCGGTGCAATCCGTTGTGTCACGGAATATCGATCCGCTGAAAAACGCCGTGGTTTCGGTTTGCGTCGTTCAGACTGACTCGACTGCGCATAACGTGATCCCGCAAGTCGTCACGCTGAAAGGCACCGCCCGCAGCCTTGCTCCCGAAGTTCGCGATCAGCTGCAAGAGGGGATCACACGCGTGGCCACCAATATTGCGGCCGCCATGGGCGCAAGTGCCGAGGTGGATTACCAGCGCGGCTACCCGGTGACGATGAATGACGATGAGGCGACCGTCTGGGCCTCCGATGTCGCACGCGAGATTGCGGGCGAGGTGAATCTCGACATGCAGCCGATGATGGGCGGTGAGGATTTCAGCTATATGCTGAACGAGCGTCCGGGCGCCTATATCTTTGTCGGCAATGGCGACACTGCCATGGTTCACCATCCGGCCTATAACTTCAATGATGACGCAATTCCGGCCGGGTCAAGCTGGTATGCTGGCATGATTGAGGCGCGGATGCCTGCTGCCTGAGGAATGACAGGGGGCAGCCTGGCCTGACTGAAGCGTTTCGCGGCCCGTCCGGTTCCACTCCCTCTGCTTCTTCTTTGTCCAAATACCTTGGGGTTCGCCGGCGGGTCGCGCCACTGGTTCAAGAGACCTGCCGCCGACGGGCAGCGCCCCGCCCCGGTCGTTGCGACACGCAAATAACCGGCGTTTCCGATTCAACGCAATACGCGCGGGGCGTGACTCGGGATGAAGGTGCCGGGCACCATCCGCCGGGTCGATGGATGTCTCAGGCCGCAAGCGCCGCGTAAATACCACCCTTTGCCATCAGCTCGGCATGTGTTCCGGTTTCGGCGATACGGCCCTTATCCATGACGACGATACGGTCGGCGTTGCGGATCGTGCCCAGCCGGTGCGCGATGATCAGCGTCGTCCGCCCCACGGCAAGTGCATCGAGGGCGGATTGGATCTCGCGTTCGGTCTGGCTGTCCAGCGCGCTTGTCGCCTCGTCAAGGATCAGGATTGGCGGGTTTTTCAGAAAGGCACGGGCGATGGCGACACGTTGTTTCTGACCGCCCGAAAGCATGACGCCGCGTTCGCCGACAATCGTGTCCAGACCTTCGGGCAGGCCTTCGATCAACGAAGTCAGCTGCGCCTGACGGGCTGCGTCGCGGATTTCCTCTTCCGAGGCATTCAGGCGGCCATAGGCAATATTCTCGCGCAGCGTGCCGCCGAACAGGAAAACGTCCTGACTGACCAGTCCGATCTGGCGGCGCAATCCATGCAGGCGCATCTGCGGCAGGGCAAGCCCATCGACGGAAATGCTGCCCGAACTCGGTTCGTAAAAGCGTGGCAGCAATGCAAGCAGCGTCGTCTTGCCTGCCCCCGACGGTCCGACAAAGGCGATGGTTTCACCGGCGCGAATAGACAGATTGATTTCCCGCAGGATCGGGCGGCCCTCGTCATAGGCGAAGCCCACATGGTCGAAACGGATATCGCCTTTCAGGGCGGGGGCTTCGATGGCATCCGGGGCATCCGCGATCTCGGGGTCGGTGGCCAGCAGTTCCTGATAGCGGCGGAAGCCGGCGATGCCGCGCGGATAGGTCTCGATCACGGCGGCGATCTTTTCCAGCGGGCGATAGAAGACATTGACCAGCAGCAGGAAACCCACAAAACCGCCGGTGGTCAGGCTGCCCGCCAATACGAAGCCCGCCCCGACCACCATCACGACGACCTGCACCAGCCGCAGTCCCATATATTGCAGCGCCGAGGATGCCGCCATGACCCGATAGGCATCCAGCTTGGCCTGACGGTAACGGGTATTGTCGCCGGCAAAGAGATGGCTTTCATGCGCTTCGTTCCCGAAAGCCTGCACGACGCGCACGCCGCCCAGCGCCTCTTCCAGCCGGACATTGAAATCGCCCACGCGAGAGTAGATGGCTTTCCATGTCCGGGTCATCCGTCCGCCGTAAAAGATCACCAAAGCCAGCATTGCCGGCACGACAAACACCACGATCAAAGCGAGCGATGGGTGGATCCAGAACATCAGCACGAAGGCGCCGATAAAGGTCATCACCGCGATAAAGGCGTCTTCGGGTCCATGATGCGCGACCTCTCCGATTTCTTCCAGATCGCGGGTGACGCGGGCGACAAGCTTCCCCGTGCGGGCACGGTCATACCATTTCCACGACAGTCGGGTCAGGTGATCGAAGGCGCGGGCGCGCATTTCGGTCTCGATATTGATGCCTAGCTTGTGCCCCCAATAGATGACGATGGTCAGCAATCCGGCGTTGATCGCGTAAAGCAGCAGCAGACCGGCTGCTGCGATCACCGTCAGCGTCCAGTTTCCCTGCGGCAGCAGCACGTCGATAAAGCCCGTGATCGCCAGTGGGAAGACCAGTTCCAGGAGACCCGAAACGATTGCACAGCCGAAATCCAACCAGAACAGCCCAAGGAAAGGCCGGTAATATGAGAAGAATTCGCGCAGCATCTGGACCTCGTTTCAGGCGGGGATGGCGACCTTCTGGCCGTCGGGCCGGGTCAGCACCTGCATAGGCAAGCCGTAGATGGCCTGCAATGCCTCCTCGCGCATCAATTCATCCGGGCTGCCCTGCATGGCCAGCTTACCGCCCTTTAGCGCGACGATGTGATCGCAGAAACGGGCGGCCATATTGACCTCATGCAGCACAATCACGGCACTGCGGTTCTGTGCGTGGCACATGCGTCGGACAAGGGTCAGCACCTCGACCTGATGCGCGATGTCCAGTGCCGAGATCGGCTCATCCAGAAGCAGCGTTCCGGCCTGTTGTGCGACCATCATCGCCAGCCATGCCCGCTGCCGCTCGCCGCCCGACATCGTGTCGACCAGTTGATCGGCAAAGGCGCTCATGCCGCATTCCGTCATCGCTTGTTCGACCGCCTCGTGATCCTGCGGGCCGAAGCGGCCCATCGCGCCATGCCACGGATAGCGGCCAAGCGAGACCAGTTCGCGCGTATTCATCCCCTCGGCCGGGGGCGTATGCTGGGGCAGGAATGCCAGGCGACGGGCATAATCGCGGGCGGACCAGTCCTGTAACGCGCGGCCTTCGAATTCGGTCCGGCCAAGGGCGGGAATTTGCCGGGCAAGCACTTTGAGCAATGTCGATTTGCCCGAGCCGTTATGCCCGATCAACGCAATGACCTGTCCGGCCGGCAGAGTCAGCGAGATATCGTCCAGCAGGCGGCGGCCCGGAACATCGACGACCAGATTTTCGATCTGAAACAGTGTATCGGTCATGATTTCGACCTCATCATCAGCCAGATCAGCCATGGTGCCCCGATCAGCGAGGCGAAAAGACCAAGCGGCAATTCATAGGGAAAGCCCGCCATGCGTGCGCCGAAATCGGCGGCGAGCATCAAAAGCGCACCGATCAGAGCTGCGCCGGTAACATGATCTCCGGCGCGGGCCAAACCGATGCGGCGCGCCATATGCGGGGCCATCAGGCCCACGAAACTTAACGGTCCGACCAGCATGGTTGCCGCCCCCGTGGCAAGTCCCGCCAGCAGGATCAGCGACAGCCGGGCAAGCGCCAGCGGCAGACCCAGCCCTGCGGCGACACCGGTTCCCAGTGGCAGAACCGCTAGCCAGCGGCGCATGGCAAGAGTAGCGGCCCATACCACAACTGCCACCGCGGCAAGCGAAAGCGCAGCTGGCATGCCGATTCCCGCGGATGAGCCGCTCAGCCAGCCGAGAATTTGCCATGATTGCGGGCTGCCTGTCGCCATGATGGCTGACAGGACCGATGCCGCAAGGGCCGAAACGGAAATCCCCGCCAGCAAAACCCGTTCGGCGGGCATATCGCGATGGCTGACGAAGATGGTTACCAACGCCAATGCCAGCGCTGCGCCGGTCATCGCCCCTGCACCAAGGGCAAGGCTGGTCGGCGCGGCAAAAGCGAAAACCGCTGCGGAATAGCCAAGTGTCGCGCCGCCCGAAACGCCCAGCACTTCAGGCGAGGCCAAGGGGTTCGAGGTCAGCCGCTGAAGCATCGCACCGGCCAGCGCCAGCGCCGCCCCGGCAGAGGCCGCCGCGATCAGGCGGGGCAGGCGCATGGGCAAAAAGGCGTTCAGGCTTTCCCAATCCAGCACCGTCCAGCCATCCGGCACACGCCCGATCCAGATCAGCATGAAGGCGACCACGGTAAGCAGCACAGTCAGGCCAGACAGGATCCGTTGCGGATGTGCAAGACGCGGGGCCGGACCCTCGGCGCGCTCGGTTCCCGGTGGGGTGGAGCCGCGCAGCCGTGGCAGAAGCCATAGCAGCAGCGGCCCGCCGAACAGCCCGGTCAGTGCGCCAGTGGGGAACATCTCTCCGGTTGCGCCTGCGATCGTCAGCACCAGACCGTCGCAGACAGACAGGATCAAGGCTCCGACCACCGGCGACCATATCAGCAGTGGTTTGATGCCGCGCGCTCCGGCGGTCCGGACAAGGGCAGGAGCGGCCAGCCCGACAAACGCGATCAGGCCGAGTTCGGCCGAGACCGTGGCGGCAAGCCACACCGCCAACCCCGCCGCCATCAATCGGACAAGCGCGACATTCATCCCCAGTCCCGCCGCGCCTTCCGCCCCCAGCGACAGCACATGCAAAGGGCGGGACAGCAGGGCGGCAAACAGCCCTCCGCCCGTCACGACAAGGGCAAGCGAGCGCACGCCCGACCAATCCTGCTGCACCAACGCGCCTCCGTTCCAGATCACCAGTGAAAGCAGGTAATGCCCCTGCGCGAGGGTGACGGCTGTGGCAATCGCGCTGGCGGTCATGCCGACCAGCATCCCGGCGATTACCATCGTGACCGGCGCGAAACTGCGCCGTGCCCCGATCATCAGCACCAGCCCGGCAGCCAGTCCGGCACCGGCCATGGCGACGGGCCAGCGACC
Organism: Paracoccus wurundjeri; assembly: GCF_030678915.1. Classification (GTDB taxonomy): domain Bacteria; phylum Pseudomonadota; class Alphaproteobacteria; order Rhodobacterales; family Rhodobacteraceae; genus Paracoccus; species Paracoccus onubensis_A. The sequence continues at coordinate 70,826 of NZ_JAUUTZ010000017.1, read as the reverse complement.
GACCGCCAGCAAATCCGGAGCAAGGATCGTCGCCAGCACAAGGGCAAGCTGCGCCCCCGACGAAATGCCAAGTGTCGTCGGATCGGCGACCGGGTTGCGCAGCACCGCTTGAAGGATCGCACCCGACAAACCAAGCCCCGCCCCTGCCAGAAGCGCGATCACGCCGCGCGGCATCAACCCGAAAGCCAGCAGGATTTGCTGTAAATCCATCTGATCGGGCATGAAGGGCAGGGCGGGCCATTCCGGCCATGGCAGTAACCGAAGCGCCGCGAATCCCCAAAGACCAATGGCAAGTATTGCCGCAAGCGGCAGCCATATGCGCAGATGACGGCTCATATGCCGGTCGGCCCGTCATGAAGCGCCTGCTCCAACAACCGGACGAAGCGCAGTGCCGAAAGGGTGCCTCCGAATGCATTGATATCAGGTAGGTGGTAAACCCGCCCCTCGCGAACCGGCGGCAATGCCTGCCACAAGATGCTGCGCGACAATCCTCGGCGCGCCTCGGGCGGGATCTCTCCGACGATGACCAATCTTGCGTCGGGCATATCAGCCAGTCGTTCGATGGGCACCGGGGCAAGGAAACTGAATCTGGTTCCTTCGCTCCAGGCGTTGCTTAACCCGATCCGGGTCAGCGTATCCCCGAACATGCTGTCGAAGCCGAAAGCGCGCAGATGCCGCGCATCTCCGATATTGACCAGACAGACAGGGCGGTCGGCGAAACGCGCCACGGCAGCGGCATGACGATCAAGGGCAGCCTGAGTGTCGTGCAAGGCAAGTTCGCCCGCACCGGGATCTTCCACTGCCCGGGACATTGCCTGCAATGCATTCAGAGCCTTGCCCAGCGGAGGCTCATTCGGCGTGTAGAAAGGCAGCGTCAGGACTGGTGCGATGGTTTTCAGCCGCTCTTCGTAAAATGTGTAATAGGGTGAATTCAGGATCAGGTCGGGGCGGGTCAATTGCAGCAGCTCGAAATTCGGTGAGCCCCGCAGACCCAGATCGGTGACCTGGTCCGGGATCTTGGGCTGTACGGCATCCACGCGGTAACGGACCAGTTCGCAGGCGGCGACTGGCATGTGACCGATCGCGACGGCTGTTTCCAGCATCGCCCAATCGATCGCGGCCAGCCGGGGTTTCGACGTGGCCGCCCGCAAAGGCAAACCCGCCGCCAGCACGAGGCCGGCGGCGGTCAGAAAGCTGCGGCGAGTGGGCCGGGCAGGCACCGCTCTGCCTGTTACCACTTGTAACTCACCCTGGCGTTGACCGCGCGACCTTCGCCGTAGAAACAACTGAATGCGGTGCAGCTTGCCAGATAGGCCTTGTCGGTCACATTGGTGATGTTGACCGATGCCTCGATATTGTTCCGCGTATAGCTGGCCCCGAGATCGACGAGCGTGACGGCATTCATCTTGTACTGATTGGCGTCGTCCCCGTAGCGCGAGCCGATGTGACGGATGCCGCCACCGGCACGGAAGCCATTGCCGAAATCACGGTCGAGCCACAGACTCGCCATGTGCTTGGGCGCGTTGCCGAGTTCATGGCCATCGAAATCGCCGCCGATTATCTCGGTTTCGTTATAGGCATAGCCGCCACGAATTGACCAGCTTTCGGTAAGTTCGGCGGTGGCTTCAATCTCTAGACCCTGGGACTTTACCTTTCCGACCTGATAGGTGTCGATTCTTGTATCTTCGACACCGTCGCCATCCAGGTCCTGTCCTAAGGAAATGGTTTTGTTGCTGATGGCGTTTCTCTGTTCCAGATCATAAAGCGATACAGTGAAAAAACCGTCGAAGGCGGTGGGCTCATATTTTACACCGACTTCCCATTGTTCGGTTTCCGTCGGTTTGAAGGCTTTGCCATCACTGTCAGCGCCGGTATTTTGCCCGATCTGCGGCAAGAACGACGTCGAATAGCTGACATAAGGCGCAATTCCGTTATCAAAGACATGGGAAAGGCCGATACGCCCGGTTGTGGCGGAATCTTTGCGGTATGCACTGCTTTCGCCTTCATAGTTAGTGTAACTGGTCCCGGTCTGCTTCGACCAGTCATGCCGCAACGCTGCCGATCCGCGCCAATTGCCAACGCTGATTTCGTCCTGCGCATAGATGCCGACCTGTGTTTGTACCAAATCCTTGATGCCGGTATACCACGGCGTCAGATCATCTGGCATTGAATGAATAGGGTTGCGGATGTCCAGATCAGGGAATCTGATGAAATCGGTGCTGGCGTAGCCGTCCCATTGACGGACTTCCAGACCAAATAGCAGCCGGTGTTCCGCCGCGCCCGAGGTGACGGTTCCGCTTAGTCTGGTGTCCAGATTGAGGGTCGTGGCATCCTCGACCTGCGAGATCGCGTTTCTGGGAATGAGATAAGGGGTGCCGGGATCCCCACTTTGCTGGGTCTGCACGCCCTCATATTCCCAGTCCACATCCTGATAGCGGAAGCCCTGCGTCAACTGCCAGCCATTGTCGAATTCGTGCCGGAGTTCCAGCCCGATATTCGTCATGCGGCGATCGCTATCGTCGAAGCCAGTTTCGCCCGCGTAGAAATCGCGCAGATCCTCGGGATCGCCCAATTGCGTGGCGGAATAAGACAGGCCCGGAGGCGTTTTCGGACCGTCTTTCTGATATGAGGCCAGGAAATCGATCAGCGTGGCGTCATCGACCTGCCAGCGCAGCGCCGCCGCCAGATAGCCGCGCTTGTCGGTGACTTCGTCGATCTGCGTCGCACCGTCTTTGCCGATCCCGGTCAGGCGCCACGCAAAACTGTCCGATGGTGCGCGGTTCACGTCGAAAAAGACCTGAGCGTTGTCATTGCTGCCGAAGCCCAGCCCGACTTCGTTGAAATCATCGAACTGCGCGCGCTTCTGCACCTGATTGATGACACCGGCAGGGGAATTCGCACCAAACAGCGCTGATGAAGGTCCGCGCAGAACCTCGATCTGTTCCAGCCCATAGGTTTCGATAGTCGGAGCGCCGAAAGAACGAACCATCCTCAGGCCATTGAGATACTGCGCTTCATCGGCGCCCAGCCCGCGGATGATCGGCCCGTCGAAACGCGGATCCAGACCATAGGGCTGCCCGGAGATGCCGGCGCTGTAATTCAGGGCCTGCCCCAGAGTCGTGGCGCCCTGATCCTTGATCTGCTTCGAGGTGACGACCGTGACAGATTGTTGTGTTTCCAGCATCGGCGTATCGGTCTTGGTTCCCATCTGGTTGACCCTGGCGACATAACCGGTAGCCGTTCCCGAAGCGCTGTTATCCGCATAGATGGTGATCGCATCCAAAACGACGACGCCCTGTTCCGACTGGGCCATGGCGGCAGAGGCAAGGGCGATGCCACTGGCACCGGCAAAGAGTAACATGAGCGAACGGGACATGATCGAAACCTGTTTTGATCGAAATATGATTGAGATGTAGAATTCGACTAAAAGAGTAGGGCATGTCAAACCAGCCGTCGATTATTTCCGAGTCTTCCGGACGGGAAAGACGATCTGTTGCGAGATTAACACAGCATGAAGCGATCGTCCGTATCCTGTAGCGGGACAATGGTCTGTGACCCTCGCACTGCAATCACGCCTTGGTTACCGGGCAGAACCTGCCTCGACATCGCGATTTTTACGCTTATCTGAGACGCGACCGGCAACGGAAAGACAATTACATAATGACCGCTGAATTCGAGGGATCGATGGGTCCCGTATTGTATTTCCGAGGCTTCTCCCGGGGCAGGATGCGTCTGGCCGCTCTGGTCATCCGGCCGATATCCGAGGGTGCTCCGGCAATCCTGAAAGCAGCCGGGGTAAAGGTGAAACCCGTCTTGCTGTGTGAACTGGCCGGTTTCGCCGCCTGGCGCTTTGATTTTTCAATCGGGTCCGAAGATGGCGGCTATGATTACGACGACCGGTTCCATGCCGTCGAGGTGGATGTCACCAGCGATATGCGTATCGCTTTCGTCTCATGCAACGGTGAAGAGGAAGGCGATCTTGGCCGCACGCCGTCCGAGCGGAATGCGATGTGGCGGCGGCTGGGGGATTTGCACGAAGAATCTGCATTCAGCCTGATGCTGCAGGGTGGTGATCAAATCTATGCCGATGAGGTGACCAGGGGCCATAAGCTGACCGATGACTGGCCCGATCACGCTCCCCGTCATGCGTCGCCGGCGGAACTTGAAGACTTGCGGCAATTCCTGCGTAAAGGTTTTGCCCGGCGCTATCTGAGCGTGATGTCCGCACCGGAATTTCTGCGGCTGGCATCATCGGTCCCTGTCCTGTCGGTCTGGGACGATCACGATATCTGCGACGGATGGGGCTCGCTGAAGGAGAACCGGATGAATTCCGGCGTCGGGCAGACGCTGTTCCGTGCCGCCCGTGAGATGTATCTGCTATTTCAGCACGCCGCGACCGAGGCAGACATTCCAGAACTCTTCATGGATCCCAAGGGGCGCAGTCTGGGCTGGTGCCATCATTTACCGGATTTGACCGTTATCGCGCCCGATCTGCGCTCGGAGCGGACGCGCCACCGGATCATGGGGCCGGAGGGATGGCACGGATTGCGGCAGGTTTCACCGCAAGGCGGGCAGGTGCTGATGGTGTCCAGTGTACCTCTTTTGGGTCCGCGTCTGTCACTGGTCGAAGCGGTGATGATGGCGATCCCGCGCATGCAGCATTACGAGGACGATCTGCGCGATCAGTGGCAAAGCCGGGCGCATCGCGAGGAATGGCGCGATATGCTGCGCGAGGTTCTGCGACTGCGCAGAAACAGCCCTGTGACGGCGATTTCAGGCGAGATACATCTGGCCACCAGAGCCGAGATGGGAGTGGGGGAAAACCGCATCCATCAGCTTGTCGCCTCGGGCATCTCACATCGTGCGCCCTCCAAGGGATATGCGCGCGGATTGGGCTGGCTGGCCGGGCTTGGTGAAGCGCCGCTGCCCGAACATCCGATCCGCATCCTGCCGTTACCGGGGCAAAGGCAGCGTTACATGGCCGAACGAAATTTCCTGGTGTTGGAGCGGCAGAATACCCGCTGGCACGCGATCTGGCATCTCGAGGAATCCGGCGCGACGCCACCCTTGCCACTCACGACGGATGCATGACGCTTTGGGTGGCTGGCTGTTTGCCGTTCCGTTATCAACCGGGCCTGATATCCCTCGGGCAGAGTTAGGTGCATTGCGCTGGATGCCCGGGGGCGGGAACCCGCCCTGCCTGTCCTGAATGTGTTCAGATCGGAGCTTTTGCCATTTCCACCGCAATCTCACTCGCCAGGCGGGCATTGTTCAAGACAAGCGCGATATTCGATTTAAGGGACTTGCCGTCGGTCAATTCAAAAATCCGTTGAAGCAGGAACGGGGTCACTGCCTTGGCAGCGATGCGGTGCGCAGCAGCCTCGGCAAGCGCCTTTTCGATCACGGGCATGATCTCGTCCCGGGGGATTTCATCAGCTTCGGGGATCGGATTGGCAACAAGCTGTCCGCCGGCAAGTCCCAATCTGCTGCGCATATTCGCGCCCGCGGCGATTTCTCTTGCGCTGTCCATCCGCAACGGGGCGGTGATGCCGGAACTACGCGACCAGAAGGCGGGCAACTCGTCCTGTCCATAGGCGATGACCGGAACACCCAGCGTCTCCAGAACCTCCCAGGTCTTGGGCAGATCAAGAATCGCCTTGGCACCCGCCGCGACGACTGTCACCGGCGTCTGGCCAAGTTCCTGCAAATCCGCCGAAATGTCGAAACTAAGCTCTGCGCCGCGATGGACACCGCCAATTCCGCCGGTGGCAAAAACCCGGATACCGGCAAGATGCGCACAGATCATCGTCGCAGCGACGGTTGTCGCGCCGGTGCGGCCCGATGTCAGGCAAATGGCCAGATCAGCACGCGATACTTTCATGGCCTGATCCGAAGGCGTCTGCGCCAGGGTTTCCAGCGACGAGGCGGTCAACCCGATATGGATCCTGCCCGTCATCACAGCGATCGTGGCGGGAATGGCGCCCGCGCCGCGAATGACATTCTCGACATCGCGGGCCATTTGCAGGTTCTGCGGATAGGGCATTCCATGGGTGATGATCGTCGATTCCAATGCGACGACTGGCCGGCCTTCATTCAATGCGGCAAAAACTTCAGGAGCGAATTCAAGCGGTAGGTCGGTCACGACGGATCCTTTCCGGAAACATGGGCGGCCGCTGCTTGAACGGCTTGCCGCAAAGCCGCCTTTCGCGGCATTTTACGAAGTTCTGCTGCCAGATGTGCCGCAAGAAAGCAATCACCCGCGCCGGTGACGCGTGCGATGGTCACGGATGGAGGAGCCTCGATCAAGGTTTCTTCCCCGCGTGCCGCATCCGCAGCAGGACGGCGGCCGTCCGTCACCACGACCCGGGCCGCACCAAGGGCAATGACTGCTTCGGCCGCACTTGCTGCATCGGCGCTTTTTCGCTCCGCGATTATCTCTGCCTCGATCCGGTTCAGATAGAAACAGCCACGCCCTGTCGCGATCAGCGGGCGCAGCCTGTCGGCCTTGCCCGGGCTGGCCGGAACGATCCGCAGATCCGCATTCATAAGGGCAGGGCCACGGATGATACTTGCCAACAGGGTTTCGGTCAGGTTGCCGTCCAGAACGACCGGCCCGCTCCAGCCGGCAAGATCGGCCGCGAGAGGGGCAAGAATTGCGTCGCCGGCTTTTTCAAGCCCATGCACATCGGCAATCGCGGCGATCAGCCCCTGACTGTCCTCGATTGCCATGTAACAATCGGTGGGAAGGCCCGTCTCCCGGGTCAGCCATGCGGTCAGCACGCCCATCCGTTCGGCCTCGGCAATCAGGGCCTCGCCCTCGGGATCGCGACCGACCGCGGACAGCACCGCGGGCGCCATCCCCCAACGGGCTATGGCAATAGCGACATTCAGTGCCACGCCGCCGGGCAGGTGCCGAATTCGCCCAGGCACATCCGCGCCTGGGATCATGCGCTGCGGCGCGCGACCAATCACATCCCATAACATCGCACCGATACACAGGATATCAGGGCGGGAACTCACCTTGCAGCCCATTGATACGGCTTCTTCTTCATCCAAATATCCCGGGGGTCGGGGTGGTACCTCCGTCTGACAGCAGTCAAATTCAAATCGTGCTCCTTCGTCACCTGTCGTCCACACCCCATTCCCGCATCTCGCTTTCAAGAAACCGTTCGAACCGGTCCAGATCCACCGGATCGAACTGTCCGAACCCCTGTATCCAGACCGTCGCGGCCCGCATCCCCTCGGGATCGAGCATGCACCAGTTGATCCGGCCTCGCCGTTCCTGCCGGATAAGCCCCGCAGCGGCAAGCACCGAGAGATGTTTCGAAATCGCGGCAAGGCTCATCGCGAAAGGCGCAGCCACATCGGTGACCGCCATATCATCCTCGAGCAACATGGCCAGAACCTGCCTGCGCGTGGGATCGGCCAGCGCGGCAAAGATCAGGTCCAGCCGTTCGGAGGAGGCAGAGGGCATAGCGTGGTCCTTTGGCTGCGGATCGGGCCTGATGCTCAACCCGCAGGTTGAATAATGTCTGGGTGCGATTGCGATTGCAAGCCGAACACGAGAATTTTCTGATCATAAAAATTATTTAAAAACAAATGTATACATGGATTCCTGGGTTGCTTGACTCGGGCGCTGTTCCACCATAGACACCCCTCGAAAGATAACGGGGGCGTGAGAGATGGCCGAAGGGCCCCGGAATGGTGCGGACAAGGGCAAAGATGCCGAGCGACTGCGCGATCTGGAGGAACGGCTGTCCCAATTGGCCCCAACGCCCGAGGGTGAGCGCCCGAAGGCAAGCTATGATCAGGCGCATATTGCCTGGCGTATGGTGATCGAACTCGTGGTTGGCATGGGGCTTGGCTTCGGGATTGGTTTCGGTCTGGATTATCTGTTCGGCACGACGCCGTTCCTGATGATCCTGTTTATTTTTCTCGGCTTCGCGGCCGGCATCAAAACCATGATGCGCACCGCGTCCGAACTTGGCAGCAAAACCGGCACTGCGCCGGAGAAGAAGAGGGATTGATCGTGGCAAGCGAAGCGCAAGGTGAAGAAGCCGGGCTGTCCTTTCATCCGATGGATCAGTTTCTGGTCAAGCCGCTTTTCGGCGAAGGCGATGTGCATTGGTACACGCCCACCAATGTAACGCTTTGGCTGTTCATCGTTGCTGTGGCCATCGCCGCCTTGCTGGTGGCCGGCACCCGTGGACGCGCCATCGTGCCGAACCGGGTACAGTCTGTGGCCGAACTCGCATATGGCATGACCTACAAGATGGTCGAGGATGTCACCGGCAAGGACGGGCTGAAATATTTCCCTTATATCATGACGCTGTTCATGTTCATTTTGTTCTCGAACATGCTGGGCCTGTTGCCCAAGGCGTTTACCGTCACTTCGCATATCGCTGTGACCGGTGTGCTGGCTCTGGCTGTGTTCATCAGCGTGACGGTGATCGGCTTCGCCAAGAATGGTGCGCAATTCCTTGGCCTGTTCTGGGTCAGTTCGGCGCCTCTGGTGCTGCGGCCCATTCTCGCGGTGATCGAGGTCATCAGCTATTTCGTCCGCCCGGTCAGCCACTCGATTCGTCTTGCCGGGAACATGATGGCCGGTCACGCGGTGATGAAAGTGTTCGCGGGCTTTGCCGCAATCGCTGTCATCTCGCCGATTTCCATTCTGGCTGTCACCGCCATCTATGGCCTTGAGGTGCTGGTCGCCACTATCCAGGCCTATGTCTTTACCATCCTGACCTGCGTCTATCTGAAGGACGCGCTGCATCCGCAGCACTAAGGACGGGCTTTCACCTGAATTTAACACTTCCAACCGCAAGGAGTATACGTCATGGAAGGGAATATCGCAGAACTCGGTCAGTATATCGGTGCCGGTCTGGCAGCCATCGGGTCGGGCACTGCCGCCGTTGGTGTGGGCAATGTGGCCGGCAACTTCCTGTCGGGCGCTCTGCGCAATCCGTCGGCTGCAGCCGGTCAGACCGCGACCCTGTTCATCGGCATCGCCTTTGCAGAAGCTTTGGGGATCTTCGCGTTCCTCGTTGCGCTTCTGCTGATGTTCGCAGTCTGATCTCTTGCCATCCTTGCGGCGGGGAGGGTGTTCGCACCCTCTCCATCGTGACCAAGATAGGCCAAGGGGTAGGAAATGATCAGCCTGTTGCAAGAGGCCGCAACCACCGCGGCCGAACATACGGAAGAAGCTGCCGAAGCTGCTGCCCACGGTTCTGAAAGCGCCAGCGGGCTGCCGCAGCTTGATTTCAGCACCTTCCCGAACCAGATTTTCTGGCTCATCGTCACATTGGCGGTGCTGTATTGGGTGTTGTCCAGAATCGCTTTGCCCCGGATTGCCGCCGTTCTCTCGGACCGTCAGGGCGCTATTACCGGCGATCTGATGGCTGCGGAAGAATTCAAGCAGAAGGCCAAAGAGGCCGAAGCCGCCTATGACAAGGCACTTGCCGATGCCCGTGCCGAGGCGCAAAAGATCGTCGAGGCGAACCGGGCGGAAATCCAGAAGGAACTGGATGCGGCTGTTGCGCACGCAGATGCCGAAATCGGTGCCCGCGCGGCTGAATCCGAAAAGCGCATTCGCGAAATCCGCGATTCCGCGGCCAATGATGCGCGCGAGGTCGCTCGTGACGTCACTGCGGAACTGGTGTCGAGCTTTGGTGGTTCTGTCGATCAAAGCGCCATTGACAGCGCGGTCGAGACTCGTCTGAAGGGAGCCTTGCAATGAAACATGTCAGTGCAATCGTCATTTCCCTACTGGCTGCCTCGCCGGCGGTTGCGGCAAGCGGGCCGTTCTTCTCGCTGCGCAATACCGATTTCATCGTTCTGATCGCCTTTCTGGTGTTCATCGGGATTCTTGTCTATTTTAAGATACCCTCGATCATCGGCGGCATGCTGGACAAACGTGCGGATGGCATCCGCAACGATCTGGACGAAGCACGCCGCCTGCGCGAAGAAGCGCAGGAGATTTATGCAAGCTACGAGCGTCGTCAGCGCGAAGTGAAGGTGCAGGCGGATGAGATCATCGCCAATGCCCGTCGCGAAGCCGAAGCACAGGCCGCCAAAGCCAAGGACGACCTGAAGATCTCGATTGAACGCCGCCTGAAGGCCGCTGAAGATCAGATTGCCAGTGCTGAAAGCGATGCGGTCCGTGCGGTTCGTGATCGTGCTGTGCAGGCATCTGTTGCCGCTGCTGCGGAATTGCTTGCGGCGCAAGTCAAATCAGGACAGCGCTCTGCCGGTATCGACGACGCCATCGAAGACGTGGCGCGCCGGTTGAACTAAGTATAACAACCAGCGACAGTGATCGAACCCCCGGCATTCGTGTCGGGGGTTTTTTGTCTGGGCAACGCGGCAGATTGCATGATTTTCCAAGTCCGCTCGCCGGCTGATTATGCACGATTCCTGACAGCAGGGGGCCTCATGGCCCCTTTGCGCCGGATTATCACGGCGACAGGATCAGTACGCCGGAATGTTTTGCCTTATGTTCTGGTTCGACATGAATGGTTATCTGTGCTTTGGGTAATCTTGCGTTGAGCGATTGTTCGATCTTGTCACAAATCCGATGGGCTTCATCCACTGTTGTCTGGCCGTCCACGACCAGATGAAAATCGATGAAGGTGACCTGGCCGGCATGGCGGGTTCGCAGGTCATGCGCTTCGATTGCTCCGGATGCGCGGTCCGAAATGATGCGCTGGATATCTTCAAGCGTATCATCGGGCACCGCCTCATCCATCAGACTGCTAAGCGATGCAGCTGTCAGTTTCCAACCCGTCCAAAGGATATTCAGCCCGACCAGCCCGGCCAAGAGCGGATCCAGCAGGGTCCATCCGGTTGCAACCGCAAGTATCACGCCTGACAGCACTGCGGCAGAGGTTACGACATCTGTCCAGAGATGTTTTCCATCCGCGATCAGCGCGGGCGAACCAAGCTGCGTTCCCCGGTTGACCAGAATATGCGCCCAATATGCGTTCACCAGGGCCGCCGCGGCATTGATCGCGATCCCCATCACTGGCGCGTCCAGAACTGGCGGATCTAGAAAGCCAAGCCACGCTTCCCGCATGATCAGCAGCGCCGCGACAATGATCATGACGCCTTCCAGCACGGCAGAGAAGAATTCGGCCTTGTGGTGACCGTAAGGGTGGCCCGCATCGGCCGGCCGCGCGGCAACGCGAATCGCGATCAGCGCGGCAATGGCCGTGGCTACGTTAACGGTGCTTTCAAGCGCATCCGAAAGCAGGGCGACAGAGCCCGTCAGCCACCATGCCAGCAGTTTCATGCACAGGACAACAATGCCCACCGCAATGCTGCCCATTGCGATCTGAAGAGTTTTCCCCATGAGGACCAGCCTTTTCGCTTGGTATCGTTTCCGGGACGAGGCAGTCATTGGCAGAACCGCCGGAATTGCTCAACCTCGAATCTGCCCTCTGCCGGTTGAGCGAATAGCTGAAAGAGGTTGCCAAAGACCGAATATCCACCGGAGAGGCATGAATTCGGGATGCCGCCTGTGCAGGTAATTCACAAAGGCTAGGAGTCTGCCTATCGCCCCGTTTCGCCCCCGTGGCCGGCCTTGAGTTGAAGACATGGCGCTTGAAACGGCGCCATCAATCCTTGCTGTCATCTCCGAAATGGGCATCGTCATGATATTCGTCCTCGCCTTCGTTCACATATTTGGAACTTAGCGAGATCGAGTGATTGTCGTGGATCGGATCCATGATCACATCCGCCGGAATTTCACCGCGCAGCCATTCGCGCAATTCTTCGCGCACATCCCCGATCTCCTGACCGGTCACTTCCGCCAGATAAGAGATAAAGGCGCGCTGATCACCGTCAATCTCATCCAGATCGGCGGTGTCGACCTCGGGCCATTTGTCGGTAATGGCTTCAAAAAAGGCCGGCCAGTTATCCTGAACGTGATGCCACTTCATCAATAGCCCCCTCCCAGGAAGCTTTGTCCCCAATGGGCGACACCGGTGATGTCTTCGCCGACACCCGCAACGGTATTGCAACCAGCCAATATCCCACAGGCCAGAACGGCCATCATTACTGCTCTCATTTTTTTGCCTCCTGCCACCAGACGCCCGGCATGAATCCCGGCCAGTCGCCGTAAAGCGGTTTTTTATCAGGATACAACAGAGTTGACCGGTGAGCCAGACGGGAGATTGGCGGATAGCTGACCGGAATCACATAGCGCCCCGCCGTGAGAATCCGGTCGAGCGCCCGCACCGCCGCGTTGAACTGTTCGGGGTCGTCGGTGTTCAGCATCTCGTTGATCATCGCTTCGGCGGGGGGACTGTTCATGCCCATCCAGTTCCGGCTTCCCGGCTCGGTCACGCCTTGATGTCCCCAGTAAAGCCACTGTTCGTTGCCCGGCGACAGCGACAGCGCGCGTTCATACCATGCCATTTCGAATTGATAGCTGTTGGTGCGCTGAATGAACTGAGCCGTGTCCAGCAATGTCAGGCTGGCCCTGATGCCAAGATTGCGTAGCGCTTCCACATAGATATCGGTAATCTGCTGCGTTTCCGCAGCCGTGCGCATTGCGGAACCGGACTGGTTCAACAGGATAGTGAACGAAAAGGGGCGGCCCTCGGCATTCTTCAGAACGCCATCCTGCACGGTCCACCCCGCCTCTGCCAGTAGCTTCAGGGCGCGGCGCAACCCGGCGCGGTCCAGGGGACCATCGCTGCCCTCGGGCAGGCTGTACCCTTCCAGAGCACCCGGAGGAAGCTGATCGGCGAAAGGCTCAAGCAATTCCCGAACACGCCCTTCGGCGGGACCGGGTTTCATGGCCAGCGTGGAATTGGCGAAATACGAGGTGATGCGAGGTTCCGCGCCGCCATTCAGCGTGTTGTTGATGAAGGTGAAATTGAACGCCTCGATAAGCGCCTGCCGCACGCGCCAATCGGCAAATAACGGGTTACGGGTATTCATCACCAATCCCATGATTCCCGATGGGCGCTTATGCTCAATCTCGGATTTGACGACCTCGCCCTTGACCGCGCGAGGGAAATCGAACTCGTTTTCCCATCTCAATGGAGAGAGTTCGCGCCAGACATCGATGTCGCCCGATTTAAAGGCCTCGAACATGGCATTTGAATCGCTGAAATAATCGAAGCTGATGACGTCGAAATTATGCATTCCACGGTTCAGCGGCAAATCCTTCCCCCAGTAATCGGGGTTTCGACGAAAAGTGATCCGGCGTCCGGGATCGACCTGATCGACGACATAGGGTGCAGAGCCGATCGGGATCTCAAGCCCCGGCTGGCTGAAATCCTTATCTTCCCATTGTGATTTCTTGAGCACCGGGCGCAGACCCATCAAAAGCGCAAGCTCGCGATCCGGTTCATTGAAGGTAAGGCGGATGCTGCGCTCGCCGGTCTGCTCCATCTTTTCAATCTTGGACCACGCGCCCAGATAGCGAGGATGCCCCACAGTCCCCAAGGTCTCATAGGACCACATCACATCTTCCACGGTGACGGGCGAACCGTCCGAAAATCGTGCCTCTGGGCGCAGGGTGAATTCGACCCAACTGCGCTTGGGATCGGTTTCGACCGATTCGGCCAGCAATCCGTATAGGGTAAATGGTTCATCGATCGAGCGTTCCATCAGCGTTTCCGCGACCAGGCCGGGCTGGAACAGGATCGGCCAGACAGGGTTGCCCTTTAAAACCCAGGGCTTTAGCGAATCGAAATTCCCGGGTTCCGCCATCCGAATCGTTCCCCCTTTCGGAGCGTTCGGATTCGCATAGGGAAGATGAGAAAAATCTTTGGGCAGGGCGGGCTCGCCATACATGGCAATGCCATGAGCCGGCTCGGCAAGGCTTGCCAGCGGCATTGATGCAACACCCGGAAAAACCAAAGAAACAGCCAGAATGACCTGTCTGATCGCGCAATTGTTAAGGAATTTGCAGATTCGCATTGCCGCTCGCCTTGTCATTCTTGCTTTGGTCGCGATTTCAACAACCTCGTTCCCGGCGCGTCAATGCCAGTGAAAACTTCTGTGTTGGACTCGGACGCCGACTCGCGTATAAATAACTCACTGCTCGATAGGTTTCTTGCCTGTATGAAACCTGCCTCATGACTTGCGCCCGCCTTGTGCGGGCGCTTTTTTTATTGGTTTTTCATTCAACCGAACTGCCAGCCGGTTAACGGGTTCCGGCTTTTTGCGGCAATGCAATTGATCGTGATCCTTGGTGATCCGGCCGGCTGGCGGGGTCCGATTTTTCGGGCTGCAGGCTCGGAGCGAAAGGGCTAAGCTCGAGTCGGGTAAAACACAAGTTCGAGGATTTCGATGTTTGAGAAATTTCTGACAGGCAAGACCGCGATTGTGACGGGATCCAATTCGGGTATCGGGCTGGGCGTGGCGCATCGATTGGCGCGAGCGGGTGCCGATATGGTTCTGAACAGTTTTACCGATCGGGATGAAGATCATGCCCTTGCCGAGGAAATGGCCCGCGAACATGGCGTCACTGTGCGCTATATCAAGGCCGATATGTCGAAGGGTGACGAATGCCGGGCATTGATAGAGCAGGCCGGGACCTGCGATATTCTGATCAATAATGCCGGTATTCAGCATGTCGCGCCAATTCCCGAATTCCCGGTCGAGAAATGGGATGCGATCATTGCGATCAATATGAGCTCGTCCTTCCATACGACGGCTGCGGCCCTGCCGATGATGCGCAAGGCGGGCTGGGGCAGGATCGTGAATATCGCCTCGGCGCATGGCCTGACCGCCAGCCCGTTCAAATCCGCCTATGTCGCGGCCAAACATGGGGTGATCGGTCTGACCAAGGTGACAGGGCTGGAAACCGCCCGGGAAAATATCACCTGCAATGCGATCTGCCCCGGCTATGTCCTGACGCCGCTTGTCGAGGCGCAGATTCCCGACACGATGAAGGAATATGACATGAGCCGCGAGGACGTGATCACGAAGGTCATGCTGGAGCGTCAACCCTCGAAAGAATTCGTGACGGTTGAAGAACTCGGGGATACGGCGGTTTTTCTTTGCAGCGATGCGGCGGCGCAAATTACCGGCACCTCGATCAGTGTGGATGGAGGCTGGACGGCCCTTTGATATCGGTTATGATCGATGCGGGCGTTTTACCCGTCAATGCTGCGATCACATGCGCATCATTGGCCATCGGCGCAGGCCGTCCCGTATGGAAACCCTGAATCGCCTTGCAGCCTTCCCTGACGACAAGACGCAACTGATCCTGGGTTTCGACCCCCTCCGCAACAGTGGTGACGCCCAGCCTTGCGCCGAGGCCCGCGATGGCACCGACGATCGCGGCGGCTTTCTTGCGCTGCACGGCATCCTGTACGAAGCTGCCATCAATCTTGATCTTGTCGAAGGGAAAAGACAGCAGATGCGTCAATGATGAGAACCCGGTCCCGAAATCATCCAGGGCGACCCGTACGCCCAGATCCCGGATCTGCAGCAAATCCCTGATTGCACCGGCTTCGTTGTTGAGTACCGCCGTTTCGGTCACTTCGATCTCCAGCCGGTCATGAGACAGGCCAGATTTGGCCAGGGCTGCCCGAACCATGGATGTAAGCGTGTCACGGCCAAGCTGTGCGGCGGAAACATTCACGGCGACCGGGAGGCCATCATCCCAGTCGGCCGCGTCGCAACAGGCTTTCGTCAGGACAAATTCACCCAGCCGATCGATCAGATCGCTGTTCTCGGCAACCGGAATGAAATCTGTCGGGGATACCCAACCTCGATCCGGCTGATACCAGCGGATCAGGGCCTCTCGTCCCATGGTTTGTCCGGTTTTTACATCGATAATTGGCTGATAATACAAAAAAATATTACGATTATCCCGCAGAGCACTACTTAACCGCTCTTGCAGGCGTAGGCGCTCGTACATGTCGATCCGCATCTTTTCCGAGAACATGCGATAGCACCGTTTTCCGGCCTTTTTCGCAGCATACAGCGCAATATCCGCATTTTTCTGCAACTCTTCGCCGGTTGTGCCATGTGCCGGCGCGTAGGCAATCCCTATTGAAGCGCTTATATGTATCTTCCGGTGATATTCGATACTGCGCGGAGAAGAAAGTTCGGCAATGACGCGACTGGCGAATGCCTCCATCCTTGCCGGATCGTTATACGGGACTAGTATTGCGAATTCATCGCCGCCCAACCGTCCGATGGTGATGTCTTCATCCTCACCTAGATTGCGAAGTTTTTCCGCTACGCATTTCAAGAGTTCATCACCGATATTATGCCCTCTGGTATCGTTGACCAGTTTGAAGCCATCCAGGTCGATATAAAGCAGGCCCGGCCCATCATCCGACGCATTCAGCCGCTCTTTCAGCCGTTCGTTGAAGGTGGTCCGGTTCGCAAGGCCAGTCAGCGTATCGTAATGGGCAAGCTGTCGGATTTTTTCTTTAGCGGCGACCTTTTGGGTTACGATGGCCCAGGTGAGCATTGGTCCAAGGAAACTGCCGTCATCCGCCGTGATCGCGGAGATCTTGAGATCCAGCAATTCTGGTCCGAGTGAAATCCGGGCATTGAATGGAAGGTTTGCCGGGTCGCGCAGGATTTGCCGCTGCCTTTCGGGATTTTCATGAAAGACATCGATCGATGAACCAACCAGATCATCGGTCTTGATCGGCAGAAGATGTTCGATGCTGCGAACAAGTTCTTTTGAAGTTTTGTTTACATAATCAATTTTATAGGTGACAGGATCGACGGTCATGACGGCAAGTGGGATATTGTCGATCATTCGATAAAGCCGATTGTTCGGATCTTCCTTCTGAAGAGGAAATATCTTCGTTTCATCGAAACCTGTGGCTTGCATGGTCATGAACGGCAACTCTCGATGATGGGCGATAAGAACGGTGATTGCCGGGATCATGACCAGCAGAAGTTAATAAAGCCTTGCCGCTCAATGCCGGATATAAGGCATTTGAGACAATATCGACCGACTTGCCCATTGATGGGTAGCGGAATCGCGGATCATATGCAGGAAGCGGGCCGAGCCCCGCCAGAAGCGATCAGCTTCCGGCGATGACGCGGACATAGTTGCGGGTTTCGCGGTAGGGCGGGATGCCGCCATATTTGGAAACTGCCGCCGGACCGGCATTATAGGCTGCCAATGCAAGCCGCCAGTTGCCGAACTGGTTATACATCATGCGCAGGTAACGCGCGCCGCCATTGAGGTTTTCCACCGGATCATGGGGATTAACCCCCAATCTGGCCGCCGTACCCGGCATAAGCTGGGCCAGCCCGGTTGCGCCCTTGTGTGATCTGGCCGCCGGATTCCAGCCGGATTCCTGCTGAACCAGGCGCAGGAACAGATCCTCTGGAATGCCATAGCGCCGGGCGGCAGCACGGGCATGCGGTGTATATTCGCTTTTCCTGCCCTGATAGGCGGGAATATTCGTGGAAAGGCCAAGTTCGATGATGCTGCTGTCGCCATCTCCGGGGCGCAGCCTCGCGGATTGCTGATATTGCGACGCCAGCCGCGAATCCATCAGCCGGGTTTGCCGGGCAAACTGATCCGCCCGCGATTTCGACGAGCTTCCCGAAAGGCGCAATCCCTCAGCCGCGGCGGGAAGTCCGGTTCCGGCAAGCAATACTGCGCCGATCATGGCCTTGATCGCAGTGGTGACCTTCATATTATCCGTCCCTCGTTAACCGGATATTATTTTGTTGCACTATACAGCAAATTTCTCTTATCGCCAGCAAGGCCTTTCTTGTGAATAATGCTTATGCAAGCGACAGCGGAAATCAGCTTATCGCCGGTTGCGTATGGAACCGGAGAAAAAGCGCAAGGCAGTGTGATTTGCTTGCACGCCGGGTTGCCGCTGGGATAGACCGGCGAAACACACGGAAACAGCGGAGAGCCCACCATGGCAGGTAGCGTCAATAAGGTCATTCTGGTCGGAAATCTGGGACAGGATCCCGAGGTCCGGACCTTTCAGAATGGTGGCAAGGTGGTCAACCTGCGGATAGCGACCTCCGAGCAGTGGAAGGATCGCAATAGCGGTGAACGGCAGGAACGGACCCAGTGGCATTCCGTCGCCATTTATTCCGAGCCGTTGGCCCGGGTGGCAGAACAATATTTGCGCAAGGGCAGCAAGGTCTATGTCGAAGGTCAGCTCGAGACCCGCAAATGGCAGGATCAGAACGGGCAGGATCGCTATTCGACCGAAGTCACCTTGCGCCCATTCCGCAGCGAATTGCATATGCTGGATGGCCGCGGTGAAGGTGGCGGTGGAGGTGGTGGGAGCCGTGGCGGCTATAGCGGGGGCGGCTCCGATAACTATGGCGGTTCATCCGGCGGCGGCGCTCCATCGGGTGGCGGACGCAGCGATTATGACGATGAGATCCCGTTCTAGGGGCTGCCTTTCACACAGATACCCGCATCGCCGCACAGGACTCAGGCTTCGGCAGCATCCTCAAGCCGCAGCCGCACCCGGGTCCTGTTGCCCCAAGTCGAAAGTTCCAGCCTGCCCGCCAGATGAAAGCGACGCCCCTTCGCGCCGATCAATCCGGGGCCAAGAGGCGTGTTCATCGCACCCCACGCCACGGCTTCGAGTGCCGGGGCGCCGGGGCTGCGGAATGAAAGCCGCAGATGGCTGTCGCCCATTGTCGAGGCACTGTCGATCAATTGTTGCGCAAAGGCGAAGCGGGGCGCGGGGGAGGCTTGCCCAAACGGGCCGGCGGCTTCCAGTTGATGAAACAACTCTGGTGTCGCGGCGGGGGTTTCGAGCAGCCCTGAAATCCGCAGATCGCTCAACCCGCTGCGTCCGGCGATATCGCGGGCAAGCAATTCGCTCAGTCGCGCCATCGCGGCATTGATATGTTCCCGGGCCACGGTAAGCCCTGCGGCCATTTCATGCCCGCCGCCCTTGATCAGCAATCCTTCACCGGCAAGCCGTTGTATCGCCCGGCCCAGATCGACACCGGGAACAGATCGCGCAGAGCCCTTGCCGATATCGCCATCAATGCCGATGACCACCGAGGGCAAATCCGTCGCTTCCTTGATCCTTGCCGCAACAATGCCGACCACGCCCGGATGCCAGCCATCGCCCGCCGCCCATGACAGAGTGCTGTCGCCGCGCGCTTCCACCTGCGCCAATGCTTCATCGCGAACCGCAGCCTCGATCGCGCGGCGTTCACGGTTCAGCCCGTCAAGCTCACCGGCCAGCCGGACCGCTTCCGCAGGATCGCGTGAGGACAGGCAAAGCGCGCCCAGATCCGCACGTCCGACCCGTCCGCCGGCATTGATCCGGGGCCCCAGCAGAAACCCAAGGTGAAAGGCGTTCGGAGGCCCGTCCAACCGCGCCACATCCGACAGTGCCACCAGTCCCGGCCGTTGCCTGCGCGCCATGACCGCCAGACCCTGACGCACGAAGGCCCGGTTCACGCCGATCAGCGGCGCGACATCGGCCACGGTCGCCAACCCGACCAGATCCAGCATCGCCATCAGGTCGGGCTCCGGCCGTTCCATGCGCCGCAATACGCGCCCAGCCTGCACCAATGTCAGAAACACCACCCCCGCGGCGCAAAGATGGCCAAGCGCGCCATCCTCATCCGCCCGGTTGGGATTGACCACGGCAAGCGCGGGGGGCAGGGTTTCGCCGCCAAGATGGTGGTCCAGTACGATGATATCGGCCCCCGTCGCTGCCGCCAGGGCATCATGACTCAGCGTACCGCAATCGACGCAGATGATCAGGTCATGCCCGCCCGCCAGTTCCGCCATCGCCGGCGCGTTCGGCCCGTAGCCCTCATCGATACGGTCCGGGATATAAAGCGTGGCATTCCGCCCTTGCTGGTGCAGCCAGTCCAGCAACAGGGCGGCAGAAGAACCACCATCCACATCGTAATCGGCGAATATGGCGACGCGTTCGCCGGTCGTGGCCGCGGCGACCAGCCTGCCGGCCGCTTTCTCCATGTCCCGCAAGCTCAGCGGGTCGGGCAGAAGGTCGCGCAGCCGGGGCGTCAGATAGCCTTCGGCCAGTTCGGCCTCCACCCCGCGATCTGCAAGAACCCGCGCCACCGAAAGCGGCAGAGAGCATCGCTGGGCCAGACCTTCGGCCAGCCGTTCGATACCCATATCGGGGCCAAGCCAGCTTCGTCCGGTCAGCGAATTCTCAACCCCCAGGAACGCCACGACTTCCCTTCTTCATGAAAATATCCCGGGAGAGCCGCGCATGGCGCGGCGGGGGCAGAACCCCCATATTCACCGGATCGGATTGCGATAGATCATCCGCCGGACCGATCCGGTCTTGGAACGCATCAGGATCGTTTCGGTTTGCAGATAATGCGGTTCGCGCTTGACGCCTGCCACGATCGAGCCATTGGTGACGCCGGTTGCCGCAAAGATCACGTCCGCGGTCACCAGTTCATCACGCGAATAAATCCGATCCAGATCGGTGATGCCCGCGCCGCGGGCCCGGCCTTTTTCGTCATCGTTGCGGAATAGCAGCCGGCCCCACATCTGGCCGCCCATGCATTTCAGGGCCGATGCCGCCAGAACGCCCTCCGGCGCGCCGCCGCTGCCCATATACATGTCGATCCCGGTCAGTTCGGCTTCGGCGGTATGGATCACGCCCGCAACATCGCCATCGGTGATCAGACGGATCGCCGCGCCGGTTTCGCGCACTGCGGCGATCATGTCTTCATGCCGGGGGCGTTCAAGAATGCAGACAGTGATATCGCTGTCCTTGCAGCCCCGCGCCTTGGCCAGCGCCCGCACCCGCTCGGCGGGGGACATGTCCAGGCTGACCACGTTTTCCGGATAGCCCGGTCCAATGGCCAGCTTGTCCATATAGACGTCCGGCGCATGCAGCAGGGTGCCGCGTGGCGCCATGGCGATCACGGTCAGGGCGTTCGGCATGTCCTTCGCGGTCAGGGTCGTCCCTTCAAGCGGATCAAGTGCGATATCAACTTCGGGGCCCTTTCCGGATCCGACCTCTTCGCCGATATACAGCATCGGAGCCTCGTCACGCTCGCCTTCGCCGATGACGACAACCCCCTTGATGTCCAGCATGTTGAGCTGATCGCGCATGGCGTTGACCGCTGCCTGATCGGCGGCTTTTTCATCACCACGCCCGATCAGGCGGGCCGAGGCATGCGCTGCCGCCTCGCTGACGCGCGCCAGCCCCAGCGAAAGTAGTCGATCGTTGAAATCCGTGCGTCCGCTCATGGAAGGCCCTTCCAAATTACTGTTTCATATTCATTTGACCGGCTTCTACGCGGCGGTCAGGGCAGGGGCAAGACCGAGGGCGCTAACGGTTCAGCTTTCCGCGAGTTCAAGCGCAAGCGCATGGATCCGTGGCACTATATCGCCGAGCGTGTCGTGAATCAGCCGATGTCTCTGCAATCTGCTGAGCCCTGCGAAAGAGGAACTGGCCATTCGGATGCGGAAATGGCTTTGCCCGCCTTCTTGATATCCGGCGTGGCCACGATGACCTTCGCTTTCGTCGATAATTTCCAGTTTCGAAGGGGTCAGCACGGCCAACCTCTCGCGCATTTCATCCGCAATCATACTCATATTCTCCGTCAAGATCTTCCATGTCGCGTGAAATAGCCTAAACTGCCGCCTCCGAGTCGCAAAGGTGCCCTGAACCATGAGCAGTAACGACCCGTTTGGATTTGATATTTCCGCCGCCCGTGACAAGAAGCGGCGCGCAAAAGGACGGCGTGGAATGTCTGGCGCGTTCGAAACCTCGACCCGCATTTGCGAGAAAGAGGGATGCAACGAGCCGGGCAAATACCGTGCCCCGAAAAATCCGCGCAACCTGGATGATTATTTCTGGTTCTGCAAAGAGCATGTGCGTGAATACAACCAGAACTGGAACTACTTTCAGGGTCAGAGCGAAGAGGAATTCCAGAGATTTCTGGACAATGCGACCGTATGGGATCGCCCCACGAAGCCTTTCGGGCGTGCCGGGAAGGAACAGGCCTGGGCGCGGCATGGCGTCAGTGACCCGCTCGAGATATTGGGGGCGAATGGAACCTCGCCGGAAGCGCGTGCGAAAACCGGCCGGAAACTGCCCCCGACCGAGCGTAAGGCGCTGGATATCCTTGAGGCGAAGGATCATTGGACGCGCGGAGAAATTCGCAAGCAATACAAGTCACTGGTGAAGGATCTTCATCCAGATATGAATGGCGGCGACCGCTCGGACGAGGATCGGCTGGCAGAGGTTGTCTGGGCGTGGGATCAGGTCAAGGACAGCCGTAATTTCCGCGACTGAAGCGCGGCGAAATCAATATCAGGCACGACCGTGAAGGAAGAATAGGCGCGAGGCCGGAAGAAAGAAAGGCCGGGCAAATGATGCCCGGCCTTTCTGTTTCTGTCCAAAGTAGCCTGCTCAGTCGAGCGCCTTGTTCAGATACTCGTCGATCTTCTCAAGGAAGCCCATGGTGGTCAGCCATTTCTGGTCCGGACCAACCAGCAGAGCCAGATCCTTGGTCATGAATCCGTCTTCAACCGCCTGCACGGTCACTTTCTCAAGCGTATCCGCGAATTTGGCCAGTGCGGCGTTGTCGTCCAGCTTGGCGCGATGCTTCAGGCCGCCCGTCCAGGCGTAGATCGAAGCGATCGAGTTGGTCGACGTGGCATTGCCCTTCTGATGTTCGCGGTAGTGGCGGGTCACGGTGCCATGGGCGGCCTCGGACTCGACGATTTTCCCGTCGGGCGTCATCAGTACCGAGGTCATCAGGCCAAGCGAGCCGAAACCCTGCGCGACCGTGTCGGACTGGACATCGCCGTCGTAGTTCTTGCAGGCCCAGACATAGCCACCCGACCATTTCAGAGCCGAGGCGACCATATCGTCGATCAGCCGGTGTTCGTAATGGATGCCCTTCTTCTTGAACTCGGCTTCGAATTCCTGTTCGTAGACTTCCTGGAACAGATCCTTGAAGCGGCCGTCATAGGCTTTCAGGATCGTGTTCTTGGTCGACAGATAAACCGGCAAGCCACGGTTCAGGCCATAGTTCAAAGATGCGCGGGCGAAATCCCTGATCGAATCGTCAAGGTTATACATCGCCATGGCGATACCGGAGCCCGGTGCCTGGAATACCTCGTGTTCGATGGTTTCGCCGTCATCGCCGACGAATTTGATGGTCAGTTTGCCTTTGCCGGGGAACCGGAAATCGGTCGCGCGATACTGATCGCCATAGGCGTGACGGCCAACGATGATCGGCTGCGTCCAGCCCGGAACCAGACGCGGCACGTTCTGGCAGATGATCGGCTCACGGAAAATCACGCCGCCAAGAATGTTGCGGATCGTGCCGTTGGGGCTACGCCACATCTTTTTCAGGCTGAATTCCTCGACCCGCGCTTCATCGGGGGTGATGGTCGCGCATTTGACGCCCGCGCCATATTGTTTGATCGCTTCGGCCGCATCGACGGTGATCTGATCGTCGGTCCTGTCACGCTCTTCGATGCCAAGATCGTAATATTTCAGGTCGATATCCAGATAGGGCAGAATCAGTTTTTTCTTGATGAAATCCCAGATGATCCGGGTCATCTCATCGCCGTCGAGCTCGACGACGGGGTTCTCTACCTTGATCTTCGACATGGAGGGTCCCTTCGGCTGTTGGATTCGCTGAGGCGGCTATAATGGATCGCCGGTTAAAAGGAAAGTGTAGTATGCGATTGCATACCGTTGAGGCGATGATGCCGGAAAGCTACGGGCGTCGTCATCACGCGCATAGTTTATGCGAACACCTCGTTTCAGCTGTGCCAGGATTCCAAATAATGCGCCATAACAGCTTGGCATTTTAGAATTTAATTGCGCGGTGTGAATAGCTCATGAGACGTATGCAATGAGTTTCCTCTTGCAGATTTTATCTCCCGGCACTGCTGCTTATCGCGAATTTTCCGTCAGCCGCCTGCGCACATAGGTCTGCACCATGTCGATCATCGGTTTCATATGGGCATCTTCGTCCCGGAAGAAGTGATCTGCGCCCTCGATTTCTTCGTGGGTGATGGTGATGCCCTTCTGCTCGCGCAGTTTGGCGACCAGAGAATGCGTGTCCTTCGGAGGGGCGACGCGATCGGCAGTGCCGTTGACGATCAGCCCGGAATTGGGGCAGGGGGCGAGAAAGCTGAAATCATACATATTCGCAGGCGGCGCCACGCTGATGAAACCGGTGATCTCGGGGCGCCGCATCAGAAGCTGCATCCCGATCCATGCGCCAAAGCTGAAGCCGGCAACCCAGCAATGCTTGGAATTCGGATTCATCGCCTGCAGGTAATCAAGCGCCGAAGCGGCATCCGACAATTCGCCGATGCCCTGATCGAATTCGCCCTGCGACCGACCCACGCCACGGAAATTGAACCGCATCGCCGTAAAGCCCATATTGTGGAAGGCATAATGCAGGTTATAGACCACCCGGTTATTCATCGTGCCGCCATATTGCGGATGGGGATGCAGGATGATGGCGATAGGGGCGTCCGGTATGCCGGGCTGGGGATGGTAACGACCCTCTAGGCGGCCCTCGGGGCCCGGAAAAATCAACTCTGGCATCGTATTCCTTCAGCGGCTTTCTGGGTTTCTTGACGCATTCCTGCGAGGCTTCTAGACGATTATCTGGTAAGCCGGTACCGCAGACGCAAGAAGACGGGCATAAGGGGCATAACGTAGTGTCAAGGGGGCCGTCAATCTGTGGCGGGATTGCCGCAGGGGCACAGGAAGGGAAATAGCGATGAAACTGTCAACAAAAGGCCGTTACGCCATTATTGCACTGGTCGATCTTGCCATCGCCCGAGGTGACGAACTGACCTCGCTGGCCGAGATTTCGAACCGTCAGGATATTTCGCTGCCCTATCTGGAGCAGCTTTTCGTTCGCCTGCGCCGGGCAGAGCTGGTTACCTCGGTACGCGGTCCGGGCGGCGGCTATCGTCTTGCCCGCGCATCTGAAACCATCCGGGTGGCCGAAATTCTCGAGGCGGTGGACGAAACCGTCAGCGCCATGCATGTGGGCGCAGGGGCCTCGGGCGGCGTATCGGGTTCCCGTGCGCAGACGCTGTCGAACCGCCTGTGGGAAAGCCTGTCCGCGCATGTCTATGTGTTTCTTCACAATCATACGTTGGCGGATGTGGCGAAGAATCAGCTGTTGCCCTGTCCGGCATTGCCGCAAATCCTTAACGTGGTGGATGAATAACAGCGGTTCGGTTTTACGCGAGGCCGGAAAGTGCCACGCCGCCCAGCGCACCGGCAATCACCACCTGCCAAGCGGGTCTGCTCCATAAACCAAGCATCAGGAAAAGGGTCACGGCCAGCGCGAGATCCGCATCGCCACGGATTCCCGAGGTGAAAACCGGATCGTAAAGCGCATGTCCCAGGATGCCGACGACTGCAGCATTCGCGCCGGCCATGGCATGGCGCGCATTGCCTATCCGTGACAGCACGGCCCAGAACGGCATTGCGCCGGCCATCAGAAGAAATCCGGGAAGAAAAATCGCGACAAGCGCGATTAATGCGCCGGGCAATCCGCCCGTTACCTGACCCAGCCAGCCCGCAAAGGTGAATAGTGGCCCCGGCATCGCCTGCGCTGCTCCGTATCCCGCCAGAAAGCTTGCGTCGGAAACCAGTCCCTGAGTGCCGTTTTGCAGCAGCGGCAGGACGACATGCCCTCCGCCGAAAACCAAAGCCCCTGCGCGATAAAAGATATCGGCGAGTTTCACCGGCCAGCCGATTGTCGCCAAAAGGGGAAGCCCGATCAGCAGGATGGCAAAAGCCGCAAGACAATATGCCCCGCCTTTCCGGGTCAGTGCGCGCAGGGGCGGGGTGGCCATTTCCCGCAAAGCTGGCGCAACCCGAAAGACGAAGCCAAGCCCCGCACCCAGCAGGATGGCGGCGACCTGCACAACGGCTTCCGCGGGCAGCAATGCGATCATTGCCAGTGCCGCAAGCGCAATCCCGGCACGGGCGCCTGTCGGAGCAAGGCTTCGCGCCATGCCCAGAACCGCATGCGCGACGACCGCCACGGCAGTGATCTTCAGCCCCGCAACCAACCCTCCGGCCAGCCCTGTTTCCGGCGGCGTCGATCCGGCAAACGCCGCAAGCAGGACCATCGTCAAGGCGGATGGCAGCGTAAACGCCAATGTCGCGAGCAATGCTCCGGCAAAGCCGCCGCGCTGCCAGCCCAGCGCAAATGCGACCTGCGAGGATGCCGGTCCGGGCAGGAACTGACTAAGCGCAAGGATTTCGGCATAGCTGTCATCGCTGATCCAGCGCCGCCGCTGGATCAGTTCAGAGCGAAAATAGCCAAGATGCGCAATCGGCCCGCCAAAGCTGGTTACACCAAGCCGCAAAAAGGCCGAGACGATTTCCAGAAGAACGGGGCGGTTGATTTGTGTCATCGGGGTATATTGGCGCATTTATATGACAATGCTACAAAATCCTGTCTCTTGTCATGCGAGATAGGGACATTTCGGCGTCGAGCCTGCGTCGATCGTCCCGATTCCAGCTGGTCATGGCAGAGGCCAGATACAGATTTTCCATGGACTTCACACAATAGGTAGTGGCGCGGCGATGGAAATCGCGCTATGCTTTCTCCCAGATCCGGAAAACCGGACATGGCAGAGGCAGTGACGGCAGGATATCCATGACCGAGATGGTCTTTGGCACGGCTCAGGTGCGGGCAGGCGATCCGATTCTTCCCAGATGGTGGCGAACCGTCGATAAATGGTCATTGGCCTGTGTGCTGGGGCTGTTTGCGATGGGCATCCTGCTGGGACTGGCGGCGTCGGTGCCTTTGGCGGAAAAGAACAATCTGCCCAGGTTTTACTATGTCGAACGACAGGCGATGTATGGCGGTCTTTCGCTGTTCGTCCTGCTGATCTTCTCGATGATGTCGCCCCGGCAGGTGAGGCGTTTCGGCGTCATGGGTTTCGCTGTGGCGTTGCTGATGCTTTTCGTCCTGCCGGTACTTGGGACGGATCACGGCAAGGGCGCGGTGCGCTGGTTGAGTATTGCGGGATTTTCCTTGCAGCCGTCGGAATTCCTCAAGCCGGGTTTCGTTGCGCTCTGTGCATGGTTCATGGCGGCAAGTCAGGAAGTGGGTGGCCCGCCGGGCAGGCTTTATTCCTTCATAACAGCCGGGATGATCGTGCTGCTGCTGGCGATGCAGCCTGATTTCGGGCAGGCGTCGCTGGTGCTGTTCGCCTGGCTGGTGATGTATTTCGTCGCGGGTGCGCCGATGGTGCTGTTGATGGGCGTGGCTGGCATGGCGGTGCTGGGCGGCTTTTTCGCCTATGGCGCGTCCGAGCATTTCGCCCGTCGGATCAACGGCTTTCTGTCGCCCGAGATCGATCCCCGCACCCAGATCGGCTATGCAACCAACGCCATTCAGGAAGGCGGATTTTTCGGAGTCGGCGTGGGCGAAGGTACGGTGAAGTGGTCGCTGCCGGATGCGCATACCGATTTCATCATCGCCGTCGCCGCCGAGGAATACGGGCTGATTATGGTGCTGGCGATCATTGCGCTGTACTGCACCATCGTTGTGCGCAGCCTGTTCCGTCTGCTGAAGGAACGTGATCCTTTCACCAGAATTGCCGGTGCCGGGCTGGCCTGTTCTTTCGGAGTACAGGCGCTGATCAATATGGGTGTCGCGGTCCGGCTGCTGCCGGCCAAAGGCATGACATTGCCCTTTATCAGCTATGGCGGCTCGTCGATCATCGCGTCAGCCGTTACGCTGGGGGCGCTGCTGGCGCTGACGCGCACTCGTCCACAGGGCGAAATCGCTGAAATCCTTCGGCGGAAACGCTGATGTCCGCACCGCTTGCACTGATTGCTGCCGGGGGAACCGGCGGGCATATGTTTCCTGCGCAGGCGCTGGCTGAGTTGCTGCTTGCCGAGGGATGGCGGGTGAGGCTGTCCACCGATGAGCGCGGCGCGCGCTATGCCGAGGGATTTCCTGGGGCAGTCGAGCGTTCGGTGGTGCAATCCGCGACCACGGCGCGGGGTGGGGTCATCGGTAAGCTGACCGCGCCATTCAAGATCGCCGCAGGGATATTGGCGGCACGTGCCGCGTTCCGGCGTGACCGGCCCTCGGTCGTGATCGGATTCGGCGGCTACCCGACCATTCCGGCGCTTGCCGCAGCGGTTAGCATGGGCCTGCCGCGCATGATCCATGAACAGAACGGTGTGATGGGCCGGGTGAACCGGCTGTTCGCGCCACGGGTTCATCGCGTGGCCTGCGGTATCTGGCCAACGCGGCTGCCTGATCGTGTCGAGGCCGTCCATACCGGCAATCCCGTTCGCGCCTCGGTGCTGGAGCGGGCAGGGGCGGTCTATGATGCGCCGGGCGATGGAGAACTGTACCTTCTGGTGATCGGTGGCTCGCAAGGAGCACGGATATTGTCGGATATCGTGCCGGGCGCGATTGCGGCCTTGCCGGCAGAGATGCGCGCGCGGTTGCATGTCAGCCATCAGGCCAGGGCCGAGGATGGGGACAGGGTGACCAAGGCTTATCAGGCTGCGGGTATCCGCGCCGATGTACAGCCCTTTTTCACCGACGTTCCCCAGCGGATTGCACAGGCGCAACTGGTGATCAGCCGGTCGGGCGCCTCTTCGATCGCCGATATGACCGTGATCGGGCGTCCCGCGATCCTGATTCCTCTGGCGACCGCTGCCGGAGACCATCAGACGGCCAATGCACAGGCGCTTGCCGATGCAGGGGCGGCATTCGTCCATCCGGAATCGGCGCTTGATGCCACGACCCTGACACGCGACATCCGCGCCATACTGACGGATCCCGTACAGGCAGGAAAAATGGCCGCTGCCGCAGGCGGACTTGGCCGCCCGGACGCGGCGCGGCGGCTTTATGATATCGTGATGGAGATCAAGGAATGAACGCGGCGACCAAACTGCCCGGAGAACTCGGCCCGATCCATTTCGTCGGCATCGGCGGCATCGGCATGTCCGGCATCGCCGAAGTGTTGCTGACGCTTGGTTATGCGGTGCAGGGCAGTGACCTGAAACGCTCGAAAATCACCGACCGGCTGGAAGGGCTGGGCGCCACGATTTTC
Source organism: Paracoccus wurundjeri (assembly GCF_030678915.1). Taxonomy (GTDB): domain Bacteria; phylum Pseudomonadota; class Alphaproteobacteria; order Rhodobacterales; family Rhodobacteraceae; genus Paracoccus; species Paracoccus onubensis_A. The sequence goes on along the minus strand of NZ_JAUUTZ010000017.1, from coordinate 41,818 downwards.
GAGGGGCAGGAGGCCGGAAATATCGAGGGCGCCGGTGTGATCGTGATCTCGACCGCGATCAAGAAGGGCAATCCCGAACTGGAAGAGGCCCGCCGCCGTGGCCTGCCCGTGGTGCGCCGCGCCGAGATGCTGGCCGAGCTCATGCGGATGAAATCGAATATCGCCGTCGCGGGCACCCATGGCAAGACGACGACGACGACCATGGTCGCAACTCTGCTGGATGCGGGCGGGCTGGATCCGACCGTAATCAATGGCGGGGTGATTCACGCCTATGGCTCGAACGCTCGTGCCGGTGCGGGCGAATGGATGGTCGTCGAGGCGGATGAAAGCGATGGCAGCTTCAATCGCCTGCCCGCCGATATCGCCATTGTCACGAATATCGACCCCGAGCATATGGAGCATTGGGGCAGTTTCGATGCTCTGCGGAAGGGTTTTTATGATTTCACCTCGGGGATTCCGTTCTACGGTCTGGCGGTGTGCTGTACCGATCATCCCGAGGTGCAGGCGCTTGTCGGCCGGCTGACCGATCGCCGGGTGGTGACGTTTGGCTTCAATACGCAGGCCGATGTGCGCGCGGTCAATCTGCATTACGACAAGGGTATCGCGCATTTCGATATTGCGCTTCAGGCCGAGCGGGACGAGACCGGCGAGGGTTTCCTGACGATCGAAGGCTGCACCCTGCCGATGCCGGGGGACCACAACGTCTCGAACTGTCTCGCAGCGGTTGCCGTCGCGAGACATCTGGGCATGAAGAGATCCGAGATCCGCGAGGCGCTGGCGAATTTTGGCGGGGTGGGACGGCGTTTCACGCGTGTGGGCGAAGTGGACGGCGTCACCATCATTGACGATTACGGCCACCATCCGGTCGAGATCGCAGCAGTGCTGAAGGCCGCGCGTCAGGCAAGCTCGGGCCGGGTCATCGCCGTGCATCAGCCGCATCGCTATTCGCGTCTGTCCAGCCTGTTCGATGATTTCTGCACCTGTTTCAACGAAGCCGATGTAGTCGCGATTGCCGAGGTCTATGCCGCCGGCGAAGATCCGATCCCTGGCGCCACGCGGGACGATCTGGTCGCTGGATTGATTGCCCATGGCCACCGGCATGCCCGCGCAATCCTGAGTGAAGAGGATCTGACGCGGCTAGTCCGGGAACAGGCCCGGCCCGGTGATATGGTCGTCTGCCTGGGTGCAGGTACGATTTCGGGCTGGGCCAATGCCCTGCCTGAACGCCTGCGGGACCAACCGGCATGAACAGCATGTACTCGATCTCGGGCGGGTTGGCATTGCTTTGGCTTTTTCTGGCATGCTTTCTGCCGCGGCGCTCGCCCGTGGGTCAGGCGCGTCTTGTGGCGGGCATGATCGCTATAGGTGTTCCGATCCTGGGCTGGCTGACCCTGCATTGGGGGCCTGCCGTTGGAATATGTGCGTTTGCGGCTGGGCTCGGCGCGATCCTGCATCGCAACCGGCAGGATATGCGCGAAAATATCGATCAAGGGGATGACGGGGCAGATTTGTCGAAAAGAGTGCTTCGCTGAACTTCCGACAGATATCTGGCCCGGGCCATGGCTTGCCGGTGCAGATTGACCTTCGGCAAGGCCCTGTTTACCAGCATGTCATGACATTAGAACTTCCTATCCCCCGCGGTGTCCTCACACCAAACCGCCCCCTGGACAGCCTGACATGGCTGCGGGTAGGTGGCCCGGCAGACTGGCTGTTTCAGCCCGCGGATACGGAGGATCTTGCTGGATTTCTGCGCGATCTCGCCCCGGATATGCCGGTTTTTCCGATCGGTGTCGGCAGCAATCTGATCGTGCGGGATGGCGGGATCCGGGGTGTGGTCATCCGGCTGGGGCGCGGGTTCAACTCCATCACGGTGGAGGATGACCGGGTCATCGCCGGGGCCGGCGCACTGGACGCCCATGTCGCCCGCCGGGCAGCGGATGCAGGTCTGGATCTGACATTTCTGCGCACGATTCCCGGCTCGGTCGGCGGCGCGGTCAGGATGAATGCGGGATGCTATGGCTCCTATATCGCCGATCATCTGCTTGAGGCCCGGGGCGTTTCGCGTGACGGAAGGCCGGTCGTCCTGACCCCGGACGATCTGCGTTTCGCCTATCGCCATTCCGAATTGCCCGAAGGATGGATCATCACCGAGGCGGTTCTTGGGGCCGGGAAGGGCGATCCGGATGCATTGCACGCGAAAATGGCGGCACAGCTGGCCAAGCGGGATGAGACCCAGCCCACGAAAGAACGCAGCGCCGGTTCGACCTTCCGCAATCCGGCCGGGTTCAGTTCGACGGGCAAGGCGGATGATACGCATGAGTTGAAGGCATGGTCGCTGATCGACCGTGCGGGGCTACGCGGCCATAGCTGGGGTGGCGCGCAAATGTCCGAGAAACACCCGAATTTCCTGCTGAATGCGGCGGGGGCAACGGCCGCCGATCTTGAGGCTTTGGGCGAACTGGTCCGTCGTCGCGTGCTTGAGGATAGCGGTCAGGAGTTGCAATGGGAGGTGATCCGCGTCGGAGAACCCGCAGCCGAGCGGGACGAGGCCTGATTTTCCGCTGTTGTCCTGCTGGGATCCTGCCGCGAACAGGCGGCAATCAGATCATTCTTTACACTGACAGGATCATAATATCCGCCCAACCATAAAAAGGCCCTTTTGTGATTCGGTCTTTGCGGTTATCCTGCAGAAACAATGATTACGGGATCGGGGAAAACCCGGCCGCATCGAACCAGACAAGGCCCGGATCAACCGGGTGGCAAGAGGCAGAAACGTGACGGGCAGGTCGAGCAGGACAGCCCATACCGTAGCCGTTCTGATGGGTGGCCCCTCGGCCGAGCGCGAGGTGTCACTGTCATCGGGGCGTGAATGCGCTGCGGCGCTGCGGGTGGCGGGCTATGATGTGATCGAGATCGAACTCGGTGCAAGCCGGGGCGGCGATATCGTTGCCCGGCTGGACGAGGCTCATCCCGATGTCGTTTTCAATGCATTGCACGGCCGCTGGGGCGAGGATGGCTGCGTGCAGGGCATCCTTGAATGGCTGGGGCTTCCCTATACGCATTCCGGAGTGATGGCCTCGGCCATGGCCATGGATAAATCGGTGGCCAAGGCGGCATTCCGCGCAGCCGGTCTGCCGGTGGTCGAAAGCGTGATCGCCGATGCCGTGGATGTCGGCCGCAGACATGTTCTGGTGCCGCCATATGTCGTCAAGCCGAATAACGAAGGCTCCTCGGTCGGGATCTATATCGTGCATGATGGCGCGAATGCCCCGCCGCAACTCGCCGATACGATGCCTGCAAGTGTCATGGTCGAGACTTATGCCCCCGGGCGCGAGCTGACGACGACGGTCATGGGCGACCGGGCGTTATGCGTGACCGAGATCATCACCGATGGTTGGTACGATTATGATGCAAAATACAAGGAGGGCGGATCGCGGCATGTGCTTCCGGCGGAACTGCCGGATGAAATTACCGAGGCCTGCCTTGATTATGCCCTTCGGGCGCATCGCGCGCTTGGTTGCCGCGGTCTGACGCGGACGGATTTCCGGTGGGACGAAGCGCGCGGGCTGGACGGGCTGATCCTTCTGGAGGTCAATACCCAGCCGGGTATGACCCCGACATCGCTGGCTCCTGAACAGGCGGCGCATAAGGGAATCGACTTTCCCGCGTTGATGCGCTGGATGGTGGAGGATGCGTTGTGTCATTCGTGATCGACCATCGTCCCGGGCGTCAGTCAGAACCGCCTTTGCCGCGGCCAAAGCGGGATCCTGCGCCTTCTCGCCTGAAATACCGGCTCGAGCGGATGTGGCTGACACCGCTTTACCGGCGGGTGGTCCGGGTTGGCTTGCCCGCTTTTCTGATCGCCATGACCGCCGGGTTGTGGATGGCGGATGAGGGGCGCCGTGCAATGCTGACTGACGGGATCGCCGGAGTGGTCGAGAAGATCCAGAGCCGCGATGCCTTTCAGGTCAAGATGATGACGATCGAGGGCGCCTCGCCTGCGGTTGACAAGGCGTTGCGGGGAATGTTGCCGATCGATCTTCCCGCTTCCAGCTTTGATATAGATCTGGTGGCGCTGCGCCTGCAGGTTCTGCAACTCGACGCCATTGAAGATATTGATTTGCGGATCAAGCCCGGCGGTGTGCTGTCGGCGGTGGTGAAAGAGCGCGTCCCTGCATTGCTTTGGAGACATCCCCGCGGGATCGAGATGTTGGATGCCACAGGGCACCGGGTGGCCGGGGTTACGTCGCGTGATGTTCGCCGGGATCTGCCATTGATCGCCGGCGTGGGCGCGGATCAGGCCAGCGAGGAGGCATTGGAACTGATCGACGCTGCCGGGCCGATCCTTCCGCGTGTGCGCGGACTGGTACGCCGGGGCGAGCGCCGCTGGGATTTGGTTCTGGACAAGGGACAGCAGATCAAACTGCCTGCGGAAGGCGCGGTAACGGCTTTGGGCGCCGCAATCGCGATGCATCAGGCGGAGGATATTCTGGGTCGGGATATCCGCGTGGTCGATCTGCGGAATCCGTCGCGTCCGATCGTCCAGCTTGGGATCGATGCACAGAACACGATCCGTTCGGCGCGAGGGCAGCCTTTGCTGGGGCCGGATGGAAAGCCATTGGAAGAAGAAAAGGGGGGCTGAACAGTGGCGGAACTGTATCAGACGCAGCGGGCTATGCGGAACATGCGGCGGGCGGCCCTGCAACGCGGGGTGATCGGTATCCTGGATATCGGCACCTCGAAGATCGCGTGCATGGTGCTGAAATTTGACGGTTCAGGAACCATGCGCGAAACCGATGGCGTCGGACCCATGGCCGGGCAGGCGAATTTCCGGGTGATCGGGGCTGCCTCGACCCGTTCGCGTGGAGTGCGCAGGGGCGAGATCGAGACCATGGCCGAGACCGAGCGTGCGATTCGCACAGTAGTGGCGGCGGCGCAGAAGCTGGCCGGCGTTCGGGTTGATCATGTCATTGCCTGCATGTCGGGGGGGCGCCCGTCATCTTATGGGCTGGATGGCCAGATCGTGCTCGAATCCGGCAAAGTGACCGAACATGACGTCGCCTCGGTACTTGCATCCTGCGAGGTTCCCGACTTCGGGCGGGGGCGAGAGGTTCTGCATGCCCAGCCAGTGAATTTCGCAGTGGATAACCGCAGCGGTCTGTCGGATCCGCGGGATCACGCGGGCAATAAACTGGCCTGCGACATGCATGTGCTGACGATCGACGGCGATCTTATCGGCAATCTGGTGCAATGCATTCGCCGCTGCGACCTTGAATTGGCCGGCATCGCCTCGGCTTCCTACGCGTCGGCGCGGGCAAGTCTGGTCGAGGATGAGCAGGAACTTGGGGCCGCATGTATCGATTTTGGCGGTGGCGGTACTGGTGTTTCAATTTTTGTTAAGAAACACATGATCTTCTCGGATAATGTTAGAATTGGCGGGAATCTTGTCACCCAGGATCTTGCTCAGGGGCTGCGGGTTTCGTTGCCGGTGGCAGAGCGCCTGAAGACGCTGAACGGCGGTGTCGAAGCGACCGGGCGAGATGATCGCGACATGATCGAAGTCGGCGGCGATACGGGTGATTGGGAAGCGGATCGCCGTACCGTCAGCCGGGCTGATGTCATTGGAATCATGCGTCCACGGGTTGAAGAAATTCTTGAAAATGTACGCCAAACCCTTGATGCAGCAGGATTTGATCATATGCCCAGTCAGCAGATCGTCTTGACTGGTGGAGGCAGCCAGATTCCGGGACTGGACGGGCTGGCGACGCGAATCCTTGGACCGAATATCCGTTGCGGGCGTCCCTTGCGTATAGATGGGTTGGCGCATCAGCTGACGGATCCCAGTTTTTCAAGCGCGGTCGGGTTGGCCTTGTTTGCCGCCCATCCGCAGGACGAATGGTGGGATTTCGAGATGCCGGCGGACAGCTATCCGGCGCGCAGCCTGCGCCGCGCATATCGCTGGTTCCGCAACAACTGGTAGACGCGCCCGCCTTGATGCGGCGTGGAATTGGTGGAGTGCTGCGCTTAACCACCATATTCGGGTAGTTTGGCAAGATACCGCCGAGAGTTGCGGTAATAACCGCAATATTTTGCGGTCGAATTGTGTTTTTCGGGTGACGGGGAAAGCCATATTCGTTACGATCATCCTAATAACAGGGATTCGGACGGGTGAATTACACCCGCGAAGATCAGCGACAGACAGGCGGAAACCATGAACCTCAATCTGATGATGAACGACGAACAAGAGCTGAAGCCTCGCATCACCGTTTTCGGTGTCGGTGGCGCGGGCGGCAACGCGGTCAACAACATGATCGAGAAACAACTCGACGGGGTCGAGTTCGTGGTTGCGAATACCGACGCGCAGGCGCTTGCCCAGTCCCGGGCGACCAGTCGCGTGCAGATGGGGCCGAAAGTGACAGAAGGTCTTGGCGCGGGCGCTAAACCTGTCATCGGCGCAAAGGCTGCTGAGGAAACGATCGAGGATATCGTCGATCATCTGATGGGCGCGCATATGTGCTTTATCACTGCCGGGATGGGCGGCGGCACCGGCACCGGGGCCGCGCCGATCATTGCGCAGGCCGCGCGCGAGATGGGTATCCTGACCGTCGGTGTGGTGACGAAACCGTTCCAGTTCGAGGGAACGAAACGGATGCGTCAGGCCGAGGAAGGCGTCGAATCGCTTCAGAAGGTCGTCGATACCCTGATCATCATTCCCAATCAGAACCTGTTCCGGCTGGCGAATGAAAAGACTACCTTCACCGAAGCCTTCGCCATGGCCGACGATGTTCTTTATCAGGGTGTCAAAGGTGTGACCGACCTGATGGTTCGTCCGGGCCTGATCAACCTCGACTTCGCCGATGTTCGCGCCGTCATGGACGAAATGGGCAAGGCGATGATGGGAACTGGCGAAGCTTCGGGCGAAAACCGGGCGCAAGAGGCCGCAGAGCGTGCCATCGCCAACCCGCTTCTGGACGAGATCAGCCTGAATGGTGCCAAAGGCGTTCTGATCAACATCACCGGCGGCTATGACATGACCCTGTTCGAACTGGACGAGGCCGCCAATGTCATCCGCGACAAGGTGGATGGCAACGCGAATATCATCGTTGGTTCGACGCTGGATCCGGATATGGAAGGATCGCTTCGCGTATCGGTCGTGGCGACCGGTATCGACGCATCGGCGGCAATCGAGGATGTGCCCGCGCCGCGTCGTAGCATGGCAGAGCCATTGACCCAGAACCCGCCGGTCATGCGCGAGGCGAATGCAGAGGCGGATGCCGATCTGGCCGTGCCGCCGCGCCGCACTCCGGCTCCCGTCGGTGAAAAAACCGAACTTGCCGCGAAGAAAGTCGTCGATGACGACCTTCCGCCTCCGGCTTGGCAGGGTCGTGCGCCGGCCCGTGCGGCGGCGGTTCATATCGACGACAATCCCGATGATTTCGTCGCCCCCAGTCGCCCGGCGGGCCAGCCCCGGCCAGAAGTGCAGGAGCGGCTGCGCAGAGCGGTCGAGCAGCAGGGCGCGCCCATGGCCGAGCGTAAGGAGCGCAAGCCGCAGCAACAGCCCGAAGCCGATTCCAAGGGCATTCAAAGCCGGATGAGCGGTCTGGGCCGGATGCTTGAAAGAATGGCCGGACATCAGGATCAGGGCGGACAAACGAAACCTGCGGCATCCTCGATCGCAGAGCGCGTCAACGAGCGTGTGGCGGCCCGCAGCCGCCAGCAAGAAACGGATTTCGATGACCTTGCCAGCCCCGATCATGCCGAGGACAATGTCGAGATTCCCGCTTTCCTGCGCCGTCAGGCAAATTGAGCGCATCACAAATTTAACCGATAACGATTCAGGAAGAGCCGCAATCAGCGGCTCTTTTTTTATTCTTAATCAGATGGCTAGGAGGGGTATATGTGTCGGTACTTCCGAAGCGGCTGCGAATGTTACAAACGTTCATAATTCGTTAATTGAACCTCTGTGTGGCTCGTCTTAGCTGGGTAGCTACCGGAAGAATTCTGTTTCCGGAAAAGAACAAAGGCAGGCAGACCATGCAGGCAACGCTAAAAACGAATGTGATCTTTGAAGGAGTCGGCTTGCACTCGGGTGCCCCGGCTCGTCTGGAGATTCGTCCCGCACCGGCTGGTCATGGCATCGTGTTTCGCCGGATCGATCTGAAGCCGTCGGTTGATATCCCTGCAAGATGGGATTTCGTGACGCCGTCGAAACTGTGCACTTTGCTTGATAACGGGCAAGGTCAGACGCTTTCCACCGTTGAACATATCATGGCGGCGCTGGCGGGGACGGGTATCCATAACGCTCTGATCGAAGTCGACGGACCTGAAGTGCCGATTCTGGATGGCTCTGCTGCGCCCTTTGTGGCGGGCATCCTGCGCACAGGCATCGAGATGCATCCCGAACCGCTGCGTGCAATTCGCGTCTTGCGCGCTGTCGAAGTGCGCGATGGCGAAAGTTTTGCGAGTCTACGTCCTGCCGATCATCTCGAGATCGAGTTCGGTATCGATTTCGTGGACGAGGCAATTGGTCATCAGGAAAAGCGGCTGGACATGGCCAATGGCGCATTTCTGCGCGAATTGGCGGACAGCCGGACCTTCTGCCGACAATCGGATGTGGATGCGATGCGCAAAAGCGGGCTGGCTTTGGGCGGTACCTATCTGAACGCAGTGGTTGTCGATGGGGCACAGGTGCTGTCGCCTGGCGGATTGCGCCATCGGGATGAGGCCGTACGGCACAAGATGCTTGATGCGATGGGCGATCTGGCGCTTGCCGGCGCCCCGCTTCTGGCGCGTTATACCGGGCATCGGGCAGGTCATGCGATGACTAACCGGCTGCTGCGCGAATTATTCGCCGATCCAACCGCGTGGGAGTGGGAAATCTGCTCACCCTCGCTTGAAGAACGCCTGCCCGGCGCGGGTGTCGCTAATTATCGCTATGCGGCTGAAGGCGAGCTTCTCGTGCGGTGATGCGTGGGTTTTTACGCATGTTTCGACCCCTAATGGCCCTGTCAGCGACAGGGCCATTTTTCACCGGAAAATTCTTTTGTGATTTTCAAAGGATTGCCATTTTGCGCCCCCTGATGTTCTGTGCTAGGAGGTTGCGGCTGCCAGACCTAAAAGGCGGCGGCACAGCAGAATCGTTGGGCAGGTGAAGATGGTGCGCTCGAAATTCTCGGCTTCCTTGATGGCTGCTGTTCTGGCAGGCATGACTCTCGCAGGATGCTCTGTCCTGCGTGATTCGGATGATGACAAGCAGAATCTGGAACGCTTCACTGCCGAGCAGATCTATAAACGTGGCGAATACGAGCTTGAGAACAATCGCAAGCCCGAAGACGCGGTTCATTATTTCAGTGAGGTCGAACGGCTTTACCCCTATTCCGAATGGGCCAAGCGGGCATTGATCATGCAGGCCTATGGGTATCATCGGGCAGGGGATTACGAAGAGGCGCGGGGCGCCGCCCAGCGTTTCATCGCAACCTATCCGGGCGATCAGGATGCGGCTTATGCGAAATATCTGCTGGCGCTGTCCTATTACGATCAGATCGATGAAGTCGGGCGTGACCAGGGACTGACCTTCCAGGCGCTGGTGGCGCTGCGCGAGGTGATCGAGGAATATCCCGATTCGGAATATGCCCGCAGCTCTATTCTGAAATTTGATCTCGCCTTCGACCATCTGGCCGCCAAGGAAATGGAGATCGGGCGCTATTATCTGAAGCGCGGCCATTACACGGCCGCGGTCAACCGGTTTCGCGTCGTGGTCGAGGAATATCAGACGACCACACAGACGCCCGAGGCATTGATGCGCTTGGTCGAGGCCTATCTTGCGCTTGGTCTGACGGATGAGGCGCAGACTGCGGGCGCCATTCTCGGGCATAACTTCCAGTCTTCCCCATTCTATACGGATGCATATCGTCAATTGCGTGGGCGCGGCCTGACGGCCGAGGCGCGCGGGGATAGCTGGCTGACCAATGTCTATCGTCAGGTGGTTCAAGGGAAATGGCTGTGATCTGCTAAGCCACAGCAGCCGGAAAGAAGCCATGCTTCAATCGCTGGATATCCGCGACATGCTGCTGATCGACCGGCTGGCTCTGGGGTTTCAGCCGGGGCTGAACGTACTGACCGGCGAAACCGGTGCCGGCAAGTCGATCCTTCTGGATTGCCTGGGCTTTGTTCTGGGTTGGCGGGGGCGTGCCGATCTGGTTCGACAGGGTGCGGCTCAGGGTGAAGTGACGGCGGTGTTCGACCTTCCGAAGGATCATCCGGCGCGCGGGATACTGGCCGAGGCCGGGATCGATTGCGAAGAAAATGAGCTGATCCTGCGCCGTGTGAATGGCGCGGATGGACGAAAGACCGGCTGGATCAACGACAGGCGAAGCTCTGGCGAGGTATTGCGCAAGCTGTCGGAATATCTTGTCGAGTTGCACGGTCAACATGATGATCGCGGCTTGCTGAATCCACGCGGGCATGCCGCGCTGCTGGATGCGTTTGCGCGGATCGACAAGGGGCCGGTCCGGCAGGCATGGGCGGCCCGGCGCGATGCAGGGCGCAGACTGGCCGAAGCTGAGGCAGCTTTGACCAAGGCCCGTGAGGAAGAGGATTTCCTTCGCCATGCGGTGGCGGAACTGGACGAATTTGCCCCGCAGCCTGGTGAAGAAGCAGAACTGGATACACGCCGACGCAGCATGCAGGCCGCTGCGCGAATCCGGGACGATGTATCCCGCGCCTTGCAGCTGCTTGGGGTCGAGGGCGCCGAATCCGCGATTCTGGACGCAAATCGTTGGCTTGAAGGGGCGGCGGACTCGGCAGAAGGGCGGCTGGATGCCGCGATTTCCGCTCTGTCTCGTACGCTGGTTGAACTGGGCGAAGCTCATGCCGGTGTGGAAGCTGCGCTTTCGGAGATGGAATTCGACCCTCACGAACTGGAAGCCAGCGAAGAGCGGCTGTTTGCGCTGCGGGCTCTTGCCCGAAAGCATGATGTTCTGCCGGACGATCTGGCAGGTCTTGGCGATGAATTGCGTGCGCGGCTCGAGCGAATCGATTCGGGCGCGCAGTCACTGACAGAGCTGCGCAAACAGGCCGAGGCGTCGGAACGTGAATGGCAGGCCGAGGCGGATGCCTTGACGGCGATACGTCGTGAAGCCGTAGTCCGGCTTGACAAGGCCGTGATGGCCGAGCTTGCGCCGCTGAAGATGGAACGCGCGGTCTTCCAGACCGGCATTGCCCAGGGCGATCCGGGCCCCGATGGTCAGGACGAGATCGCGTTTACAGTGGCGACCAATCCGGGAGCGCCTGCCGGCCCCCTGGACAAGATTGCTTCGGGGGGCGAGCTGTCGCGGTTTCTGCTGGCGCTGAAAGTATGTCTGGCGCGGGGAAACGATGCGCTTGTGCTGATTTTCGACGAGATCGATCGGGGTGTCGGCGGCGCAACGGCTGATGCGGTCGGAAGGCGATTGAAAAAGCTGGCACAGGATGCGCAGGTTTTGGTCGTTACCCACTCTCCGCAGGTGGCCGCTCTGGGCGACAGGCATTTCTTTGTCTCGAAATCGGTCGAGGACGGTATCACAACCTCGGTCGTTACAGAGTTGAACCCCAAGGCACGGGTGCAGGAGATTGCCCGGATGCTGTCAGGAGACAAGGTGACCGATGCCGCGATGGCAGCCGCGCGATCCTTGCTGAACGGCTCGGAATGAGCCTCGGCGCGATGCGTGTGGCGCAGAATCGCACGAACATATAGGCCCTTGCCAGGATGTCCCGATCGCGGCTGAAATCTTTGGCCTCAGGCTTCAAATTCGTGATGGATGTCCTTATTGGATGCTCGTCGGATGGAACCATCCATCCGGGCAGGTTGGTGATGAAAGAGATGACTGGGAATATGGTGCATCGTAGGTCTGACTGAACGGCGCGGGAAAAATAGGGTGATCAATTTCCCGAAGGCCCGGCTGTCACTCACTCACGCCGACACATACAGGGGCGATGCATCTTGAATTCTGAACAATGGCTTGAAGTTACGGCATGCGAGGTTTCGAAACCCGCTGAACGCTGAAAGAATCCGATCCGGTTTGTGAAGGAAGATGAAAAATGGACATACAGGCTGAAACCTATCAGGTAACCGCGGACGAGTTGCGGCAATTCGTCGAGCGTATCGAAAGGCTGGAGCAGGAAAAGAAGGATATCGCCGATCAGATCAAGGAAGTGTTCGCAGAAAGCAAAAGTCGCGGCTACGACGCCAAGGCGCTCAAGTCGATCATTTCCCTGAGAAAGAAGGACAAGGATCAAGTGGCCGAGGAAGAAGCGGTGCTGGAACTCTATAAGGAAGCGTTGGGAATGGCTTAGGGGGCGTTCCCCGATCGGCCGGTGTTTCCCGAAATGATCCCGGGAATTGCCCTGCCGGACATGCGTTAGTTCATCGATGCCGTGCGCGTCACCGTTCCGGCGGTGGTCCGGCTTACAGGATCGCGTTGATCCTGAGCCGCGAAAAGCCGCGCCTCTCTGGGCAGCAGTTCCTTCAGCTTGCGCATGGCGCGATAGGCGTTATTCGCAACTGCATGCTCACTTGCTGCGGTCAGGAGAAGGCGGCTGTCACGGTCATCGAAAACCTGGCTAAGCTGTTCTATCGCGACGATCAGCTGCTTGCGACCCTGATCGGGATCCGTGGTGCCGGCGATCAGAAGCTGTGCGATATAGCAGGCGCGGGAAACGGGGGTTTTGGCGTCGTCCGGATGAATTGCGTCTTTCAGGCGCAGAATATGGGTATTTGGCGTCTTGATCGTAAAGCTGGTTCTACGGGCGCCGTTTTCGATGACCGCGCCATTGATCAGGATGCGTTCATTCGGGCTCAGTTTGAGAGTAAGACCGCTCATGCCTGCACCTCGCCACGCAAACCTTTCATGATCGACATATTGATATCGATCAAAACCTCGACCGAAAGCTTTCGAAGCATGACAGCGCGGCCGTGTCGAAGCGAAAAATCGGCAAGCGACAACAGCCCGGCCTTGGCATTATCCGGAAGCTTATTGCCTTCACTGAGCAGATCCGAGGACAGAATGGTCCAGAGACGATTATTGTGATCCACGGCATCGATGATCTTCAGGCGATCGTTATCTGCGGATGCGTTTCGCAAAAGGCGGGTGACGCGGGCAAAGGCGTCGTATTCCGTGTCACGGGGGATGCGCGTAATCTGCGCGCCGTAACCATGCGATGAAGATGTTGCAATCGCGTTCACGTCTGTCGTTCCCCGACTGAAATTTTAGGGGGCCGGGACGCCGATCTGCGTCCCGGACGTTCTTGAGAGGGTTCCGATTAGCGGAACAGGGCCAGAACCGCGCCCGGCGCCTGGTTGGCGATCGACAGCGACTGGATGCCAAGCTGCTGCTGAGTCTGCAGCGCCTGCAGGCGGGCCGAAGCCTCTTCCAGATTGGTGTCGACCAGAGCGCCGATCCCGGCGGTCAGGTTGTCCGCGATTTTTCCGACCGATTCTTCCTGGGCTTCGATGCGATGCTGCTTCGCGCCCAGCTTTGCCGCTTCCTTGATGGCCACATCGATTAGGGTATCGATCGTATCGGTTCCCGTTGCGCCTCCCGTTGCGCCTCCCGTTGCGCCGCCGGTCGCACCTCCGGTCGCGCCGCCGGTTGCACCTCCCGTTGCGCCGCCAGTTGCACCGGCTTCTGAAGTTCCCTCGATGACATTGCCAAGATATTTTTTGGCATCGTCGGAACTGGTCAGGGCCCAATCCTTGATCTTGTCGTAAATCTTCGTCGCAAGATCCGCAGAATCAACGGTAATCGTGGTCGTCGCAGTCTGGGCTTCGCCATAAGTCCGGTTGCTGGAGGCAACAACGGTATAGGAGGTCTTGTCACTGCCACCACCCGCGCCGTCTTTATTCAGCAGATTGACACCATTGATCTGTGCCGAGTCGATCTTTTCCTTGATCCCGGCGATCAGTTCCTTGACCTCGTCCGAGTTCTTGGCTGCATCCTGATCATCCCCCGCCGAAGCCTCAAGGCGCGTTTTGATTTCCTTCAGGTCGTCGACGATACCGCTGGCGAATTCCGCTGCTGTCGAGGTGACCTTGGCGGCGACATTCAGACCCTGCTGAATGGTCTTGAACGAGTCGCGGTCGATTTCCATCGTCTTGGCAACAGCCCAGACAGCGGAACCGTCGGCAGCGGTGTTGATGCGCTTGCCGGTCGAGATCTCACGCTGGGTCATACCCAGCATCTTGTTGGTGTTTTTCAGCGTTTGTAGCGCAACGATGGCGCCATTATTGGTCAGAATGCTGGTCATTCACATGATCCTGTAAAAAAGGCGATTATCCGCCAGAGTTTCGGTAACATGGCCTTCTGACCGGGCTGGGTATCCCCACGACTTCTGTTCGGGATCAGTTCTAACGGGCTGTGATTGACGGTTCGTGAAGAAAACCGCGCCATAAACCCAAGAAACAATACAATTTTATCGAATTCTGGAGTTGCGGTGCCTGCTGGATGCGGTTTGCAACCAAAACGGCCGCGCGCGAGGCACGGCCGTTATGATCCGGTGACTTGAGTGCCGGACCGGCTTTGTAGATTTCATAAATCCTGGACTTGCATCCGTTTGGAGGCTGGCCGGAACGGTTTACTCGGCTTCATCCGCAGGGCTGGCGTTGAGCTGGCCATAATTCTCGGCCCCGATCGTCCCGTAAAGCTCAAGCTGAGTTTCGAGGAAGTCGATATGGCCTTCTTCATCGGCAATCAAATCTTCGAACAACTGCTTGCTGACGTAATCCCCGACTTTTTCGCAGTGATCGCGCGCCTCGATATACAGGGTACGCGCGTCATGTTCGCCCGCAAGGTCGGCCTCGAGCGTCTCCTTGAGGCTCTGACCGATTCGCAGCGGGTCGAGTTTTTGCAGATTCGGGTGACCTTCAAGAAAGATGATTCGTTGGATCAGACGATCCGCGTGGTTCATTTCCTCGATCGACTCGGCACGCGATTTGCTTGCAATCTTGCCGTAACCCCAATCTTCCTGCAGGCGATAATGCAACCAATACTGGCTGACCGCCGTCAGTTCAGACCGCAGTGCGGCGTTGAGATATTCGATGACTTTTGCGTCGCCCTTCATTTGGGTGGCCCTCCATGCTGCCTGATGCTGCCCGCAAAATCGGCGGGGCGACACCTAGACTATCGCAGTGGCGCATGGTGTCCAGAAACAGTGGCATGCAACTGCCACAATCTGCACGTTTTCCCAGGGCGTGGTAGATTTTACCCGGTGTGATGATCGTTTGCGGATCCGAGGCGCGCATCCAGTCGATAGCGGCGTGGATGTCGTGATCCGAAATCTGTGTGCAGTGGCAAACGATCATGAAAGGCTCCTGTACCACAAACACTTATCAAACTTGTCAGGTATGTAAAGACCAAGTTTTTCACTTAGCTTTTCACATTGCCGCTATCGGCTTTGGTCCAGCCATCTTGACCGGGCAGGCATAGCGGCGCAAAAGCCCGGATATGAACTTGTCGGATTTCGATTTTCACCTGCCCGGGCACCTGATTGCGACCCGCCCCGCGCGGCCGCGAAGTTCGGCCCGTCTGCTGCTTGCCGAAGGCGGGAGGATTGCGGACCGGCATGTCTTCGATCTGCCGCAGATCCTGCGTGCGGGTGACCTGCTGGTGCTAAACGACACCAAGGTGATTCCGGCAAGGCTGACGGGCGTGCGCCGGCGTCAGACCGGGCAAGGCGAAGTGGTGGCGAAAGTCGAGGTAACACTTCTGGAACCCGCCGCCGATGGCTGGCACGCGATGGCAAGGCCGCTGCGGAAATTGCGCGAAGGAGAAGTGATCAGTTTCGGCGATGAGCTATCCGCAACGGTTGCCGAGATTGCCGAAGGAAACCTGCGTCTGCGCTTTGATGCCGAGGGTGACGCTTTCGATGCGGCGCTGGCCAAGGTGGGGGCGATGCCGCTGCCTCCGTATATCGCCTCATTGCGGGCACCGGATAAGCAGGATCACCGGGACTATCAGACCGTCTGGGCGCGGCGGCAAGGCGCGGTTGCTGCGCCAACGGCCAGCCTGCATTTCGACACGCCTCTGCTGAAGGCTTTGGAAGAACGTGGCGTCGAATTCGTTCACGTCACCCTGCATGTGGGCGCCGGCACCTTCCTTCCCGTCAAGGTCGAGGATGTAACCACGCACCGGATGCATGCCGAATGGGGAGAGGTCAGCGATCAGGCGGCCGCCCGGATCAATGCCGCGAAGGCCGAAGGACGGCGCGTCATTCCGGTCGGGACAACGGCGTTGCGATTGATCGAATCAGCGGCCGGGACAGATGGCCGGATGGGGGCTTTTGCCAGTTCGACCGAGATTTTCATCTATCCCGGTTATCAATTCCGGGTGAGTGATGGGCTGATGACCAATTTTCATCTGCCGAAATCAACGCTGCTCATGCTGGCTTCCGCGCTTATGGGAATAGATAAAATCAAACAGATTTATATGCATGCCGTTTCCGAAGAATACAGATTCTTCAGTTATGGAGATGCCTCGCTTCTGTTACCTTAGGCGCGAATCCCACTGGCAAACCGGAGCATTCGCAGTTAGGGGCGGTCGCTTGGTCTGATCGATTCGATATTACTGGAGCGGGTGTCGGCATGACGTCGGTAATGCGCAGCACATGGCCCCTGTTGATGGGCGTTCTCTTCCTGATGGTAGGTAACGGGATGCACGGCACCTTGCTGGGTATCCGGGGCGAGATCGAGCATATCGGCACGTTCCATATGTCCGTCGTCATGTCCGGATATTACGGCGGTTTCCTGCTGGGCAGCCTGATCGTACCTAATATCATCCACAATGTCGGCCATGTGCGGGTCTTTGCCGCCCTGGGCTCGATGATCTCGGCGATATTGGTGCTTTTTGCCATCGGGCCGAACTGGATTTCATGGACGATTTTGCGCTTCCTGATCGGGTTCTGCTTTTGCGGTGTCTATATCACGGCGGAAAGCTGGCTGAACGAATCCTCGACCAACGAGAATCGCGGCAAGACGCTGGCCGCCTATATGATCATGCAGCTTCTGGGTATCGTCGCGGCGCAGGCCTTGCTGAATGTCGGCGACCCGGCTGGATTCTTGTTATTCGCCATTCCGTCGGTGCTGGTATCGCTGGCTTTCACGCCGATCCTGCTGTCGGCCAGCCCGGCGCCCCGGTTCGAGACGATCAAACGGATGTCCTTTTCCCGCCTTTACCGCGCATCCCCACTTGGTTGCGTGGGGGTTTTCCTGATGGGAGGGGTGTTCGCGGCACTTGCAGGCATGTCGGCGGTCTGGGGCGCAAGGGTGGGTCTGTCGGTCGCCGAGATCTCGATTTTCGTGGCGGCGATATATGCCGGGGGACTGGTGCTGCAATATCCGTTGGGATGGGTGTCGGATCGCTATGACCGGCGCAAACTGGTGATGCTTCTTGCCGCGACCGGCGCGTTGACCACAGTTTTCGTCGTGGTTCTTCAACCGGGCGGTGCGGGGCTGGTTCTGGCCGGCGCGGTGCTTGGCGGCGTATCGCATCCGATCTATGCGATGTTGCTGGCATATACGAACGATTATCTGGATCAGTCCGATATGGCTGCAGCCTCGGCGGGGCTTCTGTTTATCTACGGGCTTGGCTCGTTGGGCGGTCCGATCATCACCGGCTGGCTGATGGGAGTTACGGGGCCGGACGGATACTGGATTTACATGGGTGTCCTTCTGGTTGCCGTGACCGCTTATGCAGGATGGCGGATGACCCGGCGTCCTGGATTGACCGCAGACGAACAGGGCAGTTATGCCGCCATCGGCACCAACGCCACGGCGCTGGTTGTCGAGGCCGCTCTGGACGAGGCGCAATCCGATACTCCTTCCGACGAAAGCGGGGACGGGCAGGCCGAGCCGATTGCAGAGCGGAAACCGGATGACGCGGAGCCTTCGGATACAGTTTGACGGAACTCTTTCCCGGCTGTGCTTGCCGCCTTTGAGATAATGGTTTAACGCTGAACTATCTTCAGTGATCGGGGGACCGGATGGCTCAGAATTTCGATATGGTGGTGATCGGCGCAGGGCCGGGCGGTTATGTCGCCGCGATCCGGGGCGCTCAGCTTGGTCTGAAAGTGGCCTGTATCGAGCGCGAGCATCTGGGCGGCATCTGCCTGAACTGGGGCTGTATCCCGACCAAGGCCCTGCTGCGCAGCGCTGAAGTATTTCACCTGATGCACCGGGCCAAGGATTTCGGTCTGAGCGCTGAGAAGGTCGGCTTCGATCTGGAGAAGGTGGTTGATCGTTCTCGTGCTGTTGCCAAGCAATTGACGGGCGGGATCGGACATTTGTTCAAGAAGAACAAGATCACGACCATCATGGGTGAGGCGAAGATCACCGGTAAGGGAAAGATCACCGTCAAGACCGACAAGGGTACCGAAGAGGTGACGGCGAAATCCATTGTTCTGGCGACGGGCGCGCGGGCGCGGGAATTGCCGGGGTTGGAACCGGACGGAAAACTGGTCTGGAACTACAAACATGCGCTGAAGCCGCCGCATATGCCCAAAAAGCTGCTGGTGATCGGCTCTGGCGCGATCGGAATCGAATTTGCCAGCTTCTTCAACACGCTGGGTGCGGATACAACGGTGGTCGAGGTCATGGACCGTGTGCTGCCGGTCGAGGATGCCGAGATCAGTGCCTTTGCGAAGAAACAATTCGTCAAGCAGGGCATGAAGATCAAGGAAAAGGCTTCCGTCAAGAAGCTTGACCGTTCCGGGGCGAAAGTCACCGCTCATATCGAGACCGGCGGCAAGATGAAAAAGCAGGAATTCGATACCGTGATCTCGGCGGTCGGCATCGTCGGTAATGTCGAGGGGCTGGGTCTGGAAGAGCTTGGCGTCAAGATCGACCGTAGCCATGTCGTGACCGACGAATATTGCCGCACCGGGGTCGAGGGGCTGTACGCCATTGGTGACGTGGCCGGTGCGCCCTGGCTTGCGCATAAGGCCAGCCACGAGGGCGTTATGGTGGCCGAACTGATCGCCGGACAGCATCCGCATCCGGTCAAACCCGATTCGATTGCCGGTTGCACCTATTGCCACCCGCAGATTGCCAGTGTGGGCATGACCGAGGCGCAGGCAAAAGAGGCGGGGCATGACGTAAAGGTCGGGCGGTTTCCCTTTGTGGGCAACGGCAAGGCGATTGCGCTTGGCGAGCCTGAAGGGATGATCAAGACGGTGTTCGATGCGAAGACGGGCGAACTTCTGGGCGCGCATATGGTCGGCGCAGAGGTGACGGAACTGATTCAGGGCTATGTCATCGGCCGCACGCTTGAGACGACCGAAGTCGAATTGATGGAAACGGTCTTCCCGCATCCGACCCTGTCAGAGATGATGCATGAGTCCGTTCTGGATGCCTATGGCAGAGCGATCCATTTCTGAGCTTTTGTCCTGTTGGTGACGTGGCGGGGGCCTTGCGCCCCCGTTGTCGTTTCAGTGACGACTCCCGCTGCAGGATATTGGCCTGAAAAAGAAATGGATCGAGCGGGATGCATCAGCGACCTGTCAGTTGCGCATGAAAAAGGCCGGGCGATTGCCCGGCCTTTGCGTGTTTGGATAGGGAGCGGTTATTCGCGGTTGCCAAGGAACTGCAGCAGGAACATGAACAGGTTCAGGAAGTCCAGATACAGTTGCAGAGCACCCATGATGGCGGTCTTGGCCAAGAATGAACTGTCCGAATCCGCCATCCGCAGGTAGGTGTTCTTGATGTTCTGCGTGTCGTAGGCGGTCAGCCCCGCAAAGATCAATACGCCGAGGATCGAGATCGCGAATTGCAGCCCGCTGGACTGCAGGAAGATATTGACGATCGAAGCGACAATCAGCCCGATCACGCCCATGATCAGGAAGCTGCCCCAGCCGGAGATGTCTTTCTTGGTCGTATAACCCCAAAGCGACAAGCCAGCGAATGAGATGGCCGTGACAAGGAAGGTCTGAACGATCGAGAAATTCGTATAGGCGATGAAGATCCAGCTGATCGAGACGCCCATCAAAGCGGCGAAACCATAGAAAACCATGGTCGCAGCCTGAACGGACAAGCGGTTCAGGGCGGCGCCGAAGCCGAAGACGACCAGCAGCGGAGCGAACATGATCACCCATTTGAGCGGCGTCTGATAGATCGTCACGCCAAGCGATGTAAGCTGGCCATCGGGCGCGACCGCCAGCATGTTGGTGCCCCAGGCAAGGATGGCGGTCACAAGCATTCCGACCGACATCAGCCCATACACGCGGTTCATATAGGCCCGCAGGCCCTGATCGATCACCGCTGAGCGGGTGCCGACGCCCTGCGCGGTGCGGTAAGTGTTGTAGTCTGCCATCAATATCTCCCCTGTAAGTATGGCATGGAGTTCATGGCAGTTATATTGGCAGGAACCCGCCGTGAATCAACCTCGGAAGGCGCGATATTTGCAGCATTTTACATGCTGATGAGAATTTTACCGACAGCTTTGCGGCTGCGCAGCATCTCATACCCGTCGGCCAGCCGTGACAGCGGCAGGATCTCTCCGGCGACGGGGGTAAGTTTTCCCTTGTCAAACAACGCAAACAGCTCTTCCAGGCTTTGCCGCAATGCTGTTGGGTTCAATTCGCGGTAACCGCCCCAGTAGAAGCCGTGAATGGCGATATTTTTAACGAGCGCATGGTTAAGCGGCAATTCCGGAGGCGTTCCCGACGCAAAGCCTATGACCAGAAAGCGGCCCCCGCGCCTTAACGCCCCGAAGGCCTGTTTTCCTGACATGCCACCTACCGGATCGTAGACGACATGAACGCCGCCTGCCTTGCGCAGCTCGGCCCTGAGATCGGTGCATTCGGCGCTGTCGATCGCCATCTCTGCTCCGGCATCCGTAACGGTCTGCAATTTGTCGGCGCCACGGACTACACCAATGACCCGCGCGCCAAGGGCATGGCCGATTTCGACCGCGGTCAGTCCGACTCCGCCTGCCGCGCCCAGCACCACCAGCGTTTCATCCGGCTGCAATCGCGCCAATCCGGTCAATGCCAGATGACTGGAGCCATAGGCGATCTGGAAGCCGGCGGCCTGTTCGAAACTCATCCGGTCGGGGATCTTCAGGCAGGCGTCCCGTGGTGCCGCGATGATCTGGGCCAGCGTCCCCGGATAGCAGACCGCAACCCGGTCGCCGGCGATCAACCCGCTGCCTTCCGGCGCCTCGAGAACCTCGCCCGCACCTTCCAGCCCCGGAACGAAGGGCGGCTGGATCCGCTCCTGATATTCACCCCGCGCCTGCAGCAGATCCGCAAAGTTCAGCGCGCCGCAACGCATGCGCAGCAGAACCTCGTCCTGTGGGCGAATTGGCGGGGAAAGCTCTTCTATAGCGGGATCCTGCCCATAAGAATTCACGCTTGCGGCACTGATTTTTTCGAGCATACCTGCCTCGGGGAAAAGCTTTATTATTTCATTTAATTACACAGTTATATTCAAGGAAATTCAAGCCGCATAACTTTTTCTGTATTTTCATCCAGCTTTTGGTATGCTTTCCGAACTAACAGCCGTAGATTGCGCGGCTATGTGTAGTTCAATTTGGGATTGTAGTGAGGGTTTACAATGAAACACAGTGTAGATGTCCATGTTGGCAAGCGAATTCGTCATCGTCGGTGGATGATCGGGGTTACTCAGCAACAGCTTGCGGATAAGGTCGGGATCAAATTTCAACAGATCCAGAAATACGAAACCGGGATGAACCGGGTTTCGGCATCCCGCTTGTGGGACATTGGGCACGCACTGGACGTTCCGGTGAATTTCTTTTTCGAAGGACTGCACGAAAATGCGATGGCTGACGTCGAGGGGGATATCCTCGCCGACAAGGAGGCATTGCAGCTCGTGCGTGCATATTATTCGATTCCCGAGGCGCAGCGGCGGCAGATTTTTGAGCTGGCGCGGGTGCTTTCCAATGTGGCCTGATTTGTGAAATTCCGGTGACCGGTGTTTCTCCGGGGCTGGAAGCCATAAGCCATTGATGCTAAACCGTCATTACGGGGCAGAGCGGCGGAGGCATCCATGCAGGACACGCAACGGATCATAGATACGGCGCATGAAATGGCGGATGCGGCAAGGCAGGCGATCCTGCCGCATTTTCGCGACCGGGATCTTGCTGCCGACAACAAGCGTCCGGCGGATTTCGACCCGGTGACGATAGCCGACCGTGCCGCCGAAAAGGCGATGCGCGAGATATTGTCCCGGCGTTGCCCCGATGATTCGGTTTTGGGCGAGGAATATGGTCATAGCGAAGGGCGCAGCGGGCTGACCTGGATCCTCGATCCGATTGATGGCACCCGCGCATTCATCTGCGGCGCAACCAGCTGGGGGGTGCTGATCGGTCTGAAGGATGGCGATTCCATCCGCTACGGCATGATCGATCAGCCCTATATCGGTGAGCGTTTCGAGGGCGGATTGGGTATTTCGCGCTTTACCGGCCCCTCGGGCCAGAAGCCGCTTGCCGTGCGGCGGGGGGTAGAGCTTGGGCAGGCGACGCTGTTGACGACCTTTCCCGCGATCGGCACCCCGCAGGAGGGCGAGGCGTTCCGGCGTGTGGCAAGCCGGGTCAGGCTGACGCGATATGGGCTTGATTGTTATGCCTATGCCCTGCTTGCGCTTGGGCAGGTGGATCTGGTGATCGAAGCGGGATTGCAGCCCTATGATATTGCCGGACCTCTGGCCGTTGTCGAAGCGGCAGGGGGAATCGTCACTGATTGGCAGGGCGGCTCTGCCTCCTCCGGCGGGCAGGTCATTGCGGCGGCATCGGAACTTCTGCATCGACAGGCGCTTGAGTTGTTGAACGCCTGAAATCCCGGCTTTACACGAATTGAAACCCGACATCATTGCCTGACAGGAGATTCCGGATGAGCGAAGACGAGCGTCCCGAAACCGAAGAACTGGTTACCGAGGCGCCGTCGGAGCGCGAGGAGGATGAATTTCTTCCCCGGCGCGAATTGCTGGATCAGATCCACGAAGCGATTGCGACGGGGGACAAGGCGCGGCTGAACGACTTGCTCGAGCCGATGCACCCCGCAGATATCGCCGATATCATCGAGCGGCTGGACCCGTCGCGGCGCCGGGATTTTCTCGAGCTTTATGCGGGTGAGATCGACGGAGAAATCCTGTCCGAAATCGACGAGGCGATCCGCGAGCAGGTGCTTGAGCAGCTTCCGCCCGAGGTTCTGGCCGATGCTGTCCGCGAGATGGACAGCGATGATGTCGTCGATCTGGTCGAAGATCTGGACGAGGAAGACCGCGAAGGGATTCTGGCCGCTCTGGATGATTCCGACCGGGCCGCGGTTCAGCAATCACTGACCTATCCGGAATATTCTGCCGGGCGCCTGATGCAGTCCGAGGTGGTTACCGCGCCCGAGCACTGGACCGTGGGCGAGATGATCGACTTCCTGCGAGCAGAGGAATGGCTGCCCGAACAATTCTATCATGTCGTTCTGGTCGATCCGCGGCGGCATCCTGTCGGCTATGTTCAGCTTGGCCGGATGCTGTCCGCAAAACGCGACGCGCCGCTTGGCACATTGCGCGAGGACAGCTTCCGCACCATCAGCGCCTATGCCGAGGAAGGTGATGTGGCCTATGCCTTTAACCAGTATCACCTGATTTCGGCGCCGGTCGTGGACAAAGATGAGCGGCTGGTCGGTGTCATTACCATTGACGATGCGATGGCTGTTCTGGACGAAGAACATGAAGAGGATATCCTTCTTCTTGCCGGTGTCGGCGAGGATTCGTCCATTACCGACAGCGTGACGGAAACCCTGCGTCGGCGTATTCCGTGGCTGATGGTGAATGTATGTACGGCGATTGTCTCATCACTGGTGATTTCGATTTTCGAGACGACGATCAAGGATTTCGTGGCGCTCGCTGTGCTGATGCCGATTGTTGCCTCGATGGGCGGGAACGCGGGAACACAGACATTGACGGTCGCAGTTCGGGCGCTTGCAACCAAAAGCCTGACCACCGGCAATGTCTGGCGGGTCGTCCGGCGCGAAGCGATGGTGGGTTTGCTGAATGGACTGACATTCGCCGTGGTGATGGGAGTGGTGGCATGGTTCTGGTTCGGCGGCATGTCTCTGGCGGGCGTGATCGGTATGGCCATGATCGTGAATCTGGCGATTGCGGCGCTTGCCGGCGTTCTGATCCCGCTTACACTTGATAAACTGGGTGCCGATCCGGCTCTTGCATCAGGGACTTTTGTAATGACCATGACGGATGTGGTCGGTTTTTTCACCTTTCTCGGTCTTGCTTCGATGGTGCTGGTATGAATGTCACAGATAAAGCTGCGCTGCGTGCCCGGGCATTGGCGGCCCGCCAGCGTGCAGGCGGCGATCAGGCGGGGATCACGCGGCATCTTTCCGCTGCGCTACATCCCCATGACGGCGCGATTCTGTCGGGCTATTGGCCGATGCGGGGCGAGGCCGATCCGATTCCCGCGATGCGGGACCATTCCGGACCGCTCTGTCTGCCTGTCGTTCCGGGCAAGGCCGTTCCGTTGATATTCCGGCAATGGCAAGGCGAACCATTGGACGCCGGACCGTTCGGTACTTCGCATCCTTCCGAATCATCTCCGGTATTGCGGCCTGAAGTGTTGATCGTGCCGCTTGCCGCGTTTGATCGTGCGGGCAATCGCATCGGCTATGGCGGCGGCTACTATGACCGGACCCTCGAACTTCTGCGTTCGCAGGGGAGTGTCATCGCAATCGGGTTGGCTTTTGCCAGTCAGGAATTGCCTCAGGTGCCGGTCGAAGTCTTTGATCAGCCTTTGGATCTGATCGTTACCTGCCGCGAGATTATCCGTCCGCGCGTCGGATGAATTTGCAGCCGTTTCTGTTGCCTGTTTGCATCAGCTGTGCGCAAGCTGTGGATGATCCCGGGATAACCCTGTGGAAAACACGCGAGTATCTATTCGCAATCTTCTGATCTCGCACAAAAAACCATGGTTTGGGGGCCTCCCTGGGTGTTTGGTGTGGCAAAGCTGTGTGCGAATCCCACGGATCACGACTTGGCGATCTGTCAACGCTTAACTACTCAAAGAATGTCAAAAAAAGATGTTGAAAGCGTCACCTAAACGCGGCACTTTGTATGGTGTGGTCATAGCGGCACAAGATGTGGTGGGGTAACCCGGAAAAGCATCGCGGCTATGCCCCGGAATTTGGTTCAATGTGAAATGGCGGCGATCAGCTTGCCGAGCCCGGTCCTGTGGTCGGGTATCGGCCCCGGCTTGCTTGCGTTGTGTGGCGGATTCCGGACGAGGGACAGTGACTGAACAAAGAGACTGAAGGGGCAGGACATGAAGATCGAACGGCGCTTTACCACCGCAAAGAGTGGCGCATATGGCGAGATCGAATTCACCACGACGGTCAGCGAGATCCGGAATCCGGATGGCACGATCGTTTTCCGCAATGAAAATGTCGAGGTGCCGAAGGGCTGGAGCCAGGTTGCCAGCGACGTGATCGCGCAGAAATATTTCCGCAAGGCTGGCATTCCGGCCGCGTTGAAGCGGGTGAAGGAAAAGGGCGTGCCCGAGTTCCTGTGGCGCAGCGTTGCGGATGAGGCTGCGCTTGAGGGCTTGCCCAAGGATCAGCGTTATGTCGGCGAGACCTCGGCGCGGCAGGTCTTCGACCGTCTTGCGGGGGCATGGGCCTATTGGGGCTGGAAGGGCGGCTATTTTTCCAGCGAAGAGGACGCAAGTGCCTATTACGATGAAATGCGCCATATGCTGGCCCGGCAGATGGCCGCGCCGAACAGCCCGCAATGGTTCAATACCGGCCTGCATTGGGCCTATGGCATCGATGGTCCGTCGCAGGGCCATTATTATGTCGATTTCAAGACTGGCAAGCTGGTGAAATCCGACAGTGCCTATGAACATCCTCAGCCGCATGCCTGCTTTATCCAGTCAGTCAGCGACGATCTGGTCAATGAAGGCGGCATCATGGATCTGTGGGTTCGTGAAGCGCGGCTGTTCAAATACGGCTCGGGCACCGGCACCAATTTCAGCTCTTTGCGGGGTGAGGGAGAGGCGCTTTCAGGCGGCGGCAAGTCCTCGGGCCTGATGGGCTTTCTGAAGATCGGCGACCGGGCCGCAGGTGCAATCAAATCCGGCGGCACCACCCGCCGCGCTGCCAAGATGGTGATCTGCGACATGGATCACCCTGATATCGAACAGTTCATCAACTGGAAGGTGATCGAGGAACAGAAGGTCGCAAGCCTTGTCGCAGGTTCCAAGGCGCATGAGGCGAAACTGAACGAGATTTTCGCTGCTATCCGCGAATGGGACGGCAGCATGGAAGATGCGACCGATCCGGCGAAGAATGACGGGCTGAAAACGGCGATCCGCAGCGCCAAGAAGGCGATGATCCCGGAAACCTATGTCAACCGGGTGCTGCAATATGCGCGGCAGGGCTTCGACAGTATCGAATTTCCTACCTATGACACCGACTGGGATTCCGAGGCCTATGTGACCGTTTCGGGCCAGAACTCGAACAACTCGGTGCGTGTGACCGATGCCTATCTGAAGGCGGTGCGCGAGGATGCGCCCTGGGAATTGCTGCGCCGCACCGATGGCAAGGTGGCCAAGACCATCTCGGCCCGGGAGTTGTGGGAGCAGATCGGTCATGCCGCCTGGGCCTGCGCGGATCCGGGCATTCAGTTCCATGACACAGTGAACGCATGGCATACCTGCCCCGAGGATGGCGCCATCAGGGGCAGCAACCCTTGCAGCGAATACATGTTCCTTGACGATACCGCCTGTAATCTGGCGTCGATGAACCTGTTGAAATTCTATGTTGATGGCCGGTTCGATGCGGACGCCTATGTCCATGCCACAAGGCTGTGGACCGTGACGTTGGAAATCAGCGTGCTGATGGCGCAGTTCCCCTCGAAAGAGATCGCGCAAAGATCCTATGACTACCGCACGCTGGGGCTGGGTTATGCCAATATTGGCGGATTGCTGATGAATATGGGCTTTGGCTATGACAGCGCCGAAGGCCGGGCGATGTGCGGGGCACTGACCTCGATCATGACAGGCGTTGCCTATGCGACTTCGGCCGAGATGGCCGGGGAGTTGGGCGCTTTCCCCGGATATGCGCGCAATGCCAAGCATATGCTGCGGGTGATCCGCAATCACCGCGCCGCCGCTTTCGGCACCGATGCCTATCAGGGCGTGAATGTGAAGCCGGTCGAATTGGATGCCAGGAATTGCCCCGATCAGCGGCTGGTGTCGATCGCCCGTGAAGCATGGGACGAGGCGTTGACTCTGGGTGAGGATCACGGCTTCCGCAATGCTCAGGCCACGGTGATCGCGCCCACCGGCACGATCGGTCTGGTAATGGATTGCGATACGACCGGGATCGAGCCGGATTTCGCATTGGTGAAATTCAAGAAACTGGCCGGTGGCGGCTATTTCAAGATCATCAACCAATCGGTTCCTGCCGCGCTTGAAAAGCTGGGTTACCCCTCGAACCAGATCGAAGAGATGATCGCTTATGCCGTAGGGCACGCTTCGCTGGGCAACTGCCCGGGCATCAACCACAGCGCCCTTGCCGGTCACGGTTTCGGCCCGCGCGAACTCGAGAAACTCGAGGCGGCCTTGGCAAGCGCCTTCGATATCCGTTTCGTGTTCAACCAGTGGACCCTGGGCGAGGAATTCTGCCGCGAGACCCTTGGTATTCCCGCCGAAAAGCTGAACGATCCCACATTCGACCTGCTGCGCCATCTGGGCTTTACCCGTGCGCAGATCGAGGCCGCGAACGATCATGTCTGCGGGACGATGACTCTGGAGGGCGCGCCCTTCCTCAAGGACGAGCATCTGTCCGTCTTCGATTGCGCCAATGCCTGCGGCAAGAAGGGCAAGCGCTATCTTTCGGTCGAAAGCCATATCCGCATGATGGCGGCGGCGCAGTCCTTCATTTCGGGTGCGATCTCGAAGACGATCAACATGCCGAATGATGCGACCATCGCAGATACGCTGGCGGCTTACGAATTGTCCTGGTCGCTGGGGATCAAGGCGAATGCGCTGTATCGCGACGGCTCGAAACTGTCGCAGCCGCTGGCTTCAGCCCTAGTCGAGGATGACGAGGAGGCCGAGGAAATCCTTGCCACCGGCAGCCCGCAGGAAAAGGCGGCGATCATTGCCGAAAAGGTGGTCGAGAAGATCATCGTCAAGGAGGCCGTCCGTAGCCACCGCGAAAAACTGCCGCAGCGGCGCAAAGGCTACACGCAAAAGGCCATCATCGGCGGCCACAAGGTTTACCTGCGCACCGGCGAATACGATAACGGCGCTCTGGGCGAGATCTTCATCGACATGCACAAGGAGGGTGCCGGCTTCCGGGCGATGATGAACAATTTCGCCATCGCCGTCTCGGTCGGCCTGCAATATGGCGTCCCGCTGGAAGAATTCGTCGATGCCTTCACCTTCACCCGCTTCGAACCGGCGGGCATGGTGCAGGGCAATGACAGTATCAAGAACGCGACTTCGATCCTTGATTACGTGTTCCGGGAACTGGCGGTATCCTATCTGGATCGCACCGATCTGGCCCATGTGAAACCCGCAGGCGCAAGCTTTGACGATCTTGGCGGCGGCGAAGGGGAGGGCAAGAGCAATGTCGCCCCGATCAGCGATCAGAACGAATTGAGATCGCTGACCATGCTGAAGCAGATCAGCAGTGCGGGCTATCTGCGCAAGCGTCTGCCGCAAGAGCTGATGGTGCTGCAGGGTGGAGTGTCGGCGCGGGCCGTCTCTGGCGGTGCGGTAGAGGCCGCAATCGTACATGAGGTTGCGCCAACCGTTGTCGCATCGACCAGCATCGATGCGCGTACCAAGGCGAAGATGCAGGGTTACGAAGGCGATCCCTGCGGTGAATGCGGCAATTACACTTTGGTGCGTAACGGTACCTGCATGAAGTGCAATACTTGCGGAGGAACCAGCGGATGCAGCTGATGAATGTCATGGGACAGTCCCGATGCGGATTTTAGTCCGAGGCGGTATCAGCTCACAGGTAAGGTCCGGGGCGGGTGCGCTCGCCCCTTGCGCGGATCGGTAAACAGGCAGCAGCCATGTTCGAGCGGTAAACCAACGACCCGATCCGCGATACTGAGGGGGCCATGTGCCCCCTCTTTTTCTTGATAGACTGGCGCCTGGTCACGGGCTCATACTGACTTGACCGTTATGGATCGTGGATTAACATCGCCGTAGCATGTTTGGCTTCCGTGATATCGAGATCATCCGCGCCATCGTCCGGCATGGCGGTTTCCGCGCTGCCTCGGATGCGACGGGGCTGGCACAATCTGCGATTTCACGCCGTGTCCGGCATCTCGAGGATCGGATGAAAATCTCGATCTTCGAACGTGACGGGCGCGGTGTACGCCTGACCGCGGCTGGCCGGCGACTGGTCGACGAGGCCGAGATACTGGTGACTCAACGTGATCGCATTCTGGGTGAGCTGACGCAGGGTGTGATGGCGGGTGTCGTGCGTCTTGGCGTGGCAGAGACCATGACCCATACGATTCTGCCGCGGATGCTGACCGATCTGCGGACCCGGCATCCGCAGCTTCGCTTCGAGATTTCGGTCGATACCTCCTCGCAGATAAGCCAGCTGCTGATCGATGATGGGCTGGACGTGGCGATCATGATGCGCGATCAGCTTCCGCGCGGTATCAGCATGACGCCCTTGCCCTCGGTGACGTTGGGCTGGTTCGCCGCATCTTCTCATTTCCGTCTGCCGCGACCTGCAGGTATCGACGATCTGGCGGCATTGCCCATTGTGTCATTTCCAAAGGGCACCTTGCCCCATCGTCAGGTCGTGAACCTGTTGTCGCCAGGACGGAAAACGGCGGCGGCGATTCATGGCTCGGCCTCGCTGGCCACCGTGCTGCATCTGGTCAGGCAGGGATTCGGCATCGGCACCATCCCGCATGATATCGCGGCCGCATGGCCGCATACCGGGCTTGAGGAAATCGAGGTTCTGCCAGAGGCCCGCTTGCCTGATCTGGATTTTTCGATTTGTTACATGCCTGAAAGAAATGATGAAATCGGGCGCGAAGTTACGCGCGCAGCGGTAGAGGCCGGCGCCGACCGATCTGATAATGAGATCAATACTGCGCATAACTGAACTATTGATCAACTAAGTTCTCTTGCGCAATCCTTGTTTCATCGCAAGGAGACTGTCATGAACAATTCCGGTCTGTCCGATCCGCGTCAGTTGCGCCGTGAAATTCGCGACGGGGGGTTCGGCGGGCCGACTGCAGGACTGGGCGGTGATGCCTTGCAGGCCAATCTGGTGATCCTTGCCGCCAGGGATGCGGGCGATTTCCTGCGCTTCTGCCAAAGCAATCCGCGTCCGTGCCCGTTGCTGGCGGTCGGAGAGCCGGGCGATCCTTCCTTGCCGACGCTGGGGCAGGGGATTGATCTGCGTCACGATCTTCCGCGTTATCGCGTGTGGCGCGACGGGGCACTGACCGATGAGCCTACCGATATCGCCGGTCTGTGGCGGGATGATCTCGTGTCCTTCGCGCTTGGCTGCTCGTTCAGCTTCGAGGATGCGCTAACCCATGCCGGAATCCCGATGCGTCATCATCAGACCGGTTGCAACGTGCCGATGTACCGCACCAATTTGCCAACCCGGGCGGCAGGGCGCTTTTCCGGACCACTGGTCGTCAGCATGCGCCCGATGCGTCCCGCCGACGTGATTGAAGCGGTGCAGATTTGCGCTCGCTTTCCGCTTGCCCATGGCGCGCCCGTACATCTGGGCGATCCGGCGCAGATTGGCATTTCAGATATCACGGCCCCCGATTACGGCGATTCTCCCGATATCCGGGACGGCGAACTTCCGGTATTCTGGGCCTGTGGCGTCACTCCACAAGCCGCCATTGTCGCCGCACGCCCCGCTTTGGCAATCACGCATGCTCCCGGACATATGCTGGTCACCGATATTCCCGCCGGACGGGCCGAAGCCATGCTGACGGGCGTGTCGCCCGCTTAATAAACAAGAAAACCAACAGGAGAGAAATTCATGAAACGTATCGTCCTTATATTTGCTGCCGGAACCGCGCTGCTTTCCGGTCCGGCGTTCGCCGAAGAACTGGCCGTCGTCGGAAGCTGGAGCAACCTGCCGCTTTACCAGGATTTCGAGACTCCATTCTGGACCGAAAAACTACCCGAACTGACCGGCGATGAATTCACCGCGCAACTGACCAGCTTCGACCAGATGGGCGTTGCGGGCGAAGACGTCTACCGGATGTTGGGGGATGGGGTTTTCGATATCGGCGCAACCGTGGCCGATTACACCGTGGGCGATGCGCCCGAATTGGAGGGGCTGGACGTACCGCTGCTGGCCGCGACCGCTGCCGATGCCAGAAAAATGGTCGAGGCGGCGCGCCCGATGGTCGACGATATCATGCGTGAACGCTTTGGCGCTCAGGTTCTGGGTATCGCGCCCTATCCGCCTCAGGTGGTGTTCTGCAAGGGCGAGGTGGCCTCGTTGGCTGATCTGAAGGGCAAGAAAGTCCGTGGCTCGGGCCGGATGACGACGAAATTCCTTGAAGCACTTGGCGCCGAGGGCATCAATATCGACTTTTCCGAGGTACCCGGTTCGCTTGAACGCGGCGTGATCGATTGCGCGGTTACCGGTGCCGGTTCCGGCTACTCCGCCGGCTGGTGGGAGGTGTCGGACCATCTGATGACGCTGCCGCTTGGCGGCTGGGATCCGGTGGTGATTGCCATGAATGGCGATCGTTTCGACGCGCTGAGCCCCGAGCAGCAAGAGATCCTGACCAAGGCCGTGACGAAAAATCTGGAGGCTCCTGCATGGGATGCGCTTGAAGGTGGGCTTACGGATGACATCGCCTGTCTGACAGGTAATGGCGACTGCCCCGAGGGCGAGGCTGCCTCGATGACGCTGGTCGAGCCTTCGGATGCGGATACCGAAACCGCCCGTAAGATCCTGACGGAGGAAGTGTTGCCGGATTGGGCGACCCGTGCCGGTGACGATTGGGTCGGGCGCTGGAACGAGTCGGTCGGTCAGTCGGTCGGCATCACCATCGGCGAATAAGCCAGAAGGCGGGGATTGCTGCCATGATCGAGAATCTTCACGGCGCGTTACGACGCGCCAACCGGTTGATCGCCCTGATCCTGGGCGCGGCGCTGCTGCTGACGGTCGCGTTCATTCTGGTTGATGTGGTGTTGCGCAAATTCGGACTTGGATCGCTGGGAGGATCGGACGAGATCTCGGGCTATGCCATGGCTGCGGTCGCCAGCTGGGGCCTTGCCTGCGGGCTGGTCGAGCGCGCCCATGTCCGTATCGACCTGATCCGCCAGAAACTTGCCAGGCCAGGCCGCGCATTGATGGATATCTTTGCGATGATCGTCACGAATGGCGTCGTGCTGCTGATTGCCTGGCAATGCTGGCCGGTGCTGCAAAAGACGCTGGCGCGGGGATCGCACGCCAATACACCGCTGGAGACGCCCCTGTGGATCCCGCAAGGGATATGGTTCTCCGGCTGGCTGTGGTTCGCGCTGACCGCTACCGGGCTTTCGCTGATCGGCATCGCCTATCTGGCCCATGGCCGCCGTGCGGAGTTCGAGGCCGCGCTGGGAATCGGATCGGAGATCGAGGAATGATCTGGAGCGTCGCGTTTTCCCTTCTGGGCCTGATGGCTTTGACGATCCCGGTTGGTATCGTGTTGTTTCTTCTGGGTATCGGTGTCGGGCAATTCTATTCCGCCTTCCCGCTGCTGCGTGGTCTGGGGCAGGTGGTCTGGTCGTCATCTGCTTCTTCGACGCTGATCGCCATTCCCCTATTTGTTCTGCTGGGCGAACTCCTCGTGCGCGGCGGCGTGGCCGAGCGTACCTATGCTGCGCTTGATAAATGGCTGTCATGGCTGCCGGGCGGGCTGGTGCATGCCAATATCGCCACAGCGACGATGTTTTCCGCCACGTCGGGTTCGTCGGTTGCCACTGCCGCGACCGTCGCCACGGTAGCCATGCCGCAGGCCGAGCGGCTGAATTACGATCCGCGGCTGTTTTCCGGTGCCATCGCGGCGGGCGGCACGCTGGGGATTCTGATCCCGCCCTCGATCAACCTGATCGTCTATGGTTTCCTGACCGAAACCTCGATCCCGAAACTGTTTTCGGCCGGGCTTGTTCCGGGGCTGCTGATGGCCTTGGCGTTCATGGCAGTTACCGCCGCGATTTGTGCTGCCCGTCCGCATCTGGGCGGTCCTTCGCGGAGTTTCGGCTGGAATGAGCGGTTGCAAAGCCTCGCCCAGCTGATCCCGATCGTCATTTTGTTCCTGGTCGTTATCGGCTCGATCTATGCCGGTTGGGCCACGCCCACCGAATCGGCGGCCGTCGGTGTGGTGATGGCGGCGCTGATCGCGGTATTCATGGGGGACGGGTTAAGCCGGGCTGCGATATCCGACGCGCTGCATGGCACCATCCGTATCTCGGCAATGATCATGCTGGTGATCGCCGGCGCTTATTTTCTGAATTTCGCCATGACTTCGGCGGGGCTGGGCCGTCAACTGAGCCAGTTGATCCAGGGCTCGGGCCTGTCCCCGTTCGGCACGTTGCTGCTGGTGGTTGCGCTGTATCTGGTGCTGGGCTTCTTCATCGAGACCCTGTCGCTGATGGTCGCAACCATTCCCATCGTCGTGCCGATCATGGCGGGGCTGGGCTATGACAAGGTCTGGTTCGGCGTGTTGTTGATCGTGCTGATCGAGATGGCGCTTATCACTCCGCCTGTGGGGCTGAATCTGTTCGTCGTCCAAAGTACCCGAAAATCGGGATCGCTGAATGACGTCATCATGGGGGCGATTCCCTATGTATTGGTGATGAGCGCGATGCTTGCCGCGCTGATCGCTTTCCCGGGGCTGGCGCTGTGGCTGCCCTCGATCTTGTGAAAGGAGACCGTATGCGCTTCACCCTTGGCGACACGCCGCTGGATCTGGATCTGTCCCATCTGGTCATTGCCGGCTGGACCGGCCGGGACCGGGATGCCATTCAGCATCATATCGAGGAACTGGCAGAGATCGGCGTCAGCCCTCCTTCGGCGACACCGCTTTTTTACCGCGTGTCAGCGGCGCTGTTGACCACCGCGTCAGGGATTCAGGTGGTCGGCAACGCATCCTCGGGCGAGGTCGAACCGCTGATCGTGCAGCATGGTGAACGGCGCTGGCTGGGGCTGGGTTCGGATCATACCGACCGGGCGCTCGAGGCGCATTCTGTCGCCATGTCCAAACAGGTCTGCGCCAAGCCCTGCGCGACAGAGCTGTGGGCATGGGATGACCTGTCCGACCGGCTGGAGGAGATCCGGCTGGAAAGCTGGATCGAGGAAGACGGCGCATGGTTGCCTTATCAACAGGGAACGCTGGCGGCGATTCTGCCGCTGGCGGAACTGATCGAAGGTGCCTCGCTGTCGCTGCTGGCCGGAGAGGGCGCGGTTGCGATGATGTGCGGCACCTTTGGAGCGATGGGCGGAGTCCGGCCGGCGGCGCGTTTCCGCATGGCCATGACCGATACAGGGACGGGACGACAGATTTCGCATGAATATGTCACGACTGCCTTGCCGGAGGTCGCATGACCGACATGCTGCGCCAGAAAGCCGAAGCTGCGATTGCCCGGGTAGAAGGATTGCCCGACCATATTCGCCGCGCGATTTTCACCGAATTTTCGCCTGATCGTATCCGCGCCGAGCTTGAAATATTGGCTGCGCGTCACGCGAAAGGTGAAAACATGCCACTTTTCGGGACGCTTGTCTCGGTCAAGGATCTGTTCGATGAGGCGGGGCAGGTGACGGGTGCAGGATCGCGATTATTGGCGGATCGCGATGCCGCGGTAACCGATTCCCTATCTGTCCGGCGGTTGCGGCAGGCGGGCGCATTGATGTTCGGTCGGACCTCCATGTCCGAATTCGCTTATTCCGGTGTTGGCCTGAACCCCCATCACGGCACCCCCTCGAGCGCATTGGTCGAGGGGGTGATCCCCGGCGGTTCATCCTCCGGCGGTGCGGTGGGGGTGGCTTTGGGGCTGACCGACGCGGCTATCGGCACCGATACCGGTGGTTCTCTGCGCATTCCTGCGGCCGCGAATGGAATCTGGGGAATGAAGCCCAGCCAGGGGCTTGTCGATGATTCCGGGGTTCATCCGCTTGCGCCAAGCTATGACACGCCCGGCCCTATGGCGCGCGATTTGCCGCTGCTGCAGGCGATGCTGAGGGTCATGGCCGAAGAACCGCTGACTGCACATATGCCCGAGCGCCTGACTCTGGCTGTGCCGCACGGTGCCTTTACCGATGGCCTTTCTTCTGAGGTCGCGGGGCTGTTCGATACCGAACAGGCCCGGCTGCGCGCGGCGGGGCATGTGCTTGAACCGGTGGACATGACCGCGATCGGGCAGGGTGTCGGGCTGAACAAGATCATCGTCGCGGTCGAGGCATATCGGATTTATGCGCAGAGTCTGGCGCAGCTTGACGTGGTCGGCGACCCGCGTGTGCTGGCCCGGATCCGGTTTGCCGAGACCTTGTCATCCGCGCAGATTCAGGATGCCTATGCTGCCCGCACCGAAATCGTCGCGAGGTTCGATCAGATTATGACCGGTTTCGATGCTGCGCTGGCCCCGACCCTGATGCAGATGCCCCCGACCATTGCCGAAACCGAGACCGATTTCGACCGTTTGAACGCCGCGATGCTGCGCAATACGTCGCTGGTCAATCTGGCCGATGGCTGTGCACTGGCGATGCCGACACCGGGGATCGACCCGCCTTGGTCAATGACCATGCTGATCGGTCGCAAGGGTGCTGATGCGGCGCTTCTGGCCGCTGCGGAGCGGCTGCAAGCCTGAAAGCGCGGCGTTTGCGGATCAGGCTGCGCGCTCAATCACGAGCGACAGGAAGCCTGATCGTGAGCCTTGCATTTCCGACGGCCTCCCCGTTACTTCCGCATAGGGGAAGGCGCGGCATCAATGTCCGGGAAGCGCGGCAATCAATTCGGCAAGCTCGGCTTCCTCGGCCCTGGTCGGATCCACGAGCGGGGAACGAACCGGTCCGGCGTCAAAGCCCTGCAGCCTCACACCCGCCTTGATCAGCGACACTGCATAGCCGGGGGCCCGGGAACGAAGCGCCATGAACGGATAGAAGAATTGCCTGAGATAGGACTCGCAGGTATCGGTGTCGACTGCGCGGACGGCTTTGTAGAAATCGACAGCAAGCTCAGGGACGAAATTGAATACCGCCGATGAATAGGTGGTAAATCCTGCCGCCAGATAAGCCTCGGCAAATAATTCTGCCGTAGGCATTCCGCCGAGATAGGTCAACCGGTCCCCGATCGTAGAGGTGATCTGCCGCACCAGACCCATCTCGCCGCTGCCATCCTTGAGGCCGATGAGATTCGGGCAATCATCGCATAGCCGCGCGACCGTATCGGCTTTGTAAATGGCGTTGTCGCGGTTATAGATCATGACCCCGATCGAGACGGCGTCACAGACTGCCCTTGCATGCGCGTAAAGCCCTTCCTGCGGAGCATCTATCAGGTAATGGGGAAGCAAGAGCAGCCCGTCTGCGCCTGCAGCTTCGGCCTCTTTCGCGATGGAGATGGCGATTTCCGTTCCATAGCCGCAACCGGCAATGATTGGCGTATCGCCAGCTGCCTCTTTTGCCGCGCGGGTGATGGCCGGCAGTTCCGCAGGGGTAAGCGAGAAGAATTCGCCTGTGCCGCCCGCCGCAAAAAGCGCGGCCGCATCGTAACCCGAAAGCCATTCGATATGGCGTTTGTAACTATCCTCGGCAAATTTTCCATTCTGGTCGAAATGCGTGACAGGAAAAGACAGCAGCCCGGATCCGAGGCGTGTCTTGAGTTCATCGGGATTCATCGGTGGCGCTCCTTCCAGGCGGAAAATCTCATTGGTCAGATAGACTATTGCGTTCGGTGGAAGTCAACAGTTGTATGATGTCTGTTTTTATGCTGGTCTCGATCAAGCGATGACCGAAACGGCACGCCATATTTCCTTCGGCCATGCAAGCAAAGGCCGACCATCCAAACGGCTCGTGACGGCGGGCTTGCATGTTTTCAGAAAGGCCGCAGGCATGAATTATGAATCGAAGCGCGCGCAGCTTATCAAGCCATCGCCCGCCATCTCGGTGTCGATACAGGCGAAAGAACTGACCCGGCAGGGCATCGACGTGATCGATCTGAGTGTCGGCGAGCCCGATTTCGATACGCCGATGAACATCATTCAGGCCGCTACCGAAGCCATGAAGGAAGGCCAAACGCATTACACGGCGCCCGACGGGACCCCAGAACTCAAGCAGGCGATTGCGGACGCGTTCCGGCGGGATCAGCGGCTGGACTTCGCCAATAATGAAATCACTGCTGGCAATGGCGCGAAACAGATCATCTTCAATGCTCTGATGGCGACCTTGGAGCCGGGGGACGAGGTGATCATTCCGGCTCCTTACTGGGTGTCCTATACCGATATGGTTCTGCTGGTGGGTGGTGCGCCCAAAATCGTCGAATGCCCCTACAACATGAATTTCAAGCTGACGGCTTCGGCGCTTGAAGCGGCGATTACGCCCAGGACCCGCTGGCTGTTTCTGAATTCGCCCTCGAATCCTACCGGCGCAACTTATAGCAGGGAAGAGTTGGGCGCGCTGGGCGATGTGATCAAGCGGCATGAGAACGTGATGGTTCTGGCCGACGAAATTTATGATCAGATCCAATACGGCGATGCCTTGCCTCTGTCTTTCCTGGCTGCCAATCCCGGCCTGAAAGATCGGGCGCTCATCGTCAATGGCGTCTCCAAGGCCTATGCGATGACCGGCTGGAGGCTGGGCTATGCAGCCGGCCCGGCACCGCTGATCAAGGTCATGGGAAAGATCCAGTCGCAATCGACGTCGAATCCCAGTTCGGTGTCCCAAGCGGCGGCGATCGAGGCTTTGTCCGGTCCGCAGGATTTTCTGGCCGAGGCCCGGGCCGAATATGCCGCGCGTCGAGAGATCGTTTTTACGGCTTTGGAAGCAATCCCGCAGTTGCGGGCGCCCCGTCCGGATGGCGCCTTCTATGCCTATGTCGATTGCAGCGCCCTGATCGGACGTATCGCGCCGGATGGCAATGTCCTTGAGAATGATGCCGATGTTGCCCGTTTCCTGTTGAATACCGCCCGGATCGCGGTCGTGCCGGGGGTTGCCTTTGGCATGTCTCCTTATTTCAGGATGTCTTTCGCCACCTCGCGCAAGGCCCTGGAGACGGCATGCAGCCGGCTTGGCCGCGCGGTGCAAGATCTGTTCGCTACTGCGGCAGGCCAATCGGAAAGGGGGGCGAATGCTGGGCAAACGTGAAAGTCTTGCGTCGCAGCTTAAGAATGAGCTGCGCCGGAAGATCGAAGACGGGACCTACAAGCCCGGCGACAGGATTCCTACGGAAGGTGAACTTTGTGCCGAATATGGTGTCAGCCGCACGGTTGTGCGCGAGGCGGTGGCATCCTTGCGGGCGGATGGGCTGCTGTTGCCACGTCAGGGAATCGGTGTGTTTGTCAATGAAACCCTTACGCTTCGACCATTCGCGATCTCGATGCTGCCCGATGCCGCAGTAAAGGAAATCATTCATATCCTTGAATTGCGGCTGAGTGTCGAACTGGAAGCCGCCGCTATGGCAGCCACACGCCGCACAGAGAAGCAACTGGAAGATATCCGGATTGCGCATAACAGGATAGAAGCATTCGAAAGCTCGGACGGGACGAATAGCGGGCAACTTGATTTCAACTTCCACAAGATGATCGCGCGCGCATCCAACAACCCCTATTTCGAAAAATTCCTTGAGTTCCTGGGCCCGCAGATCATTCCACGGCTGCGTATTCATGCCGGAGATGGTGATGCAATGCGCAGGAAATGGCAGGCAGAGCATCTGGCGCTGATCGCGGCAATCGAACGTGGCAATGCCGAGGCGGCGCGCAAGGCGATGCGCGATCATCTTCGCGACAGCCTGGAACGCTATCGCAACTCGAAACCCGCCGGTGCTGTTGTTTAAGTTCGGGCATTATTGGTCATCGCGCTCTACAAATCAGTCGGTGCCAGATTGCGCAGAAACTGTGGGCGGGGCATCGCGATAGCCCATGAAGCCAATTCTCTCAGGCGGTCGGCACAATGGAGGGGTAAAGTGCAGGATTCTGTTGCCAGGCTCCTGCGGGCCCCGCCTGAAGCTGCTAGGCGTCAGGGCTTAAGGTTTCGGTTTGGTTACTGCTTACGCAGCAACGGCCACCGGAGCACGG
This sequence comes from Paracoccus wurundjeri, assembly GCF_030678915.1. Taxonomy (GTDB): domain Bacteria; phylum Pseudomonadota; class Alphaproteobacteria; order Rhodobacterales; family Rhodobacteraceae; genus Paracoccus; species Paracoccus onubensis_A. The sequence continues at coordinate 2,540 of NZ_JAUUTZ010000017.1, read as the reverse complement.
TTGTCATTGGCAACTGTACATTATGCACCGATAACGGTGGTCGCTCACCGGGACAAAGCAAACCCCTTTAGACGTTCGTCGATCCTGTTTCGGCCCCAAATACCCCCAATGAAGGGTTATATGGTGGAGCCGCCGGGTACCGCCCCCGGGTCCGATCCGCTTATTACGAGCGCGTTTATGTCCATAGCCCGACCGAAGCCGAACAAGATGGATATAGAGCCTCGCACTCGCTGCTGCAAGGTCCGGCTGATGTTGGTCACGGTTTGATATAGGCGAAGCCCTCGGCCTGTAATTTGCCCAGCTCGGCCACGCCTGAGGGCACGATATCTTCTGGCCAGACGTCGAACAGATCAGTTTCCGGGTCGATATTACGCCCGGTCAGGGTATTGTTGCAGACCAGAAACTGCACGCCATCATTTTTCAACCCGGCGATAATGCCCTGCAATTGCTGATCATCCACAGCGGCTTGCAGCAATTCCAGCCCGTCGCCATGCATGATGACGCGCAGATCCAGATTTTCTGCGCCAACCGCGTTGATATGATTTCGGATATTGTTCAGTGCCGGTTTGTATCCCGCGCCGTCTTCGCCGCCATCACTGTTGATGTGATAGACAACCTTTTGTGGGGCATAGGTTGCCTCGGCATGGCTGATGCCGATAGCCGCGATCCAAAGGCCAAGTGTGGCGGCGATGATTGTCAGAATCCGCATGATATCTTTCTTCTCCATCTACTGCCTGGACGGTGATTGCCAGGGACGGGATATGAAACGGGGCGCATCGCTGTCAAAGCGCGCGCCCCGCAACTCCGTTACTTCAACCCTCTGGCTTAGAAGTCCACAGTTACCCCAAGCGAAACGGTGCGCCCCGGAGCATAGATCGGCCGGATGCCACCGCCACGTTCACTATTCGCAGCATAGCTTGAGCGTTCGTAATAGGTCTTGTCGAACAGGTTATCGACATTCAACTGAACCACGACATTCTCGTATTGTTGCGGACGCCATTGCGCATAGGCATTGACGACGCCGTAACCTGCGGGCTCTTCAAAACCGGCTGCGGTAAGATAATCGCCGCTCATCTTGTTGGCCAGTTCGATATTGCCGCCGAGTTTCAGGTTATATTGCGAGAACTCCTGGTCGACATAAATCGACGCGACCTCGCCGATCGGGACGACATCACCGCCCTCGGGCAGGATTTTCTGGCCATCCGCGGTCAGTTTGGCTGCGGTTATACTCGCGCCGACCCGGCCCGAACCCCAGCTGTAATTGCCCTGAAGGGTGATCCCTTTGCTGCGGTATTCCTCTTCGATATTGTCGAGATTGTTGATCTCGCCACCAGCCGTTTCATAATAATACGCGTTGGGCAGGTTTTTCAGCCTGGTATCGAAGAAGGTGATATTTCCGGTCCAGTTATCCTGCGAGGCATTGAAACCGATCTTGTAGTTTTCCGAGCTTGCAGGCTTGAAACCGGGTTCGGTGATCGTGTTGCTGCCACGGGCATGAAGATAACCGTATTCGCCAATGTCATAGCCCAGCCATGTTCTGGATGCGCCGGCAAAAACCTCGTAGCCGGGGGCGAATTCATAGGACACCGTGCCGTTCACGCTAACCCCCGAATCGGTGAAACGCTCGCCATTCCAATCCGTGAAGCGATGATGATCCAGCCGCAGGCCCGTGGACAGGTCGATGCCGTTGGAAAACTCGAACCGGCCCTGAACGAATGTGCCGATCTGCGCGGTTTCCAGATTGTGGATGCGCACATATTCCTCGCCCGTCGGTAATCCATCCCTACCGATGATGGGACCGCTTTCGTAATTATCGATGGTATAATCGGCATAAGAGAAATCGACGCCCGCCGTGATCGTGCCCTGACCAAGCTGAAAGCGGTTCTTGAACACGCCGCCGAACCCTTCGGCCTGCATGTTCATATCGCCATTCGTTCCGCCCTCGATATAGTCCGGCCGATCATATTCATTGCGATTGAGATAGATCAACGCTTCGGGATCCCAACTGGCCGTGGGCGCCGTCTGGGTATAGCGCAGGCTCAGCGAGTCGCGCGTGACTTTCAGCGGATAAACCGCGCCTTCCTCGCGCGGCAGGTCGAAATTCATCTTGGCGGGGCGGTCCCCGTCATCGACGGCATGTTCATAAGCCATTTCGACACGGTGGCCTTCGAATTCATAGCCAAGCTTGACCAATGCGCCGGTGACGCCGGTTTCGGAACCCGCGATTTCATCGCCGTCACCGTTTTCATAATCGTCGCCCTGTGCGCTGTGCAGCATGGCGAACCAGTCAAAGCCATCATAGACGCCATAACCCGCAAGACTGGCCGAAAACCCACGCCCGTTCGAACTATAGGACAATCCGGCTCGCCCGCCCTGACTGCGCCCGTCAGTCAGCAGGTCGCGGGCGCCAAGGGTCTCGTACCGTACCGCGCCGGGGGCCGCGCCCCCCCCCCCCCACCCCCCGGGGGGCCCCGCCAAGCCAAACCCCCCCCGGGGAAAAAGGGGGGGGGGGGCCAAAGGAACCCCGGGGGGGGACGGTT
>NZ_JAUUTZ010000016.1 GCF_030678915.1 Paracoccus wurundjeri | reverse complement strand
CGGGGGGGGGCGGGTCGCTCCGGGGGTTCTCCCCCCGCCCCCGGCCCCCCCCCCCCCCGCGCGCCCCCCCGGGGCGCGCGGGGGGGGCCCCCCCCCCCCCCCCCCCCCCGACTCCGGTCAGACGGGCGGCAAGGATCATTCGCTCCATCGGTAGGTCAAGGCCAAGAACACTGTGTTCGGCGTCGATGAAGACGAAATCCAGACCCCAGTTTCCGGCAATTTCGACCGCTGCGGGCGCGCCGGAATAGACGTTCATGCCAAAGGTGGGCTGACCCAGCTTCTCACGCAGGCTCATTGCGTGGCCTCCATGGCGCAGATGCCGTAATCCTGCGGGCGGCGATCGCGGAAGGGGTGAACCTCGTAGACGCCCGGATCGCGGATGATGGATTTAACCTGTGCCTGACCCGGATCGATGTCGACGCTGAAAATACCATCGGCCATGCCTGCATTGATGATTTCCCCCCCGTCCGGGCCGATCACGTGGCTCGAGCCCATGAACTGCATGCCGTCATCCAGATCGTTGCGATTGGCCGACATGAAATAGACGAAGTTTTCGGCGGCGCGGACGCGGCTGAAGAGATCGGGCAGGATGCGTGCCGCCTCAGGCCATGCGGCGGGCAGAACGATCAGTTCTGCCCCGTGCAGAGCTAGCGTCCGGGCCACCTCTGGAAAGCGGATTTCATAGCAGATCGCGATTCCAATTCGCCCGATTTCGGTATCGAAAACCGACGGGCCCGCGATTTCGGGAATATCCACGAAGCGGTCACCGATCATGAAGGGCAGGTGCATCTTGTGATGCAGCCCGATGATGCCGTCTGGCCCGATCAGGGCGGCGGTGTTCAAAGCCTGCGCATCACGCTTTTGATAAAAACCCACGACGACATAGATGCCGGTTTCGCGAGCGACCGCCACGATCGGGTCAAGATCGCCGCGTTCGATGTCGATCGCGGCGGCCAGCAGACTGTCACGGTCATCGAAGGATCCGCCGGTCAGAAAGCATTCCGGAAAGGCGATCAGGCGCGCTTCGGTGGCGGCAGCCTGGCGTGATTTTTCCGCCACCAGACGGGTCGTGGCGGCAGTATCGCCGTGAATGGGTGAGAATTGAGCGAATGAAATCTTCATGCAGCAGATCCGATTTGGAGGAGGGAAGGGGGGGCTAGAGCCCCCCGGCGTTCATTCCAAACTGAAGCCCACCGCGTCGAACACGGTCTTGGTCAGTTCGGGGTCGAATGTGGCGGAATATTTCGCGATGACGGGCCGCACGGCGTCCTTCATCCGCTGCAATTCGGCGGGTTCGATCTCGGTCACGGTGTTGCCTGCCTCGCGAATGGCCTCTAGTGCCGAGATCTGCGCATCGCGGGAAATCTGCCGCTGCTCAATAGCAGTTTCACGCGCGACTTCGGTAATCATGGCCTGTTCGTCGGGGGTCAGCTTGTCCCAGAACGGTTTTCCGATAAGCACGATCTGAGGGTTGTAGTTGTGACGGGTATTCGACAGATATTGCTGAACCTCGTAATATTTCGAACCGTAATTGAAGGGCGCGGTTGATTCCTGTCCATCAACTGCGCCGGTCTCAAGTGCGGTATAAAGCTCTGTCACCGCCATAGGGGTCGGGTTCGCGCCAAGCGCGGCCCACATATCGACCAGCAGTGGGTTCTGTTGCACCCGCACCTTCAGCCCCGAGATATCCTCAAGTGTCTTCACCTCGTGCCGGTTGTTGCTCAGCATCCGAAAACCCTGTTCCCAGAACGCCAGACCGATCACACCATGTTCGGGCAATTTGTCGATCAGGAATGTTCCGACTTCGCCATCCAGAAGCTGATCGACCACTTCGACATCCTGATAGATGAAGGGCAGATCCAAAATGCCGAAATTCTGGTCCTGCGTAATCATATTGCCCGCGTTCCAGACCATCATTTCGACCACACCGCCCTGCAGCGACGACAGCACCTGAACGTCGCCGCCCAGAACGCCATTCGCGAAGACGCGGGCATTCAGCTTGCCGCCGCTACGCTCTGCCAGCTTTTCGGCAAAGATGTGCATGCCCAGAACCGGCGGCGTGCCTTCTTGTCCGGTTGCTGCGAATTTGATGGTGTGGTTGTTGATTTCCTGCGCATGGGCGGCAGAAACGACTAATATGGCAGCCAGAATTCCGATCAGTGACTTCTTCATGTTGATATCCATGTTGAGGTGGGTTGAAGGTGTTGGCGCCCCTTAATGTGAAATCCAGGATGCGGGGACGGTGACCAGTTCAGGGAACAGGACCAGCAGGAACAGGATGATGATTTCCGCGAGAAAGAAGGGCAGGGTGCCTTTCACCAGCGTCTCGTAATCCATCTTCCCGACCGCACAGACGACGTTCAGAACCGTGCCGACAGGGGGAGTGATCAGCCCGATGGCGCAGTTGATCATGAACAGCACACCGAAATAGATCGGATCAACCCCGGCGGCGTCCACGACCGGTACAAGGATCGGGCCCAATAGCAGAATGGTGGGCGTCAGGTCCATTGCGGTGCCAACGATGATGATCAGAACCATCAATGCAAAGACCAGCAGTTTCGGATGTTCCATAAGCGGCTCGACCAGGGCGATGACCTGACCGGGAATATCCGCGATGGTGATCATCCACGCGGGGATTGCCGCGGCGGCGACCAGGAACATTACTCCGGCGGCGGTCTTGCCTGCCCGGAAGACCAACTCGATTAGATCGTCGAAGCTGAGTTCGCGATAGATGAACATGGCGACACACAAGGAATAGGCAGCGGCCACCCCGGCGGCCTCTGTCGGGGTCACAATACCGAAGCGCAAACCGACGATGATGATGATGGGCAGCATCAGCGCCCACAGGCTGTCCGCAAAGGTGCGGCCGCATTCCGCCCAAGTCGCGCGCGGCTGCGGCGTCACATCTTCGGAGCGGGCTACGATATACCACGCAACGGCCAGCGCCAAAGCGATGATGATGCCTGGCGCGATACCTGCAAGAAACAGTTTGCTGATCGACAAGTTCGTGGCGACGCCAAAGACGATAAAGCCGATGCTGGGCGGAATGATCGGGCCGATGATCGAGGCCGAGGCAATCAAGCCTCCCGCCCGTTCCTTGCTATGGCCGGCAGCAACCATCATCGGCAAGAGCAGCGCCGACAGAGATGCAGCATCCGCCAGTGCCGATCCCGACAGGCTGGACAAAAGCACGCCCGCAAAGATCACGACATAGCCCAGCCCGCCACGGCGATGCCCGACCAATGCCTGCGCCAGTGCGATGATACGGCGCGACAGACCGCCCGCATTCATCACCTCACCCGCAAGGATGAACAGCGGAATGGCGATCATCGGGAAGCTATCGACGGCGTTTAACAGGTTTTGTGCGATGATTTGACCATCGAACAATCCCATCTGCCACATCAATGCCGCGCCTGTGACGATGAGGGCATAAGCGATCGGGGCACCGATCGCGATGATTAGCAGAAGTGTGCCTGTGAATAGCGCGAGGGTCATTTTGACACCCCGTCAGCCATCAGGCGCACGGCCTCATCTTCATCTTCGCCGGCGGCGACGATCAGGTTGGCGTCAGACAGACGGCCCGTCACCAGTGCGATCAACTGCCAGATCAGGAATAACGCGCTGGCGGCCGCAAAGAAAACGCCTGCCGCATACATCAGACCGATGGGCAGCCGCGTTGCCGGGGAAAAGACGTGCAGGTTGATCATCATCTGCTGCCAGCTTCCGGTCAGTAGCAGCCAGGTGACAGAAAGCATCACGGCGTGGGTCGCGGCGAAGGCCAGCTTGCGCAGCGGCACCGGCAGACGGCGAACCAGCATTTCGACCCCGATATGGCCGCGTTCATAAAGAACCAGCAGGGCACCAACGAAGGTCATCCAGACATACATCAGCCCGGACAGCCCCTCGGACAGATAGATGCCGGTATTGAACGCATAGCGCAGAACGACATTGGCAAAGATCAGGAAAAGCATCCCGAACATGCAGGCGATGACGATCCAGCGTAGCAGCGCGAGATAAAACTTGCTGAAGGCAGCCACGTTCCCTCCGTTCGCATAAGGAAGGGCGAACCCCCCATTTCGACCAAGGACGCATGATCAAGGCCGACCGATACTGATCAGGCCAGCGACTGCCGCGATTCAGAATCGGGCTACCGCGCATCCCTCCCTGAGAGGAAGGGATAAGTCAGTTGTATGATGACTGTCAACATATGAATTAATCGGCTTGCAGCTTGCGATACCTTTCAAGGCTGCCTGCAAGGTGAAAGCGCATTGCCTCGCGCGCGCCTACGACGTCACGGCGGACGATTGCCTCTGCAATACGACGATGTTCGTCCAGCATTTTCGACAGATAATCCCGCGTGATCTTGGGAACCGAGGCATGGATCAACTGGCTGCGCGGAATGATCACCGGCCCGATGAACGACATGAATCGCGGCATGTAGCCGTTGCCGGTCGCCTGCGCGATTGCCATGTGGAAGGCAAAATCCAGCTCGCGCGGTTCTTCGGCGAAAGCTTCGATATCATCCGCCATGGCAAGCGTTTCGTGGATATGATCCATCTGCCCACCTTCACGGCGCTGAGCGGCCAGACCCGCCGCTTCGACCTCGACCCCCAAGCGAAGCTCAAGGATTTCCAGTATCTGGGCAAGTTCACCTGCCTCGTCGGCGCTGATCTTCAACGTCAGCCCACCTTGACCTGACACAAAAACGCCGACCCCCTGTCGGGACTCGACCAGACCTTCGGACCGCAAATGGGCAATCGCCTCGCGCACCACGGTGCGACTGACATTGTAAATGTCGCAAAGCTGGGCTTCGATGGGGATGCGCTCACCAATCGGGTATTCACCATTCTCGATCCGCTCTGCGATATCGCGCGCCACGATCGAAGACAGACTGTCACGCCTGCGTTTCATCCCATACTCCAGCCATCAGACATCATATAACTAGCTATGCGATTTTGCCTACCGGCTGCAACCGTATGGAGCAGGTCGCGTAACGAGAAACGGGGAGCTGCTAACGCAGCCAAGAACATTACCCTTGCCGGCTTGCGTTCGGCCGGCTTGAGTTACGCTGGAGCACACGCGATCAGAGCTAGGAAATCCTGATCCCTTCGATGGCGTTCAGGAATGCCAATTCTTCGTTCTTCGGCGCGAAGCCGTTCCGGTTGATCCTGCCGGATCCCGGCAGGATCAACGAAATGATTGAAGCCTGGATCGGGGGGCGCCGGGAGCGGCTTATCGGGACTGCCGCCGATCCGGAGCCCTGCTTCGTCAAGACGGCGAAGATGACCGGCACTAACATGGCTTATTGCCAGAACACCTTCCACGAGGCCGGGTGCACGGCGATCCTGCGCTATGACATCTACAATCCCTGGACCGGGAAGGGAGCAATTAAAGGACTGCCGCCTCACAGCCCGCACAATCTCCGTGACGTGCTGGCGACGCCCATCCTGAAGCAGACTGGCTCCTATGAACAGGCGAGCTACGCCGTCCAGGACACCGCAGAGATAATTGCACATCACTATGGGCGGTTCCCGCCGCCTCGGTCCAGACCGAAGGGCGAGCGGTCATTCGCAAATGCATGCCGGTAATGCCACACGCTTTGAATCCGCCAGCCACTTTCATGGCCACCAGATGAGCACAGGCGCATAACGGCATCCAGCAGATGCGCTCGACAGCCTGAAAACGGCGGGAGCGGTGGCGTGATTTATGGTCGTGTTTTCCGCCAGGGGCGGCTCAACTTCCGGTGCCATTCTCCCAATCCAACGCTTCGAAACGGGTCAGGGCTTTGAGGCGGTCGTAATCCGCAGCGGTCGTGCCCATGACCCCGAACGGGGCGCCTTGCAGCGCGGCGGGGGAAAAGGGCAAGACCTTGCCACCTGCGGCCTCGATCAGCGCATAGGCGGCAAGGCAATCCCACAGGCTCATCCGGGGTTCGCAATAGCCGACCAGCCGACCAGCAGCCACATAGGCCAGCATCAACGCGCCGGAACCATAGCGCACCCAGGCGATCCCCTCGGCCGCCAATTCACCGTGAAGCTGCCCAAGACGCGCAGGCGGCACGCGGTCATTGCCTCCCAGACCCAAAAGTCCCGAGGATAGATCGAAGCGCCGCGTCACATGGATCTGTTGCCCATTGAGCGATGCGCCACACCCGCGCGCGCCCAGGAACATCTCACCAAGTGCGGGGGCGAAGACGGCGCCAAGCAGGGGGGTGCAACTGTCATCCATCAGGCCGATGGAAACGCACCAGCCTGGCAGACCGTTCAGGAAGGGTGCGGTTCCGTCGATGGGATCGACCACCCATGTCAACCCGCTTTCCCCCGGTGTGTGGCCATACTCCTCGCCCAGCATCGCGTCGGTGGGAAAGGCGGATTGCAGCTTTTCCCGGATCAGTGTCTCGACCTCACGATCGGCGTTCGAGACCATGTCGGTCAGGCTGCGCTTGGTCTCGATGGCAAGGCCGTCGCGGCGACGGAAATGGTCATGAGCAAGGGATCCAGCCAGACGCGCAATGGTTTCCGCCTGTGTCAGCCGCGCTGTCAGGTCGATCTCTGTCATCATATTGTCTGCATCCTTTCGCGTTTCATGAGATCAGCGCCACGCCGCCGCCTCGGAATTGCAGCCCGACCGGCCTGCCTGGTGGAATTGCCTCGGTGCGGTCTCCATCGATGACGAAAAGCCGGCCGGCGGGGCCGTCGATTTCGTATTCGATATGATCGCCCAGATAGGCGGCACTGACGACCCGCCCCTCGATACCCCCGCTATCAGAGCCGACGGTGAAGGCGTTGGGGCGTGCGGCCAGTCGGGCGGGACCGGGGCGGGTATCGCGGGCGGGAAGTGTCAGTTCCTCGCTGCCCACGCGAATTCTGGCCAGACCGCCTGTCACCTCGCGGATCTCGCAATCGATGACATTCGCCTCGCCGATGAAATCCACGATAAACTCGGATGCGGGTGCCTCGTAAAGCTCACGTGGGGTGCCGGCTTGAGCGATTTTTCCATCCTTCATGACGACGATGCGGTCCGAAACCGCAAGCGCTTCGTCCTGGTCGTGGGTGACATAGACCGCAGTGAAACCCAGCCTTTGCTGAAGCTCGCGGATCTCGGTGCGGACGCGGCGGCGCAAGCGGGCGTCAAGATTGGATAGCGGCTCGTCCAGCAGCAGCACCTGCGGCTCCAGCACCAGTGCACGGGCCACCGCGACCCGCTGTTGCTGACCGCCGGAAAGTTCGGAGGGCAGGCGGTCCCCAAGACCGTCGAGGCCAACCAGTTCCAGCCCGCGATTTCCCGCCTCGCGAGCCTGCGCGGGTTTCATGCCGCCCGATTCCAGCCCATAGGCGATGTTCTCCGCCACCGTCATATGCGGAAACAGCGCATAGCTCTGGAACACCATGGTGACATCGCGGCGATTGGGCGGCAGGCGGGTCACATCCTGTCCGCCGATCAGGACCGAGCCCCTCGTCGGCGTTTCCAGCCCCGCCAGCATCCGCAATGTCGTGGTCTTGCCGCAGCCGGACGGGCCAAGCAGCGTCACCAGTTCGCCGGGCTCGATCCGCAGGTTCAGGTCAGGAATGGCGGTGAAACCACCGTAATCCTTGCCCACCGCCCGGAACTCGACCGCGCCTCTTTCGGGATTGCTCATGCTGCTGCCTCCTTGTTGACGGGTGGAGTTGACCTGCGGCGCAGGCGGCGGTCTCCGATCAAAAGTTGAAAGCCGCCGATCACGGCGATCATCACCACGATCAGCACCGAGGAGTAGGCGATGGCCACCCCGTATTGCCCGTTCTCGACCAGCCCGACGATATAGGCGGTCGCCATGTTGTACTTGGCCGAGACGAGGAAGATCACTGCTGAAATCGAGGTGATGGCGCGCACGAAACTGTAGACGAGCGCGGCCATGATCGCCGGGCGCAGAAGCGGCAGGATCACGTGCCTGAGCGTGCGGCCCGAGCTTGCGCCAAGCGTCAATGAGGCCTCGTCGAGGCTTCCGTCAAGCTGCGCCATGGCGGCGACGCTGCCACGCACGCCGACCGGCATGTTGCGGAAGACAAAGCAGGACACGAGGATCAGCGCCGTGCCGGTCATCTGGATCGGTGGCAGGTTGAAGGCCATGATATAGCTGATGCCGATGACGGTGCCGGGGATGGCAAAGCTCATCATCAGCATGAACTCGAACATCGCTTTGCCGGGAAAATGCTGCCGCGAGATCAGCCAGCCGGTCAGCAGTCCCACCGCCGCCGTCAGCGGGGCAGCGATCAGCGCGATCAGCATGGTCGTCCAGAAACTGTTCCAGGCCACGCCCGACCAGCGAAAACCTCCGTCGAAACTGACCCCGAAGGCGCGGATGTAATGGTCCAGCGTCAGCGTGTGATCCAGCCCCCACAACTTGAAGAAGCCGCCGAACAGGATCATTGCGTAGACGATTGCGGTGAACAGGCTCCAGAGCGTCACAATGCCGATCACCGGAAAGGCGACACGCGCCGGCAAGAGCGCATGGGTGCCGCCATCGCCCTTGCCGCCAACGGTGGCGAAATTGCGCCCGGTCAGCCAGAGCCGCTGCGCCAGGAAGGCCGACAGAGTGAAGAACAACAGTACCGCCGCGAGCACGGCGGCGCGGGAAGGATCGTTCTGGGCGCCGACGACCGAAAAGAAAATCTCGGTCGACAGCACACCGCCCGAGCCGCCCAGTACCAGCGGATTGCCGAAATCGGCCATGCTCTCGATGAAGCCGATCAGGAAGGCATTGGCCAGTCCCGGCGCCATCAGCGGCAGCGAGATTCTGCGGAATGTCCGCCAGCGTCCGGCGCGTAGCGTCTGCGAGGCCTCCTCTATTGACGGGCTCACTCCCTCGACCACGCCGATCAGGACGAGAAATGAGATCGGCGTGAAGCTGAGCACCTGTGCCAGCCAGATGCCGGTGAGACCATAAAGCCATCGGCCCAGTTCCCACCCCGTCGCTCCCTCGATCAATTGAGTCAGAGTGCCGGACCGGCCCAATAGCATGGTCAACGCGAGGCCGACGACGAAAGGCGGGGTGATGATCGGCAGGATCGTCAGCAGGCGAAGGCTTTTCTTGAAGGGAAAGTGGGTGCGGGTCGCCACCAGGGCGAAGGCCAGACCCAGCAAGGTTGTCGCGCTGGCCGTGCAGATCGCCAGGAACAACGTGCGCCATGCCACCCCGCAGCTTCCACCTGTCAGGCAGGATAGGCTCCAGATCTTGGGATCATCGATATTGCGCAAGACGCCTTCGGCCGTGAATGAGCCGTCGAAATCCTGGAACGCGCCGGTGAAGATCGACAGGATCGGGTAAAAGACGAACACCGCGACCAGCAGGATCAGCACGGCGATAGAGGTCAGCACGAAAGCGTCGCCCTTCAGCATGCCACGCTCGGCGGCACCGAAGGAAATCAGGCAGGTGAAGAACAGCCCCAGAGCTACCGCGCCCGCACCGAAAGCGGGTTGGCCGGAAATCTCTCCGAAAGTCGTTTCCAGCAGGCTCCAGTTCCAGCCGCGCATACCCGAAGACAACCCCTCCGCCACGAGCCAGACCAGACCCATGATCCCGATGCGGATCAGCCAGCGCCCCCGAAATACGCCCGAGGGTTGCGCGAGGCGCAGACCCGTTGCTGCCACGAAGAGCAAGAGGACGGGCCATAACTGCCAGCGCCCCGCGATCGCCTGGAACGTGCCGGGCCAGAGATCGGGTTCAGAAATGGCGTCGCCGATCCAGCCGAAACCGAAGAACCCGTTCCGGATCTTGTACCAGGGCAAAAGCAGCAGCGACAAAAGCGCAATCCATGAAAGCCGGTCCAGTCGCCGGTTGTCAGCATTCATCCGTTCACCTGTCCTGGCGCCAGTCGGGGAACCGCCGGAATGGCGTTGCATCCCGGCGCTGCCTTACTCGGATGCCCGCCCGCCGATCTCGGAATCCCATCGTGCCAGCAGCGCCTTGCGCCGCTCTGACGAGCCGTATTCGGCGAAGTCGTAATCGATTAGCTTGATCTCCGAGAGGTCGGGGGAATGCTCGGAGGCGGCGGCCTCCTTGTTTGACGGGATCTGATAGGACCCCGCCTCGGGCATCACGCTCTGCACATCCGCCCCGAGCACCCAATCGTAGAAGACCTTGGCCTCCTCGGGGTTCACGGCGCCTTCGATCAGCGACATCGAGCCGACCTCGTAGCCGGTGCCCTCGCAGGGCGCGATGGTCTTGATCGGAAAACCTTCGACGCTTTGCGAGACCGCGTCATGCATGAAGACGATGCCCAGCCCTGCCTCTCCTCGCGCCGCCGCCTTGACGGGGGCGGAGCCGGACTTGGTATATTGCGAAACATTGGCGTCCAGTTTCTTGAGGTAATCGAACGCCTCGTCCTCGCCCATAATCTGCACCAGCGTGGCCAGCGTCGTATAGGCGGTGCCCGAGGAATTCGGGTCAGCGATCTGGATCTCGCCCTTCAGGGACGGATCAAGCAGGTCGGCCCAGCAGGCGGGTTCCTTCAGCCCCTTCTCCTCGAAGAGCTGGGTATTGTACCCCCATCCAAGCGCGCCGCTATAAACGCCGACGGTGCGATGGCCCGAGATCTCGGCCTGCTTGACGGCCCAGTCCCGCAATTCCGGTAGCATCGGCGATTCATATTCCGCCGTCAGTCCGTCGGCGGCGGCTTGCAGATGCGGATCGCCGGTACCGCCCCACCACAGATCGGTTTGCGGGTTGCGCGCCTCGGCCCGGACCTTGGCATAAGCTTCGCCCGAAGACAGGCGGACCATGTTCACGCCAATATCGGAATGCGACGCCTCGAATTCCGAGACCAGCCGTTCGCAGATCACCACATCGGCCGAGCAGATCAGATTCAATTCAGCAGCGCCGGCGGACCATGCCGGTAGGGCAGCAGCGGCTCCGGCCGCGATGGCTGCGGTTTTCATCTTCATCTCTTCTTCCTCCCATTTTCCTTGCCGGAAATTATTGCAATGCTTTGCAATATAGACTTCATCCGAATCGGAAATCTGTCAATAGAAATCAAAATAATCCTTGTTTTATATTGGATATATAGCTTCATGATGATATGAGATGCTGTGCAATAAATGGGCAAGAATTGACCAGAAAAGCTGTCAGTGCAAAAGATGTGGCCGAGCTTGCGGGGGTTTCGCGGGCCGCCGTTTCGCGATGCTTCACCCCGGGGGCAAGCCTGTCGCCCAAGACACGGGAACGGATTTTGCAGGCGGCCGATCAACTCGGTTATCAGGTCAATCGCCTGGCCAGCGGGCTGATCCGCAACGAGACCGGGATTGTCGCCCTGATCGCCGCCGAACTCTCCACACCCTACCGCTCCTCTCTGCTTTCCGCGCTGACCGAGAAATTGCAACAGGCTGGAAAACTGGCATTAACCATCAATACCGATCGCTCGGATGACAGTGTCGAGCAGGCGTTGCGTCACGCGATCAGCTATCGCACCGATGCGGCGATCTTCCTGTCGGGGATGCCGGCGCGGTCTCTGGCAGAGACCTGCCTGCGCAACGGGATGCGGCTGGTACTGATCAATCGTGACGAGGAGCGGCCGGGCTCGCTCCGGTTGCGTCTGAACGACGCCGAAGCGGGAAGGCGCGCGGTAGCACTATTGCTGGCGGCGGGATGCCGGAGATTGGGACTGGCAAGTTCCGCCGCCGACACGCCCAGCCTGACCGAGCGCGAACGCGGTTTTCGCGAGGCGGCCATGACGGCGGGCGTTGAGTTCATCGAGGAGCGGCGCGGGCCGACATCCTATGAGACCGGGCAGGATCTGGCCATGGCGCTGCTTGCGCGGCCTGACCGGCCCGACGGCATCTTCTGCACGACGGACCTGATGGCCTGCGGGATCATCGATGTCGCGCGCTGGCGGTTCGGGATCAGGATCCCGGAGGAGCTGTCACTGATCGGCTTCGACGACATCGCTCAGGCCGGTTGGGAGGGATACACGCTGACCACATTTTCCCAACCGATCGAGAAGATCGCGGCGGAAAGCGTGAACTGGCTCATTTCGGGCGAGCAAAAGAACCAGGCGAAGGAGGTGCTGCTGGAGCCAAAACTGGTCATGCGGCGCACGGTCCGGCAAGGCTTCCAGCCGGTTGCGGGCGAAGGGTAAGATTGCCAGCCCATCGGGTGTCATTCTGACGACACGCGGACTGACAGCATAGCCTTGGCACGATGAGCCCGGTCTTCGGTCATTACATCCGAGATGCCGCAGCCGTATGTTCCGAGGGCTAAGCTGCAGTGTCGCGATGGCTTGGTGAATCACCGAGATAGGCCGTGAGTGGCGAAAACCGTCCATGATCGCCATCAGATTGGGCACTGCATCGCCGCATGACTGCCTGAGAGCCGATTGTTGCCACTCGGCTTCTTCCCGTTTTATATTCACTTGCGACCTTCTGGTGGACATTCCGCGTTCCGGTGGTCAAAATCGGAAGCTGCCGTTCTTTGCGGTGCCTATGAATTCGGCTCAGATGAACTTGCCCGGAGGTCTGATGACAAACGATTTTCTCCATGGCACGGTCCACGAAGCGAGTGAAGACCTTCAAGCAGCAGTGCGCTCGAATCCGAAAGTCTTGACGCAATGGGAAAACCTCACGCCGCTTGGCCGGAATGAGTTCATCTGCTGGGTCGATGATGCGAAACAGGCAAAGACGCGCCAACGTCGCATTGAGCGAACCTGTGACGAATTGCTGGAAGGAAAGAAGCGACCTTGCTGCTGGGCAGGCTGCATTCACCGTACAGACAAGAAGCCAGGCCGATGGCAACAGGCAGTCCTGATCGACAAGCAGGGAAAGAGCCGCCCGTAGATCGATGCCAGTGAACGTCGTCATTTCACTGCACCCGGTTAATAGCTGCCGGACCGCTTGCCACCCCGAAGCAGACACTGATCGCCGCCGCAACAAACCTCTGCTTTTTCCCGCCTTGTACCAATTTGTTCGATCTGTCTCGCGGTGATCTGCATGAATGACCGGTTCAGTGAAGCCGTGCCGCCGCATCGCACAGCATGACCAACGGCGGGTTTCAGCGGACCAAGTCGAGCGGGGGAACGTCTACCTGGTCAGCACGACATGAGTGGCGTGTTTTGTGGGAATGTGTTCGGTACAATGGAAGCCGAGGCTGGCTGTGTCGATATCGGTGAAGAGATTTTCGCCCCTGCCAAGCAGAACCGGACTTATCGCGAGGTGCATCTCATCGACGAGGCCCGCTTCCAAGTATTGCCGAATGGTTGCAACTCCGCCGCCAAGCCGCACGTCCTTGCCTCCGGCTGACGTCCGGGCCCGTTCGAGTGCGGCATGAATGCCAGCAGTGACGAAGTGAAAGACCGTGCCGCCCTCCATCGTGATCGGCTCGCGCGGGTGATGAGTGAGCACGAAGACGTCCGTGTGATAGGGGGGATTGTCGCCCCACCAGCCCTTCCATTGATCGTCCGACCATGCGCCCCTGATCGGTCCGAACATGTTGCGCCCCAGGATCCAGGCGCCGATATTGTCGAAGCCGCGAGCCACGAAATCGTCGTCCGGGCCACTTGTGCCCTCGCCCCTATCCATCACCTTCCTTTGGAAGTTTCGGGTTGGAAACATCCATTTGTGCATGGCCTCACCACCTTCGCCGAGCGGATTGTCGATGGTTTGGTTCGGACCGGCACCGAAACCATCGAGCGACAGGCTGAAACAGCAAACGCGAAGTTTGGACATGATAAATTCCTCCCTTATATCTGATTGCAATAAGCAACTGGTTGTGTTGTTGCATGACTGATCTTATTATGCAACTGGTTTTCGAGGAGGGCGTGAATTGGATATCGAGCGACGGTCTGGCTGCCCGATCAACCTGACCATGGAAGTATTGGGTGACCGGTGGAGCCTGATCGTCATCCGCGACATCATGTTCGGCAATCACCGGCATTTTCGCGATCTGCTGACGCATTCGGTGGAAGGGATCGCGTCGAATGTCCTGGCCGCGCGGCTCAAGCGCCTGGTGAGCCTCGGGTTGCTGGCCAGGCAGGATGATCCCAGCCACAGCCAGAAGGGTATCTACAGCCTGACCGAACCGACAATCCAGTTGCTGCCGGTTCTTGCAATGATCGGCGCATGGGGGTGCAGGTATCTGCCGGTCAGTGAAGAGCTTGGCATTCGCGCGCGACTTCTCGAAGACGGAGGCGCGCCAATGTGGGAGCGGTTCATGGACGAGTTGCGCCTGATCCATATCGAGGATCCGGTCGGCGGCGCCTATGGCCGACATGTGTCGTCCGTCCTTGTTGACCTGACCGCAGCCTATCAACAAATGCAGGACAGGGCGTCCGATGCGTGAGCATTGCCAACTCGAAAAGTGAGGTTCTATGCGTTCCATAGAAACTCGATCAACGGAAAGTACCGAAATAGATAGGCTTGCACAGCTTTGGTATGATAGCTGGCAAGACGCCATGCCAACATCCTGCCAGCAAAGCTGGCCCGGCATTGCACGCTGGAAAAATTTCGGCAAAGACTCCGAGAAGATCTGGCGTCCGTTCACATGGCGGGCCCACCGGACTGGCCGGCGGGATTCTGCATGATCAGGCAAGACTAGCTCTCTCAACTTTATGTCTCGAAGGAAGCCAGGGGAACAGGTGTTGCAATTGCGCTCTTGGCGGATGCCGAACGCCGCCTGGCGGCGGTCGGGGCGACAAGAGCATGGCTCGCCTGTGCAATCGGCAACGAGCGAGCAATGCGGTTCTACGAAAAGCACGGCTGGTGCCGTGTCGGCTCAACGATCAATGCGTTGGAAACAGCTAAGGGTATCTTCGAGCTTGAAGTATGGCGTTACGAGAAAACAATCTCACCCCTTGCGCCTTAACCCAACACCAAGTCATCGGTGTCTAAGCCGTACCCTCATGCCGCGGCCCGCATCGGAAGTCTTTCGCCACCACAGACGTTCAGAGCTGGCTTGGCAAGGTGACGATGATTGGTCTCCGATCCGTGACAACGACGGTATGTTCATACTGGACGACAGGTGCCGGCGGTTCGCTGTAGAGGGTCCATTCATCCTCGCCTGCGGCAGCCCAGATGCCACCTCGGGACAGGAACGGCTCGACCGTTAGCACCATGCCCTTGTGCATCCGCCGCTTATCACCGCGTGTTGGCCAAGTGGCGACCTCTTCGGGGAACTCGTGTAATGCCCGGCCAACCCCATGACTGGCAAGGTTCCGGATCAGGGTATAGCCCCGAGATGAAGCAAACCGCCCGATGGCATTGCCGATCCCGGCTAAAGGTTTGTTGTGGCTTACTTGCGCAATCCCGATCTGCATCGCGCGTTTGCCGTCCCGGCACAAGCGATCGAGAGATGGACTGGTATGCCCCATCCGGAATGTGGCTCCGGTATCGGCGAAATAGTCATTCTTGGAGGCGGAGACATCAATATTGACCATATCCCCCTCTTTCAGGGAGCGGTCTCCCGGAATACCATGTGCGATCTCCTCGTTGACGCTGATGCAAGTGGCACCCGGAAAGTCATATGTAGCCTCTGGGGCGGAGACCGCGCCCTCACGATACAGAAGCTCGCGACCTATCTCGTCAAGCTCTCGGGTCGTCATGCCGGGCTCCATCGCCTTTGACATGGCATGCATGGTGTTGGCCACGACGCGGCCGATATCCTTCAGGCCGTCCAGTTCGTCTTGATTGGTGATCGTCATTCTATTTCCTAACCTGGCACAGAATTCCTGTCGACGTTAGCAATGGTCGTCTGCTTCATTCTTGTCTTTATAGATCACCTGATCAGGGAGCCAGCCAGCATCGACAACGTCACCACCAACGACCGCTAGCGGCCAGCACTGCCGCAAGGCCTTCTTGCAGGTCCCTGACGAAATACTCCGGCGCCTCCAGCGATGGGAAATGTCCCCCGGTTTCAGGCGCCTCCCATCGGACGATTTGTCGATACCGCTCCTGTGCCCAGGCGCGCGGACATTTTTCGATGTCGCGGGGATATATACTGATAACCGATGGAACATCGACTCGAAGTTCGGAGTCGAGCGTGTTCACACCGCCGTGGCGCTCGTAGTAGATGCGGGCCGCCGATGCGCCGGTCCGCGTCAGCCAATACAGAGTGACCTCATCAAGAACGCGATCCATGGAAATTGTTTTGAACGGGCTATCTTCGGTATCTGTCCACTCAGCGAATTTGTCGAGGATCCAGGCCAGAAGCCCGACTAGTGAGTCGACAAGTGCATAGCCGATAGTCTGCGGCCGGGTCGCCTGCTGCTTCGCATATGCTGCGCGGTAAAGCCGGAAACCGCACATATGGTTATGACGTGGCGATGGACGAGCAGGACGGGGCAGGGGCGCTCGTCATCAATGATGATCAGGCGTTGATCGTGCGTCGCATCGTCCGTGACTTTGCTGACGGGAAGACAGGTCCTGTTCGAGCAAAATGAATGCCCGCCCGATCGGGGCTCGTGCCTGGCGCACGTCCGCGCCAGACTTCAGCCCATCTTTGATGCTGTCGCCGCGGCAGTTGCAGAATATCGGCTGCACCCAGAGCCGAAATCCGGGCCGAAACGAGCGTCGGCAGGGGTGCCTGCAGGGACCTGCAAAAAGGTGGCAACTCCCCCGTCACCGTCTTTCCCCAGGTTCCTGGGGGATGACATCCGGCATGCGCCGCGCAAATGGACGACATCGCCGGCGTTTTGAGGGGCTGGAGGACGGTCTTCCGTCCAGGGCGCGGATGGATCATCCTCGCTTTCCCGTTCTCTGGCAGCGCGGTGCCTGACCGCGCCTTCGTGACGCTGGATCCGTCCTTGCCCGGATGCACCGGTCTTCGGTCAGGATTTTGATCTTGAAGCTGCGCGTTACGGTTCTACCGGATCGCGTCGCGCGCCTGCGTCTATGCAATCACCGCAAGCCATCTTTTTTCGCGTGTGCGACGATCAAATCAATAACCAGAGCGAATAAAGTGCCAAAATCATAGTATTGGACGAATAGTTTTCCGAACCATAGCATTGGTCATATCGCGCAGCCCGCGTGGTCAAGGCAGAATGCAAAAAAAGCGCCTCAGGTGCGTCCAGCAAGGGGAAACGCCATGAAATCTTCTTTCCGACTTAGGCTCGAGTACACGGCTGCGGCTGTCGCCGCAGCGGTCCTCTCACCGGTGGCAGGCGCTGCGCAGGCGTTTGACCTGTCCACCCTCGAACCCGTGCCGGAACTTGTCGAACGTGTACCAGAGGAAATTGCGAACCGTGGCGTCCTGATCGGCGGCGCGGATAATGCTTATGCCCCGTGGGAGTTCCTTGCGGGTGACGATGGTCAAACGCCTCAGGGGATCGATATCGATTTGGGTAGAGCCATCGCAAGGACACTCGGACTGGAATATGAATCCCGCACGGCCCCGTTCCCTTCGATCTTGCCATCTCTCGGATCGAAATACGATATCGGTCTCAACGCCCTTTCGATCACCAATGAGCGGATGGAGGTAGTGAACTTCATTACCTATTCCGACACTCAGAGCCTCTGGGTCGTCAGGGAAGGCAATCCGACCGGGTTCGATCCGGCCAATTATTGTGGTGCGACGGTCGCGATCATGCCGGGCACCTACCATGAAAAGCACATGGATATTGATAACCAGGCCTGCCTGGACGCCGACAAGCCTGCTATTAAGAAACTTCCGTTTTCCGTCCAGACCGAAGCCATCACGCGGGTCGCGACCGGCGGCGCAGACGCAACCGTCACCGGCGGTGGTACGGCGGCCTACGCGGTCAAGCAGAGTGGCGGCAAACTCGAAAACCTGGAGCCGGTCGGCTCGATGGGCCAGCGCGGTCCGAACGGCATTGCCGTGATAAAGGATGACACAGAACTGACGCAGTTGATTGCGGACTCTTTGAACTACCTGATCGACGAAGGTGTCTACGCTGAAATCTACGAATTCTGGGGCGTGGGCCATTTTCTGGTCGACGAGGCCGTCATCAACCCGAAAGTCGAGAACTGATATGACATCTGATACGACAGCTTGGGTCCTGGAAGGCGAAAATGCCTCCCGGGGCACAGATCGGCCCGTTGAACTCAATCAGGTGACTCCGCGTCGCCATCCGGGCCGCTGGATTGCCATCGTGCTGCTCGGGATCGTCGTGATGCAGGTGGCGCACAACGTTATCGTCAACCCGAACTTTCACTGGAATGTATTTTGGCAATACCTCTTTGCCCCGACGGTGATTGCCGGGGTGGGCTGGACATTGGTGCTGACGGTGGTTGCCATGCTGGTCGGGATCACCTGTGCTGCCATCCTGGTTCTGATGCGCGACAGTGACAACCCGATCCTGAAGACGCTCTCCTGGGTGTGGATCTGGTTCTTCCGCGGCACGCCGCTTTACACCCAGCTTCTGTTCTGGGGTCTGTTTGCGGTTCTGTTCCCCCGCCTGTCGATATCTGTTCCTTTCGGTCCAGAAATACTTGGCGTGCCGACCGAATGGGTCGTGAGCGCCGGGGTGGCCGCAGTCTTGGGGTTAGGTCTGAACGAAAGCGCCTACCTGGCCGAGATCTTTCGAGCGGGTTTCAAGGCCATAGACCGGGGACAAACCGAAGCAGCGCAGGCCATCGGAATGTCACGCGCACGCATATGGTGGCGGATTCTTCTGCCACAGGCGATGCGCACGATCATTCCGCCGACAGGGAACGAAACCATCGGCATGCTCAAAGGTACCGCACTTGTTCTGGCTGTTCCCTTCACGCTGGACCTGATGTTTGCCACCAGTGCGATCGCGAACCGTATCTACCTGCCCGTTCCAATGCTGATGGTTGCAGCATTCTGGTACCTGATAATCACCTCGGTGATGATGATCGGGCAGTATTATCTCGAACGTCATTTCGGAAAGGGGCAGGACTATGTCCAGACTCGCCACATCTGAGCAAACCGTCCCGGCCATTTCCCTTGAGAGCATCCACAAGTTCTTCGGCACCTTCCATGCGCTTCGCGGGGTGAATCTGACCATCGCCAAAGGCGAGGTCTGTGTTGCGATCGGTCCGTCCGGGTCGGGCAAGTCGACCCTCCTGCGCTGCATCAACCAAATTGAGGAAATCTCGGCAGGGCGCGTCAGGATCGGCGGTACGCTTCAGGGATATGACGAACGCAATGGCCGGCTTTACGAACTGTCTCCCCGGGCGATCGACCGGCAGCGGCGCCTGACGGGTATGGTCTTTCAGCGGTTCAATCTCTTCCCGCACAAGACGGCGCTTGGCAACGTTACCGAGGGGCCCATTCATGTGAAGCGCGTTCCCAAAGCCAAGGCGCTTGGTCAGGGCCGGGACCTTTTGGCCCGTGTGGGGCTGGCAGACTTGGCGGACCGCTATCCCAACCAGTTGTCCGGCGGACAGCAGCAGCGCGTTGCAATCGCGCGGGCACTGGCGATGGAACCCGAAGTGATGCTCTTTGACGAACCGACATCGGCCTTGGACCCTGAACTGGTCGGTGAAGTTCTCGATGTCATCAAGGATTTGGCCGTGTCCGGGATGACCATGATGCTGGTCACGCACGAGATTGGCTTCGCCCGCGAAGTCGGTGACCACCTTGTGTTCATGGATCATGGAACGATTGTCGAAGAAGGGCGTCCCAAAGAGATGCTGGAGACGCCGAAAAATCCGCGCACCCAGGCATTCCTGTCAAAGGTGCTGTAGCGATGCTGTCCGAAAATAAATCAGCCGCTGAACTGCCCGTATTTGTTCAGCGCCTCACCCAGTTCGGCGATGAACTCCTCGACGATCCGCGAGACGGGACGATGCGGGGGCAGGATAAGAAGCGTCCTGAAGTGCAGTTCGGGCTCGAAAGGGCGCATCACCAGCCCGCGCCCTTCGAAAAGCTCCGCTGTCAGCGGATCGACCAGCCCCACTCCAAGCCTCGCCGCCACCATGGCGCAAATTGTGGTGGAGTACGGGGTTTCGAGAATGACGCTCAGCTCGACGCCTTCAGCTGCGATCGCTGTCTCGGCCTGCTGGCGTGTTGTGTCTTCGGGCGAAAGCGCGATGAACGGATGATCCACGAGGTCTGTCGGCCGAATGACCTGAAGCTTTTCGAGCGGATGTCCTTCGGGTATCGCGAGCCAGGCGCGAAAGTGAGCGAAGGGGCGCACCTCGACGCCGGTCTTGTCGATCTCGTCGGCTACGACTCCGATATCGAACTGGCCCGATGCGACGAGGTCCCTCACCACCGAGGACATCCGCGTCTGGAATGTGATGGCAATGCCCGGATTCTTCGAGGTCAGTGCCGCAAGGGCGCTCGGTATGATATTGGTCGACAGGGCGGAAAGCGAAGCAACGCGCAACTCACCAGAGCCGAAATCACGAATCCGCGCTGCTGCCCCGCGAAGATGCGCAAGGCCCGCGAAGGCATGCTCCACTTCGCGGAAAAAGAGTTGACCTTCGGCTGTGGGGCGCAAGCGACCCTTCACCCGGTGAAACACCGGAAACCCGATGGCGCGTTCCAGATCCTGGATCGTCTTGCTGACCGAGGGTTGGGATATCCTCAGCACTTCGGCCGCACGGGCGGTGGTCCCGTTGGTGACCACCGCGCGGAAGACTTCGATCTGGCGCAAGTTCATAGGCGTCAGCCTCCAAGACAATCAATATCAAAATGGAATGATAAGAGCGCAATCTATAGCGTCAATGCATATGATGTGCGAGCGTGGAAGATGGAGAGGAAATAATGGCAACCGGTGATTTGACCCAATGTGTCCTAACCCCACGAATTCCGACGGAAGGGTTCGATCCGGTCGGTGTCGGCGTGCATCGCGCATCGACGATCCTGTTCGATAACGCGGTCGCCTATGCCAGCCGTGGCGAGCGCGGAGAAAAGGGGTATTCCTATGGTCTCTACGGTACGCCGACGACCCGGACCCTGGAAGAAAAGCTGACCCAGCTCGAACATGCCGCGCGCACCTTCCTTGCGCCCTCCGGGCAGGCGGCGAATGCTCTTGCGGTGATGGCGTTCCTGAATGAGGGTGACCATATCCTGCTGGCGGACACCGTATATCCCCCAATGCGCGATTTCGCCGGGTCGGATCTGGCAAGGATGGGGATCGCAGTTGACTTCTTCGATCCGACCGACCTCGACGATCTTCAGGCGCGGATCAGATCGAACACCCGGATCGTCTGGTGCGAGAGCCCCGGATCGACGACGATGGAACTGATGGATTTGCCGGCGGCGGCGGAACTGGCGCATGAAGCTGGCGCGCTTCTGGGTGTGGATAATACTTGGGCAACACCGCTAAACCTGAAGCCACTGACATTGGGCGCCGACATTGTCACCGAGGCCCTGACCAAATACGTGTCCGGCCATTCCGATGTGCTGATGGGGTCTATATCGGTTCGCGATCCCGCGCTGGCGAAACCGGTCAGTGACATGATCGGACGGATGGGAATCGGAACCTCACCGGACGATGCTTCATTGGTTCTGCGCGGGTTCGAGACATTGGGCGTACGACTGCGCCATAGCGGCACCGTGGCGCAGCATTTTGCAGAGCGGCTTGCCGATAGCCCGATGGTCAGCAGGGTACTTTTCCCTGGGCTGTCGACGATGTCGGGGCACCATATCTTCAAGCGGGATTTTTTCGGTAGTAGCGGAGTTTTCTCTCTGACATTTCCCGAGAGCGTCGCGCCGCATGTCTCGCCTGCCCTCGATCATCTTAGCGTGTTTGGGATTGGTGCGTCCTGGGGTGGCACGCGCAGCCTTGCTGCGCCGATGTCGGTCGGGACCAGCCGCAGTGCCACCCGATGGGAAGAGCCGGACGTAATCCTGCGACTCTCGATCGGGCTGGAGGATGAAGGCGAGCTTTGGGAAGATCTCCAGCGGTTGATTGCCGCGCTCGTGAAACTCAGCGCCGTCTCAGGCGTGGCTGAGTGACTGGCTTTTCCGCCGGCACTTCATGGCCTGCTCCGAGGTGAGGTGCGGAGCCAAACGAAGCAGCGTTACGCAGGAAGGATATTTGGCGTGCTGAAAATTGAACGTGCACTAGAGGAAGTTGACGCCAATCTCGAGAAGTCAGTTGCCGATTTGCTGGAACTGATTTCCATTCCGTCCGTTTCGGGAGAAGAGGCGGGCAAGCCGGGTATCGCCCAGGCTGCCGAATGGCTGAACGATGCGCTGGCAGGTATCGGCTTCTCGTCCCGAGTTGTGAAAACGGCTTGCAACCCGGTTGTTCTTGCCAGGTCCGACGGGGCGCCCGAGGGCGGCAAGCGGCTGCTCTTCTACGGACACTATGATGTGCAACCCGTTGCCCCGCGCGACGCTTGGACGCACGATCCGTTCGCGCCCAAAATCATCGAAGAAGATGGACTTCGCCGATTTTACGGGCGTGGGGCGTCTGATAGCAAGAGCCAGCTCTGGTCTTTCGTAGAGGCTCTGCGTGCGTGGAAAGCGGCCAACGGCACCTTTCCTGCGAATATTGTGATCATGCTTGAAGGGGAAGAAGAGATGGGATCGCCCAGCCTTTCCGACTTCCTCGAACGACACCGCGAAGAGCTGGATTGCAACGTGGCGTTCATCTGCGACAGTGATATGTGGTCACCGGCCCGACCGTCGATTACCACGCAGCTCAAGGGGCTGGTGCATGAGACTGTCACGATCCGAGTCCCCAATCCCGACCTGCATTCCGGTCATTACGGGGCTGTCGCAGCCAATCCGATCCGGATTCTCAGCAATATCCTTTCGTCGCTTCACGACGGGAAGGGGAGGGTGACCATCGGCGGGTTTTATGACGGTGTAAACGAACTGACGGAACGCCAACGCAGGCGGTGGAATGACTTGTTGGAAGAAATGGACGGCTCTGCAGAGGTCAGCCTTGCCGGGGGCGTCATTGAAGACGGCTATACGGCGGTGGAGGCGATGTGGGGCCGTCCCACCGCGGATATCAATGGCATCACCGGCGGGAACCAGGGGCCGGGCGGACGCTCCGTGCTTCCCGGCTCGGCAACGGCACGCCTGACCTTTCGGTTGGTGGCCGGGCAGAGCCCTGAAACGATCAGGACCCGGTTCCGTAAGTTCGTGTCAGACCGTGTTCCAGAGGGATGCAATGTCGAGTTTGACGGGCCGGCCGGGAATGCCGCCGTCCATTTGTCCGAGACAAATCCGTTCCTGGTCGCCACCGCGCGGGGGCTCGAAACGGAATGGGGGCAACCGACGGTGCTGAAGGGCACGGGTGGTGCCATTCCGCTGGTGGGCGCTCTCCATGACGGGCTGGGCGTGGATTGCGTGGTTCTGGGCTTCATCCTTGAAAGCGATGCGATTCACGCGCCGGACGAGCATTACGATGTCGAGCGTTTCCATCGAGGCACCCGGAGCTGGATTCGCATTTTCGGAGAAGTCCGCGAGGCTGCGGCGGTATGATGCCGTGGGATCGAAACTCCGGGTCATGAGCCGCTTCGGGCTTCGCCGGACATGAGGCCATCTGTCCGGACAATTCCGTTTTTCGGTTGTGGCTGGGCAATACGGTGTCAGCCGTCGCGACCTGGGCGCTTCCCTTGATCATTGGATATGCCGTATCAATCGAGACGATCGGTGGCGTCATAGCGGATCGCGGTGGGGCCAGGATATCCTGTTTCTCGCAAGCCTGGCCGTGGCGGCAGGAAATCTGCTCACGGCCTTGTTCCTCGGTTCCGAGCCCCCTACTGACAGAGGCTGGCAGCGACAAGACATAGACTCCTTCACTTGAGCTCTGGCTCATGGACAGCAAGCATTTTGAAGAGGTGAATGCCGTTTGGTACGAATGGTGTGAATATATGAGTGCTCTTGGGACACCTTCGTTCGGCTCTCAATATAGGGATGGAGGAGATGTCATGAACTCGAAACAATGCGAGATTGTGGGCAAACATTGCAGGATTCAGCGTACCGGAATGACAGCTTTTTGCAGAAGTTCCATCACTTCGGCCTTCTCCATCCAGCCCTGTTCTATCATGGTTTCGATAAATGGCACGCCGTCATTCTCCGCCTGTTTGACGATTGCCGAGACCCGGGCATAGCCCAGCCGGGGCACCATAACAGTCGCCAGCGCCGGTGAATTCATCAGGAGTTCCAGCGCCCGCGCCGGATTGGCTTCGATTCCACAGATGCATTTTTCGGCGAAAAGCAAGCTGCCCCGGGTCAGCAGTCGTGTGCTGTCAAAGAGATGCGCCGCGATGACCGGCTCGAAATGGTTGATCTCAAGCTGACCGGCCATCGCCGCAAGACTGACGCTGGTGTCGTTGCCCGACAGTGTAAACGCGATCTGCTGCATCAGCATCGGCAACACCGGGTTGATTTTGCCGGGCATGATCGACGAGCCGGGCTGGATTGCCGGCAGGCGGATTTCTCCAAGACCGGTCTGCGGGTCCGAGGAAAGCAGGATCAGATCATGCGCGATTTTGGCCAAGGTTTCGGCAGCAATGCGGATTTCCGCTGAAACCCTGCTGAATGCATCCGAATTCTGCATGGCGTCGAAAGGATCGCTGCCGGGGCGCAGGGGAAGGTCAAGCTCTGCCGAAAGATGGCGATAAATCGCCTGGGGATAGCCCGGATCAGAGCCGAGCCCCGTGCCGATGGCCGATCCGCCCAGTGGCAGGGTCAGCAAATCCTTGGCAGTCGTTTCGATCCTGGCCGCCAGACGGCGGGTCGCGCTGGCATAACCGCCGAACTCCTGACCCAGGGTCATCGGCTGTGCCGCCTGCATACAGGTGCGCCCGGTTTTCAGCACCTCGGAAAACGCATCCGCCCGCCCGGCAAATGCATCGGCAAGGGTGTTCAGGGCCGCGACCAATGGGCCGCAGGCGTCATAAACCGCCAGTTTCACGGCAGAGGGAACCACGTCATTGGTCGACTGGCCCTGATTCACATGATCGTTCGGATGCAGGTCCGCGTAATCGCCCGCCTTGCGCCCAAGGATCTGCAAGGCGCGATTGGCGATGACCTCATTGGCGTTCATGTTGATCGAAGTCCCGCCGGATCCCTCCAGCATACTCACGATGAACTGATCATGATGCCTGCCCGCCATCAACTCCTCGCAGGCCGAGACAATGGCGGTGGCCAGCTTGGGATTCAACGTCCCGATGTCACGATTTGCCAGCGCCGCCGCTTTCTTGATCGCGGCGAGCGCATTCACAAGCCGTGGATGAGCACCGATCCTGTCACCGCCAAGCGCAGAGTTTTCCATCCCGCGCAGCGTGTTGACGCCATATAGCGCATCGGCCGGAATTTCACGGGGGCCGATGCTGTCCGTTTCAATACGAGTCATGCTCGAATGTCCTGTCAATGGAAGTAGTGAGGAAGTTGGTTAAAAGGCTGCACAGCCTGCCCCGCCGAACGGAAAGGCGGCAAGGATACCGATCCCGCGGTCAGAGTACCTGCGAAAGGAACTGTCTGGTGCGCGGATCGCTGGCATTGGAAAAGAACTGCTCTGGCGGACCATGTTCTACGATCACACCCTTGTCGGTGAAATAGATGTGATCTGCGATCTCACGGGCGAAGCCCATTTCATGGGTGACAAGGATGCAGGTCATGCCTTCGGCGGCAAGATCCTTGATCGTGACCAGCACTTCCTTGACCGTCTCGGGGTCGAGCGCGGCCGTCACCTCGTCGAACAGCATGATATCGGGACGCATCGCCAGACTGCGGGCGATAGCGACACGCTGCTGCTGACCCCCTGAAAGTTCGCCCGGATAGCTGTTTTCCTTCCCTTCAAGCCGGACCTTCCGGATCAGTTTCCGGGCCCGTTTCTCAACCTCGGCAGGGTTTTCCTTCAGCACCTTGGTCGGCGCCATCATCACGTTCTGCAAAGCGGTCTTATGGGGAAAGAGATTGTATTGCTGAAAGACCATGCCGACTTTCTTTCGCAGCGCCAGCTTGTCGAGCGACGGATCATTCACCTCCTGACCCTCGACCAGGATCGAGCCGCCCTGAATGTCGTTGAGGGCGTTGATACAGCGGATCAGCGTGGATTTCCCCGAGCCGGAGGGGCCGATGATGCAGACCACCTCGCCCTTCATGATGTCGAAACTGATCCCTTTTAGCACCGGGTGAGTTCCGAAGTTTTTGCGAACATCTTTCAGCGAGACGATGGGTTTATCGGCTGTCCAGCTCATCGGCAGTCCTTCAGAGTTTGACGGAATAGCGGCGTTCCAGCCGCGAGGTGATCAGGCTGATCGGGTAACAATAGGCAAAGAACCAGCACAGCACGTAAAGATACATCGGGATCAGGATTTCCGGCCGGCCTTCTGACGAAAGCGCCGAGCGGGCATAGCCCATGATGTCATCGACCCCGATGATCGAGACCAGCGGTGTTGCCATGGTCAGAACGGCATACAGGTTCATCCAGTTCGGTAGGATCCGCTTTACGGTCTGCGGCAGGATCACCATCCGCATCGTCTGGCCGCGGGTAAAGCCCAGAGAATCCGCGCTTTCCCATTGGCCGGTCGGCACCGATTGGATCGCGCCGCGCACGTATTCCGACATATAGGCCATGACGGGCAATGAAAGCCCGATCACCGCTTTTATCCAGCCGGGGAATGGGATCGTCTGTCCGAAGATATTGATCTCGAAGGGGATCAGGAGGATCGAGTAGAACAACAAGACCAGCCAGGGCGAGTTGCGAAAGAATTGCGTGACCAGCCAGGCTGCCCGGCGGATCAACATGAGCGGCGAAACCTGCAAGATCCCAAGCAGGACACCAAGAAGAGTGCCAAGAGCCATTGAAAGAAGCGATATCAATATGTTGTAGGCGAATCCTTGCGCAAGAAGCGGCGTCCAGCGGATCAGAACCGCGATTATCGACGATTGCTGCGGTTCGGAATTTTGCGCCCAGGCGGTGCCGATCAGGCTGATGGCAAAGCAGCCGAACACCAGCGTGAGCATCAGCGGGCTCAGCAGAAATTCGCGCCAGGTCATCACAGCTGCCGGGCGGTTGCGGCGTGGCAGCAATACATCCATATGGCCGGGGATGCGTTGGTCGGGTTCGGGGATTGGACGCAACCACATGTCAGCCTCCGTATCCGGGAATACGCAATGCCTTTTCCCAGCGGCCCATGATCCAGACGAGAATCGCGACCAGCAGGATATAGGTCAGCAGAAGAACGGTCATCATCTCGCGGACATTGAGTTGCTGGGACCAGATCTGCGCGGCAGAGTAAAGCAGTTCCGGAACCGCAATCGCATAGGCAAGCGTGGTGGTTTTCACCAGATTGACGAGATTGGTTCCCAGCGAAGGCAGCGACACGCGCAAGGCCAGCGGCAGAACGACATACCAATAGCTCTGGAAACGGGTGAAGCCCAGCGCCTCTGCGGCTTCGACGGTGGATTCCGGCACTGCCTCGATACCCGAGCGGAATATTTCGGTGTTAAGCGCCCCGGCAAAAAGTGACAGCGATATGACTGCCCAGGTGAAACCCGAGATCATCGGGACGCTCATCCCGGTTTCGGTCTGTATCCTGAGGACCGAGCCAAGGGCGAAGAAGAAGAAATAGAGTTGCACCAACGGAGGCGTGTTGCGGAAAAAGGTGACGAACATGCCGACCACTGTGCGCAGAAGCAGGAAAGGCGACCCCTGTGCCCAGGCCCCGGTGATGCCGACGATCAGCGAGAAGAAGACCGACAGGACCGACAGTTTTACCGTCATCCACAATCCGTCAAGGAACTGCGCCCGGTCCCAGTCGTCATAACCGATGGTGAGATTTATTCCGTGACTCTGTTGAAGCCACAGAAAGAAAGATTGGACAGTTTCCACCGTCATCCCCCCTGACATGAACGGACCGGTGCGACGAACCGGCAGGATCAGCGTGATTTACCTGAACTTCTCATGCTGCTCTTGCAGAAACGGGCTGTCGGCGATGCCATGCGCGGCATTTGCCTCGATCAGATAACCGGTCTTGTGCCAATCGGTAATGATTTCGCTGATCTTCTGGCCATAAGCCTCATCCAGCTCCGCCAGCGGTACCGCGATGGCCCAGGGTTGCAATTGCTCGGTGGCAAAGGGCATCTCGTAATCGGCCCAAACTGCTTCGGTCATCAACTGGCTTTCTACCCAGGTATTGTCGTAAACCAAGCCGACGCAGCTTCCATTGGTCAGGGCGGCGGTCGCCTCGGGCACGCCTGCGAAGGCGACGATATTGGCTTTGTATTTCTGTGATATCTCGCGCAGATAATAACTGCCCTGGATGGCGCAAAGATCCTTGCCCTCCAGATCCGGCCATTCCTTGAGGCCATTCGCTTTCGGAGCCAGAACATTGGCACCTGCCGCATAATAATTTGGCTCGACCATGCCAACCACGGTGCGGCGCTGCGGATTGTCGCCCAGTGTCGCAATGATCAGGTCGATCCGGCCCTGTTGCAGGAATTCCATCCGGTTCGAGGCGACGACCGGGACCAGTTCGGCCTCGACGCCGAGACGTTCGGCAATGTCGCGCGCCAGATCGATTTCAAGCCCGACCGGATTGCCCTCTGCATCCAGATATCCCCAGGGACGGTAATCATTCTTTACGCCGACCACGATCTTGCCCGCTTCGGCGATTTTGTCGAGCGTACCGGCGCCCGCAAGAGTGGTGCTGGCCAGAATGACGCCCACTGCGATTTTCAGAACTTTTTTCATTTATATCTCCCGTGGACAAAGCTGTTATGCGGGTTACTTCACGCTTGGAACCTGTTTCTTGCCGGGGTTTGAAACCCGTTTACTCTCGGGGTGTCGCCCAAGGAATCTCTGAATTGTGTAGCAGGTGCCTGATGCGATAATACTCCTAACCGGACATATTGTTATCATATCGGGACAGGATTGCCTCGCATTGACAGAAACATACGGTTTCGTTCTGCTGGACGACTTTGCATTGATGTCGGGGGCTGCGGCGGTGGATCCTCTGCGCGCGGCCAATCAGATGTCGGAAAAGCCGCTTTACGACTACAGCTATCTTTCGGCCAAGGGCGGTCCCGTGAGGTCGTCCTGTGGGGCCTATTTTGAAACCCTGCCCTTTGCCTCGGCTATTCGGGAGATGGACTATCTTTTCGTCATCGCGGGGGGCAATCCCTTTGTTATAGACGCGCTCGATTGCATCGGCTTTCTGCGTCAGGCCGCGCGCAAAGGGGTGCCCCTGGGCGGGATTTCCGGTGGGGTGGTGCTGTTGGCCCGTGCCGGCCTGCTGAAGGCGCGGCGTATTGCGGTTCATTGGGAATACGCCCATTCGTTACGCGAACTGGATCCCGATCTTCTGATAGAGCAGCGACTATTCGTGTTGGACCGCGACCGCGCTACCTGTGCCGGCGGGGTTGCGGCGCTGGATATGATGCATGCTCTGATCCGCTCGCATCACGGACAGATGCTGGCCGAATCGGTAAGCCGACGTTTCATCTATACCCGGATCCGCACACCCGAGGCCGCGCAGCGTGGTACCGGGGTTGAGGAAATCAGCCTGCTTCCGGCGGTATTCGGAGCGATACGGCTGATGGAGGATCACATCGCGGATCCGCTGCCGCTGGAGCATCTGGCGCGGCTTGCCGGGCTGAGCAGTCGCCAGCTTCAACGGCAGTTCCGCCAGGATCTGGGCTGTTCGGTAAAGGAATATTACACCAATGTTCGGCTGAACAAGGCCGACGAACTTTTGCAGCAGTCGCGATTGCCGATCGGGCAAATCGCCTATGCTACCGGCTATTCCAGCCAGTCGAATTTCAGCCGTGCCTTTCTACGGCACTTTGGTGCCAGTCCTGCCGCGCGTCGTGCCACGGCGCGCGCATCTTCCCGTCCTCGTTCCAGAGATGAGCTGGATGTTCTCTCTGAGTGAACCTCGTCAGCCTGTTACTGCCCTAAGCCCACGATTTGGCAGGCAATCTTGGTCTTAAGTATATGTTGGCAATCATTGGCCATAACCATCTGCCCGAAACCAGAAATCAGCTTCTGGTTCAACATGCAGGTCGAACTCGGGAAACATCGCGGCACCACCACAACCCGGCAAAGAAGTGAGGGGTTTAGCAAGCTACGCCTGAACCGGATTTCGTGTCCGCAATCATCGATAGCTATCCCTGAAACCATCGCGAGTGGAATGTGCCGCAGCACAGTGTCCAGATCCCTGTCGAGTTTCAGATTTTGCGGTTAACGAATTTGCCCGCTCGGGCGATCTGGCAAATTCGTCATGCCCAGGATGGCCCACGCTTCCAGGCGGGTTTCGGATGATTAGACGGAGTTGAACGCCAGGCCGAACCTGCATCGCGTTTTCGCTTGCAAGATCCGGCAAGCTATCAGCCTGATACCGAATAATCCGGATCCGCTTCCGGGCGGCCGATCAATTTCTGCCGATATCTGCCGCCGATGGCTTCAAGCCCGCCGATGGCGAATGTATGAAGATGTTCGACCAGTTCCTCTCGCGGAAGGTCGAGCATGATCTTGCTGAATGGCAGATGACGGCCGACCAGCAGCAGCGCCAGACACGGCGCCCCCACGCAGGGCAGGCAAGACCATAGTGCCGGATCGTCAGGCGGAAGCGAGGTGATCTCGCCCAGTATCGGCAGGACCAGCAGGAGCTTCGGGACCACCTCGACATCGCGTAGTACCTCGATATGCGGACCGGGGGCGAGCAGTTCCCGGAACAATACGATGACGGGCCATCTATCGCTGCCCGATCCGCTGGCAACGAAGAATTCGATCAGCATTCTCAGCTTGTCGCGGGCGGGCAGCTTTGATGACGCAATGCGCTCGATATCGGCCCTGTCTATGATGCGGCGATGCGCCTCGACCAAAACGGCCTGATAAAGCCCGTTGCGGTTGCCAAAATGGTAGTTGATCGACGCCATGTCGGCCCCGGCCTTCGCCGCAACCATCTTGTTCGGCGTTCCGGCAAACCCATTGACGGCGATCAATTCTCCGGCGGTTTGGAGGATGCGCTTGCGAGTCGCCTCGCCATCGGCACGTTTTGCTTTGGTCATCTTGCGCATGAACCTCTTGTCGAAAGGCCGCACCCATCATCAGGCAGCCCAGGGGCTGTCCGGTCAGGCTGACCAAATAATATGATAATATATCATTGCGCAACCGCCGTCAGAATCCCGCCCGCGCCGCCCAGCACATAGGCGCCGGTTTTCAGCGATGCCGGGATAGGTTTTGGATTCGATTGCGTTTCCCTGAAATTACTATCTCTATTTTAACTTGGATTTAGTTTAAATCTAATTTAAATTATATGTCAAGCCAGAGAATCATGGCGCTGTGACCCAAAATCGGAAGTCCTTGCGATGAAGAAGCTGATCCCCGTTCTTGTCATCCTCGTCGCTCTTGCCGGTGGCTGGTATTGGTGGAGCCAGCGCAGCGCCACCGGTGACGGGCAGCTGACGCTTTATGGAAATGTCGATATCCGGCAGATCACCCTTGCCTTCGATGGCAGCGGACGCATCAGCAAATTGTATGTCGAGGAAGGCGATCATGTGGAAAAGGGACAGGTCGTCGGGCTGCTGGACATAAGGACATTGCAATTGCAGGCAGATGCGCAGCAAGCGACCGTCGAAGCGCAGCGGCAGGCCGTTCTGAAGCTAAGGAACGGTTCGCGCCCCGAAGAGATCGCGCAGGCGCGGGCACAGCTGGATTCCGCCGGAGCAATGCATGAGCTGGCCCGGCAGGATCTGGCGCGTGTAAGCCAGCTTCGCTCATCTCGCAGCGGTGCGACCAGCCAGCAAAGCCTTGAACAGGCGCAGGCGCAGGCCGAGGCGACCATGGCCGCCGTAGCAGAGGCGCAAGCGGCACTCGATCTGGTCGAGGCCGGAGCCCGCGCCGAGGATGTCGCTCAGGCAGAGGCGCAGCTGCGATCGGCAGAAGCCCAACTGGACCTGTTGCGCCATCAGATCAGTCAGGGAGAACTGGTTGCACCCGAAGATGCCGTCATCCGGTCGCGGCTGCGCGAGCCGGGCGATATGGTCAGTGCAAGCACGCCGGTCTTTGCCCTTGCACTGACCCGGCCGAAATGGGTGCGCGTCTATGTCAGCGAGCCTGATCTGGGCAGGATCAGCCCCGGCATGCAGGCAGAGGTCTTTGCCGATAGCCATCCCGACCAGCCGGTTGAAGGCAAGGTTGGCTATATCTCTTCAGTCGCGGAATTCACGCCGAAAAGCGTCCAGACAGAAGAGTTGCGCACGAGTCTTGTCTACGAGGTGCATGTGATCATCTCGGATCAGGCCGACAGGCTGCGGCTTGGCCAGCCGGTGACAGTCCGTCTGAAGGCCGGGGCCGGGACATGACAGACCTGACCGTCACCGCCGAAAATCTGCGCAGGTCCTTTGACGATCCGAATATCGGCAAGGTCGTGGCGGTTGACGGGCTGTCGATAAGCGTGCGCAAGGGCGAACTGACGGCTCTGGTCGGGCCCGACGGGGCGGGTAAGACGACATTGATGCGGATGTTCGCGGGCCATCTGAAGCCGCAATCGGGCAGCTTGTCGGTGCTTGGCATCGACGTGGCACAAGACCCTCAATCGGTGCAGGACCGGATCAGCTATATGCCGCAGCGCTTCGGACTTTACGAGGATCTGAGCGTTCAGGAAAATCTGGACCTTTATGCCGATCTGCATGGCGTGCCGGCGGAACAGCGGCAGGAGCGTTTCGGCCGGATGCTGGAAATGACCGATATGGCGCGGTTCACCGAACGTCCGGCGGGCAAGCTGTCGGGCGGAATGAAGCAGAAACTGGGGCTTGCCTGCACGCTAGTGCGTTCGCCCGATCTGCTGTTGCTGGACGAACCCAGCGTCGGTGTCGACCCGCTGTCGCGCCGCGATCTGTGGAAGATCGTTCAGCAGCTTGTCGATGACGAAGGGCTGAGCGTCATCGTCAGCACCGCCTATATGGATGAGGCGGAACGTTGCGCGCAGGTTTTCGTCATGGACAAGGGGCGCCTGCTGGCTCATGGCACGCCCGCCGAACTCACCTCGCGCGCGAAAGGGCTGACCTATACCGCCATTCCCTTGTCCGGGATGCCCGCCCGCGACCTGCAGGCCGGTCTGATCGACGCGCGGGACCTGATCATCGACGCGACGCCCCAGGCGGGCAATGCCCGTTTCATCAGACAGCCTACTGCGGATGAGGCCGATCTGCGGGACCTGCTGGGCGGGATCGACACGGAACCACGGCAAGAGGAGCTTGAGGATGCCTTCATGATGCTTCTGCGCGAGCAGGAGCAGGAAGACAAAGGGGCAAGCGCCGCGACCGGGGTTGTGGGAAGGAAGCAGGCCATCAAGGACGACAAGCCGGTGATCGTCGTGCGTGATCTGGTGCGCAAGTTCGGCGATTTTACTGCTGTCGCCAGCACGTCCTTCGATGTCGCGCAGGGTGAGATCTTCGGGCTTCTTGGTCCCAACGGCGCAGGCAAGACCACCACTTTCCGGATGCTTTGCGGGCTGTTGCCCGCCACCAGTGGTCATCTGGAGGTTGCGGGGCGCAATCTGCGCACCGCCCGTGCACAGGCCCGCGCCCGGATCGGCTATGTCGCGCAGAAATTCGCGCTTTATAGCAACTTGACGGTGCGCGAGAACCTGGAATTTTTCGGCGGCGCCTATGGGTTGCGGGGCCGCACCCTGAAAAACCGTATCCGCGAGGTGCTTGGGCAATTCGATCTTGACCCGTCTGCGCAAAGCGGACAGCTTCCGGCCGGTTTCAAACAGCGTCTGGCGATGGCGACCGGGCTGCTGCATCAGCCGGAGATCCTGTTTCTGGACGAGCCCACAAGCGGGATCGACCCGCTGGCGCGGCGGGCATTCTGGCGCATGATCACCGCGCTTGCACAGACCGGCGTGACCATCATCATCACCACGCATTTCATGGAAGAGGCGGAATATTGCGATCGCATCGCCATTCAGGATGCGGGAGAGATGCTGATTATCGGCACCCCTCGGGAGGTGCGCGCGCAGGCTGGCGATAGGGCGGGGCAGACCATGAACGACGCCTTCATTGCGGTTGTCGAACAGCATCGCGCCGACAGCAGGTCCCGGCAGGTGGCGGCATGAGCGGATCCGGTTTCATATCCCGGCTGATCGCATTGACGCGCAAGGAAACCCGCCAGATGCTGCGCGACCGCAGTAATCTGGTCGTGGGCCTGCTGCTGCCCTTGGTGCTGATCCTGCTGTTTGGCTATGGCCTGTCCTTCGATGTCACCGATGCCCGCGTCGCCGTCGTGCTGGAGGACAGCTCGCCCATTACGCTGAACGCCGTCGCCGGGCTGGAAGGGACCGATTATCTCAGCCCGATCTGGCTGCATTCCATGCCCGAGGCCGAAGCCATGATCCGCGCAGGAGAGGCCGAGGCCATCCTGCGCGTCCCGGCAGAGTTCACCACCGATCTGGCTCAGGGGCGCGGCACGCTGCAACTGATCCTGAACGGGGTCGATTCCAACACCTCCCAGTCGATTGATGGTTATGCCACCGGCGCGATTTCCAACGCTCTGGAACATCTCGCCGACCGGTCTGACACGCGCTTCACCGGCAGCGGCGTGACGGTCGTGACGCGGACATGGTTCAACGAGGCTGGCAACAGCACCTGGTTCCTTGTCCCCGGCCTGATCGTATTGGTGATGACACTGGTCGGCGCCTTCCTCACCTCGTTGCTGATCGCGCGGGAATGGGAGCGGGGTACGCTGGAATCGCTTTTCGTTACGCCCGTGCGCCCGCTGGAGCTGGTGCTGTCCAAGCTTGCCCCCTATCTGATCATCGGCGCGATCGACCTGATCATGTGCCTGCTGGCTGCGCGATATCTGTTCGAGGTTCCGATGCGCGGCTCTCTTTGGCTCGTGGTGCTGTCCTCGATGCTCTACCTGCTGGTGTCGCTTGGTCTTGGTCTGTGGATATCCGGGGTGACGCGCAACCAGTTCGCCGCCAGCCAGATGGCGCTGCTGATCAGCTTCATGCCGGCGATGATGTTGTCGGGTTTCGTCTTCGATTTGCGCAATGTCCCGGTTGCTGTTCAGGTCATCAGTCAGGCGCTGCCGGCCACGCATTTCATGTCGGTCATCAAGACCCTGTTCCTGGCCGGGGATTATTGGCCTACCGTCATTCGCGGCCTGGGTATCCTGACCTGTTACGCCGCCGTGCTGATATGGGCGACGCATCGCACGCTGGCGAAAAGGCTGGATTAGGCCATGCTTTATCTTGCGCAGCTATTCGCCCTGATCCGCAAGGAGTTGCGGGCGATCCTGAAGGATCCCTCCAGCCGGGCGCTGCTTTTTGCGCCGGCGTTGATGCAGGCGCTGCTGTTCGGTTCTGGCGCGACCTATGACCTTACCCATGCGCCCTATGCCGTGCTGGATCAGAGCCGCAGCGCAGCTTCGACCGAGATCATTGCCCGGCTGGAGGGCACGGGTGTGTTTCAGCGGATCGCAACACTCGACAATTCCAGTCAGATCGCCGGCCAAATCGAAAGCGGCGATGCGCTTCTGGTGCTGCAATTTCAGCCGGATTTTGCCGCCAAACTGTCGGGTGGGGCCGAGGCGCCGGTACAGGTTATCCTTGACGGGCGCAATTCATCGACAGCGGGTCTGGCCTCGGCCTATGTGTCATCCATTATTGCGGCCTATAATGCCGATCAGGGGGCGGTGCCGCCGCTGACTATCGTCAGCAGAGCGTGGTTCAATCCGAATTTCGAATCCCGCTGGAACCTGATGCCGGCGCTGATCGCCTCGCTTTCCATGCTGCAGACACTGATGCTGGCGGCCCTGTCGGTTGCGCGGGAACGCGAGCAGGGCACCTTCGATCAGCTTCAGGTCACGCCACTGACGCCGACCCAGATCCTGATCGGCAAGGCGCTGCCCTCGATCCTTGTCGGGTTGCTGCAATCGACGATCATCTATCTGATCATCCGCTATTGGTTCGGCATTCCGATGAACGGTCAGGTCTGGCTGATGTATCTGGGGCTGATCACCTTCACCACGGCGGCGGTCGGGCTGGGCCTGTCGATTTCAGCCGTGGCACTGACCATGCAGCAGGCGATGCTGTATACTTTCATCCTGATCATGCCGCTGATGCTGCTGTCCGGGCTGCTGACCCCGGTGCGCAACATGCCTGAAATCCTGCAATGGATCACCTATGCCAATCCGCTGCGTTTCGGGATCGATCTGGTTCGCCGGGTCTATCTGGAGGGCGCCGGTTTTCGCGACGTGTCTTTCGACTTCGTGCCATTGCTTGCGATCGCGGCTGTGACATTGCCGCTGGCGGCCTGGCTGTTCCGGAATCGGTTAAGCTGAGCCCCCGAAACCCGCGGCAGAACGCCTTCATTGAAAGTTTCAACGGCAACCTTGACTCCCGGCATCATGCTTTCCGTCGCAATTCGTGCCCGCTCCTCTGGTGTGCGCCGACGAGGGCCGGTTGGACCCTCAATGACCTCAAGCCGCGAAACTCCAACCTGCGACGAGCCGTCCAAATGGGTGCCCATTATGCTGTCTCGTTCTAAATCCCAAACATCCATGCAGACACACCCACAAAGGATGGACCGCTCAGATTGAAATTGGCATTGAATAATGTAATGTTATTACGTAATGGATTATGTGAGTTTTTCTGGAGACGCGTATGCCCCGACAATTCACAATCCCTAAACGTCTTGCAATTGCTTCGCTTTTGTCCGGGGTCGCATGCATGTCTTATGCGCAGCAGTCCGATGCGCCTTTCCTTTTGGATCAGATTGTCATCACCGCGACGCAAGGAGAGCGTAATAAGCGCGACGCTCCTGCAAGCATCTCGGTGATCGATGGGGAAGGGTTGCGGCAACGACCGGTGAACGATCTAAGCGATGCTCTCGCGGGCGTGCCGGGTGTGACTGTCGATGGCGTGGGCCTGGGCAATCGTGGCGTCAGCCTGCGCGGGATGGACACCGATCACACGCTGGTCCTTGTCGATGGCGCCCGCATCAGCACTTCGGCTTCGGCTGTAGCGCATTCGGATTATGAACATGGCTGGATCCCGGCAGCCGCTATTGACCGGGTCGAGGTGGTGCGCGGCCCGATGTCTTCTCTTTATGGTTCCGAGGCGTTGGGCGGTGTGGTCAATGTCATTACCCGCCGGCCCGGCGAAAGCTGGGGCGGTTCGGTCACCGCGAATGGAACGGCACCGCGTGAAGGGGGCGATCAGCGATCGTTTAGCGCCTATGCAGCGGGCTCGGTTGTGCCGGGTTCGGTTGGGCTTAGCTTATGGGCCGAACACCGCCGCCGCGATGCGATAAACTCGAAGCAGGATCCGCGCCGGACCGAATTGGGAGAGCAGGATGCTACCACAGCGGGGCTTGGGCTGGTCTGGACCCCGGATGATCGTCAGAGCATTGATCTGAGCCTGGCTTATGGCAGGGAGAAGCGATGGAACGATATCGTCTCGGGCCCGTCCGCCTATCGCTCGGAAGACGAGATTCGGCGGAGTCGCGCGTCGCTGGCCCATGAAGGCGATTGGGGTTGGGCCGAAACGCGGTTAAGGCTGACGCGCACCGATATCGAAAGGACCAATCGCCGTAGCGACAGCCAGCCGGCGGGTGGACCGAACCGGCTGACGGACACGGTTCTTGATGGCCAGATCGTGATGGCTCCCCTCGACAATCACCGTGTGACGCTTGGCGCCGAGTTACGCGATGAGCGGTTGAAGGATCCCACGGTAAACAAGGCGGGCCGTGAAGAGGCAACCCATTACGCGGCCTTTCTGCAGGATGAAATCGCGCTTGGAGAGCAGTTGGAACTGGTCTTCGGCGCCCGTGCCGACCGGCACGAAGCCTTCGGCTGGGAGACGAGCCCGCGCGCCTATCTGGTTTGGCATGCGAGCAATGCACTGACGGTCAAGGGCGGGATCGGCAAGGGATTCCGTGCCCCGACCCTGAAAGAATTATCGCCGGAATACGAGGCAAGAGCCGGGGGTGGGCGGTTTACCGTTGTTGGCAATCCCGATCTGGAGCCTGAAACCAGCGTGACGGCGGAACTTGGGGTGGACTACGCAGGAAATGGTTGGAACGCAAATGCGACCATCTTCCAGAATCAGGTGGATAACCTCATTCAGACCGGTTGTGTTGTGAACTGCGCTGGCGGCGGCCCGCAAATCTGGACCTACAGCAATGTGGATGAAGTGCGGATTCGCGGCGTGGAACTGGGCGGCGATGTTGCACTGCGCCCCAATCTGATCCTGCGAGCAACCTATGGCTATCTCGATGCTGTCGATCGCACCAGTGGCGAGCAGTTGGCGGGCCGCCCGCGTCATTCGGGTGCGCTGGAACTCGAATGGCAACCGCTTGATGCGCTGTCCGCGCGACTGAACATCCGGCATGTCGGAAAGCAGCGCAGCACCACCGGCGACGGGATCGCGCCGTCCTATACCACAATGTCCCTTTATGGCGATTACGCAGTCAGCCATGCCGCGTCCCTGCAATTCGGGATCGAGAACCTGACCGACAAGCGGCTGGCCGCCGAAGACGACGCCTATAGTTATGCCGATCCCGGCAGGCGTGTATTTGCCGGCCTGACCGCGCGTTTCTGACGGGGTATCCGGGATGTCGAGGCTCTTGCATGCGGCGCTGCTTGCGCTGCTTCTCTTTCCCCTTGCCGGAATGGCCGGGACGGCGCGCGGGCCGGTCTTGCGCATCCTTGCCCCCGATTTCATCGTGCCGGGGAAATTTCAGGCGCTGGAGGAGATCGCGCGGTCCGAGGGGGTGGAGCTTCAGTCGGTCATCGTCGGGCCGACCCATTCCGGCAGTGCGGAATGGCTTGCGGATGCCGATCTGATCCTGATCGATACGTCACGCCCGAATGACCGTGCGCAACTTGAGGCCGTGCTTGCCAACCTGCCCGATATCGGCGTCCCCCGGATCACCATTGGCGGAGGCGCGCCGCAATGGCAGCATCTGGCCTCGCCTGACGCTACCCGGTTGATTGAATATTATGGGGCAGGCGGGACAGAGAATTATCGCAATTTCTTCCGCTATCTGGCCGCGTGGTCGCGGGATGCCGATCGCAGCGGTTTCCCCGATCCGGTCGCGCTTCCCGAGACCGCGATCTATCATCCCGATGCGCCGGATCTGTTCACCGGTGTCACCGCCTATCTGGACTGGCAGCGGGGCCGAGGTCTTGACGGCAAGGGTGTCATTGGCATCGTCACCCATTCCGGCACCGTCACCGATTTGACATCCGGTCCGGTCGACGGGCTGATCCGCGGGGTTGAGAATTCGGGCCTGATACCGGTGGCCTTCTGGTCGCCCTCCGAAGCACGACCGAAGCTGCTGCGGCAGGCTGGTGCCGATGCCGTGGTGATCCGCACCCATCTGCGCGATGGCCCGGTATTGGCGCAGCAGTTTCTGGAACTGGACATTCCTGTGATCCAGACGCTTGTCTATCGCGACGGATCGGCCAAAGATTTTCGGGCGGCGCAAAGCGGCGTTGCGCAAGGTTCGGCAGCGGTGTTTCTTGCCGGTGCCGAGGTCTGGGGCGCCAGCGATCCCATCGTTCTGACCGCGATCGAAAACGGACAAGAAGTTCTCATACCGGAGCAGCTTGACGCGCTGACCGACAAGCTGAGCCGCCTAGTCGTATTGCGCCACAAGCCCGAAGATGAGAAGCGGTTGGCAATGATGTTCTGGAATTATCCGCCGGGCGAGCGGAACTACTCGGCTTCGAATCTGAACATCCCGCGCAGTATCGAGATGATCACCGGGGCATTGGCGGATGCAGGCTATCATGTCGATCCGCTGGACGAGGCCGGTGCCATCGGGAACTTGCAGGCATTGTTGTCGATGTTGTGGCGTACGACCCCTCCGGAGGCTCTGCTTGATCGCGGGCTGGCCGATACCCTGCCGGTTTCGGATTATCGCGCATGGCTGGATGGCCTGCCCGATATTCGCCACAAGGAGATGACGGGGGCAGGGGACCCGTCGCGACACTGGGCGGTGCGGCAGATCGACGGGCAGGCGGCTTTCGTGATTCCCCGGTTGCAATTGGGCAATCTGGTGATCTTGCCGCAAATGCCGCGCGACGGCGACGGGGGGCACTCGCATTATCACGACACCGCTTCCGCGCCGGATCACCTTTATATGGCAGCCTATCTTTGGCTGCGGCAGGAATTCGGTGCGGACGCATTGATCCATCTGGGGACGCATGGAACCCAGGAATGGTTGAAGGGCAAGGATCGCGGGCTTTGGGCGGGTGATTACCCTTACCTCGCCCTTGGGGACATGCCGGTTTTCTATCCCTATCTTCAGGATAATGTCAGCGAAGCGATCCAGGCGCGCCGTCGTGGCCGCGCGGTGATCGTCAGCCATCAGACGCCACCTTTCGCGCCTGCGGGCCTGCAGGAAGAACTGCGCGAGTTGCATCACCTGATCCATGAATATGATCAGCTTGCCCCGGGGCCGGTCCGCGACGAAAGCGCCACGCGCCTGCGGAAGATGGCGGCCGAGTCCGGGCTGTCAGCCGATATGGGCTGGAATGAGGCGAAGATGCAAAATGATTTCTCCGGCTTCATGTCCGCGCTGCACGATCATCTGCACCATCTGGCGGAAAGCGCGGTGCCGTTGGGTCTGCATGTTTTCGGTGAGCCCGCCGATCCCGAACACCGGCTGGTCACCATCATGAAACAGCTTGGCGAGCCCTTTCAAAACGCGTTTGGCGATGGTGATGAGCCGCTGGTGGAAGATCCGGCACTGATCGGGCAAAGCGCGCCGGTCGTCCAGCTTCGCCGCTGGCTCCGCGATGGTGAAGAAGCGACCACGCCGGAAATGACCGAGTTGCGCGACCGTGCCATGAAGCTTGATCAGGCCGCCGCCGCATCGGACGAGATCCCCTCGCTTCTGGCAGGGTTGGCCGGACGATATATCCCGCCCGGCTCTGGCGGTGATCCGATCCGCGATCCGGAACTGCGTTCTGGGCGGAATCTCTATGCGTTCGAGGCGGACCGGATTCCTTCGGAAAGCGCCTATGCCGCCGGGGAACGGGCGCTGGACCAATTGCTGACCGCCTATGCCGAAGACCATGACGGCGAAATACCCGACCGGCTTGCCTTCAGCCTGTGGGCCAGCGAGGCGATCAACCATCTTGGCGTAACCGAGGCACAGATCCTGCATGCGCTTGGCCTGCACCCCATCCGGGATCCCGCGGGCAGGCTGACCGATCTTGAGATCATCCCGTCCGAAGAGTTGGGGCGGCCACG
The DNA here is from genome assembly GCF_030678915.1 of Paracoccus wurundjeri. Classification (GTDB taxonomy): domain Bacteria; phylum Pseudomonadota; class Alphaproteobacteria; order Rhodobacterales; family Rhodobacteraceae; genus Paracoccus; species Paracoccus onubensis_A. The sequence continues at coordinate 74,884 of NZ_JAUUTZ010000016.1, read as the reverse complement.
CATCGATGTGGTGATCTCGGTTACCAGCGTCTATCGCGACCAGTTCGACAGTTTCATGCGTCTGCTGGCGCAGGCGACGGATCGGCTGGCCGAACTGGACGAGCCGGGCAATGCCGTTGCCCTGAATAGTCGGAGGATCGAGGCGGAACTGAGCCGCGAAGGTATCGCACAGGATCAGGCCGCAAGGCTTGCCCGATACCGGATCTTCAGCAACGCGCCCGAGAATTACGGTTCGGGGATCAGCCATGTCACGCTGGACTCGGCAAGCTGGGACGATGAGGCGGTTCCTGCCGAGACCTTCCTGAACGGGACGCGCTTCGCCTATGGCGCGGAGGAATGGGGCATTGCCCCGGATGGCGTCAATCTGTTCGCCCGGCAGTTGAGCGGCAGCGACGCCGCGATCATGTCGCGCAGTTCGAACCTGCACGGTGTGCTGAGCAGCGATCACCCGTTCGAGTTTCTGGGAGGGCTTGGACTGGCGATCCGTCATCTGGATGGCAAGACGCCGGCTCTCTATATCTCGGATCTGCGGCAAGGTGAGCCCCGGACGGCTTCCCTTTCAAGTTTCCTGTCTGATGAATTGCGGCTGCGCTATCTTAGCCCGCAATGGCTGTCGGCGATGCAGGAACAGGGATATTCGGGCACGCTGGCCGTGCTTGACGGAACCAACAATCTTTTTGGCTGGCAGGTCGTCGCCCCTGAATCCGTGCGCGCCGACCAATGGCAGGCGATGTTCGAGACTTATGTCGAGGATGCGCTGGAATTGGGCGTCAACGAATGGTTCGAAGAACATAATCCGACTGCGCAGGCGCAACTGATCGCCCGCATGTCCGAGGCGATCCGCAAGGATTATTGGGACGCCCCGGCCGAAACCCGGGCACGGATGGCACAACGATGGCAGGAATTGGTGGCGATGGACGAAGTGAGTGTCCACGAAGCCGCCGCCACCCAGGATTTCCTGAGCCAGATGGCGCAGGGCTACGGTGTCGATGCCGCGCCCGCTGATGCTGCGGCAGCCGAAGCGTCTCTGACAATGACCGACCCTGCCGCCGCCGATACCGCCGCCGAGGCCATGAACGAGTCGCAACAGGTACAGGGCAAGCTGCTTGCTCCGGTCCCACCCCCGCCACAACCCGCGCCCGTGACGATCGATCTTTTGCTGGGTCTTTTCGGAATTCTTGTTCTGATCGGATTCGGCGTGTTCCTGCAAATCCGGGCTAACCGCGCCCCTTCCACCGGAGTCCCCGCATGACTGCACTGGAAACCCAGCTGTTCGAGATTTCCCGCCTGTTCCAGACCCCTGTCCTTTTGCTGATCCTTGCCGCGTTGATTTATGCCTTCGTCAGCCTTGGCATGTTCCTTGCCGAATATGCGCAGCGTCGGACGGGCGGTTATCGCCCGGTGCTGGCGCTTTCGGCGGAGGGTGCGTCCAGCGATGATCTGGAACTCGAGATCCTGCGCCGGACCGAGTGGCTTCGCATCGTTTCACGCGCGGCGCCGATGCTGGGGCTGGTGGCGACGATGATCCCGATGGGGCCGGCATTACTGGCCCTTGGACGCAATGATTCCGCCCTGGTGGCTGAAAATCTGGTCGTGGCCTTTTCGGCGGTGATCCTTGCGCTTATCGCCGCCTCGATCACGTTTCTTGTGCTGACCATCCGCCGTCGCTGGCTTTTACAGGAATTGCGGGCGGTGGAACGCGGATCCGGGGCGGTCTGATGCGGTTTCTGGAACAGGATGACGACGATCCAATCCTGTCGGTGGTCAATCTGATCGATCTGTTTCTGGTGGTGATCGGTATCCTGATGATCGTAATCCTGCAAAATCCGCTGAATCCCTTTGCGGCGGAAAGCGTGACCGTGATCGAAAATCCCGGCACAGACCAGATGCGCGTGACCATCAAGGAGGGCGAGGTCCTGCAAAGCTACGAGGCCAGCGACAGCATCGGAGAAGGGCAGGGCGTTCGGGCGGGTATCACTTACCGGCTGGATGATGGCCGGATGATCTATGTCCCAGAAGAGGAATAGCCCCCTTTCCGTTGATCTTCACGAGGCTTGATTCCCTGGTCATTTTGTCCGGACGGGGCTGGCTGGTGCATACCGAGATGCCTGAATATATGATTTTTGGGTTTTTAACGCGTTACCTGATAATATCATCTGCTCGCCTCGTTATATTTTTAAATGTGCTCCGACCCCGAACCTTCTACCGCCCATGGCGAAAGTTTTCCGGCTTTGATCAGGATGACAGGCCGGTGATGCCTCCCGATTTCGTCAGCGTGATCGGGGCTTTGTTTCCGATCGCGCTGTGTGGCCGTTCCTCATTGTAGTGTCTACGCCAATCCTCCAGCTTTTCGATCGCATCTGCAAGGCTCATGAAGTTGCCATTGGAGCGCCATCGGTTCGAGCGACAATGGCGACGGGCGTTCAGGCACTCGGACCTGAGCTTGCTGTTGAACGCCTCAATGAAGCCATTGTCCGTCGGCGCCGGCGATAAAGATTTTCATGGAAAGACTCCTTCGGATTTCGGGCGCCCCGATGCGGCGCAGTCAGTTTTCGAGTGCGGCCTGAGGCGTGTTGCGGAAGCTGATCGCCATGCGGTTGAAGGCATTCATCAGGCTGATCGCGATGGTGAGATCGACCAGCTCCTTCTCGCCGAAAACCGCGCGGGCGGCCTGGTAGGCCTCGTCCGGCACATTCGTCTGGGCCACGCGCGTCACGGTTTCGGCCCAGGCCAGGGCGGCGCGCTCGGTCTCGCTGAACAGCGGGCCGCCTTCTTCCCAGGCCTGAACAAGAGCGAGCTTTTCGACCGGCACGCCTTTCTTTGCGAGATCGCGGGTGTGCATGTCGAGGCAAAAGGCGCAATTGTTGATCTGTGAAACACGCAGATAGACAAGCTCCACCAGTTCGGCGGGCAGACCGCTTTGCATGACATAGCCATAGACCCCGCCCAGCGCCTTGGCGCCGTTCGGCGCGATCTGGTTGTAATCCAGCCGTTTGCTCATATCGGTTTTCCTTTGCTGTTATTCGACGGGCGTAGTCAGCGGGTTGTCACCGGTATCGAGAACGAAGACGGCAAGCAGTTTCGCAGGTTCGGTCTCGCTGGCATTGCGGCTGACCGAATGGGTCGCGCCCGGCGGTTCTGACCAGCTTTCGCCGGCCTGATAGACACGTGTCTCGCCGTCATCGACCTTCGACTCGATGGCGCCCGAGACCACATAGGCATAGATGAACGCCGAACCCGCATGGCTATGGGACGGAGAGGCCGCGCCCGGAGCGTATTCGACCTCGACGGCAATCAGCGATTTGCCGGGAATATTGGGAATGGCCGCCTCGAAATTCGGCGTGACGGTTTCCGTTTCGCCATCATGGGCGAAGGCGGGACCTGCCACTGAGAGGGCAAGGGCTGTGATGCTGGTGGTGAGGATGGTTTTGGTATTCATGAAGGTCCTCCTTTCGATGGATGGAAGATGCTTCCGATATGAGCTATAGAGAAGAACCAATAATGAAGAATAATTCTGTACCATTATAGCATGAAGAAACTCCTGCACCTGAATGTCGACCGATCCGCGAAGGCGACGCTTGCGGACCAGATCCGGCACGGGATCGCGACCGCGATCGAAAACGGTGTGCTTGAGCCCGGCGCGCGCCTGCCCTCGTGGCAGGACCTTGCCGTCCAACTCGGCGTTGCCCGGGGCACGGTGCGGGCGGCCTATGAGAAGCTGAACGCGGCTCAGCTAATCGTCGCGTCCGGCGCGGCAGGAACGCGCGTCGCGCCGCGTCCTCGGGCAGTGGCGAAAAGCGAGCAGCGACCCGATCCCGGTTCCTTCCTTGAAATCTATCAGGAGATGACCCAGGGTCCCGCTTTCTTCCAGATGGGCGTCCCCGCGACCGAAACTTTCCCCGCGACGCTCTTCGCGCGCATACGTGCAAAAGCCGTTCGCGCAGAAGCGAGCGCGGCCCCCATCTACCCGGATCCGCGCGGCGAATTCGAGCTGAGGCGAGAGATCGCTGGCTATCTTACCATCGCCCGCGGTATCGACTGCTTGCCGTCGCAGATCATCGTAACCGGCGGATACGGTGCCGGGCTGGGGCTTGCGTTTCGGGCGCTGGGGCTTGAGGGGCGGAAGGCCTGGATGGAGGAGCCGGGTTTTCCTTTCACCCGCAAAGGGCTTGAACTCGCGCGGTTATTGATCGTGCCGGTACCGGTCGATGCGGACGGCATCGATATCGACTACGGGCTGCGTCATGCGGCGGACGCAAAGCTGGTGGTGGTGACGCCCGGACAGCAGGCGCCCCTGGGCGCGACATTATCGCTTGAGCGGCGCCTGAAGCTGCTCGACTGGGCTGCCGATAGCGGTGCCTGGATCATAGAGGACGATTATCTCAGCGAATTGCAACTGACAGGTCGTGCCGCGCCGGCGCTGGCATCGCTCGACCGTGCCGGGCGGGTCATTCATATCGGTTCATTCAGCAAGACGATCAGCCCGACGATCCGGCTTGGCTTCATCGTCGCGCCGGTCGATCTGATGGCATGCTTTGCTGAAGTGGCAGCCTGTCTTGCCCCGCCGCCGGGACCCGCGGTGCAGCTTGCCACGGCGGAATTCATGCGCGAAGGCCATTATCTGCGCCATCTCCGCCGTCTGAAGCGCAGCTATGCCGCGAAGCGGGATGAATTGCTGGCTGAGCTTCATTCCCGTTTCGATGCCGATCAGGTTACGGCGACGGGCCTGGCCGTGTTGCTGCGCTTGCCCGACGGTGCGGCGGATCTTGCCATTGCGCGTGAAATGCTGGCTTTCGGCATGTTTCCCGCACCGCTCTCGCCTTTTTACGCATCGTCGGAGACTAGCCGGTCCGGGCTGCTGCTTGGCGTTGCGACATCGCCGACAAGGGAACTCGCGAGATCCTGCGAGCGAATGGAGGAACTCATCCGGCGCTTTAGCTGCGTCCCGGATACGGCCTTTGGCTCTGACTATGATCACCCTTGAGTGTGGAAATGGGCGACAGCATCGATTCTTCTGTCTTATCAGGATGTATTGACCGAGCAGGGGATAAAAAATGGGCGGTGAACGGTCATTGTTTCGGTTGTTATGCATTTTGTTGATGCGTGACGCCCGTCATCCATATAATCGTTAATAGGGATCAGTTTTCATCACCTTCGGTCGCATTACCCGAATGCGGTGCGGGTGATCAGGCGCAGGGCGCTGCGTGCGTGGTACGCAACGTAAGCCCTGACAAATTTTTACTGATTGTCGGATGCTGCTATCCTCTGCATCGAATGAGACCCGTTGACCGATCATTCTTCGGAGAGAAAGGAAACGAACTGTGAGCGACGACGATCCATATAGTATTCTGGGCGTTTCCAAATCCGCCACGCAGGATGAAATCAAGAAGGCTTACCGGAAGCTTGCCAAGAAGCTCCATCCTGACCTCAATCCCGGCGACAAGGCCAAAGAGGCTGAATTTCAACTGATCAGCAATGCTTATGACCTCCTCGGCGACGAGGAAAAACGTAAACGTTTTGATGCCGGTGAAATTGATTCCAGCGGACAGGAACAACACCGGCAGCAATATTATCGGCATTATGCCGACAATGATCCCCAGGGACGTTATTCTTCTGGCGCAGGTTATTCCGACTTTCAGGACTTCTCCGAGGTCTTTTCGGATCTGTTTTCGCGGCGAGCCGACCGGTCGGGTAGGGCGGAGTATGGGCGACGGGATTTCGACGCACGCGGTGGCGATATCCGCTATAATATGGAGGTCGATTTTCTGGATGCTGCACTTGGTGCCAAGCGCTCGATCTCGCTGCCGGACGGCACCCAGATCGACCTGAAGATTCCGGCGGGGCTACGTGACGGTCAGACATTGCGGCTGAAAGGCAAAGGGCAGCCGGGCTTTGGTAAAGGGCCGGCCGGGGATGCCTATGTTACCGTCTCTGTCCGTTCGCATCCGCTTTATACCCGTGACGGCAACGACATCGAGATAGAGCTGCCGGTGACCTTTGATGAGGCGGTTCTGGGTGCGAAGGTTGAGGTGCCGACGATTTCGGGTTCTGTGTCGATGCGCCTGCCCAAAGGGGCGTCGTCCGGGCATCGGCTGCGTCTCAAGGGCAAGGGGATCGCTTCGCCCAACGGCTCTGGAGATCAATATGTACGTCTCAAGATCGTGCTGCCCCAAGCCATCGATTCCGAGATGGAGGCGCTGGCCAAGCGCTGGAGCGAACATGCCGCTTTTGATCCAAGGGAGACCCTGAGGAGGAACATATGATCTATGACGAAACCGCCGTGGTTGGCGAAATCCGCAGGGTCAGTTTGACCGATTTGCGGTTCTACGTAAAAGAGGGGTGGGTGCGTCCAGCTCGGGGTGATACCGGGCCGGTGTTCGACGATCTCGATGTCGCGCGGCTTCGGCTGATCTGTGACTTACGGCTGGATATGGACTTGTCGGATGATGCACTTCCTGTGGTGCTTTCGCTTCTCGATCAGCTACAGGGAATACGGCGCGAGCTGCATAATCTTGCGCGCGCGGTCGATAGTCAGCCGGAAGCAATCCGCCGCTCTGTGATAGCGGCATGCCAAGCCCGATACGAAGTTCAGGAATTGGATTAGATCATTTTGATCGCGCGGTTTTGCAGGAGTCTGTAGCCAGCACCATCTTCCGGGGCGCCCAAGTAATCTAACACTGAGTGAACTCTGTTTCGAACGCGGCAACAGGGTTCCCAATTGGCGGAGCGATCCGTACTGGTTTAGGGGGAAAGCTGTCTTGAACCGCCTTTATCACCATTCTTAAGAATACGATAAAGGATACTGCAGGCACGAAAGCCCCCAGGCCACATGACGGGATCAGATCAGTGACAGCAGGTGTTATATCCAGACGGTTGACCCCACCGGGCTCAACTTCTTACGACGCGGTGACAGCCGCTGTTCATAAGCCCGCACAGAGGAAGGCTAATGATGCGGTCGAGCCGGGCGCATTCTTGATCGATCCTCTTCACGAGCCGCTCCGCTTCGCCTTTCTGCTGGCTCCCAACTTTTCCATGATGAGCCTCAGCTCGGCGATCGAACCCATCCGAGTAGCCAATCGCCTTCTGGGTCGCGCAGCATTCGAATGGAGTACTTGCAGTATCGACGGAAATGCCTCTGTGGCGTCGAACGGATTGTCGCTTACTGCCGAGCGAACTGACGATGCGATTAAGCATGTGGATGCCATGATCCTGTGCGGAGGCACCAGGTTGAGTGCCGAGGACGAACAGCCCATCATGCGCGCCCTGCGGTCGGCGGCGCATCACCAGCGTGCAATTGGGGCTCTTTCGACTGCAACTTATCTGCTGGCAAAGGCTGGGTTACTGAGCGGCTATCGCTGCACCATTCATTGGGAGAATATGCCGGCGCTGCGCGAGGATTTTCCTGATTTGATCGTAACCGAAAACATCTACGAGATTGATCGCGATCGTCTGACCTCTTCTGGCGGAACGACGGCACTCGACATGATGCTGCAAATCATTCTGTCGCGTTACGGTGTGGAAGTTGCAAGTGAAGTCGCAGCCCAGTTCCAGCATATCAAAATCCGTCGTTATAACGAGCCGCAGTCCGGCTGGCGGCAGGGCAACCTTGCTTCATTGCCAATGACGCTTCGCAGGGCCGTCAACGCCATGCGTTCAAATATTGAAGAGCCTTTGGAGATCCGAGAGATTGCTCGCCGCGCGGGGCTGAGCCAGCGCCAATTGGAACGTACTTTCGCGGCATATCTATCGATGCGGCCGATGCACTATTATATCATGATCCGAACAGAACGCGGACGAGAATTGCTTGTATATACCGAAATGCCCCTTATCTCGATCGCCGTTGCGGTCGGTTTCGGGTCTGTATCAAGATTCTCGAAATGGTTTCGGCATTTCCACGGCCAATCTCCCCTGGAATGCAGACGGGCAGGTCAAGGAAGGCAATGACATGAAAGCCCGGCTGACTGGGCCAAGCTCGCTCATGTGAGTGGGCATTATTTGCGCAGAACGTTCAGCAGATCGGCGACCTGGGTTCCATTCTCTCCAAATCGAAGCAGTAGATTGAGACAGGTCCGACTCTTGTCTTCGCTCCAATACCGGGCAGTGTAGCGCAGAAACTTGTCGATAAGTTCGTCTTGGGAAAGCGGGTCACCGGGATTCCCCCGCGGTTCCCGAGGCGATGAGTTCAATACCTGTCCGTCCCGAAGGCGAATTTCAGTCCGGGCAAAGCGGCGCTCTGGAAACAGTCTTGAGAATACAGGATCTTCGATGAACCGGATGCGTCCAGTCATATCCCGTGCCGCCTTGTTGCCAAGCGCAGCGTCTGAAATATGCTCCGGCAGCACAGCACCATGCAGGACCGCGACGGCGGTCGGGAATGCTGTGGCGTATTGTGCCTGATCAGTTGTCTCGGGAACTCCCTGGAAGAGGCGGGTGGCTTCGTGGAAAGTATGCACGACGATCTCGTCGACATCCTCCGTGCGGAACTCGTGCGCGGCGCGAAGCTCGATCACCGCGTCAATCGCCGGATGAGCCCAACGGCATACTGGATATGGTTTCGCATATTGTTCAAGGATCCGCCACCGGGAGCCAAGATCAGCCCAGATACTGTCCAACTGATCCGAAACGACCGAGACCGCGGGCGCGCCGGTAAAGCCCTTTGCCGCGAGATAGCCCGCAGAAACACCGGCCATCGCCCCCCAGCCTGAGCCATCCTTGACCATGGTCGGATAGTCGACGTCCCGCATCAACTGGCTGCGCGGGCCATGATATTCTGCGATACCCAGAGCGTGCCGGAATGGATCGTCGTCAAGGTCAAGCAAATGTGCCGTCAGGGCGGCGCATGTGATTGCGTTCCAGGCACCCGATGAGTGATATTCTGCTGCGCTCGCATGAAGGGCGATGCCGGCGCGCGTACCGATTTCATATCCCGCCACCAGAAGCGCCATGAAGTCGGCGCCCGAAAACTGCCCGGGCCGGCTTTCAAGCACAGCGACAAGGGCGGGGAGAACCGCGCAACCGACATGACCCTTGGTCAGCGAATGACCGTCGTGGGAGTCAACGGAATCGATTATCATTCCACCGACCAGGGCAGCCCCCACGGCACTCATGCGTGGGCCGCCCAGCAATGGCTGACAGGCTGCGGTCGACCGAACCATGCCGTGAAAATCTTGCGCATATTGTGTGATGATCGCCGCGAGCGGTGTATCGGAGCCGGCGACAGAGGTCGCAATAAGATCAATCAGGCAAAACCGTGCCTTCTCGACAATTTCGATGGGAAGTTCGGTGAAGCGAAGGCCCCGAAGATACTCTCTCAGATCAACATCTCGGTTCGAAAGAGCGGGCGAAATGCTCTGTCCGTGGGATTCGGACAGGCGTATGTATTGCTGGCCGGTCATTCCGCCAATCCTTCGCTTTTCAAAAAGTCGGATGCAACCTGTTGGGGCGTTTTCTTGTCAACGTCGACCTTGGCGTTCAGCTTGGCCATTTTATCGCTGTCCAGGCGGCTGGAAATATCCTTTAGGAGTTGTTTCAACTCGGGGAGAGCAGATAACACGTCTTTGGTCGCGACGGGTGTCATAACCTGAGGGATATGATAATCCTTGTCATCCTCGAGCAGCACAAAGTCGAATGCCGGAATGCGACCATCAGTCGAAAATACAAGACCAACATCGATCTGTCCGTCGCGGAGCGCCTGATAAATTAATCCAGAGTCCATGCGCGTGATATCTTTGCGGGCGAACTTGAAGCCATAAGCCTCCTGTAGTGGCATCAGGCCGTCCTTGCGCCCATAGAATTCGGCGTTGCTTCCCAAGGTCAGTTCCTTGTTTGCGTTGACAGCAGCGGCGAGGTCGCTGGTCGTCTTTATCCCAAGCTCCTCTGCCTTTTCACGACGCATCGCAAGCGCATAAGTATCGTTCACGTCAGAGCTTTCTAACCACTCAAGCCCATTTGGCGCGTCCAGTTCATTTAGCTTCGCAACCATCTCATCGCGGGGAATACCCGGTGTCTTGTGATAGTTTACCAGGGCGGGGCCGGTATATTCCCAATAAAGGTCGATTTGCCTGGAAATGATCCCTTGGCGGATAACATTACTGCCAAGCTCGGAGGTCAGGGTGGTCTCGACCCCTTTAGCCCCAAGATATTGCCTGGTTATCTCTGCAATCAGAATATTCTCGGTGAACCCTTTTGAGCCGATATCGACCTCGGTTGCATGGGCGAAGTGGGACATGATGGCAAAGAATATTGCGGCAAGGCTTGCAAATAATGTTTTCATCGGACCTCTCCTTGTTTTTCTGATAAGCCTGAGGTGGTATGTTGGGTCGCTCCGCCAGCCCGCTCGCAGCCCTATTTCCGCGGCTAGCTTCTACTGCGGAATGCGGGCGGGAATTAGATCGAGTGTTCGAAAGAGGCTTCTCACAAGCTCATTCTCACCGTCTGCTTGCAACGTTCACCCTATGCGAATCGACATACTGATTTAAGAAATCGACATTTAGCCGGTAGGGACGGATCGCCCCTTGCCCGTGATCTGATGTCGGCTTCTATCGGTTATGGGCATATGTCCGGGATGACCGCCCCCGGAATGGGAACGCGGCGCCAGCCACATTCGGGCTGTTCTTTGGATCAGTGGCAGAACAGCCCTTACTTCGCTTCTTCTGCGATCACGAGAAGACCAACCCCGATCTGCAGTGTTTTTCCCGGAATGTTGCTTCCCAAACAGCCAGCCAGACGGTCAAAAGGGGGTGACGCTTGGGGCGGGGGGCAGAATGATTTCGGCCCGTTCGCCACCACCCTTGCGGGGCGCAAGGTGCAGTTCGCCCCCCATTGCCTTGACGGCTGTGGCGACGATGGAGAGGCCGAGGCCGCTGCCGCCGTCCGAGGAGCTTGCCGCGCCGCGATAGAAGCGCTCGGTGACATGGGGACGGTCGGCTTCACTGATGCCGGGGCCGCGATCCAGCACGCTGAAGCAGATCTTTTCACCGTCGCGCGTCAGTTGTGCCTCGACGCTGGCACCCCTGGATGACGCGATGATTGCGTTTTCAAGAAGATTGCGCAACGCGGGTGCCAGCAGGGCTGCTTGCGCGGTGCGCCATTCTGTCGGCTCGGTTTTCAGCTGCAAAGCAATGTCACGCGCCTGCGCCAGTCCGGCGAGTTCATCGACCACATCGGCAAGGATGCGGGCACCGCTTTGCGTTGAGGGCTGTGTACTGTCGATGGCGTTATCGACGGCGGTCATGTCCAGAAGCTGACGTACCATGCGATCGGTGCGGTCGACTCCCCGCGTGATCTGGGCGAGGGCCTTGTCGCGGGTTCCGGTATCCTGAGCGAGTGCCGCGATCTGTGCCTGTGTCTTCAGTCCTGCGAGCGGAGTTTTCAGCTCATGTGCGGCGAAGGCGGTGAAACTGCGCTCGCGTTCACGAAGACCATCGACCCGCCGGAACAACCCGTTCAATGCATCGATCATAGGGCGCAATTCGGACGGCGCGCGGCTGTTTTTCAGCGGGCTGAGATCCGTTGCCGGGCGACCCGATAACGCGTCGGCGAGTTTGTCCAGTGGTTCCAGCCCGCGCCGTACGGCAAACCAGATCAAGGCGGCGAGCAGGGGAAGAATCAGGACGGCCGGGGCCAGAAGACCGATGGCCACGCCGTGGACCAGCCGGTCGCGCATGCCGAGCGTATCACCGACCATGACGCGTATGCCCAATTCTTCATCGACATGGCTGTAGACACGCCAGATCTCGCCATCGACCTCGCGCTCGCTGAAGCCTTCGTGCCCGTCACCCAGTTGTACCGGGGGTGCACCGCTGGATCCACTTTTCAGCTGACCGTCAAAGCCCCAGACCTGACAGATCAGCTGGCGGGCAAAATCATGCTGGCCGGTATCGGGAAGGGCCGGGGCCTCATCGACCAGTGCCGCCGTGTCGGGGCCAACGATGCCGCCATTGCGTTCGATCAGTGACGCCACCATCTGGGCCGATTCCTGCAGGCGCCGGTCCAGCACATTCCCCACCTCGGTCCGGGTGGAGTGCTGGATCCACAATACAGCCGAGAGCCAGATCGCACCGGTAGCGACCAGCAGAATGATGAATAGCCGCCTGCGGATCGAGTTCATTGCGGCCTTCCTTCATCTGCCGGGCCGGACAGGCGGTAGCCGATGCCGCGTACGGTCTGGATGAATTCACGGCCCAACTTGTTACGCAGGTGATGAATATGGACTTCGACGGTATTGCTTTCGACCTCCTCCTGCCACCCATAAAGCCGTTCCTCGAGTTGCGGCTTTGACAGGATGCGGCCCGGATGTTCGATCAGCGATTGCAGGATGGTGAATTCTCGGCGCGAGAAACGCAGGTTTTTTCCTCGGATCTGTCCGCTTTGTGTTGCCGGGCAAAGCCTGAGCCCGTTCCATTCGATCACTGCCGAAGCGCGGCCTTCCTGTCGCCGCAGCATGGCGCGCAGGCGGGCGGCCAGTTCCTGCAGGTCGAAGGGCTTTCCCAGGTAATCATCTGCGCCGGCATCGAGCCCCGATATCCGGTCATGCACCTGATCGCGAGCGGTCAGAAGAAGGATCGGGAGGCGTGATCCCGTCTTTCGCAATTCGGCAAGCAGGTCCAGACCCGATCCGTCGGGCAGCATGATGTCCAGCACGACACCCGCAAAATCACTGCTGCCCAACGCAGCGCGGGCATCTGCCAGCGTGCCGACCGTATCGGCGGTGAATCCTGACAGCCCCAACCCGACGCTGAGCCCATCGGACAGAACCGGATCGTCTTCGACAATCAGCAAGCGCATTGTGCCATTCCCTCATGCTCTGCCATGCTCACGCTTTTGTCGATCAAGCTTAAGCTGGGCTTAAGCTGGCGTCTCTAGCTGGCTCGGCATGATGACGAGATTGTTCCCCACTTCTTTCGCGGCGGTTCTGTCACTGCTGATCACAGCCTTTCTGGCAACATGGGCAGCGGCGCAGACCCCGCAACCGCTGCTGCAACCTGAAGATGCCTTCTCCCTGTCCGCAAGTCCGGGTGAAGATGGTATGTTGCGCCTGAACTGGCGCATTGCCGATGGCTATTATCTCTATCGCGGCAAATTCGCGGCAGAGACCGGCGATGGGCAGGCCCTGCCGCTTTCCTTGCCCGACGGGGAATCCTACGAGGATCCGTATTTCGGCGAAGAGGAAATCTATCGTAGCGATGTCGATGCGACGCTCGAGATGTCAGGTGAAGCGGTCACGCTGCACTGGCAGGGCTGTCAGCAGGATGGCATCTGTTATGCACCGCAAAGCGTGCGATTGGCAGCCGATGGCGCCATCCTGCCGGATGCGACCGCAAAAGCCGGCACGGGTAAAGGCGGTTCCACCGGATCGGGCTGGACCCCACAGACCAGGGCCGAGCCTGATGTGACCGGCGATGCCGGCACCGGAACTGGCCTGATATTGGCCCGGGACGAGGGATTGGTTCAGGGGCTGGCCGAACGTGGCGGCGGGCTACTGGTGATCGCCGGTTTTCTGGGTTTCGGGCTGCTGCTTGCTCTTACACCCTGCGTCTTTCCGATGTTCCCCATCGTTGCGGGAATGCTGGCGGGACAGGGGGAAACCCTGACTGCACGGCGTGGGCTGATGCTGACGGGCGCCTATGTGCTGGCGATGGCGTCGGCTTTCGGGCTGCTGGGCGTTGCGGCGGCGTGGTCTGGCGCGAACCTGCAGATGGTGCTGCAATCGCCAGCCGCGATAGTAGCGATTGCCGTGCTGTTCGTTGCGCTGGCCCTGTCGATGTTCGGTTTTTACGATTTGCAGATGCCCGAGACCCTGCGGCGGCGTCTCGGTCAGGTTGGTGGTGGCAGGCGGGGCTCACTCGGCGGAGCAGCGGCGCTTGGCTTTATTTCTGCATTGATCGTCGGTCCCTGCGTGACCGCACCGCTGGCCGGGGCGCTTCTCTATATCGCGCAGACCGGTGACGTTTTGCTGGGTGCGGGGGCCCTGTTTGCACTGGGGTTGGGGCAGGGGCTGCCGCTTCTGGCGATCGGGTTGTTCGGTCCTCGTATCCTGCCGCGCAGCGGCGGCTGGATGGAGCGTGCCAAACAAACCTTTGGCGTGATCTTTCTGGGCTTTGCCATCTGGCTGGCCGGTCGGGTTCTGCCCGGATCGGTTACATTGGCGCTCTGGGCGGTGCTGCTGGTCGGAACGGCGGTTTTCCTGGGCGCGCTTGACCGGCTGGACAGCAATACATCTGCGCGCCGTCGCCTTGCCGCCATTCTAGGTATTCTTCTGCTGGTGACTGGCCTGATGCAGGGCTTCGGTGCCGCTATCGGTGGAAGTGATCCGCTGCGGCCGCTGGCGCCGCTGATGAGCCGCGATACAATGCTTACGCAGGCCAATGCGGCAGAGCCGCAATTTACCACGGTCACCACCCGGACGAAGCTGGATCAGGCTTTGGCCTCGGGCGGTGGGCAGCCGACGCTGATCTATGTGACAGCCGACTGGTGCGTAACCTGCCGGGCGATCGAACGCGGGCCATTGGCCGATCCGACGGTAAATGCCGCGCTGGCAGGGATGGCCGCGATCAAGATCGATGTCAGCGATTTCAACGGTGAAGCCCAGGCATTGATGAAGGATCTAGGAGCAGCGGGCCCGCCGACAATGGTATTCCTCAATGCAAGCCGCATCGAAGCGCCGGGCAGCCGTCTGATCGGCGACGTGGATAGCGCGGCAATGCTCGCCTCGATCGGGAGGGTCCGGCCATGAACGCGATTTCCATCGGCCCGCTGGTCTTCGACGGGGCACGCTTTGCCGCGGTCGTGGCCCTGCTCCTATTCTTTCTCGTGACCGAGATTACCGCACGGCTTCAACGGCGGCGCGATTTGCGGGGTGAAGTGGCGCGATGGGCCGGGTTCGCGGTGCTGGCATGGATTCTTGGCGCACGGACCGGTTTTGTAATGATGAACTGGTCGGAATTCGCCTCGCGCCCGCTGGATATCCTCAAACTGTGGCAAGGTGGCTTTTGGTCCGCTGCCGGTTGGGCCGGGGGTGTCGCGATCTTCCTGTTGGCGATGCATTGGCGCATGCACGCGACATTGAAGCCTGTGGCAATCGGCGGTGTCGCGGCTCTGATCGCACATCTGGCCGTCATCACCGCGTTGCCGGAGCCGAGGGCCACATTGCCGGTGATGCAGTTGATTGCCCTTGATGGCCGTGGGGTGCAACTGGCGGGGCGTGACCGGCCGGTGGTTCTGAACCTTTGGGCGACATGGTGTCCGCCCTGTCGACGCGAAATGCCGATGATGACCGATCTGGCCGCCAACACATCCGAGGTCGATTTCATCTTCGCCAATCAGGGCGAAAACGCCAATCGGATTCATGCTTTCCTGACAGAGGAGAAACTGCCCTCGGAGGGCATGCTCCGTGATCCGCAGAACAGGCTGATGGGTTCGCTGAACGCGATCGGCTTGCCGTCCACATTGGTTTTCGACGCCGGTGGACAGTTGATCGCATCGCAAACGGGCGAGGTCTCGCGCGCCACCCTGATCCGGATGATGGCGCAGGCAACAGGGGAACAGGAATGAGAAGAATACGACAGGGGCTGACCGGTCTGACCCTGCTGACATTGGCGGCTTGCGCGTCGCCGGAGGCACCGATCGAGGCACCGCCCCTGCCACTGGCAGTCAGTCCCGAAGTACTGGCCATGTATGGCGCTGTCGACGATAACGACCACCATATTCCCGCCGTGGTGCCGCAATTGCTGACCGAAGACAAGGCGCGGCAGGTCGTCGATTACTGGACTGACGAGAAGCCGGGTACGATCATTGTCGATCCTCATGCCCGCTTTCTCTATCACGTCCAGCCCGATAACAAGGCCATGCGCTATGCGGTGGCCGTGGGTGCGGCGGGCTATGGTTTCACCGGCGAGGCGCATGTTCCCTATCAGCGTGACTGGCCAAGCTGGAAGCCCACAGACAACATGATTGCGACACAGCCGGAGCTTTATGGTCCGGTCGAACAGGGGCTTGAGGGCGGGCTGGATAATCCGCTGGGGGCACGGGCACTTTATCTTCATAACGGCCAGGGCGATACATATTACCGCATTCACGGCACCATGGATCCGGCTTCGATCGGACAGGCGACATCGGCGGGGTGCATCCGTCTGTTCAATCAGGACATTATCCATCTGGCCAACAAGACCGACAGCATGACCAAGGTGATTGTGCTGAGTGAGGCCGAATCCGGCAAGGGCACGATGCCGCCCAGCGAACCATTGCCGCAGCCCGTCTTGGTTGATGGGGCTGTCGTCGCCACTATGCCCGATCGCAGAGGAGAACCGATATGAACCTTACCCGACGTGACCTTCTGGCCGTGACCGCAGGCTTTGGTCTGGCAGCTTTCGCCGGTGGGGGGCTTCTGCTGGGTCGAGGCAAGATGACTGGAACCGGTGCAGCCGAAATGACCATCGAAGACGTATTGCACGACCCCTACAATCCGGTGCTGGGCAATCCGGACGGGAAACTGAGCATCGTGGAATATTTTGATTATCAGTGCCCCTACTGCAAGATGGGTCATTCCATGCTGACCAGGGTGGTGGCGGAGGATGGCGATATCCGGCTGGTCATGAAGGACTGGCCGATATTCGGCGCACCTTCGGTTCTGGCCAGCCAACTCGTCTTCGGAGCCGCCGTGTCAGGGGCCTATGCGCAGGCGCATGCCGCCTTGATGGCAACCGAAGCGAAACTTTCCGAAGATCAGATCCGGCAGGTGCTGACCGAGTCCGGGATCGATACCGATGCCGCGTTAACAGCCTATCGTGCCGAGCGTGACAAGTGGGACGGGCTTCTGGCGCGCAACTCCGCACAGGCGGCGAGCCTTGGCTTGCGCGGCACCCCGGCCTTTATCATTGGCGCGACGCTTCATGCCGGGGCGCTGGATGAGACGCGCCTGCGTGGTGCCATAGCCGATGCGCGCCGGGGCGTTTAAGCTTCTCTTAAGCTTGAACGGGAATGAGGGCGCTGCGGGACCGAAGCCGCATGAACCGGACATCCATATTTCAGCCTTGGGCCGCATTTAGGGGCCGCGATGCAGGGACAGCTATGGAATGCCAGGTGGTGCGGAAACCATGGCTTGCTGCGAATAGGAGATAATATGCAACGTCGAAGTCTTGTCCTTGCGGGGGGCACCGTATTGGGGCTGCCGCTTCTGGGTCCGGCAGCCTTCGGGCAGACGGCCCGTAGCAACCCGATGCCCGACGATTTGCGCAGGTCGCTTGAACGCGACCCGACCGCACCTGTGCTTGGGAATCCGGATGGCGATATCACCCTGACGGAATTCTTTGACTATAACTGCCCGTTCTGCCGCAAGATGGTTGATCCGGTGCATCGGCTGATCCTGTCGGACAAGAATCTGCGTGTCGTGTTCCGCGAATGGCCGGTTTTTGGTGAGGACTCGGATTTTGCCGCCCGCGCCTCACTGGCATCATTGCAGCAGGGCAAATACTGGCAAATGCATACCGCGTTGTTTCGCACGCGGGGCCGTGTGACGACTGATGCCACCATGCAGACCGCGCGGAAGATCGACCTGGATGTTGCCCGGCTGGAGCGCGACATGGACAACGAGCAAATCGAGCAGCATATTTCCATGAGCTACATGCTGGCCGAACATATGGGCTTGCTGGGTACACCCAGTTTTATCGCCGGAGATGAAGGCGCATTCGGGGAATACAGTCTCGATGAGTTGCGGGGGCTGGTTCAACGCGCACGTGAGACGTTGGGATGATAGTGCTGATGGGAGGGGCTCTTCCGCGTGCATCAATATGGTGGTCAAATTACTTCCTGACATGTCTTTCGCCGGTTGCACCGGGGGCAGGCTACATCAGAAATTTGTCAGTTGATTGCATGGAGACCGCTCCACTTAATGCTCCGATCAAGCCGAACCTTGTAAGATGGGGCGGTTACTGCATGTTTAGGCGAATGCCGTAATTTACCGACGATATGGTCTGGTTATGTTCATTATAGTTCACGATCATGTACGGATATGACACAGTTCCGAGTATTCACGAGAGAATAGTACCGGTCTACTCTTGTGCGGAAACCACATTCTCCGAGGCCGGCAGCCGATCACGGCTGTCGGTTCTTTCCCACCATTCCCCCAGTGCATCAATGAGAGGAACCAGCCTTTCTCCGGCAGAGGTCAGATCATACTCGACACGAAGCGGATAACCGGCAAATTCGGTTCGCTGGACGATGCCTGCATCCTCTAGCTTGCGCAGCTCCAGTGTCAGCATCTTGTGAGAGATTGTCGGATTATCCCGGCGAAGATCACTGAAACGCTTCGTCCCATCTTGCAGGTAATAGATCAGCAGTGTCGGCCAGCGCCCGCTGAGTACTTGCATGACCTCTTCGATCGGGCAACGGGAGACAAGGTTTTTCATTCTTTGTCCATGGTTACAAAAAGGTGCGTAATTTACTTCGGGCAGGGGCCCGCTAAATTCCTCCTACGCTGCGCAGCGTGATCACCAGAAATCACGGAGAATAATAGCATGGAACCTATCCTTTTGTACGGCTTTCCCTCGGGAAGCTCCATGGGGCTTGTCGCCGCCTTTGAATGGCTGGAACAACCCTACAAGCTTTGCCGGGTAAACATGCTCGGCGAGATGCGCGAACCTGATTACAGAAAGCTTAATCCGCGCGTCGAAACGCCCGTTTTAATCACCGGTAAGCGTGAGGTGCTGACGGAGACCATGGCGATTGCCGCCTGGCTTGAAGCACGGGACACGAAACGGCGGATCAGCTTCGATCCGCTGTCGCGACAGGCGGATCGAATGCATCAGATGATGGCGTTCATCAACACCGGGTTTACTGGCATGTTCGGTCCCTTATGGGCGGCGATGGAGATGGAACCACCCAACCCGGCAATGCAGTCGGCCCTGAGGGAATGGGGTCGTGAGAGGGTGATCGAGCGGCATGACAGACTCGAAGAGATGATTGGAGATACAAGGTTTCTGATCGCCGACCACCCAACCCTTGCCGACGGCGTTCTGATTGGCGTCGCGCGGTGGCTGGATTTCCATGAGGTGGCCGACAAGGGACGCTGGCCAAAGCTCGCGGCACTGCGGGAGCGAATCGAAGCCGATCCGGCAGTCGTTTATGCGACGGAGCAGGAGAGCGGCGGGATGCTGCCGGGCAGCGGGGCGTGTTCTGCTCATATCGAGCTTTCGGAACTGATTGAGCAGTTCGGTTCATAACAATATCGGGTGCGGGTGTTATGGTCATCGCTTTCACCTGCGCCCGATCACCCGTTAAAATGCGTATTCGAGTTCTGTTCGGCGGATTATCTGGCGCATCGTTGACAGCGATAATCTGCCCAATGCTGCTGGTCATGCTTCGGCTTGTCGCGGCAGCGCGGTTTAACCAAACCGGCCGTTCCCGCGCTGTGCAGCATCGACGATCGGTATATGGTAGATCTCAGGGATGGACTTGCCGTTCGCTGCACCTGAAGCCTGAGGATGCTGATTTCGAGTGAGATCGGCCCAGGGGGCGGAAGGCGGATTAACGGCTGCGCGGCGTAGCAACTGCGGCATCAGGCTGAATTGGACATTCGGCTGCGCGGCGACATGCTTGGCCAATCGAGACTGAAAGAGGAGATAGTCCCACATAGCCTGAAGCTGCCTTCGAGGATGAAGCGGCGCCGTTCGGTGACAGCTCGCCCGAAGAGAGCGCCGGCCCCTATCACCACGCCGGGGCTGGCGTGGCAGTGATGGGAGTGGCATGGGCAGTATCCACACGGAATCACAAGACGGTTTTCTCCGGTATCCAGTCCAATCGGCCCCCGTGCTTGTCGGCCACCATCGCAGCCCCCATGTTCGTGGGGCGGTCGCCGGTGTCCAGCGTCATCCTCCGGCCCGTTCTGTGCGGGCATGGAAGATGAAGCCGAGGAAGTTCAGCAGCACCTGGGCGGCAAGGATGGCGGTGCTGCCAGAGTGGTCATAGTCGGGCGCAACCTCTACCAGATCGACGCCGACCACCTCGTGTCGCCGCGCAAGGGCCTGCAGCATTTCCAACACTTCGTAATAGAGGAAACCGCCATGGCTGGGCGTGCCTGTGCCCGGCGCGATCGAGGGGCAGAAGCCGTCGATATCGATGGTGACATATACCCGTGCGCCCTTGGGAATGCGATCGATTACCCCTTGCGGCCCCAGCGCCCGCATCTGTCGCACCGAGAGAATGTCCGAACCCATCGCCCGGGCGGCGTCATAGCCCTCTTTCGCGGTCGAGGACACGTTGCGGATGCCGACCTGCGTCAGACCGGTGACATAAGGCTTTTCCGCCGCACGCCGCATCGGGTTGCCGTGACCGTTGCGGACACCATGGCGTTCATCGACAAAATCCAGATGTGCGTCGATCTGAAGAATATGGATATCGCCCCGCCCCTCGAAAGCGTCGATGCAGGGGATGTTGACCGAATGGTCGCCGCCGATCACGACCGGCAGCGCGCCCGCGTCGAGAATGGCGTTCACGCCTGCCCTGATATTGGCGTGGCTTGCCGTGGTGTCGGTATGCACGATATCGGCATCACCGATATCTACCATCTGCACCTCACCGCCCAGATAGGTGCAGTCATCTTCATGGTCATAGGCCCCGGCATGGCCGAAGCTGAACAGAGTTGACGCTTCGCGTACCGCGCGGGGACCAAAGCGCGCGCCAGCCCGATACTGCGTGCCGAAATCGAAGGGTGCACCCAGCACGGCGATATCCGCATCGATCTGCGTCCAGTCGCCGACATAAGGCCGCTTGCCAAAGGTCGGGATGCCGACGAAGGGAAGGTTGAGGCGGCCGGACTGATAGGAATGGGCATTCACGGATGATATCCTTAGGTTTGTAATTAAATGAAGGTGGCAAAGCCGCTATTCGTCCTTGAGCCGGGCCCCGGCGCGGCCTGCGGTACTGATCGCAATCGCGACAAAGGTCACCACCGCCGCACCGACCAGATACCAGGCCGGGGCCAGCTTCGAACCGGTGACACCGATCAGCCAGGTTGCGATCAGCGGAGCGGTGCCGCCAAAAAGCGCATTGGCGCTGTTGAAGCTGAGCGCGAATCCCGAAAAGCGCACCCGGGTCGGGAACAACTCGCACAGAAAAGTCGGTAGTGTTCCACCATTCATCGACAGCAGCGCACCGAACAGCGCCCAGACGCCCAGGATGATGAAAAAGCCGGTCGAGAGGACGCCGGTAAAGACCGCGCCGGACAGCAGCACGAACATCGGCACGGTCAGGATGGCAAACAATACCGAGCAGGCCATCAGTACCTTTTTGCGCCCGATATGATCAGACAGCGCGCCCATCAGAAAGATCGAACCCAGATAGACCGCGAGCGAGGCGGTCGAGCCGATGAAGGCGGCGGTCTCGGAGATACCGAGTTCGGTCGAGAGATAGATCGGCATGTAGCTCAGCACTAGATAGAAACCGACCGCATTGAGAAGCGTGCCCCCGAAGGCGATCAGCACTGCCCGGAAATGACTGGTCAACAGCTCGATCACCGGCGTTTGCGGCACGTGCTGCGCCTCTTCCAACGCCTTGAAATGCGGGGTCTCGTCCAGCCTGCGGCGGATATAGACGCCGACATAGCCGAGTGGCAGCGCCATCAGGAACGGCAGGCGCCATCCCCAGGAGTGCAATTGTTCGGTCGTCAGCAGGCCATGCAGGATCGCCACGAAAAGCGAGGCCGCAAGCAGACCCGCCGCCTCACCCGCAGGCACGAGACAGGTCATCATGCCGCGTTTGTTGTCGGGCGCATATTCGGCCAGAAAGGACGCCGCTCCGGCATATTCGCCGGATGCGGCAAAGCCCTGCACCAGCCGGGCGGCAAGCAACAGCCCCGCCGCCCAAAGGCCGATCGATTCATAGGTGGGCAGGAACGCGATCACGAAGGTCGCCGCCGACATGATGAAGATCGACAGCGAAAGGGTTTTCTGCCGCCCGATCCTGTCGCCGAAATGACCCCAGATGACGCCGCCGATCGGACGCACGATGAAGGACAGCGCGAAGACCGCATAGGTCGCAAGCAGCGCAGTGCGGGCGTCGGTCCCGGGAAAGAAGACGACGGCGATCACCGTGGCGAGAAAGCCGTAGGACGCATAGTCGAACCACTCGACAAAAGTGCCTATGAAGCTTGCCATCCCGGCTCGACGCAGTACGACACCTGTCGGATTGACGCCGGGAGCGGTGATGCCGGGCGGGGCGGTAACGGTCTCTGTCATTGCGAAGGTCTCCTCCCATTCGCCTAGACGACACACCATCCTGCAGCGCTGATCCGAACCTGTCTGGGGCCGGATTTCCCTTCAGAGTGATGTGCGATCCCAAGAATTTCTTCGGCCAGTCTTGCTGCCGCGAATAACTGCAGCAAAGCTGAAGTTAATGATGTTCATATTAGAATTATTGATGTAATAACTCGTCATGCGGATCAGCGATTTCACCCTGCGCAATCTGCGCACCTTCTGTGCGGTGGCCGAACATGGCGGTTTTCTGGGTGCACAAGCAATGCTTGGAATGAGCCAGCCGGCGATCAGTGCCCATATCAAGGATCTGGAGGTCGGGCTTGGCTTTTCGCTCTGCCGTCGCGGCCGCGGTGGTTTCGCGCTGACCGAGAAGGGTAAGGACGTCTATGCCCATGCCAAGGAAATGCTTTCGGGCGTCGAGGACTGCGAGGCACGGCTGGGCGCATTGCGGCAGGTGCTGACCGGGCATCTGCGGGTGGGGCTCGTCGACAGCGAGGCCGACAACCCCGATTTGCCCGTACACCGCGCCATCCGCCGATTCTTTTCGCGCGAGCAAGAGGTGCGCCTGAGCCTTGAGGTCGGCACGCCCGAGGCCCTTGCCAAGGCTCTGCAGACCGGCGAGGTCCATGTCGCCATCGGCCCCTTTCCCAACCGCCAGCCGAATATCGACTACTCGCCGATCTATGTCGAGGAACACGCCCTGTTCTGCGGCCGCGATCACCCGCTGTTCATGCTTCCTGCTGCTGAAATCACGACAGCGATGTTGTCCCCTTATCCGATGACGGTACGGCCTTATCTGCAGCGGGCAGAGCTTTCAGCCCTTCAGGATGCGCATGTGACCGCCTCTGTCTCCAACATGGAGGCGCAGGCGATCCTGATCCGAAGCGGATGTTTCCTCGGCTTTCTGCCGGTGCATTTCGCGCGGAAATGGCTGAACGATGGCCAGATGCGCCGGATAGACCTGCCCGGTCTCGGCTGGCGCTCGCAATTTCATATCGCGCAGCGCGTCCAGCCTGAACCGACCGGGATCGCCCGATTGTTCGTGCGTGATGTAAAGCAGGAGTTGATCCAGCATAAGGAATGAGTGACTGCCCCGTGCCAGAATAAAATCCCGCTCCGCCCAGGCATATAATCGGGCTACTGTTTTCTGGAAGCGCCTACATCACTCTCCCGGGGCGGATGCTTGCAAAATCTGCGTTGAATTGCCTGACAAACGCCTATGACGTAAATGCGCGGGCCGGAGCAGGTGGTAATGACGATCGGTTGCTAGCTCGTGAACATGTCCCTGCGGATGATCGCGTGAACTCCCCAATTGCCGTCGGCAACCTGGGTGATACCGAAATCGACTGCCACCGACATGAGCGTCGTGACCTCATCCTCGGTCAGGCCCCGCCAATCCATCAGAAATTTCCGTGTTGCGCGAAAAGCGGATCTCAGCGCCCTGTTCAGTGACGACTTTTGATAGACTTCGGCCTGAGCATCCCGGCCAAGATCCTGAAGGTAGTCCGGATAGCTGAAGCCATGCAGCACGAACTCGCCTCCGGCCTCGATAAGCGGCCCGGCCAGTCCGCGCAGAAACGGCTTCTTCAAGGCGTCTCTCTTGTGCAGGTCGAAGCGAAAAAGGCCGGTCAGCGAGCATTCCAATGCGGTTCCCGAAACTTCGCCATCGCCCTGCGCCAAATGCCCATCGCCAATTGAAAACAACGCGCCGCGGGTTGAAACCGGCAAATACAGGGTCGAACCTTTCCCTGCGCGCCAGTTATCAAGATTTCCCCCGAACTTTCCAGGTGGCACGGAGTCAACCATTCCTTCTTCGCCGGGGGCCACAGCCATGCAGCCGAAATGAGCGCGTATCGGGATGCGGATATCCTGTAATATCCCGGTTCTCTTTTTAATAATCGACCGATCCACGGGCACGCCCGGGTAGTCGATGATTTCGTGCCGGACGCCGAAGGGATCCGTTTGTGCGACCCAGCGATAGGAATAGATCGCCTGTGCCCACTGAGCATCGGGTTCTATTTCGAAAATCGTCACGATTTCGCGCGGATCTGACGGATCGATGAAGTCCGAATACTGATACCCCCACCAGGTGGAGGCGTTGCTGGCGAAGCTGGAACCCCGGAATTTGCGGTTGGCGCTTGGCCGGGGCTCGATATCGAGAATCTGTACTTCCAGAATATCGCCTGGCTCGGCTCCGTCGATATGGATGGGCCCGGTGAGAATATGCACACCGAAACCCTCGCCGGCCCCACGACCGAAGATTGACGCATCCAGCGGCCCGGCACCGCGTCGGTTTACGTTTTTTTGCTCGCGCGTCCATAAAAAGACGCTTTCCGCGCCCGGATCGTCCTTGATCATCCGTTCATGATCATCGGAAGCGTGCTGGGTCAGGGTCTCGATCCTGACCCGATCACCGGGCGAAACATGGAGCACGGGCGGAATCCTGTTGCTGAGATACCCCCAATGCACCGTGTCGCGATTGGCAGCCACGTGAAACGGCTCGTCATTCGCCGGAAGTTCCGATTTCAGCGGTTTCAATCCGGTGGGCCTCGTCCCTGCGGCTTCATCGGCAGCCAGATTGTCGATAATTGTCGATGCTTCGGCGGCACCGACAGGACGCCCCCTGACAAGAGTGACTGCCGTGGTGGCCCGGCGCCCGGCGATGCGATATGCCCTGGGCGACATGCCGAACTCTTTCCTGAAGCTGCGGCTGAAATGCCCCTGATCCCGAAACCCCCACGTGAAGGCTATTTGCCCAACGGGTTTTGCCTGTAGATTCTCTGCCAGCAGGTCGAGCCGTGCGCGATCAAGACGGCGTGTGCGCAGGTAATGTGAAAAAGTTGTATCATGCAGCGCAAAAAGCTTTTGAAGATATCGCTCTGACAATGCCTCTTGCCGCGCGATCAGAGATAGTGACAGGTCGGATTGGGTCAGCCGGGCTTCGATCATCGCGGTCACGCGCTTGAAATGAGCGGACTGGACCTGGGTAATGCTATCATCATTATATTTTTCCGCACCGCTTTGCAGCGCGCCTACGATCAGTTCCATCACAGCGATCTTTGGCGTGATCAAATCTGCGCCGTCCAGTTTGTCGAACTCGTCAAGAAGCGTGCGCATGATCAGGCGCGCCGAATGCGCCGACACTGTCTGAGGCATGATCATGATTCTTTGAAGGCGGGTCCGCCCAAGGCGGGCCAGCAGCCGGGCGCGCGGGATTTCAAGCAGCAACAGGCAGCATTCCTGCTGGAACGACATGGTCCAGCCCGATGCCTGATCACACAGCGAAATATCACCTGCGGCAAAAGCAACACCGTCCGAGAAGGTGCCGATGCCATCAGAATGCAACACGCTTAAGACCGAGGATGCCGAATTTCCGCGGGTTGGGGTTCGGCGCAGAGTCGGAACATTCCCGCGGATACGTGCGAGAATGGCACCGCATGGCGAATTAACGATTTTGATATCGCCACCAAAACCCGGTGAAATCGGACCGCTTTCCAGCCCCAGAACCGCCAGCGTCTCATGCCATCTGATCTCTTGCTGATCGAGCGGCAGCAGTTCAGTGAAGGTTTGCATCTGTTCTCCCTCGATCGGAACCGGAAGACAATGAATGACCGCAAAACCAACGTCATCATACGGTACAAAACCGGGAGCAAGGATCATCCCCCGAAACAGGTTCTATCACATGCCTTCGCTTCCGGGCAGTCCGTTCCGCCACCGCAGAACACGAAAGGCGATGGCGGATACGGTATGGATTTGTCAGACGCTGATTTGCTTTTACCTTTTGATGTCCCGGCGCATCGCGATATGCGCACCTTTGACGCCATCAACGACCTGCGTGACACGCAAATCTCCGGCAACGCTGCATAGCGAGTAGGCTTCCATTCGGGAAATGTTCCATTCCTGTTCGAGAAGGGAAATCATTTCCAGAACGGCCTCGCGGACCGCCTCGTCTAGATCTTCGTCGAAGCCATGGCAGATCCAATGCTCCGGGGTTTCAAGGATCGGATTCCGGCTGCGGCGTTTCTTGTGCAGGATCAATTGGATCGTGGCATTGACATGGGCTTCGATTGCCGTCCCGTTCACTTCGCCATCGCCTTCCGCGAAATGCGTGTCGCCCGCCCAGAAAAGCGCGCCTTCGCGTTGAACCGGATAGAACATGCTGGTTCCGGCAACGAATTCGCGGTTATCCACATTGCCACCATGTGCACCCGGCGGCACTGTACTTATATCGCCATCATCCGCCGGACATACACCGGCCGTTCCGAAATGCAGTCTCAGAGGTATCGAAAAACCTTCCAGCGCCGGTTTGCGCTGTGACGGATCGACCCTTGTATAGCGTCCGGGGATCGCGCGTGCCGGGCTGTCATACTCGTATTGAAATACCGCTTTGGCGATTCCGGAATCGATATCGGCTTCGTAGATGATGACATGCTCTTTCGAACCGAACTCCTTATGCAAGAGCCCCCAACTGCCCGCGAAGTTGACGCCGTATTTGAGGCGGGGTTTCATTCCAAGCACGCGGCATTCAAGTGTGTCGCCCGGTTCCGCGCCCTCCACATAGATGGGACCGGTAATGATATGCACGCCAGGCGCACGGGTGTCTTCGGGAATACCGTCATAGATTTCGCGGATGGCATCATCCATCAGTAATTCGGCTGCATCGCCGGCATGGTGGCAGAGGCATTCGATTTCGACAATATCGCCCGAGGCGACACGACATACCGGCTTGGCATTTGCATTAAAGGCGCCCCATTGCACCGTATCAAGACCTGCCTTGATGTGGTGAATACGGCTCGCGATATTCTTCTGAACCATTATTTGTTGATTCATGGTATTTCCTCCTCATGTTGGTATTAGAATTGCAGGCTGAGTTCCCCGCGTAGTGCCGCAACGGCGACCAGACCGACAAAAGTACCGATAATCGCGAAAATCCCTCCCAGGACATTCGGGGCGGGTATCGGGGCGCGTAATGCGGTGTAAATCAAACCGGTGACCAGTCCGACCATTGCCGCCTGCAATTCAGTGCCGCCAATCGCAATTTCCATCATTGCTGATCTCCTGCGGCGCCGGTTCCGGTAGCTCCCCGATCAGTTGCGGGAGGCTTGCCGAAAGCAATCTCTCCCCGGATTTTCTGCACGATCAGATAGCCTATATATGTGAAGATGATCGCGAAAATTCCGCCGAGCACACCTGGTGCCGGAATTGGCAGTCTTAACCAGGAATAGATAAATCCAGTGGTGAGACCTACCAACAGCGCCACCAATTCGGTTTTGCCTATATATACATATTGCATTTGATATTCTTTCCTCCCTTCAACCAGCCGATTCCGATCCCCGGCGCAGAACCGGGGCTTATGTTTTCTCATTCACAGGGCAAAGCTGTCACATATGCCGGCATATTCATGTCGGCTCGGTATTGGTTTCCCAAAAAGTTAGTCAGCGATTCCCGGTCGCGGTTCGCAAAAATCTCTAATGCCGACTGGATGTAGAAAACTGTAACTTTCCGACCTTTTTCGTTCAATAGGCTTGCGATAGCGATAAATATGTCGGCGCGCCTTCTGGAGGCTGCGTGAATTTTTTAATACAATTAAATTTCAGTAAGTTGGATTGGTTTCGTGAAAGGCGATGTTGTTCAGAAATTCCGGAAAAGTTCGTGATTGGCACTGTTTTTGTGCACCTGGGGGCAAATCTCAATCATATTGCTTATGGAATCTGGCAGTCATCCTTGCAGCGAAGGTGCTGAGCGGGCCATCCCTCAGACCTTCCGAACCAGCCTGATCGCACATCTAGGGCTAATCCTGCAGGGTGTGTCCTGCGCCCCGACATGCTTCATATCCGGTTTCAGAGATCGGAAGAACAGGGTTTAGGTCTGCCCATTAATCCATTTTCCAACATGATGAAGTACAAAAATCCTTCCACGTGAAGAGCCAAGGCTCTAAAATCACGCAAGGCTCTGTAGAATAGCGAGCACCTGCATAGAAGTCCACATTCACTAGCCGCACTACAGCGACTGAATGCCGTGGCTAACGGCAGCAAGGGGCCGATCGTGCCTATTAGCGAAATCCAATCGCCCAGGAAGGATGCCGCACGAAGGCTGTGCCGAGCCTTTTTTCGACATTCGCATTAAGGCTATCTAGGTTAGGGATTAGCTTAATCGACCAACCCGCCCTCATCTAGCCGACGCGGAAGACGGGCCAGTTTCTCGTTGGTCGAGAAATCCTCGATGGTCAGGTCCAGCGGCAACATAGAGATAAAATTGCGCGTGCTCGGGGTGTCCTGCAAGATACAGGTGAAATCCTGATCCGCGAAGGTGCAGCGAATGCGCATGGTTTCGTTTCCGGTCTTTGCGTGCAAATAACGAGGCACTGTGATCGTGACGATGGCGCCTGCCAGAACAGCACGGCGCGATGGGGTGATCAATGATGGTCTGTTCCTCATGGTCCGGTCGCTCATCAGCCGGGCTATGACTTGGCCCAACCAACAATCCTCGTGGAGTCTGGACCGCCCAGCCACGGAAACCCAGGGTGGAGCGGACCTAATCTATCAGACAAGCGTATCGCCAAAGAAGCTTTCCATCCGGTCGAAGGGGATCACATCCATCATGTCATAGAGATCGGTGTGATTGGCGCCCGGGATGATCATCAGCTCCTTTGGCTCGGCGGCCGCCTCATAGGCGGTTTCGCTGAAATAGCGCGAATGGGCATTCTCTCCATGGATGAACAAGATCGGACGCGGCGCGATTTCCGCGATATAGCTGAGGATCGGCATGTTCATGAAGGACAGGGGCGTAGTCTGTGCCCAGGCATTGCCCGAGTTGACTGCCCGCGCATGGTAGCCGCGCGGCGTCATGTAATAGTCGTGGTAATCCACCAGGAACTGCGGCGCGTCGTGCTCCAGCCCCACGTTATATGCGGGCTGCATGGCAGGGGTGCCGTTTGCGGCGTCTTCCCAACGCTGGCGGCTCAGTTGTTCCAACGTCTTTGTGCGCTGCTCGGGGGTGACGCTGTCGTTATAGCCCTTCGACATGACGCGGGTCATGTCATACATAGTGCTGGCCACAACCGCTTTGACGCGCTTGTCCGCCGCGACCGCATTCAACGCCATGCCACCCCAGCCACAGATGCCGATGATACCGATCCGCTCGCGGTCAACGCTTTCGTGCAGGCCGAGATAATCCACCGCCGCCATGAAATCCTCGGTATTGATATCGGGTGAGGCGACATTGCGCGGCTCGCCACCGCTTTCGCCGGTAAAGGACGGATCGAAAGCCAGCGCGACGAAGCCGCGCTCGGCCATGGTCTGTGCATAGAGACCCGATGACTGCTCCTTGACGGCACCGAACGGACCACCGACGGCAAGCGCCGGCAGGCGATGATCGGTGTGATTCCTTGGCAGATAGAGATCGCCGACCAGTGTGATCCCATATCGGTTGGTGAAGCTGACCTTCTCGTGATCAACCTTATCGTTCCTGGGGAAAACCTTGTCCCAATCCTGTGTCATGGTCCGAGCCTTTGCTGTTGAAATGTTAATCGTTGAAGTCATGCCGAAGACGGCAATACCGGCGCCGGTCATCTTCAGCATCATGCGGCGGCGGAAACGCATTCCGGTTCTCTGCCCGTCAGTCTTGTCGTGGTTGGCCATATCTTTTCCCATTTTCATTCACTGTTTCTCCAAGCCGGGTTTCAGCATCCGCTGACCGTTACCGATCAGGACGACAGCGGTGGCAGACAGGATGACGCTGCCGGCGAAGGTCACGGTGATCGACCAGCCGTCCAGAAGCACCCCGCCGAGGACCGCGCCCAGCAGGATCGAGGCCTGAATTGCTGCGACCATCAGGCTGCCGCCCTCTTCAGGCGCGTCATCGACGTTCCGCGACATCCAGGTCATGAAGATGACTGACATGACGGTGTTCATTGCGCCCCATATGAACAGCAGACTTCCGGTAACGGTTGGCGAGGCGCCAGTGAACACAAGTCCAAGCGTGACGGTCCCCATGGTCAGGGCGGGGAGTTTCAGTTTGGGCGCGACATGATCCCCGATGAAACGACCCGACGCCCAGGTGCCGACGAAGCCCGCGCAACCCAGCACCAGCAGCAGGATCGACAGCGTGGGAATATCTGCCCGGGTGACCTGCTCCAGATAAGGGCGCAGATAGGTGAACATGGTGAAGGCCCCGCCCCAGGACAGCATCGCTGCGACGATGCCCCGTGCGAAATGGCGGCGGCGTATCACCGCAATCAACGTGCCGAGGTTTTGGCGACCGCGCGCGGGTAGCGAGGGCAATGCGATCATGTGCCAGATCAGGTTGATCGCGACGATGGGTGTCAGCGCCCAGAAAACACCACGCCAGCCGATGATATCGCCCAAGTAACTGCCAAGCGGCGCTGCGAAGGCGGCCGCGATTGCCTGCCCGCCATACATGAGCGACAGCGCGCGCGGTACCGCGCCTTCCGGCACCAGCCGCATGATGACGGCGGTCGCCAGTGCCCAGAACCCGCCAATGCAGATCCCCAGAATAGCGCGGGCAATCATCAGCACCACGAAACCCTGAGCCATCGCGACCATCACCAGCGACAGCAGCATCAACCCGGTCAGGCCAACCAGCACCGATTTACGGTTCAGGCGTCCGGCAGCGGTGGTGATCAGCAGGCTCGCGCCCACGGCGAACAACCCGCTGATGGAAATCGCCTGCCCGGTCTGGCCCTCGCTTGCCCCCAGCCCCGTGGCCATCGGCGTCAACAGGCTGACCGGCATGAATTCCGAGGCAATCAGCATGGCCACGCAAAGCGCCATGGACATCACCGCGCCCCATTCCGCCTGGGGCAGGCTTCCTGACTGACTCAGGCTCGCATCGCTCATCGTTCATTCTCTGGTCTATTGTGTTGCCGAGAAGATAGCGGCAAGGCACCTGTGTGATTAGCCGTCGCAAATGGCATGGACTAATCGATCTGGTCGATTAATGATGTCCATATGTCCAGGACGGATTTCAATGACCTGATGTGGTTCCGCATCGTCGCGGAAGAGCGCAACTTCACCAGAGCGGCCGCGCGGATCGGTGTGGCCCAGTCCACGCTGAGCCACACCATCAAGCGGCTGGAAACCAATATCGGTCTGCGCCTGCTGAACCGCACCACGCGCAACGTCTCGCCAACGCCCGCAGGCGAGCGATTGCTGGCAACCATCGCGCCGCGCCTGGGCGAGATCGAGGACGAAATCGCGGCCCTGATGGTGTTCCGTGACAAACCCTCCGGATCGCTCCGCATGACGCTGTCGGATCACGCGTTTCAAACAGTTGTCTGGCCCAGGCTGAAGCCCGTTCTGCGGGAACATCCCGATATCAGGATCGAGTTCAGTCTGGACAGCGGCTTTCGCAATATTGTCGAGAATGGCTTCGATGCCGGGGTGCGCTTGGGCGAGAGCGTCGAGAAGGACATGATCGCCGCGCGGATCGGCCCCGACTGGCGGATGGTCGCGGTGGCATCGCCCGCCTATCTGCCGTCACGAGATATGCCAAAGCATCCGCGCGATCTGGTCGATCACGACTGTATCAACATGCGGCACGAAACCCGGGGCGGGCTTTATGCCTGGGAGTTCGAGAAGGACGGGAAGGAGGTGAATGTCCGCGTTGATGGCCAACTGACCTTCAACAATTCCTATGCCATGGTGGATGCCGTGCTGAGCGGTCTCGGCGTGGCCTTCCTCCCGAACACCATTGCGGATCCTTATATAGCATCGGGTGACCTCATTTTGCTTCTTGATGATTGGTCGCCCTATTTCGACGGCTATTTCCTCTATTATCCTAGCAGACGACAGAACCTTCCCGTGTTCAAAGTGGTTCTCGATGCCCTGCGGCACCGGCCAGCGCGGTCCTGAGACGCGCGTTGAATTTCCGGGCCGGGAATATGCTATCCGGGTCAGGTTTTTCAGGGCGGGTGCTCTGCCCAATACAGAGGGAAGTCCCTACGCAAAACGTTACAATCGCGCATAAGCCCATCGTTGTGGTATAAGTAACATTGCCGGATGCGGCGTTGCGTCATAAGCTTCGAATGACATTCTTGCAGCGCACGCCCAATCCGGATGTTCGATTAGGGTATGTCACGCAAATTATACGCCATGTTGTCATGGATCGTCGCTTTGCTGGTCTCTCGAATTATGCTGTACGTGCAAAATCAATTTTGTGCATGCAGCGAATGCCGCTGTCAGCGGTGAGCGAGATAGTCCGCTGAAACATAACCCGAGATAGCAGGCCTGTCGGTGAGGAAGACCCTGCACCAGACCCTACCGCTATTCGTCACGCAGTTCTGGCGGGTGAGGCGCGTTCCGTCGGGCAGGCCGATTATGATCGCATGGTTGAGACCAGGGCCTTCGCGAAGCTTCAGGAGATCGTCCGGCCCGGCACCCTTGACCACTGCACCAGACCCGACCGTGCATCCGGTGGCGATCATGAGAGCGAGAAGAGCAGTAAAATGAGTTCGCATTGTCTGACCTGCATAGTTTTGCTATTACTACGACACCATCACGCGAGATGATAGCAGGTAGGTGCAGGACGCTGATAAAGGGTTGCCGAGGCCAGCCATTGGAGGTTCGATTCTCCCTGTGGGGCATTGATTTTGGTTAATATTTTTCTTCATCGACAGTCGATTGGCAGCTTTGGGGAATGCGGCCACGCAGCATGGGTTCGCCCGCCCGGCAGCAAAGGGTCGACCGCAGATCGAGACTGGTGAGAGCATCGATCCGCCGGTCATTCCGATTTGATCGCCGCGAGGTTCGCCAAACTGGCATGACGGATCAGGCCCAGGGTCCGGCCCCTCTGCGTTTCCCCAATAGACATAATCGAGGAAGGCGCATGTGTGACCATATGTTTGTCATAACCGGTGGCCCCGGTTCCGGCAAGACCAGTTTGATCGATGCTCTATCCCGCCGAGGGTTCCCGAGCATGCCCGAGGCCGGACGGGCCATTATAAAAGATCAGGTCGAGATAGGTGGAACTTTTCTACCTTGGGCGGACAGGTCGATGTATGCCGAGCTCATGCTGGTTTGGGAATTGCGTTCCTATCATGAGGCAAGGGCGCTGGATGGCCCGGTTCTGATGGATCGTGGAATACCTGATGTCATTGGCTATCTAACGCTCTGCGGCTTACCTGTTCCAGGACATATAGAGACGGCGGCAAGCCACTATCCCTATAATAGGCGGGTTTTCATCGCCCCTTACTGGGATGCAATCTTCACGCAAGACACCGAGCGAAAGCAGGATCGGCAAGAAGCTGAAGCAACCGGCAGGATGATGGCAGTAACCTACGCCCGTCTCGGCTATCAGCTCATTGAGCTGCCCCTGGCAGGAGTTGAGGAACGCGCCGATTTCATGGTGGACCACCTATATGGTGGGTGACGGCTGTGTCCGCATTATACCAATTTGATTGGTCGGTTTCGCCGCGATCGGTTTGCATGACCGGTTCGGTGAAGTCGCGCCGCGGTATCGCACAGCACAGCCAAGGCAGCTCGGAGTCGTTTATTGCTCCGCCGTTTTCATCACCTCGTGGCTAAGTTCTTCGATCAGGCACGGCATCCCGTTCTCCCTTCACGTCAAGAGAGATACTAGGGAAGGGATTGCGGTTCTGACGGCGCTTTGACGCTGCCGCTCTGTCTTGAACCGGAGCTGCCGCTAGTCGGCATTCTGATTTGCCTCGCGCTGCTGACGTTGGAAAGCCCCTGCGTGTGGTGCGCATGCGAAGGCAGGTTCGTGAAAGCTGCATCCCATCGGACTGGGAACGGCGGCAATGGGCCGTGCAAATCCTTCGTCCTGCGCCCGGCGATCACAGCTGTTGCCGCCTTGCAGCATGATGATTCGAGCTCTGTTTAGTCACATGCCGCGTTCGCAGCGTGAACATCAGACGGTTGTTGTTTCACGGCTTCCGGTTGACTGGAATGGCCGAAGCTTTTACTACCATTGCTCGGTCCATAGCGAAGCGATGGAATTGTCGATGTTGGAGCTTGTTACGAAGCACTGATCACCGCCGGAATGCCGGGGTGATCCAGATCAGGCGGAGCGAAGTAGCGCTTCACGCCTGTTTTTCTGTGTTTATCGAACAGGCTAAACTATGAACATTTCCAAGCTCGAACAGCGGGTACTTCATGTACTGGCTCAAGGTGGGCAGATTCGCTACACGCGCGGCCCGAATGGCAAATTGATCCGGACCGATTGCTTCACGCATGACGGCTCGGTTCTGGTCGATTGCACGCCGCGGATCGTCTCGACCCTTTGCCGCAAGCGGCTGATCGAATCGAGGAACTCGAGCCCCTACCGCATTTCCTCGTTGGGTCGCAGGTCGGTCAGATCGCAACTCGACAACCGCACATCATGAGGAACGACATGAAAATACGCCAGGAAATCCCGGCCGATCAGGGCACGGTCCGACAAATCACCGAAGATGCCTTTGCCACGGCAGAACACAGTTCCGGGACGGAGGGCGCCATCATTGATGCCCTGCGCGACACGGGCTCACTGACGTTGTCTCTGGTCGCCGAGATCGACGGTCAGGTGGTAGGCCATATTGCGTTCTCTCCGGTCACTGTTGCCGGGAATGACGTCGGTTGGTTCGGGCTTGGGCCTGTAGCCATCCGGCCAGACCTGCAAGGGCAGGGCATCGGCGGGAACCTGATCCGCAAAGGTCTGACGCAGCTACGGGCTCAAGGCGCCCGCGGCTGCGTTGTCTTGGGCAGTCCGGGTTACTACACCCGCTTCGGATTTGCGCAGGACGCCAGCCTCGTATTCGAAGGCGTTCCGCCGGAATACTTTATGAGCCAGGTGTTCTGCGGCAAAGCCCCTGCGGGCGCTGTGGTCTATCAACCGGCATTCTACTCAGCGTGAAAAATGCCCACCACGCCGTAAAAAGCGCGGTGGGCAACATCTGTCAAAGAACAGCAATGCCCCGCACCCGGTCAGAATCGCTGGGGCAAGTCCGAGCGTCCGGTCTGGTGAAGATGCATTGCGGTCGCTGCTCTCCCGACCGTCTGCAAAGGGCCGTTCTTTCCTCTCGGAGGTCACGATATGCCCACTTCGGACACAGCCGCCGCTTTCTGCTTCGCAGTATGTTACTTGGAGCGGATCAGTGACATTCAAGCGTGCTGACATCGATACTGCAGTTCAGCATTCCTGCACCGACTGCCCACAATGCCCCGAATTTGCGATCATAGAGCCGACACGAAGGACATCATGCTCGCGGTTTTTACGCGATTTTTACGCGATTTTTACGCGATACCCGGAAAATTCATATATCGCCTTAACGCAACTTTGCGCGATGGCTGCTGCGATTGAACATGCAGGAGCTGAATATGGCTGATCTGATTTACCTGATGCTTGGCATTGGCGCCTTTGTCGCCTTTGCCCTGACACCCCGCCTGATCGAACGATTGTGAGGCCGAAATGCTGGACCTCATTCTGGGCCTCGCCGTCGCGGCAGGGATTTTCGTCTTTCTTATCCTGACGCTGGCGCGTCAAGGTCACTCGTGAGGAGACAATCATGCCCGATCTGATTGGATATATCCTTTATGCGGTCGCGTTGACCGGGGGTGGTTATCTGCTGAGTTCCCACATGACCTGCGTCTATGCCGGAGAGCGGAATCTGCTCTCGCGATTTCTTACTCCGGTCGAAAGGGGTTTCTACAGTCTGGCCGGTATCCGGCCCGGCGCTTCGCAGGGCTGGCGGGGTTATACAATAGCAGTCCTGACCTTCAACCTTGCAGGTTTCTGCCTGCTCTATATTATCCTGCGATTGCAAAATCTGCTGCCACTGAACCCGGACGGGATCGGCGCGATGGCTCCGGATCTGGCTTTCAACACGGCGGTCAGCTTTGTCACCAATACCAATTGGCAGGCTTATTCCGGCGAGGCTCAACTTTCCTATCTTGCCCAGATGGCCGGGCTGACTGTGCAGAACTTCGTTTCCGCAGCAACAGGTATGGCCGTGGCTGTCGCTGTGATCCGGGGCTTTGCCGGGCCGAAGAACAGCGGGTTGGGGAATTTCTGGTGCGACATGACGCGATCGGTGCTTTATGTCCTGCTGCCGCTTTCGGTCATTCTTGGGCTGATCCTGATACTTCAGGGCGTGCCCCAGACATTGCTGGGTGCGGCTCATGTCACGACGCTTGAAGGTGCCGATCAGGTGATCGCGCGCGGGCCGGCGGCCAGCCAGATCGCCATCAAGCAGCTGGGCACGAATGGCGGCGGTTTCTTTGGCGTGAACTCTGCCCATCCGTTCGAGAACCCGACCATCATATCGAATATGTTCCAGACGCTTGCGATCCTGCTGATTCCGGTATCCTTCTGCTTTCTGTTCGGCCGCATGGCGCGGGACCAGCGGCAGGGATGGGCGATCTTCGCTGCGATGGCTGTGATGTTCGCGCTGGGACTGGCGATGATCCATTTCGGCGAAACCGGGGGCAATCCACTGCTGGGTGCCGGACCGAACATGGAGGGCAAGGAAGTCCGTTTCGGTGCCGCGCTTTCGGCGCTCTGGGCCGAGGCGACGACCGCCGCGTCAAACGGCTCGGTCAACGCGATGCATGACAGTTTCATGCCACTGTCCGGCCTTGTCACCATGGTCAACATGCAGATCGGTGAGGTAATCTTTGGCGGCGTCGGCTCTGGTCTCTATGGCATGCTGCTTTATGTGGTGCTTGCCGTGTTTCTTGCCGGCCTGATGGTAGGACGCTCGCCGGAATATCTGGGCCGCAAGATCGAAGGGCGCGAGGTCACGCTGGCGATGCTGGCATTCCTGTCGATTCCGCTGGGTATTCTTGTCGGTGGGGCCATTTCGGCAACGGTGCCGATGGCGCTGCAATCCGTGCAGGATGCCGGACCGCACGGGCTGAGCGAGATCCTCTACAGCTATTCCTCGGCGGTCGGAAATAACGGTTCGGCATTCGCAGGCTGGAACGCGGCTGCGCCCTGGCAGACTACGGCGCTTGGCCTCGCGATGCTGCTTGGACGCTATGCGATCATCGTGCCGATGCTGGCCATCGCCGGATCGCTGAGTGACAAGCAGCAAAGCCCATCCACCGCTGGAACCTTCCCCACGCATGGGCCGCTATTCGTGACGCTTCTGATCGTCACCGTGGTGATCTTCGGGGCACTGACATTCTTCCCGGTTCTCGCCCTTGGACCCATTGCCGAGCATACGGTAGTGATCGCGGGGCAAGGTTATTGAACCATGTCGCGGCCTGCATCCCTGGCCATGATCCGATCTCTCAATTCAAGGACAAAGAAGATGTCCCATAGTGAACTTGCCCCAAAGGGGCTTTACGTGACGGCGTTGAAAACCGCCTTCACCAAGCTTGATCCCCGCCAGTTGACGGAGAATGCCGTCATCTTCGTGACCGCCATCGTGGCCGCGATGACTACCCTGTTGGCTTTGCGCGATGCCGCCTTTGGTGCGGATAATGCCGCTGTCAGCCTGCAAATCGCATTCTGGCTTTGGGTCTGCGTGCTGTTCGCGAATTTCGCCGAAGCGCTGGCCGAGGGGCGCGGCAAGGCGCGGGCGGACAGCCTGCGTGCCACCAAGGCGGAAACCGTCGTGAAATTGCTATCGGGTGAGGATGATACGGCACCAAAGAAAATGGCGTCGTCCTTATTGCGCAAGGGACAGCTTGTTCTGGTCGAGGCGGGTGATCTCATTCCGACGGATGCGGAGGTTGTCCGGGGCGTCGCTTCTGTCGATGAAAGCGCGATCACCGGAGAAAGCGCCCCGGTGATCCGCGAAAGTGGCGGCGACAGATCCAGCGTGACCGGCGGGACGCGGATCGTCTCGGACAGTCTCGTCCTGAAGATCACCGCCGAGCCGGGCAAAAGCTTTCTTGACCGGATGATTGCGATGGTCGAGGGGGCCGAACGGCAAAAGACTCCGAACGAGATCGCCCTGAATATCCTGTTGGCGGGCCTGACCCTGATTTTCCTGCTTGTGGTGGTCACGCTTGAACCCTTTGCCCGTTATTCCGGGCTGGTGATCCCTGTGGTGACGCTTGCCGCGCTTTTCGTCACGCTGATCCCCACGACCATCGGTGGCCTTCTTTCCGCCATCGGCATCGCGGGGATGGACCGTCTTGTCCGCGCCAATGTCATCGCCAAGTCGGGCCGCGCGGTAGAAGCGGCGGGAGATGTCGACACGCTGCTGCTTGACAAGACCGGAACCATCACCTTCGGCAACAGGATGGCCGATGCCTTTGTTCCTGCGCGTGGCGTTAGCGAAAGACAGCTTGCGCAGGCGGCGTTTCTGGCCTCGCTGGCCGATGAAACACCCGAGGGGAAATCGATCGTCGATCTGGCCGAAAGGCTGCTGGGCGCATTGGATCATCAGCCGGAGCCGGGCTCCGAGCCCGTCGCCTTCTCGGCCCAGACCCGGCTTTCCGGCGTGGATTTTTCCGGGACCCGCCTGCGCAAGGGCGCCACCGATTCAATCGAGGCATTCGTCGGCAGTCCGACGGATCCGGCTCTGCGGGCCAAAGTCAACGAGATCGCGCGATCGGGTGGCACGCCACTATTGGTCGCCGAGAATGACCGCATTCTGGGCGCGATCCATCTGAAGGATGTGATCAAACCCGGCATGCGAGAGCGTTTCGCTGAACTCAGGGCCATGGGAATTCGCACGGTGATGATTACCGGCGACAACCCTTTGACGGCCGCCGCTATTGCCGCCGAGGCCGGGGTGGACGATTTTCTGGCCGAAGCGACGCCCGAGATGAAGCTGGAATATATCCGCAGGGAACAAGAGGGCGGCCGGCTTGTCGCCATGTGCGGCGACGGATCGAATGACGCGCCGGCACTGGCGCAGGCGGATGTGGGGGTAGCGATGAACCTGGGTACGCCCGCAGCCAAAGAGGCCGCGAACCTGATCGACCTCGACAGCGACCCGACAAAGCTGATCGAGGTGGTGATGGTGGGCAAGCAATTGCTGATCTCGCGCGGCGCATTGACCACCTTTTCCATCGCCAACGATGTCGCGAAATATTTCGCCATTCTGCCTGCGATTTTCGTCGCGGCCTTTCCGGGGCTTGGTACTCTCAACGTCATGAGCCTTTCCTCTCCGCAAAGCGCGCTGTTGTCGGCGGTGATCTTCAACGCGCTGGTCATCTTCGCGTTGATCCCGCTGGCCCTGCGTGGGGTCAAATACACGCCGGCCAGCGCCGCTGCCTTGCTGCGCCGCAATCTGACTGTCTACGGCCTTGGCGGGTTGATCGTGCCATTTGTCGGCATCAAGGCCATCGATATGGCCGTGACCGCCTTTGGCCTCGTATAAAAGGAGCCACGATCATGTTTATTCATATCCGCCGCGCATGTACGATGCTTGCAGCCATGCTGCTGCTGACCGGACTGGCCTATCCTCTCGCGATGACCGGAATCGCGTCGGTCATCGCACCGCAGGCCGCAACCGGAAGTCTGATCATGCGGAACGATGGCGTAGCGGTGGGCTCTGCCCTGATCGGGCAGGAATTCACGCAACCCGCCTATCTGCATCTGCGCCCGTCGGCGGTGGATTACGACGCGGCGGCGTCGGGTGCCTCGAATCTGGCGCCGAGTTCGACCGAGCTTCGCGAAAGCGTCAAGGCGCGTCGTCATGCCTGGGAAGACCTGAACAACGGTATTGCCCCGATCGACGCGGTCACGGCATCCGCTTCGGGGCTTGATCCCGATATCTCGCCGCAGAACGCGCGCGGACAGGCGCAGCGTATTGCCCGGGCGCGGGGCGTCGATCCCGAACAAGTGCTTGCGATCATCGACGCGAATATACAGAATCCGCTATTGGGGATTTATGGTCAGCCGCGTGTCAATGTTCTGATGACCAATCTGGCCCTTGATGCGGAACTTGCCCCGCGACCCGCCCCGAC
Source organism: Paracoccus wurundjeri (assembly GCF_030678915.1). Taxonomy (GTDB): domain Bacteria; phylum Pseudomonadota; class Alphaproteobacteria; order Rhodobacterales; family Rhodobacteraceae; genus Paracoccus; species Paracoccus onubensis_A. The sequence goes on along the minus strand of NZ_JAUUTZ010000016.1, from coordinate 34,758 downwards.
GGAGTGACGAATGTCCGACGCATCCCGCCCTGAACCCGACGCGTTGCTGAAGGAAGCTCGCCGCGAGGGCCGGGGGAAGCTGAAAATCTTTCTGGGTGCTGCGCCGGGCGTCGGCAAGACCTATGCGATGCTAGAGGCCGCGCGGAGACGCGCGGCCGATGGCGAGAATGTCCTGGCGGGCGTGGTGGAAACCCATGGCCGGGCCGAAACCGAGGCGATGCTGCGCGATCTCCGCGCGCTGCCTCGCCAGCCCTTCTATCATCGCGGCAAAATCCTGCACGAGATGGATCTCGAAGGGTTGATTGCGGCAACGCCGGACCTCGCGTTGATCGATGAACTGGCCCATTCCAACCTGTCGGGTAATCGCCATGAAAAGCGCTGGCAGGATATCGAAGAGGTGCTGTCAGCCGGGATCGACGTCTATACGACGTTGAACGTGCAGCATGTCGAGACACTGAATGATACCGTCGCCCGGATCACGGGAGTGCGGGTGCGTGAGACGGTTCCTGACCGCGTTCTGGAGATGGCCGATGAGATCGAACTGATCGACCTGCCGCCTGATGAATTACTTGAACGGCTTCGGGCTGGGAAGGTCTATGTTCAGGATCAGGCGGCGCGGGCGGTGGCGAATTTCTTTGCCAAGGGGAACCTGACCGCATTGCGGGAACTGGCGATGCGTACCGCCGCCGACCGGGTGGATGCCGAACTCAGACAGCATATGGCCGCCAATGCCATCGCCGGGCCGTGGCCGACACAGGAACGGCTTCTGGTGGTCATACCGGAAGATGCCGTGGGGCGCGATGCGGTTCGGATCGGCAAACGTTCGGCGGATCGCGCGCGGGTCGAGTGGTTCGCGGTGGCCCTGACCAGCGTGCGCGATGAAATCCGGACCACAACGATGCAGGAAAGCCGTGCCGATGCGCTGCGGCTGGCCGAGAGACTTGGGGCCGAGGTCACGATTCAACAAACGGAACGGAATCCCGCCGAGGAGGTAATAGGCTTCGCCGAGCGGCTGAATATCCGCCGGATCGTCGTGCCACGCCCACCCAGGCGCAACCCGTTGCTGCGCCAGATCGCGCCGACCCATCACGAACAACTGGTTTCGGGCCTCGTGAGAGAGGCAACCAGGTTCGAGTTGACCCTGGTCACCGATGACGAGCGGCCGGCCCGGCAGAGGCAACGCCTGAAACCCCCTGCCATGCCGGACATGCTGCGCATGATGGGGTTTATATTGCTTGCCGTGATCGGCACCACGGTGCTGGCCAAGGCCGCCGAGCATTTTGTCCCGGTGGTCAGCCTATCGCTTCTCTACATGACGACAGTTGTGGCGATGGCATCGCGTTTCGGAAGAGGACCGGCCATCGCCACTGCGGGCCTGAGTTTTCTGACCTATAATCTCTTATTCACGTCCCCGGTTCACACGTTCCGCATCTGGGATCAGGGCCAGCTTCTGACGCTGGTTCTGTTCCTCGTCGCATCAATCCTGACGGGCAATCTCGCCGCCCGCCTTCGCGATCGGGCCATGGCTCAACGTGCCATCGCCGAACGAACCGGCAAGCTTTACGAATTCTCGCGCAGGGCGGCGGCGGCGGCATCTTTCGACGATGTGGTCTGGGCCGCCGTCAGCCATGTTGCAACCGTCCTGCATTGCGAGTCGGTCCTGCTGGTTCCCAAGGAAATCGCCGGGCTTACCATTGTGGGGGCCTTTCCGCCCGAAGACAGGCTGGCGGATCGGGAAATGTCCGCCGCACGCTATTGTTTCACCCATGGAGAGGCGGCAGGCCACGGATCTGATACGCTGCCGACCTCCCGCTGGCTCTTCGTGCCGCTCAGCGCCTCGGATCGGCGGATCGGTGTTCTTGGGATTTCCTTTCCTGACGGTCGGCAAATCGCCCAAAACGACCGGCGACTTCTGGAGGCGCTTGCCGATCAGGTTGTACTGGCGCTTGAGCGTATCCGGCTGACCGAGGATCTGGCGCAGACACGCGTGGTTTCCGAAGCGGAGCGGTTGCGCTCGGCGCTCCTGTCTTCGGTCAGTCACGATCTGCGTACGCCACTGGTCTCGATCCTCGGTGCGGCGGAGGGGTTGGAGCATCCCCGTCTCACGAAGGAGGGGCGGCGTAGCCTGATCGAAACCGTGCGGGAAGAGGGCGAGCGGCTTGACCGTTATATCCAGAATCTGCTGGATATGACGCGGTTGGGCCATGGCGCGCTAAAGCCGAACGCCATCCCTTCCGATTTGCGCGAGCTTGTCGGCATGGCGCGCCATCGGTTGCGCGGACCGTTGCGCACTCATCCGATAAGCGTGCAAATGCCCGAGGATATGGCTCCGGTCCATGTCGATCCGGTACTGATGGAACAGGTCCTGGTCAATATCCTCGACAATGCGGCGAAATATTCCGCACCGGCTACACCCGTCCGGATAACAGTAGAAGTCCAGCGCGCCCATGCGATCCTATCCATAGAAGATGACGGTCCAGGCCTGCCTACCGGCGCGGCGGATCGGGTTTTCGATATGTTCTGGCGGGCAGAGCAAGGTGATGGCGGACAGGCCGGGACCGGTCTTGGACTTGCTATCTGTCGCGGAATTGTTGAAGCCCATGGGGGAGAGATCCATGCCGAGCCTGCCCGTGAAAGTGGCCGGGGAACGCGCATCGTGATAGAGCTGCCATTGTCGAACCCGGAGACCTTCTTGTGACCTCACGCATCCTCATCGTCGATGACGAGGCTCCGATCCGGCGTTTTTTGCGGGTTGCACTGGAAACCGAAGGTTACATCGTTTCCGAGGCGGCAACGGCACATGAGGCGGTTGCCGTGGCGGCGAGAGAGGCACCGGCGGCGATGATCCTCGATATGGGCCTGCCGGATGCAGATGGCATCACGGTCATCGAGAAATTGCGCGAATGGTCGCATCTGCCCGTCCTGGTTCTGTCGGTGAGAAGCGACGATGCAGGCAAGATCGCAGTGCTCGACGCAGGGGCACAGGATTATGTGACAAAGCCCTTCTCGACCGGAGAACTGCTTGCCCGGCTGCGCGGCCTGTTGCGCGATTACACGCGCGAGGCCGCGCCAGCAACTCTGACGCTCGGCCCGCTGCAGATCGATATCACGGATCACCGTGCCATCCTGGAAGGGGAAAACCTGAATCTGACCCGGAAGGAGTTTGACCTGTTATGGCTGCTTGCCTCGCATGCCGGGCGGCTGGTGACACATGACATGATCCTCAAGGCGATCTGGGGACCGGCGCACACGGAGGACAGTCAGTATCTGCGGGTCTATATCCGGCATTTGCGCAGCAAACTGGGCGATGATGCGGCGAATCCGCGATGGATATTCACCGAGCCCGGCATCGGATACAGGCTGGCGGACGGATAGCATCATCAAGAGCAACGGCCGTCATCCTGTGGGATGATGACATCTTTCAGCGAACGGAATCGATGTCAAAGCATAACCGAGATTACCACAGCAATATCCGTTCTGACGAAATGCTACGGCAGTCATGCCGCCTCGCCACAGGTCCGGTTTGCGCCCTATGCGCCCCGCTTGCTGGCTGTTCATGTTGTGGTAGGTACGAATCCCTGAGGGCGAAGCACCTGCACTCTGGATGCGGAGCCGGTTGTGTTATGAGTTCCTTGTTTCAGGCTGCTTACCCAAGCTGACCCGCTATTTAACTTGTCCCGGCATTACTTGAATAAGCCCCCTCTGCCACAATGCCTGCATGACCGATTCCAAGCCCAATCAGCGCCTTGGCGGCTTCCCGCCGCGGGCGAGATCCTGTGCGCCTTCGTTCCGGCGCCTTTGCCGCCAATGATGTGCTGGCGCTTCTCGAGCGGTTGAGCCTCGCCGGGCGAACGCCCGGGCGACTGGACGATATTACCATGCTGTTGCTGCATCAGAAATGTATATGCGCAAGGAGATGGTGCTGTCGTCCTGGATCGAGGATACGCAATCCACGCTGACCGACCTTCCGTGCTTCTAAACCGAGACCCGGGCCGGGGAGCTGATTGACGACATTCGTGAGGTGGCGAACTATGTCGATGCAATGATGTACCGGTTGGACCGGCTGGAGGAGCTGCCACTGTGCTTGTACCTGATCTGCGGGATGCATACGCGGCGATTGCCGCCCGGTGGGGGCGCGGCGTGGACATTACGGCAGTGGTCAGGGCTGCCAGCTTGATTCCCGCCTGCCAAGTTGATAACCACCTAAGCCATGATGTTCATGTCTACATTCTTTCCGCTGATCTGAACGGCCCGAACCGTTGTGGCGCATCTGCGCCGATCAGATCAGGACGGCCCCGCCCGGGCGGTGGCCGAATGGAGAATGTGAAATGCCCGAATTCAAACGGCTTGGCCTGACCACGGATCAGGTCCAGAGCTTCATCGACGATGGTTTCGTCAAGATCGAACATGCCTTCGGCACCGACCTCGCAAAACAAGGCCGGGACGCGTTATGGGCCGAGATGGGGCTGTCGCCCGACAGACCGGAAGGCTGGGTCCAGCCCGTCGTTCGACTGGGGTTCAAGACCTCGCGCCCTTTTGTCGATGCTGCCAACACTCCCCGGCTGCACAATGCCTATGATCAACTTGTCGGCAAGGACCGCTGGCTTGCTCCGAATGGCCTTGGAACCTTTCCGATCCGCTTTCCCTCGCCGGAATCCCCCGGCGACGATGGCTGGCATGTCGATATGAGCTTCGGCACGGATAATCTGGATTTCATGGAATGGCGGGCCAATGTGAAAAGCAGCGGGCGCGCATTGCTGATGTTGTTCATGTTCTCGGATGTCGGTCCGAAGGATGCGCCGACGAGAATACGCAAAGGCTCGCACGCGGTCATTGCGCGCGAATTGTTGCCCTATGGCGATCAGGGGGCGACGCTGAGGCAGCTTTCGGCGGGCGGCTATACCTCCACGGGTGATTGCGACATCGCCCTGGCGACCGGGGCCGCGGGCACCGTTTATCTGTGTCATCCCTTTATCGTCCATTCCGCGCAACCGCATCGTGGACGGCAACCGCGCTTCATGGCCCAGCCACCGTTGTTGCCGGCGGGGGAATTCGATCCGGCCTTGCCGCCATCGCCGGTTCAGGTCGCGATCCGTCGCGCATGTGGGCTGAAGCTCTGACAGCAAGGGCCCGGGCTGCCAGGCGGCCCGGGTCAACTTTGTCGCGGCCCATGACGGGTTCGAAGGTGACCTGCCATGGCGCGTTGACCATGTGTGAAGCCGGCAATGCGTATGGCAGGGTTTTCTAGGCGAGCTTCTTGACGCTATCAGTCCGGTAAAGCGAGACATTGACGGCTTTCGGACGGGTCTTGGGTCCTTTGGCCAGCTTTTGCCACGCCTTCCATGCCTGTTCGTCGCGCCAGATTTCGATGATATTGCTGCGCGTCGGATCGACCGAGTCCGCCGTGATGGCAAGATCGATGCAGCCGTCCTGCTTCCGCGCACGCATCACCATTTCGGCAAAAGCCGCAACTGCGGCATCCCGTTCCTCGGCGCTATTTGCAAGCGCGTATCCAGAGATGATGATCATTCTGCGTCTCCCTTGATTGACGTCCGGACAGCGCCGGTGCCGTTTGCTGCTGATCGCCGGTGCTGCGAGGCGGCGCCTGTTCTTGATGGAGCGCGATGGATTACCCCTTCACATATCCCAGGCCCTCGACGATGTGCCCATCGCGTACGCGCATGATGTTGACGCCACGTACGCGCGCCGTGTCGCCATCGCCCCATCTGAGTTGCCAGCGAATGATGCCGCGTTCGCCGCTGACCCAGATTTCCTCATCCTCGAAGGCAAGATTCGCAGAGGCTGCGATGTCCTTCCAGAAGCTCAGGCATGCCTGCCGGCCCTCATACCGTGCGCCGTCCGGCGCGGGTGCCGTATTCTCGAGAACGCAGTCATCGGCGATCAGATCATCAAGATCCTCGGGGCAATGCGCCTTGAAAGCGTTATGGAAGCGCGTGATGATGTCGCGCGTGGTTCTGGTATCGTCGGTCATCTTGGCCTCGTTCGCGTTGTCGAATAGCGGTCTTTCCCGGATTGTGCTGGTCAGCCAGACCCTGCGGCGGCGGCTTCGATTGCTGCCAGGTCGATCTTGTGCATGGTCAACATTGCCTCCATAGCGCGGCGCGCCTTTTCGCGGTCCGATCCCGTCGTCAGCTCCATCAGCCGGCGCGGCGTGATCTGCCAGGAATGCCCCCAGCGATCCTTGCACCAGCCACATGCGCTTTCCTGGCCGCCATTGCCGACAATCGCGTTCCAGTAGCGGTCGGTCTCGGCCTGATCCTCGGTCAGCACCATGAAGCTGACGGCCTCGTTCGGAGTAAAGATCGGCCCTCCGTTCAGACCGATGAAACGTCGGCCGAGAACGGTAAACTCGACCGTCAGCTCATCCCCGACCTTGCCGCTTGGATAATCGGCGGGCGCCGTGTTCACCCGATCGACATGACTGTCAGGAAAGGTCGCCGCATAGAATTCGGCGGCCTTGCTGGCCTGGCCGAGATCGAACCAGAGGCAGGTTACCAGTTTCGTCATCATCCTTCTCCCTTGCTGTAATGCCGGCTCGGCATGTCCCGGACGGCATGATCATGATAGATTCGGCGGATCGTTGCGATCTGGACATAGGACGAACAACGAGACCGTTTGCCGACAAGGACGGTGAGATTTATTTCGCCCGGTATCGGGGCGGCGGCAGATCATCGCGCACCATCCCCCGTCGGGTATTCCAGTTGCATCGCGACCAGATCGTGGGTCGGGCGGCCATAGGTGTCACGGATCGCTCCAAGCATGTTGTCAAGCGCGTCAGCCGGCGCTTGCCCGGATGGGAATGCCAGCCATCGATCGGCGGAACGCGTCCCGGCAACCTGATCCGGCAGAATGCGGATGCCGTTGGCCGTCACGATCGCCTGCGGTGTTTCGGCGACTGCAATGGCTTGCGAGCGATAGGTCCGCGACCATCCGTCGGCAACCAGCGCCACCGTTGCCTCGTCCATGCCGGGGCGCATGCGGATACCGAACGTCTCGTGCTTCCAAAACGCGAGGCGGTTCCGCAGAACTGTGGTCGCGAAGGCAAAGGTCAGGCGGAAGGCAGCGCTGGAATGTTCCGGGCCCCAGCCTTGCACCCCCAGATCCTGCGCCACGTTTTCGGCGCGGGTCCGTCCGCCGATCGCTTCGACAAGTGTCAGCATCATCGGTATGGATGCGCTGATCCCAGTCGTCGTGACCACCTGGCCATCCGCGACTATTCGCCTGTCGGTCACATATCGGATCGCCGGATTTCGCCGCAGCATCTCATCCCGATAATACCAATGCGTGGTTGCACGTTTACCGTCCAGCAACCCCGCCGCAGCAACGACCTTGGCCCCGGCGCAGATACCGATGATGACGGCACCCTTGGCCGATTGCGCCCGCAGCCAGTCCAGGATCACGGGGGCGTCATCGCGGCTCATCGCCGGGACAATCACGTAATTCGCGCCCTGCGGATGTATGGCATCGAATGCGGCGATGGTTGCATCCGCCTCGACGCTCAGGGCCGGGAACAATCGGACGGGTCCCGGACCGGCCGCCAGCATCACGACATCCGCCACGTCGGCACGGCGCAGGATACTGACCGGCAAAAGGTAGTCTGTGGTTTCGGTGGCATCGTTAAGACCGACGATCGCGATCATGGGGCGTGTAGATGTCCGGGGGGCCAGTGCAGACAGCATCGCATCTGTTTCGGCTGCCGGAACCGAGGGTGCTGGCATGGCCACTGCATTCGGTGGCAGTTTCGCGACCCAGCCGCCAAACCCGGCCAGCCCGATGATCGCCATCGCCGCAATCGCCAAGAGGATCCGCCGTAAGGACATTTGCCACCTTCGCACCTTTAGGTTTTCAGGCTAGATGACTTGCGGTATGGCGGAAATGACAAATTTATGGTAATTTCTGCCAATGCCGCAGATCGTCCTTATTGTCTATCCGGGTTTTGAACTGCTTGACCTTTCGGGGCCGACAGCGGTTTTCAACAACGCCAATCGTGCTTTGGTCGAACGGGGCTTGGCCCCGTTCTATGCGATGACTGTCGCCTCTGCCCGGGGCGGGCCGGTTGAAAGCAGCAGCGGCATCTCGGTCGAAACCCGGCGACTCGCCACCCTTGTGCCCGGTCAGGCGCATATGGTTGTGGTCGTCGGTGCCGAACGCCCGCACCTGCTGACGGCGATGGCGGATGCGGAATTGAGCACCACGCTGCCGCCATTGGTGGAAAATGCCGAACGCTTCGGCTCTGTTTGCAGCGGAGGCTTCATCCTTGCCGCGTTGGGTTTGCTGAACCGCAGGCGGGTCGCGACGCATTGGGATTCCTGTGCGCAACTGGCGCGGGCATTTCCCGAAGTTATCGTCGATTCCGACGCGCTCTATGTTGTCGATGGCAGGTGCTGGACATCGGCAGGCGTCACCACCGGCATCGACATGGCGCTGGCTATGGTTTCGGCCGATCTGGATGCGGCAATCGCCGGCGAGGTCGCGAAAAGGCTGGTACTCTATGCTCGCAGGCCCGGATATCAGTCGCAGTTCAGCTTTGTTCTTCAGGCGCAGAGCAGGGCCGAAAGCCCATTTGCCGAATTGATCGAATGGCTGCTGTCACATCTGGACAAGACGCTGGACGTGCCTTGTCTGGCCGAACGGGCCGGCATGACCGAACGCAGTTTTCACCGCAAATTCGTTGCGGCCACGGGGATCACCCCTGCGCGATTTGTGGAAATCGCGCGGTTGGATATGGCGCGGATGCTGCTGTCGCGTGGCCTGCCATTGAAGGAGATCGCGGACAAGGTCGGTCTTTATCCGACCGCGCGCCTGACCGAGGTCTTCGAGCGCCGCTTCGGCATCAAACCGAAGCTGTTCCGCGAGTTGCATTCCGAGACAGGCTAAGCCAAGCCCGGCGTCTTGTCTGTCTTCGGGATCTTGAAAAAAAGCGCCGCCGTGTCGGATTGGCGATCTGCGCGACGTCTTCAGATTACAAGCCCGACGAGGGCCAAAGCAATCAAGGAGAAAGACCATGCGTGTCGCCGTATTCGTAAAGGCCACCGAGGACAGCGAAAAGGGGGTTATGCCCTCGCACGAGCTGTTGGAGGCGATGGGGAAATTCAATCAGGAACTGGTAGAGGCCGGCATCATGACCGGCGGCGACGGGCTGAAGCCCTCGTCCCAGGGAAAGCGGATTATGTTTGACGGGCCTTCGCGGCTGGTCATCGATGGCCCCTTCGCCGAGACCAAGGAACTGGTCGCGGGCTTCTGGCTGTGGACCGTCAAGGACATGGACGAGGCCGTCACCTGGGCAAAACGCTGCCCGAATCCGATGCCTGGCCCCAGTGAACTGGAGATCCGGCCCATCTACGAGATGGACGATTTCAGCGAAGCCCTGACCCCCGAAGTCGCGGCAATCCACGCTGACACGCGTAACAGGCTGGCCGGCGAGGATTGATCGTGCATTATCACTTTCCAGCCGCACCTCCAACGCGGCGGCTGGAATGGAGACGCCAATGCTTTACGCCATCCTCTGCTATCATGACGAAAACGTCACCTCGAACTGGTCGGCCGAACATGATGCCGCCGTTATCACGCGGCTGAAAAAGGTGCATGGAAAATGGGCCGATCAGTTCAAGCCGATCGCCCGGCTGATGCCCTCATCCTCGGCCACGACCTTGCGGAAAAGCGACGGCATGGTGCTGGACGGGCCCTATGCCGAGACCAAGGAACAGCTTCTGGGCTTCTATATCGTCGATATCAGGGATCTTGATCAGGGCCTGCAAATCGCCCGCGAACTGACCGAGGCCAATCCGGGCGGCGCCTATGAATTGCGCCCGATCATGGGCTATTACCCCGACGGAGCGTCAGCCGCACATGACACGGACCCCTGACCCAAGCTGGATCGAAGCGCGGCTGACCGGAACGCGGCCGCAGGTCGTAGCGGCGCTTCTGCGCTATTTCCGCGATCTCGATCTGGCCGAGGAGGCGTTTCAGGAAGCCTGTCTTCGCGCGCTGAAAAACTGGCCCGAAAAGGGTCCGCCCCGCGATGCCGCCGCCTGGCTGATCATGGTTGGTCGCAATGCGGCGCTGGATTATATGCGTCGCCAGAGGCGGCTGACGCAACTGCCGCCCGATGACGCCGCATTTGATGGCGCAGCCGACCAGCCCGACATGGCCGAGCGGCTGGATGCGGCCGATTATCGCGACGATATCCTGCGGCTTCTGTTCGTCTGCTGTCATCCGGACCTGCCCGCGACGCAGCAGATCGCGCTGGCGTTGCGCATCGTGTCGGGTCTGCCGGTGTCGCGCATCGCGGCGGCTTTTTTGATCAAGGAAAAGGCGATGGAGCAGCGCATCACCCGCGCGAAGGCCCGCATCGCCAATGCCGATATTCCCTTCGATACGCCGGGCCCTGCCGAACGCGCCGAGCGGTTGGCCACCGTCACCGCCATGATCTATCTGGTTTTCAACGAGGGTTATACCGACGCCAACCCCGCCAGCGAGCGCGCGGGTCTTTGTGACGAGGCGATCCGGCTGGCGCGGCTTTTGCTGCGCATGTTTCCCGCTGAGCCCGAACTGATGGGCCTGCTGGCACTGATGCTGATCCAGCATTCGCGCCAGAACGCGCGTTTTGACAAAGATGGCGCACCGATCCTGCTGGAGGATCAGGATCGCAAGCAGTGGAACCGCCGGATGATTGCCGAAGCGCTTGTCATGATCGACAAGGCGATGCTGCACCATCGGCCCGGCTCCTATCAGATCCAGGCCGCCATTGCCGCGATCCATGCCCGTGCGTCGCGGCCCGAGGATACCGACTGGGCCGAGATTGAGGCGCTTTATCGGGCGCTGGAACATCATGTGCCCTCACCCGTCATTACCCTGAACAGGGCGGTTGCGGTGTCGAAGCTGCACGGCGCGCAGGCGGCACTTGATATGATCGAGCCGCTGGCCGCGCCGCTGGACGGTTATTTCTACTTCCACGGTGTGCGCGGAACCTTCCTGCGCGACCTTGCCCGGAAAGACGAAGCCCGCGACGCCTTCGGGCGGGCCATTGCGCTCGCGAACACGCCGGCTGAAGCCGGACATATCCGGCAGCTTCTGGACGGGCTTTAGGTTTTCGCGACGGGTGTAGAAAATTATCGCGGCCCATGTCGGATTTCGGTTTTCTGCTTCGTCCTTGCATCACGACCAACACGAACTGGGGTAAAGATAATGACCAGAATGATCTTCGTAAACCTGCCCGTCGCTGACCTTGCTGCCGCGACGCGTTTTTATCAGGCGATCGGCTGCCAGAAGAATGAGCAGTTCAGCGATGACAACGCCGCCAGCATGGTGTGGTCCGATACGATCACATTCCAGTTGCTGAGCCGCGACTATTTCCAGACCTTCACGCCCTTGACGATCGCGGATGCCAAGACGGCTTGCGGCGCGATGTATGCGCTGAGCTTCGATGAACGCGACGCTGTCGATGCGACAGCCAGGGCGGGCGAGGGCGCCGGCGGCACGCTGGATGGTCGCCCGGCGATGGATATGGGCTGGATGTATAACCGCCAGGTCCAGGATCCGGACGGGCATGTGCTGGAATTCGCGTGGATGGACATGTCTGCGATGCCCGGCCCGGACGCGGCCTGAACGGTAGACGCAACAAGGAGAGAGAAGATGTCACGGATTACAATCGCAGCCGCCACCCTGTTGCTGGCCTTTCCGGCTGCCGCGCAGGACCAGACAGCCACCGAGACGGGCGAGCGCGTCGAGGTCAACGGGATGCAGATTTATTACGAGGTCTCGGGACAGGGCGATCCGATTGTCGTGCTGCACGGTGCCTATATGAACATCCCCGGCATGGGCGAGATTATCCCGATGCTGACGGAAAACCACACCGTCTATGCGCTGGAATTCCAGGGCCATGGGCGCACCACCGATATCGACCGGCCGATCACCTATCCCAATCTTGCCGATGACGTGGCCGCCTTCATGGACGCGGTGGGTCTGGAAAAGGCCGATGTCTTCGGCTATTCCATGGGTGCCGCCGCCGGGCTGCAACTGGCCATCCGTCACCCCGAAAAGGTCGACCAATTGATCGCTGCCTCTGCCGCCTATGATGCCGAAGGCTGGCAGCCGGCCTTTCGCGAATTTATCCCGCAGATGACGGTCGAGATGTTCACCGAGATGCCCTTTGCCGAGGAATACAGGAAGCTTGCCCCCAATCCCGATGGCTTCCCGGCTTTGGTCGAAAAGCTGATCGCGCTCGAAAAAGAGCCGATGGCATGGGAGGCCGGGGTCGACGCGCTGGAAACTCCGGTGCTGATCATTACCGGCGATGCGGATGTGGCGACGCTCGAACATTCGGTGGCCATGTTCCGGCTGCTGGGCGGCGGTGGCATGGGCGATATGGGTGAGCCCCTGCCGGCATCGCGTCTGGCGGTCTTGCCGGCGACCTCGCATACGGCGGTGATCATGCAGCCAGAGTTGCTGATGTCACATATAGGCCCGTTCCTGGCTGGCGAGACGCCGAAGGGCATGTTTGAATGAAGCCCGCGCCTCGGTCTAACGAGGATGAGCACACCGCACCGACGGAATAGCATCCGAGCATGCCGGCCAGGGTTCTTGTCACATGCGCGGGTGCTTGCGCCCGTTCCGACGCCTGTTTCGGCAGCAAGATTCGGAGCGCCCAACTATCTCTGCGAACGTAAATCCATGCTCATGCATCAATGGAAGGCACGAGCATGGATCTCGGAAACAAAACCATCATCATCACTGGCGCGAGTAGTGGAATTGGAGCCGCCGCCGCAATTTTATGTGCGTCCCAGGGGGCAAATCTTGTCCTTGGCGCGCGCCGACATAATGAACTGCAATTGATCGTCGATCAGATCACTCAAAGCAACGGAAGTGCGACCTGCCTTGCAGGTGACGTGACAGACGAGGCCTATGCCGCAGCACTTGTCGCTTTGGCCGAAAGCACATTCGGTGGGCTTGACGGGGCATTCAACAATGCCGGAACAGTGGGGGCCATGGGCGCGGTCCCAGAGATGGAGAGCACGAACTGGCGTACCGTCATCGACACCAACCTCACGAGTGCGTTCTTCGCGGCAAAAGCTCAGATACCTGCACTGGTTGCGCGTGGAGGCGGATCAATTGTCTATACCAGCTCTTTTGTCGGCTTCAGTAATGGTGGCATGCCCGGAATGGGGGCTTATGCCGCATCCAAGGCCGGGATGATTGGATTGGTCCAGTCGCTGGCGTCCGATCATGCAAGCGACGGCATTCGTGTAAATGCGCTTCTACCCGGAGGAACGGTTACACCATCAGGAGGAGAAGGAAATCCCGCTGCTCTTGAGTTCATCGCAAATCTGCACCCGATGAAGCGGATGGCCAATTCAGCTGAAATCGCTGAAGCGGCACTTTTTCTCCTGTCCGGCAGATCCAGTTTCATGACAGGAACGCCGATGACCGTTGACGGCGGCATGTCGGTTCGGTTGCTCTGAAAAAACGGAGCTATTGGCGGGGGCCTGGCCCGATTGCGGTCCCTGCCGGACGGTAATCACGATTACGGCTGGCGTCGGGCGAGGTGCTTCGCCTGACCAAAGCGTTGTCCTTCGCCGCTCGTGCCGGGTGGGATTTGAAAGCAAGGCGCGGGGTGAGCCACGGCAAAAACGCCCTATATTAGGCTCAACAATAGACATATCGGGTAACGATCATGACCTCGAAACAGACCCAGACCGAACAAGACCCGCGCTGGCAAAACGTTGTGGACCGGGATGCGGGTGCAGATGGCAGTTTCGTGTTTGCCGTGAAAACCACGGGTATCTATTGCCGCCCATCATGCCCCTCGCGCCGTGCAAGCCCTGCCAACGTCACCTTCTATGACGCGCCAGAGGTCGCCGAGGCCGCAGGCTTCCGCCCCTGCATGCGCTGCAATCCCAACGGGCAATCATCCGCACAGGCCAATGCAGATATCATCGCCGAAGCCTGCCGTATCATCGAGGCGTCGGAAGAATTGCCAAAGCTGGACGATCTCGCCCGGCGCGTAGGCTTCAGCAGCCACTACTTTCACCGCCAATTCAAGGCAATCACCGGGTTGACCCCCCGCGAATGGGGCGCCGCGCATCGGGCGCAGAAGGTCCGCGCCGTGCTACAGGATAAGGAGAATACCGTGACCGAAGCGATTTATGACGCCGGTTTCAACGCGAACAGCCGGTTCTATGAAACGTCGAACAAGGTGCTGGGCATGACGCCTACCACCTTTCGTCAAGGCGGCAAGGACACCGACATTCTGTTCGCCGTGGGCGAAAGTTCCCTTGGTGCGATCCTCGTGGCCGAGAGCGACAAGGGGATCTGCGCCATTGCAATGGGCGACGATCCCGAGATTCTGGTCAATGATTTGCAGGATCGTTTTCCCAAGGCCAACCTGATTGGCGGCGACGAGGCTTTCGAGGCACGCGTCGCGCAGGTGGTCGGTTTTGTTGAGGCGCCTCGGATCGGGCTGGATCTGCCGCTGGATATTCGCGGCACCGCTTTCCAGCAGCGCGTCTGGCAGGCGCTGCGCGACATTCCCATAGGTGAGACGGTCAGTTACGCGCAGATCGCCCGCCAGATCGGCGCACCGAAATCGGTCCGCGCCGTGGCCGGGGCCTGTGCCGCCAACAAGATCGCGGTAGCGATACCCTGCCACCGCGTGGTGCGTAACGATGGTGAGCTTTCCGGTTATCGCTGGGGGATCGAGCGCAAACGCGCATTGCTGGAAAAGGAGTCCGCAGCATGAATGCCGTTACTGATTTCATCCCCTCCGCGCCGATCGTGAAATCGGCGGAAGCGCGTCTCGTGAGTTATGATTGGGCAGCTTTCACCGACGAGATGAACAATTTCGGCTGCGCAACGCTGAAAGACGTCCTGACTGTGGAAGAATGCCGCGATATCGCGGCCCTTTATCCGAAGGAGCAGCATTTCCGCAGCCACATCCACATGGCGCGGCATGGCTTCGGCAGGGGTGAATATCGTTATTTCAAATATCCGCTGCCGGATCTGCTGGGTGGGTTGCGCACGGCGCTTTGGCCGAAACTGGCGGGGGTTGCCAATAGCTGGAATGAACGCATGGGTATTGATCGGCGCTATCCCGAAGCGCATGTGGATTTCCTGCGCCAATGCCACGAAGCGGGGCAGAAACGCCCGACGCCGTTGCTGCTGCAATATGTTGCGGGCGACTTCAACTGCCTGCATCAGGACCTTTACGGTGACCTTGCCTTCCCGCTGCAAGTGGCGTTCCTGTTGTCGGAACCGGGCCGTGACTTCACCGGCGGCGAGTTCGTCCTGACCGAGCAACGCCCCAGGATGCAAAGCCGCGCCGAGGTGGTTCCGCTGAAGCAGGGTGACGCCGTGGTCTTTGCCGTCCACAACCGCCCGGTTAAGGGCAGCCGCGGCAATTACCGCGTCAACCTGCGCCACGGCGTCAGCCGCGTCCGCAGCGGCCAGCGCCACACCGTCGGGATCATCTTTCACGACGCGAAATGACCAGGACCTGTAAGTCCGCCCGGCAGTCGCGGTCATTTGCATAGCGATTACGCTTGTGCGTGTATCCCGTAGCGGATTTCACTTAACCATCATTCGATGGGAGACGGTTCCGCGTATAGGAGCATTTTGGGCCACCGGCGATGGAGACGCGGCGCATGACCATGACCTGAGTGCCGCGCAGCAATGCGGATTGCGTCCCGCGTATATCTACAGGAATTGCCATGCCCGGGACCCCCCGAAAGCCGGTATGTCCGGACTTTCGGATAAGTGGGGCTGTTCCGCAAGAGACCTGGCTGAACTTGCGACGAAACTTCTGCAACTATCTTGATAGTTGCCGCGAATGATGGCGTCGCCCCGCATTGCGTGGATTTAGCCAGCGTCTGTCTATGGGCCTGCGGCGAATGTTACAGGCTCGGCGGGCCGCGCCGCAGCAACCGACCATGCGATGAGGGGCGGGCGTCGGCTATCGCCCCCGGATAGCCAGACGATCGCGAAGCCGAAGCAATTCCCGCTCTATCGTGTCAAGCGCGTCTGGCGCGCCGTTGCGCGCTGCCGTGATTGCGTCGTCGATTGCCGCCCATGACGGATGATCATTGGCGATCAACTGGCCGTTCATATGCGCAACCGTCAAGGCATGGGCGTAAACCACGCGATATTCCGGGCGCCGGATGGCCTCGTCCCGCATATCCCTTAGCCGTTTGTGAAGCCTGATCCCTGTCATGACCCATAGATAGGAAGCGTGCCGCCAAGACAAAGCCCGGAATCGACGGAACGTCTCGTATTTCCGTGCAATAACAATAAAATCAAACTATTAATGGTGAATTCAAAGCTGCGGACACCGAACTCTGGCACATATCGCCACCGTTTCAGCCGGATGGAATGTCAGGCTTCGGGTAACGGGCTTGAAAGAACGGTCAAGTTTGGCTACATCACCCCTCGCATATACGAAGGAGCCGATCGTGGCCACCAATCCCGTCAAATTCATCACACAGGTTCGCGCCGAGGGTGCGAAGATCACATGGCCGACGCGCCGTGAAGTCGTGACCACGACTATCATGGTGTTGATCATGGCGGCTCTGACCAGCCTGTTCTTCTTCCTCGTGGATTTGGTGATTCGAACCGGATTGACCGAGGGGCTGAAGCTGATAAGCGGTTGATCGGGGCTTGCATTTTCGCGCGGGCGGCGGTATGTGCGCCCGACTGTCCGGCAAACGGCGTGCATCGAATCGATATGCGCGCCGATTTCGATTTTGTCGGAACGATTTGAATTCAAGGAGTTGGCGCGGATTCGCGTGATTCTCCCGGTGGTGAGCAGGGGTCGCTAGAGGCATGGCAAAACGTTGGTACTCGGTCAGCGTTCTTTCGAACTTCGAAAAGAAAGTCGCCGAGGCGATTCGTCTGGCGGTCGCTGAAAAGGGGCTTGAGGACCAGATTGAAGAAGTTCTGGTCCCGACCGAAGAGGTGATTGAAATTCGCCGTGGCAAGAAAGTGACCTCTGAGCGTCGCTTCATGCCGGGTTATGTCCTGGTCCGGATGGAAATGACGGATCGCAGCTATCACCTGGTGAACTCGATCAACCGGGTCAGCGGATTTCTTGGCGCCCATGGCAAGCCCATGCCGATGCGCGACGAAGAGGTGAACACGATCCTGAGCCGCACGGGCGAAGGGGAAGATGCCGCGCCGCGTAACCTGATCCGCTTCGATGTGGGCGAGAAGGTGAATGTGACCGACGGGCCTTTCGAGGGCTTTTCGGGGATGGTGGAAGAGGTCGACGATGCGGCCTCTCGTCTCAAGGTCACGGTATCGATCTTTGGCCGGCCAACGCCGGTCGAACTGGAATTCACGCAGGTCGCGAAGGCCTCGTGATTGGTCGCGGGAGGCGAGAGCCGTACCGCTAAGTCGGCCCCATGGACCCAATGACGGGCAGGGCATGATGATGAAGGAGAAGGCCAGATGGCCAAGAAAGTAGTCGGGCAGCTGAAGCTGCAGATCAAGGCGGGCGAAGCCAACCCGTCGCCCCCCGTCGGCCCTGCGCTGGGTCAGCGTGGGATCAATATCATGGAATTCTGCAAGGCATTCAACGCCAAGACGCAGGAGATGGAGAAGGGCGCGCCCGTTCCGGTGGTCATCACCTATTACGCGGACAAGTCCTTTACCTTCGAGACGAAGACTCCTCCGGCGTCCTTCCTGCTGAAAAAGGCCGCTGGCCTGAAGCCTCAGGGCAAACGGAACCGTGCGCGCGGTGGGGAAAAGCCCGGCCGTGAGACGGCTGGCTATGTGACCGTCAAGCAGGTGCGCGAGATCGCTGAAGCCAAGATGGCCGACCTGTCAGCCAATGACGTCGATCAGGCGATGAAGATCATTCTTGGTTCGGCCAAGTCGATCGGTATCGAGGTGAGAGGCTAAGCCATGGCAAAGATTTCCAAGAAAAAAGCCGCCGCCCGCGCCGCCTTTGAAGGCAAATCGAACCTTTCGGTCGAGGATGCGGTCAAGCTGGTCAAGGATAATGCCACCGCGAAATTCGATGAAAGCATCGAGATCGCGATGAATCTGGGCGTGAATCCGCGTCATGCCGATCAGATGGTGCGCGGCGTGGTGACGCTGCCCGCCGGGACCGGCAAGGATGTCCGTGTTGCCGTCTTCGCCCGTGGTCCGAAGGCCGACGAAGCGAAAGAGGCCGGTGCCGATATCATCGGCGCCGAGGATCTGATGGAAACCGTGCAGTCGGGCAAGATCGAATTCGACCGCTGCATTGCGACCCCCGACATGATGCCGCTGGTCGGCCGTCTGGGCAAGATCCTTGGTCCCCGGAACCTGATGCCGAACCCCAAGGTCGGTACGGTGACGATGGATGTCGCGGATGCCGTCAAGGCCGCCAAGGGCGGCGAGGTTCAGTTCAAGGCCGAGAAAGCCGGTGTGGTTCATGCCGGAATCGGCAAGGCGTCCTTCGAGGCCGACAAGCTGGCCGAGAATCTGCGCGCCTTTGTGGACGCCGTGAACAAGGCCAAGCCGTCGGGCGCGAAAGGGACCTATATGAAAAAGGTCTCGATCAGCTCGACCATGGGGCCGGGCGTTTCGGTGGATATCGCTTCGGCAACGACCGAAGCCTGACGAAATTTGCCGGAGCAATCCGGCGAATGGCGGGGCTGCCGCAAAGCCGCCCCGTCCTGTCCGAGACGGAGGGTGCCCGATCCCGCAAGGGTGACGGCTTAATGTCCTTCCCGAGATGGGGAACAAGCGTTTTTCCGAAGGCTGGCCTTCGGGCGATCTTGTCCCTGGCGGACCCGACCCGGTCCTTATGGCCCGGGAAATGTGAGAGCCGGGGGGAAACCCCCAAATTGGAGTGAAACCGTGGATAGAGCACAAAAAGAGCAAGTGGTCGAGGAACTCGGCCAGATCTTTGAAAGCTCTGGCGTCGTGGTGGTTGCCCACTACGAAGGGATGACGGTTGCGCAAATGCAGGACCTGCGCGCGCGTATGCGCGAAGCTGGTGGTGCGGTGCGTGTTGCCAAGAACAGGCTCGCCAAGATCGCCCTTGAGGGTAAGCCATGCGCAAGCATTGCAGAACACCTGACGGGCATGACCGTGCTCACCTATTCGGAGGACCCTGTCGCTGCTGCGAAGGTCGCCGACAAATACGCCAAGGATAACGAGAAATTCGTGATCCTCGGCGGTGCAATGGGTGACTCGGCTCTGGACGTTTCCGGCGTGAAAGCCGTTGCCGCGATGCCTTCGCGCGACGAGCTTATCGCTTCGATCGTGGGTTGCATCGGTGCACCCGCCTCGAACATCGCCGGAGCGATTGGCGCACCTGCAAGCAATATCGCAAGCATCCTCACGACTCTGGAAGAGCGTGAAGCTGCATAGATAGCAAACCCATTCCCGACAAGTGGTTGAATACCCGACGTTGGAACACTAACTGAAAGAACGGAAAAATGGCTGATCTTAAGAAACTCGCCGAAGAAATCGTGGGCCTGACCCTGCTGGAAGCCCAGGAACTGAAAACCATCCTCAAGGATGAATATGGCATCGAGCCCGCTGCTGGCGGCGCGGTGATGATGGCCGGTCCGGCTGCTGGCGGCGACGCCGGCGCTGCCGAAGAAAAAACCGAATTCGACGTTGTTCTGGTCGAAGCCGGTGCCAACAAGATCAACGTGATCAAGGAAGTTCGCGGCATCACCGGTCTGGGCCTGAAAGAAGCCAAGGACCTGGTCGAAGCTGGGGGCAAAGTCAAGGAAGGCGCTTCCAAGGACGAAGCCGAAGAGCTGAAAACGAAGCTCGAAGCGGCTGGTGCCAAGGTCGAGCTGAAATAATCGGCCTTCACGGCTGATCGGAATGGGCAGGGTCCGGGGTTTTCCGGTCCCTGCCGAACCTGTCTTGAAGGGCGGTTTGCGGTGACGCAGCGTCAGACCTTCCTTCAGGGCATGTTCGGAGTTCGGGCGCTGCACGGTGGGACGGGCGGCAAGTATGGAATTCCAACCCTGTATTCGCAGGCCGCGCCTCGGGGGCCCCGACCCGGGACGCGAGCGAAGACGAAAGGTGACTAGATCCCATGGCGCAATCTTATGTCGGTCAGAAGCGTATCCGCCGCTATTACGGCAATATCCGTGAAGTTCTGGAGATGCCGAACCTGATCGAGGTTCAGAAATCCTCTTACGAACTTTTCCTGAAATCGGGTGAAGGCGAGGGTCATAACGACGGCGACGGCATTCAGGGTGTTTTCCAGTCGGTGTTTCCGATCAAGGACTTCAACGAAACCGCGACGCTGGAATTCGTGAAATACGCTCTCGAACGTCCGAAATACGATGTCGACGAATGCCAACAGCGCGACATGACCTTTTCGGCGCCGCTGAAGGTCACCCTGCGGCTGATCGTGTTCGATGTCGACGAGAATACCGGGGCGCGTTCCGTCAAGGATATCAAGGAACAAGACGTCTATATGGGCGATATGCCCCTGATGACCCAGAACGGTACCTTCATCGTGAACGGAACCGAACGCGTCGTCGTCAGCCAGATGCACCGCAGCCCGGGCGTGTTCTTCGACCATGACCGTGGCAAGACGCACAGCTCGGGCAAGCTGCTGTTCGCCTGCCGGATCATCCCCTATCGCGGTTCCTGGCTGGATTTCGAATTCGACGCCAAGGATCTGGTTTTCGCGCGCATCGACCGCCGCCGGAAATTGCCGGTGACGACCCTGCTTTACGCGCTTGGCATGGATCAGGAAGGCATCATGGATGCTTTCTATGAGACGGTTGACTACACTCTGCGCAAGAATCAGGGCTGGATCACGCGCTTCTTCCCCGAGCGGGTCCGTGGTACGCGCCCGGCCTATGATCTGGTGAATGCCGATACCGGAGAGGTCATTACCAAGGCGGGCGACAAGGTGACTCCGCGTCTGGTCAAGCAATTGCTGGATTCGGGCGAACAGGTGAACCTGCTTGTTCCCTTCGACCGTATCGTCGGCCGTTTCGTCGCCAAGGATATCATCAACGAGGAAACCGGTTTCATCTATGCCGAGGCCGGCGATGAGATCACGGCGGAATACGACAAGGAAGGCGACCTGAGCGGTGGCCTGCTGAAGGTGCTGCTGGATAATGGCGTGGCGGATATTCCGGTTCTGGATATCGATCACGTCAATGTCGGCCCCTATATCCGCAACACCATGGCCTCGGACAAGAACATGAACCGGGAACAGGCGTTGATGGATATCTATCGCGTCATGCGCCCGGGCGAGCCGCCCACCGTCGAGGCCGCCTCGACCCTGTTCGACAGCCTGTTCTTCGATTCCGAGCGTTATGATCTGTCCGCTGTCGGCCGGGTCAAGATGAATATGCGTCTGGATCTGGATGCGCCGGACACGCAGCGCACCCTGCGCCCCGAGGATATCGTGGCCTGTGTGCGTGGCCTTGTCGAACTGCGCGACGGCAAGGGCGAGATCGACGATATCGACCATCTGGGCAACCGGCGTGTGCGTTCGGTCGGCGAGTTGATGGAGAATCAGTATCGCGTCGGCCTGCTGCGGATGGAGCGGGCGATCCGCGAGCGCATGTCGCAGACCGAGATCGACACCGTGATGCCGCAGGATCTGATCAATGCCAAGCCGGCGGCGGCCGCGGTGCGCGAGTTCTTTGGCTCGTCGCAGCTTTCGCAGTTCATGGACCAGACCAACCCGCTGTCAGAGGTGACGCATAAGCGCCGCCTGTCGGCGCTTGGGCCGGGCGGTCTGACGCGTGAGCGTGCGGGCTTCGAGGTTCGCGACGTTCATCCGACCCATTATGGCCGGATGTGCCCGATTGAGACGCCGGAAGGCCAGAATATCGGCCTGATCAACAGCCTCGCGACTTTCGCGCGGGTGAATAAATACGGCTTTATCGAGACCCCCTATCGCAAGGTCGAGGACGGTCAGGTGACCGATGACGTCGTCTATATGTCGGCGACCGAGGAGATGCGCCACACGGTCGCGCAGGCCAATGCGGAACTGGATGAAAACGGTAAATTCGTTCAGGAACTGGTCAGCACCCGTCAGGCGGGCGATTTCATGCTGAATCCGGTCGATGCCGTCGATCTGATCGACGTGTCGCCCAAGCAATTGGTTTCGGTCGCGGCGGCGCTTATCCCGTTCCTTGAAAACGACGACGCCAACCGCGCCCTGATGGGTTCGAACATGCAACGTCAGGCCGTGCCGCTGCTGCGGGCCGAAGCGCCGTTTGTCGGTACCGGGATGGAGGCCATCGTGGCCCGCGATTCCGGCGCCGCGATCATGGCGCGTCGTGGCGGGGTCATCGATCAGGTCGATGCCCAGCGGATCGTTGTCCGCGCCACCGAAGGGCTGGAAGCCGGCGATGCGGGCGTGGATATCTACCGTCTGCGCAAGTTCAAGCGTTCGAACCAATCGTCGACCATCAACCAGCGTCCGCTGGTCAAGGTGGGCGAGAAAGTCGTGGGCGGTCAGGTGATTGCCGACGGTCCCTCGACCGATCTGGGGGAACTGGCCATTGGCCGGAACGTGGTCGTCGCCTTCATGCCCTGGAATGGCTACAACTACGAGGACTCGATCCTGATCTCCGAGCGGATTCACCGCGACGACGTATTCACCTCGATCCATATCGATGAATACGAGGTCGCCGCGCGTGACACCAAGCTGGGGCCAGAGGAAATCACCCGCGACATCCCGAACGTGGGTGAAGAGGCGCTGCGCAATCTGGATGAGGCAGGCGTCGTCTATATCGGCGCCGAGGTCGGACCGGGCGATATTCTGGTTGGTAAGATCACGCCGAAGGGCGAAAGCCCGATGACGCCGGAAGAAAAACTTCTGCGCGCTATCTTCGGTGAGAAGGCCTCGGACGTCCGCGACACCTCGCTGCGTCTGCCGCCAGGTGCTTACGGGACCATTGTGGAAGTGCGGGTGTTCAACCGGCATGGCGTCGACAAAGACGAGCGCGCGCTTCAGATCGAGCGTGAGGAAGTCGAGCGTCTGGCCCGTGACCGTGACGACGAACAGGCGATTCTGGACCGCAACATTTATGCGCGTCTGAAATCGCTGATCGTCGGCAAGCTTGCCGTCAAGGGGCCGAAAGGCATCAAGCCGAAATCCGAGATCACCGAAGAACTGCTGGGCACGCTGAGCCGTGGCCAGTGGTGGCAGCTTGCCGTCGGTGAAGAGGATATCGCCAAGGAAGTCGAAGCGCTGAATCAGCAATACGACAGCCAGAAGAAGGCGCTTGAGGCCCGCTTTGAGGACAAGGTCGAAAAGGTCCGTCAGGGTGACGATCTGCCGCCGGGTGTCATGAAGATGGTCAAGGTCTTCGTCGCCGTGAAGCGCAAGCTTCAGGCGGGCGACAAGATGGCCGGTCGTCACGGCAACAAGGGTGTCGTCTCGAAAGTCGTGCCGATGGAGGATATGCCGTTCCTTTCGGACGGAACTCCGGTCGATCTGGTGATGAACCCGCTGGGCGTGCCGTCGCGGATGAACGTCGGGCAGATCCTCGAAACCCATATGGGCTGGGCATCGCGCGGTCTTGGCATCAAGATCGACGAGGCGCTTGAAGCCTATCGCCGCGATGGCGATATGAGCCCGGTTCGGGACGCCATGCAGAACGGTTACGGCGAGGATATCTATACCGAGACCTTCGCGGATATGGACGATGACAGGCTTGTCGAACATGCCGAGGCGGTCCGTACGGGTGTCCCGATCGCCACGCCGGTCTTCGACGGTGCCAAGGAGGCCGATATCAACGACGCATTGACCCGCGCCGGTTTCGATACCTCGGGGCAATCGATCGTCTTCGACGGCCGCACGGGCGAGCAGTTCGCGCGTCCGGTTACCGTGGGCATGAAATATATCCTGAAGCTGCATCACCTTGTCGACGACAAGATGCATGCCCGCTCGACCGGACCTTACAGCCTTGTGACCCAACAGCCGCTGGGCGGTAAGGCGCAATTCGGCGGTCAGCGACTGGGTGAGATGGAGGTCTGGGCGCTGGAAGCCTATGGCGCCGCCTATACCCTGCAGGAAATGCTGACGGTGAAGTCGGACGACGTGGCGGGCCGCACCAAGGTCTACGAGTCCATCGTCAAGGGCGAGGACAATTTCGAAGCCGGTGTGCCCGAATCGTTCAACGTGCTGGTCAAGGAGGTCCGGGGTCTGGGCCTCAATATGGAACTCCTGGATGCGGAGGAAGAGGAAGAGTGAGGGCTGCCACCCTCACCACCCTTCTTCCGCGCCCTTTCACAAGGATTGAAAAATGAACCAGGAACTTGCCACCAATCCCCTGAACCCGATGGCCGCGCCTCGGCAGTTCGATGAAATCAAGATCTCGCTCGCATCGCCCGAGGAAATCCTCGCGTGGTCTTTCGGTGAGGTGAAGAAACCCGAAACCATCAACTACCGGACCTTCAAGCCGGAACGCGATGGCCTGTTCTGTGCCCGCATCTTCGGGCCGATCAAGGATTACGAATGCCTTTGTGGCAAATACAAGCGGATGAAATATCGCGGCCTCGTCTGCGAGAAATGCGGTGTTGAAGTTACGCTGCAAAAAGTCCGCCGCGAACGTATGGGTCATATCGAACTGGCCGCGCCTGTTGCGCATATCTGGTTCCTCAAGTCGCTGCCGTCTCGCATCGGTCTGATGCTGGACATGACGCTGCGCGATCTTGAGCGTATTCTTTACTTCGAGAACTACGTGGTGATCGAACCCGGTCTGACCGATCTGACCTATGGTCAGCTGATGACCGAAGAAGAATATATGGATGCCCAGGACAACTGGGGCGCCGACGCTTTCACCGCCGATATCGGCGCGGAAGCGATCCGCACCATGCTGGCCAATATCGACCTTGCCGCCACTGCCGAGCAATTGCGCGAGGATCTGAAAGAGGCCACGGGCGAACTGAAGCCGAAAAAGATCATCAAGCGGCTGAAAATTGTCGAGAGTTTCCTTGAATCCGGCAACCGCCCGGAATGGATGGTCATGACCGTCCTTCCGGTCATTCCGCCCGAACTGCGCCCGCTGGTTCCGCTGGATGGCGGCCGGTTTGCGACTTCGGATCTGAACGACCTGTACCGCCGGGTCATCAACCGCAACAATCGCCTGAAGCGGCTGATAGAATTGCGCGCACCCGATATCATCGTGCGCAACGAAAAGCGGATGTTGCAGGAATCGGTCGATGCGCTGTTCGATAACGGCCGTCGTGGCCGTGTGATCACGGGCAATAACCGCCGTCCGCTGAAATCGCTGTCGGACATGCTGAAAGGCAAGCAGGGGCGTTTCCGTCAGAACCTTCTGGGAAAACGGGTCGACTTCTCGGGCCGTTCGGTCATCGTGACCGGGCCGGAACTCAAGCTGCATCAGTGCGGGTTGCCGAAGAAGATGGCGCTGGAGCTGTTCAAGCCGTTCATCTATTCGCGGCTCGAGGCCAAGGGGCTGTCCAGCACCGTTAAACAGGCGAAAAAGCTGGTCGAGAAAGAGCGTCCCGAGGTTTGGGATATTCTCGATGAAGTCATCCGTGAGCATCCGGTTCTGCTGAACCGTGCGCCGACGCTGCACCGTCTGGGCATTCAGGCGTTCGAGCCGATCCTGATCGAGGGCAAGGCGATCCAGCTTCACCCGCTGGTCTGTTCGGCCTTCAACGCCGATTTCGACGGCGACCAGATGGCTGTTCACGTGCCGCTGTCGCTTGAAGCCCAGCTTGAAGCCCGCGTTCTGATGATGTCCACGAACAACGTTCTGTCGCCCGCGAACGGCGCGCCGATCATCGTGCCGTCGCAGGACATGATCCTTGGTCTCTATTACATCACGATGGAGCGCGAGGGCATGAAGGGCGAGGGCATGGTCTTCGCCAATGTCGAAGAGGTCGAGCATGCGCTTGCCGCTGGTGAGGTGCATCTGCACGCGCGGGTCACCGCCCGTCTGCGCCAGATCGACGAAAACGGCAACGAGGTCATCAAGCGCTATGAAACCACGCCGGGCCGGATCCGGCTGGGCGCGCTGTTGCCGATGAACGCCAAGGCGCCGTTCGAGCTTGTCAACCGCCTGCTGCGCAAGAAAGACGTGCAGTATGTCATCGACACCGTCTATCGTTACTGTGGCCAGAAAGAGTCGGTGATCTTCTGCGATCAGATCATGGGCATGGGTTTCCGCGAAGCCTTCCGCGCAGGTATCAGCTTCGGCAAGGACGATATGGTCGTTCCCGACAACAAATGGACGATCGTCGACGAGGTGCAGGACCAGGTGAAGGAGTTCGAACAACAATATCTGGACGGTCTCATCACCCAGGGCGAGAAGTACAACAAGGTCGTGGACGCATGGTCGAAATGCAACGACCGTGTGACCGAAGCCATGATGTCCACCATCTCGGCCAAGAAGAAGGACGAGGGCGGAGCCGAAAAGGAACCGAACAGCGTCTATATGATGGCGCATTCGGGCGCCCGGGGTTCGGTCAACCAGATGAAGCAGCTTGGCGGGATGCGCGGGCTGATGGCCAAGCCGAATGGCGAGATCATCGAAACGCCGATCATTTCGAACTTCAAGGAGGGCCTGACCGTTCTTGAATACTTCAACTCGACCCACGGTGCCCGGAAGGGGCTGTCGGATACCGCGTTGAAAACCGCGAACTCGGGTTACCTGACCCGGCGTCTGGTCGATGTCGCGCAGGACTGCATCATCCGCGAGCATGATTGCGGAACGGATCAGTCGATCACTGCCGCGGCCGCCGTGAACGATGGCGAGGTGATTGCCCCGCTGTCCGAGCGTGTGCTTGGCCGGGTTGCTGCCGAGGATGTTCTGGTTCCGGGCGAAAACGAGATCATTGTCCGTGCGGGCGATCTGATCGACGAGCGCAAGGCGGATGAGATCGAGGCGGCTGGCGTAGCCACTGTCCGTATCCGTTCGGCCCTGACCTGCGAATCCGAAGATGGTATCTGTGCGCTGTGCTATGGCCGCGATCTGGCGCGGGGCACGATCGTCAATATCGGCGAAGCTGTCGGCATCATCGCCGCGCAGTCGATCGGTGAACCGGGCACGCAGCTGACCATGCGGACCTTCCATATCGGCGGTATCGCTCAGGGTGGACAGCAATCCTTCCAGGCGTCGGCCCATGAAGGCACCGTGCAGTTCCGGAACGAGAACGTTCTGACCAATGCGAATGGCGAACCTGTCGTGATGTCGCGCAACATGCAGATCGTCATTCTTGACGATCAGGGCAACGAGCGTGCCAATCACAAGCTGTTCTACGGCTCGAAGCTGTTCGTGAAGGATGGTGAGCGGGTGATCCGTGGCGCCAAGCTGTTCGAATGGGATCCCTATACCCTGCCGATCATCGCCGAAAAGGGTGGCGTGGCCAAATTCGTCGATCTGACATCGGGTGTTTCGGTACGCGATGAAACCGACGAGGCGACCGGCATGTCGCAGAAGATCGTGACCGACTGGCGCTCGGCGCCCAAGGGCAACGATCTGAAGCCCGAGATCATCATCATGGATGAGAACGGCGAACCGGTTCGCAACGAGCAGGGCAACCCGGTCAGCTATCCGATGTCGGTGGATGCCATTCTGTCGATCGAGGACGGGCAGGAAATTCGTCCGGGTGACGTGGTTGCACGTATCCCGCGCGAAGGCGCACGGACCAAGGACATCACCGGGGGTCTGCCCCGCGTGGCGGAACTGTTCGAGGCGCGTCGTCCCAAGGATCACGCGATCATCGCCGAAATCGACGGTTATGTGCGCTTTGGCAAGGACTACAAGAACAAGCGCCGCATCGCCATCGAGCCGTCGGAAGAAGGGCGCGAGCCGGTCGAATACATGGTGCCGAAAGGCAAGCACATCCCGGTGCAGGAAGGCGACTTCGTGCAGAAGGGGGACTACATCATGGACGGTAACCCGGCTCCGCATGACATCCTGCGGATCATGGGGATCGAGGCGCTTGCCGATTACCTGATCGACGAGGTTCAGGACGTGTATCGTCTGCAAGGTGTGAAGATCAACGACAAGCATATCGAGGTGATCGTTCGCCAGATGCTTCAGAAGATCGAGATCATCGACAGCGGCGAGACCACGCTTCTGAAAGGCGAGCATGTCGAGCGCGACGAGTTCGACGCCGAAAATGCCAAGATCGAAGCGCGCGGCGGCCGTCCGGCCACAGGTGAACCGGTTCTGCTGGGCATCACCAAGGCCAGCCTGCAGACCCGCAGCTTCATCTCGGCGGCGTCCTTCCAGGAAACCACCCGCGTGCTGACCGAAGCCTCGGTTCAGGGCAAGCGCGACAAGCTGGTCGGGCTGAAAGAGAACGTCATCGTCGGCCGCCTGATCCCGGCAGGTACGGGTGGCGCGACCTCGCGCGTTCGCCGTATCGCCACCGAGCGCGATAACGAGGTGATCGATGCCCGCCGTGCTGAAGCCGAAGCGGCTGCGGTTCTGGCAGCGCCCGCTCCGGCAGAGGAAAGTGCCCCGGCCGGAGCACCCGATACCGGCAGCCAAGAATAACCCGCTGCCCAAGCGACAGGAAAGGCCCGGCATTTGCCGGGCCTTTTTATATGCGATTGCGGCAAGAAACGGGGCGTAAATCCTGTCGGCCCGGTGGGCGTCGGGCAGAAAGAGCTGCTTGATCGGCCTCTATCCGTAATCTCTCCCCCTTGCTCCTGCCTGAACGACCGCCTAACGCTTGGGGCAGAGGGACGGAAATCAATGCGCACGCCACTTATATCGCCATTCCGGCGGGTCAGCCCCGCCTCGATCAGGACACAGCCCCATCAGCCCGGAGACAATCTGCGTGGCGCTTTGCTGATGTGTTTCTCGATGGTTGGATTCACCTGCAATGACACGGTGATGAAATTCGTCACACAGGATATGCCGCTATATCAGGCCATGACCTTGCGGGGGCTGGCGGTGATGGTTGGCATCATGATCCTTGCGCAGCGGGAGGGCGGGCTGCGCCTGCAGGTTCCCCGCACGGATCGTGTCGCGATGGCGTTCCGGATCGTGGGGGAGCTTGGGTCGACGGTGCTGTTCCTGAATGCGCTTCAGAATATGGCGATCGGCGATCTTTCGGCGGTCATGCAGTCGCTGCCGCTTGTGGTGATGTTGTCGGCGGCCCTGCTGTTCGGCGAAAAACTGGGCTGGAGGCGGATGAGCGCGGTTGCCATCGGGTTGATCGGCGTCGTGATCATCCTGCGACCGGGCACCGGTACATTCGGGATCTGGTCGCTGGTGGCCCTGGCGGCGGTGGCGCTTGTCGCCATGCGCGATCTGGTGACCCGGACTGTCGGGCGGGGGGTCAGTTCGATCACGATCGCTTTCTATACCGCCATGACCGTGACCCTGATGGGCTTTCTGGCAAGCCTGTGGCAGGGCTGGGTTATGCCGGGAATATCACAAATCCTTTTGCTTATGCTTGGCGGTGCGTTCCTGACGCTTGGCTATATGACCGCCGTTGCCGCGATGCGGATCGGAGAGATCAGTTATGTTGCGCCGTTCCGCTATGTTTCGCTGATCGTGGCGATTGCGGCAGGGCTGCTGGTGTTCCATGAATGGCCGGATATCTGGACATGGACCGGGGCGGCGCTTGTCGTTGGCGCCGGAATCTATTCCATCTGGCGTGAAGCGCAATTGAAGGGGGAATGATGCGGGTACAGATGCTGGGGCTTTGCCGGTTCTCCTATGTCGGAATGCGTGGCTACCAGGTCGAGCACGAAAGCTATGATGAAAGACGAGCCTATCTTTACGATCCGCAGCGGCTTGCGCGACGCTGGTTCTGGTTCACCGAGATCGCCCTTCCGGCATGGCGCATGCAGACGGATCCCGATTTTACGCTGGTCGTGATGACCGGGCCGGATCTGCCAGAGCCCTATCTGGGCATGTTGCGGGATCTGGAAGCCGAGATCCCGCAGCTGAAGCTGGAACTGGTGCCGCCGATGAAATATCACCTGAAAGCGTGCCGGGCGGCTGTCGCGCCGCATATCGATCCGTCTGCCGATGTGATCGGGCATTTCCGCCATGATGACGACGATGCTGTCGCCGTGAATTACATCGAGGCGGCGCGCAAGGATTTTCGTCGTGTAAAGGGCCTGTGGAAAACCGAGGGCAAGCTGTCTCTGGATTATTCGCGCGGCCTGATCCTGAAATTCGAGAATGGCAAGGTCAGGCTGATTCCGCGTATTTGCCACAATGCGACTGCCGCTTTGACGATTTTCCTGCCTCCGGATGCGGACGAAACCGCATTGAATTACGATCATTCCAAGCTGGCGCAATGGATGCCGGGCGTGGCGGTGACACGTCCGCTGATGTTTGTCCGCACGCTTCACGGCGACAATGATTCGGGCGATATGGGGCCGGGCCTGCCGTGGCAACTGGATGAAGAGGCCCTGAACCGTCAGATTTCTGCGCGGTTTGGCCTGAGACCCCAATGGCTGGAAAAGATCGCAGCCGGGTTGTAAGAGCAAGCTCTGCCTCCGAGCCGGACCGGAAGGTGCCGCATGCGGGGGATAGTCTTAACAGGATCGAATTGGGCGATATGAAGATTCAGCCGATCGGGGTTTGCCGTTTTTCACTGTTGACGACGGGCGGGTTCAAACGCGGTCCCGCGTCGCTGGATGAGCGCCGGGCCTTTCTGTTTCAGGAATCCCGCCTTGCGCTTCGGATGGCATGGTTCAGGCATGTGGTGATGCCCTCGATCCGGGCGCAGAGCGATCAGGGTTTTCTTTTCGTCGTGCTGGCAAGCGATCTCATGCCGCAGAAATGGCAGGATGAACTGGCGGAAATCGTAGCGGATTGTCCGGTCGTCAGGCTGGAATTTATCGCGCCGGGGAAGCATTTCCAGATCTGCAATGCGCCATTCTCGAAATATCTGCATCCGGACACCGATATCGTCGCCCAGTTCCGGCTGGATGACGACGATGCGGTTGCCGTGAATTACATCGACCGGGTGCGCAGGGATTTCGAAACCTATCTTGCACCGCTATATCGGCAATACGGGATGGTCAGTGGCGATTATACCAGCGGTTTCGTACTGGAGGCGGACGGAACGCAGGCCAATCTGCATCGCGTATTCGCCTCGACCTGGAATTGCGGGCAGACGGTCTATCTGCCTGCCGGTTCGCGTCAGGGCCTGTTTGGCTGGGGGCATCATCAGTTGCATTGTCATATGCCGACCGTGACCCTGCATGACGGCAACATGTTCCTGCGCGGTCGTCATGATACGAATGACAGCGCGTTCCGGTTGCCTGACCATAACAGTCGGCCCTGGGAACTGGATGCGCTGAAGCGTCGCTTTGACATCGATCTGGCGGCGCTGCAGGATGCGCTTCGAAAGCTGCCGTCCTGACATTGCCGATATGCGGATGATGAAACGGCAGGGCATAAATCCACTGCGATGGATTGACAGCCTTCCCGATTCCCCCTATACGCCCCGCACCCGGCGGAGTTCCGCCTTGGGTACCAGAACCTATGTGGTCATGATCCGGGCCAGATCGCCCCGATCCTCTGGAATTTTCCCGTCCACCCCTTTTCGTGGGGCCGGATGGGTTTGGCGTTTCGCGATTCGCGTGAAACGCCGTCGAGAAGTGGCGCAGCCGGTGGCTGCGAGTATTGACAGAGCAAGACGGGGAACCGAATGCCGACTATTCAACAGCTGATCCGCAAGCCGCGGCAGCCCAGAGTGCAGCGCAGTAAGTCGATGCATCTTCAAGGATGCCCGCAGAAGCGTGGCGTCTGCACGCGCGTCTATACCACGACGCCGAAAAAACCGAACTCCGCTATGCGTAAAGTCGCCA
This sequence comes from Paracoccus wurundjeri, assembly GCF_030678915.1. GTDB lineage: Bacteria > Pseudomonadota > Alphaproteobacteria > Rhodobacterales > Rhodobacteraceae > Paracoccus > Paracoccus onubensis_A. The sequence goes on along the minus strand of NZ_JAUUTZ010000016.1, from coordinate 2,996 downwards.
AGGTGCGTCTGACGAATGGCTTCGAGGTCATCTCTTATATTCCGGGCGAAAAGCACAACCTCCAGGAGCACAGCGTCGTGCTGATCCGTGGCGGCCGTGTGAAAGACCTTCCGGGTGTCCGTTACCACATCCTGCGCGGTGTTCTGGATACCCAGGGCGTCAAAGATCGTCGTCAGCGTCGTTCGAAATACGGCGCCAAGCGTCCGAAGTAAGGAGATAGGCAGATGTCCCGTCGTCACGCCGCTGAAAAGCGCGAAATCCTGCCCGACGCCAAATTTGGCGATCGTGTGCTGACCAAATTCATGAACAACCTGATGGTTGACGGCAAGAAATCCACCGCCGAGCGTATCGTCTACAACGCGCTCGACCGTGTCGAGCAGCGCCTGAAGCGCGAGCCGATCGAAGTCTTCCACGAAGCACTCGACAATGTGAAGCCTTCCGTTGAAGTGCGTTCGCGCCGCGTCGGTGGTGCCACCTATCAGGTTCCGGTCGAAGTTCGCCCGATCCGCCGTGAGGCTCTGGCGATCCGCTGGCTGATCACCGCCGCCAAGAACCGCAACGAACACACCATGGAAGAGCGTCTTGCGGGCGAATTGTCCGACGCCGTCAATGGCCGCGGTACCGCCGTCAAGAAGCGCGAAGACACTCACAAGATGGCCGACGCGAACAAAGCGTTCAGCCATTACCGCTGGTAAACGGAAGGAAGGCCCATCATGGCACGCGAATATCCGCTACAGCGTTATCGTAACTTCGGCATCATGGCTCATATCGATGCCGGCAAGACCACGATGACCGAGCGCATCCTGTTCTACACCGGCAAGAACCACAAGATCGGCGAGACCCATGACGGCGCCTCGACGATGGACTGGATGGAACAGGAAGCCGAGCGCGGTATCACCATCACTTCGGCTGCGACCACGACTTTCTGGCAGCGCCAGGAAGATCCGTCCGCCGAGGGCACGTCGGATACCAAATACCGTCTCAACATCATCGATACGCCGGGTCACGTCGATTTCACCATCGAGGTCGAGCGTTCGCTGGCTGTTCTTGACGGCGCTGTCGCGTTGCTGGATGGGAATGCCGGCGTCGAGCCGCAGACTGAAACGGTGTGGCGTCAGGCTGACCGCTACAAGGTGCCGCGTCTGGTCTTCGTCAACAAGATGGACAAGATCGGCGCCGATTTCTTCAATTGCGTGAAGATGGTCAAGGACCGGACGGGCGGAACGCCTTGCCCGATCGTATTGCCGATCGGCGCCGAGGATAATCTTGAAGGCATTATCGACCTGATCACCATGGAAGAATGGGTCTGGACGGGCGAGGATCTTGGCGCAAGCTGGGTTCGTCAGCCGATCCGCGACAGCCTGATGGATCTGGCGACCGAGTGGCGCAACAACATGATCGAACTTGCCGTCGAGCAGGACGATGACGCTATGGAAGCCTATCTGGAAGGCAATGAGCCCGATGCCGATACGCTGCGCAAGCTTATCCGCAAAGGCACGCTGTCACTGTCCTTCTTCCCGATGCTTGCTGGTTCCGCATTCAAGAACAAGGGTGTACAGCCGCTTCTGAACGCCGTGATCGACTTTCTGCCGGGGCCGCAAGACGTTCCGACCCTGATGGGCTTCTCGCCCGATGACGAGAACGAAGAGCGCAATATCCCACGGAATGCGGATGATGCTGAACCGTTCTCGGCGCTGGCCTTCAAGATCATGAACGACCCCTTCGTCGGTTCGCTGACCTTCACCCGGATCTATTCCGGTGTGCTGAAGAAGGGCGACAGCATGCTGAACTCGACCAAGGGCAAGCGCGAGCGTGTCGGCCGGATGATGCTGATGCATTCGAAGGACCGGACCGAGATCGAAGAGGCGTTTGCGGGCGATATCATCGCGCTGGCCGGTCTGAAAGAGACCACCACGGGCGACACGCTTTGCGATCCGGTCAAGCAGGTGGTTCTGGAAACCATGACCTTCCCCGAGCCGGTGATCGAGATCGCGGTCGAGCCGAAATCCAAGGCCGACCAGGAGAAAATGGGTCTGGCCCTGCAGCGTCTGGCGGCCGAGGATCCGTCCTTCCGCGTTGAAACCGATCTGGAATCGGGGCAGACGATCATGAAGGGGATGGGTGAACTTCACCTGGACATTCTGGTCGACCGCATGAAGCGGGAGTTCAAGGTCGAGGCGAATATCGGTGCGCCGCAGGTGGCGTATCGGGAAACCATCTCGCAGCCTGCCGAGATCGACTATACCCACAAGAAGCAGACCGGCGGTACGGGCCAGTTCGCCCGCGTCAAGCTGGAAATTCAGCCGACCGAGCCGGGCGAGGGTTATTCCTTCGAATCGCGCATCGTCGGCGGTGCGGTGCCGAAGGAATATATCCCGGGCGTCGAGAAAGGCATCAAATCGGTGATGGATTCCGGTCCGCTGGCCGGTTTCCCGGTGATCGATTTCAAGGTCGCACTGCTTGATGGTGCTTTCCACGATGTCGACTCGTCGGTTCTGGCCTTCGAGATCGCTTCCCGCGCGGCAATGCGTGAAGGTCTGCGCAAGGCCGGTGCGAAACTGCTCGAGCCGATCATGAAGGTCGAAGTCGTGACGCCGGAGGAATATACCGGTTCGATCATCGGCGACCTGACCAGCCGTCGCGGCATGGTTCGCGGACAGGATAGCCGCGGCAATGCGAATGTCATCGATGCTGCGGTGCCGCTGGCAAACATGTTCGGCTATATTAACAACCTGCGCTCGATGTCTTCGGGTCGTGCGGTGTTCACGATGCAGTTCTCGCATTACGAGGCCGTTCCGCAGAATATCTCGGACGAAATTCAAAAGAAATACGCGTGATCCGATGCGCCTTCGGGCGCATCTTCGAAGAACGAAAAGGAGCCAATCATGGCAAAGGCAAAGTTTGAACGGAACAAACCGCACGTCAATATCGGGACGATTGGTCACGTTGACCACGGCAAGACGACTTTGACGGCAGCGATCACGAAGTATTTTGGC